>NZ_LNQC01000076.1 GCF_001651855.1 Sinorhizobium americanum | reverse complement strand
TCCCAAGAAACGATGTCAGCCGGCAAACAACCTTGCAAAACCGCAGAAAAACAGGCGTTTATGGATGGGCACTAGACTAGGGTCGGAGGCTCAGGGCAGTGCTGCCCCTATCGGCTTGATCTCAGACGATTCCCGCTTCGGGGAATCCGAGGGTGTCGACGGTCCCGAGGATCTGACCGCGCAGCCAGCGATGCGGCGGCTCGTCGTCGTGACGGGCGTGCCAATACATCCTGATCTCCGGAACGGGGATCGTAAGCGGTGGCTCATAGATGGCAATCGGCAGGCTCCGCGCGGCGGAAACTGCGAATTGGCGAGGAACAGCGGCGAGGTAATTCCCGCTTGCCACGGCCAACGCGACGGCCTGGAAGTGCGGCAAAGCCAGGCTCACGCGGCGCGCCCGCCCGATCTTGGCGAGGGCATCGTCTGTAAAGCCCGACATCGAACCGTCGATTGAGCGGATGGCATGCGGAAGTTCGCAGAACAGTTCGATCGGCAGAAGTCCATTCTCGCCGATCCCAGCCCGGCCGATCGCGATATTGTCCTTGGCTGCGATGATCGCAAAGGGTGAGTGAAAGAGAAGGGCACTCGAGACCCAGTCGGGCACCTCCAGCGGCCGCTCGAGCGCCGCGTCGACCTCGTCGTCCTGAAGCAGCCGTGCGACATCGCCGCGCGCGCTGTCGAGAAAACGGAGTGACACGGCAGGCGCCGTGTGCGTGATGCGCGCTGCCAGGGACGGCATCAGCAGCATCGAAAAGAAATCGGCCCCCATCAGCGTGAAGGTGCGCTCAAGCCCCGCAGGCTCGAACCTCTTGGCTGCGTGAAAAACGCGTTCGATTTCGCGCAGCGCCACCCGCACCGGCTCCGCCAGGCTCTCCGCCCGGGGCGTCGGCACCATCTCGTTGCCGCGCCGGACAAACAACTGATCATTGAGCGCGTGACGCAAGCGGTTGAGTGCCGCGCTGACGGCAGGCTGGCTCAAGCCGATCCGATCGCCGGCGCGGGTGACGCTTCTTTCCCGCAGCAGGGCATCGAGCACCCGCACCAGATTGAGGTCCAGAGCATTTAAATTCATCCCGTCAATTCGCCCCATACGATCATTCGATTTCCGCTCGACCCGGTCGGCCGGTAAGTCACCAGCGACGCCACGTCACTAAGGCAAAGGAGCACGCCCGCCATGACCATCACTAGCAACATCACAGAAAGCAAGGAACTCTTCTGGTTCAACAACACGCTCGTCGCGATCCACGTCTCCTCGAGCAAGGGGAGCGACGGCATCTGCGTGGTCGAGCACCACATGCCCTACTGGGATTCTCCGCCACTGCACGTGCATCACCGGGAAGACGAAGTCTTTCACATCCTCGAAGGCAGGATGCGCTTCCATATCGATGGCCGCGAGCGGATTGCCGTTACCGGCGAAACGGTTGTCGCCCCGAAGGGCCTCGCCCACACCTTCCGCGTCGAATCGAGCGGCGGGGCGCGGTGCCTGACGATCACCCGCGGTTCGGACTTCGAAACATTGCTGCGCCAGATGGGCCGCCCGGCCGATCGGCCGGAATTGCCGCCGCAGTCGGCGCCGACACCGGAAATCATCGCGGTCCTGACGCGATGCTGCACCGCGAACGGCATCGATATCATCGGTGCGCCGCTGGTCTGATGAGATCGGAGCAGAAAGCGTCATTCCCCTGCTCCTACTTCTTCCGCTCGATTTGTGCGTCATCCCGGTGAGCAGCCTTGAAATCCCGCAGGCGTTGCGAAAGACTTCTCCTCTCGGGAATGGAGGCCGCGGCTTCGTCTTGGAGGCGACCGGTGAGGAGTATCATGACAGACCAACGCGTTCGCATGCTAGCCGGACGGTGCCTCTGCGGCGCCGTCCACTATGTCGTCGCCGACGAGTTCCGCTATGCCGCAAACTGCCATTGCGCGGATTGCCGGCGGACGACCGGGTCCGCCTTCAAACCGTTTGCCGGCATCGAGCGCGCGAAATTCACCGTCACCGAAGGGGCAGACCATCTCCAGACCTACGGCGAGGAGAACGCGCACAACGCCCATTGCGGCAAATGTGGCTCCTTTCTCTATTCCGTCGTCCGCGACGGCGACTATGTGCATGTCGCGCTCGGTCCGCTCGCCGACGAACCGACGATGCGGCCGAACGAGCACATTTTCGTCGGCTCGAAGGCACCCTGGTACACGATCAACGACGAGCTGCCGCAATATTGGGCTCACGCCGCGGACGGGCCGCCGATCAACGGCTGACGTCCTCACATGTGCAAGGACCCGCGCCCTATCGCCACCACACGTAGCCGCACCGAAACATCAAGAGTATATTGCAGGCGGAGGTGTTCATGCGCCGACCTCTCGCCCTCGCTGCCGCCCTCGCCCTTGCTCTCAGCTTTCCGGCTCACGCGGAAGTTCTGATCGGCGTCGCCGGCCCCATGAGTGGCAAACTCGCCTGGACCGGCACGCAGTTGAAACGCGGCGCGGAGATGGCCGTCGCGCAGATCAATGCCGCCGGCGGCGTGCTCGGCGAGCAGGTCCGACTGATCGTGGCGGACGATTTTTGCGATCCGCAGCAGGCCGTTGCGGCGGCCCGGAAACTGGTCGCCGACCGTGCTGTGTTCGTTGTCGGCCATTACTGCTCGGGCGCCTCGATCCCCGCCTCCAAAATCTACGCCGCGGCCGGCGTGCTGCAGATTTCTCCGTCCTCGACCAATCCGACCTTGACCGAGCAAGGCCATGCCAATGTCTTCCGGGTCTGCAGTCGCGACGATGCCCAGGGCTTAAAGGCCGGCAACTACCTGGCCGACCACTGGGGGACCAAGAAGGTTGCAATTCTTCACGACGATACGACCTACGGCAAGGGTCTCGCCGAAGAGACAAAGAAGCAACTGAACAAGCGTGGCGTCACCGAGGCGATCTATCAAAGCTACGAGCCGGGGAAGGACGACTACTCGGCCGAGATCGCGGACCTGCAAACGGCAGGTATCGCGGTGCTCTATCTTGGCGGTTATCACACGGAAGCCGCACTCATGGTTCGTGCAGCGCGCGAGCGCGCTTTTCCGGTGCAGGTGATTTCCGGTGACGACACGGCGACCGAGGCCTTCGGCCTGATCGCCGGACCAGCTGCCGAAGGAACACTCTTCACCTTCGTCGCCGACCCGCGTCGCAATGCCGAAGCGGCTGAGGTTGTCGAGCGCTTCCGGGCGGAGAACTTCGAGCCCGATTCCTGGACGTTGCACAGCTACGGCGCCGCCGAAGTCTGGGCACAGGCGGCGCGAAAGGCGGGGTCACTGGAACCGCACAAAGTCATCGCGGCGCTGCGCAACCACGCGTTCGAGACGGTGCTCGGCCGCATCGATTTCGACGAGAAGGGCGACCTCACCGTTCAGAATTGGGTATGGTATGTTTGGAAGGGTGGCGAGTATGTGCCGCTGGAGTAACCGGCGGCTCACCGCAGCAGCACGCATCTGAAGAATCCATGCGGACGATGTTGACCGCCTCAGCCGGATCCAGGGGCCGCGATGTTTGATCGTCTCGGCATTCGCGGTCGTCTGCTGCTCGCCTTCTTCGGCATCAGTGCCTTCGCCGTGCTTGCGACGGCCGGCGCCCTGTACGCCTTTCTTCAGCTCAGCCAGGTGCTCGAACGGGTAACGGAGCGCCGGGCCCCGTCCGCGCTTCTATCGCTCGAACTCTCCCGCCATGCCGAGCGGGTCGCCGCCACCGCTCCCGCCGTCCTTGCTTCGACCAGCCGAGCCCGGCACACCGAGGTGTCGGCGGCGATCGGCAGCGAGATGACGCGCCTGGAGGAATTGCTTGCCGCCTTGAAGGGAACGACGCTCAGCTCGGCGGTCGTTGCCGAAATCGAAGCGGCGGCAGTGGGGCTGCGGCGCAACCTGAACGCCCTCGACGGTCTCGTCACCGCCCGTCTCAACGCCGTGGTCCGGAAGGAGGAGCTGCTGCGCCGCCTGTCGGCGACCACCAATGCCAGCCAGCGGCTCGTCGCCCCGGGCATTCTCGTGATGAACTCGAAGGTCCCGCGATGGCGGGCCGCGACGATCGATCCGACACTGTCACCGGAAGCGGAAGCTGCGGCGACACGAGACCTCGCCCGGGCAATCGCCGCCTATATTCCGCAGCAAACGGCGCAACGGGAGATCGCGGTAATCAACGACACGCTTCTGCAGGCTGCCGTCGTGCCGACACCGGGCGACCTGTCGCTGCTTTCCTTTCCGCTGCACCGCTCGGTCGACGCGCTGGAGGCCATCACCCCCGAATTCGACGAGCAATTGCGCAAGCGTTTCCGCCAACTCGTCGACGAGTTCAAGGCGCTGATCGACGGCGCGGCAAGCATTCCGGGCGCGCGCGGCGAAGAACTTGCAGTCCTGGCAGAGGGCGAGAAGCTGGTGGCGGAAAACGATCAGCTTTCACGCAAACTGACCCTTGCCGTAGATCGCCTCGTGGCGGCGGCGCAACGTGATATTTCTGACGCGGGCGCCGAAGCCGGGACGGTGCGGCGCTATGGCACCGGGATCGTGCTCGGCTCCGCGCTGCTCAGCTTGCTGAGTTCGATACTGATCGTCTGGCTCTATGTCGACCGTAACCTGCTTGCCCGTCTTGCCGGTCTCAGCCACAGCATGCTTGCCATCGCCGCCGGCAACCTGCGGGTGACGCTGCCGGATACCGGGCGCGACGAGATCGGCCGGATGGCCAAGGCGTTGCGCCTCTTCCGCGACACGGCGATCGAGGTCGAGGAGAAGAACCTGCGCGAAGTCGCCGAAGCCCGCCAGCGCCTGATCGATGCGATCGAGAGCATTTCCGAAGGGTTCGCGCTTTACGATGGCGAGGACCGGCTCCTCCTCTGCAACAGCCGATATCGCGAAATACTCTATCCGGGTATGGATGACGCCGTCGTCTCCGGCACGAGTTTCGAGGCGATCATCCGTGCCGCGGCGGAGCGCGGCCTGATCGAGGATGCCATCGGACGGGAGGACGAGTGGATCGCCGAGCGCCTCAAAGCACACCGCAATCCCGTCGGAACGATCCTGCAGCAGCGCGGCTCGGATCGCTGGGTGCAGATCAGCGAACGCCGCATTTCGGGCGGCGGCACGGTCGCCGTCTATTCCGACGTGACGGAGCTCAAGCGCCGCGAGCAGGACCTTTCCGAGAAATCGGCGGCCCTCGAAGCCCTGTCGAGCAAGCTGGCGAAATACCTCGCCCCGCAGGTCTATAGTTCGATTTTCAGCGGGCGGCAGGATGTCAGCATCGCGAGCCAGCGCAAGAAACTGACCATCTGCTTCTCCGACATCGCCGGTTTCACCGAGACGACCGACAAGATGGAATCGGAGGAACTCACCCAGCTCCTCAATCAGTACCTGACGGAAATGTCTCAGATCGCGCTGTCCTTCGGCGCCACGATCGATAAATATGTCGGCGATGCCATCCTGATGTTCTTCGGCGATCCGGAGACCAGCGGGGTGAAGGAGGATGCCATTGCCTGCGTTTCGATGGCCCTTGCCATGCAGAAGCGGATGACCGAACTCGGAGAAACCTGGCGCGGCGTCGGAATAGAGACGCCGCTGCGCTGCCGGATAGGCATTCACACGGACTACTGCACCGTCGGCAATTTCGGCAGCGAAGACCGGATGGACTACACGATCATCGGCGGGGCAGTGAATCTCGCCGCGCGACTGGAGCAGGAAGCGGAGCCTGGCGCCGTTCTGATCTCCTACGAGACTTTTGCGCAGGTGCAGGATGTGATCCATTGCGAGGAAGTCGGACGCGTCCGGGTCAAGGGCCTCGCCTATCCGATCGCAACCTTCAGGGTCGTCGACTTCAGGACCAATCTCATCGACGCTTGCGACGCGATCCACAAGGAACTGCCGCATCTTAAGCTCGATGCAGAGCCCGACCTCATGTCGTCCGGTGAACGGGAAGAGGCCGCGGCGACGCTTCGCGAGGTGCTGAGCAGGCTCTCTCGATAATCCGCTGCTCACCCATTCACGGAACATGTTCCGCCCGGCGCCTGTTGGAGCGGTAACGTGCACGGCGCGCGCGCAATAGCCGGGGCATTGCGGTGATCGCCGGCGACCGAAGGAGGAACGATGAGAGTGCTCGTTATCGGGGCTTCCGGCCTGATCGGCTCGGCCGTCTGCTCGAAGCTTCTCGAGCGTGGCTTGACAGTGGTGCGCGTGGTTCGCCCGGGCTCTTCGCCGCCAAAGACCGACGAAGCCGTGGAAATCGATCTTGCACGCGCTATCCGGCCTGAAGACTGGCTGCCCCATCTGTCGAACATGGCCGCCGTCGTAAATTGCGCAGGCACACTGCAGGACGGGCCGGGCGAAGATACGTCCGGCGTCCACGTCCGCGGTCCTTCGGCCCTGTTCCAGGCTTGCGAACAGGCCGGTGTCCGCCGTGTCATACAATTCTCGGCCATGGGGGTAGAAAAGCAGCAGCCCTCCCCCTTTTCGCGAACCAAGCTCGAAGGCGACAAGGCACTGATGGCCCGGGATCTCGACTGGGTCATTCTGCGCCCCTCGGTCGTTCTCGGCCCCGGCGCCTTTGGCGCCAGTGCGCTCATCCGCGGTCTGGCGGCTCTGCCCGTGCGGCCGATCATGCCGAATACCGGGCTGCTCCAGGTCGTGCGCCTCGAGGACGTGGCGCGCACCGTCGAGATGCTCGTCCATCCGGGTGCCCCCAAGCGACTGATCCTGGAGATTGCCGGGCCGGAGGCCCTGTCCTTCGAAGATGTCGTGAAAACCTATCGGCACTGGTTTGGCTGGGCGCCGGCTCGGGTCCTCAACATACCCGCTCCACTCGCAGACCTCCTCTATAAGCTCAGCGATCTTGCCGGAGCACTCGGCTGGCGCCCGCCGACGCGCAGTACGGCGCAGAAGGAGATCACCCGCGGCGCCGTGGGCGACATCGGGGCCTGGTCGGAGAATACCGGGATAGAACCGACTGCGCTCTCGGTGGCGCTGGCGAGAACGCCGGTTTCCGTTCAGGAAAGATGGTTTGCCAGGCTCTACCTCCTGAAGCCGGTCATCTTCGTCGTATTGTCGTTGTTCTGGATCGCTACCGGCGTCATATCGCTGACGACCGGCTACCAGATCGGCATCGACCTGATGGAGCGCACCCGCGCTGGTGTTCTCGCAGGTCCGAGCGTCGTCGCCGGAGCAATCGCAGACATCGTCATCGGACTTGCCATTGCGGTCCGTCGAACGAGCCGTGCCGGGCTCTACGGTGCGATTGCCCTTTCCCTCTTCTATGCCGCCGCCGGGACGGTCCTGCTTCCCGAATTGTGGAATGAACCGCTTGGTCCGCTGATGAAGATCTGGCCGATCATCGTGCTGCACTTCGCCGCCTTGGCGATCCTGGAGGAGCGATGATGCTCTATTTCGTTCTCAAATACCTGCACATCATCGGCGCCTCCGTGCTTCTGGGCACGGGTGCGGGGATCGCGTTCTTCATGCTCGTGGCGCATCGCACCGGTCGCGCCGAGACGATCGCTGCGGTTGCGCGCATCGTTGTCCTGGCCGACTTCCTGTTTACCGCCACCGCCGTCGTCTTGCAGCCGATAACAGGGGTGGCGCTCGCCTGGCATGTCGGTTACTCGCTGACGGAGGGGTGGATACTGCTGTCGATCCTCCTCTATCTGATCACCGGTGCATTCTGGCTGCCGGTCGTTTGGATGCAGATGGAGATGCACAGGCTCGCCGAGGCCGCGAGCAAGGGTGGGCAGCCATTGCCCAAACGCTACCATCGGCTCTTTCACCTGTGGTTCGCCTTCGGCTTTCCGGCCTTTGCGGCGGTCCTCGGGATCTTTTGGCTGATGATCGCCCGGCCCGCTATAGAGTGGTGAGCGGCGGGGTGGCGCTTAGAGAGGGACAGACAGCATGATCGTCGTGCGGCCGGCTTTAGCGGACGAAGTGGAGGCTCTTGCCCGGCTGGGGCTCTCCGCCTGGCGCAAGGGGATAAAGCCGCTTATCCCGGCGGAAGTCGCGACGGCGGTCGAGCAGGACAACCCTTTCGTGCCATTTCTCCGGGATATGCGGTCAAATATCCTGGTGGCTGAGGTCGAAGGCCAAGCTGCCGGGATCGGGGCCTGCGAGCACGGAGACGATACCATCAGCGATATCTGGGTGGCTCCGGCATTCAAGGGGCGGGGCGCCGGATCGGCGCTTGTAAGAGCGCTCGAAAGACAAATCTTTGAGCGCGGCTACGATGAAGCTCGCATCGAAGTCGCCGCTGCCAATCGAAGAGCGCTCGAACTCTATCAACGCCTCGGCTATCGGCAGCTTTGGAGGAAGGTCGCCTTTGATGCGGTGCTGCGAACGAACCTCGAGAAGATCGGTCTGGCGCGGCGTCTTTCACCCGATTGAGCGCGCCAGGCCGCGCGTCCTCACGAACGCCCCGCTCAAGCATTGCCGAAAGCCTCCGATAGATCATTGTGTGCGGTGACGGCGGCAATCTCCCCCTGCGCCATGGCGACTCCCAACTGGTTCAGACCCGTCACCACATCGCCGATCGCGTAGAAGAACCGGACGCCGGTACGCTGATGCTGATCGGTCGGTATCCGCCCTTCCTCGTCAAGCTTCACTCCAATTGCCTGCGCAAGCAGAGATTGTGGCATGCAGCCGAGCGCCGAATATACCGCCACCGCCTTCATCGCTACCCCTCCCAAGAATTCCAACGCCATGCGGTCTTCCGGGACGGGCTCGTGCCGTGCCAATCGGGCTGTGAGCAGTCGAATGGGCGGCCTGATGTCCGCAGGCGTCTGTCCCTCGGGTTCGGCACCCAAGGTCGCCACCGTCACATCGTCGGTGAAGGAGAGCAGAAATGCGGCTTCCTTCATCGCCCGCCGGTTGTTGCCGATGACGACCACCGGTTCGCCATTGATCTCGTACCCGTCGCAGATCGGGCATAGCCTGAGATTGCCGTTCCGCACGAGTTCCTTTGCATTCGGCCAGGGCGGAAGAACGTCGACCAGGCCCGTCGCGCCTATGACCGCGCGACTCCGGAGAAGACGGCCGGCGACTTTGCACTGAAAGCTGTCCCCTACCCGCTCCAGCAGATCGGCACGGGCGGCGAGATATTCAACCCCGAACCTGGCGGCTTGATCATGCATACGGTCGAGCAGCACCTGGCCCGGAACGCCGTCGGGGAAAGCCGGATGATTGTAGGAGCGCGGAATGAGCGAAGCGCGGCTGTTTCCCTCGTCGACGACGATCACATGCCGGTTGAGGCGTGCCAGATAGACGCTTGCCGCCAGACCGGCAGGCCCCCCACCCACAATAATGCAATCATAGTTCGGTTTATCGCGCACTCGGCGTCTCGCCGTTGGTTCCTGTCAAACAGCCTGCTGTGAACGGCTCACGCGGCCGGTTGTTCCTGGAGGCCATAAATGCCCGGAAGATATCGTGGTCCCGCCGCTGCGCGCCTATTCGTCAGCGGCCGCAAGCGGCTTGAAGGCCGGCGCGTTCAGGGGCTCGCCATCCACCGAAAAGTGGGAACCGTGGCATGGACAGTCCCAGCATCTCTCAAAGCCGTTCCAGTGCACGACACAGCCGGCATGGGTGCAAGTCGCGGATCGAATATGGAGTTCGCCGCCAGTGTCGCGGTAGGCTGCAAGCTTTGCCGTGCCACGGCGGAAAAGGCCGCCGTCGCCCGGTTTCAATTCATCGAGCGAAGACAATTCCCCGCCCGTGAGATGTTCGGCGAGATTGGCGGGCATGGTGAGATTTTCAGAAATGTACTCGCCCGCTGCGCCGATCGAGATCCGATTGGGCTGGTAGACGTCCGTCCAGGCATTGTCGCGGCCCAGGATAAGATCGCGCAGGATCAACGAACCGGCGACGCCGTTCGACAGGCCCTCGCCGGAATCGCCGGTCACAACGAAAATATTGTCGTTTCCGGGGTTGCGACCGATATAGGCGAGATAGTCCACCGGCTCCATCACCTGGCCGGACCAGGCATATTCCGGATCGCCCATTCGCGGGAAGCGCGCCTTTGCCCATTGCGTGAGCCTCGCTATCCGCTCCGGCTGGTCGTCGGCTTGTCCGGTCTTGTGATCCTCGCCGCCGACAATCAGCCAAGCATGCTCTGCGCCTGACGGCTGCAGTCGCACATAGTGGTACGGATCCAGCGTATCCCAGTACAGCGCATCGACCACCGAGCCGCTTGGTACTCGGCCGGCAACGACATAGGTCCGATATGGTGCCTGCTTCGTATGAATCGCGATCCAGTCGTTGATCGGCGAATTCGTTGCGATGACCGCCGCTCGCGCGCGGATTTCATGGCCTTGCCGCGTGCGGACGATCGTTTCGCCGCCCTTCTCTTCGACGCTCACGACCGGTGTCTCTGCGTATAGCCGCCCGCCATCGCGTTCGATGCAGCGGATGAGACCGTCAAGATATTTGAGCGGATGGAATCGTCCCTGTTCCGGAAAACGGAGGCAGCGGTGCTCGCCGCCATCTCCCGTACCCGGCAATCTGTCCCACGCGACGCCGGAGAAGCCGAGGCCGTGACAGGCATCGATCTCCCGCTCGAGGATGGAAACGTCTTCGTCCGACGCCGCGAACAGATAGCCGTCGAGGCGACGGAAGTCGCACTCGATGTTTTCGGATGCCTGGATCTGCTCAACCCGATCAAGGGCCCTGACTTGGCTGTGCAAGTAGTGTCGTGCCTCCTCGAGACCACGCAGCCTGATGAGTTCGTGGTAGAAGTCGTCGAGGACGGAGGCAAGATGCGCGCTCGTGCGAGCCGTCATACCTCGGGCAAGCGCGCCTCGATCCACGACGATCACCGACTGTTCTTCGCGGCACAGTTCGTAGGCGACCGAGAGGCCGGCGATACCGGACCCAACCACGACCACATCGGCTCGCTCATTGGTGACAAGCGGCTGCGCTCGGTGCTCCGGGGCGGTTGCCATCCAAAGGGACTGGCTGCGTTCGGAATTCACGTTCATGGCGTCAATCTCCATCACGACGAACCGCGCTCAATCAGAAATGTTCCTCGAACGACAAAGGGCTAGCCTTGCCTCCGGCTGATATAAATTGCCACGGCCAAAGACGCCGTTTGGACTGAAGGCTTTGACGTGCCCCGTTATGCGGGTTTGAAAAAACCCCCACTTGCACTATGCAATTTCTGGCGTGGCGGCCGATCGCGATTCGTGGTCGCGGCGCAAGGTTGAGATGTGGAATGCGGACGGCGAGACCTCTGCATGCCTTTTCTGCCTGCTATTTGTTTCAAGAGATCGAGCCGATTGACTGAACATGTAGCTATTCAATGTGCCGCAGCGGCTCTTGCGCGTTTCAACAAGACGCGCGTCCCTGTGGGGGCAAGTTTGGAGGTTGCCAGTTTGCGGTGCAGCGGCAAGGCCGTCGGATTGATTGTTCTCGTGTTGCTGTCCCTTGCAGGCTGCACGGCCCGTGAAGGCGCCCGCGTTCCAACCGGCGCAACCATCGTACCGACGGAAAACGCGCTCGTCCTGCCGCCGCCCGGCGGACCTGAGGTCCTGAACGTGGTCGAGCGGCGCTTCGGAAATGCCGTCGAGCAGGACGTCAACTTGCATACCTCCGCTTCGACACCCGGACAGAACTACCTCCGCGCCACATTCTTCGGACCTACGGGTGCCGGGCTCGATCAGAAGACAGCAGCCTATTCGGCCGTCCGCGCATCGGAAATGATGCGGGAGGCAGGGCGCGCCATTCCGGGCGTCCCCCTTACCCAGTCGCCCTATTTCCTGCAGAATAACTACGGTCCGTTCGGCTATGCCTTCGGGCGGCGCGGCAGCGACGCTTGCCTCTATGCCTGGCAGCAGATACGTCCGCCTGAAAGCCAGCGCTCGCCCCTGCGCAGCTATGGCACCATACAGGTGCGGCTGCGCCATTGCGCAACCGATGCGACGGAAAACGAACTGCTGAGTATCGTCTACGGCTATACGATCAGCGGCACCATCATCGGCGATCCGTCCTGGAACCCCTATGGGGCGCCGCCGGCGGTCGACGCAGGGCTGGGACGCACGGGCAGCCCCATCTACCGAACCGAGGTGCAGTCGGACCAGGCGCCTGCGCTCGAACGGCGGAGACGCGCCATTGTGACGGCTCCCGTTCGGGCGACGACTGCCGTCGAGAAACCTGAAGTGACGCGCCAGCCGGTCGTCGCGCCACTACCTTTGCCACAGCCAGGCGGAAGCCTGCAGAGCCCGCCGGGTGCCGGCGCGGCAGGCACCGTCGTGGTCCCCCCGCCGACTTGCGCACCAGAGGCAGGGACGGCCTGCCCTTAACAGGGTGCTAACTCGGGTCTGCTATGGGGCTCAACGGGACCGCATGGTCCGGTTTCTTTTGTAAACCATTGCCAGCGGCATGAACGCCGCTGTTGGAAGGCAAATGTATGAGTAAGGTCGCGACTCTGACCGCATGGGTTGTCATATCCCTTTGCCTGGTCACGCTCATCACGCTGCCCGTCAACATGCAGACGCAGCTGGTCGCAAGCGTCCTTGTCGTGACCTTCATGGCGCTCATCAAGCTTCTGGATGCTGGCGGCAAATGGCGGCTCGTCGCGCTCGCCTTCGGCAGCGCCATGGTGCTGCGCTACGTCTACTGGCGTACGACAAGCACCTTGCCGCCGGTCAACCAACCGGAGAATTTCATTCCGGGCTTCCTGCTTTACCTGGCGGAAATGTACAGCGTCGTGATGCTTGGCCTCAGCCTGTTCGTGGTCGCCATGCCGCTTCCGCCGCGGCCGTCGCGTTCGGCGACGCCGGGGAAATATCCGAAGGTCGACGTTTTCGTGCCCTCCTATAACGAGGATGCGGACTTACTTGCCAACACGCTCGCCGCGGCCAAGGGCATGGACTACCCGGCCGAGAAATTGACGGTCTGGTTGCTCGACGACGGCGCCACTTTGCAGAAGCGCAATTCCACCAATCTCGTCGATGCGCAGCGCGCTGCCGCACGACACAGGGAACTGCAGAAACTCTGCGAGGATCTCGGCGTGCGCTATCTCACCCGCGACCGAAACGAGCATGCCAAGGCCGGCAATCTCAACAACGGGATGCTCAATTCAAACGGTGAGCTGATCGCCGTATTCGATGCCGACCACGCTCCGGCGCGCGACTTCCTGTTCGAAACGGTCGGTTATTTCGAGGACGATCCGCGCCTTTTCCTGGTGCAAACGCCGCATTTCTTCCTCAACCCCGATCCGCTGGAGCGAAACCTCAGGACGTTCGAGAAGATGCCCAGCGAGAACGAGATGTTCTACGGCATCATCCAGCGCGGTCTCGACAAGTGGAACGCCGCCTTCTTCTGCGGCTCGGCGGCCGTCCTCCGGCGCAAGGCGCTGGAGGATACGAGCGGCTTCAGCGGCTTGAGCATCACCGAGGACTGCGAGACGGCCCTGGCGCTTCATGGGCGCGGTTGGAACAGCGTCTATGTCGACCGCCCCCTGATCGCCGGATTGCAGCCGGCAACCTTCGCCAGTTTCATCGGCCAACGCAGCCGCTGGGCGCAGGGAATGATGCAGATCCTGATGTTCCGCTTCCCTTTGCTCAAGGGCGGCCTGTCCATACCGCAGCGCCTCTGCTACATGTCGTCGACGCTCTTCTGGCTGTTTCCGTTTTCGCGGACGATTTTCCTGTTCGCGCCGCTTTTCTATCTGTTCTTCGACCTCCAGATCTTCACCGCCTCCGGCGGCGAGTTCCTTGCCTATACGCTCGTCTACATGCTCGTGAACCTGACGATGCAGAATTATCTCTACGGAGCGTTCCGCTGGCCATGGATATCCGAGCTCTACGAATATGCGCAGACCGTCCATCTGCTGCCTGCGGTCGTCTCGGTTCTGCTCAACCCGCGCAAGCCGACATTCAAGGTGACGGCGAAAGACGAGTCCGTCCTCGAAAGCCGGCTTTCCGAGATCAGCCGGCCGTTCTTCGTCATCTTCGCCGTGCTTCTCATTGCCACGGCGCTCGCCATCTACCGGGTCTATACGGAACCTTACAAGGCGGACATTACCCTCGTCGTCGGCGGCTGGAATCTCCTTAATCTGATCATGGCCGGCTGTGCGCTCGGCGTGGTTTCCGAGCGGGGTGAAAAGGCAGCGTCGCGGCGCGTGAAGGTCAGCCGACGCTGCGAGTTCTCGTTCGGCGAGCAAACCTACCCGGCAACGATCGAGAACGTTTCGGCGCATGGGGCGAGAGTCCAGGTCTACGGCCTGCCCACCGACGAACTCCTGATCGATGTGAAGGGAAAGATCCGCTTCCAGCCCTATAGCGGCGACGGCACCTTCGAAACGCTGCCGGTCAAAATCAGGAATGTCGAGACCGAGGGTGACTTGACGATCGTCGGCTGCCGCTATCTGCCGGAAGTCGCTCGCCACCACAGCCTCGTCGCCGATCTGATCTTTGCGAACTCGCAGCAGTGGAGCGAGTTTCAGCGCATGCGGCGCGGCAATCCGGGCCTGGTGCGCGGCACGCTCTGGTTCCTGTGGCTTGCCCTTTATCAGATGAGCCGCGGTCTGATTTATTTCTTCCGCAGCATCAAGACCGAAGGAGGAGCGAGTAGATGAAGCGCGCGCTCGCTCTCCTGATGGCGTTCTTGGCCGGTTCGCCGGCGGCTGCACAGCCCTCCCCCTTCGACATGTCCGGCGAGCGTCCCGCCGAACTGCGCGCCGCACCGCCGCTGGAAGCGGCGCCGCAAAGACGAGATGCGCAGCCAAGCTCCGACAGCCCCGAGGCAGACGCGCTCCGCCCGGCTGCAGAGCCCTTCAGGCGCTTCATCCTGCCGTTTCCGACATTGTCGCTTGCCGGCGAAGCGGACGAGCGCGCCTGGTCCATCTATCTGACGCCGGCGCAGGCGCAAGCCGGTCGTAAGCTGACCTTTGCCTATCAGAACGCGATCGTCGTCGCGCCCGAAGCATCGGTCCTGTCCGTCCTGGTGAATGGCAAGCTGGTCGGCGAAGGAGCGGTGCAGGCAGCCGACGAGCCGCACGAGCGCAGCTATGACATCCCGCCCGGCCTGTTGCGTACCGGCGAGAACGAGATCCGCTTCCGGGCAGGCCACCGCCATCGAACCGACTGCACGATCCAGTCGACCTACGAACTCTGGACAGAGATCGCCTCGGAGAGCGCCTTCATCACATTCGAGGGGGAGGAGCCCCGGGCGCTGAGCGCGATCGAAGACATTCAGGCGGTAGGCACGAACGAAACCGGGCGGACACAGTTCAATATCGTGGCACCTGCTCTGGAGCAGCCGAGCCGTGTGCCGATGCTGATGCGGCTGGCGCAGGGCGTCGCCTTGCTCGGGCGGATGCCGTCTCAATCGTTCGTCTTTAGCCGCGCCATGCCGGACCTCGGCAAGCCCGGCGAGCTGACGATTCTTGCCGGAACCGCAACGGAACTCCAGCCCCTCCTTCCTTCATTGCCCGCGGAGGCGGCGACCGGCACGATTGCCGCCTTCGCCGAAACCGGGACAGCACATGCGCCGGTTCTCGTCCTCAGCGGCCCCAATTGGACGGCCGTGGCGGCAGCGATCGAAACGATCACCGCGGCGACGGAGCGACCGTCGAACATCCCGCGCGACGTCATCCAGACGGAGCGCTGGCGGCTGCCACAAACGCCGCTGGTGTTTTCCGGCAAGAGCCTGCGCTTCTCCGACCTGGGCGTCGCGACGCGCGAGTTTTCCGGCCGGCGGTTCCGAACGGCCCTCCAGGTTGCTATCCCATCCGATTTCTATGCCGACGCTTATGGCGAGGCCGCCATCCTTCTCGACGCCGGCTATACGGAGGCGGTACGCCCCGGAAGCCGTATCGACATCTATGTGAACGGCAACATAGCCACGACGGTCGCCCTGGAAGCGTCAGCGGGCGGGATCCTTCGTCATCTTCCGATCAATGTGACCCTGCGGCATTTCCGGCCGGGGGCCAATCTCATAGAACTCGAAGCGGTCCTGCTGACCGAAGCCGACAAGATGTGCTCCCCCGGAATGGCCGCGTCATCCGAACCGCGCTTTGCCCTGTTCGACACGTCTGAATTCGCGATGCCCGATTTCGCCCGCATCGCACGGCGCCCGGATCTGGCGGCAACGTCCGGCTCGGCCTATCCGTATCGCGGGAGCGCCGATCCGGTGGCACTCTTCATCGATAGGACCGACGCCGACACGCTTTCCGCGGCTGGGACCTTCATCGCGAAGCTGGCCGTGGCCGGTGGCCGGCCGATGCAGATCGAATCGATCGCCGATCCGCTGGTGGCCGACGGCAGGCAAGCGCTGTTTATCGGCGCCATGCCGCAGCTGCCGACGATGGTGCTGACGCAGGCGGGGATCGACACGGTCAGCCAGGCGTCCTGGGGGAGCGCGAAGGACGTTGCCCAGGGGCGCAACACACAAACGGCGCTAGACGAATGGCAGACGCGGCTGAAGGGCGGCGGCTGGCGGAGCGCCATCGTCGATTTCGAGAGCTGGCTCAAGGAGAATTTCGACATTTCCTTGAATTCGCTGCGACTGATACCAGAGGCCGAGACGCCGTTCGTGCCGCCGGAAGCGGCGACCCTACTGGTGGCACAATCGGCCAATCCCGCAGAGAACGCCACCTGGACGGTGGTGGCAGCTCCTTCGCCGGCATTGCTGCGCGAGGGGGTGGCGGCGATCGCGGACACGTCCCGATGGAGCGATGTGTCGGGGCACATAGCGGTCTACGACCCCGTCGATGACAAGGTGAGCGCCACGCCCGCTCGCCGCTTCAGCCTCGTCGAGACGCAACCGCCGTCCTTTTGGAACTATCGCCTAATCGCCGCGAACTGGCTTTCGACGAACATTCTCTTCTATGCGGTACTGCTCGTCAGCCTTGCAGTCGTGCTCGGACTGGCCACGGCCGTGCTGCTCGGTAAACTGGGGCGCCGAACATGAGATACCTGTTGATATTCGCGGTCCTTCTGGGAACGCTGGTCGGGCCGGCCGAAGCGGATGAGAGGCAGGCAAGCGTGAAAGCCGACGCCTGGGCGCAGTACAAGTTGAAGTTTCTCGATCCGGACGGGCGCATCCTTGACGACGCCAATGGCAATGTCAGCCATAGCGAGGGACAGGGATACGGCCTGCTGCTCTCGTTCCTGGCAAACGAACCGGCCGATTTCGAGCAGATTTGGTCCTTCACCCGCCGCGAGCTTCTGTTGCGCGACGATGGACTCGCGGCCTGGAAATGGAGCCCGGACAACGACCCCCATGTCACCGACATCAACAACGCAACCGACGGCGACATCCTGATTGCCTATGGCCTGGCGCGCGCTGCCGAGCGCTGGGGCCGTAGCGATTATTCGCAGGCGGCAGCCACGATCGCCAGGGCCATTCTCGACAAGACCGTCGTCGAGCATGGCGGGCGCACGCTGCTCTTGCCCGGTGTCGCGGGGTTTTCAGCCGCCGACCGGGACGATGGCCCGGTCATCAATCCTTCCTATTGGGTGTTCGAAGCACTGCCCGTGCTCGACCGCCTGGTTCCTTCGCCGAAATGGCAGGCGCTCGCGGCGGACGGCAAGACCATGATCCAGGGCATGAAATTCGGACCACAGGACATGCCGGCCGATTGGGTCAGCGCCAAGACGACGCTCAAGCCGGCCGCCGGATTTCCGCGAGAATTCGGTTTCAACGCTTTGCGCATTCCGCTTTACCTCGTCCGCTCAGACCAATCAGATCGGGAGTTTCTTTCCAGACTGCAACGTGGGATGTCTGGACCGCAAGGCGAGCTTCTCACCCGCGATCTCCAAAGCGGGGCGGTGCGCGCGACCCTCACCGACCCGGGTTATCGGATTATTAACCATCTTCTGGCCTGTGTGCTCCAGGGCACGAAGGTGCCAGAGGACGCCAAGACGTTCCGCCCGACGCAATATTACCCATCGACCCTGCATCTTCTGGGGTTGTCTTTCGTGGAGGAAAAGCATCCGGAGTGCTTATGAAGTTTCCAGTCATAGCCTTCGCAGGTGTCACCGCAACGGTGATCGGCATCGCCGGCATCGCCGACGGCGGCCATCTGCGCAAGGGACTTGGAGACCTCATCGCCAGTGCCGCACCGGAACTGGCGATTCCCTTCAGTGACGCCGGCGACAGCAAAACGGGCGTGAGAGAGCCAGGTTCGCGGGACGTCGCCCAGGCGGAGACGCCGTCAGAAGCAGAAATCCCTCCGGCTGACAAGCCGCCGGCCGTGGACGAATCGGCGCTGCGCTATTTCGCCAGCCAGGGCGACACGGCCCGCCTGCAGGCGGAGATTTCGCGTCTGAGAGCGCTCTATCCCAATTGGACCCCTCCCGAGGATCCCTTGGCAGTTCCGCGCAACAAGGACGTGCAGCTCGAATCCATGTGGCAACTCTATTCGGAAGGCCGCTACGCGGAGGTTCGCAAGGCGATCGCCGACCGGCAAACGAAAGAGCCCGGTTGGCAGCCGCCTGCCGACCTCCTCGAGCGCCTTGATGTCGCCGAGGCCCGGGCGAGGCTCATCAATGCCTCCGATCTCAAACAATACGAGACCGTCATTCAGGTCGGGGCGAGCACGCCCATCCTGCTCACCTGCAGCGAGGTTGACGTGCTTTGGCGCGTCGCCGAAGCTTTTTCGGAAACGAAGCGCCAAGGACGGGCACGCGACGCCTATCTCTACATACTCAGAAACTGCGATAGCGAACCGGAGCGGCTCGCGACGCTGCAGAAGGCAGCAGCCCTCCTGCCCTATGCCATGGTCCAGGAACTGCTTTCCTACGAGAGACCGAACGCATCCGGAACCCTGGAGTTCGAAAGCATCCGTGACGACCTCGCCCGCCGTTTCGTTGCCGAGGGCGAAGGCGACGCAACGCTCGCCGTCGACCCGAAATACCTGCAGCGGGTCGAAAGGCTGGTCGAGACGCAGGCAACGGCCTCGGATGCGCTGCTGCTCGGCTGGTATCACTTGCGCCGCAAGAACATGAGCGCGGCGGAGCAATGGTTCAGGCGTGCGCGCGACAAGCAGGATTCGGCGTCGGCATCGCAGGGCCTGGCGCTGACCTTGATCGACCGTAAGGCGCCGGAAGAAGCCGAGAAGGTGCTTTATCCCTGGCGGGATGCGTCGGCCGACGCTCGCGCAACCTATATGGCCGCGACCGCCAATCTGCTGGCGATTGAACCGCCGGTGGTTCTCACGGGTGAAGTCCTTCAGCGCATAGCACAGGAGACCGTCAAGGCGCGCGATCCGGCAACCGCGCAGCAGTTCGGCTGGTATGCCCGCGCGCTCGGACAGCCGCAGACGGCCCTTCAATGGTTTTCGACGGCGCTCCGTTGGAAACCGGATGACGAACCGTCCGCCTATGGCCTGGCGCTCACCCGCCATCAGCTCGGCGACACGGCCGGCACGGCCGATATCCAGCGGCTCTGGGCCGGCCGCTCGGAGCGGATCGCTCGTCTCGCGGAGCCGGAAAAGCCGGCGGCGCCCGGTCCGCTTCCGGCCCCGCCGGGACAGGTCGCGCAGCCGAACGCAGTGGAAGGCAGTCAGCCGGCCGTTTCCGCCATCCGCCGACAAGACGGCTCGCCCGCGCGGGTCGCCACCTCGCCGCGTCAGGTCGTGCGAAGGACGATCGGTTGCCGTGAGACCCTTGACCCGACCCGCCTGTCGCCGCAATCGGCGTTGGCACGGGGATGGTGCCTGATGGACATGAACCGTCCGTTGGAAGCCGCCGAGGCTTTCGAGGTTGCGCTCCGTGCTCCCGCTTCCGCCGTCAGGGAGGATGCCGCCTACGGCCAGAGCCTGGCCTATCTTCGCGCCGGGTTGACGAGCAAGGCGGCCGTGGCCGCGACGAAGTCGCCGCAAAGCCGTGCCCGCGTGGCCGAACTGCAGACCGCCATACTGGCAGACCGGGCAATCGCCGCCTTCGATGCCGGCCGCTACCGCGAGACCCTGATATTCCTCGATCAGTTGCGGCGGATTTCCACGGAGCGTACCGACCTGATGGTGCTGCGCGGCTATGCCTACCTCAACCTCAACCGCTTCGCCGAGGCGAAGCGAATCTTCGAAGCAGCCGCCGCAACCGGCAACCCGGACGCACGGCGCGGTCTTGCCGACGTCACCAGGGAGCAGGAGGTCTGGCCCAACAAGTAGTAGGCGATTGCTCCTCTAAAGCGCCATGCGCCCTTGAGGATGCACAAAGGACGCTGCAAGTCTTCGAAACTACGCATCGTGCCTTCCAAAAGTCGGGGCCAATTTTAAGGCTGCTGCGCTAGGCTTCGTCCATGGCCGCCCTACTTGCTTAGCAGGACGTCACGAACAAAGGTCGCGCCATGCTCAAGTGGGCTCTCATTTTCCTGGTCATATCGCTGATAACGGGCTTCCTTGGTTTTTCCGGCATCTCCGCGGCGACGGCCGGGATCGCCAAGATCCTGTTCTATCTGGCGCTCGCCATATTCCTGCTCTTCCTGATCCTTGCCCTGCTCGCCGGCAGCGCCGTCGTGTAGGCCTCATCTTGCCCAAGGCCCTTCGGAGATGCACAAGGCAGTCTGAAGGTTTCGGGCATGGGGGATAAGATGCTGAGGTTTTCGCGGAGAGCCGACCAGGATCCGGTCAAAGTCGCCAGCCGAACTTTGCAGATCGCTCTCGCGCCGGGATCGGCTGCAATCGCGCAGCCTTCCCGGCTGCCAACGCTTGCCGCGACGGCGGCGACGGTGGCCGTTCTCTATTTCGCCAGCGAAGTGTTTCTGCCGCTGGCGATCGCGATCCTGCTTACGTTTGCGCTGGCGCCCGTGGTTTCGCGGCTCAGAAGAGCCGGCTTGCCGCGCTCGGTCGCGGTTATCGGTACTGTGGCGACAGCCTTCCTGTTCCTTTCCGCATTCAGTGTCATCCTGGCCCTGCAGGTCAGCGAAGTGGCGCAGAATCTCCCCACCTACCAGTACAACATTATCGAGAAGATCAGGGTTCTGAAGGAGGCGGGATCGGAAAGCCGCATCTTCGAACGCATCAGCCGCGTCGTGGAAAGGATCAGCACGGAAATCAGCCGGCCGAGGGCCGAAACGCCCGTATCCCCCGCACCGGAACCGGGGCAAAAACCGCTTCTCGTTGAGATATTTTCTCCTGAGCGCCCGATCGAAACGCTCAGGAATATCATCAATCCCCTGCTCGGGCCTTTGGCCACGACCGGTCTGGTCATCGTCGTCGTGATTTTCATGCTCTTCGAAAGGGAGGACCTGCGCGACCGCTTCATCCGGCTTGTCGGTTATGGCGATCTGCACCGCACGACCGAGGCACTGCAGGATGCCGCCGCGCGGGTCGGCCAGTATCTGCTCATGCAGCTGGTGGTGAACATCACCTACGGGATACCGCTGGCGCTCGGCCTCTGGCTGCTCGGCATACCCAATGCGATCCTCTGGGGAATGCTCGCCATCGTGCTGCGTTTCGTCCCCTATATCGGCCCCGTCATCGCCGCTGTCCTTCCGCTGTTTCTCGCCTTCGCAGCCGCTCCGGGTTGGAGCCTGCTGTTCTGGACGGCGGCTCTCTTCATTGTCCTGGAACTCCTAAGCAACAACGTCGTCGAGCCCTGGCTCTACGGGTCGCGGACCGGCCTTTCGCCGCTCGCGATCATCGTCGCGGCGATTTTCTGGGCTTGGCTCTGGGGGCCGGTCGGCCTCGTGCTGTCGACGCCGCTCACGGTTTGCCTTGTCGTGCTCGGCCGCCATGTCCCGCAGTTCGAGTTCCTCGAAATCCTGTTGGGCAACGAGCCGGTGCTGGACCCCAAGGAACGGCTCTATCAACGACTGCTGGCCGGCGATCCGGACGAGGCGACCGACAACGCCGAAGAAATGCTCGAGGAGAAATATCTCGTCGAATTCTACGACACGGTCGCAATTCCCGCTCTGCTGCTCGCTGAGCACGACCGCACCCGGGGCGCCTTGTCCGAGCCGCAGGTGGCTCAGATTGCCCAAAGCGCCCGCACGCTCGTCGCCAATCTCGAGGAAATCGCCGCCGAAGAGGAAGAAGAGGACGAGGAGGATGAGGCTGGCGAAAACAACGGCGAAGGAGACGATCAGGGCGACGACTATGACTTGCCTCTCGGAGACGGAAAATCCGTGCTGTGCATCGGGGGACGCGGCGAACTCGACGACGTAACGGCGGCGATGCTCGCCCAGGTCATCCGCGTCCAAGGGGCGGACGTCGCTTCCGCCAGCTATCAGGACTTGAAGCCCGGGACCATTCGGGCGCTTCCCTTCCAGGGGCGCAATGCAATCCTCGTGAACTTCCTCGATCAGGAGTCACTTCGCCACGCCAAGTTCATCGTGCGCCGGCTGAAACGCATCGCGCCGATCGCCCGCATCGGCATCGTGCTCTGGCGGGAAGACGGCGCGCCGAGCGCCGAACTGGTCGAAGAGTTGCAGGCCGATTTCGTTGTCTCCGCGATCTCCGACGCCGTCCGTGAGGCGCTTTCGGAGGAGGTGGCGCGGCCATTGAAGGCCGTACGCGCAAAGATCGCCCGCCGCCACCAGGCACGCAGGCGGCGAGGTTCGACTGCGGAGCAAGCCGCTCTCGCCGACCGGGATGCGGGATAGAGGCCCGCGGACGAGGCGAGCAGAAACTCGCATCCGCAGAGCAAAAAGCGTATAAACTTCATAGCTGTATCCGGAGAGCGTCCAAAGGCCGGGAACGTTCCGACGGCGCTGGAGTTCTGAACCGGGAAGAACCTGGAGCAAGGCCATGGAACAGATGAATGCGCGCAAGCTGGCAGACGAATATCTGCGCCTCGGCGGCCACCGCCGTGTGGTGATCGACGACAACGTGACGTCGATCCGGAACTGGGAGCCAGAGCCGGACGAGGCCGAGGCATTCTGGAAGACCAATGTGGAAACGCTCAGCCCTGAGCGGCAGCGGGAAGTAGAGCTCTTCTTGCCCACGATCAATCGCGCGTGAAGAAGTCTGGTCCTCCTCCAACACTTGGAACCGAAAAACTTCGTTCGGGATTGTAGCTGGAGAACCGCATCCATCGGCTAGTGGATGCGGCAGCGGAACCACGGACATGAACATCGCTCAGGAAGTCACCGAATTGACGCTCGCTGGCGCCGGCGAATGGTGGACGCAGCTTCGCGGCCAGTCGCCCGTCGTCGCGACGGCCATCCACAACGGTCATGCGATGCGCGACGCCGCGAAGCGCCTCTGCGGGCTTACCGAGGAGGAGCGCCTTCGCGAGGAGGACCCCTTTACCGAATTCATCGTCCGCGACGTACCGAACCGGATCGTCGTTCACCGGTCTCGTTTCGAGGTCGATCTCAACCGGCCGCGCGATGGCGCCATCTACATGCGGCCGGAACAGGCCTGGGGTCTCAACGTCTGGACGGGCGAACTGCCGAGCGAAATCACCGAAACGTCGCTGGCCATGCACGACGAATATTACGCCATGCTGAAATCCTATCTCAGCGGCATCGAGCGCTGCCACGGGCGCTTCGTCGTCCTCGACGTGCATAGTTACAACCACCGCCGCGCCGGCCGCCAGGCAAAGCCGACGCTGGCGGCTGAAGCGCCGGACGTCAATATCGGCACCTTTTCCATGGACCGGAAAAAATGGGCCCCGGTTGTCGATCGCTTCGTAGAAGCTGTCCGGTCCTTCGACTTCCCCGGCGGCCGCCTCGACGTCCGGGAAAACATCGCCTTTCAGGGCCGCGGCTACCAGGCGCGCTTCATCCACGAACAGTTCCCGCAGACGGGCTGCGCCATTGCCGTCGAGTTCAAGAAGATCTTCATGGAGGAATGGACCGGAGAACCGTTCGCCGAAACGCTTGGCGCGCTCCGGCAACTGCTCGCTTCGACGCTGCCCGTGCTCGCCGAAGCCTTGGAGGCGGAGCGATGAAGTCGGCAAGCGCACCCGTCGCTGTGAAATCGAGGCAGCCGGATTGGCTGACCGAAGCGCTCGCGGCAATCGAAGCGGGCAAGGCGGTGAGGAAGGAACTGCCGGACGGCGGCCGCCTTCATATCGATCGCCCCCTCCCCTTTCTCTGCGTCCATATCTCGGACGTCGACCACGCTCCCGTCGCGCGCGAAATCACCCAGGCGAACGCTTCCTATCTTCTCGCGCCAGACGGCCCGACCGCCGAACTGATCGTCTCGGCCGTCGGGGCGCTTCTCGAGCGCCGCTTCGGTGCCTTCATGGTGCTCGAAATGGGGGAACTTGCCTCTGACGAGTTGCTCACCGACAAGGAACCGTTTCTGCCGCCCTTCACAATCGAAGTTACCGCGGAAAAAGCAGGCCCCATCCGTGCAGCCGCACGTGCCTTCATCGCCGCCATCGAGGCGATCCAGGTCAAGTTCCGCACACCGCGAGTCGAAGTCCACAACTGGCCCGACGGGCGAACTGCGGCCGGTGCGCTCGACATGGCCTTTCCGTTGATGCGCGTGCGCTTTGCGCCGGTCTATCGGCAGCAGGAGTCGGGCAACATCTACCCGGAGCTGCGCGAGCGTCTGATCGCAACGATCTTCGATGCCGGCCTGCATGCCTTTGCGGCTTTCGCCACTTCGACGGGGAGCCTGACCGCCTCCACCCATCGCGCGCTGGGGCGGAAGGCCTTTGTCGACGCCGTCGTGCGCACCGACCGCTGCATCGACGAGGTGGCCTCGACTTTCGACTTCCTGCTTGCCGTCACGCCGATCAACGCGGAGGCCGCCTGGAGCGAGTTTGCTGCCAGCGGTTTCGATCGTGCGCCGCGCTTCCTCTATCGACCGTTGACCCTGCAGGTGGAAGCGGCCAAGCGGAAGCTCTTTTCCATCCCCTTCGAGCACCTCGAGGATCCGGTGCTCTATCAATTGTACCGGGAGAAGCAGCAGGAGCTTGATCTGCAACTCTCGATCCTTTCCGCACGGGAAACGACAAAGTTCATCGAATTCGGTCGGGCCCTTTACGGCCCCGTGGAGGCCGAGCTCCTGCGGGTGGCCGAGGCTATCCTCGCCGTCAGCGACAGTGGCGCAAAGAAGTGCCGCCATTCCGCATCTGCGATCCGAGCACCGGCGGACTGCCACTTCGTCGAAAGACGCGCGCGCGAAATGATCGCCGAATATCAGCGCCGCTGCAGCGACTTCGAGGCGCGCGTCGAAGTGCGGGATGACCTGCCCTCCGGCCTGCTCGTCTCGGGCCGGCGATTGCTAATCTCGCGCAGCACGCTGATGCCGATCGATCGCGTCGAAGCGATCCTCAGCCACGAGATCGGCGTTCATCTCCTGACCTATTTCAACGGCTCCGCCCAGGGGCTGCGCCTGTTTCGCTCGGGTCTTGCCGGATACGAGGGCATGCAGGAGGGGCTGGCGGTCTTCGCAGAATATCTGTCCGGCGGCATGACCAGCGAACGGCTACGCCTGATCGCTGCGCGCGTCGTTGCCTGTGGCGCCATGCTCGACGGGGCGTCGCTACCGGACACTTTTCGGCTGCTCGCGCGAGAACGCAGCCTGCCGGAGGCGGATGCCTTCAACGTGGTGTTGCGCGTCTACCGCGGCGGCGGCCTGGTCAAGGACGCCATCTATTTGCGAGGGCTCCTGCAACTGCTTCACCATTTGGCCGATGGCGGAGCTCTCGAACCCTTCTGGATGGGAAAGATCGCGGCCTCGCATTTCAGGGTCATGCAGGAGCTCAGTGCCCGCGGACTGCTAGGGGGCCCGGCGGTGCGTCCCATGTTCATCGACCATCCGCAAACCCCGGCGCGACTTGAGAGAGCGCGATCGGGAATGTCCCCGCTCGACCTCTTGGACAGCTAGGAGACGCCCATGCGCATCGCCTTTTTCGTCAACTCCATCGAGGGCGAGGCGACGTTTTATACGACGACGTCGCTGGCTCTGGCTGCGCTCTCGCGCGGCCACGAGGTTTGCTATGTCACGCCCGGAGACTTCGTACTTCGCCCGGACGACAGCCTGCTCATCCGCGCGACGACCCTGACCGGTTCGAAACCGAAGAAGCCGGAAACTCTGCTCGCGAGCCTCAGAAGCGCGCAGGAAAAGGTCAGTACCATGGAGATAAGCGAGGTGCAGGTGCTCTTCCTTAGAAACGACCCCTCCGAGGACGCCGACCGGCGCCCCTGGGCGGTCTATGTCGGGACCAATTTCGGACGGCTTGCCGCGGCCCGGGGCGTAATCGTCGTCAACGATCCGGATGGCCTGGCGCTGGCGCAGAACAAGCTCTACTTCCAGGGCTTCCCGGAGGTGGTGCGACCGACGACGATGATCTCCAGGAGCATCGAGGAAATTCGTGCCTTCATCGACGACCACCCGGACGGCGTGATTCTGAAGCCGCTGCAGGGATCCGGGGGCAAGAATGTGTTCAAGATACGATCCAAGGACGAGGCCAATCTCAACCAGATCTTCGAGGCGGCAAGCGGGACCGGATATCTGATCGCGCAGAACTACCTTCCGGATGCGGTCGGCGGCGACATTCGGCTTTTCCTGATGAATGGGCGGCCGCTCGAGCGCAAAGGCGTCTATGCCGCCTTCCGACGCGTACCGGCAAAGGGCGATGTCCGCTCGAACCTGCACGCCAGCGGCACTGCCGAACCGGCGACCGTCACACCGGAAATTCTCGCCATCGCCGAAAAGTTGCGGCCCAAACTGATCGAGGACGGCATGTTCCTGGTCGGCCTCGATATCGTCGGCGATCGGGTCTTGGAGGCCAATGTCTTTACCCCTGGCGGACTTCCCGAAATCGAAGCGGCTCACGGGGTGGACTTCGGCGAGGACATCATCGTGGCGTTGGAGGAGAAGGTGCGGCTGCAGCAACTCTATCAGGGCGCACTCCCCAATCGCACTCTGGCCACACTGTAACAAGGTACCAGAGCCCTCCCGCACGATTTTGGGATGAATTTCGGTGGATTGAACCCGAAGGTGCGGAAATGTTAGTTTACAAAAGTAATATTATATGATTTTTTCTCGACAGCTGCACGGAGAGCAGCTTTCTTTGGGAGGAAATCATGAAATTCGTGAAGGCACTTGCTAGTGCAACGATCCTTGCTGCCTGCACTTTCGGCAGCGCATCTGCCGCCGATCTCGTCGTCGGCTTTTCCCAGATCGGATCGGAGTCCGGCTGGCGCGCTGCCGAGACCACGCTGACCAAGCAGCAGGCCGAACAGCGCGGCATCGATCTGAAATTCGCGGATGCGCAGCAGAAGCAGGAAAACCAGATCAAGGCGATCCGCTCCTTTATCGCCCAGGGCGTCAACGCCATCCTTCTCGCACCGGTGGTCGCAACCGGTTGGGACGAAGTCCTGCAGGAAGCCAAGGACGCGGAAATTCCGGTGATACTGCTCGACCGCACGGTCGACGCGCCGAAGGAACTCTATCTGACGGCGGTGACCTCCGATCTCGTCCACGAGGGCAATGTCGCCGGCAAGTGGCTCGTCGATACGGTGGCGGGCAAGTCCTGCAACGTCGTCGAGCTCCAGGGTACGACAGGCTCCTCGCCGGCCATCGACCGCAAGAAGGGCTTCGAAGCGGCACTCGCCGGAAAGGACAATCTGAAGATCGTCCGCAGCCAGACCGGTGACTTCACCCGTACGAAGGGCAAGGAAGTGATGGAAAGCTTCCTGAAGGCTGAAGACGGCGGCAAGAACATCTGCGCGCTCTATGCCCATAACGACGACATGGCCGTCGGCGCCATCCAGGCGATCAAGGAGGCCGGCCTGAAGCCCGGCAAGGACATCCTCGTCGTCTCGATCGACGCCGTGCCCGACATCTTCCAGGCCATGGCCGCCGGCGAAGCAAACGCCACGGTCGAGCTGACGCCGAACATGGCCGGCCCCGCCTTCGACGTGCTTGCCACCTATCTGAAGGATGGCAAGGAACCGGCGAAGTGGATCCAGACGGAATCGAAGCTCTACACCCAGGCCGACGACCCGATGAAGGTCTATGAGGAAAAGAAGGGCCTCGGCTACTGATCTCGCTTGCGGCCCGCGCGCTACGTTCGCGCGGGCCGCAATGTTCCGTGGCGCCTCACCGGTCTCCGCGGAAAGAACGCCTGATCCTTGGCGAGGAATGGCGCGTGACGTCCCGAAACGGGCGTTACGCTGTCTTCCAGTGCAGAGACAGTTTCATGCAGACCAGCAACGACAATATTCTCTCGGCCGTCCGGATCGAGAAGGGCTTTCCCGGAACGAAGGCTCTCGACAAGGTCGATTTTCACCTCAGGCGCGGCGAGGTTCATGCGTTGCTCGGTGAAAACGGTGCCGGCAAATCGACGCTCATCAAGTGCCTGACCGGCGCCTATCGGCGGGACGGCGGCAGCATCCTGCTCGATGGCGAAGAGATTGATCCCCGCGATACCTTTGACGCCCAACGACTCGGCATCGGCACCGTTTACCAGGAGGTCAACCTCCTGCCGAACCTGAGCGTCGCCGAAAACCTCTTTCTCGGCCGCCAGCCGCGCCGCTTCGGCATGGTCGACACGCGCACCATGAACCTTAAGGCCCGCGAACTGCTTGCCGAGTACGAGCTCGACCTCGACGTGACGCGCGACCTCGCAAGCTATTCGGTGGCGATCCAGCAGGTCGTGGCGATCGCCCGCGCAGTCCATCTGTCCGGCAAGGTGCTGATCCTGGACGAGCCAACGGCGAGCCTCGACGCGCACGAGGTCGCTATGCTCTTCCGCATCGTCCGGCGCCTGAAGGCGCGCGGGCTCGGCATCATCTTCATCACCCATTTCCTTGAGCAGGTCTACGAGATCTCCGACCGCATCACCGTGCTGCGCAACGGTCATCTCGTCGGTACCCGCGAGACGTCGGAGCTCAACCGGCGCGACCTGATCGCCATGATGATCGGCCGTGAGCTCGCAGCCGAGATTCATGCTGCGCGCATCGAGACCGCCGAGGGCCGGATGCGCTACCGGTTCCGGAACTATGGCCGCCGCGGCCGTATCAATCCTTTCGATCTCGACGTCCGGGCCGGCGAGGTGGTCGGCATCGCCGGCCTGCTCGGCTCGGGACGCACCGAGACGGCCGAAGTGCTTTTCGGCGCCCACCGCGCCGACAGCGGCACCGCCGAGATCGACGGCCAGACGGTCGATCTGTCGTCGCCGCGGGCGGCCATCCGCCACAAGTTCGGTTTCTGCCCGGAAGACCGCAAGACGGCCGGTATCGTCGGTGATCTGTCGGTGCGCGAAAACATAGTGCTCGCCCTGCAGGCAAGACGCGGCTGGACGCGGCCGCTCTCGCGCGCCGAACAGAACCGGTTGGCCGACCAGTATATTCGGGCGCTCGATATCCGCACCGCCGACCGCGAGAAGCCGATCAAGCTCTTATCCGGCGGCAACCAGCAAAAGGCGATCCTCGCCCGCTGGCTTGCGACCGAACCAGAATTCCTGATCCTCGACGAACCGACGCGCGGCATCGATGTCGGCGCGCATGCCGAGATCGTCAGGCTGATCGAAAGCCTGCGCGAAAAAGGCCTGTCGCTGATCGTCATCTCCTCCGAAATCGAGGAGCTGGTCGCCTATAGCTCGCGTGTCGTGGTGCTGCGCGACCGCAGTCACGTCGCCGAGCTCGGCGGAGACCGTATTTCAGCGCATCAGATCGTCGAAGCGATCGCAGCGGCAAACGAGCGGGAGGCATCGTGACATCGACCGTGCGGACCTATCTTGGCAGGCTGCTGCCGCAATTGATCGCGCTGGCAATCATTATCGCTGCGATTTCAATCATTTTTCCAGGTTTCCTCAACCTGCAGATCCAGAATGGCCGACTTTACGGCAGCCTCATCGATATCCTCAATCGCGGCGCGCCCGTGGTGCTGCTGGCGATCGGCATGACGGTGGTCATCGCCACCAAGGGCATCGATCTCTCGGTCGGCGCCGTGATGGCGATCTGCGGCGCGGTCTCCGCCTCGCTGATCACCTCCGGCCATTCGCTGGCCGAAACGCTGCTCGTCACCCTTGCCGTCGGCGTGCTCTGCGGGGTTTGGAACGGCATTCTGGTCGCCGTCCTCGATATCCAGCCGATCATCGCCACCCTCGTGCTGATGGTCGCCGGACGCGGCATTGCCCAGCTCATCACCGAGGGCGCCATCCTCACGTTCAACGATCCCGGCCTCATCTTCATCGGTAGCGGCTCCTTCCTCGGCCTGCCGATGCCGGTCGTCATCTGGCTAGTCTTTGGCATTCTCGTCGCGCTCGTCGTCCGGCAGACGGCGCTCGGCATGCTGGTCGAAGCAGTCGGCGTCAACAGGGAGGCGAGCACGCTCTCGGGCGTCTTCACGCCGGTGCTGCTGATCGCGGCTTATGTTCTTTCCGGCCTATGCGCGGCGATCGCCGGCGTCATCGCCGCCGCCGACATCAAGGGGGCCGACGCGAACAATGCCGGGCTCTGGCTGGAGCTCGACGCGATCCTCGCGGTCGTGGTGGGTGGGACATCGCTGCTCGGCGGCCGTTTCAGCATCGCCGCATCGGTGCTCGGCGCGATCATCATCCAGGCGATCAACACCGGTATCCTCCTGTCTGGCTTCCCGCCGGAATTCAACCTGATCATCAAGGCGGCGATCATCGTCTTCATCCTGGTGCTCCAGTCGCCGCGTTTCCGGGCCGTCTTCACCTTCGTGAGCATGCCACGCGCAGCCGGCAGACCGACCGAGCGAGAAGCAAAATGAAGCAGAAATATCTTCCGCTTACGGCGACAATCCTCATCTTCCTTCTGAGCTACGCGCTCTGTGTCGCTCAATACCCGAACATGCTTTCGACGCGGGTGATCGGCAATCTGCTGACCGACAACGCCTTCCTCGGCATTGCCGCCGTCGGAATGACCTTCGTCATTCTCTCCGGTGGCATCGACCTCTCGGTCGGCGCGGTGATCGCCTTCACCGGCGTCTTCCTGGCGGTTGTGCTCGAACAGACCAGCATCCACCCGCTTGCCGCTTTCGCCCTGGTGCTCGCGATCACGACGCTCTTCGGGGCGCTGATGGGCGCGATCATCCATCATCTCGAAATGCCGGCCTTCATCGTCACCCTTGCCGGAATGTTCCTCGCCCGCGGCATGGCCTTCGTGCTGTCCATTGATTCCATCCCGATCAAGCACCCGTTCTATGCGACGCTGAAGAGCTTCTACTTTAAGCTGCCGGGCGGCGGACGGATCACCCTGATCGGCGGCCTGATGCTGCTTGTCTTCGCGGTCGGTATCCTCATTGCCCACCGCACCCGCTTCGGGACCAATGTCTACGCGCTCGGCGGCGGCACGGCGACGGCCAAGCTCATGGGCGTTCCGGTCGCCAGCACGACCGTCAGGATCTATGCGCTGTCCGGGCTGCTAGCCGGTCTCTCCGGCATCGTCTTCTCGCTCTACACCTCGGCAGGCTATTCCCTTGCCGCCGTCGGCGTCGAACTCGATGCCATCACTGCGGTCGTCATCGGCGGAACGCTGTTGACCGGCGGCTCCGGTTTCGTTGCCGGAACGCTGGTCGGCATCTTCATCCAGGGCCTCATCCAGACCTACATTACCTTCGACGGTACGCTTTCGAGCTGGTGGACCAAGATCCTGATCGGCCTGCTGCTCTTCGCCTTCATCCTTCTGCAAAAGGGGATCATCCGCCTCTCCCGCCCTGAGCGGCAGCACGCATGACGAGGTGGAGGGCCGACTGAAATGCCGTCGTCGGGTTTCGGCCACCAACCGGGCAAGCGGACCAGCCATCGGCTCGTGGTCGACGAGCTTGGCCAGGCGATCATCTCCGGTCACTTCGCCGTCGGCGAGACGCTACCCGGCGACACTGAACTCGCGGCACGCTTCAACGTCTCCCGCACGGTCCTGCGCGAAGCGATGAAGACGCTGGCCGCCAAGGGCCTCGTCGTGGCCCGAGCGCGGATTGGCACGCGCGTCATGCCGCGGGCCAACTGGAACCTGTTCGACGGCGACGTGCTCACCTGGCATTTCAGCGCCGGCGTCGACGAAGAGTTCCTTCGCCATGTCAGCGAGGTGCGCCTTGCGCTCGAGCCCTATGCGGCAAGCTTGGCGGCCCGCCGCGCAACGGATGCCGATATCGCCTGGATGATGCGGCTTGCCGTGGCCATGGGGGATGCGGGTCACAGCGGCCGGACACTGGCGAAGGCAGACCTCGAATTTCACCTGCGGCTACTGGAGGCCTCGCTCAATCCTTTCATGCGATCGGTCGGGAGCCTGATTGAAGCCGCACTGGTCGGCGTCTTCCGGCTCACCAGCCCGTCAGCCGATGACGCCGAAATCGACCGGGTCGCCATGGCGCATATTCGCATCGTCGAGGAAATCGGCCGCCGCAACGAGGAAGGCGCACGCATCGCCATGGAGCACGTCATCCGGATTGGCCAGGAACGGCTGATCCTGGACCTCAGGGCGCAGGATAGCCTGGAGTAAATTCCAGAGATGGCTGGTGGCCCCTCATCCCGCCTGCCGGTCACCTTCTCCCCGCAGGCTGGGCGAAGGAGACTCGCGGCACGCGTACAATCGCCCTCTCTTCAAAAGGTGCTGTGGACACCGGGCGGCGCGGCTTTCCCTTGTCCCCGTCACAACGGGGAGAAGGTTGCGGCAGCGGGATGAGGGGCAGCGCGCGGCAAAAATCGGAGGTTCGCGCGCCCGCCTTCGCCCTCGATCCGCTTCCCCGTGTCGACTTCGAAAAGATGCAGTTGCTGCGGATCGATAGCCAACCCGATGACGTCGCCGCCCTTTACCTCTCCGCGCCCGGTCTCGACCACAGTCAATTCGGGCTGCGTCGCGGCGGTGACATAGGTGGCCGAGCCGGTCGATTCGACGATGCCGACCGGTATGTCGAAGGCCCCTTCGCCGGCTGCAACGATCCTGACATGCTCCGGGCGGATGCCGACGGTGACTGAAAGGCCGGGCGCCAGGCGAGCGGCAAGCGACAATCTCGCCCGCGTCCTGCCGAAATCGAGGATTGCGTCCGCCCCACCCTCCCCGACGATGGCCGGGATGAAGTTCATCGCCGGCGAGCCTATGAAACCGGCAACGAACCGGTTGGCAGGCCTGTCATAAAGATCGAGCGGTCGCCCCTGCTGCTCGATGACGCCATCGCGCATGACAACGACGTGGTCGGCCATGGTCATCGCCTCGATCTGGTCGTGCGTCACATAGACGGACGTGGCGTGGAGCCGGTCGTGCAGTGCCCGGATCTCCTTGCGCATGTGGACGCGAAGGGCTGCGTCGAGGTTCGAAAGCGGCTCATCGAACAGGAAAGCCTTCGGATGGCGGATGATGGCGCGGCTCATCGCCACGCGCTGGCGCTGGCCCCCGGACAGCTCCCGCGGGTAGCGCTTCATCAGGTGCGAAAGGCCCGTCGTCGCCGCCACCTCTTCGGCCGCCTTGCGGGCTTCGGCCTTCTTCACGCCGCGAATACGCAGGCTGTAGGTGAGGTTCTCCTCGACCGTCATGTGCGGGTAGAGCGCGTAGGACTGGAACACCATCGCGACGTCGCGCTTGCGTGGCGGAACGTCGTTCATCCGCTGGCCGGCGATCTTCATCTCGCCTGTGCTGATCTTCTCGAGGCCGGCGAGCGAGCGTAGCAGGGTGGACTTGCCGCAGCCGGACGGGCCGACGAGGGCGACGAAGGTGCCCTCCTCTATCGCGAGATTGATGTCCTTCAGCGCATGGAAGGCACCATAATATTTGTTGACGCCATTGAGCTCGATCTGGAGGGTCACTTGAGGGCTCCCGAGGTGAGGCCGGAAACGATGCGGCGTTGCAAGAGGACGAAGGCGGCCAGAATGGGCGTCACATAGATCGTCGCATAGGCCATGATGTTGTTCCATTCATTGGTGTTCGGCCCCATGAAGGAGTTGAGCCCGACGCTCGCCGGCTGCAATTCCACCGCCTGGATCATCGATTTCGAATAGACGAACTCGCCGAACGCCTGCATGAAGATCAGGATGGCGCTGACCAGGATGCCGTTTCTGGCAAGCGGCAGGACGATGTTGAAGAACGCGCCGATGCGCGAATTGCCGTCGACCAGCGCCGCCTCTTCGAGCTCCATCGGAACACTCATGAACGTCGCCCGGACGAGCACGACGAAGAAGGGCATGCTTTTCGCAGCGATCGCCAGGATGACGGCAAACCGCGGCGTGTCGAGCAGGCCGAATTGCGAGAAGCCGACAAAGATCGGCGTCACCATAAGCGAGGCGGGCAGCACCTGGAGCATCAGGATCAGGAACAGGCCGATTTCCACCCAGACATTGCGGTAGCGCGCCAGCACATAGGCGCAGCCGACGCCGAGCACCGCGATCAGCGAAACGGCGCCGAAGGCGATGACCAGCGAGTTCCACAGATAGCGCCCCATGTTGCGGCTTTGCCAGACGTCCGCGTAGATGTTCCATTGGGGATCGCTCGGCAGGAATTTCGGCGGTGTTGCGAACATGGCCGAACCGGTTTTCAGCGCAGTGGTGTACATCCAGTAGAGCGGAAAGAGGTAGATGGCTGCCAACACCAGCGCGACGGCAAACATCAGCCGATTGCGGAAGGTATCGCTCATCCTCGGACCTCGTGGCGGGTGGAGCGCACATAGACAATGGAAGCGAGCATCACGAAGACGATCATGATCACAGAGATCGTCGCCCCCTTGGCAAAATCGTACTGCCGGAATGAAAGGTCCCAGGCCCAATACTGCGTGACGTTCGAGGAGTTGTTCGGCCCGCCCGAGGTAATGCCTGCGAAGAGATCGAATTGCTGAAGAGTGAAGATCAGGCCGAGCGCGATGATGGCGCCGATCGTCGAACGCATCATCGGCAGGGTGATCGTGAAGAAGCGCTGCAATGCGTTCGCTCCATCTAGCTCGGCCGCTTCGAAGAGATCCTTGGGGATGCCCGACAAACCGACCGAAAGCAGGATCATGTTGAAGGAGGTGCCGAGCCAGATATTGGCGATGATCACCGCCCAGAGCGAATAATGCGGATCGGAGCGCCAGAAGATATTGCCCTCGATGACGCCTATCTCCCGCAGGAAGAAGTTGAGCACGCCGAAATCGCCGGAGAGAATCCAGTTCCAGACAGCGCCGACGACCAGACCGGGCATCACCCAGGAGACGAGAAAGAGGCCGCGCATCCAGGACGCTCCCGGAAAATTCATCCAGAAGAACAGGGCGAGGCCGAAGCCGATGAGGAACTGGCCGGCGATCGAAGCGCTGACGAAAAGCGCGGTATTGACGAGGATGGGCCGGGTTTCGGGCTGCGCGAACAGGTCGACGTAATTCTTGAAGCCGACGAAAGGCCGGGCGAAGGTGCCCAGGCTAAACATGTCCACTTCCTGAAAACTCATCACGACGTTGTAGACGAGCGGCAGTCCGGACATGACGAACAGGAAGGCGAGCGGCAGCAGAACGAGGCCGATGTCGAAGCCTTTTCCGTCCGTAACACTGGCTAGTATTCTCTTCATTGGCTTTTCCCCCATCCCGGGAGGCGATCTCGGCCGAAGTCCTAGACCGCCTCTCTCGGGAGGAAACTCGAGGCAGATCCAATGACCCGCCGACGAATGCGCCGCCGCCCGTGGGAGCGGCGGGCGCTACTCAGCCCAGAACCGACCTAATCTTTTCGGCCGCCTGATCGAGTGCGTCCTTGGAGTTCATCTGGCCGGTCAGGGCCGCCTGGATGGCGTCCTGGATCGCCTTGGAGATCTTCGGCCACTCAGGATGCGGACCGCGCGGCTTGGCGTATTTCAACTGTTCAAGGAAGACCTTGAGCGCCGCGTCCTTGAGCGGTTCGCCGGTCGGCGGAATGGCGATATCGGAACGGGCCGGCAACTGCCCGAAATCCTTGAACATCCTGTCATCCTGCGAGACGAAGTATTCCAGCACCTTGAAAGCTTCTTCCGGATGCTTGGTGCTCGAGAAGATCGCCCAGTTGAAGTCACCCATGGCAGAGGAGCGTTCGGCGCTCGCTTGCGGCACCGGCAGCAGCGCCACGCCCCAATCGAATTTCGCCTCCTTGATCATGCGGTCAAGCTCCCAGGGACCGGAAATCGCCATGGCCGCATTGCCGGAGTTGAACGTACCGGTCGAATCCCATTGACCGCGTGTAAGCGTATCGGGGGAAGCAAGTTTCTCGTCGAGGATGGTCTTCCAGGTATCGAGCGCCTTCACTGCGCCGTCGGAATTGATGTTGTCATAGCCGCCGCCGGCCATCTGGGCCCAGGGCAGGAACTGGAAGGTTCCCTCCTCGTTCGCCTTCGCGGAGAAGGCGAGGCCGTAGACATTCGCGGCCGGGTCCGTGAGCTTGCGCGCCGCCTCGACCAGTTCGTCCCAGGTCTGGGGTGGCTTGTCGGGATCGAGGCCCTTCGCCTTGAACATGTCCTTGTTGTAGTAGAGCGCGATCGTATTGGTCGCCTTCGGGATACCGTAATACTTGCGGTCCCACGTTACGGAGGCAAGCGGCCCCGGGAAGTAGTTCTCCGGCTTGACCACCGTGGACTTCGCGATCATGTCACTGAGATCGAGAAAGGCGCCGCGCGAGGAAAACAGCGCGTGCTCCGGATTGTCGACGGCGATGATGTCCGGTGCCTGGCCCGTCGAATAGGCGCGCATCGCCTCGCTGACGACGTCATCAAACTGGATCTGCCGATATTCGACTTTAATTCCCGTATTGAGCTTGTTGAAATCATTGATCAAGTTCGGGGCCGGCTGGATGTCCCTGTCGAGCGACCAGACGCTGATCGTCACGTCCTCCGCATTTGCCGACAGGACCGGCAAGGAAAGGCTGGCAAGGGCGAACGCGCCCAACATTGCATATCTGCTGATACCCATGGAGTCCTCCTCTCAATGGTTGCCCGCGGCCGGCATCCTCCATGCCGTCCGTCGGGTATGTCTCGCCTCAGGCAGGATCGGCGACGAAGTCACCTCCTCGGCAGGTCTTCAGGTAGTTGAGCGCGTGCACCTGGCCGGTCATCTCCAGCGCGTCGTGGTAGACCGGGTCGTGCCAGCCCTCGATGTCGATCGAGCCGGACCAGCCGGCGAGCCGGAGCTCGGAGATGATGTCGGTCCAATTGCTGTCGCCGAACCCCGGCGTGCGCATGAACACGAACTTCTCCTTGCCGAAAATGCCGTGCTCGCGGATGACGTCCCAGCGGATCGTCGCGTCCTTGCCGTGCACGTGGAAAATCTTGCTCGCCCATTTGCGGATCTGCGGCAGCGGCTCGATCAGGTAAACCATCTGGTGACAGGGCTCCCATTCGAGCCCGATGTGATCGTCCGGCGTCTCGTTGAAGATCAGTTCCCAGGCGTCGGGATTGTGGGCGATGTTCCAGTCGCCCGTCTCCCAGTTGCCGTCCATGGCGCAGTTTTCGAAGGCGATCTTCACGCCCTTGTCGGCGGCTCGCGCGGCGAGCTCTCGCCAGACCTTCCGGTATCGCGGCAGGCTGTCGGTGAGCGGCCGATTGCGAATGCGCCCCGTAAAGCCTGCGACGCAGGTCGCTCCGAAATGGTGAGCGTTGTCGATGCAGTCTTTCCAGCCCTCAAGCGTCTGCAGGTCGATGTCGGTCTCCTCGAGCGGATTGCCGAACATGCCGAGCGTCGAGATCGTGATGTCGCGGTCGCCGATCGCCTCGCGGCAGCGCTTGCCGAGTTCGGCGAGGTTCTGCCCGTTGGTCGTCTGCCAAAAGAACGGCTCGAAGCTCTCGAAGCCGAGATCGGCGATCTCCGAAATGCGTTTTGCTGCTCCGCCCTTGGTGGCGCTGACCATGGTGCCGATGCGGATGGACTTGGCTGGGTTGCTCATCGATTGCCTCGCTCAGATTGTCACGCGCTGCCGGGTGCGGGCGCTCTCGATCGCTGCGAACACCATGGCAAGGCTGTTGATATTGTCGTCGCTTGCCGTCTCCGGCTTTTGCCCGCTGCGGATGGCCGCGACGAAATCGGCAATTACGCTCGCATGCCCATGCGTTTGCCGCGGGTCGGCGGGCTCCGGGATTTCGAGCGGGAGCGGTTCGCGCAGGAAGCCGTCGCCGCCGGAAACCGTATGGGCACGGAAGCTTTCGGCGCCATCCCAAAGCAGGGTCCCGCGAGTCCCGGTGATACGCCACGCGCTCTCCCAGCTCGTATTGGCGCCCTCGGCGCACCAGGAGCCGCGATAGGTGAAGGTGACCTTATCCGAGAGCTCGAAGATCGCCATAGCGGCCGCGCCGTGACGGTACCAGGAGCCGCGCGGGTTCTCCTCATGGCAATAGACGGCGATCGGCTTCTTGTCGGCGATGAAGCGGGCCGCATCGAAAGTGTGGATCGCCATGTCCAGAAGCAGCACGTGATCCATCTCTTCGCGAAAGCCGCCGAAATGCGCGCCGATGAAGAAGTCGCAGTGAATGCCGGTCAGTTCTCCAAGCGCGCCCTCTTCCACGAAACGGCGGATGCGGCGCACGCCGGAGATGAAGCGGCGGTTCTGCACGACCGCATGCAGCTTGCCTGCCTCGTCGGCGAGCCGAACTAACTCACGGCCGGCCTCGATCGAGGTGGCCATCGGCTTCTCGCTGAGCACGTGGCAGCCGTGGCGGAAGCCGGTCGCGACGACTTCGCGTCGCGCAGCAGGTACGACGACGTCGAAGAGGATGTCCGGCTTCGTTTCGGCGAGAACCGCGTCAAGATCCGAGCCGATGACGACATCCTTGAGATCGAACTCGGCGGCAAGCGCGGTCGCGACCTCCGGCTTGACGTCGACAAGCCCGACCAACCGGATCTGCGACCGGAGATCCGGAGTGGCGGCGATCGCCCTCACCCAGCCCCTGGCCATGGCTCCGCACCCGCATAGAACTGCGCGCAAGATCACGGTTTCTCCTCCCAAACGATGACGATTTCGCCTTGTTTCGGCGTCCGTAAACGTTTACGGAACTATGCGGAGTTTCCGAAACATGTCAATAGGGAATCGGGAACGACGAGCGGGCAGAGGAGGAAACACTCCGACAATGAAGGGCATTCGGCGGCTTGCGCAGCATCTCGACATATCGATTGGAACAGTTTCCCGAGCACTGAACGGTCGCCCGGATGTCAACGAGGAGACACGTCGTCGGGTGCTGGCGGCGGCCAAGGAGCTCGGCTATGTGCCGAACCAGTCGGGGCGAAGCCTGCGCCAGGGCACGACCAACATCATCGGCTTCATGATGCAGACCGGCACGGAGATCACCGGTCAGGGCGACACGTTCTTCATGAGCGTCTTCGACGGCGTGCAGGCGGTTTTCGGCAGGCACAAGCTCGATCTGGTTGCGCTCCTCTGCTCATCTGAGGAGGATCCCGCCGACTATCTCAGCCGGGTGGTCGCCCGCGGCTTTGCCGACGGGGTGATCCTCTCGGCGACGCAACGGCACGATGCCCGTGTCGAGCTTCTGTCGGAGCGCAATATTCCCTTCGTCACCCTTGGCCGAACCCTAACCGATGCCGGCCAGCCATGGCTTGATCTCGATTTCGAGGGGATGGCGCAGGCTTCCATCGACCGGCTGGTGGCGCGCGGCCATCGCCGTATTGCCGTCACACGTCCGCATGACGACGTCAACCTCGGCTACGTCTTCGTCGAGCGCTGCCGCGAGGCGCTGGCCTCGCACGGCCTGGCGCTTGAGGAGGAGCTGATCTTTCGGTCCACCCCCAACGAAGCCGGCGGATACCAGGTCGGCCGCGAGCTTCTCTCACTCGATGAGCGTCCGACCGCCATCGTGCTGATCAATGAAACGATAGCCATCGGCTTTTACCGGGCGTTGTCCGAGGCAGGCGTGAAGCCCGGACGCGATATCGCGGTCATTGGACGCTACAGCCCGCATGCCCAATTCCTCTCGCCCTCCCTCACCTGCTTCCGGCTTTCGCTGCGCGATCTCGGCGTCGCCCTGGCCGAAACGCTGCTCTCGACCATGCCGGTCTTCCGGGAGCATTACCCGCATGGGACAGCGAACAAGCTCTGGCCGATGGAGCTTGTCGAAGGCGCCAGCGACGCCCTCCACATCCACCAGCCCTGAGTGGGCGGCCGCCTGCCCCGGTCACAATCAAGGGTGGCTCTTGGCACCAAATGCATCGCCGAGACGTCAATTCGCCGGATTTGAAATGTACGGCGCTGATGTGGATCATTTAGATGATCCCGCCGTTTGTAAGCATCAGTGAACGCTGTCGGTTCTGACTCGTGTCTCTCGTTGGAGAATTGGCGACCGTTCCTCGTCGATCGCAATGTTTCGCATGGGCTCGATCGAGAGTCCATAAAAGAAATTCGATTTCAAGTGGTTAGAGCGGATTTCGAATGTAACGCGTTCTCTCGACATCCTGCTGGAGAAGGAGATCGCAATGCGCGGAATTTTCTTTTTGCTCGTCGGATTGTCTACAACCACCTTTGCTTACTCCCATGACGCGCCCAGCGGCTGGAAATATCCGAACTCCTGCTGTTCGAACTTCGACTGCCGTCACGTCAACCAGACGGCCGTAAGCGAACGTCCGCAAGGCTACATCATAAACGCCACCGGCGAAGTCCTCCCCTATTCCGACCGAAGAGTGCGCATATCCCCGGACGGCGAGTATCACTGGTGCTCGGCGGCGGGCGAAGACCGCGGAAGAACGATCTGTCTTTTTGTCCCGGCGAGGGCCTATTAGGCCCGGAACCAGGAGCATCCACGCGTCTAAGCGGCGTCAGACAGAGATCGATCGCGATCACTCACACGCGGAAACGACGCTTCGGCAGCCGCAGGGAACGAACCTGCCGGTCATTGATTGTACATTCGAGTTTGCCCCGCCGCCCGGTGGACAATCAAGGCGATGTCCAAGCCGCCGCTGGCAGCATACACTCAGTAACCGTCGATCCCGGGCGGCAGGAGCGCATCGCGCATGGCTTGGTCATTCAGGATTGGGACGATTGCCGGCACCGCGCTCCGCGTGCACGTGACCTTTGCGCTGCTGCTCGTCTGGATCTGGCTGATGCACTACAGGATCGGCGGTACGCCGGCCGCGCTTGAAGGAATCGCCTTCGTTTTGGCTGTCTTCGGCTGCGTCGTGCTGCACGAATTCGGGCACATTGCCGCGGCGCGCCATTTTGGCATCAGGACGCCGGACATCACGCTGCTTCCGATCGGCGGCGTCGCCCGGCTCGAGCGCATGCCGGAAGAGCCCGGGGCGGAGTTCGTGATTGCGATCGCCGGCCCGCTCGTCAACGTGGCGATCGCCGGCGTCCTCATTCTTGTGCTCAGGACCTCGATCGGCATGGAGCAGATCGCCGGGATCGAGGACCCGCATATGAGCTTTCTGGCGCGGCTCGCCGGGGTGAATGTGTTTCTGGTGCTTTTCAACATGATCCCGGCTTTTCCGATGGATGGCGGCCGCGTCCTGCGCGCCGCGCTTGCCTCGCGCTTGAGCTGGCCGCGTGCCACCCAGATCGCCGCGATGATCGGCCAGGGGCTCGCCTTCGTTTTCGGTTTCGTCGGCCTGTTCTACAATCCGCTGCTGATCTTCATCGCAATCTTCGTCTATCTGGCCGCGACAGCGGAAGCACAGAACGCACAGATCCGGGAGGTTTCCGGCAGCGTTCTGGTGAGCGACGTGATGATTACCGAATTCACGACGCTCGACCGCACGGCGAGCATCGACGAGGCTATCGAAGCCCTGCTTGCGACGACGCAGCGCGAGTTCCCCGTCGTCGATGCCTCCGGCCATTTCGAGGGCCTGCTCACCCGGGACGATATGATCCGTACATTGAAGGAAAAGGGCGCAACAACGCCCGTCGTTCTGGCAATGCGCCGTAACGTGCCGAGGATCCACCATCGCAAGCGCCTCGACGAAAGCCTCCGACTTATGCAGGAGGCGAGCTCCCCTGCCGTCGCGGTCGTCGACAGCATGGACCGCCTGGTAGGGCTGATGACCCATGAGACCATCGGCGAGATGATGATGGTGCGCGCGGCCGCAGCCGGCCGTTTCCGCTTCGGGCATTTGCGGCATGGCAATCCCGAGAGCCGAAGCTGAACTTCGCGGCGGCTAGGACCATTTTTGCTTCACGGAATGTTGTTGAGAGGCGTCTCGATCCGGCCGCTGCTTTGCGGATAGTGTTGGGCATGACCGAAACATGGTTCCTCGACGATGAAGACGTGTCGCTCCCTGCTCTTCGCGTTCCTGCTCTTGCTCGTGCCCGGCCACGGTTTCGCGCTGGATCTGCCCCGTTCCGGCCATCCCGTTTTCGACCGGGCCGTCGAGTTGGTCGTCGACAATTTCTATGACACATCCGGGCTTGACCGCTTCAATGCCGCGGTCCGCCGCCAGGTCACGGATGAGCGCGGCAAACTGACCGCAAAGAGCTCGGACGATCGCGTTGATGCGGCGGTCGACAGCGTACTCGCCAGCCTCGGCGTGTCGCATACCGGCCGCTTCACCGCCGACAGGATCGATTATTACGAACTGGCCGACATATTCCGCTTCGCCATCCGCAACGACATCAAACGCCTGTTCCCGCCGGATGGCGAAGTTCGTTATGCCGGGATCGGCATGGTCACGCGCCTCGAAGGCGCACAGCGCTTCGTCAGCGATGTCTATGACGGGGCGCCCGCCGCCCGGGCAGGCATCAGGCTCGGCGACGAGATCCTCTCCGTGGACGGCCTGCCTTACCGCGAGATTGCATCCTTCCGCGACAGGATCGGCCGAACCGTCGACGTCCGGCTGCGCCGGCACCGCGACGCACTGCCAATCACCCTAACGGTTGCCGTCGAGCGGCTGCAGCCGCTGCGCACCTTTGAAAAGGCGATAGAGACGAGCATCGCGGTCACAGAACGGGAGGGGCGGCGGATCGGCTACCTGCGGCTCTGGACCCTGTCGACCCGCGACGGTCTCGATATAGTCGCCCGTGAACTCGCCGGCGGTCGCCTCAAGGACGCCGACGGCGTCATCGTCGACCTGCGCGGTCGATGGGGCGGCGGCCCGCCGGATGCGGCGGGCCTTTTCGTCGGCGGGGTGCCGACATTCCGGCTGATCTCGCGGGACGGCAAGGACATGTTCGGAACCGTTCGCTGGCGGCGACCGGTGGTGGCGATCATCGATGAAGGGTCGAGAAGCGGCCTCGAACTCTTCGCCCATGCCCTGAAGGTGAATGGCATACCGCTCGTCGGCTCACGCACGGCCGGTGCCCTGCTCGCAGGGCGGGCCTTTCTTCTTCCCGACGACAGCCTTCTGGAAGTGGCGGTCTCCGATGCGGTCATCGACGAAGGTCTGCGGCTGGAAGGCCGCGGCGTCGAACCGGACATAGCGGTGCCCTTCAGCCTGCCCTATGCGGCGGGGCGCGATCCGCAACTCGACGCCGCCATGATGGAAATGCAGCGCATTCTCGCCAAGGGCTGAACGGCCCGGCCGCCCTACTCGCTCTGGCGGAAACTGCGGATGCGGTCGAACAGGACGGCAAGCACCGTCGCGCCGCCGATGAAGGTTCCCTGCCAGAAGGCGTTGATGCCGAGGAGCCCGAGGCTGTTGCGGATCACCTCGATCAGCGCCGCACCGATCAGCGCGCCGGAAGCGGTACCGACGCCCCCGGCCAGGTTGGCGCCGCCGATGACCGCCGCGGCGATTACCTGCAGCTCCATGCCGGCGCCGATGTTCGTGGTGACTGCGCCGAGCCAGCCGGTCTGGATGATGCCGGCAACGCCCGCCGAGAGCGCCGAAATCATATAGACGGTAACCTTGATCCGGCGTACCGGAACGCCGGTCAGCGTCGCGGCGTGCTCGTTGCCGCCGATCGCGAAGACGTAGCGGCCGAACTTCGTCCAGCGCAGCACGAAACCGGTGAGCAGCGCCAGCACGATCATATAGATCACCGGATTGGCAATGCCGAAGAACCAAGCACCGCCCCCAAGCGCCAGGAGCATGTCGTGATCCGGTCCGAATTGGAAGACGACGGTGTTGTTGGAGGCGACCATCGCCAGGCTCCGTGCGATCGACAGCATGCCGAGCGTGATGACGAAAGGCGGAAAGCCGAGATAGGCGATCATGACCCCGTTGAAACCCCCAATCACCAGGGCCGTTCCGACCGAGGCGGCAATCCCGACCTCGATGCTGTAGCCGGCATTCATGACCACCGCGAGCACCATGCTGCAGAGACACAGCACCGATCCGACCGAGAGGTCGATGCCGCCCGTGATGATCACCAGCGTCATGCCCAGCGCGATGATTGCCACGAAGGTGAAATTGCGGGTGATGTTGTAGAGGTTCTTCGGTGTCGCGAAGGTATCCGTCGCGACCGACAGGAAGAGGCAGGCCAGAATGACGGCGATCAGCACCCAGAACGTCTGGCTGGACAGAACCGAGTTGACCCAGCCCTGCTGCCTCTGCCCGATCGCCCGATCCAAGGTAATTGCCATGACCGACCTTCGCTTTTCCTTCGCTTTTCCTGGGCCTCGTTATACCTGTTCGATCGCCCCGGTGATCAGACCCGTGACCTCTTCTGGCGAACTCGCCGCAATCGGCTTGTCGGCGACCTTCCGGCCGCGCCGCATGACAATGACCCGATCGGCAACGTCGAAGACGTCCGGCATGCGGTGGCTGATCAGCACCACGGCGATGCCGCGGTCGCGCAAATGGCGGATGAGATTCAGCACTTCCGCCACCTGGCGCACGGAAATTGCCGCCGTCGGCTCGTCCATCAGCACGATCTTCGCTTCCGAAAGCATGGTGCGGGCGATCGCCACGGCCTGCCGCTGACCGCCGGACATCTGCTTGACGAGATCGCGCGGTCGGGTTTCCGACTTCAGTTCCTTGAATATCTCGCCGGCACGCCGATACATGGATTTATAGTCGAGGATGCGCAACGGACCGACGCCGCGCCGCAATTCCCGCCCGAGGAAGACGTTCGCCGCTGCCGTCAGGTTGTCACATAGCGCCAGGTCCTGATAGACGATCTCGATGCCGTGCTGGCGAGCTTCGACGGGGCGATGCATGACGAGATCGGACCCGTTCATGCGCATCGTACCGTGGCTCGGCCGGAAGTTGCCGGCGATCATCTTGACGAGCGTCGACTTGCCGGCGCCGTTGTCGCCCATGAGGCCGACGACCTCGCCTGCCTGAAGCGAAAAGGAAACGTCGTTGACCGCCTGGATGGCGCCGAAATGCTTGGAAACATTGGCGAGTTCGAGAACCGCCACGATAGCCTCCCGATACCTGTGGCCGAAGCAGCGCCCCGCGCATACTTCGATTTGGATGAAGCCTATGTGCCGCCGCCGCCCGGGTCTCCTCCCCCTGGGTATGCGATCTCCATTTACGCAAATGCGCAGAACAGCGTCAATCAATCGTCCTACAAATAAAGACGTATATGCGCGCGAACTCATATTGTATTACAAATATTCGTTGACGCGCGAAGCGCGCAGATATTAGCTATCAGCAGGAGGAGAGCATGCTGATCCTTGTCACCGGGGCAACGGGCAAGGTCGGACAGCATCTCATCGCTGGGCTGCTTGACGATCCGCGTTTTTCCAAGGCGCGCATCCGTGCGCTTTGCCACAACCGCCTGTGTGCCGAGACTGACCGTGTCGAAGTGGTTCGCGGAACGATCGCCGAGCGCGACGTCGCCGCCCGAGCGCTCGTCGCGGTAACGCATGTCGTCCACCTCGCCACCTGCAAGGAGACCCCCGACAGCGTCATGGACGTGACGGTCAAGGGGCTGTTCTGGCTGCTCGAGGAATTCCGGGTGAGCGAGACCGCCCGGCAGTTCATCCTGCTCGGCGGCGATGCCGGTATCGGCCATTTCCACTATCGTCACGACGGCCCCGTCACCGAGGCGACGCCGCATAGCGCCTATCCAGGCTGCTACGCGCTGTCGAAGGTCCTTGAAGAGGTGATGCTGGAGCAATACGGCATCCAGTACGGTTTGAATACCTGCTGCCTGCGCGCGCCCTGGATCATGGAGAAGGACGACTTCAAGTACTCCCTCTCCTTCGGCGACGATGTCTTCGGCGGGCCGGTCTGGAAGGACCTCGTTCCCGAGGTCGACGCCAGGCGCTACGCGAGCGAAGGAACCGTGCCGCTGCTGCGCGACGCCGACGGACAGCCGCTGAAGCGCAACTTCGTTCATGTCGACGATCTGGTCTCGGCGACGCTGGCGGCGATCGATCATCCCCGCGCGGTGCGCCAACTCTTCAACATCTCTATGGATCGGCCGGTCGATTACGGCGAACTCGCCGCCTATCTCGCCCGCACACGCGGCCTTGCCTCCGTCGACATCCCGAGCCGCTTCCATTCCAACTGGATGGACAACAGCAAGGCCAAATACCTGCTGGGTTGGCGACCCGACTACGGTCTCGAGAAGCTTATAGACTCTGCCTGGCAGTACGAGCGCTCGGAGGAGGATCCGCGCATCGTCTGGTATCCCGGCTGACTGGTGTCGCGGACACGAGGTGTCCGCGCGTTTCAAGGGAGGAAAGCATGAGGAAGGCATTATTGCTTGCTGCAGCCGTGCTGGCGCTCACCGCCGGTACCGCTTTGGCCCAGAAGAAGCAGCTTGTCATTGTCGTGAAAGGCCTCGACAATCCGTTCTTCGAGGCGATCAACCAGGGCTGCCAGAAGTGGAACAAGGAAAACCCGGATTCGGAGTATGAATGCTTCTACACCGGCCCTGCCTCGACATCCGACGAGGCCGGAGAGGCGCAGATCGTCCAAGACATGCTGGGCAAGGCGGATACCGCAGCGATCGCCATCTCGCCCTCGAACGCCAAGCTCATTGCCCAGACGCTCAAGACCGCAAATCCGACAGTTCCGGTCATGACACTCGACGCGGATCTCGCGGCCGAAGATTCGGCTCTGCGCAAAACCTATCTCGGCACGGACAATTACCTGATGGGCTTCCGCATCGGTGAGTACATCAAGAAGGGCAAGCCGAATGGCGGCAAGATCTGCACCATCGAAGGCAATCCCGGCGCCGACAATATTCTGCGCCGTGCCCAGGGCATGCGTGATGCGCTGACCGGTCAAAAAGGGCTGGCGGAGCTCAAGGGCGAAGGCGGTTGGACCGAAGTTGCCGGGTGCCCGGTCTTTACCAACGACGACGGCGCCAAGGGCGTCCAGGCGATGACCGATATCCTGGCCGCCAATCCCGACCTCGATGCCTTCGGCATCATGGGCGGGTGGCCGCTGTTCGGCGCACCGCAGCCTTACCGCGACCTGTTCAAGCCGATGGCCGACAAGATCGCCAAGAACGAGTTCGTGATCGGCGCTGCCGACACGATCGGCGAGGAAGTGGCGATCGCCAAGGAGGGACTGGTGACCGCCCTCGTCGGGCAGCGGCCCTTCGAGATGGGATACAAGGCGCCCTCGGTGATGATGGACCTTATCGCCGGCAAGCCAGTCGAAGATCCGGTCTTCACCGGTCTCGACGAATGCACCAAGGACACCGCGGATACCTGCATCCAGAAATAGTATGCGCGAGGGAGGCGGACCTGGCGCCCGCCTCCCTGTCCGCCTCGCCTAGATCTGCCAGTCGGCGTCCAACTGATAGGCCCTGATATAGTCGATCTTCATCTGCGACCCGTCGACGAGCCCGTCGCTCGGCGTGCCGGCGATGCCCCCGACTGCCAGGTTGACGAGCATATACATCGGGTCGTGCATGTCTGACGGCGTGTCGGCACGTGCGATTGCCGCATCGTCGAAGTACCAGACGATCTCGTCTTCCGTCCAAAGCACCCCGTATTTGTGAAAGCCGCTGGCGTCAGCAACCTTCACTGCGCTCGCAATACTGGTCTGCGAACCGGTCTCGTTGGAATGAACGGTGGCGATAACGGTATTCGGATCCTGGCCACGCATTTCGACGACGTCGAGTTCCGGCGGCCAGGAGCCATCGGCCGGCAGCAGCCAGAAGGCCGGCCAGACGCCCTGGTCGTCCGGCATGTCGGCGCGGATCTCGAAATAGCCGTAGGTCTGGGCAAAGGACGAATGGGTCGTCAATAGGCCGGATGTGTAGTCATAGCCGTTGATTTCGGCCTGAATTGCCTCCGACGCGGGCTTGGCGGTAATTGTCAGAATGCCGTTGTTGACGGAAAACGGGTTGGCCGAAGCGGTCGGCTGATAGCTCGGATTGATGTACCACTGCAGTTCGCCGTTTCCGGTAAGCGTGCTTCCCTTTTCCGGCGCCCACCAGAATTTGGGTTCCCAGACGCCGCTCGTGCCATTTTGCAGCTGAAGCGTGTTGAACTCGTCCGAAAATGTCTGCGTCAGCACGGAGCGGTCCAGGCTGAGCCTGAACTGGTGCGCCTGCAACTGGTCGACGGTGGTATTGGCGAACACCAAACTCTCGCCGTCTGCCAAGGCAAGCCGCAGATTGGCTCCCTCCTGGCTAGCATTGTCCAGAACCTGCTGGAAAGAGGTAAACCCGTAGCCGTCGAGGCGCACGGTGTCGTCGAAGTTGAAGTCGGTGACAAGGTCGCTTCCGTTGCCGCGCGCGAACACGAAGGTGTCGGCCCCGCCCGCGCCGATCAGGACATCGTTGCCGCCGTCGCCGTCAAGCGTCTGGCTGCCCGAGCCACCCTTGATGATATTGTCGGCGTCGTTTCCGAAGGCGAACCGGCCGTTGCCCGTGACGGTCAGGTTCTCGAAATTCGCCGGCAGCGTATAGCTCATCCAGGTGTTGATCGTGTCGACGCCTTCGCCGGCGGCCTCTTGGGCCCGGTTGATCCCCGAATAGAGATAATAGATATCGTCACCCTTCCCGCCGATCATGGTGACGTTGACGGAACTGTCGCCCCAAATGGAATCATTGCCGGCGGTGCCATAGAGTGTCGGCCCCGATCCGGTGGCGGAAAACCAGGCCGTCGAGCTTCCGCTATAGTAGAGCGGCTTGCCCACGGCGTTCAGCACAGTTCTGCTCATCATATGTCTCCAGTTTTGAGTGACCTCCTCCTCCGCGAAGCCCAAGGGCTACACCCTCCGGCGACGACCCTAACACCGCAGTCCGGGCGCTACACCCCTAACACTTTGGGGTCATTCTGGAACAAAGCTCCGATCAGTGGCGTTGTCTGGTGTTATGCGACGTGCGGAGGGAACAGATGTGCAGTGCGGAGACTCTGCCCAAATTCGATTTGGGCGATCTGAGTGTGTTGGGGTCACCGGATTTTCGAGCGGCACTCGATGCGCTTGCCGTCGCCGTCTACACCACCGATGCGGAAGGCTACATCACCTATTGCAACCCGGCCGCAGCCAGCCTCGCCGGGCGCCAGCCGGAGATCGGCCGGGACCGCTGGTGCGTCAGCTGGAAGCTTCGGCACCCCGACGGCGCGCCCCTGCGGCACGACGAATGCCCGATGGCCATGGCTCTGAAAGGGCGACAGCCGATCCGGGGCCAGGAACTGCTGGCGGTTCGACCGGACGGCTCGACCGCGTTGCTGCTCCCGCATCCCACACCGATCTTCGACGAGTCCGGTGAACTTACCGGCGCAGTCAATCTCCTCGTCGACATTACCGACCGCAAGAGCGCGGAAAAGGATTCCCGCTATCTGGCGGCCATTGTCGAATCCTCGGACGACGCCATCGTTGCCAAAGATCTGAACGGCATCATAACGAGTTGGAACAAGGGTGCCGAGCGGCTGTTCGGGTATCGGGTCGACGAGGTGGTGGGCAAGTCGATCACCATTCTCATGCCGCCCGGCTATGAGAATGAGGAGCCCAATATCCTCAGGCGCATCCGCAGCGGCGAGCGTATCGATCACTACCAGACGACGCGCCGCCGCAAGGACGGCAGGCTCATCGATATATCGCTGACCGTCTCGCCGGTTCGAGACGCTTTTGGGCGCATCATCGGTGCGTCCAAGATTGCCCGCGACATTACCGAACAAAGACGGGGCGCCGCGGCGCTCGCCGCTCGTCTGCGCGAACAAGCAGCGCTTTACCGCCTCACCGAGCGGCTGCACCGGGCCCAGGACATCTCGGAGGTGTATGAGGCGGCGCTCGATGCCATCCAGGGCGCGCTCTGCTGCCACCGGGCCTCCATTCTGATTTTCGACAATTCGGCAACCGACAGTTCTGCAAAGATGCATTTCGTCGCCTGGCGCGGCCTGTCGCCAGAATATCGAAGCGCGGTAGACGGTCATTCTCCCTGGACCGGCGGGGAGCGGGATCCGCAGCCAATCTTCCTCCAAGATGTTGCGCAAGCCGACGCGCTGGCCGCTCTCAGGCCGGTCATCGAGGCTGAAGGTATCCATGCGCTTGGCTTCATCCCGCTTGTCGCCGACGGCAGGCTCATCGGCAAGTTCATGACCTATTATGATCTGCCGCATGCTTTCACCGACAACGAGATCGACGTGGCATTGACGATCGCCCGCCAGCTCGGATTCAGCATTCAGCGCATGCGCGCCGACGAGGCGCGGCGTCTGGCCGAAGAGCAGCTGCGTCGCAACGAGGCAAGCGAGAGGGCACGCGCAGCCGAGTTGATGGCCATCATGGAGGCCGTACCGGCTTCGATCTGGATCGCACGTACGCCCGATTGCCGTATCATCAGCGGCAACCGAGCCGCCTATGAGCTTCTCCGCCAGGCACCGGACTCCAACCTGTCGCTTTCGGCATCGAGCGATGAGCGGCCCGATAATTTCTGCGTCTTTTCGGCAGGTAAGGAGCTATCGCCCGAGGAGCTCCCGGTGCAGCGCGCGGCGCGCGGCGAAATGGTGCCGAATTTCGAGGAAGAAGTCCGCTTCGAAGACGGGACATCGCGTCACCTCTTCGGCAACGCAACGCCACTACGGGACGCCGCCGGCCAGGTGATCGGCGCCGTGGCCGCATCAGTGGACATTACCGCGCGCAAGCAGGCCGAGGAAGCACTGCAGGAGAGCGAACGCCGGCTGCAGATCGCCCTCGGCGCGGGACGGATGGGCGCCTGGGAATGGAACATCGCCACCGGCAAGATCATCTGGTCGCCGGGCCTCGAGGCGCTCCATCATCTCGAGCCGGGAACATTCGGCGGCACGTTTGAGGATTTCAAGCGCGACATCCATCCCGACGATCTCCTCCTTGTCGAGCTGGAAATCGCCAGGGCGATGGAGACGCGCGAGGATTATCACGTCGTCTACCGAATCAGGCTTCCCGACGGAAGGATCCGCTGGATGGAAGCGTTCGGGCAGTTCTCGACCCTGGGTGCCGCAATGCCCGGCAAGTTGGCCGGCGTTTGCATGGACATCACCGAGCGTAAGGAAGCCGAAGCGCAGCGCAACCTCCTCGTCGCCGAGCTCAGCCACCGGGTCAAGAACACGCTTGCAATCGTAAGCTCGATCGCGCGCCAGTCCTTTTCGGTCAGCCCGGATATCCACGAGGCGCATCGCTCGTTCGATGCGCGCATCAGGGCGCTCGCCCAAACCCATACACGTCTGGCCGAAGCAAGCTGGTCGGGGGTCTCGTTGGAAACCGTGCTGTTGGACGAACTGGCCCCCTATCACGACGACGGCAGGAATAACGTGACGCTCTCCGGCCCGCCGATGATGCTGCCACCGAAATACGCCCTGACGCTCGGCATGGCGGCCCACGAACTTGCCACCAACGCCGCGAAGCATGGTGCGCTTTCGGTGAAAACCGGCGGCGTCGGCATCGAATGGTCGGTGGACCGGGAAACCGATCGGCTCCATATCCGCTGGAGTGAATCGGGCGGCCCTCCCGTCCTTGCTCCCAAGCGCAATGGTTTCGGCCGCCTGCTGCTCGAACGCGTGCTCGCCTCCGACCTCGGCGGCGAAGTCCAGCTCGAATTCGCGTCGCAAGGCCTGGTATGCATGATCGACATTCCCTACCCTCGCGAACCTTCTCCATGACAGCCACGCAGCCATATCGGGTCTTCGTCGTAGAAGACGAATTTCTTGTGGCACTGCAAATCGAGGACGATCTTATCGCGGCCGGTTATCTGGTGGTCGGGCCTTTCACCAGCCTCAGCACGTCGATCGCGGCCTCGCGCGCGGAGAGTTTCGACGTGGCGACGCTCGACCTGAATCTGCGCGGCGAGCTCGTCTACCCGCTCGTCGACGAACTGCTCGAGCGCCAGGTGCCGGTCCTGCTGCTGACTGGCTATGCGTCATCGGATCTGCCGGAGCGATTCCGCGCGCTGCCGCGCCTCAGCAAGCCGTTCGACGGCGCCGAGCTCGTTAGGAGAATCAGGAGCCTTGTAGCTGCTGCATGAAGCTCGCGTCGAACAGCTCACGCGCATAGGCATCATGGGCGACGCCGCGCTGCAGGTCGTTTTTCGTCAATTCGTCGACGAATGTCCCGTCCTTCATCACCAGGACCCGATCGCACATATGGGCGACGACGGCGAGATCATGGCTGACCAGCACGAATGTCAGGCTCCGCTCGTCGCGCTGATCCGCCAGGAGGTTGAGGACCTCGGCCTGGATCGACACGTCGAGAGCCGATGTCGGTTCGTCGAGCAGCAGGATAGGCGGAGACAAAATCAGCGCCCGCGCGATCGCCACGCGCTGACGCTGTCCGCCCGAGAGCTCGTGCGGGAAACGATTGGCGAAATCCGCGGGCAGCCCGACCTGCCGCAAGGCCCGCAGCACCCGCTCCCGATCGTCGCGATGGCCCATCGCCTTCAAGGGCTCGGCGAGCGCCGTGCCGATCCGGTGGCGCGGGTGCAGCGAACCATACGGGTCCTGAAACACCATTTGCGCCAGCTTGAGCTCCTCGCGCCCTCGAAGCCTTCCGACTTCGCGCCCGTCAAACCAGATGCGCCCCGTCCAGCCGCCTTCGAGGCCTGCCAGCGAGCGTAGCAGCGTGGACTTGCCGCAGCCGGACTCGCCGACGATGCCGAGCGTCTCGCCCCACTCCACGGCAAAACTGACGTCGCGCACGACATGGTGGCGGCTCTGGCCATGGCCGAAGGCCACATCGAGATTCTCGACCCTGATCACCCCACCCTCCCCCCGATGTTTTCGAGCGCCTGGCGGTCCATGACGGCAAGCCGCCTCACCGGATGGCGCGCGTCCGGCATCGCCGCGATGAGGGCGCGCGTATAGGAATGCTGCGCCTTGTCCAGGCTGGTCAGTTCCTCGGCGATCCTGCCGCGATACATGACGATAATCCGGTCACAGAAGCTGGCGACCATGCGGATGTCGTGGCTGATGAGGATGAGGCCTGAATTGTTCTCACGCACCAGCTCGTCAAGCAGATTGAGAACGTCCTTGCGGACGCTGACGTCCAGCGCCGAAGTGGGTTCGTCGGCAATGACGAGTTTGGGCCGCGCTATCAGCATCATCGCGATCATCACCCGCTGGCCCATGCCGCCCGAGATCTGGTGCGGATACTGCCCCATCACCCGGTCCGGATCGCTGATCCGTACCCGGATCAGCATGTCGCGCGCCGCGCTCAGAGCCTGCTTGCCTTTGAGACCGAGATGCAGCCGCGCCGACTCGGCGATCTGCTTGCCGATCGACAGGACGGGATTCAGAGAATAGCGGGGATCCTGCATGATCAGCGCCATCTCCTGTCCCCGCAACCGGTCCATCTGCCGCTCCGACTTGCCGAGGAGCTCCTCGCCGCAGAAGACCATGGTCTTTGCGGTGACACCGGCCTTCGCCGGCAGCAGCCGCATGATCGCCCGGCCGGTCGTCGACTTGCCGGAACCCGATTCGCCGACGATGCCGACGCGCTCGCGGCCGATGTCGAAGCTGACATCGGTGACGGCGGCGACCGCGTCTCGGCCGAAGCGAACGTTCAGGTCGCGGATGGAAAGGATCGGCGAAGCGTCACGATCGGGCATGGCGTGGGTCCATGATGTCGCGGAGCGTATCTCCAACGATGTTGAAGGCGAGGCTGGTCAAGAGGATTGCAATGCCGGGCATCACCGCCACCCACCAGAAATCGAGCATGAACTTGCGGCCGCTCGAGATCATCGCACCCCATTCCGGCGCCGGCGGCTGGGCGCCGAGGCCGAGGAAGCCGAGCGACGCGGCCGTCAGGATGATGCCGGCCATGTTGAGCGTCAGGCGGACGATAACCGAGGGGATGCACATCGGGGCGATGTACAGGAAGAGGATGCGAAGCCGGCTTGCCCCGTAGAGCCGCGCGGCCGCGACATAGTCGGCATTACGAACCACCAGCGCCTCGGCCCGGGCGAGACGGGCGATCGGCGGCCAGGCGGTGAGCGAAATCGCGATGATCGCTGTCGAAAGGCTGGCACCGAGCGCCGCCGCAAAGGCAAGCGCCAGGATCAGCGACGGGAAGGAAAGCACAATGTCGGTGGCGCGCATCAGGATCGCATCGGTGCGCCCGCCGAAGAAACCGGAGACGACGCCGATGACCAGTCCGATTGGGCCGACGATGATCGAGACGAAGAAGATCGTCTGGATGGTAATGCGCGAGCCGTAGAGGAGCCGGCTGAAGATGTCCCGCCCGAACTCGTCGGTGCCGGCGAGATGCGCCAGGCTCGGCGGCTGCAGCGCGTTCGAGAGCGACTGGGCGGTCGGGTCATATGGGGCGATCAGCGGTGCGAAGGCGGCTACCAGCAGGAGCAAGCCGATGATCGCGAAGCCGGCAAGACCAAGCGGCTCCTCGGCAAGCTTGCCGGCCGCGCGGCGGAGCGCCGAAAGCATACGTTCCGTGAGACCTGGCGACTGCAGCATTTCGGAATCGGTCCTGATAGCGTCACTCATCGCGCCGCCTCCCGGGTCCGCGGATCAAGGATCGCATAGGCGATGTCCGCAATGAAGTTGAGTAGCATGAAGACGAAGCCGACGATGATGGTTGCCGCGAGCACCGCGTTCATGTCGCCGATCATCAGGGCGTTCGTCATGTATTGGCCGATGCCCGGCCAGGAGAAGACGATCTCGGTCACCACCGCTCCTTCGAGCAGGTTGCCATAGGAAATCGCAAGCACGGTGATCAACTGGACGGCGATGTTCGGCAGGACGTGATGGGTGACCGTGCGGGCAGGCCCCGCACCCTTGGCACGCGCCGCAATCACGTAGTCCTGGCTCAACTGTTCCAGCGTGAAGCTGCGCGTCATGCGGGTGATATAGGCCATGGCCATATAGGCGAGGATGGCGGCCGGCAGGATGATGTGCGACAGCGCGTTCCAGAAAATCTCGGTTTCTCCGGCAAGGAGGCTGTCGACGAGCAACATGCCCGTCACCGGCTCGACCATGCCCTCATAGAAGACGTCGATCCGGCCCGGGCCGCCGACCCAGTCGAGCGCCGCATAGAAGATCACCAGCCCGACGATACCGAACCAGAAGACCGGGATGGAGTGGCCGACGAGAGCCACGACGCGGGCGAACTTGTCGACGAAACTGTCTCGGAACAGCGCGGCGGCGAGCCCCAGCGGCACGCCGACGACGGCGGAAATGATAATCGCCAGCGTCGCCAGCTCGAAGGTGGCCGGAAAGGCCTGCAGCATGTCGCTGGCGACCGAGTTGCCGGTGAGGATCGCCTGGCCGAAATCGCCCCGGAAAAGGCCTTGCAGGTAGATGACGAACTGCCGGTAGATCGGTAGGTCGAGGCCGAGCCGCGCCCGCATCGCTTCGTAGGCGGCCGGATCCGCCAGCTCGCCGACGATGGCGCCGACCGGATCAGCCGGGAGGACACGGCCAATGACGAAGGTGACCGTTAGCAGGATGAACAGGCTGACGACGAGGTGGAGGACGCGCCGTGCCAGCTCGCTTGCGGTGAGTTCCTTCATGGCCGTGTCCCGACGCCGCCCTTAATCGGACGCCTTGGTGACGCCTTCGAGGCGCGTCAGCTGATTGGGATGACCGACATAGTCCTTGACGCGCGCATTGACGACGATTGGCTCGAAGCGTTCGAAAAGCGGCAGCACAGCCGGCTTCTGCTCCACGAACTTTTCCTGCATCTCGACATAGATCTCGCCGCGCTTCTTCGCGTCCGGCTCGAGCGAGGCCTTGGCGGTCAGCGCCGTCAGCTCCGGAATGTCCCAGGCCGAGCGCCAGACGAAATTGCCGGCATTGTTCGCTTCCTTGGAATTGTCCGGATTGCTGGAGAACTGTTCCATGGAACCGAGCACGTTCGGCATATAGGCGCCGGTCTGGGGTATGAGCAGGTCGAAATTGCGCGCCCGGTGATCGGCGATGATGTCTGAGCCGTTGCCCTGCTGGATGTCGACCTTGATCCCGACCTGGCCGAGCGAGCCCTGGATGGCGGTCGCCAGGTCGATGCGTGGCGTCTGCGCGATGGTCTTCAGCGTCAGCGAAAAGCCGTTGGGATACCCCGCTTCCGCCAGCAGCGCCTTGGCCTTCGTCGCATCGAAATGCCAATCCGGATTGGGGATGGCATATTCATAATCCTCAGGGACCGGCACGTTGCGGACCCGGCCATAGGGGCCCATGATCGTCTGCTCGATGCCCTTGTAGTCAATGCTGTAGGCGATCGCCTCGCGCACCTTGGGATTGGCGAGATACTCGTTGCCGGCATTCATCGACAGAACGTAGAAACCGCCGGTCGGCACCCGCTGGACCTCGAAACCTTGCTGGCCCTCGAAGGTCTTCAGGTCCGCCGCGCTCAGCGCGCTGGCGACATCAATGTCGTTGCGCTCGAGCATGAGGCGCGCCACCTGGCTTTCCGGCACGTGCCGCACGATGACACGACGCATGTGCGGTGCGCCGCCGGCATACGCGTCGTTCGCCTCGATGATGACCATCTCGTTCGGCGTCCAGCGCTTCAGCGTGAAGGGGCCGGAACCTGCCGAATTCGTGCGCAGCCAGGCATTGCCGTAGTCATTGTCCTGGACGTGCTTCTTGACCTCGACGCTGTCGACGACGCTCGCGACGCACATCGCCAGCCGGTAGAGGAGCAGCTCCGCCGTGGTTTCGCCGGAGAGGTCGATCCGCACCGTCCGCGGATCCACTGCCCTGACGAGCCTGTCTACATTATCGGCCTTGTAACCGATGCGCTTGAAATTGGCAGCCGAGGCCTGATCGAGCTTGAGCAGCCGCCCAAGCGAATAGACGACATCATCGGCGGTAACCGGATTGCCGGAGGCGAAGGTCGCTTCGCGCAGGTGAAAGGTGATGCCCTTGTCATCGATCTCCCAGCTTTCGGCGAGCTGCGGCGCGATTTTGCGGTTTTCCGTCTTCACCAGCCGGTCGTAAAGATTGGACATGATCTCGACCGCCTTCGCCTCGGTCGCCTGTTGCGGATCGAGCGACAGAACCTGGGCGAGCGATGTGCCGATGACCAATTGGTCGTCGGGAGTAGCGGCGTTTACGCCTGTTGCAGAAAAGCTCAAAACGATTGCGGCGGCCCCTGCGATGAGGCCCTTCGAAAAATGCTTCATTGAAACTCCTCCCTGACCTATTATAGGAGACATATTACGTCGTCCGTATGTCATAGTATGAATTAGCGGCATTCGGCGGCGTTGGCAAGAGCTTTCCGGGCGAGACCGCGAAAGCGGGCACTTTGATGAGGGGACGATGGCGGGCGGACGACAGAGACTGGCGCAACAGGTAATCGACGAACTGCGCCGGCAGATCGAAGCCGGCAGGCTGAAGGAAGGCGACCAATTGCCGACCGAGCCACAATTGGAGGCAAGCTTCGGCGTGAGCCGCACGGTGGTCCGCGAGGCAATCGCCGACCTGCGCGCCGCAGGCTACGTCCGCCCCATCCAGGGCAAGGGCGTTTTTGTCAGCGACCCGAAGGCAAGCCAGCGCTTTGCGCTGAGCCCGGTGGAGATCAGGAGCATCCCGGAGACGCTCGAGCTTCTCGAGTTCCGGCTGGCTTGCGAGAGCGAAGCCGCGGCAATCGCCGCGTATCGCAGGACGGCCGAGCAGGAAGCGGCGATCGGCGCGGCCAATAGAAAAATGGCGCAGCTGATTGTGGAGGGGAAGCCGACCGTCGAGGCCGATTTCGAGTTCCATATGGCCATCGCCGCAGCCACCAACAACCGCTTCTACCTCGATGTCATGCGCCAATTCGGGCCGCGCGCCATTCCCCGCAGCCAGTTCACGACATTGCCGGAGGCTGCCGACAGAGATTATTTGCTCGGCGTCCAGGCGGAACATGTCGAGATCCTCGCAGCCATTGCCGACCAGGATCCGGAACGCGCTAGGCAGGCGATGCGCAAACATATCATCGCCAGCCAGCGTCGCTACCGGCGCCTCGCCGAGCAATAATCCGCTCGACAGGTCCCCGGAATTCATATTATGTCATATGAAATGGGCTGAAGGCATTCAGAAGGAGCTGTCCATGTATGTAGGAACGCAGGTCGCAGCGCGCGACGACGAGGATTACCGCGTCTACGCCCAACTTGGCGTCAAGAATATCTCGGCCGATCCGCCGGGCGATCCGGCAAGCTGGACCCTGGAGGATTTGGAACGGCATCGCGACCACGTCGAGAGCTTCGGCCTGGTGCTCGACATGATCCAGCTTCCCCTTCCCTCGAAGCCGATCGAGAAAGCCTCCTATCCCGATATCCTGCTGGCCGGACCGGAGCGCGATCGCCAGATCGACGCGGTCTGCCGGATGATCGAGAACTGCGCCCGCGCCGGCATTCCGGCGGCCAAGTACAATCTGAACCTGATCGGCATTCCCCGCAGCGAGATGGAACGCGGCCGCGGCGGCTCGATGAACGAGGCCTTTCGCTGGGAGCGGGTCGACCGGAGCGCTGCGCCGGGCCTTGCCGGCGTTCTGTCGGAGGACGAGAACTGGGAGCGGATCGACTATTTCCTGGAGCGGGTGGTGCCTGTTGCGACGAGCAATCGCGTGCGCATCGCCTGCCATCCCCACGATCCCTACGCGCCGCCCGGCTACCGCGGCGTGACGCGCGTGCTCGGCACCGTCGAGGGCCTCAAAAAATTCGTGCAGATGCACGAGAGCCCCTATCACGGCCTGAATTTTTGCCAGGGTTCGATCGGCGAGATGCTCGACAATCCGCGCGAGGAGATCGACGAGATCATCCGCTGGTTCGGCACGCGCGGCAAGATCTTCAATCTGCACTTCCGCAACATCCGCGGCGGCAAGCTTTCCTTCATGGAAACCTTCCCCGACGAGGGCGACATGGACATGGTGCGCTCGCTGAAGATCTATCACGAGGTCGGATACCAATACATGGTGATGCCCGACCACGTCCCGACGATCAGCGGCCGCGACCCGACCGGCGTTGCCTTCGCCTTCTGCTATGGCTACATCGCCGCGCTCATCGAGTCGCTTTCCGCCAGGTGAGCGGCACCTTGCCGCCCAAGGTAGCTGTTGGACGGCATTCGCGTGGCTATCCTTCCGACCGGCAAACAGGTTAGACACTGTTTTCCGGACGTATGTCGATGTGTATCCTGCTGACAGATGCGTTCACCAGTGATATTATGGTATCCCATAATATGCGGCTCGACACGTGCCACCAAGGACTGGATCGAGATCGCGCAGTTGCCACAGGTGCTGGCGGAAAGGAAGCAGCCCCATGAGCGCGTCTGAACAGCCGATGCGAGTACTCCGACCGGAGAAGACCCTGCGCGAGCTTGCCCTGGAAAAGATGCGCGACGCTATCGTCAACATGCATTTCAGGGCCGGCGAACGGCTTGTCGAACGCGACCTGTGCGACCAGCTCGGCGTCAGCCGTACGATCGTCCGTGAGGTGCTGCGGCACTTGGAATCCGAAGGCCTCGTGGCCATCCAGCAGAACCGCGGCCCGATCGTCGCCGAGACAACCCCCGAGGAGGCCCGGCAGATCTATGAGATCCGCGGCGTGCTCGAAGGTATAGCCGCCAAGGCCTGCGCCATACAAAAGGACCCCGCGGTCGTGGCCGAGCTCGAACGTATCCTTGCGCGCATCCGGGCCGCCTATGCCGCCAACGAGCTCGCGGCGGTTCTCAGCGCCACGACGGATTTCTACCGCACCCTGTTCGAGAATTCCGGCCGCCATGTCGCCTGGGGCATCGTCAATTCGATCACCGCGAGGATCAATCATCTGCGCTCCATGACGATCAAGACGCCCGACCGCGACAAGCAGGGTCCGGCCCAGATGCAGAAGATCATCGACGCGATCAAAGCCGGCGACGGCGCGGCGGCCTATGAGGCGGCAAATGTCCATGTCACGAATGCGGCGGCGATCGCCGAGGCGCTCCTGGCGGAGCAGCAAGGCGCAAAAGCACGGTAACAGGGTGTCGCCCAGAGCTGGCGCAAAATTAAAGAGGCCTCAGTTCGTTCAGACGAAATTAACTATGATGCGCACCGGTACAATTCTTGGCCGCCGGCGCCCCGTTTTGCTCGCATTCCCGCGATCATGATGGGGGATGGATAAGGCAGGCATCGCATTCATGGCGCTGATACTCGTCCTCGTCTCTCTCGTGATGAGCATCCTTGCTGTCGATCGAACGGAGGTAGAGGCGCCGCCGAACAGGGCGGCACTGGTTCCCACCAACTACCGGTGAGACATCGTTCGCGCTGGAACAACGGGGTCTCCGGGTGAGTTGCTAGGCATTGCAACGATGCCGGGAAACCTTCATGCGTCTCGTCCTGATCGCTATCATCGCGTCAGTTATCAGCATACTTGCTTTCAAATATGCCGATAATTCCCTGGGGAATGCACCAGTCGCGGCCACAGCGGAAGAACTATCTGAAGACTAAAGCGGGGCGTCCGCCGCTCAGCAGAAGACGTGGGCGGACGCAGGATCGAAGCCGAGCCAGACGCTGTCGCCGCGGCTGAGGCTGGAAATCGCCTCGTGACCGAAGGGAAGGCGGACGGCCAGCGCGTCGCCCCTGGCGGTCTCGGTTGCGACATGGATGTTGTTGCCGAGAAAGGTGATGTCGCTGATAGTGACGGGAACTGCGGTCGCGCCGCCCGGCGCCGATCGCATCAGGCGCAAGCGTTCCGGCCGCAGCATCAGCGCCGCCTTGCCGCCGGCAACCGGCTTGCCGTGCACCGGCACGTTGGGGATGACCGTCGTACCGGCGAGCGCGATCTCCGCTTTGCCGTTTGCCGCCGTCACCAGATCGCAGGGCAGGAAATCGCTGTCGCCGATGAACTCGGCGACGAAGCGGGTTGCCGGATTGGCGTAGAGTTCCGGGCCGGTGCCGATCTGGTCGATCACCCCCTTTGAAAACACGGCGATTCGGTCGGAGAGCCTGAGCGCTTCCTCCTGGTCGTGTGTGACATAGAGGATCGTCACTTCCGTCTGCTGGTGGATGCGGCGGATCTCGTGCTGGATCTCCTCGCGCAGTTTCTTGTCGAGCGCCGAAAGCGGCTCGTCCATCAGCAACACAGGAGGATCATAGGCAAGAGCCCGCGCCAGCGCGACGCGCTGCTGCTGGCCGCCGGACATCTGCGCCGGCTTGCGGTCCTCGAAGCCTTCGAGCCGCACGAGCTTCAGCATGTCGCGCACCTTGGCATCGATCTCGGCCTTCGGCAGCCGCCTGACCTTCAGGGGAAAGGCGATGTTCTCGCCGACGGTGAGATGCGGAAACAGCGTGTAGCGCTGGAACACCATGCCGATATTGCGCTTGTGCGACGGCGTCGACAGCAGCGTTTCCCCGTTGAGCAGGATGTCGCCGCGCGTCGGGGCCTCGAAGCCGGCGAGAATGTAGAGCGTCGTGCTCTTGCCTGATCCCGAAGGGCCGAGGAATGTCAGGAATTCCCCCTGCGCCACATCGAGATTGACGTCGTGAACGGCGGTTACGGGTCCATATTCCTTGCGGATGCCGCGGATTTGCAGAAAGGGTTTGCTCATGATTTCAATCCTTTGCGAACCAGGGCGACGAGCACCATCAAAAGCACGGTGAGCAGGATGAGAAGGGTGGAGGCGGCCGCAACGACCGGGGTCAGATCCTGCCGCAACGTCGCCCAGACCTTGACGGGCAGCGTCTGCAGCGTTGGGCTCGCCATGAAGATCGCCACGACCACTTCGTCCCAGGAGGTGAGGAACGAGAAGATCGCCGCCGAGAAGATGCCGTGGCTGATCGCCGGCAGCGTCACCCGGATCTTCGCCTCGAACGGGGAGGCGCCGCACAGAACGGCGGCGTCTTCGATCGATTTGTCGAACCCTTCGAGCGCATTGGTGATCGACAGGATCGAGAAGGGCAGCGCCAGCACCAGATGCGAAATGACGAAGCCGGTCAGCGTGCCATTGAGGCCGATCTGCAGGAAGAAGGCGTAGAGCGCCACGGCAAGAACGACGACGGGCAGGATCATCGGCGTCAGGAACAGCGCCTTAAGCGCTTCGCGGAACATGAAACGCCCGCGGGTCAGACCGAAGGAGGTGACGAGACCGAGCAGCACCGAAAGCACTGTCACGATGATCGCGATCTGGAAGCTCGTCCAGGCGGACTCCAGCCAGCGCGGATCGGCAAGCAGCTCCTGATACCATTTCAGCGTCCAGCCGGGCGGCGGAAAAATCAGCCATTGCGACGAGCCGAAGGAGAGCGCCGCAATGAACAGGATGGGCAAGAGCAGGAAGGCGGCTGTCAGCAAGGTGATGCCGATGAGGACCAGCTTCCACCAGCCGAGACGGTCGAAATTCAGGAGCATGTCAGCGCCCTCCCATACGGTCGGTGCCGAAGAAGCGGAGCTGCACCGCATAGAGCGCCAGCGTCACGACCAGCAACACCAGGGCCGCCGCGCCGCCCATGCCCCAATTGACGAGAGACTGGACGAACTGCGCGATGAGTTCGGCAAGCATCATGTTCGCCGTGCCGCCGAGCAGCGCCGGAGTGACGAAGTAGCCGAGCGACATCACGAAGACCATGAGCGCGCCGGCCGCCATGCCGGGCATCGCCAAGGGCAGAAGCACGCGCACGAGCGCCTGCCAGCGATTGGCGCCGCAGAGCGCCGCCGCCTGCAGGATCGCCGGATCGATCTTGCGGATGACGCCATAGAGCGGCAGGATGATGAAGGGCAGCATGATATAGGTCATCCCGATCGTCACCCCCGTCAGGTTGTTGACGAGCGGAAGCGGCTTGTCGATCAGGCCCAATGCGATGAGCATCTTGTTGATGACGCCGGTCCGCTGCAACAGCACCATCCAGGCATAGGTGCGCGCCAGCAGGTTGGTCCACATCGACAAAAGCAGGATGGCGAAGACGACAGACGCGAGGCGGCTCGGCATGATGGCGAGCGCCCAGGCGACGGGAAAGCCGATCAGCAGCGACACGAGCGTGACTAGGCCGGAAACGATGAAGGTATTTGCGAATATCCGGAGATAGGTGGATGAGCCCAGCAGTTCGGCATAGTTGCCGAGGCCCGGCACGGGCTCCGAGACGCTCCGCGCCAACAGGATGGCGACCGGCACGACGAAGAACAGGACCAGCAGGCCGAGCGCCGGCAAGGTCAGATCGAAGTCGGTGAGTCGCAGGCGATATGCAGGCGCCTTCGATCCTGGCGCCCTCGCGTCGGTGCGCGACAACATAGCTGTCTCTCCCATTTCAGCTGCGCGAGGGACCTCCTCGTGCCCTGCGCCGGATCGGCGGGGAGTACGGGCTGCGCCCTCCCCGCCTCCTTGATTTACTCTGCCTGCCAGGCGTACCAGCGCTCGCCGATTGCGTCGCGGTTCTCTGCCCAGTAGCTCATGTCGGCATTGACCTGGCTCGCTGTCTGCGCATCCGGCAATGTCTTCGCCAATTCCGGGTCCATCACCTTGGGCGAATCCAGGTTGATCGGCGCGTAGCCGGTGGCCTTGGCGAGATCGGCCTGCGCCTGAGGCGAAGTGGCAAGCGCGATGAACTGCATCGCGGCTTCCTTGTTCTTCGCGCCCTTCGGCACGACGAGGGAGTCGGCGGCGGTGATGTTCTGCTCCCAGGAGGTCTCGACATTGATGCCGCTCTGGGCAAGCGCCGTCATGCGGCCGTTCCAGAGGCTGCCGAAGGGGGCCTCGGCGGAGGCGAGGAGCTGCTGCGACTGCGCGCCGCCGGTCCACCAAATGATCTCCGGCTTGATCGTGTCGAGCTTCTTGAAGGCGCGGTCAAGATCGAGCGGATAGAGCTTGTCGGCGGGCACGCCGTCGGCAAGCAGCGCCGCCTCGATGACGCCCGGGGCCGACCACTTGTAGAAGGCGCGCTTGCCGGGGAACTTCTCGATGTCGAAGAGGTCCGCCCAGCTCTTCGGGCAGGCCTCGACCGCGTCCTTGTTGCAGCCGATGACGAAGGAATAATAGAAGCTGCCGACCGAATAGTCGGTGACGAAGCGCGGATCGAGCTTCGATTTGTCGATGACGGAGAAGTCGAGCTTTTCGAGCAGGCCGTTCTTGCCGGCCTGGGCGGCGTAGTCGCCCTCAACGTCGACGACGTCCCAGGTGACGGCGTTCGCCTCGACCATCGCCTTCAGTTTGCCGTAGTCGGTCGGCCCGTCCTGGAGGACATTGATGCCGGTCTGCTCCGTGAATTTTTCGGCCCAGGCGATTTTCTGCGCATCCTGCGTCGTGCCGCCCCAGCTCGAAAAGACAAGATCGGCGGCTGTTGCCGGCATAGCCGTTGCGATAATTGCGGCCGCAGCCGCCAAAGCGAATATCTTCTTCATGTTCCCTTGCTCCGTGACCCGGTTTTGCTTGGTTGTTCTATGACGCGCTGCCGCCTGTCGGCGAAAAGCGCGCCGCCTTCATGATCTTGTTCTCCGCGACTTCTATCAGGTCGCGTATCTTGGGGAGGAAAGCCCGCCAGTCCGGGTCTTCCATGAGCGCGGCGCGGCACCTCTCGCGATCGTCGAGGCTCCGGTAGGCCCAGATGTGGACAATCTCGTTGATCGGTCCGATCTCGGAGAAGAAATAGGCGACGAGCTCACCGAGATGCTTCTTCTGGATGGCGATGCCCTCTTCCTCGACCACCTTCAGGTAGGCGGGGATGGCGCCGTTCTTCAGCCGATAGGTGCGGATTTCGTAGAACATCGCCGTCACCGCATCACGAAAGGATCGGGGATCGGCTCGTTTGACGTCCTCAGCCACACGGTCTTCGTCCGTGTAAAGTCAAGCGCGGCCGCCATGCCGCCCTCGCGGCCGTGGCCGGAGAGCCCGAAACCGCCGAAGGGGGCGATCGGCGAGACCGCCCGGTAGGTGTTGACCCAGACGATCCCGGCGCGGATCCCTTTCATCAGGCGATGGGCGCGGGTGAGATCGCGGGTGAAGAGGCCGGCCGCAAGGCCGTAGCGGGTATTGTTGGCGGTGGCGAGCGCCTCCGCTTCGGTGTCGAAGGAAACCACCGAGAGGACCGGCCCGAAGAATTCCTCTTCGAGCGAGGGCGAAGAACTGCCGTCGCAATCGAGAATTGTCGGCCGATAGTAGTAGCCGGCGCCCTCGGCTGCCCGGCCGCCTGTGACCAATCTGGCGCCGACGGCGAGCGAGCGGTCGACGAGCGCCTCGATATGGTCTCGCTGACGGCGAGTCGCGAGTGGCCCGACCTCGGTCGCCATGTCGAGAGGGCTGCCGATCCGGACCGCCTCGGCCTTTGCCTTGAGGATGTCGAGGAAGCGGTCCTTGACGCTTGTCTCGACAATCAACCGCGAGCCGGCGACGCAGCTCTGGCCGGTCGCCGCGAAGATACCGGCGACCTGGGCATTGGCCGCACTCTCAAGATCGGCATCGGCAAAGACGATGAAGGGCGACTTGCCACCGAGCTCAAGCGAGGTCGAGGCGAGGTTCTCCGCCGAATTGCGTACCACATGACGCGCCGTCTCCGGCCCGCCGGTAAAGGCGATATGATCGACCTTCGGATGACGGCTGAGCGCCGCACCGCAGGCGGGGCCGAAGCCGGTGATGATATTGACGACGCCGGCCGGGAAGCCCGCCTCGCAGATGAGCCGGGCAAATTCAAGGAGCGGCGCCGGCCCGTCTTCCGAGGCCTTCACCACCATGGTGCAGCCGGCCGCCAGCGCCGGGCCGATCTTCACCGCCGACAGGAACAGCTGGCTGTTCCACGGCACGACCATGGCGACGACGCCGATCGGTTCGCGGCGCAGCCAGACATCCATGTCCGGCTTGTCGATCGGCAGATAGGAACCCTCGATCTTGTCGGCGATCCCGGCGTAATAGCGATAATATTCCGCGACATAGGCGATCTGCGCCGAGGTCTCGCGGATGATCTTGCCCGTGTCCCGGGTCTCCAGTTCGGCCAGTTTCTGGGCATTCTCGGCGACGAGGTCGGCAAGCTTGTAAAGAAGCTTGCCTCGCTGGGTGGCGGTCAGCTTGGACCACGGTCCCGCGTAAAGGGCCCTATGGGCCGCCTCGACAGCGCGATTGACATCGGCTTCGCGCGCTTCCGGCATCTCCGCCCAGGCGGCACCCGTCGCCGGGTCGATGCTTTCGAAGCGGGCTTCGCCGTCTGCAAATTCGCCATCGATATAGCACTGGAAGCGCTGCATGTGCCCTACTCCGCAAATGCCGGCATGACGTCGGCGATGAAGCGCTCAAGCGAGGCCTTCTTGCGCTCGAAGCTCATGCCGGTATCGATCCAGAAGGAATATTCGTCGTAACCCATCGCCTGATAGGTCTTCAGGCGGGCGATGACTTGATCGGCCGTGCCGACCGCGAGGTTCTTGCGCATCACCTCGGGCGAGATCAGCGCATTCTCAGCCATTTCCTCTTCGGAAATCGTCTTGATCAGCCCCTGCCGGATAGGCTTTTCGTTTTTGAACCAGGCGAAGAAATAGTTGTAGTAGACGCTCATCTCCCTGGCGGCCTGTTCGAGATCAGCCTCGTCCGTGCCGACATAGGCGTGCTGCAGCAGCATGATCTTCGGGCGCTTGATCTCCGGGTTCTTGGCGCAGGCCGCCTCGAAACGCTCCATCAGGCTGGCGATCTCGCCGTCGCCGTTCCAAAGCGGTGTGACCTGTACGTTGCAGCCATTGGCGACCGCGAATTCATGGCTGTTGGGATCGCGCGCCGCCACCCAGATCGGCGGATGCGGCGCCTGCATCGGCTTCGGCGCCGAGGTCGTCGACGGAAAGGTCCAGAACTCGCTCTCATGCGCGTAGTCGCCTTCCCACAGGCCCTTGATGGCGGGGATGAGCTCGCGCATCCGCTGGCCGGCGCCCCAAGCGTCCAATCCGGGGGCGAGCCGCTCGTATTCGAAACTATAGGCGCCGCGGGCAATGCCGATGTCGAGCCGACCGTCGCTGATGATGTCGGTCATCGCCGCTTCCCCGGCGAGCTTGATGGGATGCCAGAAGGGCGCAATCACCGTGCCTGTGCCGAGCCGGACATTCTTGGTGCGGCGCGCGAGATCGGCGAGGCTGAGGAAGGGATTGGGCGCGATCGTGAAGCTCATGCCATGGTGCTCACCGGTCCAGATCGCATGCATGCCGCCCTTGTCGGCGATTTCACAAAGCTGGATGAACTCGCGATAGAGGCTCTCGTCCGACTGTCCGGGATTGAGCCGCTCGAGATGCACGAAAAGCGAGAATTTCATGGGTCAGGCCTTTCTGGCATAGGGGTGAACCTTGCCCTGTTTCTCATCCCCGACGTAAACGCCGAAGTTGCCGAGCGCGCTCTCGGCGGCAAAGCGCCTCAGGAGATCGGCCGTGGCGGAGTTGTCCATCGCGTCGAGCGGCAGGTCCGCAATCGGGACGAACCGCCCCGCCTTGGTGTCGCCGGGCTCGGCAACGGCGCGGTAGACGATATGCTGGTGACCGGTCGCCTTGTTGTCGTAGACCGAGTAGAGGAAGCCGACCTCGACCGCCAATCCCGTCGCGTCCGTCAGATAATCTTGCAGCGCCGCCAGCGGCTCGCCGCCCTTGAGCTCCATCTGCGGCAGGCGCCAGCGGCCATCCGCCTCGGAAATCAACAGGACCGCGCCGTCCCGCTCGACGACGGCGGCGATCAGCGGCACACCCTCGGCGGCGGCCGAGACCGCCTTGCTGGCTAGGCCCGGCGTGATGTAGCTGCCGCGGGCGAAGCCGAGTCCGGCCATGGCGCCGTTCTCGAAGGCCTCGACGCGACCGATCAGGATGGCGTGGTCACCGGCGTCGACGATCTCGTTCGTCGAACAATCGAACCACGCGCTGACGCCCGCAAGAATCGGCGCACCATGCGGTCCATTCTTCCATTCGACCGCGGCGAAGCGGTCCTCCACCGGTTTGGCGAAGGTGTTGGAGACTGTCATCTGCTTTTCGGAGAGAACGTTGACGCCAAAACCCTTGGCCGTAGTCATCGTCGCGAAATTGCGGGAGGTTTTCGCCAGACAGACGAGCAGGAGCGGCGGATCGATGGATACAGAGGCGAAGGAGTTCGCCGTGAAACCGATGGGCCGTCCCGACGCGTCGTTCGCCGTGACCACTGTCACGCCGGTCATGAAAGAACCGAAAGCGTCGCGCAACGCGCGGGGGTCGAAAGAAGCTGTTGTCATGACTTCTCCCCTTCCTTTGAGAGCCAGTCCTCGAGGATCGCATTGACCGCGTCCGGCGCCGTCAGATTGACCATGTGGCGGTGCCCTTCGATAATCCGCGCCCAGCCGCAAAGCGCTGCGGCGGCCATGGCGCGCGCCATTTCCGGTGTTGAGTTCGGGTCCTCCGAGCCGGTCAGAAACAGGGCCGGACAACCAACCTCGGACCAGCGTGCCGCATAGATGGCATCGCCATTCGCAAAGGCGCTATAGGCCGTCGCATAGCCTTCAGGATCGACGGCCTGCAACCAGCCTCGCGTCAGTTCATAGACCGAAGCGGTTTCGCTACTGTCGCCGAACCAGCGCTTCAGCGGCCCGTCGACATCGACAGCGCCCTTGCCGATCATCTCGGCCCGGGCGACAACCGCCGCCTTCGCATCGGCATCGCGCAAGTATACGCCATTCAGAAGCGCCACCCGGCGGATGCACGCACCAAAGGTCACGGCCGCGCCACCGGCGATCAAGGCGCCCATCGAATGTCCGGCAAGACTGACGCGGTCCAGCTTGAGGTCATCAAAAAAGACACGCAGCCAGGCGACGAAATCCTCGAGCCTCGCGCCCGGATCGAGCCTGTCGCTCTTGCCATGGCCCGGCATGTCGACGGCGATGACCCGCCACCGGTCGGACAAGGCGGCGACCTGCGGTGCCCAGGCCTCGAGCCGCATGCCGACTCCGTGGATGAGGACAAGCGGTTCGCCATGGCCGGTCTCCACATAGGCGGCGCCATGCGCAGTACGCTCGCGTCTGGCACCCAGACCTGCAAATTCCGTTCGCTCTGACTGAAGCATCGTCACGGTCCAATAAAGAAACGTCAAACGCCTGCCGGGTTGGCAACGTCCTGACCGAGATCCTTCAGATCCTGATAGCGGTCGCCGATTCTGTGATGCGGACGTCCACCGACCGAGGCGCCAAGCGCAACGACGATCTCGTTTGCCGCCGGCGCATCGGGGACGGCGGTCTGGATGGTGAGATAATGGGAGCGACGCCCTTCGTCGTTCTTATCCATGAGCGGGATCATCAAGGGCGCGTTTGCCGGTCCACGCGTATTGCAGAAGGCAAGGTAGGATTTGGCGCCGACGGCCTGGCGGTAATGATTGCCGAATCGGAGCGTGTGGATCAACGCCGAGGCGTGCTCGATCTCGCCATCGAGACCGACGATGGCAGACTTGCCGTAGGCCTCGACCGCCTCGCCCGAGCCGACGGCGTCGATGATCATCTTCGTCAGCAACTCGCCGAGGACCGGGGCAGCGGCGTGAATTTCCGGCTTCAGATTGTCGACGTAGCCCGCGCCCGCCCAAGGGTTCTTCACGACGGCGATTGCCGAATAGAGCTTCAGCGGCACCGGCGCAGACTTGCCGCCTTCGACCAGTGTCGTCTCCACCTGCAGCAGGGTCTTGCGAATTTCGATGGGCATCGCCGCCTCCTTCAATATCTTATTACATAGTATGGTATGCCATAATACCGGGAAGTCAAGCGGCGTTTTTTGAAAACCTGAAAACGCGAGATGATCCAGCAGCCTGAAAAGAAAAACCCCGCTCGTTGCCGAACGGGGTCGCGTCGATTGGTGATGTTTTTTCTTGCGTCAGCCCATTCGCTCCGACGCGTAGCTCCCCGGGCTCGGCGGGAACACCACGACGCGGTTGCCGTTGATGAAGGTGCGGTGGTGGATATGGGCATGCACGGCGCGCGCCAGCACCTGGCTCTCGACGTCGCGGCCGATCGACACATAGTCCTCGGCCGACTGCGCATGGGTGATGCGGGCGATGTCCTGCTCGATGATCGGGCCTTCGTCGAGATCGGCGGTGACGTAGTGGGCCGTCGCGCCGATCAGCTTGACGCCGCGCTCATAGGCCTGCTTGTAGGGGTTGGCGCCCTTGAACGACGGCAGGAAGGAATGGTGGATGTTGATGATCCGCCCCGACATCTGCTTGCACAACGCATCCGACAGCACCTGCATGTAGCGGGCGAGCACGATCAGCTCGGCGCCGGTCTGCTCGACGAACTCCAGCAGTTGCGCCTCAGCCTTCGGCTTGTTCTCCTTCGTCACCTTGATGTGGTGGAAGGGAATGTCGTGGTTGACGACCACCTTCTGGTAATCGAAGTGATTGGAGACCACGCCGACGATGTCGATCGGCAGCGCCCCGATCTTCCAGCGGTAAAGCAGGTCGTTCAGGCAATGACCGAAACGCGACACCATCAACAGCACCTTGGTGCGCTCCGACTGGTCATGGAGCGCCGTTTCCATGGCGAATTTCTCCGCGATCGGTTTCAGCCCTTCCTCGAGTGCAGTACGGCCGACGCCCTCTTCCGAGATAAAGGAGATGCGCATGAAGAAAAGGCCGGTTTCGAGGTCGTCGAATTGCGAGCTGTCGACGATGTTGCAGCCCTGTTCGGCGAGATAGGCGGATAGCGCCGCGACGATGCCGCGGGTGGATTGGCAGGTTACCGTCAAGACATAGCTGTGCATCATTCGTCCTTAGCTGTCGCATCTTGGGGCGCTGCGCCCATCGTTTCCTTAGACCGAGCCAATTAAAGGATAATTCCTGCAGCAATTGAAAGTGCTGCAGCGACCTTTTTGCGTCTGAAACGACGCAGCGGCGCTGTCGCCATCATCTTGCGCGGAATGCCGCACGCTCCGACGTATCGATCCTGCCGAGGAATTCCTCCAACTCCATCGGCTCGATGCCGACCAGATGTGCCTTCTCCGGATAGGCACCGGAGCGGACATCCTCGGCATATTCGCGGAAGGCGGCGATACGCTCCTGCTGCAGCCGCTCGAATTCGGCGGCAAAGTCGCGATAGACCTTGGCATGGCGGGGATAATGGCCGCGGTTCTGCCCGAGCACGTCGTCGGCAAAGAGATATTGGGCATCGCATCCGGTGCCCGCTCCCATGGAGAGCATCAAGAGCGACGTGCGCTCGGAGATCGCGGCCGCCACTTCTCCGGGCACGACCTCGATCTCGGCCGCGAACGCGCCTGCCTCTTCGAGCGCCTTCACCTGGCGCCAGATCTCGAGCGCGCTCGCTGCCGTCTTGCCGACGGCGCGAAAGCCGCCGGTCCAGGTGGCCTTGGACGGGATCAGCCCCACATGGCCGCAGACAGGGATGCCTTCCTCGCGCAGTCGCTTGACCGTCGAAAGGCCGGCGGCGCAATAGACGGCATCGCCGCCCGCGCGCATCGCCTGGAACGCGCCGCGCAGATAGTCTTCGGCGGTGACAAAGTCGCCATATTCGAGGCCGGGAAAGGCAAAGACCGTCGGTGCCGCCTCGCGGAATTCGGGTCCCAGCAGCGCCGGCGGAACGGATACGAGGTCGATGCCGGCTTTTTCGGCAGCTTCCGCCTCCTCCAGCGTCACGACGCGCAGCATGGTGAGTTGCCGCTTGCCCTTGATCGACAAGAGATCGGCAACGGTCGGGCGACGGTGTTTCATGGAAATCTCCGGATGAATCTTATTAAAGGGGGCGAACTGCGGCGGCCGTCAGGCCGCCAGCAGCTTCTTCAGCTTGGTTTCGGGGGAGGAAAGCGCCGCCGGGTCGGGTCTGCTGCCGGCTGCGATCAGCATTTCGGCGAGGCGTATGTCGCGGGCGACCGCATTGCCGGGGCCGATTCCGCTTGCGGCGATCAACCGGCCTTCGCCATCGAGATGAAAGAGAATGAAGGCGCCATCCGTGAGATCGCGCCGCACCGTCGTCGCGGCGCCTTCGGCAAGGCCGGCGATCTGCAGGGTCAGCTCGTATTGATCCGACCAGAACCACGGCACGCTCGTGAGAGGCTCGCCCGCACCCGTGAGATTGGCCGCAACGAGCGTCCCCTGATCCTGAGCGTTGCGCCAGGCTTCGAGCCGCACCCGCCGCCCTTCATAGTGCGTGAGCGGAAAGGAACAGCAATCGCCGGCCGCATAGATGTCGGGGTCCGACGTCCGGAGCGTCTCGTCGACCGCGATGCCGTTTTCGATCAGAAGGCCGGCGGCCTCCGCGAGTTCGGTATTCGGGACCGCGCCAATGCCGACGACGATCAGGTCGGCGAGCCTGCTGGTGCCGTCGGCGAAAAGGACCCTTGCGCCGCCATTATCCGCCTCGAGCGCGGCGATGCGCCCGCCGCAAACGATTTCGACACCTTCTTGCCGATGTCGCTCGGCAACGACGTCCGCGATTTCCTGCGGCACGCCGCGCGATAGGACGCGCGGCAGGCCCTCGATGAGCACGACATCGGCGCCGATCTTGCGGGCGGTTGCAGCCAGTTCGAGGCCGATGAAGCCGCCGCCGACGATGGCAAGCTTTCGCCCCGGCGCAAGGGCGCCGCGGATCGCCAAGGCGTCGGCGTGGGTCCGGAGCATCCGGATGCGGGCGGCGTTTTCGCTCATGTCCGGAAGGGCGCGTGGCCGGGCGCCGGTTGCAAGCAGCAGCCTATCGTAATCGATCGCGCGGCCGCCCCCGAGCAGCACCGCCTTGCGCCGGCGGTCGATCGCCTCGACCGCGACGCCTGTCACCACGGTGATGCGCGCCTCCTCGTAGCGTTCGGGGCCGGCCACATATTTCGGCGGCTCGGCAGCGACGAGCCCGTCCTTGGACAGCGGCGGGCGCTCATAGGGGAGATGCGGCTCGGCGCCGATCAGGGTGATCTCGCCTTCAAAACCCTTTTCCCGGAGGGCAAAGGCCGCCCTTGCGCCGCATTCGCCGGCGCCGACGATAACGATATGGCTCATATTCTCCTCCCCTCGCCCCTGAACGTCAGGCCGCGGCCTCAGGAAATCGCGATAAAGACGCTGCCGGCCTCGACCTTGACCGGATAGGTCCTGAGATTGACGCAGACGGGCGCACCCTTGGCCTGGCCGGTCTTGTAGTTGAAGCGGCCGTTGTGCTTCGGACATTCGATGATGTCGTCCATCACCAGCCCGTCGGCGAGGTGGATCTGCTCATGCGTGCAGAGCCCGTCCGTGGCGAAATATTCGTCTTCGGGGCTGCGATAAACCGCGAAAGTGCGGCCTTCATGGTCGAAACGAATGACGTCTTCCTCGTCGATTTCGTCGGCCGCACAGACCTCGACCCAGTTCGAGCTCATGGTTTCCTCCATTCGATTAAGTGTTTTGATTGCCGGGTCTTCGTCGCGCTTACTCGGCGGCAACCGGCTCGCTATGAAACTCTTCGCGATAGGGTTTCGCCGTCGGCGGCAGTTCGCGCTTGAGGAAATAATCCTCGTTGCGCAGCTGCCGGAGGAAGGCCGGGATCATCTCGCGATAGCCGCTGAGGATCGACGGGTTCGCCGCCGGCAGGTCGTGCTTGATCATAGCGTGCAGCTTCGGCAGCGCGTGATAGGGCACCATCGGGAACATGTGATGCTCCACATGGTAGTTCATGTTCCAGTAGATGAAGCGGCTTACCGGATTCATGTAGACGGTGCGGCTGTTCAGCCGGTGGTCGATGACGTTGTCGGCAAGACCGCCATGCTGCAGCAGGCCGGTGAGCACGTGATGCCAGGCGCCGTAAAGCCGCGGCAGGCCGATCAGCATCAAGGGCAGTAGGGAGGCCAGAAAGATCGAAAGGCCGATGGTCGCCAGATAGATAGCGAGCCAGATGCGGGCGACGAGGATCGCCTTCGGCCGCTCCATTTCCGGAATGAAGGTCTTTTCCGCCGCGCTGATGACCCCGAAAGCGTTGCGCAGCATGTCGATCATGGCATACCAGACATCGATGAGGCCGAAGAAGTTGAGCACGAGGCGGATCAGATCCGGGGGGCGCATGACGGCGATTTCCGGGTCGCGGCCGACAATGACCGTGTCGGTATGGTGGCGCGTATGGCTCCAGCGCCAGGTCACCGGATTGCGCATGATCATGAAGCAGGCGATCTGGTAGACGGCGTCGTTCATCCACATCGTCTTGAAGGCGGTGCCGTGGCCGCATTCGTGCCAGCGGCTGTCGGAGGCCGAGCCGTAGAGGACGCCGTAGGCGAGGAAAAACGGAACGGCGAACCAGGTGCCCCAAAAATAGATGCCAAGCGCACCGAGAATAAGCATGCTGCCGAGCCAGACCGCGGTGTCCCGAATGGCCGGACCATCTTCGCGCTTCATCAGTTCCTTCATCTGCTTGCGCGGAATTTCGGTGTGGTACCACTCGGCGGCGGCGAGGCCGTTGGCCACCGCGGCTTGGGCATCGCGGCCCAGCAGGCTGTAATCTCGTTTCGTCGGACCTGTCGTCATTCCCTGCCTCCCGAAGAGCGCTTCCGATTGCGCCTTCATCTGATGCAAGGAGAATAAGTTGACTTTTGCCAGCTCTCAATGCAGTCATGATATATTCTCTCAAAACACATCATAACTGCGACCTCATTCGTGAGGTAATGCTGTCAGGGAGGCGGAGATGAGCAGCAGACCGACGATCGCGGATCTGGCGCGGGCCGCGGGGGTTAGCGTTGCGACGGTGGACCGGGTGCTGAACGGACGCCACCCGGTGCGCGAGGAAACCGCACGACGCGTCTATGACGCGGCAAAGGAAATCGGCTACCATGCCGTCGGACTGCTGCGGCAACGGGTTTTCGAGGACCTGCCGCAATACCGCCTGGGTTTTCTCCTGCAGAAGCCGCAGCAAGCCTTCTATCAGGCGGTCGCCCGGGAGATGGAGAATGCGGCGCTGTCGCTGACCAACGCGCGGGTCATCCCGCAGATCGACTTCGTCGCCAATTCGACGCCGGCAGGGATTACCGAAAAGCTCAAGACAATGGCGGCGCGCAATCAGGCAATCGCCTTCGTCGCCCCCGACTACCCGGCCGTCACTACCGCGGTCGAGGAACTGAGAGAGCGCGGCATTCCGACGTTCTCGCTGCTGTCCGATTTCGCGTCCGGCGTGCGCGAGGGCTATCTCGGTCTCAACAATCAAAAGGTTGGAAGAACCGCCGCCTGGATGATAGCCAAGGCGGCGAAACGCCCCGGCAAGGTCGCCGCGTTCATCGGCAGCCACCGCTTCCTCGGCCATGAACTGCGCGAAATCGCCTTCCGCTCCTATTTTCGCGAAAAGGCACCTGAGTTCGAAGTGCTGGACACGATGGTCAACCTCGACACCGCCGAGATTACCCACGAGGCGACACTCGACCTCCTGAAACGTCACCCCGACCTTCTCGGCTTCTACGTCTGCGGCGGCGGCATGGAGGGGGCGATTTCGGCGATCCGAGAGGAGAAGCTTGTCGGCAAGCTGCTCGTCGTCGTCAACGAGCTGACACCGGAATCGCGCGCCGCCCTAGCCGACGAAGCGGTGATCATGGCAGTCGCGACACCGGTCCAGACGCTGGCGCGTGAGACGATCAACCTGATGATTGGTGCTATCGACCGGGGCACCGCCGGCGTGCCAGGGCAGACTATCTTGCCGTTCGATATCTACACGCCGGAGAATATCTAGCTCTTAAGGGCGCGATCCTCCGATCGATATTTGCCGATTAAGTGATCTCAAGGTGACTGTTTTTCCGTCCGGTAAAAGGCTAGGAGATTACAACCAGTAGGCGAGGAAACCACCAAAACTCGGAAAACATCAGCGGATTTCTTAGTTGTATGATCCCCGCGGGGCGACGTTCCTACCGCCGCCCTGGTTTGCCTCGATCACCAGCATGTAATCCAAAACGCGTCTTTCGGACCGACCAGAGCCCAACAGCGGCGGCTTCGGAACATCGCCCTGCCCCTCACGTTGTAAGTCACGCCGCCACCGGACAATGCAGGCGAGCTTCACAAGGAGGTTGCGTGGGCAGATCCGCGAACGAAAAACGAAATGGGGTCCCGCTCATCCATGGTGCTGACGATCTACCGTCGGTCACTGTCGACGATTATAATATGGGACTTCGTTCCGGCGACGGCTTCCTGGGCGACAGGGCCAACAAATTCGCCTTCCAGGAGAAGCTCGATGCCTGGCGCAAGCGTGTGCGCAAGGGCGGTGACGACCCGCTCGGTAAGACGCCGACCAGCGACCTGTCGAAAAAACGGGTCGACGCATTCCTGCTCGGCGACGACAAGGAGGCGGCCGCCCTGGTCATGGGAGCGGTCGATGAATTTGCCGGCGAACTTGCCGGCGTGCTCGAGAAGTTCCTGCAGCAGAAAAGCTGGAAGAATACCGAGCGCGTCGTGATCGGCGGCGGTTTCCGAGGGAGCGCCGTCGGTGAACTAGCCATTGCCCGGGCAATGGTGCTGTTGAAAGCCGAGGGTCTGAGGATCGAGCTCGCGCCCATTGTCCACCATCCGGACGATGCGGGGCTCATCGGCGCCGCTCATCTGATGCCCGGCTGGATGCTCAAGGGCCACAGGGCGATTCTTGCCATCGACATCGGCGGCACCAATGTGCGCGTGGGCATCGTCGAGCTGCGCCTGAAGGAAGGGACCTACCTCTCGAAGGCCGCGGTCTGGAACTCGGATATCTGGCGGCATGCGGACGACAAGCCCAATCGGAGCGCGACGATCGAGCGGCTCATCGCCATGATCGAGAAGCTTGCCGCCAAGGCGGAAAAGGCGGGCCTCGCGCCGGCACCGGTGATCGGCGTCGCCTGCCCCGGAGTAATCAATGATGATGGATCGATCCTGCGCGGCGGCCAGAACTTGCCGGGCGGCAACTGGGAGAGCGAGCACTTCAACCTGCCCGTCGCGCTCAAGCAGGCCATTCCGCAAATCGGCGAGGAGGAAACTTTCGTCATCATGCACAACGACGCCGTGGTTCAGGGTCTCTCGCAGATACCCTTCATGCAGGACGTTTCCGACTGGGGAATTCTGACGATCGGCACCGGTCTCGGCAACGCCCACTTCAGCAACAAGGCTGAAAACTGCGAACCGTCCTGAACCGCGGCAGCTCGGGCGCCACGTCACGCAGTGGTTGCCTTCCCCGCCACGTCTCCCTAGCTACGGCCATGTCAACGCTTTGAAGGAAACGCACTGAATGAGCCGAAATGGCCTCTATCTCATCATCGCCCTTCTTGCGGTCGTCGCTATCGGACTGGGCATCTACGTCTACCGCGAAGAAAGCCAGCCAAGCGTCGAGATCAAGATTGGCGAGCAGGGTATTTCGGTCGAGGAGAACTGACCTACCTGTGCCTCAAACGGTGGTGTGGCGATCCCGTCCCCGCACGAAGACGGCTTTGGCCGGCAATCGACCGTCCGATGCAGGCCAGCCTCGCTAAGCGCGACTTCCGGCACCTCCTCGCGCGCGGCCTCCTCGCCTACAATGACAGCGTAGCGCGAGCTATGATGCTGCTGCCGACTCGCCGCAGCTGGCGCTGGTGTTTTTCATCTTATCCACTGGAGCCGCCATGTTCGACCTGATCATTCGCAACGCCAATCTGCCGGACGGCCGCACCGGCTTTGATATCGGCATCCGAGGCGAAAGGATCGCCGAGGTGGCGGCGAAGATCGAAGCGTCGGCCAAGGCGGAGATCGACGCGAGCGGCCGGCTCGCCACGCCGCCTTTCGTCGACCCGCACTTTCACATGGATGCGACGCTATCGCTCGGGCTGCCGCGCATGAACCGCTCCGGCACCCTGCTCGAGGGAATCGCGCTCTGGGGCGAACTGCGCCCCACTCTGATGCGCGAAGCACTGGTCGAAAGGGCGCTGCGCTATTGCGACCTAGCGGTCTCGCAAGGGCTCCTCGCCATTCGCAGCCACGTGGACATCAGCGATCCGCGGCTGGTTACCGTCGAGGCGCTGCTCGAAGTCCGCGAAAGGATCGCGCCCTATATCGACCTGCAGCTCGTCGCCTTCCCGCAGGACGGCTACTACCGCTCGCCCGGCGCCGTCGACGCGTTGAACAGGGCGCTCGACATGGGCGTCGACATCGTCGGCGGAATTCCGCATTTCGAGCGCACCATGAGCGACGGGGCGGCATCGGTGGAAGCGCTCTGCCGGATCGCCGCCGAACGCGGACTGCCCGTCGACATGCATTGCGACGAGACCGATGATCCGATCTCGCGTCATATCGAAACGCTGGCAGCGCAGACGATCCGCTTCGGTCTGAAGGGCCGGGTGGCGGGATCGCACCTCACCTCGATGCATTCGATGGACAACTACTACGTTTCGAAACTCATCCCGCTGATGACGGAGGCCGAGATCAACGTCATCCCCAATCCGCTGATCAACATCATGCTGCAAGGCCGGCACGACACCTATCCGAAGCGTCGCGGCCTGACGCGCGTGCGCGAGCTGATGGAGGCCGGCCTCAACGTCTCCTTCGGCCACGATTGCGTCATGGACCCATGGTACTCGATGGGCTCCGGCGACATGCTGGAGGTCGGGCATATGGCGATCCACGTCGCCCAGATGGCCGGCATCGACGACAAGCGGAAAATCTTCGACGCGCTGACCGTCAATTCGGCCAAGACAATGGGCCTCGAAGGCTACGGCCTCGACAAGGGGTGCAATGCCGACCTCGTCATCCTCCAGGCGCGCGATCCGCTCGAAGCCTTGCGGCTGAAGCCGAACCGCCTTGCGGTTATCCGCCGCGGCAAGGTCATCGCCCGCACGCCGCCGCGGGTGAGTGCGTTGCATCTTGAGGGGCGGCCTTCGGCCGTCGACGCCGCCGATTACGCGCCAGCATTTGGGAACTGACGTCTCCTGCGAGCGCGCCGTCTACTGCACGGCCCGCCTCGGCGAACTTGCCACCAGCCGCGCATAGGCGATCGCCGAAAGCATGTTGACGTGGTTCGCCTTGCCGGTGCCGGCAATGTCGAAGGCCGTTCCGTGATCGACGGAGACGCGGTCGATCGGCAACCCGAGCGAGACGTTCACCGCCGTATCGAAGGCGACGAGCTTGATCGGGATGTGGCCCTGGTCGTGATATTGGGCAATGACGAGGTCGAAGGCGCCGTTATAGGCGCGCGCAAACACGGTGTCGGCCGAGATCGGGCCGGAAACGTCGATGCCCTTGGCCGTGGCCAGTTCGACGGCGGGCGCCAGGAAGCGGGTGTCCTCGTCGCCAAACAGGCCGTTCTCGCCGCAGTGTGGGTTGAGGCCGGCGACGGCGATGCGCGGCTTGCGCCCTAACCGCATGAAATGATCGTGACCCGCCTCGATCGTCGCCAGCACGCGCTCGACCGTCGCGCGCTCGATGGCGCCGCGCAGCGATACGTGGGTCGAGACGTGAACGGTGTTGAGCCGCTCCGAGGCAAGGAGCATGAAGGAGCTTTTCGAGCCGGTCAGGTGGGCGAGCAGGCCGGTATGGCCATCGAAATGATGGCCCGCGAGATTCATCGCCTCCTTGTTGATCGGCGCCGTCACGATGCAATCGGCGTCGCCCGCCATCGCCATTTCAACGGCGCGGCGGATATAGCGCACCGAAGCCTCCCCGGCCGTGGCGCTCACCTTGCCGATCTCCGGAAGCGGCGCGTCGATCGGTACCTCCTCCACCCGGACCGCACCCTCGGCCGGCGCCGTCGAAAAGTTGACTGCCGTCAATGTCGACCGCTTCGCCCGTTCCAGCGCCTCGATGTTGCCGACGACCGTGAAGCGCGCGAGCTCGTCGCGCGGCAAGGTCGCCAGCGCCTTGACGATCACCTCCGGGCCGACGCCGGCAGGATCGCCGAGCGTGATTGCGACGCGGGTGTCCTTGCCCATGGTTTTCTCCCTGTGCTCGCCTAGAAGGCCGCCTCGTAGATTGCTAGAATATCGGCACGCGACAGGTCGCGCGGATTGTTGTCGAGCAGCCGCCGGATGGCGAAGGCGTCGTCGGCCATCGTGCCGAGGTCATTGGCAAGCACGCCAAGCTGGCGCAGTTTCATTTCGATGCCGAGCGAGGCGCAGAACCCATGCGCCGCATCGAAGATCGATTCGACGCTCTCCGAGGCCGGCAAGCCGAGTGCCTCGAGGACCGTCCTCGTCTTCTCAGGCACGGCCGGCGTGTTGAAGGCGAGCACATGCGGGAAGATCAGCGCATTGGCGGCGCCGTGGGCAACATGCCAGCGCGTGCCGAGCGGATAGGCGAGTGCGTGGCCGCCCGCCGTGTTCACCGGCCCGAGGCAATAACCGCCGTAGAGCGAAGCAAGCGACAGCCCGGCGCGGGCCTCGGCGTCGCCGCCGTCACGGACGGCGCGGGCGAGATAACGGCCGACCAGCCGCGCGCCCTCGATCGCATAAATGTCGATCGCGGGATGGGCCTTGCGGTTGGTGAAGGCCTCGACGCAATGGGCGAGCGCATCCACACCCGTCGCCGCGGTCACCTTCGGTGGCACGGTGAAAGTGAGCGCCGGATCGATGACGGCGATGTCGCCGAGCATATGGATGCTTTCGACCGCGAGCTTGGCCTTGGTCTCCGGGTCGGTGACGAGAGCCCGGATGCCCGCTTCGCTGCCGGTTCCGGATGTGGTCGGCACCTGGGCAAGCGCCGCTTTACGCGGCTCGGCAACCTTGCCGGCACCGACGACGTCAGCAAGCCGCTGTGATGAGCCGACGAGAACCGCCGCGAGCTTGGCAAGATCCATGGCGCTGCCGCCACCGAAGCCGACGATCAGATCGGCCTCGGCATCCTCCGCTACCCTAAGCACACGGTCGAGATCGCTCGTATCCGGCTCCGCCTTGACGTCGCCATAAACCGTCACCTCGCCAGAAAGCCCGAGAACTCCGGTGCGCGTTGCGTTGAATGCATCGGAAATCACCAGGACGCGGCGGTATCTCTTGCCTGCGGCCCATGCGCCGAGCCTTGCCGCCACACCGGTGCCGAACTCGATCAGACCTGGTCTTACCAGGGAAATGGGCGTTTCCAGATTGTTCATCCGATCGATCCTTCCTGAATCCGACGGCACGAAACAGATGTAAAGTTGTTATCACATTGCCATCAAATGGCAAGTGCGGCAACCCAAAATTTCGGCCAAAAGGCGTTTCCTGGCGCTTCTCGATATCTGACAACATCAAAAGAGAAGCCAGGTTACGCCGTTGGAAAATAAGAAAAAATGGCAAGCTGCACGATCCGCAGCGCCCGAAACCGACGATCAGTCTCTCAATCCAAGCCGGACACTCAGACAAGGTCTCACTTGTTAATTCACGGCCGCCCTCGTCAGCGGACCGTTATCCTACCTTGTGCCTTCGAGGAATCCCGGATCCAGCCGCACATATTTGATTGCCCGGCGGAAATAGGTGTAGGCGGCGTGCAGCCGGCCTTCGACGTCTTCGACAATCGACGGATAGGAGAATTCGCGGTTGAGCGAGTCCTTCGAATTGTTGCTCAGGCAATAGCCGTCGCCGGTATCGAGGTCGATGCGGCGTGGGAATGTCCGACCGCCATCCGTCGAAAACGCAAGGCTGAGCGGTGCGCGGGGTACGCCCCAGACGGCCGGGCGGGCCGAGGCGACGGCCTCAGCGGACCCACTGCCCTCCCCGCCATCGGCGGCCTCGATCTCGTCATAGAGCGAATGACGGCGCGCATCCGACATCGACGCATTGCTGTGGTTGTAAACCATTGCAATGGCGCCATTTTTCATACGAATTGCCTGGATCGACGAATTGTTGTTCGGCAGGTCCGCGGCTTCCGGCGTCGTCCAACTGAGCCCCGCATCGCCCGACTGGCTTCTGAGCACATGGCTTGCAAAACGATTGCGATAGAAGGCGACCATCGCGGCACCGCCTGACGGGACGATGTTCATATGAACCGCGCCGATGCTGTCCGGCACCTCGGACATCGTCCAGCTCCTGCCCTCGTCGCGCGAGATCAGCACGGCGGCGCGGTCGACGTCGCCGGTCCAGCGTCGGCCCGCCTCGCCGATACAGCGGAAGACCGGCAGCAGCCATTGACCGGCGCCATTGACGATGATCGGCTGGCGCACGAAGGTGCCGGGAATGTCGCACAGCACTTCGCCCGGACCGAAGGACTTGCCGCCATCCTCGGAAATGCGGCGCTTGACCACCGCGCCGTCCTGGTTGCCCGAGGTCTGCGAGGTAAAGAGCAGCCATACGCGGCCATCCGGCGCCGTGAAGATCAATGGATTCTGCTCGGATCTTTGCGGGTCGTCCGACATCTTTTCCGGATTGGACCAGTGGCGCTGGCCAGGCTCGAGCCGCGACATGTAAACTGAAATGTCGCCCATGCCCTCCATCGTTCCACCGAACCAGACGCAGGTCAGCGTACCATCCGGCAGAAAGGCAAGATTGGCGGCGTGGTTCTGCACGCAAGGGGATGGAAGATAGGCGTCGCAGCGGCCGGGTTCGGCCGGGTTCGGCACGATCTCGCCCGTCATCCGGGACGGAACTTCGTGCGGTTCCAGCGCTGAATAGGTCATCCGATCCTCCCTCAATCCAAAGCCGCGAACTTTGCAGCGAGGTCGGCGCGCTCGCCGTCGTTCAGAGGCAAGAGCGGCGCGCGCGTCCGCAGCCAGGCATCCTCACCGCGTTTCAAGGCGACCATCGCCTTGATCGTCGGGATCTGCACATAGGAATTCGACAGGGTCCGATAGGCATTGATCCGCGCCTGCGCCGCTTCGACCTCGGTCGCCTTTGCCGGATCCGAAACATGGTCGAAAATCAGCCGCAGGGAATCGGCGACGAGATTGGAGGTCGCGGTGATGCAGCCCGCGCCTCCGGCCTTCAACAGCGGCAGAAGCAAGGGATCTGCGCCGGCAAGCACGGAGAAACCCGGAAGCTCCGTCACCAGGGCCTGCATGTTGGCGAAGTCGCCGGCGGAATCCTTGATGCCGACGATCGTCTCCGGAAAGGCCGCCGCGAGTCGCTTGACGAGGGGGATCGAGAGCGGGATGCCGGAGATCTGCGGGATATGATACAGGATCACCTTGAGTTGACTGTCGCCAATCGTTTCAAGGATCTGCGAATATGCGGCGTAGATGCCCTCATCACTGACACCCTTGTAGTAGAACGGCGGAAGCATCACGACCTTGGTCACCCCGAGTGAGAGCGCATGCTTCGTCAGCGCGACCGTTTCCGGTATGGCGGCAACTCCGGTGCCCGGCATCAGCCGGTCGGAAGCAATACCCGCCGCAAGGGCGCTTTCCAGGATCGCCCTGCGCTCGTCCTGGGAAAACGAATTGGCCTCGCCGGTCGTGCCGAGGAGGGCGATGCCATGGCACCCTTCCGCAAGCAGCCTGCCGCAATGCTCGGCAAAGAGCGCGAGATCGGGGTCGCCGCTCGCTTTAAGCGGCGTCGCGGCAGCGCAATAAACACCGGTTACCACATGTCGTCCGTTCATCTGTGCCTCCTCCGCGGTCCCGCAAACGGCTGACGAACTTGTCAGATGCGGCCATCCGGACCGCTTTTCGCCGCCAATCGCGCGCGTTTCATCGCCACTGTTTGGTGCAACATCGCCCCTGTTGTCAATATGAAAAACGGAGCCGAAATTTTTGCGCTACACTAACCGATTGATTATGTGATTTTTTTTAGGGGAACCAATCTCGCCGTCCGAAGGACACGCTATTTTAGTTGACATATTTACAATATAGTCCAGTGTAGGGCCAATCAGAGCGCCATGATCCCGGGGAGAGCGGAGGCGCTCGATTTCACGCACGGGAGGAAGACATGACCAGACGGAATGACCTCGACTCCGCAGCGGCGGGCATCTCGCGGCGGGAGGCGCTGAAGCTCGGCCTTGGCGCCACGGTGGCGCTGACGATCGCCGGCATGAACGCACGCATTGTGATGGCGCAGGAAGGCCAGGTGCTGAAGGTTGCCAATCCGGCCTTCAACCAGGACTGGTCGCCACTGCGCGGCGGCGGTGTTCCCTATCGCTGGAATTCTATCTGGTGGGCCTCGCCGATGTTCTTCGACAGCGAAGGCAAGATCAATCCCTATGTCTTCACGAGCTGGGAGTCCTCGGAGGGCGACAAGGTCTGGACCTTCAAGATCGATCCCAAGGCCACCTTCTCCGACGGCAGCAAGATCACCGCCGAAGACGTCAAGGGCTCCTGGAACGTCGCGGCGATGCCGAATACTAAGAGCCAGCGCGCCGACCAGGTGTTGAGCAAGGTCGCCGGCTATGCGGAGGTAAGCGGCGGCAGCGCCAAGGAAATTTCCGGCATCGCGACGCCCGACGAAGGCACCGTCGTCGTGACGCTGAGCGAAGCCGACCCGATCTTCTTCATGCGCCTTGCCAACCACATTGCGCCGATCACCAAGGTCGAGCAGTCGCGCGGTGAAGACGGCGAGGAGATCGCCGATTGGTACACGCCGGACAGCGGCGCCGTCTATTCCGGTCCGTTCAAGCTGACGACGATCGACATCGATGCCGGCACGCTCACCTTCGAACCCAACGAGAATTTCTTCGGCCCGAAGCCGAAGCTGGCGCGAATCGAGATCAGCTCGATCGAGGACAACGTCACCGCGACGTCGCTCCTGAAATCCGGCGAATTCAACGCCCACACGGAACTCGTCACCTCGACGATCATCCAGGACCTCGGAGCGGAATTCGCCTCCGGCCCAATCATCCCGACCAGCCAGCATTTCTGGTTCAACACGGCGCGCAAGCCGATGGACGATCCGAAGGTGCGCGAGGCGCTGATCCGCGCCGTCGATCGCGAAGGGCTGATGAAGGCCTCCTTCCCCGACGGTCCGCACAAGAAGACGGACCAGATCCTGAACTCGGTGCCGGGCGCCGACAATTCCGGCTTCGACCCCTACCCTTACGATCCGGAAGGCGCCAAGCAGCTGCTCGCCGAGTCGAGCTATGGCGGACCGGAGAAGCTGCCGAAGCTTCTCTTCGTCGGTGTTTCAGGCCCGGCGATCGAAGCGGCGGCGCAGTTCATCGCCGAGCAATGGCGCCAGAACCTCGGCATCTCGGCCGTCGACATGAAGCCGCAACAAGACGCCTATGCCGGCCCGGACCAAAACGCCGTACAAATCTTCCGCGACGACGTCGGCACCCGTGTTCCGGATGCCGTCTCCTACCTGCAGGGCTCGATCGCCTCGACGTCTTCCAACGCCCAGAACAAGCTCGGCGGCTACAAGAACGAGAAGGTCGATAGCCTGCTGAAGGAAGCCTCGACGAAGGCGGCCGACGATCCGCAGCGCGTGGCGCTCGCCCAGGAAGCCCAGAAGGCCTTCCGCGACGACTGGACCTTCATCCCCTGGTATGCTCAGGCGATGTCGCGTTGGGCCACCGCCGAGGTCAAGGGCATCGACAAGAACCTCGACTGGCAGGTCGCCAAGCCGTGGGAGATTTCGGTCGGCTGATACCGGCCGGCTGCTGTCGACCTTAGACGGGACAAGTCGCGCGAAGGCTGATCGGCCTTCGCGCTCGATTAAGCGCATGGACCGAAGCTTTGTCTTGCATAGCGGGCCTCGCGCAAGAACGGCCGGTAGCCCAACGCCCCTTGGCCTCGGCGCCGGCACAGGGCAATGCATGAGTTCCGGCGGTCTTCAGAGCGGGTCCACCGGCCGGCATGCGGGAGGAAGGAGCGACATGCTGCGTTACGTCGCGACACGATTTGCCATCTGGATACCATCGGTTCTCTTGGTGATGATGGCCGTCTACGCGCTCGCCTTTTATGGCGCCGGCGACCCGATCAAGCTGATCTTCCTGCGTGCGCCGGGGGACGTCGCCTATAATCCGGAACGCATCGAGGCGATCCGCGAAAGCGCCGGGCTCAACAAGCCTTTCATTGAGCAGTTCGGTTATTATGTCTGGAACCTGCTCCAGGGCGATTTCGGCAACTCGCTGAACTCCGGGCGCTCCGTCTGGGCAATGGTCAAGGCAGCCGCACCCGTCTCCTTCAAGCTGGCGCTCTGTTCGATCATCCTGACCGCGCTCGTCGCCATCCCGCTCGGCATGATCGCGGCGCTCAATCAGAACCGCCGCCTCGACTACATCATCCTCGGCTCGGCGCTTTTCCTCTGGGCGATCCCCGCCTACGTCGCCGGACCCTTGCTGATGGTCGGCCTCATCGTGCTACTGCCCGGCGTCAACGTACCCTATGGCTGGGGCGGCGTTTTCGACATCCGCATCCTCCTGCCGCTGATTGTGCTGTCCTTCCAGCCGATCGCCCTCATCATCCGCCAGACGCGCGCCGCGGTCATCGAGGTACTGTCCGAGGATTTCGTCCGCACCGCCCGGGCAAAGGGCGTGCCGGAGATTGTCGTGGCACTCAAGCATATCCTGCGGCCGGTGCTGACCCCGGTCGTCACCCAGCTCGGCCTCATCATGATCACCATCGTCAATGGCGCGATCTTCGTGGAGCTCGTCTTCGGCCTGCCGGGTCTCGGCCGCCTGACCGTCAAGGCGCTCACCAATTCCGACTATCCTGTGATCCTGGCGATCACCCTCATCGGCTCGTTCCTGGTGATGATCTCCAACCTGCTGGTCGACGTCCTCTATCCGCTTCTCGATCCGCGCGCCGTCGATGCGAAGAGGAGCCGCTGACATGTCCACCGTTCAAGCCCAGCCCGCCCCTCTCGTCGAAGAAGCGCCGGTCAGCCTGTGGCGCGATGCCTGGTACCGGCTGAAACGAAACCGCCTGGCGATCTTCGGCCTCGGCGTCATTATCCTGCTCGCATTCGTCGCGCTGTTCGGCCCCTATCTGACGCCCTATGATTTCCTTAGCCAGGACCTCGAGGCGCGCAACCAGGCGCCGTCCCTCGCCCACCTCTTCGGCACCGACGATCTCGGCCGCGACGTCTTCAGCCGCGTCGTCTACGGCACGCGGACCGCCTTTGTCGTCGCCGTCGTGGTGACCGCAATCGCGCTTGTCATCGGCACGGTTCTAGGCGCGGTCGCCGGCTTCTTCGGCAATCCCTTCGACCGGGTGATCATGTGGCTGACCGACGTCACCATGTCGGTGCCCAACCTGCTTCTCGTCGTGGTGATCAATGCATCGCTGAAGACGCCGATCGCGCAATGGATGGAGGCGCGCTATCTCGAAACGCTGAACCCGTTCTACCGCGAGACGGTCTGGATCGATTTCCTGCTGGTCTTCGGCTCCATGGCGCTGATCTCCTGGCCGCCCTATGCGCGCCTAGTGCGTGCCCAGGTGCTCTCCATCCGCAGCCGCCCCTATATCACCGCCGCGCAGGCGCTCGGACTTTCCAACCGCATCATCCTGATGCGCTACGTGATCCCGAACGCGCTCGGGCCGCTGATCGTCGCCGTCAGCGCCGGCCTCGGCACGGCAATGGTGCTCGAGAGCGCCTTCTCGTTCCTGGGCGTCGGCGTCAATCCGCCGACCCCGAGCTGGGGCAACATGATCTCGGACGGCCTGCGGGTCTGGCAGCACTACCCGCACCTGCTTGCGGCACCGGCGGCCGTCCTCGGTCTCGCATCCGTCGCCTTCTCATTCCTCGGCGACGGCCTCAACGATGCTCTGAACCCGCGAGGCAGCAAATGACCGGGAAGAACCGCCTGCTCGACGTCAGGGGACTGACAGTCGAAATCGAAACGCGCCGCGGACCGGCGGTCATCGTCGACGGCATCGACCTGCATGTCGACAAGGGCGAGACGCTCGGCGTCGTCGGCGAATCCGGCTGCGGCAAGAGCCTCACAATGCTGAGCCTGATGCGGCTTTTGCCCAACAAGATCCGCGTCGCCAAGGGCGAGGCGCATTTCGACGGCCGCGACCTGCAGAAGATGTCGAACCGGGAGCTCAGGAAGGTGCGCGGTGGCGACATCGGCTTCGTCTTTCAGGATCCGGTGACGTCCCTCAACCCGGTGATGCGGATCGGCGACCAGCTCGCGGAGCCGTTGATCTACCATCGCGGCATGAACAGGAAGCAAGCCCGCGAACGCGCGATCGAGCTGCTCCGTCTGGTCGGCATTCCGGGGCCTGAGGAGCGCATCCAGGCCTATCCGCACGAACTCTCCGGCGGCATGCGCCAGCGCGTCATGATCGCGATCGGCCTTGCCTGCGAGCCGAAGCTGTTGATCGCCGACGAGCCGACGACGGCACTCGACGTGACGATACAGGCGCAGATCGTCGACCTGGTAAAGGGTTTGCGCGAAAAGCTGGGCATGTCGGTCGTCTGGATCACCCATGACCTGGCACTGATCGCCGGGCTCGTGGACCGCGTCGTCGTGCTTTACGCCGGCACCGTCGTCGAGGACGCGCCGGTCGACGCGCTCTACGCCAGTCCGCGCCACCCCTATACGCGCGGGCTGCTCGCCTCGATCCCGAAGCTCTCCGACGCGCCCGCCTCGCGGCTGAACTCGATCGGCGGCACACCGCCGGAACCCGGCCGCCGGCCTCAGGGCTGTCCCTTCGCGCCGCGCTGTCCGCTGGCGATGGACATTTGTCGCACGCATGTGCCGAAGCTCGAGCCCGTTTCCGCTGCAGGAAGCCACCGCGCCGCCTGCTTCGCCGTCGAAAAAGCCCTGGAGGCCGCCTGATGGCTGCAGAACCTCTGCTGAAGATAGAAAACCTCGTCAAGCACTTCCATGTGCGGCTCGGCGCCTTCGGTGAACGGGCGGCGACGGTGCACGCGCTCGACGATGTCAGCCTCGATATCGTCGAAGGCGAGACGCTCAGCCTCGTCGGCGAGTCGGGTTGCGGCAAGTCGACCACCGGCTTCACCATCCTGAACCTGCATCGGGCGACCTCCGGTAAGGTCCTCTACAAGGGCCAGGATTTGACCGCGCTTGACGAGAAGCGGATGCGGCGCTTCCGGCGTGACCTCCAGATCGTCTTTCAGGACCCCTATTCGACGCTCAACCCACGCATGACGGTCGGCGAGGCGAGCGGCGAGCCTATCCTGTTCCACAACCTCGCCCCGAAAGCGGAACTCGAAGCGAAGGTTGCGGCACTGCTGACCGATGTCGGCCTGCCGCCGCGCTTCGCCTCACGCTATCCGCACGAGCTTTCCGGCGGCCAACGCCAGCGTGTGGCAATTGCCCGGGCGCTCGCCTGCCAGCCGAAGTTCATCGTCTGCGACGAAGCGATCTCGGCGCTCGACGTGTCGATCCAGGCGCAGATCATCAATCTGCTGCTCGATCTGCAGGAGAAGTACCGCCTCACCTACCTGTTCATCGCCCACGACCTGGCGGTCGTACGCCACATCTCGACCCGCGTCGGCGTCATGTATCTCGGTCGGCTCGCCGAGCTTGCCAGCCGCGACGCGCTCTTCGAGACGCCATTGCATCCCTATACCAAGGCGCTGCTCTCGGCGGTGCCTGAAACCGACCCCGAACATGAGCGCAGCCGCAAGCGGCAGATTCTCGAAGGTGACGTGCCGAGCCCGCTTGCCCCGCCCTCCGGCTGTCGCTTCCACACGCGCTGCCCGATCGCCATGGAGGTCTGCCGCCGGGTGGTTCCGAAGTGGAAGGAGGCGCGGCCCGGGCATCTCGTCGCCTGCCACGCCGTGAACGGCGAATAGCATGACCCTCAAAGTCGCCATCGTCGCCGACGACCTGACGGGCGCTCTCGATACCGGAACGCCCTTCGTTGACGCAGGCCTGAACGTCGCGGTGGCGCTCGATGTCGGGGCAGTTGAGGCGGCGATTGCGACCGGCGCCGAGGTCGTCGTCGTCAATACGGTGTCGCGCGCGCTCGATCCCGTCCAGGCTGCGGGTTGCGTCAGGCAGGCTGCCACCACTATAAACCGGGCCTCGCCCGAATTCGTGCTGAAAAAGATCGACTCGCGGCTCAAGGGCAATGTCGCGGCCGAGAGCGAAGCGCTCGCCCTTGCCAGCGGCCGTCGGCGCTTGGCTGTCGCGCCCGCCGTGCCCGACCAGGGACGCTACACCCGCGAAGCCCGTGTCGTCGGTTTCGGTGTCGATGAACCACTGCCGATAGCGCCGCTCTTCTCCGGCCGCACCATGGGCGCCCGCATTGCCGACGCGGCCTCAGACGAAGACCTCGATGACGTAATCGAAAGCATCGATTGGTGGACCACCGTCGGCGTTGGGGCACGCGGCCTGGGGCGGGCGCTTGCCCGGCGGCTCGCCCGGCATTCGTCGCCGGCAGCTTTCGCGCCGTCGCCGCGCACGCTCTTTGCCTTCGGTTCGCGCGATCCGATCACCGAGACGCAGATGGCGGTGCTGCTCGACAGTGGTCTCGTTGCCAGTCACGTCGATGCACCGGGCGGCGACGTGCCCGATGAGCGGGGGCCGGCGCGGCTGCCGGCGTTGTTGAGATGCACCGGCGCGTTGGCCGAGAGACCGGAGATCGTGGCGGAACGCTTCGCCGCAGGCGTTTCCCGTCTCGTCGCCGCCTTAGCGCCCGACATGCTGATGATGGGCGGTGGTGATACGGCCTATGCTATCCTGCATACGCTGGGGGCTCGCGTGCTGTTGCCGAGGGGCGAGATCGAGGCGGGGATTCCCTGGTTCGAGACGGAGCGCCGGGGCGGCGGGCGGATGCGATCAGCGGTGAAGTCGGGGGGCTTCGGCAATGCGCAATCTCTGCTAAAGGTTCTGCGAGACGCGCCAGAATTACGGCATGCGGGCGATGAACAGGATGGATAAGCGAATGGCGGAGAATGGCGGCCTTGGCCAGGAGGCGGCAGCCGAAGCGAAAAGCGAACGCGGCAAATCGGTGAAGCTCGTCGATCGGGTCTTCAACCAGTTGCACGAGCGGATCCGCACCGGCAACTACGCACCGGATTCGAGGCTTCCGGGCGAGCATGAGCTCGCCTCGATGCTGGGCGTCTCCCGCCCCGTCGTGCGCGATGCGCTCGGGCGGCTGCGCGAGCAGGGCCTGATCTATTCGCGCCAGGGTGCGGGCACCTTCGTCAGCGCCCAGGTCTCGGCCGCCGCGCAGCTCGCCTATTCGCCGGTCAAGTCGATCGCCGACATTCAGCGCTGCTATGAATTCCGGCTGACGATCGAGCCCGCCGCCGCCTATTACGCCGCCCAGCGACGCGACGAGGCGGCGATCGCCCGGATCGCCGCGGCGCTTGCCGAACTGCGCGAGGCGACAAGCCATCAGTTGCATCGCACCGATGCCGATTTCCTCTTCCACAAGGCGGTCGCCGAAGCGGCCAACAACCACTACTACACCGCCTCGCTCGAGGCCCTGCGCGCCCATATCGCCGTCGGCATGCACCTTCACGGCCTTTCGCTGATGGGCCCGCGGCCAGGCCTGGAGCAGGTCTACGAGGAACACCGTCAGATCTACCGCGCGGTCCAAGAGGGCCGCGCCGACGAGGCCCGCGACCTGATGCGCAAACACCTCGAAGGTTCGCGCGACCGGCTCTTCGAGGGCAAGGTCCTCGACCTTTCCTTCTAAATTTGCCCGAACGGGAATGAAAAAGCCCGGCACAGAAGTGCCGGGCAGGAAGCAGGGTTTTGGCAATCCCTGCGGGGAAGTGGGTGTGTCGGGGTTCGGATGTGCCGCGCGGCAGCATTCAGTATCGATGCTGCAGCCGCGCCGTCTTCTATCGCCCGTAGGCCGGCGCGCCCTCGTCGGCACGCCGCTTGAACTGGCGGATCGAGGCGTTCATCCAGACCATCGAGACGGCCACGATCACGAAGAGCAGCATGAAACAGCTCGACCAGAGGCCGGTCCAGTCCTTGAGGAAACCGAAGGCGACGGGCAGGATGAAGCCGCCGAGACCGCCCATCATGCCGACGACGCCGCCGACGGCCCCGACATGCTCCGGATAATAGGCGGGAATGTGCTTGTAGACGGCCGCCTTGCCGAGGCTCATAACGAAGCCGAGCACGAAGGTAACGGCGACGAACACAACCGGGGTGATCTGGAACGCGCCGCCCTCGGGAACGGAGAGGATGAGCGTTGCGACGGCCGACACGGCGAACATTGCATACATGATCTTGCGCGCGCCGATCCTGTCGGAAAGAGCGCCGCCATAGGCACGGAAAATGCTGCCGGGAATGGAGTAGGCCGCGGCGATCATGCCCGCCGTCTCGAGGTTGAAACCGTAGACGCCGACGAGGTAACGCGGCAGCCACAGCGCCAGCGCGACGAAGCCGCCGAAGGCGAAGAAATAGTAGAGCGAGAAGCGCCAGACCTGAACGTTCCTGAGGGGCGCGAATTCGGCGAGGAAGCTCTTGCGCGGCTGGCTCACCTCGCGGCGGGCACGGAACTTCGGATCGTCCTCGGTCGTGAACCAGAAGACGATGGCCGTAAGCAGCAACCCGGCCGCCCAGACCTGCGCGACCGTCTGCCAGCCATAGGCGACGAGAACGAACGGCGCCAGGAACTTGGTAACCGCCGCGCCGACATTGCCGGCACCGAAGATGCCAAGCGCCGTCCCCTGCTTTTCCGGCGGGAAGAAGGGCGAGACATAGGCGACACCGACGGCGAAGGAGCCGCCGGCAATGCCGACGCCGAGGCCGGCGAGCAGCATTTCAGGGAAGGTGGTGGCGTAGGCGAGGAGGAAGGTCGAAAGTGCCGCCGCGAGCATGGTGACCGTATAGACGAGCCGGCCGCCATAGCGGTTGGTCCAGATGCCGAGCACGATGCGGATCAGCGAGCCGGTCAGAATCGGCATGCCGATCAGCAGACCGAACTGCGCTTCGCTCAGTCCCAGTTCCTGCTTGATGCGCACGCCGATGATCGAAAAGATCGTCCACACGGCAAAACAGATGGTGAAAGCGGTCGTCGAGATCCACAGGGCGCGGCCCTGCTCCCCGGCGGTGATCTTCTGTGACTGGTGAACAGCGGACATAGCTTCTCCCGGCGCAAAGGCGCCATTCGATCGTTGATCCTGGAAATGCCCCGAACAACACGCGTCGCTTCTCAGCGATCGGCGCATCCATCCTGCTTAAGCAACCTTGCTCCTGGTGCGCGACATTGGGCACCGCCGGCGGTCAGCTCGGGCTCGCCAGATGAGAAGCAAGGGACATGCCAACTGAAAAGGTTCGCTATAAGCGCTGCAAAAGCCGGGGAGTGCCCGGAAGGGCTATTACACCTTGCCGGGTACGTGATCAAAAATTAGCCTGGTGGGATGGGCCTGGTGAAACAATGGGCATATCGAATGCCGTTTTATCCGCAACGAGCATTGCCACGGGCACGCGACCACTTCGACGGGAGAGACAGGGAGGTCCGCGCGGGAGACTTTTCATCCTGCGTTGAGTTCATTGAAGGAGCCGGCGCCACTCGTTCCGTTCGCGGCCAGCCGTTTGGACTTGCCTTGTGGCTCGGCCAATGCATCTCCCCCGGGGGGAAGGACGAGCAGCAATACGAGGCAACGCGCAATTTCTATTGTCGCAATGGCTTCATCCCGGCGGAGATTTTCCCCACCCTTTGGCATGAGGAACACCCACTCTCTTGGTGAGACCGCAGCAGGCGCAACACCCGCTTCTCAGAATGAATAGGAGCAGAATTGAGCGCCATGCGTCCCTTCCCACGCATGGCGCTTTCAGCTCCTACCAGCGGTACTTGAGAGACGCCGTGACGTTGCGGCCCTGGCTCAGATAGCAATAGCCCTCGTTGCAGACCACAGGCTTTTCATTGCCGATATTGCGGACATTCACCTGGGCGGTAAGACCTTCATATTTCTTATCGATGGCGCCGAAATCGTAGGTTGCGGCGGCGTCCAGATAGAAGGCGTCTTCATTCTTGCCGGTGGCGTTGCCGGTGTCCTTGTAGGTTTCGCTGAGGTAGCGCACGCCAGCCCCGAGCGACAGGCCCGATGCCGCCATGTCCTCGGCAAACGTGTAGTTGGCCCAAAGGGTTGCCACATGCTCCGGGGTGACCGCCGGCGTATTCCCGAGATCGCTCCCCCCGGTGATCTCGGCATGATTGTAGGTGTAGGCGGCGATCAGGTCCAATTGCTCACTGACGGCAGCCCGCGCCTCGAGTTCCAGACCCCGGCTCGTCACTTCGCCCAGTGAGCGGTATGTCAACAATGTCGGATCCACAAGAACGGGCTTGTTCTTCTCAATGATCTGATAGGCGACCGCCGAGAGCAGGACGTCGGTGCCGGGCGGCTGGTATTTGACGCCGAGCTCAAATTGTTCGCCCTCCAACGGATCGAGGATAGCGCCGCTTGTCGAGCGGTTGGGGATCGGCTCGAAGGAGGTGGCATAGCTTGCGAAGGGGGCAATGCCATTGTCGAAGAGATAGAGCGCTCCCGCCTGCATGGAAAAGGCGTCCTTGTTTACCCGCTCGGACGAGCTCGTGCCAGAGGCCACGAGTTGCGTGTCTCTGTCCTGCTCGACCCAAGTCTGACGACCCCCGAAGGTGAACCGCCACCGATCGAGTTCGACCTGATCCAGCGCATAGATGCCGACCTGTCGCAGATCCGCCTCGGCTTGGGAGACGTTATAGCCGGGCGTCGGGCCTGAGACCCGGTAGGTCGGGTTGGCAATATCGAAGTCGTAGGCCGGGGTGGCGACCGAATCCATGCCGAAACCGAAGGACGAGGTCAGGTTGGTGTAGTCGAGGCCGAAGAGCATGGTATGCGCGGCCGGCCCCGTGTCGAATTTAGCCTCAAGCTGGTTGTCGACCTGGAACACGTTCATCTCGTCGCGGATGGAACTCGCGCCCCGGTGGGCGACCGTACCGGTCCAACTGTAGATTCCGAGATAGCGCGACCGCAAATCCAGATGCGAATATCTGAGGTTCTGGCGAAAGGTGATGCCGCCGTCGAACTCGTGCTCGAACTGATAGCCGATCTGCTGCTGCCGCACCTTCTGGTAATCATAGTCAGGATCGCTGGCGCGCAGATCATGGACCTTGCCGGATGGATCGACGACGGCGCCGACATTGGTGTCCGTCTCGTCGGCCTGCGCCAATCCGTAAATGGTGAAGGTCGTTGAATCGTTCGGCTGCCAAGTCAGCCCCGGCTGAATAAGGTAACGGTCGTCGCCGATATCAAAATTAGTCTCGCCATTGCGAGCCAAGCCGACAAGCCGATAGGAGAACTGATCGTTCTCCTCGCTAACCGGGCCGCCGAAATCGAACATGCCTTGCAGCCGATCCTCGGTGCCATAAAGCACGCCGACTTCGCGGATCGGCTCTTCGGTGGGCAGCTTGGAGATCTTATTGACGATACCGGCCGGCGAGCCGGCGCCGTAGAGCACCGAGACGGGGCCCTTGATGACCTCGACACGCTCCAGCGTGTAAGGCTCGGTCCGGAAGGTGCCGTAGTTGATATAGGGCTGGCGAAGTCCGTCCTTGTAGTCGCCGATCGTCGTGGCGCTGTAGCCGCGAATATAGACCTGGTCGAACCGCGGATCGAAGCCGTAGCCACCCGTCGTCACCCCGGCCGAATAACGAACCGCTTCAATGATATCCTGCGCGCCGCGCTGGTCCAGTTCCTTGCGCGTCACCACCGAAACCGACCGCGGGGTTTCGATGAGCGGCGTCTTGATCTTGCTGGCACCGGCGCTGCTCTTCGCCGTGACCGTCTCGCTGTCCTTTTTCTCTTCTGTCCCCTGCCCGCCCGAGATCGTCAGCGGCTGCAGCGCCGTGGCACTGCCCTGGTCCTGCGCCGAAACGCTTGAGGTCAGTGCCATGATCGTAAAGAGCGCCGTTGCGCCCCCTGCCGCAATGCGACGGGATTGATACTCCTGGCTGATATTGAATAAACCGCGTTGCATGGCCCTCTCACCGGCGTGTGCTTCATGTTGCGCTGCAACCTAGTGCCCCGCCGGTTGGCGCGTCAATAATTACCTGAGTCAGAAACTCATCTTTTTCCGGAAGGGTCTTTCAAACCTCGAATGAATGCCGGCCGCCATCACCCGCATGCCCCAGGCGTGTCAGGGAACCCTGGGAAAGCGATTTCGTTCTTCTATGATCAAGGGAGTATTGACTATGTTCACCCGAAGAAATGATCGCCTGGCGCCCGAGAAGCAGGCCTCGGCCACCTTCCCGGTCGCGGTCCTGCTGCTCGCGATATGCGCCATCTTCGTCTATCTGACGATCGGCGGCGGCCTGTTGGAGGACGGAACCGACACTGTCGTCTATACGCCGCAGGTCGCCGATTCGACGGGGCATCGCTGATCGGCCAGACGCGCCGACGAACGTCGGGTTCGCTGCTCTTGCCGAGCATCGAGCCGCCTGCAGCGTCAATGTGCCTCTGCAGCAAGCCAGCAGGAACAATAGTGATCCCAGTGGGTTGTCCGGGCGTATCACGGAGTTCCCAATATGAAACCAGACCCCACCGGCCCCGGACCCGGACCGGGCATCATCCCGCCAAATCCCGTCCCTCCGCTCGGCATCCCCGACCCGCCAACCAAAGAACCGCAACCCAAAAGGCTCCCCGAGGAAGAACCCGGCACTCCCGGACGCGAAACGGAAGAACCTCCTCGTGCGACCGGCAGCCGAGCCGCCCACAGCAACAAGTGATCCATCATTGCGGCGCTCCCGCATCAATGATGCAAGCCAAGATGGAATGCACGGGAACGAACAGGTTCGGCGGCAGTTAGGTGCGCCAGAAGCCAAGGGACGCCGGCATGTTCAAGTTATGGAACGAATGCGTCATCGTGGACTTGCCCGGTCTCGACGGTGTCCAGATCGTCTGGACGCCGGCCGAAGCGGCAAGGTTGCTCAGCGAACATTGGCCGGTCTCCCATGGCAGCGCCTACAACGCCGCCCTCAATGCCTGCACAGACGCCCTGCTCGGCACCGCCTCGGAGGATCAAGCACGCCAGGCTTTTGTCGCTGCCGCCAAAGAAGCGAAAATCAAGATGATGCGGTGACCTCCACCGAGGCCTCAGTCCGACGAAGAAATCGCCCACCAGGACATCAGAGCTCGTCGTCCGTCACCTTCGGCGGAACGCGACCGGTATGGTGGACCGGATTGTCCTTTCCGGCTGCTTCGGTCGGCTTCTCGCGCCGCTCCGACGTTCCGCTCCTGGCCGGGGGTTCGTCAGCCTCCTCGCCGGCTGGACGAACCTGATCCCGCAAGGGCTTCGGATCCATATGCATTTCCTTCGGATCAGGCTTCCACGTAGGAGACGGCATGGGTTGATCCTTGAAGGCTTCGTCCTTGGGATTGCTCATCGTCACGATCCTTTTCCTGCTCCAGAATCGAACCCGCGGCTCGTCGGAAGGTTCCTTGACGCGGCCGGGCGTAGCGGAGGTGGAACCTATCTTTTGACAAGTCTGTTCGGGTGGCGCCAGATTGTTCGCAAAGGAGCGATTTCCGTGGCGGAGAATGTTACGGCCCAGGCGGAGCAAGATGCTCCAGATCGATTGCTGACGGCGCGGCGTTCGCGGTCATTGGTGATCCTGATCGCAATTGCAGCTGGAATCGTCGTTTGTTACCTGCTGGCCGTGCCTTTTCTGCCGGCGCTGACCTGGGCCTTGGTCCTTGCGATCATGTTCCACCCGCTCCATCGCCGGATCGCAAAGGACCTCCGCTATCCGGAAATCGCCGCCGCAGCGACGGTGGCAATTGCCGCGTTCATCGTCGCCGTGCCGCTCATGCTGATTGCCGAGCGGCTTGTGAATGAGGCGGCCAAGGGCGCCCAGATCATCGCGGAAGCGCTGAGGACGGGAAGCTGGCGGGATGCCATTGCCAACTATCCGCGTGTCGGGCTGGTTCTGCTGTGGATCGAGACCCAGCTCGACCTCGCAGGGCTCGCAGGCAACGCCGCGACCTTGCTCACCAATTTCAGCGCAATCCTGGTCCGCCGATCGGTGGTGCAGATTATCGACCTCGTGCTGACCTTCTACTTCCTGTTCTATTTCCTGCGTGACGGCCGCGAAGCCCTGGACATGCTCAAGAACTTCTCTCCGCTGACCTCCGCAGAGATGAACAAGCTGTTCCTGCGCGTCAGCGAAACGGTTCACGCGATCGTCTTCGGGACCTTCGCCGTCGCCATCGTGCAGGGCACCTTGGGCGGCCTGATGTTCTGGCTGCTTGGTCTGCCGTCGCCGCTCCTCTGGGGTCTCGCCATGGGCGTGCTGGCGATGGTGCCGGTTCTCGGCGCCTTCATCATCTGGATTCCGGCCGCGCTGTCGCTTGCACTGACCGGCGAATGGGGCAAGGCGCTGATCCTGACAGTCTGGGGCGCCGGCGTGGTGGCAACCGTCGACAACCTGCTCTATCCGATGTTCGTCGGGGAACGGCTGAAGCTACACACCGTCGTGGCCTTTATGAGCATGATCGGCGGCGTCATCGTGTTCGGTCCGGCGGGGCTGGTGATCGGACCGGTGACCTTCACGGTGACTTTGCTGCTGCTCGATATTTGGCGCGCCCACGCGAGGGAAAGCGGCGGTTCATCGCCGCCTCCCCCAGGTTAGATCCCTCACCGGCGCCGCGTCATTTCCAGGCGGTCGTCCGCGCCCGCCAGGCATCAGTTGGCAACCGGTTCGATGTCCAACTCGACCAGGATCGGCAGATGATCGGAAGCGACGCGCGCAAGGGCGCTGCTATGCACCGTGCAATCGCGGACACCGATCCCGTCGCCGACGAAGACATGGTCGATCCGCAGCAGCGGCAAGCGGGAGGGAAAGGTCGGGCGCGGCTTGGCATTCGATTGGACCTGCGCGTCCTTGAGATGCGTCGCCAGCAGCTTGTAGGCGGCCGAACGTGCGATGGCGTTAAGGTCGCCCGCAAGGATCACACGCGAGTCCCCCTGCCCTATTCCGCCGAGCCAACCGGGACCGAGCAAGGCAGTCGCCTGGCGAACCCGCTCCGACCCGCGCAGCCCGAGATGAGTGACGATGACCTGAAGCTTGGCATAAGCGAGGTCGATCTCCACCCAGAGCGCGCCGCGCGGCTCCCCAGCCGACGGCAGCACGTCCGCCTTGACGAGCCGCATCGGCAGGGCCGTCAGCACCGCATCTCCGTATCGCTCGTCCTTGAGGTGGAGAGCCGGATGAAAATGCGCCGCCATGTTGAGGTGGGTGGCGATCATATGGGCCTGGTCTATGCCGCCGCTGCGGGCGCGCCCGACGTCCACCTCCTGCAGGGCGATGATGTCGGGCCGGCACTCGCCGATCACCGCGGCGATGCGCGCCGGGTCGAGCCTCCGGTCGGTCCCGAAGCAGCTATGGACATTGTAGGTGAGGAAGCGGAGCGTTCGAGGCATCGTGCTTTTTCGGGCAGAAATTTATAGTGCTGCGACCTTTTGCACGTCCTATAGGACGCGCGTCGCAGTAGGTCCTGCGGTTTGGGAACACACGGGACCTGCATTTCGTTCCGGTGGACGCGCAAAGGAACGAGGCCGATGCCGAAGAAATTCATTGCCAGACTATTTATATTCGCCGCGATTGGCGTCGCCGCCTGGCTGATCTACCGAACGCTTCGTCAATATACGCTGGAGGAGATCGTCCGCTCCGTCCTGCAGATCCCCGTTGCACATCTGGCGGCGGGAACCGGCTTCGTCGTCCTCTCCTATCTCTGCCTGACGCTGTTCGACACGCTCGCTGTGCGCTATGTCGGCCACAAGCTTCCCTATCGCCAGGTGGCGCTTGCCTCCTTCACCAGCCTGTCGATCGGCCACAATGTCGGCGTGGCGGCCCTGAGCAGCGGCGCGGTCCGGTACCGATTCTATTCGCGCTGGGGATTGAGTGTCGAGCAGATCGCCAAAATCATCCTCTTCTGCGGCGTCACCGTCGGCGTCGGCCTCCTGACCCTTGCCGGCCTTTGTTGCCTGATCATGCCGGAGAGCGCCGCGCCGATCATCGGCCTGTCGGAAGGCGGCGCCCGTCTTCTCGGCATCACCTGCCTTGCCGCCTCGGCCGGCTACGTCGTGCTCGCCGGCTTCATCCGCGGTTCGCTTCGCCTGTTCCGCTGGTCGTTCGAAATGCCGCCGCTGCAGATTGCCGCCGGACAGGTGCTAGTCGGCACGGCCAACTTCCTCTGCGTCAGTGCCTGCCTGCATCAATTGGTGTTGGCGTTCGGAACTCCGGGCTTCTTCGAAACCGCGACCGCCTATGTCGGCGCCAACCTGACGGCTCTCGTCAGCCATGTACCGGGCGGCATCGGCGTACTCGAGGCGACGATTGCCTTCCTGCTCGGACAGTCGGCGAGCATCGGCGCCCTCGTCGCCTTCAGGGCGATCTATTTCTTCCTGCCGCTGCCGCTCGGCTTGATTTCGCTATCGATCGCGGAAGTACGCCGCTGGGACAGTGCGAGAAGCCTGGATAGCAAGGCGAAAAGCTGACCGATCCAGCGCCGCAGCAGAGCGCCTGTGCGGCGGAAGGGCCTGAACGGACTGCGCGGATCGACGATGTCGGTCCCCCAGACAAGCGCGGTGGCGCCGTGGCCTTCTATGCCGTCGAAAGTCCGCAGACCGCGCGGGCGCGTGTTCAGCCGGTCGACGACGGCGACGAGGGAGCCTGTTTCCTGCAGCATGTTGTCGATTCTCTCCGGCTCGCAGCCCAGATGCTCCGCCAGGAGCGCGTTGCGAAAGCCTGCGATCGCCGCGCTTTGCTCTTCGTTTGCCGCCTCCACCGCGACGTCGCACTCTGTGTCGAACCCTTCCGAACGGTGGTTGAAATTCGACGAGCCGACACGGAGAAACCGCTCGTCGATGGCGACCACCTTGGAATGGATGATCACTTCCTGTTCGGAGCCATCCGCCGCAGGAACCACGGGATAGGCGACCCGCAGCCTGCCGTAGCGATCGGTCCGCTTCAGCCGCCGGATGAGACGGTCGCGATTGCCCCCCATCACGATCCTTTCGAGAAAGCCGTGCGAACTGCGCGTGGTGATGACCACGATTTCCGGGCCATCGGGCTCCTGCAGCCGCTCGCACAGAACTTTGCCGATCCGATGCGAGGCGAAATACTGGTTCTCGATGTAAATGTGGCGCCGGGCGCTGCGCAATGCATCAAGGCTGAGCCGCAGCGCTTCCTGCCGTCCACGCCTCTTGCCGAAACCCGGTTCGGTGCGAGCGATGGCGATCCGGCAATTCGTCAGGAGAGGTTCGATGCCGGGCGGCCAAGCGACGTCCCTTGAAGTTGGTGCCCCGATGTGTTCTCCGACCGAGGACTTCCAGCGCGAGCGGCAGAGATCGCCGATCGCCCGGCTTGCCTCCCCCTCCAGCACCACCTGAATGTCGTGGACCGGATCATAGGGATTTCCGTCCGGATCGCGGCGCAGTTCATTCTCGGCCAGGTGGTCCGGTGTATCCCAGCGCCGGGCGGTCAAATCGATGCCGCCGACGAAAGCGATGCGATCGTCGATTGACACGAGCTTCTGGTGATGCGAACCGCGAAGTGCATGGTGTCTGGCGAAACGGAGCTCAATCTGCGGATGGGAAGCCCATTCCTGCTCGCGAAACAACCGCAACGACTTTCCCGAATAGATCGGCCCCATCGCCCAGATCAGGATGCGGATCCTGAGATTCGGCTTTTTCGCTACAAGCGCCTCGAGCTTCGTGCCGAGCGCCGTTGCATCCGGATCATCCGGCCGCAACTTGATGCGCGGATCGAAATCCCATCCGGTGATCCAGGCCTGCTCTTCCGCCTGTTCGAGCACCCGGTCGAGGCAGGCGTAATAGGCCGCCCCGTCCACAAGAAAGGACACCCGCTCGGCCGGCGCGCTGCGCCAGATATTCTCGGCTTCCTTGATGATAGGTCGGCGTGCCCGGCGCCATCGGCCGGGCGGGCTGCCAGTAAAAACGGTCTTCCAGGCCAAGCTTCTTTTCCCGTGGGTGGCGACTGCAAAAAAATCCATTTCAACCGAGATTGTTCCCGCCACGCCCGCGGAACAAAGCTCGACCGAAGGGTGTTGTGCCCGGATAGATGTCAAACCGCCCCGCCATGCCCCTGCCCAAAGCGACCTACCGACTGCAATTTCGAAACGGGATGGACTTCGAGAAGGCCGTCGGCTTGATCCCGCATCTCGTCGGTCTCGGCGTTTCTCACCTTTATGCCTCCCCGATATTTTGCGCAGTCGGCAGCTCGACGCATGGCTATGACATCGTCGATTTCAACGAGATCGACCCCGCTTTGGGCGGGATCGACGGGCTACGACGGCTCGTCGGCGAACTGAAAGCACATGGCCTCGGGATTATCCTCGATATTGTGCCAAACCACATGGCGGCGCATCTCGAGAACCGCTGGTGGCACAGCGTTGTTGAATGGGGCCGATCGAGCGAATTCGCCAGTCATTTTGACATCGACTGGCGGCAGCCGCTCACACTCCCATTCCTGGGTCAGGAATTCGAGGAAGAGCTCGCGGACGGAAGGATGCAGCTGGCATTCGACCACGACCGGAACTGCCTGGCCTTCGCCTACTACGACGCGCTCTATCCTCTAAATCCGGCTTCCTATCCGGCGGCCCTGGAAGGTTGCGGCCCCGTTCTTGACAGGTTGATCGCGACCGCCAGTAGAGCGGAAGCGAGCCATGCCGCAGCTTTCCACTCCGAAGTGGCCTCTTTCATAAAGGCGCCGCCGGTAGCCGCCCGTCTCGGCGCGCATCTCCAGCGCGCCTCGGCCGACAAAACATTATTGCAACGGCTTCACGAGATGCAAAGCTGGCGGCTGATGAGCTGGAAAACGGCGCGGGACCATCTCAGCTACCGCCGGTTCTTCGAGATCGCCGGCCTCGTCGGCCTTCGCGTCGAAGACCCGGCCGTCTTCGGGGCCACTCACAGACGTGTCATCGATCTCGTAGAGGAAGGACTGGTCGACGGACTGCGCGTCGATCACATTGACGGGCTGGCCGATCCGGAGGCTTATCTTCACAGGTTGCGGGAGCGCGCCGGCGAGCACACCTATATCATCGTCGAAAAAATACTCGAGGCGAATGAGGCGCTGTCGGAGGGATGGCCGGTCGACGGCACCACGGGCTACGAGTTCATCTCGACACTCGCTGATCTGCTCTCCGATGAATCCTCCGAGCTTTGGAGCGACGTCCAACAATTCGCGACCGAGAGAGCCGTCACCGCATGCAAGCTGCAGGTGCTGAGCCATAATTTCGACGCTGAAGTCCAACGGCTCGCCGCACTTGCAGCGCGTGTGCGGGGCGATGACGACGTGCCGGCAGCAAGAGAGCGGATAGCAGAGGCCATTCGCCTGCTGATCGCAGCGATGCCGGTTTACCGCACCTATCTCAGCGATCGCGGCGCAAGCGAGCGCGACCAGCGGATGCTCGATGGCATCGAGTTCCGGGCACGCGCAGCCGCACCCGAGATCGGCGCCGAGATCGCGGCGCGCGTGGCTTGCCTGAAGTCGAACGCCGCCGAAGCGGATCGGCAGGCGGCGACCGAATTCCGCACGCGGTTTCAGCAATTGAGCGGCGCGGTCATGGCCAAGGCGGTCGAGGACACTTTTTTCTACCGCCGCGGCGACTATCTCGCCGCCAATGAGGTGGGTGCAGCGCCGTCCTGGACGCCCGGGGGCGTCGCCCGCTTCCATGAGCGGATGCGGGAAAGGGGGCGCAGTAGCCCGACCGGCCTGTCGACAACCTCCACCCACGATACGAAGCGCGGCGAGGACGCCCGCGCCCGGCTCCATGTAATCGGCGAGGCACCGGAACTCTGGGCGGCGGCAGTTGACCGCTGGCGCGATATGAACCGCACTCACCGCCAGTCTGGCGCCGATGCGTCGGAAGCCTCCGTCGAGCAGTTCCTCTATCAGAGCCTCCTCGGCGCCTGGCCGATCGAACCCCTCGCTGACGAGAATGATCTCTCTTCCCTACGCGAGCGCATGGAGGCCTTTGCCGTGAAGGCGCTCCGCGAGGCGAAGCTCCGAACAAACTGGGATTCCCCGGACGAGCGATATGAAGCGGCGGTGACTGGATTTCTGCGCGACATCCTCGATTGGCGGAATCGAGCGTTTCTCGACGACTTCGAGAATACCGCCGCGCCCTTCATCCGCGCCGGCCTGATCAACAGCCTCTCGCAAACGCTGGTGAAACTCACTGCGCCGGGCATTCCCGACATCTATCAGGGCAGCGAGCGCCTCGATCTTTCCCTCGTCGACCCTGACAACCGCCGCGGCTTTTCACCGCGGCCACCGCGCTCCGACCTGCCGCGTCAGCCGACGATCGGCGACTTCGAAGACTGCAAACAGTGGCTGATCGGGCTCTGCCTGAACTATCGTCAAGGCAGAGGCGCGGCGCTGCTGGCGAGCGGCGAATACCTGCCCTTGGACATCCAAGGCCGCCCCGCCTCCCGGCATGTCGCTGCATTCATGCGCCACAGGAAGGATCAGCTTTCGGTCACCCTCGTCCCAAGGCTTGTCTACAGGCATCTCGGAGACGGACTGACCGTTCGTTCCGACCTTTGGCGCGATACCTACCTGTTGTGGCCGGAGGACTGCCAACCGAGGCGATTGCGAAATCTCGCAACGGGCGAGACCGTCGACTCGCAGCGAAGCATTCCGATCTCGGAGGTTTTCCGCGGCTTCCCGGTCGCATTCCTTGTTCCAGAATGACCCGAGTGCTGCTCCTTCAACGGACGCGCCGAAACCAGTCCTCCTTCTGCAAAGCCCTGATCCGGTCCAGATCGAAGTCTGTGATCACGAGGTCCGGCTGCGGTCCGCCCATGGAGAGGACCTTGCCCAGAGGATCGACCGCAAACGACCGCCCGTCATCCTTCGGTGCCGGATAGTTCGCCACCGCCACGCCGAGGACGGACTGGAAGGCCAGCGCCCGCACGCCTGCGACCCGCACATCCCCGACTGCGGGATCGTCGACCAAGGGGCAACTGTTCGGAACGAGAATGATTTCGACGCCTTCGCCCACGAGATCGGCCGCGACGTCGGGGAATTCCCGGTCCATGCAGATCATGATGCCGATAGTAACCTCTCCGGCCGCCGTCCTGAGCCGCGCCACGCTGGAAGTCTCGCCGGCGGCGCAGGCTTCTTCCGGAATGTCGAAGAAGCAGATGTGCCGCTTGCGTTGGTGAAGGACAACATCGCCACGGCTGTCGATCAGGACGGCGGAGTTGAAAGGCTTGGGGCTGCCGCGCTCGAGAAAGGTCGCTACGATCGCCAGTCCGTGCCTGCGCGCCACCTCCCGAACGCCTTTCACAAATGCGCCATCGATCGGAACCGCCGCATCGATCCAGGCCTGCCGGGCAGTTCGGTCTTCAGGATCGAAGCGGCTGTAACCGTTCGAAAACATTTCCGGAAAGACGATGACGTCGGCGCCTTCTGCGGCTGCCGACGCAGCGATCGCGTCGACATCCGCATCGTTCATCACCTGCGCCATCGCCACACGAAGGGATCTGCCCGCCAACGAAATGCTCCCAAGGACCATTGAAAACCTAGAGGCATTTAGCAATTGCTCGGGCAGAATCAACGCTCAGACCCCAATGCTGCGTCGCGAGGCCAGAACGAAGAGCGCGCTGGCGAGGGTTGCGGCGGCGCAATAGCTGATGGCGCCGAGCGGTCCGAAGCCGTCGACGAAGAGGCCGCCCAGAACCGCGCCGCCGGCGATCGCCACCTGGAACGTGGCGACGATCAGCCCGCCGGTGCTTTCCGCATGGTCCGGTGCCGCCCGCACCATCCAGGTCTGAACGGCGACCGGCAAGGCTCCGAAGGCGAAGCCCCAGAGGGTGACGGCGCCCGCTGAAACAAGATCATTCGCACCGAAGACCACCAGCGCCAGCGCCGTCGCCGCGATGAGAAGCGTGCCGAGACTGACAGCGGCGGTGATGCTCCGCTCGATGATGAAGCCGCCGACAAGATTGCCGAAGAAGCCGCCGACACCATAGGCGAGCAGGGCGAGCGAGATCGCTTCGATGCCGAAGGCAGGAACCTTTTCGAGGAACGGCCGCACATAGGTGAAGCCGGCGAAGTGACCCGAGACGAAGAGCAGGACGGTGACGATGCCGATGCTGATGCTTGGCCGACGCAAAAGATCGAACAGCAGCTTGAGGCTCGGCACCGATTGCGGCGGCAGGCGCGGCACGCTCGTCATCTGCACGGCGAGCGTGACGACGCCGAGCGCGGCCGCCACCAGGAAGGTGACGCGCCAGCCCCAGAGATCGCCGATATAGGCGCCGACGGGAGCTGCGCAGACGGTCGCGAGCGAGACGCCGGTGAAGATGATCGACATGGCGCGCGGCACGAGACGCATCGGAACGAGGCGCAGCGCGATCGCCGCCATCATCGACCAGAAGCCGCCGAGCCCGATCCCGAGGAGGACACGGGCTGCCAGCAACATGGTGAGGTTGGTGGCAAAGGCAGCGAGCAAGCTGGAGAGGATCAAGGCAAGGGTAAAGCCCCAGAGCACAAGCCGGCGGTCATATCCGCGGGTGACGATGGCGATCGTCGGCGCGGCGATGGCGCCGACCACGGCGGTCGCCGTGACCGCCTGCCCCGCCGTGCCGTCGCTGATGCCGAGATCGGCTGCCATCGGGGTCAGCACGCTCGCGGGAAGGAACTCCGCGGTGACGAGACCGAAGACGCCGAGCGCCAGCGAGATGACGCCGGCCCAGGCCGGCTCGCTGCGTTCGTCGATCTCAGTCGCCCCAAGGGGTGCATCCATGCTTGTCGCTATGTCTGTCATCAAACCAATCTCCAACGATCCGAGTCCTCGTTAGATAAGCCGTGACCTGCTGGACATTCCATGTTAGTTATTCCGGAATGCTTGATCATTCGTCCAAATTTCCAGCCGCAACCACGGACGACTCCCTGACCGAAATGCTGCGGGGCCTGCGCCTCGACGGCGTCGATTACGGGCGCTGCGAGCTGGCGGCGCCCTGGGGAATTCGCTTCCCGGCCCAGGAAGCCGCGCGCTTTCACTTCATCTGCGGCGTCTGCTGGCTGCGCGTTCCGGATGGCGAGTGGATCGAATTGAAGCGCGGCGACGCCGTGCTGCTGCCACGCGGCATCGAGCATGCGCTGGCGAGCGCGCCGGGTGAACCGCTATCGCCGCTCGAGACCTATTCGGTCCGCGAGGTCTGCCGCTGTGTCTACGACGTCTGCGGCGGCGGCAGGGGCGAGACGACGATCCTGTTCTGCGGCAGCCTGAAATTCAACGTCGACGCCATGCATCCCCTGTTGCGCCTGATGCCAGACGTCATGCGCATCGACGCGCTCACCGCCAGCGAGCCGGCAATCCCGCATTTGCTCGAAGCGATGGCGCGTGAGGTGGGGGCAAGCCGCGTCGGCTCGGGCGGCGTGCTGGCGCGCCTCGCCGACGTGCTTGCCGCGCTTATCATCCGGTCCTGGGTGGAGCATGGGTGCGGCGACACCAGCGGTTGGATGGCCGCGGTCCGGCATCCGGCCATCGGCCGGGTGATCGCCGCCATCCATCTCGATCCCGAAAAGAATTGGACGGTGGATAGCCTTGCCAAGGTCATGGGCGCCTCGCGCTCCGGTTTCGCCCAGCAGTTTCGTTCCGTGGTCGGCGAGACGCCGGCGCGCTATCTGACGCAGGTGCGCATGCATCAGGCGCGCCAGTGGCTGAGCCGCGACCGTATGCGCATCTCTGTCGTAGCACGGCACCTGGGCTATGACTCTGAAGCGGCCTTCAGCCGCGCCTTCAAGCGCGTCATCGGCGCTCCACCGAGCCATTATCGCGGCGCCGAGGAGCCCGGGTTGAGTATCGGCAGCGAAAAGTAAGTGAGCACAACGAAAACACCCGGCATTGCTGCCGGGCGTCAACGCCGCACTTCCCGAGGGAGGATCACGGGCGATGCGGAAAGGGAGCTTTATTTGCCTGCATCCAGACGATCGATCGCCTGGACATTGCCGGCCGACGGACCTTGCGGGTCGAACTCGGAGGCGAGCCAGGTATCGACGATCGATTTCGCCAGTTCCGGGCCGATGACCCGCGCTCCCATGGTGATGATCTGGGCGTTGTTGGATTTCGCCGCCCGCTCGGCCGAATAGGTGTCGTGGGTGAGGGCCGCTCGTATGCCGGGCACCTTGTTGGCGGAGATGCAGACGCCGATGCCGGTGCCGCAGATCAGGATGCCGCGATCGTTCTCGCCGGCCGTTATCGTCCTTGCGAGGTTTTCCGACAGGTCGGCGTAGAAACCGGCCTGGCTCAGGTCCTTGACCTCGATGCCGCTCCGGCCGTCGAGATGCGCGGCGATGACGTCGAGCAAGGGCTTGCCTGCACTATCGGCTCCAATTGCAATCTTCATGGGGTTTTTTCCTTTCCGCACTTGTTCCAAACCCTCGGCCGGTCAGATCGCGCCGGCGACTCGCTTCAGAATGTCTAGATAGCCGCCGACCTCCCAGGCGGAGCGGCCGATGAAGAGGCCGTCGATATGGGGCTGGACAATCAGCTCCTCGCAGTTTTCAGGATTGACGCTGCCGCCGTAGAGAACCGGCACGGCGATGCCGAGGGCCCTTTCGGCCACCTCGGCAATCCGCCTGTGGCGGGCGTCGGCATAGTCGGCGGTCGCCGGGATGCCCTTGACACCGATCGCCCAGACGGGCTCGTAGGCGAGCAGGATGGGTGCCTGTCTTGCGGCGCCGTCGAGGAGAGCGAACGCGCCTTCCACCTGGCGCTTGAGGACCGCATCCGCCTCGCCCGCCTCCCGTTCGGCGAGTGTTTCGCCGATGCAGATCAGCGGCACGAGACCGTGCCTGACGGCGGCCGCCGTCTTTAGCCCGACGGTGCGATCGGTCTCGCCGAAATGTTCGCGGCGCTCGCTGTGGCCGAGTTCGACGAGATCGAGCCCGCAATCCGTCAGCATCAAGGGAGAAATCTCGCCGGTCCAGGCGCCGGCATCGTCCCAATGCATGTTCTGGGCGCCGACCTTGACACTCGTCTCCTTGAGCGTCGCCTTCACCTCACGGACCGCCGTAAACGGCGGTATGACGAAGCGCTGGATGCGCGGGTCGCGCTCCGCATCGGCAGCCGCCAGGCCCTCGGCAAAGACCATCGCCTGCGACAGCGTCTTGTTCATCTTCCAGCTGGTGCCGACCCAGACCCGCGACTTGCTCATGCCTTCTCCGCTATCTTCTGGTCGCTGACAGTGATGAGCTTGATGCCGGCCTCGCCGAGGGTGGCGGCATGGTCTTGCGAAACCTCGCTGCCGGTCAGAACCGCATCGAAAACGTCGAGCCCGGTCAGGAAATGCAGGGCGGAACGGCCGAACTTGCCATGATCGACGAGCAGGTATTTGCGCGTCGCCGATTTCATCATCTGCCGCTTTGTCTGCACGACCTCCTGGTCCTGGTGGAACGCCGTGACGCCTTCGATTGCCGAACTCGATAGGAAGGCGACGTCGGCCCGGAGCGATCGCAGCGCTTCTTCCGTGACGATGCCGAAGAAGCCGTTGAATTTCTTGCTGTACTGGCCACCGAGCGCGATCAGGTTGATGCCCGGTGCGCCCGACAGTTCGGCAATCACGCCGAGATTGTTGGTGATGACGGTGAGCGGGCGGATGTCCTTGAGGCAGGCGGCAATCGCACCGGCGGTGGAACTGTCGTCGATGATGATGCTCTGGCCGGGCTCGATCAGCGTTGCGGCATGTTCGGCAATCCGTCGCTTCTCCGCCGTGGCGATCTTTTCGCGGTAGCGGAAGTCGCTCTCGAATTGCGGACTCGACTGGATCGACGCGCCGCCATGGACCTTGCGCAGCAGACCGGCCTGCTCCAGGTCGTCGAGGTCGCGATGCACCGTCATCTTGCTGACACCGAAGCGAATCGAAAGGTCTTCGACAGAGGCCGTTCCCGCCTCCATCAGAACGTCCATGATCGTCTGTCGCCGGTCTTCCGGTTTCACTGTGATAGTCCCTTTTCGGCGGGGTCCAAAGCCCGCTTCCCATCAAAAACATAACACAAGGATGTGATTTTTCAATTCACGAGGCGATATTTTGTTATTTTACTTTGTGATTTTTCATCGATCATTAAAGCCCGTATCGATGTGAGGCTCCCAGAATTCCACCGACTCGCGGATCATCTCGACGACCTGGTGATCGCTCGGCTCGCGTTCGCGGAACGATAGTTCGAGGCAGATTTCGTTGTCCGTTCCCCCGCCCCTTCTCACCGCATCGAGCAGCCGCTCGGGCGTGATTCGGCCATCCTTGTTGTAGGTTGCGGTAAAGGGCCAATGGCCACCCTTGTTCATTGACGACTGCTTGACGTGAATGATCGGCGATTGCCGCGGAAAGGCTTCCGCCCAGGAATAGGGATCAATATCGGCGGGATTGTCCGAAGTGACGTCGCCATGATCGATATCGACCATCATCTTCATCGGGATCGGCAACTCGGCCTGGGCGAGGCGACGGTCGAACTCCCGGCATGCCACGATCGTGTGGCCGAATTCGCGGCCGACCGACATCGGCTCCCAGAAGACATAGGAGAGCCCGGCCGCCTTCCCGTGCTCCGCCACGCCGCGCCAGCAATCGATGGCGATCGCCATCAGTTCCTCGCGGCGAACCGGGTCGTGGTAGTCTTTCAACGTGAAGATCGCAAACTGCGTACCGATGGCGGAGGCACCGAGTTCGGCCGAGATATCGGCGAAGGTCTTGAACCAGTTGACATAGTAGCGGCGCACGTCCGGGTCGGGGTGGCCGAAATGGTTCAGCCGGCCATAGGGCCCGGTCATGCCCGAGGTGATCTTGACGCCGGTGCGGGCAAGCGCCGCCCGGAACTGCCGGGTCAGCTTGCTAATCGTCGCCGGCGGCCATCCCGGATTGACGAATTCGTGGGTGAGCTGCACGTAGCCGATGCGGATTTTCGTGGCGATCGTGTCGATCAGATCGTCCGGCTCGGCGAAGCGGTTGACCAGGGGATTGGTGTTGAGCGAAAGCGTGAAGGCCATGGCCGGTCTCCTGGCTACCAAAGAAATCTCGGGAGGATGAAATCGGGCGATGCGCCGTGTGCCGCAAAGAGCCTTCGGCGCTCCTCCTCCGACTGCTGTTCGAGAATGCCGGTGGCGACCAGCGCCGAGCCGAGCCCGGCAGAGGCCGCGCCGGCGATGTCGTGCTCGACGCTGTCGCCGATCGCGAAGACCCGCGCCGGATCGGGCCGGCCGAGAAAATCGAGCGCGAAGTCGTAAATGTCGGGAAACGGCTTGCCAATCCAGCGGACCTTGCCGCCGAGGCTTTCATAGAGCTCGGCGAGGCGTCCGGCGCCGAAGGCATGTCCAGTGCGCGTCAGCATCACCTTGTCCGGATTGGTGCAGAGGCACGGAATGCCGCGCCGCGCCGCCGGCCGGAGCAAATCCTCATAATAGCCAAGCGAATGGACGTCCCCCTCGCTTCCAGCGAGCAGCACGATATCGGCCGCTTCGCCGCTCTCCGTTCGGACGAGATCGAGGCCTTTAAGCGGTGACAGGTCGCCGTCGCGGCTGATCAGCAGGCATTTGCGCATCCCTCCCGCTGCGGTTGCCTGTTCCCGCCTGAGCAGCTGCCAGGCAACCTCGCCCGAGGTCAGGAACCAGTCCCAGCTGCCGGGCTCGAAGCCGAGCGCTGCCAATCGGCGGTCGTTTTCCGCCGAGCGCTTGCCGGAATTCGAAAGAATTATGATGCGTTTGCCGGCGTGCTTGAGGCGGACAAGCGTCTCGGCGGCGCCCGGATAGGGCCCGCGCCCGTCTCTGAGGACTCCAAACTGGTCGACGAGGAAGGCATCATAGGCCTCGGCGATCGCCGAGAGGCCGGGGATGGTCCGGACGGCACTCATAACACGCCCGCTTCCCTGGCACCGGCCAGTGCCAGTCGCGCCGTGCCGGCAGCCGCCTCGTCGGAAAGCGCCGGCAGAAATGGCACGCCGAGTTTGCGGGCGCGGATGGCCGTCCACGCCGGGTTTCCGGCGCCGCCACCGACGCTGCGGACCGAGCGAAGCGGTGGGCCGCCGAGAGATGCGAGCCGCTCATAGGCGAGGCTCTCGACGGCCGCGATCCCCTCGAAAATCGCCTTCAGGAACTCCGCGTCATTCGCCGGACGTGGCGTCATGCGCGGCAAAAGCGCGGGATCGGCGATCGGAAAGCGTTCGCCAGGCTTCGTCAACGGGTAGAAATCGAGACCGGTCTCCGTCATCGGATCGATCTCCGCCGAGAGTTCGGCGATCCGCTCGGCGCGAAAATGCGCGGCAAGCACCGCACCGCCGGTATTGGAGGCACCGCCGGCAAGCCACATGTCGCCGATCCGATGGCTGTAGAGCCCATAATCCGGCGCGAACAATGGCCGGTCCGACAGCATCTTCACCGTCAGGGTCGTGCCGAGCGCGCTGACGCCGTCGCCCGGCCTGTCGGCGCCGGTGGCGAGGAACGAGGCGCAGCCGTCCGTCGTGCCGGCGACAACGACCGTGTCCCCCGGCAGTCCGAAGGCGTCCGACGCCGCCGGCGAAATCGTCGCGACGGGCGCGCCGGCCGGCAGGACGGTCGGCAGCAGCTCGACCCGGGCATCGGTCCTCGCCAACCAGTCCGGCCAGCAGCGGTCGACCGGATCGTAGCCGGTCTTCAGCGCGTTGTTCTCGTCGGTGACATCGTAGAGGCCGGACAGATGCCCGGCGAGCCAGTCGGCCTGGTGGATCACACGGAAAATGCCCGGCAGCGACTGAAACGCCAGCAGCCTGGCGAGACCGGAGGTCGCGCCGTGCGCGGCGCTTTCCTGCGGCGCCTGTGCGGCGATGCGACCAAGAACGGCGGGGTCGTTGACCGGGTCGTTGTACATTAGCGGCGCTGCCAGCGGCGCGCCGTCGGCCGTAACCGGCAGCATCGTCCCGGACGTGCCGTCGATGCTGATTGCACGCACGCGTGCTGGATCGATTGCCGCAAGCGCCTCCAGAAGTGCTGCCTGCACTGCCTTCCACCAACCCATCGGATCACGATGGTCCTCGGAAAAGGCGGCGAGCTTGGCGGCGCCCGAGGAGGCGACGTTCCCGGCCTCGTCCATCGCCACGGCACGGGCACCGGACGTGCCCATATCGATGCCGAGGACGAGCCCGCCTGCCCCGCTCATTGCAGCACCTGCCCGGCGCGGTTCAGCTGCTGACGGTATTTTTCCGCATCCCAACCGAGAAGCTCGGCATTTTCGGCATCTGTCAGGTAGCGCAGCCGCGCGCTCGCCGGAATGCGTGCTGCCACATCGGAAAGGCAACGGGCCATCGCAAGCGCACCGGCGGTCATATCCTTGAGGACCAACACCCCTTTGCCTGGGAAAAGCAGAACCGGCGGCAACGTCTCTCGGGCTTCAAGAAAGCGCGCCTCGACCGAAAGAGCCGTGTCCCCTGGCGCGGCGATGACCGACCCCTTGCCGAGAAAGATCACATGGTCGGGATAGAGGCTGCCGCCGGCGGCGATCCTGCAGCTTTCGAGATCGGTTGCGGCGTCATGCAGTCTCTCGTCCTCCGGAAGTCGATATGCACTGTTTACCGCAAGGCGCGACAGCGCCTGCAGGTCCGCGGCCGGAGCCTGGCGCACGAGGCCGGCAAAGCGATCGGAGACATCGACAAGCAGAAGCGCCGCATCCTCGATCGTGTCGCCAGCGACCGCCAGCCCGTGATTGCCGAGCACCAGCGCGGCCGTGTCCGCATCGATGCGTTCGCCGATTGCTCTGGCGAGCGGCAGGCCGGGACGGGCATAGGGCACGAAGGCATAGGGAATGCCGGCAAGCCTCTCCGCCGCGATGGCCGCAGCGTTGGTCTGCACCGCGGCTGCGATCGTCGCCACGCAATGGACATGGATGACCACCTTCTGCGGCATCAGCGCATGCACGGTGGTTTCGATCGACGGCCGGAGCCCGGAAGGGTTGAGCTCTTCGATGACGAAGTCCTGGGCCTTCTCCGCCGCCGGATCGTCGCGCTCCAGCGCGTCAAGCAGCGGATCGAGCGCGACCGGCACCATGATATCGCGAGCCCGGGCCTCGGCGAGCCAAAGTCCCGAGGCCTTGATCCAGAGGGTATCGCCCTCCTTGATCGAGGTATTGCCGCCGGCGCCCTGGACGAGCTCCGGATCGGCGCCGATGCGCGCCGACAGATCCAGAAGCGCTTCGAATTCGGAGCTTCGCAACATCGCCTGCCCCCTTCTCATGCCGCCGCCTGCTGGCCCTTAAGCCAACCGCCGAAGGCCCGCTTCTCGGTTTCGCTCATATGCAGGCCATGCTTGGTGCGGCGCTCGAGCAGATCCTCGGCCGTCCGCGCCCATTCGGTCTCGATCAGGAAGCGGGCTTCGCGCTCGCGGAAAAGCCGGCTGAAGGCCGTGCCGAGCTCGTCGAGCGAGGAGGCGTCGTCGATCAGCGCGTGGGTCCGCGTGCCGTAAAGCCTGGCATAGTGCTTCAACAGATCGGCCGGCAGCCAGCGATAGCGGGCCCGCAGCTCGCCGAGGAAGTGGTCGAAATCCGCCCCCGCCATGTTGCCGCCCGGCAGGTGGGCACCCGCGGTCCAGGCTGGCCCGATTTTCGGAAAGAAGGGTTCCAGTCGCTCCAGCGCATGTTCGGAAAGCTTGCGGAAGGTGGTGATCTTGCCGCCGAAGACGGAAAGCAGCGGCGCCTTGCCGTTTGCCGCATCCAGCTCGAAAATATAGTCGCGCGTCACGGCCGACGGGTTCTCGGCATTGTCGTCGTAAAGCGGCCGGACGCCGGAAAAGCACTGGATAATGTCCGAATCGCTGAGCTGCTGCTTGAAATAGCGGTTCACCGATTTCATGAGATAGCCGATCTCATCGGCATCGGCGGCTACGTCCTCCGGTCGTCCCTCGTAGGGAATGTCGGTCGTGCCGATCAGAGCCAGATCGTTCTGATAGGGGTTGATGAAGATGACGCGCTTGTCGGGATTCTGGACGAGATAGGCCTGTCGGCCCTCCCAGAACTTCGGCACGACGATATGACTGCCCTTGACGAGCCGAACGCTGCGATGGGAATTGAGCCCGGCGACCCGGCCGATCACGTCGTTGACCCAGGGGCCAGCGGTGTTGACGACGCAGCGCGCCTTGACCTCTGTCCTCGCACCGGTCCCTGCATCAGTCATCTCGACCTGCCAGAGATCGCCGCGCCGGCGGATGCTCGTGCAGGCGGTGCGGGTGAGAACCCGGGCGCCTCGCTGCTCGGCATCGAGCGCGTTCAAGATGACCAGCCGGGCATCGTCCACCCAACAATCGGAGTATTCGAACGCCTTGTGATAGGCCGTCTTGACCGGCGCGCCTTCCGGCGCCGTCCTGAGGTCAAGCGTCCGGGTGCCCGGCAGGCGTTCGCGGCCGCCGAGATGGTCGTAGAGAAACAGCCCGAGCCGAACAAGCCAGGCCGGTCGGTCGGCGGGATTGTGCGGCAGCACGAAGCGCATCGGCCAGATGATGTGCGGCGCTGATCGGAGCAGTACCTCACGCTCGATCAGTGCCTCGCGCACCAGCCGGAACTCGTAGTACTCAAGATAGCGCAAGCCGCCATGAACGAGCTTTCCGGACCGCGAGCTGGTGCCCTGAGCAAGATCGTCCTTCTCGCAGAGCAGCACGGAGAGACCCCGCCCCGCCGCGTCGCGGGCGATGCCCGCGCCGTTGATGCCGCCGCCGATGACGAAGAGATCGTATGTCGCGGGCTCGCTCATCGCCGTCCCCTCAGCACGGATTGACCGGCGGCAGGCCGGCGATGTAGCGGCGCACCTCCTCCGCGGCCATTTCCGCTGCATAGGTGACGGTCCGGACCGAGGCACCGGCGATATGCGGCGTCAGGGTGACATTCGGCAGCTTGAGCAACGGCCATTCTTCAGGCACCGGCTCGACCGCGAAGGTCTCCAGCATGGCGCTCGACAGGTGACCGCTGACGAGATTGTCGTAAAGCGCCTCATAATCGCAGAGCGGTCCGCGCGCGGTGTTTACGAAGATCGCCCCCGGCTTCATCTTCGCGAAACTCTCGGCGTTCATCATGTTACGCGTTTCCGCGGTCACGCGCGGATGCAGCGTCACCACGTCCGAGCGTTCCAGGAGTTCGTCGAACGAAACATGCTCGACGCCCGCGTTACGGTCCTCGGCGCTGAGCTGCACATAGGGGTCGTGGACGAGCACTTTGGTACCGAAGGCGCGCAGCAGCCGGACGACCTTGGTGCCGATATTGCCGTAGCCGACGACGCCGACGGTCATTTCCGAAAGCTCGCGGCCCGTGCGGTCGGCGCGGTAAAGGTCGCCGCGCCATTCGCCCTTGCGCAACGCCTCGTGGCCCACCCGGATCAGCCGCGTCTCTGCGAGAATGGCGCCGATCGTGAACTCCGCTACGGCGCTCGCATTTCGCCCCGGCGTGTTAACGACCCGCACACCGGCATCGCGCGCGGCACTCATGTCGATATTGACCGGACCGCCGCGGGAGACGGCGACGAGCTTCAGGTTCGGCAGCTCCGCAAGCATCGCCCGCGACAAGGGCGCAAGCTGCGTCACCAGGATTTCGGCGTCACCGACGAAACGGATGATCTCGGCGGGCTTGCCGAGATATTCCTTGAGCCCGTCCATGCCCTCGACCGCGTAGCCGTGCTCCATGGGCACATCCGGCCAAGGTTGTTCAACCGTGCGGATCTCATGCCCGTCGCCGCAGGCCTCCACGATCTTGTCGCGGAACACCTCCGGCAGCATGAACCGGTCGCCGATGATGGCAATCTTCTTCATTTCGGTTTGTCCTGTTGATCCCCCGAGCCGGCCGCGTGGGAGAGCGCGTGCCAGACGGGCCTGAGCGCGAGGCGCGACTGCTGATAGGCGGGGAAAAGCGCGTCGTAGCGCCGGACCAGTTCCTCGTCGGCCGGCTCGCCAGGGCGCTGCTGCGGCCGCACCCAATCGCCAACGCAATCGGCCATCGAGGGATAGATGCCGAGCGAAACTGCGGCGATCATCGCGACGCCTGCGGCCCCCGCCTCTTCCCGTTCGCTGGTCTGGATGCTGGCGCCAAGCGCACCGCCGAGGATGCGGCGCAGAGAGGCGCTGCGCGCCGCACCGCCGGTCAGCCGAATGCGTTCCGGCAGCGGCCCCATTTCGGCATAACAATCTCGGGCGGCAAGGGCGAGGCCGTCGAAGACGGCCCGCACCATGTCGCCGAAGCCATGGGTGCTCGACAGCCCGACGAAGGACGCCCGCGCCGAGGCGTCGACGAAGGGCCCGCGCTCGCCGGCCTCGGAAATATAGGGCTCGAAGAGAAGCGGCGTGCCCCTTGCCTCCTCAAGCCAGCCATCCACGTGGGCGAGCAACTCGCCCTTGGACTTTTCGACCCCCATACCCTTCAGCACACCCCCGGCGATCGAAAGGATCCAGTCGATGTTGAGAGTCGCCGCCATGTTCGACTGCATCTGCGTATAGGTGTTCAGGATCGGCATGCACATCGTGTAGCCGGTCAGATCGCGGTTGAGCCGGACGTCTTCTGCGCTCGTTGCCAGCCGCATATGCATGCCGGTCGAGCCGATGATCGAACAACCCGCGTCGGTTCCCGGATCATAAAGTCCTGCGCCGAGCGCCGTGCAAACCACGTCGACATAGCCGAGCACCACGGGCGTCCCGGCCGGAAGGCCGGTGGCCGTGGCGGCGGCCTTTGACAGCGGATGCTGCGTCGTCGCCCCGTCGACGATTTCCGGCAGCAGATGCCTCAGCTTCTCGAGGCCGAGGAAGGAAATCACCTCGTCGCAATATTGCCGGGTACGGAAATCGCCATAGGTGAAGTTCGCCTCCGACGGGTCGGTGGCGCGCTCGCCCGTCAGGTTGAAATAGAGCCAGTCCTTGCAATGAAAGGCGGTGGTCGCGCCGGCAAGCATCTCCGGCGCATGATCCATCATCCAGCGCAGTTGCGTCCCCTGCTGGCAGGCGGCCAGACCCGAACCGGTGTGCGAGAACCGCTCGACATCGCCGCTGTCGCCGCGCAGCCGCTCGACCGTTTCGCTGGCCCGCGCATCGAGCCAGAGCCATCCCTTGCCGACCGGTTCGCCGTCGCTGTCGATCATCCAGGTGCCGTCTCCCTGACCGGTCACCGCGATGGCGGCAACGCGGCCAGGGAGGTTCTCGATCCTGGCCGAGAGCTCGACCAGGGTTTTCACCGTATCGGCCCAGGTGCGGCGCAGGTCCTGCACGCTGCCCGTCCGCCCCACCGCCTCGTAGCTGTTCGGAGCGGCTGCCATGGCGAGTTGCCGGCCGCCGAGGTCGAAGGCGACCGACTTGATGACCGACGTTCCCGCATCGATGCCGATCAGGATGTCGCGCATCAGGCGAGCTCCTCCCCATGCGAGATCGCATCGCCGCTCTCGCCGTCGAAGACATGCAGGCTCGCCGGTTCGAGGCGGATGCCAATCGGTTGGCCGACCTCGAGCCTTGCCCGATCGTGCTCGACCAGTACCAGCGTCCCACCGGCGAAATCTGCGGCGATATGCGTCTGGTCGCCGAGCCACTGATTGACGGCGACGCGGCCGGTGACTCCGTCGGCACTGCGCTTCACCGCATAGGGCCTGACGCCGAGAACCACCCGCTGGCGCTTTCTCAGCGCATCGCGCACCGCATGCGAAAAATCGGACGCGGCATATTCGAGCCGGATACCCTCCTTGAGACCGAAGGCCAGGCGGCTTTCGGAGGCGTTAACGCTCGCCTCGAAGACGTTCATCGGCGGCTCGCCGACGAAGGTGCCGGTAAAGAGATTGGCCGGCCGCTCCTTGATCCGCTGCGGCGTGTCGAACTGCTGCAGCACGCCGCCTTCCATGACGGCGATGCGGTCGGCAAGCGCGTTCGCCTCGGTCTGGTCGTGGGTGACGAGAATGGCGGTCAGCCCGCGTTCCTTGATGTAGTGCTTGATGCGGCCGCGCAGCACCGCACGCAATTGCGGCTCGAGCTGCCCCATCGGCTCGTCGAGCAGGTGCAGGCTAGCATCGCGGATCAGCGCCCGGCCGAGCGAGGCGCGCTGCTGCTGGCCGCCGGAGATCGAGCTCGGATAGCGGCCGAGTATGTCCTCGATCTCGAGCAGCCTGGCGATGCTCGCCACCTTCTCGTCGACGGTGCTCTGCGAGAGCTTTGAGGCCTTGAGCGCGAAGGCAATGTTTTCCCGCACCGTCAGGGGCGGATAGAGCGAGTAGCCTTCGAAGGCCATCGCCACATTGCGGCGAACCGGCGGGAATGTCTGGATCTCGCGGCCGCCAAGCGAGATCCTGCCGCGCGACACCGCCTCGAAGCCCGCGATCATCCGGAGCGTCGAGGTCTTGCCGCAACCCGAGGAGCCGAGAAGCGCGATGATCTCACCCTTCCTGACATCCATGCTGAGTTTCTTGACGGCGTGGACGCCGTAATCGATCGGCCCGTAGAACTTGTCGACATCCTTCAACAGGAGCGCAATGTCGGTCATGCCGCTTCTCCATTCCGCTTGGAGGCAGGCTCCGACGGCCGCATCAGCCGGCCGCTGCCTTTGTCGAACAGCAGGGTCGCCCGGCTGTTGACGGCAAGGTGTGCCGGGCCGGCCTGCGGGCCTGGCATTCCGGCCGGCCGCGACACGAGGATTTCCCGGCGGCGCGCCGTCAGCGTCAGCGTGACGGTTTTTTCGTTGAGCGGCGTTTCGGCCTCGACCGTGACGGGGATCGCCCCAACTGCCGAGGCCTCCGTGAAGGTGATGTTTTCCGGCCGGACGCCAAGAACACAGGCCCTCCCGACAATTTCCGGCCCGAAGCCCGGCAGGCGAAGGCGGACGCCGGACAGTTCGGCAAAGGCGCCATCGGGCCCGCGCTGCGGCACGACGTCGAGCAGGTTGATCGTCGGGTCGCCGAACAGCCGGGCAATCTCGAGCTCCGCCGGAGTGTCGTAGATGTCGGCCGGCGTGCCGATCTGGCGCAGCTGCCCCTCGAACATCACGGCGATGCGGTCACCGAGCGCCATCGCCTCCTTATAGTCCTGGGTGACGTAGATGACGGTCGCGCCTTGGGCGGCGAGAAGACGCGGCAGTTCCAGGCGCATCTCGAAACGCAGCTTGGCATCGACGTTGCGGAGCGGATCGTCGAGCAGGAGCAGCGGCGGCGAGCCGACCAGCGCCCGGGCAAGTGCGGTGCGCTGCTTCTGCCCGTTGGAAAGCGCCTTCGGATGGTGGCTGAGCACGTGGTCGATCTTCAGGAGCCTTGCCACCTTCTCGACGCCGGCAGCGATCGCCTCCTTCGAGAATCTACGCGCCGTCAGCGCGCTGGCGATATTGTCGAAGGCGCTCATATGCGGGAAGAGCGCGAAATTTTGGAAAGCCATGCCGACGCCGCGATGCTCCGCATCGACGTCTGTCATGTCCTCGCCACCGATCAGCACGCGGCCCTCATCGGGATCGATGACGCCGGCAACGAGCCTCAGCAGCACCGTCTTGCCGGCGCCCGACGGGCCGAAGAGCACCAGACGCTCGCCATCGGCCACATCGAGCGACAGATCAAGGACTGTCTGGCCCTTGTACCGTTTGACGATGTTCTTCAACTGCAGTGTCGTCATCAGCGATTATCCCTTCACCGCACCGAGCGACAGGCCTTCGACGAGGTAGCGCTGGGCGTAAAGTGCGAGAGCGAGCGTCGGCGTGATCGACAGTACGATCGCCGCGGCGATCTGGCCGTATTGGATGCCGGAGGCCGTGACGAAGGCAAGCGCGCCGACCGTCACCGGCTGCTTGTCGGCCGAGGCCAGCACCAGCGCAAAGACGAAATTGTTCCAGGCGAAGATGAAGGCGAGCAGGCCGGCCGCCGCGATCCCAGGCCCCGCCAGCGGCAGGGCGATCTTGCGGAAGGTCGAAAACCAGGAATGGCCGGCGATGCGATAGGCATATTCGACATCGGCCGAGATGTCCTCGAAATAGCCGCGCACGATCCAGAGGATGAGCGGCAGGCAGATCAGCTGATAGACCCAGATCAGACCGAAATAGGTGTTCGAGAGGCCAAGCCACTGGAAATATTGCGTCAACGGCAGGAGCACCAGCAAGGGCGGCGCGAAGCGGAAGGAGAGCAGCGTGAAGGCGATATCCTCCGAACCCCTGAACTTGTGCCGCGCAAAGGCATAGGCGGCGGGCACGCCGAGGGCGAGCGCCACCGCGACGGAGACGACTGACAGGAACACCGAGTTCCCGAGATTGCGCATGAAGGCGATGTCGAGCGTGCCGGCGGCGGTCTGCAGCTTGCCGGTGATCAGCGCCGCATAGTTGTCCAAAGTCGGCGTGAAGACGATCGAAGGCGGAATCCTCAGGATCGTCTCGTTCGTCTGGAAGGACATCAGGAAAATCCAGACAATCGGGAACATGAAGAAGACGACGACCAGCGTCAGGGCAATGCCGCGTAGGACCCGTTCGAGCGGAGACATGGCTTCCATCTTGACCTCCTTACGCCTCGCCTCGGGCGCGCTCGCGCAGCCTGAGCCAGTTCTTGATGAAGACGTTCGACAGCGTGTAGGTGATCGCCCACAGGATGATCAGCAGCGCGGCGGAACGGCCGACATTGGTCGACTGGAAGAAATTGAGATAGGCCTCGACCTGGAAGACTGTCAGCGTATCGCCCGGGCCGCCCTGCGTCATCGCATAGATGATGTCGAACTGCTGGATCGAGTCGAGCAGCCGGAAGAGCGTCGCCGTCAGGATGTAGGGCGTCAGCATCGGCAGCGTGATGCGGAAGAACACGAAGGTACGCGGCACCCCGTCGAGTGCGGCCGCCTCGAAGGGCTGGGTCGGCAGGGAGCGAAGGCCGGCGAGCAGCAGGATCATGATGAAGGGCGTGTAGACCCAGATGTCGACGAGCACGACCGTCAGGAGCGCGGTGTCCGGCGAGGAGGCCCAGCGGAAGTTTTCAAGGCCGATCAGGCTGGCGAAGTAGCTGAGGATCCCGAAGCCGGGATTGGTCATCAGCTTCCACATCAGCGCCGCGAGCGCCGGTGCGGTCATCAGCGGCAAGAGCAGCATGATCGAGATGAAGTTGTTGACGGTCGAGCGTCGCTGCAAAAGCAGGGCTATGCCGAGGCCAAGCAGCAGCTCGAGGATGACAGTGGTGCCGGCGTAGAGCAGCGAGACCCGTAGCGTGTTCCAGAAGCCGGAATCGGTGAAGAAATTCAGGTAGTTCTCACCCCAGTTGAACTGGCGTGCCCAGGGCTGGCTCAACCGGTAGCGCTGGAAGGAATAGACCACCGCCGAGAAAAACGGGATCAGGATGCCGATGCAGACGAGAAGCGCCGGCAGCGAAAGTACATAGGGCAGAACCCTCTTGCTGATCCTGAAGCCGCGGGGCACTGCCCGGGTTTGCGTCACTGAAGCCATGGCCAGCTCCGTTCAGATGCCTTTGCGAAGGGCGATGAAGGGGTCGGCCGCGGCCGGCGCGGCCAGACCCCTCCTCGTATGCACATTTCGCGTCGATGATGACCGGCCCGCCATGACGGGCCGGCGTCGCCGGTGATCAGCCGAGCCCTGCTTCCGCGAGCTGGCGGTTGATGCTCTCGGCGAGCTTGTCGAGTCCCTCGTCGACCGGCACTTCCTTCGCCACCATCTTCTGAAGCGTCGCCGCCCATTCAGTGGTGAGGTCGAAGAACAGAGGCTGGGCGGTGAAGTGGATCTTCGCGCCCGGCGCGGAAATGTCGTGCATCTCCACATAGCCCGGATAGCTCTTCTTCAGCCGCTCGCGGAAGATTTCGTCCTTCCAGACGGTCGCCCGCACCGGATTGACGAAATCCATCTTCGTTGCCCCGAAGATCGCGTGCTCCAGGCCCGTCGCCCATTGCAGGAAGTACCAGGTCGCATCCTTGTCCTTGGAGAAGTTGGACATCGACAGCGACCAGATCCAGATGTTCGGCGTCGGTGCGGAGGCGGCCGGATTGGCGGCGAAGGGCGCATAGGCAAGCTTGCCGGCCATCTTGTTGTCGCCGCCGTTCATGAAGTAGCCGAGGATGTCGGCGTCGTAGATCATCGCCGAGGCGCCGGCGCCGAGGTCGGTGCCGACCTGGTACCAGGTATAGGTCGACCAGTCCTTCGGGCCGCTCTCCTGGATCATCTGCACCCACTTGGCGTGGAAGGCCTTCGATTCCGGCGTGTTCATAGCGGCCGAAAGCTTGCCGTCGGCCGAGACGTTCAAATCCTTCTGGCCGAAGTTCGCATAGCCCGAAAGGAAGCCCGGATGGATCGTCGCCCAGGAGCGCGAGCCGCGTACGCCGATGCCGTAGACCCCGCCACCAACGTCCTTGGTGAGCTTTGCGGCCGTCGTCAGCAGTTCGTCGAGGTTCTTCGGAACGCCGACCCCGACCTTGTCGAACATCTCCTTGTTGTAGGAGAGGTTGTTCTGCTCGTAGCCCCAGGGAATGCACCATTGCTTGGCGTCTTCCGAACCGAGCGCGCCGCCCGGCTGGCCGTTCCAGGCGCAGGATGCCTTGACGCCCGGCAGGAAATCGTCCCAGCCATATTGCGGATTGGTCTTCGAGGTATCCTTGATCCATTCGTTGAGGTCGGTGATCCAGCCGGCCGGGCCGTAGGTCCAGGTCATGTAGGCGCCGGTCATGAAGGCGTCGTATTCCGTCGAGCTCGAGGACAGCGCCGCAGTCACCTTGTCGAAATAGACGTCCTCCGGAAAGACGTCATAGGTGACTTCCATGCCCGTCAGATCCTTGAAGGTCTGCAGGTTGGCGATCATTGCATCGGCATAGGGATGCTTGTTCAAGAGCAGCTTCACCGACTTGCCGGAATGCGCCTTCCAGTCGAAATCGGCGGCAAGCGCCCGGGTCGACATCATGTTGAACAGCGTGCCAGCGGTGCCTGCCGTCAGACCTGCCGCACCGAGGCCTTTCAGCATCCCGCGGCGGTCCACCTCGCCACGCAGGAATGCGCTTATGAGGTCTTTCTCCTTCTCATACATCTGCTTTCTCCTCCGTTGCGGGTAAGAATGCTCCAATGAGCTGACCGGCTACCCGACCGGTACTGCCTCCCCGGCTGCGGCGGTTTTCCTCCCCCTGCCGCGGCCCAGAATGTTTGTCCTACGGCCCCGTGCATCCTTCAGGACGCGCAAAGGACGCTGTCAGTCTTTGAACCTCCGCATCGTGCCTTCCGAAAATCGGGTCCGACTTTCGGACCGATGCGCTAGGCGGCGAGCGCCTGCGCCGTGCGCTCGTCGGTGATCAACCCGTTCAAGAGACCGCTTTCGAGCACCGCACGGATTGCGCGTGCCTTGATCCTGCCGCCGGCGACCGCCACGGCGCGGCGGTCGCGCAGGTCGTCGCGGCCGAGCGTGAAGGTGCGGTTGGAAAGGGTCGTCTCGATCGGCCGGCCCTTCGCGTCGAAGAAGTGGCCGAGCAGCTCGCCCGCGGCGCCGCTTTTCTGGATGGCCTCGATTTCGCTCATCTCGATCATGCCCGTCGCAACCAGCGACGCCTGGCGCTCGGCCGTGCCGATCCCGACCATCAGAAGATCGGCCGATTTCGCCAGCTCGAAGACCTCACGAACGCCGCGCTGGCTGAACAGCACGTCACGGTCCTCGACCGTGTTGGCGAAGAACGGCACCGGCATCACAAAGGCTTCGGCACCGGTACGCTCCGCCAGCCGATGGATCACGTCATGCGGATTGGCAGAGAATTTGCGCGTCAGGCCGCCGAGCAGCGAAACGAAGCGGGTGTTGTTGCTGGGTGTGCGCGGCAGGTATTCGACGCAGGCGGCAAGCGTTCGCCCATGGCCGACGCCGATCAGTGCCGTCTCGCCCCGTTCGATCTCGCGCCTCAGGAATTGCGCCCCCGAAATGCCGAGCGCCTTCAGCGGCAAGTCGTCGCTGTCGAAATCCGGCACCACTTCGCAATAGTCGAGGCCGTAGCGGCCGGAAAGCTTCTGTTCGAGCTCGACGCATTCGGAGACGTCGCCGTCGATATAGACCTTCACCAGGCCTTCCTGGTTGGCCTTCATGATTAACCGGTGCGCCTTCAACGAAGTGAGGCCGAGGCGCTTGGCGACTTCCGCCTGGGTCAAGCCGCCTGCATAGTGCAGCCAGGCCGCACGCGTCGCCATGCTCGCCTCATCATCCCGAACCGCCAACCCTCCGATGATCGCCATTGCCTCCCGCCCGATGCTGCGCCGCGTGATATTTTTTGCATCGCATGATAATTTTATCGCCTGTTGAAAGAAATTTCACGTTCTGCAAAAAATGTCAACAGGGTGGTTGCAGTTGCCCGTCGTGGGGATCATTGGGATATGGCAAAGCGTCTGAACCGCAAATGCGCCCGCCCCCGGGACCGCTGATAGAATCAGTCCATGGAGGGTGGGTTGGCGCGAGCGCCGAGGCTGACAAGGTGAGCATAATCGACGAGCGACAGCCGGAGCTGTCGCCCGTCCATTGAAGCGGTTTATCCGGGCACTCGTCGATCAGGGTACCGCGCCCCGCGAAAAGGTCATTCCCGAAGCGTTTCGCGAACCCGATCCCTGGCGGCATCGTGGGCTTCCAGGGCGGCGTTACCGGTCTTGTCCAGCATGTCCTGTGCCGTACCCATCGCCTCGCCAACCGCGGCATTTGCTTTCGCGGCGAGGTTGCTGCGCATTTCGTCCGCCGCCTCGCCCATGGCTTCGTCCTCTGCCTCCGTGTGCGGTAGCGCCGCGCCGATTGCCGCACCGACGGCGAAGGCGAGCGCGCCGCCGACCAGCGGCTGATCGCGGAAATGCTGGAGGATCGCCGCATTCAATCGCGCGCCCTGGTCTTCCAGAGATCGGCCGGCCGATTGCACGCTGCCGGCGAGCGACCTGCCGGTGTCCGCAAGGCTATCGGACATCCGGCTCGCCGTAGCACTCACCTGCCGCCATGTCCTGGATGCCCAACCTGAGGCCTCGTCGAACAACGCGCCGGTCTCGTCCCGTATGTCTTCGATCTGCTGGCCGGCTGCGTCGGCAAAGCCGCGATAGGCCTTGCCGCTCTGGTCGACGAAGTGGCCGGCGCGGCGCCCGGCGGCATCCGTCATTGCCCGGAAGCGATTGCCGCTTTCATCCGCGAAGTGGCTGTAGCGCTCGCCGAAGCTCTCCTCGATCGGGCCGGTGCGTTTCACCGGACCGGTCACCGTGGCGAGCGGATACTCGTCCGTGGCGTTGTCCGAGTATTTCGGCGCGCGGGAGCCCGGATTGGCGAGCAGCCAGGCTAGACTTACGCCCATCAAGGCGACGGGGATGGGATTAGTCTTGAGCGCGGCACCGAGATTGCTCATATATTCGGCGCCGCCACTCGATTTGGCGTATTCGAGCACCTCGTCCATCAGCTGACCGGGCGACATCCGCTCCTGAATGGCGTGGAGCTTTTCCTCGATCCGCTGGCGATCGGCCTCGATCTCTCGCTGCAGTTCGGCGGACGAGTGCGTGTGGGAATAATCGTTCATTGCACTCTCTCCTTCACAACGTCGAGGTCGCGCTGCAGGGAGCTGGCCGTCTTGTCGAACTTGAGGCTGTTGCCGCGCAAGTTCGACAGACTGCGCGAGATCATCGCCCAGGCGAGAAGCGCGACGACGACGCCTATGATAACGGCCGACAGGGCGTCGGCGTTCGGCTCGATCATGCCCCGTGCGATGAGAAAGGCGGCCAGTCCCTGGACGGCCGCGCTCAACAGCACGCCGATCGCACCGATGGCGAAGATCAAGCCGATGAGAAGCGTCTCCAGGCTGCCTATCGCCCGATTGACATTCTCAGACGCCTCCGCTTTGGCCAGATCGATTTCCTTGCGGAAGAGTCCAGATATATCCGCCACCAGACCGGTCATCAGTTCCGATAGGGGGCGATCGTCCCGATGGTTAAGCATTGCGCCGATCCTCCGTAAAATTCCACCCGCTCTCGCCTGGCCGAGCGCTTCCCGACGGCGCTGGCGAGGACGGTTGGGAAACAGCCGGCCTGCTGCGGCGATGAGCCGAGGCCGTCAAGAAGCGGCTGGCGGCCAATCCGGCGATCGCCGCCATGCCGAGGAAGGCCAGTGGCTGCTTCCGGCCGAAATCCTCCGCCATCGCGGCAATTTCGCCAAGCTCGCGACCCTCGATGTCGCGCGCAAAACCCTGGAGCGAACTGCCGATCTGCTTGGCATAGCGCCCGATCGCCCGTTGGTCCGACTGTTCGAGTTCGCCACCGACCTTCTCGAGCGCCGTGGCGATGCCGCCGAGCTGGCGTGCGGCCAGATTCTTCTCGTCCTCCGCGGCATGGCTGACGGCTTCCTTGGCTTCTTCCGTGCGCTCATCGGCAAATTGCCGGAGCTCCTCCAGATCCTCGCGGACGGCTTGCTGCAGGGAACGGTCCATGGTGCCCTCGCCTTCCCTTGTTCCGGCTTCGGGCTGATTGCCGGCACGGGCCGGCGTCGTTGCGGGCCAACCGGGTTGGTCCCCGAGGTTGCGTCCGCTCGTGTCATTGCTCATCTTGACTCCTCCCGTCGTGAAACGCGACTGGTTATGTCATTCAAACCAGCTACTTGCGGCCTTGTTCCATGGCAGGAGTGAGGTTGCGAAGCCGCGCCACGTCAACGCCCCTTCGCGGCTGCGCGATCGTCCATCTGCTGCCCACTTATTTCCTAGACGTCCGGAACAAAATCAGGAGGCTGTTGTTATCGGACATCCGCGGGGCGCCCCGCCGAGGCCCCGGTGCGTGCCAAGGGAAGCGCCATGTCTCCTGCCGACGTCGACTCTCCGGTCACCGAGCCACCCGAATATTCCGTTGCTGCAGCCACCTCGCTCCAGGAACGACGCCCGAACACCTTGAAGCACGGCGATACCTTTGCCGTCTTCGACCACAACGGCGATGCCTATTCGGGATCCGGCAGCCCTGAAGGGTTGTTCCATCGCGACACCCGGCATCTTTCCCACCTCGCCGTGACGATCAACGGCGCTCGACCCTTGCTCCTGTCCTCGACGCTCAGAGACGACAACGCGACGCTGACCTGCGACCTGACCAATCCCGATTTTGTGGATGATAGTGGTGCACTTGCGCTTCCCCATGATTCGATCCATCTCAGGCGCTCCCGCTTTCTCTGGAACGGCACCTGCTACGAACGGATCCTGGTGCGCAACTTTCATGAGCGGCCGCAGCAGATAGAAATCAGGCTGGCCTTTGCGGCAGATTTCGCGGATTTGTTCGAGGTTCGCGGCAAGCAGCGCAAACAGCGCGGCCAAATGCATCCGGCGACGGCCAAGCGCGGTGAGGTGCATCTTTCCTATACCGGCCTCGATGGCCAGAAGCGGACGACGCGCCTGGGTTTCGATCCGCCGCCGTTGCGTCTTTCGGCAACCGAAGCCGTGTACGAGATCGGTCTTGCACCGGGTCAAAGCCGGACGCTGTTCCTTGAGATCAACTGCCAGAGGGAACCGGCGATCACCATCGGTCACCGGTCATTTTTCTTTGCGCTGAGGGATGCGCGTCGTGCCTTGCGCACATCTTCGGGGCGCGCGGCGTCGATCGTCAGCTCGAACGAAGTCTTCAACGAGGTCGTCCAGCGCAGCATATCCGACCTCTACATGCTCATCACCGACACCAATGAAGGCCCCTATCCCTACGCGGGAATTCCCTGGTTCAGCACGGTGTTCGGCCGCGACGCGATCATCACCGCGATCGAAACCCTGTGGCTCGATCCGGAAATCGCCCGCGGCGTGCTTGCGCATCTCGCAGCCAACCAAGCGACCGATTTCGATCCCTTGTCGGATGCCGAACCGGGCAAGATCCTGCACGAGGTGCGCTTCGGCGAGATGGCCGAACTGCGGGAAGTCCCGTTCCGCCGCTATTATGGCAGCGTCGACTCGACGCCGCTTTTCGTGATGCTGGCCGGGCAGTACCTGCAACGCACGGGCGACGCGTCAACGATCCGGACGATCTGGCCGAATATCGAGGCCGCGCTGAAATGGATCGATGTCCACGGCGATCGCGACGGAGACGGCTTCGTCGAATATGGTCGCCGGACCGAGGAAGGCCTCGCCAACCAGGGCTGGAAGGACAGCCACGACTCCATCTTCCACGCCGACGGTATGCTCGCCAGGGGGCCGATCGCCATCGCGGAAGTCCAGGCCTATGTCTATGGCGCCTGGGAGGCGGCCTCTAGGATGCTCAGGGTTCTCGGCCACGAGGACCGGGCGGTCGAGTTCTCGCGCCGCGCCGACGACTTGCGGCATCGCTTCGACGCGGTCTTCTTCGATGCGGAACTCGGCACCTATGTGCTCGCGCTTGATGGCGACAAGCAGCCCTGCCGGGTCCGCTCCTCCAATGCGGGACATGCCCTGCTAACCGGGCTTGCAATTCCCGAGCGGGCCGAAGTGGTCGCAAAAACGCTGATGTCGGGCGCCTCGTTCTCAGGCTGGGGGATACGAACCATCCCGGTCACCGAAAGCCGCTATAATCCGATGAGTTATCATAACGGCTCGGTATGGCCGCACGACAACGCCTTGATCGCGCTCGGACTGGCGCGTTACGGCTTTCGTCTGCACGCGGCACGGATCTTCGAGGGACTGTTTGCCGCCTCTACCTATATCGACCTGCGCCGTCTGCCGGAGCTCTTTTGCGGTTTTCCGCGCCAGCGTGCACAAGGTCCGACCTTCTATCCCGTCGCCTGCATCCCCCAGGCCTGGGCCGCCGCCGCACCCCTGTCGCTGCTCCAGTCCTGCCTCGGCATCGAATTCCATACGAAGCAGATGCAGATCACCTTCGACACGCCCTACCTGCCAGGTTTCATCGAGGAACTCGAGATCCGGAACCTGCAGATCGGCTCCGGCTCCGTCGACGTGGCGGCAAACCGCTCCGGCACCAGCGTCGTCATCGACGTGCTGGAGCGGCGCGGACATGTCCGCGTCGTGACCTTCGCCTGAGGGACGGGCTTCGCGCGGGAGGGAAAAAAGCGCGAACGCGCTCGCCACTGACCCGCGCAAGCATGAGAAGTGCTCAGCGCGTGCGCGCCACTTTCTTCGGCGAGGGCAGAAGGCCTTCGCGCTGCAGTTTCTTGCGCGCAAGCTTGCGGGTGCGGCGAACGGCCTCGGCCTTTTCGCGAGCCCGTTTTTCGGAGGGCTTTTCGTACGCGCTGCGCATCTTCATTTCGCGGAAGACGCCTTCGCGTTGCATCTTCTTCTTGAGAACGCGGAGAGCCTGGTCGACATTATTGTCTCTGACGAGTACCTGCAAAGTATATCCTTTCCGTGTTGATAAGAAATTAGATGATCCCGTCAGCCAACACTGACGGCGGCAACTGCTGCGTGGGCCTCGATGCTATAGAGCTAGCGTGACTCCTTCGGCCGAGCCTTCAGGTGGCACAGGCAAAAAAGGCCGGGGGCGACCCCGACCTCCTCTTCAGCGCCGTGCATCCTCGGACGCGAAACGACGCCCTGTCATTCAAACGCTCCCTGCCAGTACATCCGTGGTCAGCGGAGGCGAATGACAAATCAGACGGCTCGCAGATTGTCTGCCGAGCTTTTGCCGGACCTGTTGTCGCGGACGATGTCATAGGTCACCTTCTGGCCTTCGGCCAGCGAGCGCAGCCCGGCCCGCTCGACGGCGGAGATATGGACGAACACGTCCGTTGTTCCGTCGTCGGGCTGGATAAAGCCAAAGCCCTTGGTGCTGTTGAACCACTTTACGGTGCCTGAATTCATAACGATTTCCTTTCAATCGCTGGAAATTACGGGCGAGTATTTGCCCCGCTTGATCGATATTTGAGAGGAAATCTGACGAAGCGCTTCGGCGCGCGACAAAGGTCTCAAGCAATGTTCGACGCGCTATATATAGACGCCGCTTCCGGAGATGCAATGGCGAAACCGAATTTAATTGCGGAGGTCATTTGCGCGTTTCGAAAATACAGTTCAAGCCGCTGTTTTGAATCGTAAATAATATCCGGACAGTCGTTGGAATTGGCGCGGCCGATCTCGGCATGGCCGCGCCGCGCCCGCTGTCTTGAACTCAGCCGGCGACAGGCCGACGCCCGCTCGCCGCGCCATGCACCAGCAGCGCTGCGATTTCATCGGCGACGAGAACCGCATGCTCCGTCACCTGTGGAAGGCCCATCAGTTCGCCGAACGTGCCGCGCGCCAGCGGCCCGGCGATGAAGAAGTTCGGCTGCTCCCAGCCGCCTGCTCCCACGGCGCGAGAATGAAGATCACAGGCGATCCCGAGACCGGTTTGGCAGGGAACGAGCACGCCATCGCTTGCGAGGCCCGCCAGGAAGGACTGCGAGTTCAGGATCTCGCCATGGGCGGGGCCGGTGGTCACCACGATCGCGTCAACGACGATGTGCCGCGGCGCGTCGCGGCCGCGCTGACGGAGATCGACCCTGATCTCCCCGTCCTTCATCGCCGCCGATGCGATGGAGGCGGCAACGATTTCAAGTCGGCCTTTCTCGATCGCCCTGTCCAGAACGCTTTCCACCTGCGGCGCTATGCGAAACCGATGCACGTCCCAATAGGCGCGCGCCAGGCGGGCGATGCGGCGGCGCTCGACGGGCGGCAGGACCTGCCAGATCTGCTGGCCCTGCGCCCGCACCGCGTCGATGACCGGATGCCAGCTCAGGCCCTGTTGCCGGGCGTCCCGCAGTGTTCGGCGAATGCGGCGAAGAAGCTCCGAAGCGCGGCTCGCCGGCTCGGAAACGAAGTCGCCGAACGGCTCTTGCGCGATCGCCGGGTGGCCGCGGGACCGCAGCCCGCGCCGCGAAATGGAAACGATCGGCCCGCGGTGGCCTCTTTCCGCAAGCGCGGCGACCACGTCCGCCGCTGTCAGACCGTTGCCGACGATCAACACGCGGTCTGCCGGTGCAATGCGGTCCAGTGCATCGGCGCTCGTTGGATCGGCGACCAGTTTGGGAGAAGACGAAAGCGGCAGCAAAGTCTTTGGCAGCATCGGCGCCGGATGGGTGACGGCAAGAACCGCGATGTCGGCGGCGAGCGCCTCCCCATCCTCCGCAAGGATCGTCCAGGGGCCTGCGGATTGCTTGATCTCGAGCACCCGCTTGCGCCTGTGCTCGATCGCCCCGCTTGCCAGACAAGGAGCGAGTTCGGCCGCGACATAATCGCCGAACACGTGTCGACGCGGATAGGCTACGCCCTCGGGAGTATAGGCGGCCGGATCGGTGGAAACCGTATCGGCCCGGGCGACGTAGTCGGCGAAGCTTTCCGGCTCGTCCGGATAAAGGCTCATCTTGAAGGCCGGAACATTGATGCGATGCGCGGCCTCGGCCGTGTCATAGGCAAGCCCGGCGCCGAGCCTGGCGCGCGGTTCGAAGACGACAATGCGTGCTCGCCGCTCGGCACCGAGAGCGCGTGCCAGATGCAGCGCCACGGCGGCACCGCTGAAACCGCCTCCGACAATCGCCACGACCGGCACGGGCTCGAATTTTCGCATGCTGCACTCCCGCAATTCTCAGTGCCCCGGAGGGGTGGTAAGCGAGTGTTCGCCCGAACGCGGCAGGGGACGCGGGCGAAACACGAGCCTCGCATGCGATGCGATCGAAGGAAAGATGTCGCACGCACCTGCTGAAAATGAGATTTATTTATCTCCACTAATTCTATGGATTAAATGATGGTAGCTGAAGCTGGCGGTCGCCATACAATTCAGGAGAGTACAATGACAATCCACCGCAGAACCTTCGCAGTTGTCGCCGGCGCGGCCCTGACGCTGGCACTCCCCATTTCCGCGGCATTCTCGGCCGACGTGACGCTCAATATTGGCTATCAGCCGATCGTAGAACCATCGCGCGTGCCGCAGGCGGACGGCACCTACGAGAAGGCCACCGGCGCCAAGATCAACTGGCAGAAATTCGACGGCGGCGCCGATGTCATCGCTGCCATCGCCTCCGGCTCGCTGGACATCGGCTATGTCGGTTCCTCGCCGCTTGCCGCCGCCGCAAGCCGTCAACTGCCGATCGAAACCATCGCTCTCGTCGGCCTGATCAGCGAGGCCGAGGCGCTTGCCGTTCGCGGCATCGACAAGCCGGAGCAGCTTTCCGGCAAGAAGATCGCCACCCCCTTCGTCTCGACCGCCCACTACAGCCTGCTGACGGCCTTGAAGCATTGGAACGTCGATCCGAAATCCGTCGAAATCCTCAATCTGCGGCCGCCGGAAATCGCCGCCGCCTGGTCGCGCGGCGATATCGACGGCGCCTATGTCTGGGATCCGGTTCTCGCCGAGATCAAGAAGACCAGCACCGTGCTGGCGACGTCCGCCGATGTCGGCAATTGGGGCGGTCCGACCTTCGACGCATGGATCGTCAGCAAGAGCTTCGCCAATGCGCACCCAGACGTCGTCGCGGCTTTCGTCAAGGTGACGGGCGATGCGACGGCGGCCTATCGCGCCGACCCCGATGCCTGGGACGCCAAATCACCCGAAGCCGAGAAGATCGCCCGGCTGACCGGTGCCAAGCAGGAGGAGGTTCCGGCACTCCTCAAGGGCTACACCTTCCCGACGCTCGAGGAACAGGCCGGCACCGATCTCCTGAGCGGCGGCACGGTCGAGGCCGTCGCGGCAACCGCAGCCTTCCTCAAGGAACAGGGCAAGATCCCCGCGGTGCTGCCGGACTACGGCGCCTATGTCTCGCCGCGCTGGGTGAAGGACGCCGCCAAGCTCTCCTTCTGAGGCAACGCGACGACGCGCCCGCAGATATCCGCGTCGCAATCCAATCAAGGAGAGACCATGAGCCACTTGTCGTTCAACGACGTCAGTCTCACCTATCCGGCGCGCGACCGCAATGGCGCGGCGCAGCTGGTGCTCGACCGGATCAGTCTCTCGCTCTCGACCGGAGAATTCGTCGCGGTCATCGGCCGGTCTGGTTCCGGCAAGACGAGCCTCCTCAATATCGCGGCCGGCTTCCAGGAGCCGAGCGAAGGCACCGTGACGCTCGACGGCGCGCCCATCGACGGGCCGGGCACCGAACGCGCCGTGGTTTTCCAGGACGACGCGCTCTATCCCTGGCTCGTCGCCCGCGACAATGTCGCCTTTCCCCTGAAGCTCAGAGGGGTTGGCGAGCGCGACCGGCGCGCTCGAGCCGAAGAACTGCTTGAGCTCGTCGGACTGCCTACCGCCGGCAATCGCCGCATCTCTGAACTATCGGGAGGCATGCGCCAGCGTGTCGGCATCGCCCGGGCGCTGGCAGCCGAACCTCGCTTTCTCCTGCTCGACGAGCCGCTCGGTGCGCTCGATTCGCTGACGCGCAGCCGGATGCAGACCTTTCTTCTGAATGTCTGGACGAAGAGCGGCTCCGGTGCCCTCCTGATCACCCACAGCATCGACGAGGCGCTTCTGCTTGCCACGCGCATTGTCGTCCTGTCGCCCCATCCGGGCCGGCTCGCCGCCGATATTCCGAGCAGCTTTGCCGCCGATATTCTCTCCGGGACGCCAGCCGGCGACGTGCGGGCCTCCCCGGCCTTCAAACGCATGCATGACGGTCTGATCGGCCTCATCCATACCGCCAGCCCGGAAGAGGAGCTTGCCGCATGACGCTGACGACCCACCTGCCGCAATCCTACGGTTACGTTCCCGATGTGAACGCGGCGCAGGCAAAGCAAACGCCCGTCCGAAAAAGGCAGGTGCCGATAGCGCTGGTTTCGCTTCTCACGGCGGCAGGCCTCTTGCTGATTTGGGCGGCGACCGCGACGGCCGGGCTGGTCTCACCGATCTTCCTGCCCGCGCCGGCCGTCGTCGCGGCGACGCTCTGGAACCTCGTCACCGTCGGCTTCGTCGACTCGACCCTCGCCGAGCACGTGCTCGCCAGCCTCGGGCGGGTGCTCGGCGGCCTTGGTGTTTCCGTGCTGATCGGTGTACCCGCCGGGCTTGCGATCGGCATGAGCCGGATTGGCCGGGGCATTCTCGACCCGATCGTCGAGTTCTTGAGACCGCTGCCGCCGCTGGCCTATCTGCCGCTGATCATCATCTGGTTCGGCATCGGCGAGGCATCTAAGGTCACTGTTATCGCGCTGTCGATGCTGCCGTCGATCATCATCTCGACGGCCGCCGGCGTTCGCGCAGTGCCGAAGGATCACATCAACGCAGCTCGCGCCTTCGGCGCCACCAGGCGCCAGGTGACGCTCCACGTCGTCTTGCCCTCGGCCCTGCCGTCGATCCTGACCGGAACCCGGATCGCGCTTGGCACTGGCTGGTCGACGCTGGTTGCGGCGGAACTCGTCGCCGCCACCCGAGGGCTCGGCTTCATGATCCAGTCGGCCGCCCAGTTCCTCGTCACCGATGTGGTGATTGCCGGCATCGCGGTCATCGCGCTGATCGCCATCCTGCTCGAGATCGCCGCGCGCGCCCTCGAACGGTGGTTGGCGCCCTGGGCTTCGGCACATTGAACGGTGGGCCCATCCGTGGGGGCCAAGTCCCCCCATCCCGTGGTCGTCAGCGCGCCAGCCAGCCCCCGTCGACGGCAAGCACTTGGCCCGTGACATAGCCGCTCGCCGGCGAAGCGAAGAACAGCACCGCAGTGTCGAGGTCGGTCGGCTCGCCCCAGCGGCCGCAGGGGATACGCTCGAGAATGGCACGATGGCGGTCGGGATCGTTGCGGAGCGCTTCAGTATTGTCCGTCGCCATATAGCCTGGCGCGATCGCGTTAACGGTGATCCCCTTCGCGGCCAGCTCGTTGGCCATCAGCTTGGTGAGCCCGGCGACGCCATGCTTGGAGGCCGTATAGGAGGCAACGCGGATCCCGCCCTGGAAGGATAACAGCGAGGCGATGTTGACGATCCGCCCCTGTATGCCCCGTTCGAGCATATGCCTGACCACCGCCTGGGAGAGGACGAAGGCGCTCTTCAGGTTGATGTTCAGGACGTCGTCCCAGTCCTCTTCGGTGAAATCGATGAAGTCGGACCGGCGTATCTGCCCGGCATTGTTGACCAGGATGTCGACCGTCGCGCCACCTGCGACGAGGCCGGCGAACATCTCCGCTATTCCGCTCGGGTCTTTGAGATCGTAGACGACCTCGTTGAACTGCCGCCCGAGCGCTTCGACCCTGCCGCGGGTCTCGGGCATCGCCTGCGATCCCAGTCCGATGATGTCGGCGCCGGCCGAAGCAAGCGCCAGAGCGAGGCCCTGCCCCAATCCGGTGCGCGCGCCGGTGACCAGCGCCCGCTTTCCGGAGAGGTCGAAGGGGCCGGTGGTCATCGGATATCACCCATCGGCACGAAATCCATATCCTTGAACGACTTGTTGTCGCCGGCCATGCTCCAGATGAAGGCATAGGCCGAGGTCCCGGCGCCGCAATGGACGGACCAGGGCGGCGAGACGACCGCCTGTTCGTTTCTGACGATCAGATGACCCGTCGCTTCCGGGCGCCCCATGAGATGAACCACGAAGGCATCCTGGGGCACCTCGAAATAGAGATAGGCCTCCATGCGCCGGTCATGCGTATGCGCCGGCATGGTGTTCCAGACGCTGCCCGGCTCGAGACGCGTCATGCCCATCAGCAATTGGCAGCTCGGCACGACATCCGGATGGATATATTGGAAGAGCGTTCGCTTGTTCGAGGTCTTGCCGTCGCCGAGATGGAGTTCGATCGCTTCCGACTTGCGGATATGCCGGGCCGGAAAGGCGGCATGGGCGGGAGCGCTGTTGATATAGAACTTGGCGGGCGTCGAAGGATCGGCGCTTTCGAAAGAGACATTCCGGGTCCCCATGCCGAGATAGAGCGCGTCCTGAAAGCCGATCTCGAAAACGGCGTTGTCCGCTCGCACGATCCCCGGACCGCCGATATTGATCAGCCCCAATTCGCGTCGTTCAAGAAGGAATTCGCCACCGACGACGCGCGCCATGTCCTCGCCGAGGCCGATTGCCTCCTTGTCCGGCATCGCGCCGATGAGGAGCAGCCGGTCGTAATGCGTGTAGACCGCGGTCGCGCGCCCGGGCGTAAACAGTTCCTCGATCAGGAAGTTCTGCCGCAACTCGCTCCCGGTCATGGCTTCCGACTGAGAGTAGTGAACTGCGTGGCGAACAGTTATCGACGACTGCATAGCGTTCCTCTTCGTTTTTGCTTCGAGCGCGAGGGACGACGCGCCCACTGAGAGGGCACGCCGTCCAGCCTGGGAGGCTTATGGGAGTGGCGCTTACTGGGTGGCGCGCGCTTCGTTGATCTTGCGCACGTCGTCCTCCAGCACCTTGTAGGTCTCATCGAGTGACAATTCGCCGACGATCAGTTGGCTCATACGCTGCACGATCTGCTGATAGAGCGCCGATCCGCCCTTCTGGCGCTCGAAGTCGCGTGCCGCCTGCGGCACGTTCTTCTTGTTGTCGAGGAAGACCGCCATGGCGGACTTGGCGTTCTCGCTCGAAAGCTTGTATTGCGGGTCCTTGATGTCGGCGCCGGTGAGGATCACGTAGTTCTCGGCGATCTCCCGCTGAATCTTCTCGGAGCCGAGGAATTCGATGAACTCGGCCACCGCTTCCGGGTGCTTGGTGCGTTTGAAGCCGACGATCGCCGTCGCGCCCGGCATGGCGTAGCACCCGGCCTCGCCGCAGGGCGCATTGATCGCCGTCCAATCGAAGGCGTCGCCAATCTTCGTCTGGAACGGGTTGACCATCCAGTTGCCGGCCAGATAGGTCACGACATTGCCGTTGACGAACTCGTCACCCATGTTCTTGTACTGCGATCCGCCGGCCGCGCCCCACATTTCCTTGGGGAAACTGCCGTTCTCGGTCCACGAATAGACGTCGGCGATGTATTTCTTGGCAGCTTCGTCCGGGAAGCTGAACTTGCCGTCCTTCACATAGGTCGAACCATAGGAGAAGGCGGCACCGGAGAAGCGGTGGCCGGAGCGGTCCATGGTAAAGGGAACCTGCACGCCCGTTGCCTTCGCGACCCGCGCCGAGGCTTCGACGATCTCCTTGAGCGTCGCCTTCGGTCCCGGCAGGGGCTCGCCGGCCTGCTCGAACAGCGTCTTGTTGACGAAGGGCAGGTTCAGCGTCTGCGACGCCACATAGCCGTTGATGGAATTCGGCTCGTTGATGTTCGGCAGGCGAAGCTGCTCGAGGCTTGCGCCGTGGAGCTTGGCGTAGGTCTCCGGGTCCTTCATGTAAGGGCGCATGTCCAGATAGTACGGCGCGAGCTGCCAATCGGTGATCTTGGCGAGGTCAGGCCCCTCGCCGACCGCAAGCTGCACCGGCAGCTGCTTGGCGACGGCATCGTAGCCGGACGAAACGAAATTGACCTTCACGTCCGGATGGGTGCTCTCGAATTCCTTGCTGAGCTCGGCCATGCGCTCGACATAGCCCTGGTCGTCATCGGTAAACAGGAATGTGATCGTCTTGGTTTCGGCCTGGGCCGAGACCGCGCCGACGAAACCGGCGATGACAAGGGCGCTGGCGCCCGAAAGAAGCTTCGACATGCTCATCCTCCCTATGAAAACATTTTCACGAAATCGAACCGGAACTCCTCTGCCAAATTCGATTTTCACCTTTTTGCGACTTGACAGCGCAAAGGTCAAGCTGTTTCTTTGCCACCGTATCGCAGGCGCGAAGCCTTATCGGCCGGAACGCCACTTGTGAAAATCTTTTCATATGATCGACGGGAGGCGGTCTATGAACGACAATTCCGCCACGCAAGCACCGTCTCTCGACCCGACCTACGAGGTCCAAAAGGGCGAGACGATCACCGCCTGGATCGTCTCCGAGCTGATCAGCAAAGACTTCCCCGGCACCGCGGCGCCGGCGGAAGACCGCGTCAACTACCGCTTCATCAACGGATTCGTCGATGTCGGCGACCTGCCCTGCCGCAAGGCGTTCTGGGCCGAGATGGTCGGCCGGGCGATCGAACCGGAACGCGACTGGCCGGCGCATCTGAACCTGCCGGGCTCGAACCGCCGTGTCGAATTCACCGGCTTCTGGCATGTTCCGACCCATATCCGCCGCTGGCTGAAGGGCACCTTCCGGACCGATGCTCCGCGCCCACTTCACCTGCGACTGGGGACCTGCGGCGGCGTGCGCATCTGGGTGAACGGCGTCGAGCAGGTGCGCTTCGAACCATTTAGGCGGAATGTCGAAAGCACCTCCGAGGTGACCCTCGCGCTTCAACCGGGCGACAACGAGATCCTGCTTCACACGGAGGATCTCGCCGAAAGGGACACGATCTGGTTCTTCGAGTTGGAGCTGCTGGACGAGACGCCGCTGACCGTCGTTCTACCGGTCCCTCTCGACAGCGACGAGGTCAACCGCCTTGCCGCTCTCGTGCGCGACGTCCGGCCGAGCCGCGACGTCTTCGTCGACTCGGCGCTCGAACTCGTCTTCGACGCTGCGCCCGAAGTCGACCTGCCGGTGTTCGTCGAGGTCTACAGCCACGGCCATGATCGGGCCGTTCTGGCTCGGGCGGCGGCAACGCTCGGCGCCAGGGAGATTCGCCTCACCATCTCCGAAACTCTCGGCATTCCGGACGGCTATCACGGCGTGCGGCTGACGATCGGATCCGGCGCCGGCACCGTCACCCGGGTCATCGACGCCGCCTTCCTCGGCCGGCTTTCGCCTGCCGCGACGGCTGAAACCATCGCCGAGCGAAAGCGGGCGGCACTCGATTTCAGTGCCGCTCAAGGCGCGGAACGCATCGGCCGGGCGCTTGCCATGGTCGCCGTCGGCAGCGACGACAGGGCAACGATCGACCGCCTCATCGCGGTGACCCTGCAATCGATCGACCGGCGCGAGGATTGCTCCGATTTCGTCCTGGTGCCGCTGCTCTGGCTCGTCCGCGCCTATGGCGAGCGGCTTGGCCCGGAGACGGTCGAGAGAATCCGGGCATCGGTGCTGGGTTACCGTTACTGGGTCGACGAACCCGGCAATGACGTCATGTGGTTCTGGAGCGAGAATCACGTGCTTTGCTTCCATGCGAGCCAACTGCTCGCCGGAGACTTCCTGCCAGACGCCGTCTTCGCGGCCTCGGGGCGGAGCGGACGTGAGCAGGCGGCGCTCGCCAAGGCACGCCTTCATCGCTGGTTCGACAGCGTCGAGGCGCATGGGCTGGCGGAATGGAACTCGGCCGCCTACTATCCGATCGATTTCATCGGCCTTTTGGCGCTCGAGCACTGGGCCGAGCCCGAGCTTGCGGGCCGCGCCCGGCGTCAGCTCGACCTGATCTTCGAAATGATCGCGCTACACACGCTTGCCGGCGTGCCGGCGGGCTCGCAGGGGCGCGCCTACGACAAGGAACTGCGCGCCGGACCGCTGACCGAGCTTGCGCCCTTCGCCGCCGTCGCCTTCGGCGAGGGCTGGCTGAACGGCGGCGTCGCCTCGCTGCCGATGTTCTGCTGCTCGGATTATTTCCCGCCCGCCCATCTCGACCGACTGGCGCGGCTCGAGCCCGGCCGTGCCATCGAGGCACGTTACGCGCAGGGGCTCGATTTCGGCAAGCTCGTTCTCTTCAAGAACGAGGCGGCGCAGCTATCGACGGTCGTCGACCACAAGACCGGCCGGAAGGGCCACCAGCAGCACGTCATGGACATTCGCCTTGCCGGTCATCCGATGGCGCGGCTCTGGGTGAACCACCCGGGCGAGGACGATCCCTGGGGCACGCAACGGCCCTCCTATTGGGCAGGCAGCGGCATTCTTCCGCGCGTCGCCCAGCACCGCGATCTGGCGCTGATGATCTTCGACACGCAGGATCATCGCAACGGCTGGACCCACGCCTATCTCGGACGGGACGGTTTCGACGAGATCCTCACCGAGGACAACTGGCTGATCGTCCGCTCGGGGGCCGGCTTCGCCGCCCTTTGCGCCACCAACGGCCTCACCATGGTCACCAAGGGCGCTACGGCCGGCCGGGAGCTCCGCTCCGAGGGTCGCCTCTGCGGCTGGGTCGCCGCCATCGGCTGCGGCGGCATCAGCGATTTCGAGCGTTTCCGCGAGCGAATTCACGCGACCGGGGTGACCTTCGACGCCGATCGACGCCTGCTTTCGGTCGCACCTCCGGATCGGCCGGCGCTGCGGCTTTCCCATGACGGCGCCTTCTCGCTCGGCGGGGAGCCCCTGACCTTCGGCCATGAGCAGCCGCAGCCCGAGATCACCTTCGACCATGCCGGTCCCGCCGGTCGCGCGGACCGTCTCTTCTATTTCATGAATGGACCATGCGGATGAATGAGATCAACATCGAGCGAGCGACGCTCAAGACCAAGGTCGACAAGGTCGCGGCCGCCTTCAGCCGGCTGAAGGGCATCAAGGAGGGCCTTGTCGGCGCGGATCATGCCGGCGGCATCCAGTTCGACGAGTGGGATTGGGAGGTCGGCGTCGGTCTCTACGGCTTCCTGCGTCGCGCCATCGCCACCAGTGATCGCAAGGCGATCGACGACCTCGTCGGCTGGTATGCCTGGCAGATTGAACGCGGCCTGCCGCCGCGCCAGATCAACAGTTCGGCGCCGATGTTGCCGCTCGTCATCCTGACCGAGCATGTCGACCGGCCCGATTTCCGCGCCCTCGTCGAGGACTGGGCCGACTGGCTCGTGCATAGCCTGCCGAAGACCGAGGATGGCGGCTTCCAGCACGTCGTCAAGGAGCGGCTGAACGACGGCGAGCTCTGGGACGACACGCTGTTCATGGCTTGCCTGTTTCTCGCCCGCGCCGGCGTCATCTGCGATCGCCGCGACTGGATCGACGAGGCGGTCTACCAGTTCATGGTCCACACGCGTTATCTCTCCGACCCGATCACCGGCCTCTGGTATCACGGCTGGACCTTCAACGGCCGCCACAACTTCGCCAAGGCCTTCTGGGCGCGCGGCAATGCCTGGATCACGGTGGCGATCCCCGAGCTTTTCGAGCTCGTGCCCTCGCTCAACCCGAGCGACAAGCGCTTCCTCTCGAACGTGCTCGCCAGCCAGGTCCGTGCTTTGAAGCGCCATCAGCGCGATGATGGCATGTTCCACACGCTGGTCAACGACCCGACCTCGCCCGTCGAGACCTCCGCCACCGCTGGCATCGCCTATGGCATCCTGCGCGGCATAGAAGCCGGCATCCTGAGGCAGGAAGACCGCGTTCACGCCGATCGTGCCCTGATGGCGGTGCTCGGCCAGATCGATGCGGAAGGCGTCGTCCAGGGCGTCTCGGATGGCACACCAATGGGCCACGACCTCGACTTCTACCGGCGCATCCCCAACCTGCCGACCCCCTACGGCCAAGCGCTGACCATGCTGTTATTGATCGATGTGCTTCTCGAGGAGGATACCAAATCGTGACGCCGAAGCAGCTCAGCATTGGCGCGACCGGCCGTGATGCGACCGCCGAGATCCAGACGGCGATCGACCAGGTCTCGGGCCGCGGCGGCGGCCGCGTGTCGCTGCTCGCCGGCGAACACGTGGCGGGCGGGCTGCTCCTGAAGAGCGGCGTCGAACTGCATCTGACCGAAGGCGCCCTGCTGCGCGCTATTCCCGATTACGAGGCCTACCGCGGTACGACCGTTCGGGTCATCGCCGAAAAATCCGACAGGGGCATGATCGTCGCGCGGAACTCCGAGAATGTACGGATCACCGGCCCGGGCCGGATCGAGGCCGGCGGCGAGCATTTCATCACCGGCGACGACCCCGATGTCGGCACCTTCATTCCGGCGGAATTCCGGCCCCGCGTGGTCGTCTTCGAGGGATGCCGGGGCGTCGGGCTCGACGGTTTCCACGTTACCGGCTCGCCGATGTGGACCCTTCACCTTGCCGATTGCGAGGACGTCGTCATCCGCGGCGTCACGATCACCAACGACCGGCGGCTGCCGAACACCGACGGCATGGTCCTCGATGCCTGCCGCCGCGTGCTGATCGAGGATTGCACCATTTCGACCGCTGACGACGGCATCTGCCTGAAGACGAGTGCGGGGCCGGACGGCAAGGCGATCGGGGCCTGCGAGAACATCACTGTACGCCGCTGCACCGTCTCAAGTCTGAGCTGCGCGCTGAAACTCGGGACAGAGTCCTTCGGCGACTTCAGCGATATCGCCTTCGAGGATTGCAACGTCAGTGAGTCCAATCGCGGCCTCGGCCTGTTCTCGCGCGACGGCGGCCAGATGCGAAACATCCGCTTCTCGCGGATCGAGGTCGATTGCCACGAAACCCCCGACGGCTTCTGGGGTTCGGGCGAAGCCCTGACGGTGACCGTGGTCGACCGGCGCCCGGAGCGCCGGGCGGGTGCGGTGGAAAACCTTCTCGTCGAGGAAATCAGCGGCCGCATGGAGGGGGCGATCAACCTCGTCTCCACCTCTACTGCCGGCATCAGCAACGTCGAGCTCAACCGGATCACGCTTGCGCAGCAGCCCGGACGGCTCGGCACCGGCCTGCACTACGATCTGCGGCCGACCTTTGCGGACATCGCCCCGTGCGCCGAGGCGGCGGGGCGAGCCAACGCCTGGACGCGCGGCAACGACGGCCGGATCGTCGGGCTTCTCGACTACCCGGGCGGTATGCCGGCGATCTTTGTGAAAGGCGTCGAGGGGCTGGTCACGGAGGACGTGGCGGTGAAGCGTCCGATGCGCCTGCCGGAAGGCTGGAGTGCAAGGACTATCGTCGAAGAGAAGCATTGACCGAGTGGGATGCCCGCATCCCGCTCCAATTTATCAGACTCGATCAAGTCCATGATTTTCGGGCGAAGCGACCCGAAGCATGGTGATCTACCGGGAGCAGGCGATGGGAGATCTCAAGCTTACGAACCTCAACAAAGCGTTCGGCACCGTTCACGTCCTGCACGACGTGAACCTTCAGATCGACGATGGCGAATTCGTCGTCTTCGTCGGCCCGTCGGGCTGCGGCAAGTCGACCCTGCTGCGCATCATCGCCGGCCTCGAGGACGTCACCTCCGGCGCGATCGCCATCGGCGGCCGCGATGTCGGGGCGCTCTCGCCGGCCGAACGGAAGATCGCCATGGTCTTCCAGTCCTACGCCCTCTATCCGCATATGAGCGTGCGCAAGAATCTCGCTTTCGGCCTCGAGAACCTGAAATTCAAGCGGGCCGAGATCGACGCGCGGATCACGGAAGCCGCCCGCATGCTGGCGATCGAGCCCTATCTCGACCGCAGGCCGAAGCAGCTTTCCGGCGGCCAGCGCCAGCGCGTCGCGATCGGCCGGGCGATCGTGCGCGACCCGGACATCTTCCTCTTCGACGAGCCGCTCTCCAATCTCGATGCGGCGCTTCGCGTCCAGACGCGCGCCGAGATCACCAAGCTGCATCGCGAGATGCAGACGACGATGATCTATGTCACCCACGACCAGGTCGAGGCGATGACCATGGCCGACAAGATCGTCGTGCTTCGGGCCGGCCGCATCGAACAGGTGGGATCGCCGCTCGAGCTCTTCGATCATCCGCGCAATCTCTTCGTCGCCGGCTTCCTCGGCTCGCCGCGCATGAATATTTTGAAGGGCCGGGTCGTGATCGGCGACGATCGCAGCGTCCTCGTCGACGTCGGCTATCCCACCCTGCTCCGGAGCGACGTCGATCCCGCCAAGGTCACCGCTGGACAGGAAGTCCTTGCCGGCGTCCGGCCGGCGCATTTCGCGCTTTCCGACAGCGAAGGCCTGCCCTTCGAGGTGCAATATCACGAGAGCCTCGGGACGGAGACCTACGTCTACGGCAATCTTCAGGGGCAGTCTGCGCAGGTTATCGTCCATCGGTACGGGCATTTCGCGCCCGCGCCGGGCGCCATCCTGAAGATCACGCCGCAGGACGACCGACTGCATGTCTTCGATCCGGCAAGCGAGCTCGCGCTCGGCCGCGTCAGCGGGAGGGCCTGACCATGGCGAGAGCAGCAGGACTCGCCGACCGCGCACTCGACCTCGTCATGGCGCTCTTCGAGGCGCCGATCAACGCCATCGAGCGCGTGATCGGCAAGGGGCGGATGCCCTATCTCTTCCTCGCGCCGAACCTGGTGCTCTTCGGCATCTTCACCTTCCTACCGATTGCGATCGCCATCGGCTACGCCTTCACCGGCGGCGCCGATCTGCTGATTTCCAACCGACCTTTCGTCGGCCTCGACAATTTCCGCAAGCTGCTCGCCTGCGACAGCTATCTCGTGCCGGGAAGCTGCGAGGAATCGCTTTTCTGGACGGCGATCTGGAACACGCTCTGGTTCGTCGGCTTCAATGTCGCCGCCACCCTTCTGGTCGCCCTCGTCACCGCACTGATCCTCAACCGCGCGATAGCGGCGCGCGGCTTCTTCCGGGCGATGTTCTTCTATCCAGTTCTCTTGTCGCCCGTGGTCATCGGGCTGATCTGGAAGTGGTTCCTGGATCGCAACGGGCTGCTCAACGCCTTCCTGCAGATGCTGGGCGTACCGCCGGAAATCTTCCTCCTCGACGTCGGCTGGTCGCGCTTCTTCGTCGTCGTCGTCTCGGTCTGGTTCCACATGGGCTTCTATACGCTGATCCTGCTCGCCGGCCTCCAGGCGATCCCCAAGGATCTCTATGAGGCGGCGGCAATCGACGCCGCCACGCCGTCGCGCACCCTGTTCCGCATCACGCTGCCGCTCCTCGGCCCGAACCTGCTCGTCGTGCTGATCCTCCTGATGATCCGCTCGGTACAGATCTTCGACGAGGCCTGGGTGCTGACCAATGGCGGCGGCCCGGGCACGGCGAACACGTTCATCGTCCAATACATCTACCAGATGGCGTTTGCCGGCGACCTGAGGCTCTACGGCCTCGCCTCGGCTGCCTCCGTCCTCATGGGGCTGGTGCTTCTGGTCCTTACCCTGGTGCAGCTGCGCCTCGGCAAGAAGGTGGAGTCCTGATCATGTCCGGCAATGTCAGTGCCATCGGCTTTTTCACCCGCACCCGGCGCGCCGGCCGGATCGACATCACCGACATCCTTTCCTGGCTGTGGCTGATCGGCGGGACACTCGCCGTGCTCGTGCCGGTGCTCTGGGCCGGCATGTCGTCGCTCAAGCCCGAGGCGGAGATCACTCGCTTTCCGCCGACGCTGCTGCCGCGCACCGCCATACAGGTTGAGGTTCAGGGCTTCGACAAGCCCTTGAGCCTCTGGAACGTGACGGTCGACGGCGAGACCCGGGAAATGGCGATGGTCCGCCGCATCGGGCTCAAGGCGCAGATGGTCGATCCTGCCAATCCCGGTAAACCTGTCAGCGTCGACACCAGGACCATTTCGCCGGTACAGCGGCTGACGGTCGCGACGCAGAACTACACGGATCCGCTGACCCGCTTCAGCTTCCTGACCTTCCTCAAGAATTCGGTCTTCGTCACCTTCGTCGCGACGCTGCTGACGCTGATCGTCAATGCGCTCGCCGCCTTCGCGCTCTCGAAATATCGCTTCCGCGGCGACAAGGCGATCTTCGTCTTGATCATCTCGACGCTGATGATCCCGCTCACGGTGGTGATGGTGCCCGCTTATCTCGTCATCGTCGGCGTCGGCCTCGTCGACAATCTCTGGGGGGTCATCATCCCCACGGTCGCCTCGCCGACCGGCGTGTTTCTGCTCAGGCAGTACATGCTGACGATTCCGGACGAGCTGATCGAAGCGGCCCGCGTCGATGCGGCAAGCGAGTTCCGCATCTTCTGGCGCATCGTCCTGCCGCTGACCGCCCCGGCGCTCGCGGTTCTGGCGATTTTCTCGGTGCTCTGGCGCTGGAATGACTTCCTCTGGCCCCTGATCGTCTTGAGCAGCCGCGAGAACTTCACGCTCCAGGTCGGGCTCAACGCCTTCCAGGGCGAGTTCTCGGTACAATGGCACTATATCCTCGCCATGACCTTCCTGAGCCTCATCCCGGTGACGCTGGTGTTCCTCTTCCTGCAGCGCTATATCACCACCGGCATCGCCGGAACCGGCATGAAATAGGGACTATTTCGCCGATCTCGGGGGCGCAGCGATGCTGCCCCTCAGGATCAGCCGGCAACCGAGCTCGAGCCGGTGCGCCGGGCGCAACGCATCGTTGGCGATCAGCCTTTGCTCAAGCAGGAAAAGAGCGGCGGCGCCCAGCCGGTCGGCCGGCATCTGGATGGTGCTGAGCGGCGGCGCGCTGAACTCGCCCGGCACAATGTCGTCGAAACCGAGCACCGACATATCCTCCGGCACGCGGATGCCCGCCTCGGCAAGCGCATCGAGACAGCCGAGCGCCAGGTTGTCGGCCGCGCAGAAGATCGCCGTGGCGCCCCTGAGCTTGCCATCCGCTTTCAGGAGAGCGCGAATCACCTGCTCGCCATGGCGCGGCTCGTAGCTCTCGGCGACCACGACCATGTTCTCGGGGGCGGGCAGGCCGGCCACCAGATGCGCATCGACATAGCCGTCGTAGCGCCGCCGGATTGTCGTGCGCCCCTGCCATGTCAGGTGCAGGATGCGGCGGTGGCCGAGAGAGAGCAGATGCTCGGTACCGAGCCGCGCGCCGAAACGATTTTCGACCGTCACGGTATCGACCAGCATCGTGGGATCCTCGCCATTGAGGATCACCATCGGCTTGGCGAGCGTCGAAAGCGCCCGGATGAGCTCCGGCCTGTCGTCGTTGAGCACCAGGATGCCGTCGACATTCTCCTCCTCGGCCGCGGTGCGCACCTCGGCGGAATCGAGGCGGGTGCTGGTGCTGACGAAGGGGACGATGCGGATTCCGCGCCGCTCGCATTCGCGCCGCACACCGTTGAGGATCGTCCAGCTCACCATGTTGAGGTCGCTCTGCGGCGCCGCGTCGCTCGTCAGGGCGAGCAGGACGACGCGCACGGTGGCGATCGTCGCCTTTTTTCGCCGGCTCTCGAGATAGCCGAGCCTGCGCGCGGATTCGAGCACCCGTTCGCGCACCTCGACGGTCAGCGGCGCCGTGCCGTTCAGCGCGTGCGAGGCCGTGCTGAGGGACACCCCCGCCTCGCGCGCCACGTCCTTGAGATTGGTTTTCCGTTCCACGATCCGATCCCGTTCCGCTGCTGCGGTGCTGGGCACGGTCCCCGACGCAGGGCGCCGCGGGCAGCCAGTGCATCCCACTCAAACCATACGAGCGCGCCATTCCGCAAGCCTTAAAGCCTTGACGTTCAAAGGGATCCGCTGCCAAGTCCCCGAGGCATCGCCGATGTTTTATCGACGTTATCTTCCCGCAACGACGTCGGACTTGAGCGAAACTCCCGGAAAGCTTGACACGCCCATCCGCAAATGAGAACATATCATGAACAAACCGGAGGCTTCCATGACCCATGCGGAAGAAGTCATCGAGCGCGCAATGGCGGCGGTTGCCGCGGTCCGCCGCCAGCGGGAGCGTGATCAGGAGCGGCGAAGACAGGCATTCGGACGGATCCAGTTGGGGCTCCCGCTGCCCACGCTCAAGCACGGCCTGCAGCTTTCACTGGAGTTGGACAAAGGGCAGCAGCGCCGTGGCACGGGGGCGAGCTAGGTCCTGTGCCTAAGCGGTGCGCGTTCGGCCGAAGGCGCGCAGCATCAGGTTTACGGAAATTGCCACCTTGTCGATATCCGGTACCTCCTGGGAATAGTTGCCGGTATAGAGCTTGATGATCATCTTGTCGCGCTCGAAGCCACGCAGATCGAAGTGGAGATGCAGGTAATAGCGCCGCTGGTCACCGGAACGGCTGATGTCGCCGCGCCGCTGGGTCACCTGTTTGAGCTCCGCCTGAAGCGGCGCGAAACCTTCAAGGTTCAACGTAACGCGGGTCGACTTGAACCTTGTTTCGGTGGGAACCGCTACAACTGCCTTATCGAGCGAAAGGCTCACCAGGCGCCCGGCGCTGCCGTCGACATCCGCGGCCTCATCGAGCTTGAACGCCTGGAGAAGACGGCGCGGCTTCTCGAAGCAAATTAGCGAGGCAATGACGAGGACCACGACGTTGAGGCCCGACCAGAGCGCTGCGATTGTCGAGAAGGACCCCTCGATATGCGCCGTCTCCGGAACGATGTTGATCAGTAGCCCTGCCGCCGTGACGACGATGAAGGCTGCGATCCAGGTAAAGGTATAGGCATCGAACTGGTTTGCCTCGTTGCCGCTGCCCTTCGGGGTCACCTTGAAGGGCTTGCCGAACGGCCGCACCAGACTCGAAAGCACCGTCGGCAGCATGCGAAAGGTGGCGAACGTGCCGACGGCGGTGGAGACCAGCGGCAGGTAGCGGGTCGGCGCCAGCCAGAGCATCAGCAGGAAATAGGCGGTCAGCAGCGGTATCTGGTTCGAAACATAGTCGGCAACATTGGTGAAATAGAGCGGCAGGGCGCCGGACCAGAGATAGACGATCGGGACGAGAAGCACGGCGAAACGGACCAGATATTGCACCAGCCAGGACATCGGCAGGAACATGATGCGCTGGAAGAGCGAGAGGCCCGGCCCGCGCAAGGGACCGTTATGCAGGTAGAGCGTCTGGATTCCGCCCTGGCACCAGCGTTCGCGCTGGACGAAGTAGCCGGTGAGGTTCTCAGCCGCCAGGCCCATCGACAGCCGTTCGTTCAGGTAGCGGGTCTTGTAGCCCTTGTTGAGCATCGAGAGCGTCGTCAGCAGATCTTCGGTGATCGACTCGGTCGGGAAGCCGCCGATCATATCGACCGCCGTGCGACGCGCGATCGAGCAGGAACCACAGCAGAAACTCACGTCCCAGCCGTCCCGGCTCGGCGCAATCTCATCGAAGAACAGCCGCTGTTCATCCGGCCATATATTTTCGAGACCGAGGTTCGATTGTACCGGATCGACGTTGAAGAAATGCTGCGGCGTCTGCACGATGCCGATGGTCTCGTCCAAAAAGAACGGCAAGGTCCGGCGCAGAAAACGGCGATAGGGGACGAAGTCCGCGTCAAAGACGGCAATGAAGTCTCCGGAGCTGACCCGCAAGCCATTGTTCATGTTGCCGGCCTTGGCATGAGCGTTGTCGGTGCGTGTCACGTGAATGGCGCCGCGCCCCTCGCAAAAGGTCCTGAGCCAATCGCGCCGCCCGTCGTCGAGCACATAGACCGCGAGCTTGTCTTTCGGATAGTCAAGCGCCAGCGCGCCGACGATCGTTCGTTCCAGCACGTCGAGCGGTTCGTTGTAGGTGGGAATGAAGATGTCGACGCTTGGCAACTCGCTCTCCGGCCGCGCGAAGAACGACCGCGCAAGCTCATCCACCTCGACGCTGCGGTCGATATAGCGACTCATCAGGATGAGGAACAGCACGACCTCGGAAAAGGCGAGCAGCTCGACGATGAACACGAACCAGACCCAATAGAAATTGGCGCCGTCATTCGGATAGGGGAGAACCGTTTCGGTGAAACGCCAGACTATGTAGCGTAGTGCCACGGCCGCGACGAACGCACAGGTAGTCGCCCGCGCCCAGCTTTGATGACGCGACCAATTGGATGGTCCGAGCAGGAAGAAGGCGATGACCAGCAAGGTCGGCGCGAGTGCTAGAAGAGATTGAACCACAGGCTTTCAAACCACCGCGTCAGACGGATGTTGCGTTTGGAAAAGCGCACCTGCGCCGTTCGTCCCACCTGGCAAAAATTGGCAAAGTCGGCGTTGAGCGCAGACGGCGCCAGCGCGACGCGGATTCGTGCACTGCGCTCTTCGGTTTCCGGCTCGTTGGCGGCGAGCGAGTCTTTTTCGACAACCGCGGAACTGCCCTTGACGGCCTGTACCTTGCCTTTGAAGACGTCTCCGCGACCGAACAAGCGGACCTCAGCTTCGCGGCCGGGATAGATCTCATCGTAGTCGACCTCGGGGACGAGAATATCGACGAACAATTCGCGGCAGTCGAGGATGCGCATCATTTCATTGTTCAGAACGACGTTGGAACCGCTGACAACGTTCCTGCTCCAGACGACGCCGCCGAACGGCGAAGGAATCGTGGCCGACTCAAGGCTGCGGACGCGCTTCTCCTCCTCAGTCAGCTGCTGCGCCGCCTGACTGGCCCGCGTCTCATTTTCGGCAATGCGGGTATCGAGATCGTTGATGCGAACGATCACCTCGTCCTGACGCTGCCTGGAATAAGGCACGTCGTTCTGGCCGTCTCCCATCACGAAAATGCCCTGTCGCACAGCTTCGAGGCGTTGCTGAAGCAAGTCGACAGTCAGGTTGCTGATCTCGACCTCGCCCCCCGTTGCGGCGCCGGCTGCCTCGGCCGCCTCCACCATCTTGCGCGTGAAGATCCCCTTCGATTCCAGCTCCTGGCGACGATCGAGGTCGACTTTCGCCACCACGTCCTGAGCACGCGATACCTCAACGCGCTTCTGCAGAATTGCTAGCTCGCGCTCAAGGCTGGCAATCGTCGCACTCTGAAAGACACCCATACGCTGGCCAAGCTCGTCGCGCAGCAGGGCGAGTTCGTCGCGCTCACGGCGCAGCGCCGCGACGCGCTCGACGGCCGTGCCATGCTCGGCGCGAAGCGAGGCAAGAATCGCGCGGTTAACGCGATCGTTGCGAATGACCGCAAGGGTTTCGCCTTCTGTCACGGGCGTGCCGATTCGCGGCGGCGGCTTGGAAATCTCGCCATCGATAGGCGAGTTGATGATCGCGAAGCGGGCGTTGACCGTGCCGTCGAGGCTGGTATAGCCGGTCAGGTCCGGCAGCAGAACGGCAATGGCGACGGCCAGGAGTAGAATGCCGACCGAAATACGCGTAACACGATGGTTCAGGATCACCTTGGCCGCCCTTATTCATATCAGGACCGGGTTTCCACGCTGACGCAGCCGGAACGGTCCATCGGTTGCCTTAGGCACACCTCGCCTGCACGATTCCGTCCATGCTGCACGTCAGAATTTAGTGTCATTCAGCGTTGAACAACCCTAAAAATTGCAGGTTTTGGCAGGGAGAACATAAAAAAACCAATGTTTAACGTCGCATGACCCCTGGCTTTTCGAACGGTGTCTCTGGCGCAAGTACGTTCAGAAAACGGTTGCTCGACGCGCGCGCGGCATTGACCAGGAAAATGGCCGCGATAATTTCTGAACGAAGGGTTGCATCGAGTGACAGGATTGCGTTCGGTCAAGGCAAGATCATCGCCGGCCACTAGAGCGGCACCATTCACGCGAGCGCAGTGGAAAGGGATCGGAGGCCAGTATGCCTGACGCGGATGCGACGAAGTCTGCCTCATCTTCCATCGAGAGCGACTTCCTAGCCCATACCGACGAGCTCATCTCCTTCTACGACGAGAGCTTCCATCTCATCGATTGCTCGATGCCGCAACGCAACGCCTCCTCGGTCGACTCGCTGGTCGAGGCAACCCTGTGGCATGTCTACCCCGAGCTGCTGGCGCCGCGGCCCAAGGCCGCGGTCGATTTCGTCGTGGCAAATGGAATTCCGCGTAGCATCGAGATCACCGATGCCAAAGGCCGCGTCCACCGCACCCTGGTCGTCTTTCGCACAGACCGCGGCATCGGTGTCTCGGAAGCGAAAAGCGACACCACCTGCCGTGAGACATCCAGCCAGAGCGAAAGCGACCGCGCACTCCTGCTCCACCAGGCGACCCATGACGTTCTGACCGGATTGCCCAACCGCCGGCAGTTCAGCGATCAGCTGCGCGCCGCCCTGCCGGTGCCGACCGGCGCGAAGCTGGCGCTCATGCAGATCGATCTCGACGACTTCAAACCGATCAACGACACGCTCGGGCACGGCGCTGGCGACACGGTTCTCAAGATGGCGGCAGAACGGATCAAGGGCGTGCTCGGTGAGCGAGAGCTTGCCTACCGGCTGGCCGGCGACGAGTTCGCCGTCATTCAGTGGAAACTGGAGCAGCCGAGGGAGGCCGAGCGCCTCGCCGAAGCGATCGTCAACGCTTTCAAGGATCCGTTCGCCGTCGACGGCATCAGCCTGTTCGTCGGAGCAAGCGTCGGCATCGCCATCGCCCCAGCGGACGGAAACGAAATCGAACAGCTGATGAAAGCGGCCGACATCGCGCTCTATGCGGCGAAGAAGGATGGTCGCGGGCGGGCAAGGACATTCACACGATCGATGCTGATCGTGCTCGAGCAGCGCGAAATGCTGCGTCGCAGTCTGCGGACTGCCCTCCAGGAGGGGCAATTCTTCATCGAATTCCAGCCTTTCGTGAAGCCGCGCGCCTCAGTCGTCGGCTTCGAGGCGCTTTTGCGGTGGCGGCATCCGCTGGTCGGCATCATCCCGCCGAGCGTCTTCATTCCAATGGCGGAAGCCGATGGCCTGATGAGCGAGATCGGCCAGTGGATGCTGGAGCAGGCCTGCCGGGCCGCCATGACCTGGCCATCCTATTTCACCGTCGCGGTCAACCTGTCGCCGGCGGAATTCCTCCACGAGGGCCTCACCGATCGCGTCGCCCAGATCCTCGATCTGACCGGAATCCGCGCCGACCGCCTCGAACTGGAAATCACCGAGTCGGTGCTGCTCGAGCGCACCATCAACAATCTCGATACGCTCAACACCTTGAGTCTGCTTGGCGTTCAGATTTCTCTCGATGATTTCGGCACCTACTACTCCTCGCTGAGCTATCTGAAGAACTTCCCCTTCGACACGATCAAGATCGATCAGTATTTCATCAAGGATCTTGAGCACGATGAGAAGAGCCAGACGATCGTCCGGTCGATCATCGCGCTCGCCCACGGCCTTGGCATGGACGTGACGGCCGAAGGCGTGGAAACGGAAGGCCAGGCCGCCTGGCTTCAGAAGGAGGGCTGCGACCGGCTGCAGGGCTATTTCCTCGGCTTCCCGCTTCCGGCAGCAGCCATCGGCGATTTCCTGCGCAAGTCGGGGGCGATACCCCTGGCAGGCGCTCTCAGGACCTGATGGGGCTCGACGCAACCTGGAGTATTCTGGCGATCGGCGCCCGTCCGATATAGTCATGGGAGAGTGGGCGAATCAGGATTCGCTCATGCAGTCGGAGAAAGCAGCATGAACGCAGCCCACAGGCAGCCAGCGGAACCGAAGTTCGAGCCCCTGCTCCAGTTCGAGATGGAGATGGGGACCTTTCTATCCGATTGGCACCATTGCGATCAGTTGTCGACCTACATGGCGAGGATGATCAGTCACAACCGGACCGACCCGCTGCGACACTCGAACTTTTTCTCCTCCGCGCTCAACGAACTCCTGGAGGTGTCGTTTCGCGGCGGCTCGCCGGAGGGCCGCATCGGCTGCGCCGTCTATCGGCACGGCCCTAAAGAGCGTGTGAAAATCTCCTTTCCGTGCCCGGCCGGCCAGCGGCAGTTCTTCCGCGAGGCCGTCGCCAGAACCCACGGAAACGACGCATACGCCCGTTATCTGGATGCACTTTCAACCGACCTCGCACCGAGCCGGGAGGTGGTCCTCCTGGACCTGGCGATCAATTTCGATGCCGAGATTCGTCTCGAGGAACAGGACCCGCCGTCGATCACCATCGTTGTGGATCTCCCCCTTGAAGGAATTGTCAGTTGAGTATGGCAATGCTTGCAGCGCCCTTCCAGGCAGAATTCGACGCCAACAGCCAGGAGTTCTCCTTTGCCGGTGTCGTCCGTCCGCGCTCCGTGGACGAGATCGCCCACAGCATATCGATGTTCAGGAACGCCATCGAAGAGGCCCGCGGCGTCCTCTACATCAATGTGAAGCGCCTCGCGCAGATGAACAACACGGCCTTCCACGCCTTTTCGCGCGTGGTTCTGGACGCCTGCCGCACGCGCTCGGACATCCGCTTTGTCGTCGTCACCTCGAGCGTTGTCGGCTGGACCGAACGCATGTTCCGCCACCTCGGCAAGATCGAACCGCAGATCACGGTCGAGGTTTATGATTCAAAATTCTATCCGGGCCAGGCCTTCGTCGAGGACACCAGCTTCATTCCGATCCTGCGCACGCAAACCAAGATGACGTGGCGCCACGAGCGCAAGATCCTGCCGCGACACGGCATGCGCCCGGGGATCACCATGGCCGACATCTGCTGCGGTATCGGCGACTTCGCGGTGCTAGTGCGCAAGGAGTTCCAGCCGGCACGCATCGTGGCGCTCGACCATTCGAAGGCGAGCCTTGCCTATGCCCGCGATGTGGCGTCGAACTTCGGCATCTCGGATATCGAGTACTCCTATGGCGACGCCTCCGAAATGCTGCTCGAAGACAATCAGTTCGACCTGGTGACCTGTCGACATTCGCTGCAGATCTTCAACCAACCCGACCTCCTGCTGAAGGAGCTCTACCGGATTTGCAAGCCGGGCGGCCGCGTCTACATCACCAACGAAAAGAATTCGCACTGCCTCGGCGAACCCCGGGCGCAGAGCATCCAGTGGACCTATAACGAGGTCGCCAGGCTGTTCGCCCATTTCGAGATGGATGTAGAGCTCGGACCGAAGAGCCGCCGCTATCTCGCCGATGCGGGCTTCGACGACATTCTCGTCGAGTCCTTCATGGTCACCAATCAGGACGGCGACCCGCAGGACTTTGCCGACATCATCACCGCTTGGGAGAACGTCTATGCCGGCGAGATGGCCGTGAAGCGCGGTGATCCTCCGGAGTTCATCAAGCGCTTCCGCCAGGGCTTCCGCGACCATATCTTTGCGGCCCTCCATCCCAAGGGCTACGCTGGCTGGCCGATCTGGGCAGCATCCGGGCGCAAGCCGCTATGAACCAGTTCAAGATCACCCGCTTCGGTTTGCGTTCGTTCCGCGCCAAGTTCATCCTCGTGGTCGGCGGCGCGGTGCTGTTCGACCTGCTCGTCACCGGGGGGCTGGCCCTCTTCAACGTGCAGCGCCTGTCGCGCGACGCCACGACCGAGGTCGGCCAGGGGCTAGAGAAGGCCAACCAGGACTATATACGCTCCTACGCGGAAACAACCGCCGCGCGTGTCAACCTGCTTCTCAACCAGGTTCATTCCGACGTCGGCACGCTCGCCGGCGTGCTACAGGCGCAGATCGACCGCCCCGTCAGAAAGTCGCAGATCGGCGAAGCGATGTCGCGCGGCGCCCCCGGCGCCGTGACCGTCACCTATGATGCGAAGGGCGGATGGGCGCAGAACCTGCCGGGGCCGCTATCGGTCGTCAGCGTCTGGGGATATCTGCTCGACGCCAACCACGTTCCTCTGCCTGAGGTGCAGACCGATATCGAAAACAGCGCCGTCCTCGACCTGGTCGCTCCGAGCCTATTGGCCAACGGTCAATCGAAGCTGCAGATGTATTATATCGGCCCGAAGGAGCGGCCAATCTTCCGCACGGCTCCCTATACGGAACAGGCCCAGACCTTTGACCGGCTGTATCCGGGCCATAACCATGCCGAGTTCTGGCCGTTTTTCTTCCCGGGCCTCTACGAATCGTGGGAGCAATGGGCGCAGAATCCCGCATCGCGTCCGGTGAACAGCGACATCACCCAGACGGCGCCCTATACGGATGCGATCACCGGAAAGCTGATCGTCAGCTTCTTCCAGCCGCTGTGGTCGCGCGGTCGCGACCAGGTCGCGGGTGCCGCCGGCGCCGATATCACCCTCGACCAATTGGCGGAAATCGTTGAGAACGTTCGGGTCGCCGACAATGGTTTCGGCTTTCTCACCATGTCTGACGGCAATGTCGTGGCCATCAACCCCGTCGGCGAAAAGGTGATCGGCCTTCAGTCGTCGAGCGACACCAGCGGCCAGGGGGTGACGGGTCTCGATCGGTCGCTGCGCAACAGCGCCCAAGCCGCGATCGCGAAGCTGCCGCTGAACCAGGATGGCCTGTTGCAGCACGTCCTGCTCGACGAGAACGGCGAGAAGGTGCCCTATCTCGTCGTCCTGAAACAACTGCAGCCGACCAACCTCTGGGTTTCCGGCCCCGTCCGGCGCGAATCCATGCTGCTTGGCATTGTCGTGCCCGAGCGGGAGATCTACGCCTCGCTCTTCGCCGCCCAGGCCGGCATCACCGAAGCGACCAACAGGATCTTGATCTATCAGGTTCTGGCCCTGTTGGTGTCGCTGCTCTTCGTCACTTCGGCGGTGTTCGCCATATCGAAGCGCATCACCGGCGGCATCAGCGCGCTCGCCGATGCGGCCCGGCGCATCCAGACCAAGGACTATTCCGTCCGCGTCGATATTCCGACGCGCGACGAGGTCGGCGAAGCGGGTGCCGCCTTCAACCGCATGGCCGAGCAGATCAGCTATCACACCGAGAACCTGGAACAGCTCGTCGAGGACCGGACGAAGGAAATCGAAGAGGCGAACCTGCAGATCTCGGCTCTGAACGAGCAGTTGCGGAGCGAGAACGTTCGCTTGAGCGCCGAACTCGATGTCGCCCGCCGCATCCAGTTGATGGTCCTGCCGCGGGCTGGTGAGCTCGAGGAGATTTCGGACCTGGAGATTGCCGCCTATATGCGCCCCGCCGACGAAGTGGGCGGCGACTATTATGACGTGCTGAGGGACGGAGAGCGGCTGAAGATCGGCATCGGCGACGTGACCGGCCACGGCCTGGAAAGCGGCGTGCTGATGCTGATGGTTCAATCAGTGGCGCGGGCCTTGCAGGAGGCCGGCGACATGGACCCGTCGCAATTCCTCAACCGTGTGAACCGCGCCCTCTACAAGAACATCGTCAGGACCAACGCCAACAAGCACCTTTCGCTTGCCTTCCTGGACTATGATGGCAAGAGCCTGATGCTCTCGGGCCAGCATGAGGAACTCATCGTCGTGCGGGGCGCGGGCAGCGTCGAGCGCATCGACACGCTCGATCTTGGCCTGCCGATCGGCCTCGAGCCCGACATCTCTCCCTTCGTGGCGACGCAGGAGATCGCCTTTTCCAAGGGCGACATGGTCATTCTCCACACCGACGGCGTGACCGAGGCGGAGGGGCTCGACGGAGAGCTCTTCGGCATCGAGCGGCTTTGCGAAAGCGCGCGTCGCCGCCACGGCCAGAGCGCCGAGGAAGTCAAAGCGGGAATTATCGAGGATCTGATGGCGCACATCGGCACACAGAAGATCCACGATGATATAACAGTCGTAGTGATGAGACACAGGTAAGCGGATGACGACCTTATATGGAATGGCAGACCTCGCCATCGGTACGGGCGAAAACGTGACAACGCTTCGCCTGTTCGAAGGCCCGCTCGACTTGAGCTGGAAGCACTGCGCTATGACTTCGGATTTCGTCGCCGAATTCGTCGCCTTGCGCTATCGGACATCCCGCAACCTCTACAAGGAAGTGCGCCACAATGTCGGCTATTTGACGAACGAGCTCATCGAGAACGCGGTGAAGTTCCGGGCCGCGGGAGAAATCGTCGTCGAGGCCGCGGTCGCCTCCAATGCCTTTCGCGCCAAGGTCTCCAATTTCGTCGACAAGGACACGGCGCAGCGCTTTCAGCATCTGCTGTCCGAGATCACCATGGGAGATCCAGGCGAGCTTCTGATCAAACGGATTGAAGAGAATGCATCGGGGGATAGCCCCAGCGGCTCGGGCCTTGGCCTTCTGACGCTCATGAGCGATTATGGCGCTCATTTCGCCTGGGTCTTCGGATCCGGCGAGAAGGAGAGCCGTATCCCGCTGGAGACCTATGCATCGATTACAGTCCCCGAACCCTCGAATTGATGGGCAACGAAAAAAATGGAAATCAAGGAAGAAGAGTATCGCGTTTGGTCGGAGGGCAAGGACATATACTTCGACGGCACCATGCGGCTGCCGAGCACGGAGGCCTATGCCCCTATATATTCCTTGGTGATGAGCATTCTCGAGGCCGAGCCGGACCGCCTGACGGTCGACGTCACCGGCTTGCAGTTTCTTAACTCGTCCGGCATCAACCTGCTTGCCAAGCTGACGATCGAGGCGCGCAAGCGGCCGAACATCCAGTTCACCGTGCGCGGAAGTTCGGAGTTTCCCTGGCAGTCGAAGTCGCTGCCGAACCTCAAGAAATTACACCCCGGCATTGACCTCCGGCTCGGCTGAAACCGGGCAGCACAATCGCATCACGCCCAATCGGACCAGCGCGAACGCACCGCTCTGACATCCCGTTAGAGCCGCATGCGCTCACTACAGCGCCGCCCGTCTCTTCAGACGCGCAAAGGACGCTGTAACACTTTGTATCTACGCATCGTGCTTTCCGAGAATCGATCCCGATTTTCGGGCCGATGCGCTAAAGTTCGCGCCCGGCTCTGTCTGCTTGTTTGCCCCATTTGCGCGATGTCAGGTGATCCCACCTGGCTGCTAAATGCTCTAATTGCCGAGCGCCTTCAGCCAGTCGCCGATCGTCGATCCACGGTGTCGCCCGGCCGGAGCAGCCGGCGCGACTGGGCGCTCGGTCGCCGCGGCCTTTCTGATTTCCCGCGGGCTCACCCCGAATTCGTGACTGAAGGCGCGGGTGAAATTGGCGGCGACGTCGAAACCGGCGGCTTCGGCAATCTCGGCGATCGGCCGGCTGTCGGCAGGGTCGCTGAGCGCCGCATGCGCCTGCTGCAGCCGGCGCCTGCGGATATAGTTGAGAACGCCGCCGCTCGCTTCGAAGAGTTGGTAGAGCCGGGTGCGCGAGACGCCGATCGCCCGGGCAATTGCATCCGGCGTAAGCTCGGCGGAGTGCAGGTTGAGATGAATATAGCGGTGGGCCCGCTCCATCATTCCCTTGTTGGTCTGCAACCCGCCGGCATCGGGTCTCGCCGACGAAGCGACGCAGGCGACGACCATGTCGTGCACCGTGTGGACGATCCGCGGTATCTCCTCCGCCGTCAAGCGATCGAGGCGCGGCTCGATGCCGTTGATGTAGTTGATCAACAGATCGGCGAGGTTGCCCGACAAGACCAGATTGTTGGTTTCGCCGAACACGGCGGCATCGTCGGCGAATAGCTCGTAGGGCATGAAGAGAAGAACGGATTCCGCCGCCGTCGTCCGGCCGCGGAACGGGTAGCCGAGCGAGCGGAACACCAGCCTGCCGGGCCCGTTCTCGGCAACGCGGCGGTCAACCTCCGTCCAGGTCATGCCGCTGCGAAGCAGTTCCACATACCAGTGGTCGATCGGGCTGGCGCGCAACATCGCCTGCGGGCGGAGGTAGCTGTGCCCCGGCGCGCGCTGTTGGACGATGAGCAGATTGCCGCAATGCCATGCGGTCTGTTCCGCGACAAACCCGTCCTCGGGCGGAATATTGTCCGGCAATTTGACCTCGACCAAGGGCGCCATGTGGGCTCGCCAGGCCTGAAACTGCTCGTCCGGTCGCAGGTTTCGAGTCGAGAAATGCAGAGGCGTCAATGCCGGCGACGCTGCGGAGCGCAACGCTTCAATGGGAGCGTCGCGCGGCCAACGGCGGCGTTCCGGCTGCGGCTGCGTTGCAGGCGCCACAGCTTCATCCTCTTCCGAGCCCGGCCCCGTGGGACGATCACGCATACAGACTCTCCCGCCCTCGAATGCAGGCGATTACACGTCTTGAGGGTAGTTACCTACACGGCCGCATCGTCGTATGGCGTCGTGCAGGGCCCACCCAGCACTTAGCAGAACCCAGTTCTACGCCATTTTTAGTAGAAATGCACGGCCCGATAACTATCGGGATTGCAGGATAATGACAATCGCCCCGAGCGGTTGTAATCATACATTCATAGTCATCGCTAAGTATTGAGTAAAAGCGGTGAAACCATATTGCTTGTATATAATTTAAATTACCAAATCATACTGTCCGAGTGAAATTATTATAAAAGTTAGTTTATTGGTTTTTGGGGACACGTATGGAATATTTTGAAAATGTAATCAGTGGAAATTCAGATAAATTTGACGAACAGGATAAAGTATTGCGTAGTCCGGCTATCCGGCGACGGATTCTGGTAACTGGCGGCGCAGGTTTCCTCGGGTCACATCTTTGCGAACTGCTTCTCGAGGCAGGGCACGAGGTAATCTGCGCCGACAATTTCTCGACCGGTTTGCGCCGGAACATCGAATCTCTGACGCGCTTCAACGGTTTCAGTCTCGTCGACCACGACATCATCGAGCCGATCGATGTTGAAGTCGACGAAATCTACAATCTTGCCTGCCCGGCCTCGCCGCCGCACTATCAGGCCGATCCCATCCATACGACGAAGACCTGCGTGCTCGGCAGCCTCAACATGCTCGAGCTTGCGGCCCGCAACGGCGCGCGCATCCTTCAGGCCTCGACATCGGAAGTCTATGGCGATCCGCAAGTTCACCCCCAGGTGGAGGGCTACTGGGGCAACGTCAATCCCTTCGGCCCGCGCTCCTGTTACGACGAAGGTAAGCGCTGCGCCGAAACCCTATTCTTTGACTTCCACAAAACCCGTCAGGTCGAGATCAAGGTGGTCCGCATCTTCAACACCTATGGTCCGCGGATGCGCCCGGATGACGGCCGCGTCGTGTCGAACTTCATCGTCCAGGCACTCAAGGGCGAAGACATAACGATCTTCGGCGATGGCTCGCAGACCCGCTCCTTCTGTTTCGTTGACGATCTGATCGACGGCTTCATTCGCATGATGGCCTCGCCGACATCGCTCACCGGTCCGATCAATTTCGGCAATCCCACCGAATTCACGATCGCCGCGCTCGCCGAACAGGTGATCGAACTTACCGGCTCGCGGTCGAAGATCGTCCACCGACCCTTGCCGGTCGACGACCCCCGCCAACGCCGGCCGGATATTTCGCTTGCCGAACGGGAACTCGGCTGGCGCCCCAAGGTGGAACTTGCAGCGGGCCTCGTTCACACGATCAGCCATTTCGATGCACTTCTCGCCCAGGCGAACGAACTCATGGAGGTTGCCTGATGGATATCCCCCGCATCCTCGTAACCGGCGGCGCCGGCTATATCGGCAGCCATACGGCGAAGCTGCTTCGGCTTGAGGGTTTCGAGCCCGTCACCTATGACAATCTGACGACCGGCAACCGCTCGTCGGTGCGCTGGGGACCGTTCATCGAGGGAGATATCCTCGACTCGGCCCATCTCATCGAGGTTATCGAGCGCTATGCGCCCGATGCGGTGATCCATTTCGCCGCTTCCGCCTATGTCGGCGAATCTGTCGCCGATCCGGCGAAATACTACCACAACAATGTCTGCGGAACCTTGTCGCTGCTCGACGCCTGCCGGCGGACGGGGCTTGGCAACCTGATCTTCTCGTCGAGTTGCGCCACCTATGGCGTGCCGGCCGTGCTGCCGATCGACGAGGCGACGCCGCAGCGACCGATCAATCCCTATGGCCGGACGAAGCTTATCGCCGAGCACATGCTGTCGGACTACGCTGGCGCCTTTGGCCTCTCCTACGTGGCGCTGCGCTATTTCAACGCCTGCGGCGCCGATCCGGAAGGCGATCTCGGCGAGTGGCACGATCCGGAGACGCATCTCATACCGAGGGCGCTGATGGCGGCGGCCGGCCGAATCGGCCAGCTCGAGGTCTTCGGTGATGATTACGAGACGACCGACGGGACCTGCGTGCGCGACTACATCCACGTCGCCGACCTCGCCCGGGCGCATGTGCTCGCCTATCGGCATCTTGCCGGGGGCGGCAGGAGCCTCGCCGTCAATCTCGGATCCGGCCGCGGCTTCTCGGTCCGGGAAGTGCTGAGCGCGATCGGCGAGGTTACCGGAAAAAACGTGCCGGTGGCGATCCGTCCCCGTCGGGCCGGCGATCCGCCGGTTCTCTACGCCGATTCGAAGCTCGCCCGCGAAGTGCTGGGCTTCTCGCCGCGCTATTCCGACCTAAAGACCATTGTGCGGACCGCCGCCCCGTTCTTCGGACTCGAGGCGCGTCAATGACCCGCCACGTCAAGACTGGCGGCATGGCCGCTGAGGACACGGTCGACGAACCACTGCTCGTGCCAGTGCTGACCGGATATCGCCGGGCCGAATACCTTCTCGGGGCGGCGATGTGGCTTGCCGCGCTCGCCTATCTGTGGGCCTGGTGGCTGGAGCCGCGCCACCACTGGGACATCGTTGGGAGCCTCATGGCGACGGCGACCCTCGCCTGGATCACCCTTCTGCCGGGCTACTTCATCGCGATTTTCTATCGCGCGAGGAAGCCGAACGGCCGGCTGCGGCTGCCGGCCGAAAGCCGCGTCGCCATGGTCGTCACCAAAGCGCCCTCCGAACCCTTTGCCGTTGTGGCCGAGACTCTCAGGGCAATGCTTGCCCAGGATGTGCCGCACGACACCTGGCTTGCCGACGAGGACCCTTCGCCAGAAACACTCGACTGGTGCCGAAGGCAAGGCGTGTTCGTCTCGACTCGCAAGGACCGCGCCGACTACCACCGCACCGCCTGGCCGCGGCGCACGCGCTGCAAGGAGGGCAATCTCACTTTTTTTTACGATCATTACGGCTACGGCCGCTACGACTTCGTCGCCCAGCTCGATGCCGACCATGTTCCGGAACCCGGCTACCTTTTCGAAATGTTGCGTCCCTTCGCCGACCCGAAAGTGGGCTACGTTTCGGCGCCGAGCATCTGCGACAGGAACGCCGCCGAAAGCTGGGCGGCGCGCGGCAGGCTCCATGCGGAGGCGAGCATGCACGGGGCGCTGCAGGCCGGCTATAATGGCGGCTTGGCGCCGCTCTGCATCGGCTCGCACTACGCCGTCCGCACCGCCGCCCTCAAGCAGATCGGCGGCCTCGGCCCCGAGCTTGCCGAAGACCATTCGACGACGCTGATGATGAATGCGGCCGGCTGGCGCGGCGTGCATGCGCTCGAGGCGATCGCCCACGGCGATGGGCCGCGCACCTTCGCCGATCTGGTCACCCAGGAGTTCCAGTGGTCGCGCAGCCTGGTCATGCTGCTCCTGCAGTATTCCCCGCGCCTCGTTGGCAAGCTGCCGCTGCGGCTCAAGTTCCAGTTCCTGTTCTCGCAACTCTGGTATCCGCTCTTTGCGTTCTTCATGGCGCTTATGTTCGCGATGCCGGTCATCGCGCTTGCCCGCGGCGAAAGCCTCATCGCCGTCACCTACCCCGATTTCCTAGCGCATTTCGCACCGCTTTCGATCGTCCTGATCCTGATGGCCCATCGCTGGCGGGCAACCGGAACGTTCCGGCCCTTCGACGCGAAGATCCTGAGCTGGGAATGCATGCTCTTCCTCTTTGCCCGCTGGCCCTGGGCGCTGGCCGGCACGCTGGCTGCCGTTCGCGACTGGCTCACGGGATCCTTCGTCGATTTCCGCGTCACCCCGAAGGGAACGTCGGAAGTCGACCCGCTACCGCTGCGTGTTCTCGCACCCTATGGCGTCCTCTCGCTCGCGGCGGTCCTTCCGGTGCTGTGCATCGGGGATGTCGGCGAGGCCAAGGGTTTTTACCTGCTGGCGATCATGAATGCGGCGATCTACAGCCTGCTCCTGATCGTCATCGTCCTCCGCCATGGGCGGGAAAACAGGATCGCCTCGGCACGGCGCTTCTATCGTCCGGCGATGGCGGCCGGCCTCTTGTCGCTCGTCATCCTGCCCGGCATCGCAACCGCCGAGCACGGCAAGGACAGCCTCGAGGCGCTCTCCTGGGGATCGGATCACCTTCGCCTTTTCGAGGAACGCTACTCGGTGGCGGGTGCGGGCGGAGCGACCTCGCGCAAGACCGTGTTCCGACCTCGGTGGATCTTTCTCCCGGGCGATCAGCCGCATGCGGAGGACAGGTAATGACAGGACGAATTCGACTTCGCCGGTTCGGCTCGACCTCACAAGGCTCGTCGAACCAGGACCATGAAACAGACCGCAGATGGAGCGACAGGATGAACAGGACATCAAGGACAATCGGCTTCGCCCTTGCCAGCCTCATGCTCTCAGGGGCCGTGCTGGCGGCGAGCTCCCCCAGCGGTCGTGCCGGAAATGCAGCCGAAACAATAGACAAGCGGCCGATCCTCACCCAAGACTCGATCACCTTCGGTGCCTATGATCCGCATGGAGACTTCGAGGAGCAGTCGGCTTCCAGGATTGAACACCTCTTCCTGCCCTGGGAAGACGTCGATCTCACAACCTTGAACATAGCCGATGAATACGCCCACGCGCGCGGACGTACGCTGATGATCACCATCGAGCCCTGGTCCTGGTCGCCCAAATGGCGCCTGTCGTCGCAGGGGCTGCTCAGAAGCATTCTCGGCGGGGAGCGAGACCAGAACATGGCTGCGGTCTGCTCAACGGCTGCCATGCTGAAAAGCCCGCTCATCATCCGCTGGGGCCAGGAAATGGACGAGACGGACAACCAGTTCTCCTGGGCGCACTGGCAGGGCACGGAATTCGCCGCCGCCTTTCGCCGGATAGTCAAGGTCTGCCGCGAGCATCTGAAAGATGCGAAGTTCATGTGGTCGCCCAAAGGCAACGAGGGGCTCGAGGCCTTCTATCCCGGTGACGACGTCGTCGACGTCATCGGCCTCTCGGTCTTCGGCTATCAGAAATACGATCAGGACAAGACCGGCCGCGATCAGACATTCGTCGAGCGACTGGCGCCGGGCTACGAGCGCGTCAAGACCTACGGCAAGCCGATCATCGTTGCCGAACTCGGCTATGAAGGCGATGCCTCCTATGTCAACGGCTGGGCCGAAAACGTGGCAAAGCGCCACACCGAATTCCCCGCGCTCACCGCCGTCGTCTACTTCAACGATCGTGAAATCTATGACTGGCCGGACGGTTATGGCCGGCCGGACTGGCGCGTCGTTCGAGAGACATCCAATTGATTAGAATCTGCATGTCCGCGTCTCACCGGAGACATGCAGTAGGAGTTGCGCATTCCCGAGCCGGCGCAAAATCCGGCTCCGCAGATGAGCCCCCGGCCTCGGCGCGCAACTCCGCCCCTATCTCAAGAAGCAGCTTGACGTTCTGCCGAACCCGCTCGGCGTGCAGATATAGGGGGCGCGGCCGAGATAGGTGGTGCGCACAACCTTGACCGCCCGCTGGGTTGTGATAACAGGCTTGATCCTGGCAGTCTTCTTGGCCGGCACGGCATAGCCGACCTCTTTCGTCAGCGAGGCGGTCTTGATGCTTTGGTCCGCAGTGGTCGAGCACCCGGTGAGCGTCGCGGCCACGAGCACGGCAAGCGCGTAACGAACCAACTTCCCGCAGCTGCCGAATGTCCTGGACGAAATCTTCCCCTGCACTTTCACGGCTCGAACTCCCCTCCGATCTGATGGGAGCACCGTACCGGCGAGGCTTTAAGTCGCCGTGCAGAAAATACTTACAACTTGAGCGATTGCGCGAGAAACGGGCGACTCGCCCTCTCCCGCTTCGCAGAAATGCGGCAAGAAGAAAGAGATAGAGGGGCGGCACGAATGCATGTGAGCACCCTACTCTCCTGCATGTCGCCCAAAAGTTGCGGCGGTTTGGGATGCGACATGCACAGAAACCATGACCTAGGCGCGTCGCGTGAGTACGCTTGAACGCGGCGCGCTTTAGACGCGGCGGCCGCTCGCATCGACGACCTTTTCGCCGTCCTCCTTCGCGAAGGCGCCCTGCTGTTCTTGGGGCAGGATATCCAGCACCGTCTCCGACGGACGGCACAGTTTTACCCCGAGCGGCGAAACGACGATCGGCCGGTTGATCAGGATCGGATGCGCGAGCATCGCATCGAGAAGCTGGTCGTCGGTCAGGCTCGTATCCGAAAGGCCGAGCTCGGCATAGGGTGTCCCCTTCTCCCGCAACAGCTCCCGCGTCGAAATGCCCATGCGTGCGATCAGCTGCTGAAGTTCCGCACGGCTTGGCGGCGTCTTCAGATATTCGATCACCTGCGGTTCGATGCCGGCGTTGCGGATCATCGCGAGCGTGTTGCGCGAGGTGCCGCAGGCTGGATTGTGGTAGATGACAATATCGACGGGATCGTTCATCGACGTCAGGTCCTTTTCGAATGCTTGTCGCCAAACTGTGCAGCGGTTTTGGGACAACGACAGGCACAAAGCAAGGATCAAAAGCGTTCCAGTCGCCCCGATCTCGCCGAGCTTGGCTCGCGGGCTTCTTTCAGCGGGTGAAGCAGCGGGATCAGGCCGCAACGCCGATCGTATAGCTTGCCTGCAGCACGCCGGTATCGAGCTTCTCGAAATCGAAGATGAACCGAGCGGCATCGCTCGAGGCGAACACCGTATCACCGCCGTTCATGGTGGCGCGCACCGGCCGCGCCGCATAGTCCGGATGCCCCTGATAGACGAGATCGCTCAAGGCGTCGTCGAAGAGAAGCTGGCTGACGAGCAATTCGCGGTCGCCGAGCAGAATGCGCAGATGAATATGGACGGCACGGCTCGGATACCAGCCGGGATAAACGGTGAGGAAGCTGACGACGCCATTGGCATCGCTGACCTGCCGGCCGCGCAGGAAGCTGGTGGCTCTGGCCTCGGCATCGTCGGCATTGCACATCGTCGCCGCCTCGCCCGAATAGACGCCGCGCGCATCCGCATGCCATATCTCGACATCCGCTCCCTCGACAGGCTTGCAGGTCGACGCCTCGGCAAGGCGAAGGCTGATGCGGGTCGGCAATCCCGTCACGCCCTCGGTGACGTCGCTGCGGATCGGCACGTCGTTTGTGTGGCAGGGGCCGAGCGTCTGGGCGAGCGTCGCGATGCATTGCGGCTCGGCCCGGAAGATCGGCTCCGGCAAGACACCATTGATCCCCGCCGTGCCGCCCGCCCGGAAGTCCGACGCCTTCCAATCAAAACTCTGGAGGGAGATCGGCTCCCCGCCGCGGCTGCGGGCCATGAAGGCGATCCCGGATCCCGCAACAAGGGCGCCGCCGCCGAGAATGATCGTTCTTCGTTTCATCGGCATCGGAGCGCTCCGTTTACGAGGTCGAGGTGCGAGCCGACCGATAGCGTAATCCGGTCTCGGAGCGAAGTTACGCTTTTGTAATGACGAAACGAAGCGGAAGCTCTCCAGTCCGACGTTATCGGCGTCCGGCGGAGGCCGAGGATTGCGCCGCGAACCGCGCAACGGACCGCTCCTCGAAGAGATCCGGCATAAGATCGGCCAGCCGTACCTGTGTCCCGCTGCGCGAGCTTTCCAGCGCGGCGATACCGCAGAGAACCGATAGCGCCCCCGCCCGGGCGCCGGCTCGCTGTCCGAGCGGGTCGGCGATGCCGGGCTTGAAGATCATATTGCGCATGCGGTCGTCGCCACCATAGTGGCCGCCCGAGGAATGCGGCACTTTGATGCGCTCGACGGGCGGCTGACCCTTCGGGAAATTGCGGACGAGCAGGATGACGTCCTCGGGCGGCGTCTCCCAGGGCTGATCCTCGTATTGGCGCAGTTCGATCCGTCCCTTCGTTCCGTTGAAGGCGATGTGGTGGCCCTCGATCGGCTGGAAGGTGTTCAGCGAATAGGAGACATGGACGTCGTTGTGGTAGCGAATATTGGCGACCATCGTGTCCGGAATGTCGATATCCTCGCGGAAGACGCAGCCGTCGCGGAAATAGCCGTCGATTTCCGACGGCTGCTCGTAGAGTGCGTCGAGGAACGGATCGGCGCCGATATCGAGATAGAAGTCGCAGCTTTTCTTGTGCGGACAGAGCTTGCAGCGCGGGCCGCGGAACGGCCCCTTGCGGCCGTACATCTGCAACTCGGCAAAGGCGCTGACCGTGTCCGGCTCGCTGTCGAGATACCAGTTCAAAAGGTCGAAGTGATGCGTCGCCTTGTGGACGAAGAGGCTGCCGGAGCGGTCCGCATAGGCATGCCAGCGGCGGAAATAGTCGGCGCCGTGGCGGGTGTCGAGATACCAGTGGAAGTCGACCGAGGTGACGCGGCCGATTTCGTCAGCATTGATGAGTTCCTTGATGCGCGCCGCCGTCGGCGCGAAGCGGTAGTTGAAGGAGACATCCACACGCTGCCCGGTGCGCTCCTCCGCATCGAGAATGCGGCGGATCTTTTCGACGGTCGTCGCCATCGGCTTCTCGGTGATGACGTCGGCGCCGGATTCGAGCGCCTTGACGACGATGTCGTCATGGGTGTCGTCCGGGGTGCAGACGATCACCAGGTCCGGCCGCGTCTCAGTCAGCATAGCGTCGACATTGCCATAGATCGGCGCATTGCTGGCGATCATCGTGCGGGCACGCTCCGCCCGCAGCGCATTGGTATCGGCTATGGCGACGAGATCGACGAAACCGCGCCAGCCGGCGAGAAGATCCCTCCCCCACATGGTGGTGCCACGATTGCCGGTGCCGACCAGCGCAAAACGACGTTTGTCATCCATCATCTCTCACGCAATCCTGTCTGGAGTGGCGCCGCGCGACCGGCGGCAGGAAGAACAACATGTAAATTTAGAATACATGCTAGCGGGCCGTTATCAGCGAAAGTCAACCAAGAAACCCGGAAATCCGCCTCCTGCTTGTAAGACGCATATCCGAGTTCGCCCTTCTCAGCAGCAGCTTCGGAAGCGTTCGACGCAGGTGGCGATCACCTCCTCGGCCGGACGCTTCCACCAGTTGTCGGCGGAGAAGATTTCGACCTCCTGGGCTCCAAGGAAGCCCGCCGCCTCGATCATGCCGCGGATTCCCTTGAGGTCGATGACGCCGTCACCCATCATGCCGCGATCGGTGAGCATGTCCTTCGTCGGCACCAGCCAGTCGCAGATGTGATGTGCGAGGATCGCCTTCATCCGGCCCGCCCGGGCGATCTGCTTGGCGAGATCCGGATCCCACCAGACATGGTAGACGTCGATCGCGACACCGACGCCCGCGCCCAGCGCCTCGCAGATGTCGAGCGCCTGGCCGAGTGTGTTCACGCAGGCCCGGTCGGCCGCATACATCGGGTGGAGCGGTTCGATCGCCAGCGGCACTTGCGCCGCGCGTGCATGCGGCAGGACGGCGGCGATGCCCTCCTCGACCATGCGGCGCGCCCGATCAATGTCCTTCGATCCGTCGGGAAGGCCGCCGACGACGAGGACGAGGCAGTCCGCACCGAGCGCCGCCGCCTCGTCGATCGCGCGCCTGTTGTCGTCGAGCGCCTTTTCGCGGCCCAGGGCATCCGCCGCCGGAAAGAAGCCGCCGCGGCAGAGGCCCGTCAGCTTCAAGCCGTTCGAATGGACGATCCGGGCGGCTTCATCGAGACCGATCGCCGCCACCTGATCGCGCCACGGCGCAATCGCGGTGATGCCGTGCTTCAGGCAAACATCCACGGCCTCGGCAAAGCCGCATTGTTCGCGGATCGTCGCCAGATTGATCGAAAGACCCTCGACCTGCATGTGTTCTCCTCCCGTTTCTCATGAACCCACCGCCATCGACGCCCAGTCCGGCTCGACCGAGGAGCCGAGGCCGGCCGCCCGCAAGACGGATGCAAAGGTGATTTCGCCGTTTCGGATGGCGAGACGCGCCGGTCCGGCGGCGCTTTCGTAAAGCTCGCCATGGGCCGCAAGATAGGCGGCCTGCTCCGCCTCCGGCGCTCGCCCCATGCCGTCGACATAGTGATGGCCGTTGCGCTCGATATGCCCGGCGCCGATGAGCGCTGCCAGCACGAGATCCTGTTGAAGGCCAAGACCGGCCTGCGTCGTCAGGTCCTCGGCGGACATGAAGTACCGGCTGTTCCCGGCATCGCCATTCCATTTCTCGACGCGGGCGCGATTGATCAGCGAGCGATAAAAGCCTTTGCAGGATTTTGACGAAATGCCGGAATAGCCGAGCTCGCGGGCACGCAAAAAGGACCCGACATCGCCATCGGACTCGTCGATCTCGAGCGGCAAGCGCTCGGCAAGCGTCACAACCGGTTTCGACAGCGCCTCGGCGCGCGCGATCGGCTGCTCGAAGAACAGCACGGATGCCCGCAATCCTTGCAGGCGCGGCTCCTTCTCGATCCGGTCGAGAAGGTCGGCGACCACTGCGCCGCTTTCGAACTGCTCATTGCCGTCGAGCGTCACCCGATAGGTTTCGTCAATGCGATCGAGCACCGCGGCGATCGCGACGAGACGCTCGCAATCTTCGGCGGGACGGCCGGAAACCTTGATCTTGAACCATCGGTGGCGATAGGCGGCGATCACCTCGTCCAGCGTCTGCGGCAGTCCGTCATCGAGCCGCTGCCCCGGCTCCAGGTCGACCGCACGCAAGACATCCGCAAGGCCGATCGTGTGGCGGACGGCCAGCGTCGGCGAAGGCGCCATGCGCGACAGGAAGCGGGCGAGATCGAAGCCGGCGAGATCGGGCGCGGTGGCGTCGGATATCCCGAGCAGATTGCGCGTGACTGCCTCTGCGGCGCTGACGCCGTTCATGCGGCACATTGCATCGATGATGGCGCGGTCAACAAGCGCCAGCCCGTAAGAGGCGACCAACGCCGGCAGGCCGCGCCGCGCCGCATTCCGGTGATGGTCCGCCTCCGCGGCGGTATGCAAGCCGAATGCCGTATCAGCCTTCAGCGACCGCAACCCGCCGATCGCCAGGCGAAGCGAGATGCGGAGCTGCTCGACATTGTCTCCGGGCGACAATTCCGGATTCTTGTCGAACCATCTCGGCATCATCATTTCGGCCGACCAGCCGGTGCCCGAGCGGCCGCGTTCATCCTCGATCCGCACCCGAACGAAAACCTGCGGCGCGTTATCGACACGCGCCGCCCCGAAGCGGAAGGGAAAGCGGAAGTCGACGGGCCGCTCGAAGACCTCCGCCTCGACGAGCCTGATGCGAGGAGCTTCGCTCATGGCCGCCTCAGTCGATGCCGTGAACGGCAAGCACGCGCTTCATGCGCGCGACCGCCAGTTCCGGATTGGCGAGCGCGCCTGCCCTGTCCGCCAGTCGGAACAGTTCGGAGAGATGAGCCAGCGACCGGGCGCTCTGCTGGCCGCCGATCATCGCGAAATGATCCTGCAAGCCGTTGAGATAGGCGAGGAAGACGACGCCGGTCTTGTAGAAGCGCGTCGGCGCCTTGAAGATATGCCGCGACAGCGGCACGGTCGGCTCGAGCAGTTCGAAGAACGCGCCGTTCCGCCCCTCGCCGAGCGCCTCCAGCGCCGCCGAAGCCACCGGCGCGATCGCGTCAAAGATGCCGAGCAGCGCGTCGGAATGGCCCTGTTCGTCGCCGGCGATCAGTTCGGCATAGTTGAAGTCGTCGCCGGTATACATGCGCACGCCCTTTGGCAATTGCCGGCGCATGGCGATCTCCTTCTCCTTGGAAAGCAGCGAGATCTTGATGCCGTCGACCTTTGCGGCATGCGCCTCGATGACCTTGAGGCAGGTCTTCATCGCCTCCATGTGGTCGGCATTGCCCCAATAGCCTTGAAGCGCCGGGTCGAACATCTCGCCGAGCCAATGGATGATCACCGGCTGCTTCACCTGCGAGAGCACCCGGTCATAGACGCGGACATAGTCGTCCGGGCTCCTGGCGGCCGCGGCGAGCGCCCGGCTCGCCATCAGGATGATCCGTCCGCCTTCGGCTTCGATCGTCTCGATCTGGCTCTCATAGGCCTCGAGGATGGCGTCGATCGTCACCTCCGGGCCCGGCGCCAGATGGTCTGTGCCGGCACCGCATGCAATCAGCGCACCCGGGCGATCGCGCGCTTCTGCAAGCGCCCGGCGGATGAGCTCGCGGGCCTCCGGCCAGCCAAGTCCCATGCCGCGCTGGGCCGTGTCCATCGCTTCGGCGACCCCGAGGCCGAGGTCCCAGAGCCGGTGGCGGAAGGCGAGCGTCCGCTCCCAATCGATCGCGGGTTTAAGCCACGGATCGTTGTCGGCGAGCGGATCGGCGACAACATGCGCCGCCGCGAAGGCGACGCGTGGGAAAGCGGCCGCCTCCCGCTTCCTCAACGGAACCGACCGGCCGGTGAGCTCGTAGCGGACAAGCCTGCCCTCAAGGGGAAGATCGATGCTCGCCATGGCTTAGAACTCCAATTCCGGAACGTCGAGCCAGCGGCGCTCTTCCCAGGACTTCAGTCCCATCTCGGCGAGTTGCACGCCCTTGGCGCCGGCCTCGAGCCCGTAGGGCCACGGGGCGTCCTCGGCGACGTGGCGCAGGAACATTTCCCACTGCGCCTTGAAGCCGTTGTCGAAGATCTGCGTGTCGGGCACCTCGTCCCAGGTCCTGTAGAAATCGATGGTCTGCGGCTGATCCGGGTTCCAGACCGGCTTCGGCGTGTTGACGCGGTGCTGGGTCCAGCATTTTGTCAGACCGGCGACGGCCGAACCGTGCGTCCCGTCGACCTGGAAGGTGACGAGATCGTCGCGGCGCACACGCACGGCCCAGGAGGAGTTGATCTGCGCGATCACTCCGCCCTCGAGCTCGAAGGTGGCATAGGCCGCATCGTCCGTATCGCAATCATAGGTCCGGCCCTGCTCGTCGACGCGGTTCGGGATGTGGGTGGCGCCAAGGCATGATACGGCCTTGACCTCGCCGAAGAGATTGTCGAGCACATAGCGCCAATGGCAGAGCATATCGAGAATGATGCCGCCGCCGTCGTTCTTGCGGTAGTTCCAGGAGGGCCGCTGGGCCGGCACGCCCCAGTCGCCCTCGAACACCCAGTAGCCGAACTCCCCGCGCACCGAGAGAATCTTGCCGAAGAAGCCCGACTCCTTGAGCAGCGCCAGCTTGCGCAGGCCGGGCAGGAATAATTTATCCTGCACCACCCCGTGCTTCAGTCCGGAAGCGCGCGCCTTCCGGGCCAGCTTGACGGCGATTTTCAGATCATCGGAGATCGGCTTCTCGCAATAGACATGTTTGCCGGCATCGAGCGCCCTGCCGATCAGCTCGGCGCGCATCAGCGTCGTGCCGGCATCGAAGAAGATCTGGTCGTTCGGATCCGATAGCGCCGCGTCGAGGTCGGTCGACCAGCGGGCGATGTTGTGGCGCTTTGCCAGTTGCTCCATCTTGTCGCGGTTGCGCCCGACGATGATCGGATCGACCTCCAGCCGCTCGCCGGATTTGAGCGCAATGCCGCCCTGATCGCGAATGGCCAGTATCGAGCGCACGAGGTGCTGGTTGTAGCCCATCCGGCCCGTGACACCGTGCAGAATTATTCCCAAACGTGGCATGCGGCTTCCTCCCTGACAGGTCTCGTGGGAGTGGACCAGCCCTCCCAAAGCCAGTAACTAAACAGTTACTTTGTGACAGAGAGAAATCCCAGTTGTCAACATTAAAAACGACAGGACTGCGATTCAGCGGCGAATGGAGGCGAGAGTCACCTGGACGATGTGACGTCTCCAGTCCTCGAGATTGGACTCGTCCATGAGGTCGCGGTCGAAAATCGTCGTGAGCGTGTGTCGGTTGGAGAGATAGAAATAGCCGAGTGCGGCGATGGTCAGATAGACGTTCAAGGGATCGGCATCGACGCGGAACAGACCCTTCGCCTTGCCGCGGTCGAGCAGTTCGGCAAGCTTGTCGATGAAGTGCGAATGCAGTTCCTTGAGCCGCGTCGACTGGCGCAGCCAGCGAGCCCCGTGCAGGTTCTCGGTCCCGAGCAGGCTCAGGAATTCCGGGTGCTCCCGGAAGTATTTCCAGGTGAACATGGCAAGCTCCGCCACCCCCTGCTCCGGTGCCAAGTCGCTCAAGTTCAACGATCTTTCGGCCGTGCGAATGCCGATATAAGCCTCTTCCAGAACGGCAAGGTAGAGTTGCTCCTTGTCGCCGAAATAGTGATAGAGCATGCGCTTGTTGGTGCCGGCCCGCTCGGCGATCGCATCGACCCGGGCGCCGCCGATGCCATTCTCGGCGAACTCCACCGTCGCGGCGGCGAGGATCGAGGCGCGCGTGCGCTCCGGGTCGCGACTTCCGGCCCGCTCCGCCCGTCCGCCATTGCCTGCCTTTTTCGCCTTCCCTTGCGCCTGACCCTTGTCCATTCCGCCACCTCCGGCACCTCTTGCCAGCCGTGGCGATCGGTGCGACATTGTAAAAACATATTACAAGATAATGATACCTTCGCACACAACTGCTTGACAGGCTCATTGCTTGTCCATAGTTTGTAACCAATTAGTTATTTGTTGCAAGAGGACGGCGTAACGAAACCAGGGAACGGAACGTTGTGAGGCGTTCCTGAGGGAGGAGGAACCGATGACAATGCGCATGACCAGACGCAACGTGCTCGCCGGAGGGGCGGCACTTCTTTCATATTCCATGCTGGCATCAAGCGCGCTTTCTCAGGAAGCGCGGCTCAGAATGCTGTGGTGGGGCTCGCAGGCCCGCGCCGATCGCACCAACAAGGTCAACCAGCTCTTTCAGGAACAGAACCCGGGCGTCGCCATCAACGGCGAATTCCTCGGCTGGAGCGATTACTGGCCCCGGCTTGCGACCCAGGTCGCCGGCCGCAACGCGCCGGATATCATCCAGATGGACTATCGCTATATCGTCGAATATGCCCGCCGCGGCGCGCTGGCACCCCTCAACGATTATCTCGGCTCGGTGCTGAAGGTCGAGGATTTCGACGAGGTGCAGATCGAGGGCGGCAGCGTCGACGGCAAACTCTACGGCATCAGCCTCGGGGCCAATTCGGCAACGATGCTGGTCAATACGGTCGCCTTCCAGGAAGCCGGCATCGAGCTGCCGACGCCGTCCACCACCTGGGACGACATGGCGAAGATCGGCGCCGAGATCACCAAGGCCGGCAAGCGCAAGGGCTTTTTCGGCCTGGCGGACGGCAGCGGCGTCGAGCCGCTCCTCGAAAACTGGCTGCGCCAGCGCGGCAAGGCGCTGTTCACCGCCGACGGCAAGATCGCCTATGACGCCAACGACGCGGCCGAATGGTTCGCCATGTGGGCGGCGATGCGCGAGGCGAAGGCCTGCGTGCCGCCGGATATCCAGGCGCTCGATCAATTCAATCCCGAGACGAGCCCGCTGTCGCTCGGAAAGTCGGCGACATCCTACGCCCACTCCAACCAATTGGTCGCCTATCAGGGCATCAACAAGGACAAGCTGACGCTCAGGAACCACCCGCTGATCGGCAAGGACGCGAAAGGCGGCCACTACCGCAAGCCGTCGATGTTCTTCTCGGTCTCGGCACAGACCAAGGACCCGGAGCTCGGCGCCAAATATGTCAACTTCTTCGTCACGAACCCCAAGGCCGCCGAGGTCCTCGGCGTCGAGCGCGGCGTGCCGGAATCGAAGGCCGTCCGCGAGGGCCTGGCACCGACGCTCGACGAGCTCGGCCGCGCCGCACTCGACTACGTCTCGGGTCTCGGCCCGCTGGCCGGCGCCCTGCCGCCGCCGCCGCCTTCCGGCGCCGGCGAGGCTGAGCTGGCGCTCCGCACCGTCGCCGAACAGGTGGGCTTCGGCCAACTCGATGTGAAGCAGGGCGGCGAGACGCTGGTGAACGAGGTCACGCAGATCCTGTCGCGAGGGTAAGGGCTATGGCTGCCGTGCAGGATTCCGCCGTAGCCGTCGGTGCGGGCGCCAGAGGGCGCCCCGCCGCACAGGGCCGCTTCGCCGCCGTCTGGACAAACCATGGCGCCGGCTACATGTTCCTGTTGCCGTGGCTCGTCGGCTTCTTCGGGCTGACGCTCGGGCCTGCCGTCGCCTCGCTCTATCTCTCCTTCACCAGTTTCGACCTGATCCGCTCTCCGGAGTGGGTCGGGACGGCCAATTACGTCCGCATCGCCACGGCCGACCCGAAGTTCGCCGCCTCGCTGAAGGTGACGTTCCTCTATGTGGTGTTGTCGGTCCCCTTCAAGCTGGCCTTCGCATTGTTCGTCGCCATCCTTCTCGACCGCGGCGTCAAAGGTCTCACCGTCTATCGCGCCATCTTCTACCTGCCGTCGCTGCTCGGCGGCAGCGTGGCGATCGCCGTGCTCTGGCGGCAGCTCTTTGCCGGCGACGGACTGATCAACAGCCTGCTCGCCCAGTTCGGCATCGAAGGCCCAAGCTGGATCTCGCATCCGGACTATTCGATCTGGACGCTGGTCGTGCTGAGCGTCTGGCAGTTCGGTTCGCCGATGATCATCTTCCTCGCAGGCCTGCGGCAAATCCCGACCGACATGTACGAGGCGGCAAGTCTCGACGGGGCTTCGAAGTTCCGGCAGTTCTACAAGATCACCCTGCCGCTCTTGACGCCGGTGATCTTCTTCAATGCCGTGGTGCAGACGATCGAGGCCTTCAAGGCCTTCACCCCCGCCTTCATCATCTCCGGCGGCACCGGCGGGCCGATCAACTCGACGCTGTTCTACACCCTCTATCTCTATCAGGAGGCCTTCGGGAACTTCCGCATGGGCTATGCCTCGGCGCTCGCCTGGATCCTCGTGCTGATCATCGGCCTGTTCACGGCCTTCTCGTTCCTCACCTCTCGCTACTGGGTGCACTACGATGACTGACGCGACCATGAGCTCGATCACCGCGCCGCCCCCTCCGCCGGCCGGCCGCCGGAGCCCGCTCGGATCCGTGCTCATCCATGCCGGACTGATCGCTGCCTCCATCGCCATGCTCTATCCGCTGCTCTGGATGGTCTCGGCATCGATCCGGCCGGAGGACGAGATCTTCTCCTCGGCGACGCTCTGGCCCTCGTCGGTGGATTTTGCCTCCTATGTCCGCGGCTGGTTCGGGCTCGACGTCAGCTTCGGACGGTTCACCTGGAATTCGGTGGTGATCGCCGTTCTAACGGTCGTCGGCAATGTCGTCGCCTGCTCGCTCGCGGCCTACGCCTTCGCACGGCTGCGGTTTGCCGGCCGCAATTTCTGGTTCGCGATGATGCTCGGGACGATGATGATCCCCTATCACGTCACCCTCATCCCTCAATACGTACTGTTCCTCGATCTCGGCTGGGTCAACACCATCCTGCCGCTGGTCGTGCCGAAGTTCCTGGCGAGCGACGCCTTCTTCATCTTCCTGATGGTGCAGTTCTTCCGCGGCATTCCGCGCGAGCTCGACGAGGCGGCGATGATGGACGGCTGCGGCCCCTGGCGCATCTACTGGAAGATCATGCTGCCGCTGTCGCTCCCCGTGCTGGCGACCGCCGCGATCTTCTCCTTCATCTGGACCTGGGACGATTTCTTCGGGCCGCTGATCTACCTGAACGACATGAACACCTACACGATCCAGCTGGGCTTAAGAACCTTCGTCGACTCGAGCAGCACCTCCGACTGGGGCGGCCTCTTCGCCATGTCGACGCTGTCGCTGGTGCCGGTGTTCTTCTTCTTCCTGTTCTTCCAGCGCCTGCTGATCGAAGGCATCGCCACCACCGGCATGAAACGCTGACCGACGGAGATCAAAGACCATCATGACCGAATTGCGTTTCGCGGCCGTCGGCCTCAACCACAACCATATCTACGGTCAGGTGAATTGCCTCGTCCGCGCCGGCGCCCGCCTCGTCGGCTTCCACGAGCCGGACGATGCGCTGGCGGCGGAATTCGCGGGCATCTACAAGGATGCACCGCGCATTGCATCGCTCGACGAGATCCTCGAGGATGACAGCATCGGTCTCATCACTTCGGCCGCAGTCTCGGCCGATCGGGCGGAACTCGCAATCCGCGCCATGCAGTACGGCAAGGACGTGCTGACCGACAAGCCGGGCATGACTAGCCTCGACCAGCTCGCCAAGGTGCGCCGCGTCCAGGCGGAGACCGGACGGATTTACTCGATCCTCTATTCGGAGCATTTCGAAAGTCCGGCAACGGTCAGGGCCGGCGAGCTTGTCGCCGCCGGCGCGATCGGCGATGTCGTGCACCTCGTCGGCCTCGGCCCGCACCGGCTGCGTCGCGATACGCGGCCGGACTGGTTCTTCCGCCGGTCGCACTATGGCGGCATCCTTACCGACATCGCCTCGCATCAGTGCGAACAATTCCTGTTCTTCACCGGCGCCGACGACGCGGCCATCCTTTCGGCCAACGTCGACAACAGAAGCGTTCCCGACAAGCCGGAGCTGCAGGATTCCGGCAATATCCATCTATCGACGGGCGCGGCCACCGGCATGATCCATGTGAACTGGCTGACCCCGGACGGCATGCCGACCTGGGGCGACGGCCGGCTGTTCATCGTCGGCACGACCGGAACGATCGAAGTGCGCAAAACGGTCGATCTTGCCGGCCGCGTAGGGGCAAACCACCTCTTCCTCGCCGATCGCAACGGCGTCGAGCACATCGACTGCTCGGCCGTCGACCTGCCCTTCGGCCGCCAGCTGCTCAACGACATCCGCGACCGAACCGAAACCGCCATGCCGCAGCAGCGCTGCTTCAAGGCCATGGAACTTGCGCTTCGCGCCCAGGCGATCGCAGAACAGAACCGGGAAACGAACTGACATGAGCGTAAAGACAGTCGCCATCATCGGCTGCGGCATCGGCCGATTGCACATGATCGAGGGCTACCTGCCGCATCCGGACAAGTTCCGCGTCCAGGCCATCTGCGATCTCAACGAAGAGCGCCTCAACGAATTCGGCAACGAATTCGGCATCGCGAGCCGCACCACCTCCTTCGAGGACGTGCTTACCGACGAAACAATCGACATCATCGACATCTGCACGCCGCCCGGCATTCACCTTGAGCAGGTGATCGCGGCGCTTGCCGCCGGCAAGCACGTCATCTGCGAGAAACCGCTGACCGGCTCGCTCGCCGGCGTCGACAAGATCATCGAAGCGGAAAAGCGCGCCCGGGGGGTGCTGATGCCGATCTTCCAGTATCGCTATGGCGACGGCATTGAGAAGGCGAAGCGGATCATCGAGGCGGGCATTGCCGGCAAGCCCTATGTCGGGTCGGTCGAGACGTTCTGGCTGCGCAAGCCCGAATATTATTCGGTCCCCTGGCGCGGCAAATGGGCAACCGAGCTTGGCGGTGTGCTGGTCACCCATGCGCTGCATCTGCATGACATGCTGCTGCATCTCCTCGGTCCGGTCTCCAAGGTATTCGGCCGCGTCGCGACCCGCGTCAACGACATCGAGGTCGAGGATTGCGCCTCGGCGAGCCTGCTGATGCAGAACGGCGCCTTCGTGTCGCTCGCCTGCACGCTCGGATCGCAGGAGCAGATCAGCCGGCTCCGGCTGCATTTCGAGAACGTCACCTTCGAGAGCAGCCATGAACCCTATACGCCGGGCAAGGACCCCTGGAAGATCATCGCCGCCAATGAGGCGGTCCAATCTCAGATCGACGAGGTGATCGGCAACTGGCAGCCGGTGTCGCCGCGCTTCACCACCCAGATGGCGCATTTCCACGCCCATTTGAACGGCGCGGCCCCGCTGCCGGTGACGACGAAGGATGCCCGGCGGGCGCTGGAACTGGTGACGGCGATCTATCAGTCGGCGGATACCGGGCGGGAGATTTCACTGCCGATCGGACCGGAGAGCCCGAAATACGCCGATTGGCGCGCCAATACGCGATAGGCGCAGGGGAGGAATTGGAAATGGCAACCAGCGTCGTTCTTCAGAAGGTCGAGAAACGCTATGGCGCGCTCGACGTGATCCACGGCATCGACCTCACCATCGATCCCGGCGAATTCGCCGTCTTCGTCGGTCCGTCCGGCTGCGGCAAGTCCACCTTGCTTCGGATGATCGCCGGGCTCGAGGAGATTTCCGGCGGCACGCTGATGCTCGACAACGACCGGATGAACGAGGTGGCGCCGGCCAAACGCGGTATCGCCATGGTGTTCCAGTCCTATGCGCTCTACCCGCATATGTCGGTCTACAAGAACCTTGCCTTCGGCCTCGAGACGGCGGGCTACAGGAAGGCCGATATCGAGCCGAAGGTGCGGCGGGCCGCCGAGATCCTGCAGATCGAGAAGCTCCTTGACCGCAAACCGAAAGCGCTTTCCGGTGGCCAGCGACAGCGCGTCGCCATCGGCCGGGCGATCGTCCGCGAGCCGCGCATCTTTCTCTTCGACGAGCCGCTTTCCAACCTCGACGCGGAACTGCGCGTCCAGATGCGCGTCGAGATCTCCCGGCTTCACCGCGACCTCGGCAACACGATGATCTATGTGACCCACGACCAGGTGGAAGCGATGACCATGGCCGACAAGATCGTCGTCCTGAATTCCGGCCGCATTGAGCAGGTCGGCGCGCCGCTCGATCTCTACAATAATCCGGTCAACCGCTTCGTCGCCGGCTTCATCGGCAGCCCGAAAATGAACTTCCTGAAGGCGCGGATCGGTGCGGCCAGCGAAAACGAAACGGCAATCGAAGTCTGTGGCGGCACGATCCGCCTGCCGCGCCGCCTCAATGGGGCGGCGCACGGCCAAGAGGTCACCTTCGGCATTCGCCCCGAGCACCTTTCCGCCCGCGACAGCGGCATTGCGCTAGCAGCCGTCAATGTCGAGCTTGTCGAAAATCTCGGCGGCGAGACGATGCTCTACGGCATCACCCCCGACAGCCAGCAGCTGACCATCGCCCTCGAAGGCCAGCAGAAGGTGGAGCGAGGTGCCAATCTTTCGGTCTATTTCGATCCCGCCCGCTGCCACGTCTTCGGCTCGGACGGCAGGGCGATGTAGGCGTCAGTCAATACAACTACTCGATACAGCAAAAGGGTCGAAATCCGCTCTTCGATGGGGCACCTTAAGAAGGCGCTAATTCAAGGTAGTCGATCGCACCGGGCTGCGCTAGAATCACCCCGAGCAGCGATCGGTGGCAACTCGATGAAACAGAGACTAGCCGCAATCCTGGCGGCCGATATGGCAGGCTATAGTCGGCTGATGGAAGCCGACGAAGCAGGAACGATCGCCCGCCTCAGGACGCACCGTATCGAGTTGATCGACCCCGCCATCGCCAAGAACGAGGGCCGGATCATCAAGACGACGGGCGATGGCATGCTCGTCGAATTCCAGAGCGTGACCGACGCCGTGAAATGCGCCGTGGAAATCCAGCAGCGCATGAAGCGGCGCAATTCGGACGTGACACAGGATCGGCGGATCGAATTCAGGATCGGCATCAATCTCGGCGATGTTATTTTCGACGACGACGACGTCTTCGGCGATGGCGTCAACATCGCCGCCCGCATCGAACAGCTCGCCGACGTGGGTGGCATCTGCGTCACCGCTGCGGTGGCGACGCAGATTGCCGACCGCCTCGAGGTCTCTCTCGAGGACCTGGGCGAGAAGACGCTGAAGAACATCAGCCGTCCCGTGCATCTCTTTCGAGTCGGCATCGAGGGCTCCGTCCTGCCGGCCCCGCCGGACGAGAAGGGTACGAAGCGAGCGGTCTCAAAGCCCGCGATCGTCGTGCTGCCCTTCGACAATATGAGCGGCGACCCCGAGCAGGAATTTTTCGCCGACGGCTTGACAGAGGACATCATCACCGAGCTCTCCCGCCGTCACGAGCTTTTCGTCATCTCGCGCAACTCGAGTTTCGTCTACAAGAATCAGCCCGTGAACGCTCGGGAGGTGGCCGAGAAACTGGGGGCCCAATATATGGTCGAAGGCAGCGTCCGGAAGATCGGCGACAGGGTGCGCGTGACGGTCCAGCTCATCGACGCGATCAACGATGCCCATGTCTGGGCCGACAAATACGACCGAAGGCTGGACGATATTTTCGCGATTCAAGACGAGGTGACGGCGGCGATCTCAGCGACTCTCCCCGGGCGTGTCGAGGCGGCCCAACGCGACCAGCTCGCCCGCACGAAGCCGGCGAACATGGCCGCCTACGAATGTGCGCTCACGGCCAAGGTGCTCCATCACAGGAGCACCGCCGCGGACAATCGGCAGGCCCAGGCTCTGATAGACAGGGCACTCACGCTCGATCCCGGCTATGCGCATGCCCACGCGTGGCGGGCCTGCATTCTCGGACAGGCCTGGGTGTATGGCTGGTGCGAGGACAAGGAGGCGACCTGGGCCGAAATCGTGGCCGAGCTCGAACGAGCGCTGGCGCTCGACGATAACGACGCCGATGTGCACCGCATTCTCGCTGCCGTCAACGTCAACAACAACGAACTGACGACGGCCCGCTATCACCAAGAGCGTGCCCTTTCGCTCAATCCCAACTACGATCTTGTGGTGGTCCAGCAGGGCGAGCTCCTGACGTGGCTCGGCCGACCGGAAGAAGGGGTCGAGTGGATCCGCAAGGCAATGCGGCTCAATCCCCATCATCCGGAACGGTTCTGGAGTCACCTCGGAAAGGCGTTTTTCGCCGCCCGCCAATATGGCGAAGCAATCGAGGCATTCATGCACCTTTCGGCGATGGACCACGTGCAGCACGCTTTCGTTGCTGCCTGCTACGGCTGGCTCGGCGACGACATTGCCGCGTCTGCGCACATGAAAAAGGTCCAGGCGCTCGCCCCCGAGTTTGGCCTCGAATCCTTCCTCGCCACCTTGCACTACGCTCAGAAAGCCGACACGCAGCACATTCGCGAAGGGCTTGTCAAAGCGGGCGCGAACGATGACCTGCCGGCAGCGAACGACATCGCGGCGCAATAGAGCCCCGTCGCAGCCGGTCTCGAAGACCGAAAACCTGGGGCGCACCACTCTCACCGTTCATTTTGGCCTCCCCTGTCACGCCTTCGGCCTGGACGGCAGGGCGATGTAGGCCCGCATCGTCTTTCACGCGGCCAATCAGGACGCCATCAAAGGATCCTCGCGGACGGCCTCGATCAGGAAGTCGAGGACGGTCCTGACGCGCAGCGGCATGTTTCGGCGCGATGGATAGACGACATTGATCGGCAGACGAGTCGGCGGGAAGTCCGGCATCACATTCACCAACCTGCCCGCCTCGATGTCCGGGCAAGCGAGGATATGGGAGAGTACCGCCAGGCCGCTGCCGGCCAGCGTCGCGCGATGGACGGCCACCGCATTGTTGGCAATCAACCGGGGTGCAATCCGTGCGGCAATCTCGTCCGCCCCGTTGGAAAACGACCAGGTACGACCGTCGCCGGCCCGGCGGTAGCAGATGCATTCATGGGCAGTGAGATCGCCTGGCGTTTGCGGTGCCGTTCGGCCTTTCAGGTAGGAGGGCGCGGCGACGAGGAAGGCAGTCGTCCAGCCGATCCGGCGGCACACCAGGCTGTTGTCCGCAACCGGCCCCAGGCGCACCTCGAGATCAATTCCTTCCCCGACCAGATCCGACGGCTCCTCTCGGAAGATTATTTCGACGGCAAGCCCCGGATGGCCGGCAATAAGGGTCGCGAGGCGGTCGCTCACATAAAGCCCGAGCGGCGCGGGTAGTGTGAGCCGTACCTTTCCCGAAACCATTATTCCGTCGGCACCGGTGGTGTCGCCGAGCGCATCCACCGCCTCGACCACCCTGAGCGCCATCGGAATGATCTGCTCGCCTTCGGCCGTTAGGGCGACTGCACTTGTCGTGCGGTGCAGAAGGCGGGTGTTCAAATGCGCTTCCAGTGCCGACACCTGTCGGGAGACGGCCGGCTGCGTCAGATTAAGATCGACCGCGGCTGCGGAAAACGAGCCGGTCTCGGCGACCCGGAGGAAGGTTCTAAGTGCGGATACGATGTCCATCCTCGTCCCCATACTTTCCCGCATAAGCCTTATGTCGGCAACTTAGGGGGCAAGGACTTTACTGTCCAGCTATTAAGGATATCCTTCATCCATAAGGATATCAGATATCCTTAATAGAGGAGAAAACAATGACCCAGCGCCTGAACTACGCCCAGCAATCGCCGGAGCTTTTCAAGAAGCTCTCGGAACTCAGCATGGCCCTGAAAGACAGCGTCATCGATCAGACGATCCGCGATCTCGTCAATATCCGCGCATCGCAGATAAACGGCTGCGGATTTTGCCTCGACATGCATGTGAAGGAAGCTAAAATCCACGGCGAAAGCGAGTTGCGTCTTTACCACATTGCAATCTGGCGGGAGTCGAATCTTTTCATCCCGCGCGAGCGCGCCGCACTTGCCTGGACCGAAGCCGTAACGAGGCTGCCCGAAGGCGGCATCCCCGACGAACTCTATGAGCGGGTGCGCGCCCAGCTTTCAGAGAAGGAAATCTCGGACCTGACGTTCTCGATCATGGTCATCAACGCATGGAATCGCGCCAGCATCTCCTTCAAGAACGTGCCCGGTTCCGCCGACAAGCTCTACGGTCTCGACAAGGCCGGCCTGAACTAACTCTGTGCCCTTCGCTGACCCGTCTAGCAACGCGGCGCGAATGCTGCCGCAACGGAGGTGTTTTTATGAAAATCGTCGTCATCGGGGGAACCGGCCTCATCGGTTCGAAGACAGTCGATCGCCTGCGCAAGCAGGGTCATGAGGTGATCGCCGCCTCTCCAAACACGGGCGTCAACACCATTACCGGCGAAGGACTGGCCGAGGCGCTTGCCGGCACCGACGTGGTGATCGACCTCGCCAACTCGCCGTCTTTCGAGGACGAGGCGGTGATGGATTTCTTCGAGACGTCCGGCCGCAATCTGCTTGCGGCGGAAAAGGCGGCCGGGGTCAAGCACCATATCGCGCTTTCGGTCGTCGGTACCGAACGCCTGCAGGAGAGCGGCTATTTTCGCGCCAAACTTGCTCAGGAACGGCTGATCAAGGGTTCAGGCATTCCCTACACGATCGTTCACTCGACCCAGTTCATGGAGTTCCTCGGCGGCATCGCCCAGTCCGGCACCGTCGGCGACACGGTGCATCTGTCGCCAGCCTATGTGCAACCGATCGCCTCCGACGACGTCGCCGATGCCATGGCGGACGTTGCCCTTGCGCGGCCAGTCAACGGCACGATTGAGATTGCCGGCCCAGAGCGGTCGCGGCTGAGCGACCTCGTCGGTCGCTATCTCAAGGCAAGTGGCGACGCCCGCAAGGTCACGCCGGATCCCGAAGCACGCTACTTCGGAGCCCGACTGGAGGACGGCTCGCTCGTTTCCGACAACAATCCGCGTCTTGGCCGGATCAATTTCGAGCAGTGGTTCGCAACCTCGGCGCGGAAATGACCGGCGCCGGTGCGCCGTGCCCCACGGCGCACTGCCACCCCATGCAGGAGTCTTGAGATGATGAAGTCAATCGTCGCCGCCGTGACAGCCACGGCATTGATTTCCGGATCTGCCGCGGCCCACGACACACCCGCCGGAAAGGCCAACAAGGTTACGCTCGTCTATGAGCATCAATTGCCGAACGTTCCGGGCAAGAGCATCAGGGGCGTTCTGGTCGAATATGGTCCCGGCGGGTTTTCCGAAGCTCACACCCATCCGAGCTCCGCCTTCATCTACGCAACGGTTCTCGAAGGATCCATCCGCAGCCAGGTGAATGGCGGACCGGCCAAGGTCTATCAAGCGGGTGAGAGTTTTTCCGAGATGCCCGGCGACCGTCACGACGTGAGCGCAAACGGCAGCGAGACGAAACCGGCCAAACTGCTGGCGGTCTTCGTCGTCGATACCGCTCAGAAGGAGTTGACCTTCCCGACCGGGAAATGACTTGAAGCGGGGCCGGATGCGGCCGCATCCGGCCCCACTTCTGATCCGGACATTCTTGCAAGTGGGCCCGCCATGTTCGCCGATCCTCTTTCTCTGCCGTTCCTGCTGATCAATCTGCTTGGGAGTGCCGGCATTGTCGTGTGGCATCTGCAGGGGCGCGGGCGCCCGACCGCGCGATTGATCGTCCAGATTCTGTTCTTCACCGCCATGACCGCCATACTCGGCTTCAGCGGGATCCAGCCGCACCGGGTGGACGAGGCACATCTGAACGGGCTCGCTGCATTCCTGGCGACGTCTGCAAGAGTTCTCTGGTGGACGCATCTCGCCTGGGCGACCATCGGATTCGTGCGCATCTACATCGTGCTCGACCGCAGGCCGCGGGAAGCGCGTCTGTTCCAGGACCTGATCATCGGCATCGTCTATCTGGGTGTGGCGCTGTCCATCATGGGCTTCGTCTTCGGTGCACCGATCGGCACGCTGACAGCAACCTCCGGCGTGGTTGCCATTATCCTGGGCCTTGCCCTGCAGAATACGCTTGGCGACCTGTTCTCCGGCGTCGCACTGACGCTTGGCCGGCCCTTCGCCATTGGCGACTGGATCCAGCTCGACGACGGAACCGAAGGGCGTGTCGTCGAAAACAATTGGCGTTCCACGCATTTGCTCACGCTCGCAAACAATGTCATCGTCCTGCCGAACAGCGTTCTGGCGAAGGTTGGATTGACCAACCTCAGCCGCCCGGACGAGACGCATCAGATCTTCGTATCCGTCCGTATCGCGGCAACGCATGTGCCGCACTTTGTCGAGGAGGTGCTGCGAACCGCGCTCGAAGGCTGTGAGCGGATCGTCCAGGACCCGCCGCCCAGCGTCGGTCTCAAGGCGATCGACGCCGTGGCGATCGAGGCGGAGCTGCTGTTTCGCGTGGCAGGTCCGGCCAACCGAACGGCGGCGAGGAACGAAGTCATCGATCAGGTCGATCGTCACTGCAAGGAAAGCGGCCTCTCCTTCGCCCTGCCGCCCCAGAGTTATCTGTACGCGCTCACTTCGCCGGACAAAGAACCGCAGGCCGTCATGGGTTCGCGCTCAACCGGCACGCTCTAGAACCCACTCGAAGCTTTTTTTCCAAAGCTCCGCCGGAACCTCCTTAGCCAAGGTGTCGATGAGATCCGACAGTTGCACGCTTCGGAGCTTTTCCCGCCATGCTTCGTCGGCCTCCCACATCACGCGCGCCACCGCACAAGGGGCGCTTTCGCAATAGCCTTGCGGGCGGCACGGGTTGTTGGCGCGGATATTGTTGCAGACGAAGGTGCGTGCCTTGCCCTCCACCGCCTCGACGATATCAAGGAACGTCAGCTCGTCCGGTGTCCTGGCCAGACGGTAGCCGCCCGAGGGTCCGAGCGTCGTATGCACAAGCCCGGCCTGCGACAGGCTCTGCAGCGCCTTGGACAGGTATTCCTTCGGGACCCCATGGAATTCGGCAAGTGCCTTGGTCGACAGATAGCGGCCCTTGGGCAGGCCGGCGAGAATGGCGCAACAATGCAGAGCCCATTCCACTTGGCTTTTCAGGATCATCGAGAATTACCGGGTCGATGCTGATCGACAGCTATTACGGATAAACGATATCCCTATTTGCCATCTCTGTAAACACAACGCCTGCCGCTTACTACAGGTTATGCAACGGACTGGCGTTTGCGCAAGGTTCTTCGATGATCGGGAACGCTTGCCGGGAGGGTGCCTGCGGGCTTACCCTCAAGCGTTGCGCGAGGCTGCCCCAGCACCCGGCCGAGGCGGCCGCGCCAGAGGGAGGTCCATCATGAAAATCGCATCGATATGTGCAGTCGGATTGCCCGTATTCTTCGGGATCGTCACCTTTGCCTCGGCAGAGGATGCGCACACAATGATCGCTCCCGGTGATGTCAAGTGGGCCCCGGCGCCAAAGATATTGCCCGCCGGAGCAGAAATTGCAGTCCTGTTCGGCGATCCCAGCAAGGAAGGCTTGTTCGCCCTCCGGCTGAAGGCCCCGTCCGGCTATGTGGTCGCACCGCATACGCATCCGGCGGACGAAGTGGTCACCGTCATATCCGGGACGATTAATCTAGGAATGGGCGAAACGGCCGATCGGAGCACCGCCAAGGCGTTGCCGTCAGGCAGCTTCTTCGCCTTGCCGCCCAACATGGCCCATTTCGCCTATTTCGACGAAGAGACCGTGGTGCAGATTACCACCAACGGTCCATGGGGCATCAAGTATGTCAATCCGGCGGACGACCCGCAGAAATCGCAGTGAGCCGCCCGAGCGCCCGGAGACATTGCCCCGCCACTGCAAGCGGCGGGGCAAGGCAGGGCGTCTATCCGATTTCCGCATTCCTATCCAGTTCGCGAGGATTTCGTTGCCTTCTCGGTAAAGCTGTGAAGCTTCATTAATCTTCGCAACCTCTTGATTCAGCGACGTGGCGCCAATGCTGCCTCAGGCAGCCTCGAGCGACTCCTGCCGCTCGAATGATTTGAGGGGCCTCTCTCCAACCTCTCTCATTCGTGCTCAGGACAAGGCAATGAAAAATTGGTCGATTATTCTCAAGATGCTGGTCATCCTCGGCGCCTTCGGTTTGTTTTCGTTAGGCACCGGCTTCTACGCCTCTATACAAATCATGAAGATCGATGCCGGCTATTCGAGTTTGCTCGTCGAGCAGGTTCGCGCGGCGCAAAACATGGCCTCAGCGGGCCGGGCCTTGCAGCGAGCACGGGCGGCGATTGCCGACAGCATCATGCTGGCCGATCCCAAGGCGGTCGAGCAAGCCAACTCCGAACTGGCCGCGGCCAAGCAGACTTTCTCGGAACTGATGGACGTCGCCGCGCAGGCAAGTCCCGAGAACAAACATATTCCGGAATTCAAGCAGGCTGGTCTGGACATTCTTGAAAAGCAGTGCGCGCGAGCCCTCGATCAAGGATCGAAAACGACGAATGCCATGGAAACGATGTCGGCGGTCAAGACATTCGCGACCGAATGCCAACCCGGCTTCCCGCAACTGGCCGAGAAAATCGTCGCCGAGACCCGGACTTTGGAACAGGCCGCGCTCAAGGCACGTGACGACCTTACGATCGTTTCGACATCGACCAGCAACAATACGCTCCTGATCCTGTTCGGTGGACTCGCCCTTGTCCTTGCCGCCTCCTATTTTGCTGTAAGCTCGTGGATCGTGAAACCGATCAACGCCCTTCGCGACCTGATGGCGGTTCTCGCTGGCGGCAATCTCGACGTTGACGTCGCGGGAACCGACCGCCGCGACGAGATCGGCAAGATGGCCGCGGCCGTTCAGGTGTTCAAGGACAATGGCCTCAAGGCTCGCGAACTGGAGGGCCAGTCCGAGGAGATGCGGGCTGCGGCCGAGCGCAACCGTCAGGCGGAGCAGGAGCGGATCGCCCGCGAGGCGGAGCAATTGCGCGTTGCGACGTCGACACTTGGCGACGCATTGAAGCGGCTCGCCCACGGCGACCTCGCCTGCCGGATCAATGCGGCTTTCGCGGCCGAATACGAACCGCTTCGCGCCGATTTCAACGCGACTGTCGATCAACTGAGCCGCACCATCAATGCCGTCGCCGTCTCGGTGCAAAGCATGGATAATGGCACGAGGGAGATTTCGTCGGGCGCGAACGATCTTTCCAAGCGCACCGAGCAGCAGGCAGCCTCGCTGGAAGAAACCGCCGCGGCCCTCGACCAGATCACGGCGAATGTCGGCAACTCGACCAAGCGTACCGAGGAAGCCCGTACCGTCGCCAGCCGGGCCAACCACTCGGCGGTGCATTCGGCCGAGGTCGTTTCCCAGGCGGAAGGGGCGATGAAGAAGATCGAGGAGAGCTCGCAGCAGATCTCCAACATCATCGGGGTGATCGATGAGATCGCCTTCCAGACCAACCTCCTGGCGCTGAATGCCGGCGTCGAAGCGGCCCGGGCCGGCGAGGCCGGCAAGGGCTTCGCGGTCGTCGCCCAGGAAGTCCGCGAGCTCGCCCAACGCTCGGCCCAGGCCGCCAAGGAGATCAAGGGCCTGATCCAGAACTCCTCCGCCGATGTCGGTAGCGGCGTCAAGCTGGTGCGCGACACGGGCGAGGCATTGAAGATGATCGGCGGCTTCATCGTCGAGATCAACACCCATATGGAGGCGATCGCGATCTCAGCCAAGGAACAGTCGACCGGGCTTGCCGAAATCAATACCGCCGTCAACCAGATGGACCAAACGACGCAGCAGAATGCGGCGATGGTGGAGCAATCGAGCGCCGCTGCCGTCTCGCTGGCGCAGGAAGCGTCGAAACTGCGCGACCTCGTTGGCCAATTCCGGCTCGACGCCGCCGCCCAGCTATCGGCACCCGGGCAGACAGCCCACGCGGCAACACCGGACAGCAAGCCGGTCGCGTCTCCCGCCCGCGCCCTCGGCCGGAAGATCGCCGGCGCCTTTGGCGGCAAGGCGACGGCCGTAGCCACGGCGGAGGACTGGGAGGAGTTTTGACGGCCGGCGGACGGCAGCCGCCGGAAAATAAGCGCTCCTTTCGTACCAGCTCCGAAGGCCATCGGATTCGAGCGATCCCATGGCCTTCGCGCATCTTGACGTCCAGGGCCGCTATCGGGAGATAAAAAGTCGGCGTGCATGTCACATGCGCAGGGTCCCGTCTCGTCATGGTGTCGTAACCAACAAGAGGAAGCCACCATGACTGCCAAACTTGATCCTTTCGCCGCCGCCCCCGCCCTCATGAAAAACTGGATGAGCACCTCGATCGCCGTCGCTTCGAGCCTCGAGCCGAGCCTGATCGAACTCGTGAAGATCCGTGCATCGCAGATCAATGCCTGCGCCAACTGCATCAACATGCACACGGTGGAGGCGCGCGCGAAGGGCGAGACCGAGCAGCGCATCTATCTGCTGTCGGCCTGGCGCGAGGCCCCGTGCTATACCGATCGCGAACGGGCCGCGCTCGGCTGGACCGAGGCGCTGACGCGGCTGTCGGAAGGACATGCCCATGAAAACGCCTACCAGACCCTGCAGGCTCATTTCACGCAGGAGGAACAGGTGAAGCTCACGCTGATGGTCAATGTCATCAACGGCTGGAATCGCCTCGCGGTCGGCTTCGGCCTATGGGTCGATCCGGCCGCTGCGAAGGCGGTCGCCTGATGGCCGTCACCGGGCAAGAAGATGCAGCGGCGGGTTTCGACCCGCTGCGTCCGAAGCTGATGCGCGTCGCCTATCGGATGCTGGGCTCCGTTGCCGATGCCGAGGACGTCCTGCAGGAGGCCTTCATCCGTTGGATGGGGGCCGACCGCGCCGCGGTCAGGGAGCCAGAGGCGTTCCTGCGCCGCACCGTGACGCGGCTCTGCCTCGATCAGCTGAAATCGGCCCGGCGCCGGCGCGAGACCTATGTGGGGCCCTGGCTCCCCGATCCTGTCGTGGAAGAGGAGGAAGAGGAGGACGTCACCTTGCCGCTGATGCTGGCGCTGGAGCGCCTCTCGCCGCTCGAGCGCGCCGCCTTTCTGCTGCATGACGTGTTCGGACTGGCTTTCGAGGAGGTCGCGACGACCATAAAGCGCGATCCGGCCGCCTGCCGGCAACTCGCCGCCCGCGCGCGCACCCATGTCCGCGAGGCGCGGCCGCGCTTTCGGGTCGAGAGGGAACGCGGCCTCGAGCTAGCGAAGGCATTCTTCGACGCATCGCGCAGCGGCGACATGAAGGCGCTCGGCGCCATGCTCGCGACCGATGTCAGCGTCCATTCGGACGGCGGCGGCAAGCGGCCGGCGGCCATTAGGCCAATCATCGGGTATGATGCGGTCATGAAGGTGCACGAATATCTGGCGGGATTGTTCCGGAAGAACGGCTCGAAACTCGTTCGGGCCGGCTTCGTCAATGGTCTGCCGGGCTTCGTTACGCTGGAAGCCGATGGCGAACTCCAGACGACCGCGCTTGAAATCGAGGACGGAAAAGTCGCCGCGATCTACGTGGTGCGCAACCCCGACAAGCTACGGCACCTGCACTAGCCGGAGGCGATGGGTGATAGCGGAAGACGAAAGGGGGATGGAGGCGACCCGGCCGACGCATGTCGCCGGCCGGTCGTTCAATCAGATTTCGCCGGGCAGGAAGTCCGAAATCGGCACCTGAAGAGCTATGGCGATTCGCTTTAGTTTGGCCGGACTATTGTCCATGCCGCTTTCAATCTCGCCTATTTCAGCGTTGGCGAGACCACAGGTGACGGCGAGATCCTCGATACTGTAGCCAACGGCTTCACGAGCAGCCCGGACGCGAGCGGCGATATCGCCGCCCATTATGGCAGAGGCGTGCTTGTGGCCAATGCTGGAGGGTGAAATGGACATAAATGTCTCCTTCTCTAGGCATTAAATTCTTTTCGAATTCGCGGTTGAGGGCGGGCGACACGCGCCTTGGGACAAGCGGTAACGTTTTATGTCAATGTTGTAACATGAACAAGCCGAAATGAGCGGCACCGCTACGATTGCGCTCTTAAGGCGATCACGGCAGCGGCCATGCGCATCCCCAATTGATATCAAAACCTGTTTCAATGGGGGCCGGTTCCCCGTACACTGGCGACATGGTTGTTACTGATTTGGCTGCATTTCAGCACTTACGGATATTCAGTCGTATATTTGCCTTGAACGGGCTGCCGCCCGCCCCCGAATGCGGGCATAGCAACGGCAGTCTCCGACCGTTCCGACTTTTACAGGACGAGCAATTGCCGCAGGTCCTGGAGCGGGGCATCGACCTCGTTGATTCGGTATCGCCGCGAGCCTGCATCTCCTGCAGGACCGACCGAGATCGCAAAAACCCTGAACCGTCTGTTGATGCGTCGTGCTTGCCGATGAGCGCGGTGTACCGACCGTCGGGATAGGCCCGACAGGCTGTGCCCTTCGAAGGGAGGAACTGACGATGAAGAAACCGACCGGCAAGAAGACCGCGCCCCGATCGCCGGCCGCACCACCCGAGGGCAGCAGCATCTGGCAGCAGTTCGACATGATGCGGCGTGCCTTCGTCGCCTCGCCGCTTCTGAAGCCGATCCTGTGGCTGACCACTGGCAGCCTCGCTGTCATCATCGTCACCGCGATCGGTCAGATCATTCTCAACCGCTGGTACCGACCATTCTTCGACTCGATCGAGCGGCGCGATCTCAACGCCTTTTTCTATCAGCTCCTGCTGTTCGTCGTCATCGCCGGCGTTCTCTTGATATTCAATGTCACCCAACAATGGCTCAACCAGATGGTGCGGTTGAAACTGCGTGAAGGACTGACATTGGATCTGATCGGTCAGTGGATGCGGCCGCGCCGTGCCTTTCGGCTTGCGAATGGCGGCGCGATTGGCGTCAATCCGGACCAGAGGATGCAGGAGGATGCGGGCCACCTCGCCGATCTGACCACCGATCTCGGTTTCGGCCTCGTGCAATCGTCGATCCTGCTCGCCTCTTTCGTCGGCGTACTCTGGTCGCTCTCAGCCGGATTCGCCTTCCAGATCGGCGACAGATCACTGGAGATCCCCGGCTATATGGTTTGGGCGGCGATCCTCTACGCCGGCTCAGCCTCCTGCGTGAGCTGGCTGGTCGCGCGGCCGCTCGTCGGCCTGAACGGCGAGCGCTATGCGCGTGAGGCGGATCTGCGATTCTCGATGATGCATGTCAACGAGCATATCGACGCCATCTCGCTGGCGGGCGGTGAAGACGGAGAACGCAGACGTCTGGAACTCGATCTTTCCTCCGTGCTCGGATCCGTGCGCAACATTTATCGCGCCCAGATCAATCTTGCCTGGGTGCAGGACGGCTATGGCTGGGTGACGGTCGTCGCACCGATCCTGATCGCCGCACCCGTCTATTTCGCGGGAAATATCAGCTTCGGCGGTCTGATGATGGCCGTCGGCGCCTTCAACCAGGTGCACTCTTCGCTCAAATGGTTCGTGGCCAATATCGGTGCGATCGCCGACTGGCGCGCGACACTGCTGCGGGTTGCCGCATTCCGGCGCGCGCTCATCGTGGCGGACACGCTGCACGACCGGGAAAAGCGGATAGAATTCGTCGAGAACGACAGAGCCAGCCTGACCTTCGACAATCTCGAAGTGGTTTCCCCGTCGGGCCGGACGAGGCTCGCCGAGCCCCATATCGAGATCGGCGCCGGCCAGCGCGTCATCATCAGCGGCGATCCACGCGCCGGCAAGACATTGCTCTTCCGTGCCCTCGCCGGTCTCTGGCCCTGGGGCGGCGGACGCGTCGGTTTGCCCGTCGACGATTCCGTCGCCTTCATCCCACGCGCGCCCTATTTCCCGCGGGGTCGGCTGCGCAATGCCCTCGCCTATCCTCACTCCAACGGCTTTGCCGATTCGGAGATCGTCGCCGCGCTGACGAAAGTCGGCCTCGACCACCTGGCGGCATCGCTCGACCAGGAAGCCCGGTGGGAGCGCGAGCTCAGCGACGACGACCAGCGCCTCCTGGCTTTTGCCCGGATACTCCTGCAACGGCCGCGCTGGGTGATCATCGATGAAGCACTGGAGACGATGGACAGCGACGCGCTGAAGCGCGCGCTATCGATCTTCGAAACCGACCTCAGGGAAACGGCGGTCATCAAGATCGGCCGCACGCCGCGCAATGGCGCGCTGTTTTCCCGCGTCATCCATCTCGTCAAGGATGCCGAAGGCCCGGCATTGAAGCCGGTGCGCTTCGCAGAGGGCGTGCCCGAGAAGGAATTGGCAACACAGGGCGCGCCTTGAAGGCGACGCGCTTTAAACGCCGCGCCGATTGCCCCAGATCAGCACATGCAGCTGCGGCAGCACGCGCACCTCGAACCATTTGTCGGCGATCACCCTGTCGACCAGCCAGCGCATCCGCTCCATCACGCCATCGATGTCGATCGGCGCATCGTCGTCATCCGGAGGTGGCGGCGTGTGGTTGCCCGGCTGCAGATAGACCGGCAATTGCGGATGGCGCGCCGCCGCCGCCCGCGCATAAGCGTAATCGGCGTCGTCGAAGACGACGATCTTAAGTGCGGTCTGGGGCTTGCCCCTGGACGAGCGGAGGCAGGCGTCGAAATCGTCCCACTCCGTCTCCATGCCGCTCGAAGGCGGCTTCGGGCTCAACACCAGCATGTCAAGATCGGCGAACCAGTCGCGGGCAACCGAACCCTGCGTCTCGAGAGCGAAACGATAGCCTTCCCGGTGACCGCGGGCGATCAGCTCGCCGAGCGGCTGGATGGCCGGATTGCCTCCGGAAAGCGACACCATCACCGGCACCCCTCCGGAGAGCCGGGTGACCTCGCTCCAGACCTCCTCGACCGTCAATGCCCGCCACTCGTCGCGATAGGCGCTGTCGACGGCGTGCAGACTGTCGCACCAGGAACAGCGGTAGTCACAGCCGCCGGTCCGCACGAACACCGTCGGCAGGCCGGTCAGTGCGCCTTCGCCCTGAATGGTCGGGCCGAAGATCTCGCTGACGCGAATCTCGGCGGGTCGCATGCCAGTCATGGCCGGTATTCCGCCCAAGTCTTCGCCGTCTCGCTGACGCGCACCGCGCTTGTCTCCGGAAGCCGCGCCTTGCACCACTCATAGAAATGCTGTGCCAGACACTCCGCCGTCACCCGGTCGTGCCCGAGCACGTCGTTCAGATGGCGGTGATCGAAGGCCTCGTCGATATAATGCTTGAGCGGAGCAAGCTCGTGATAGTCGCGCACGAAGCCGTGCTCGTTCAACATTTCGGCCGAAAGCTCCACTTCGACGACATAGTTGTGCCCGTGCAGCCTTGCGCATTGGTGCTCGGGCGGCAGGCTTGTCAACTGGTGCGAGGCGGAGAAGTGGAACTCCTTGGTGATGCGAAACATCATCGCACCTCCTCGGCAGCGAAGGCGCGCGTGGCCGCGACCCAGAAATCCCGATCCTCGTAATCGGTCGGATCGGCGACGCCGGCGAGATGGAAGGCTTCGCGCCGCTCGACGCAGGTCCCGCAGCGGCCGCAATGGCGCGCACCGCCCTTGTAGCAGGACCAGGTCTCGGCAAAGGGCGTGCCGTGCTTCGCCCCGTCCGCGACGATGTCGGCCTTCGAGACATTCACATACGGAGTATAGAGCGTGATGTCCGCGTATCCGTCCAGCGCATGGTTCTGCATCGTCTGGAAGGCATCGATGAAGCCCGGCCGACAGTCCGGATAGATGAAGTGGTCGCCGCCGTGCACGGCGGCCGCCACCGCATCGGCCTTGCGGGCGGCCGCGACGCCGAAAGCAATCGCCAGCATGATGGCGTTGCGGTTCGGCACGACCGTGGTCTTCATCGTTTCTTCCGCATAGTGGCCGTCCGGCACCTCGACGTCGTCGGTCAGCGCCGAACCGGTCAGATGACGGCCGATCTCGCGAATGTCGATGATCTGGTGCGGCACGCCGAGGCGCCTGGCGCAGGCGGCGGCGAAGTCCAGTTCCTTGCGGTGCCGCTGGCCGTAGTCAAACGACAGGAGGCCGAACAGTTCGTGCTCCGCCGCGATCCTGTGCGCAAGCGAAACGGAATCCAATCCGCCGGAGCAGATTACGATGGTTTTCATGACAGGTGTCCTTGTTTTGACCGGGTAGGCTGCGACCGGGGAGTTACCTGCCGGCTTTTAGAGCCTTTTATGTCCAAATGAAAGGTCTTCTTCTTCTTCTTCTGCTGCTGCGTGCAGCAGGAGGAAGACACGAAGCGTGTTACCGCTTTAGCGAAATTCACGACCACCATGAGTGCAGTGACACAAGGTCCAGGACACGGCCCCAGGGCAATTTGTTCTGCTCTACCCTGGCGACAATCAGAGATTGCTTGGCTATAGTGTGCGCGACTGTGGACACAGAGGCTGCCGCTCCAAGTCGGCGAGGCACGCAAAGATCCCTGTTGCATACAGAGTTTCGCATCGTTCGGCCGGTGAAGGTATATGTCTGGTTTCGGTCTCAGGCCCAGCAATGGCGTGGTTCTTGGCGCGATTCTGGTGCTGGCGGCCCTGTTCCGTTTGCATGACGTGCAGCAGCCACTGGTCGACGCCTTCAGTTGGCGCGAAGCCAGCACGGCGATGATGGCCGACAATTTCTTCCTGCGTAGCTGGAACATCTTCTTTCCGGAGGTGAGTTGGACCGGGCCGGGGCCCGCCTACCAGGGCCGCGAGCTCCAGGTGATCTCCTATATCACCGCCCTGCTCTATGCCGTTCTCGGTTGGGACGAGATGTTCGGGCGGCTCGTCGCCATCGCCTTCGGAGTCTGGGGCGTCTTCGCCCTGCACCGGCTGATCGAACGCATCTGGGGCACCGCCCATGCGCATGCCGGCGCCTTCCTGCTAGCGATCATGCCCGGCGCCGTGATGATCGACCGCTCTTTCCTGCCCGATCCGGCGATGTTGTCGCTGGTGACAACCGGCGCCTGGCTCTATGTGGCCTATCTGCAGAACGACCGCATCCCGCTGCTCCTTGCGGCAGGGCTGATCACCACCATCGGCGTGCTTGCCAAGCTGCCGGGTATCGCGGCCGTAGTGCCGATGACCTATGCGACATTTCTCATCCTGCAGCGCAGAGGCAAGCTCAGTCTTCACCGCATCCTGCAAATTCTACCTGTCGCGCTCATCGCCGGAGCGCTCATTCTCGGCTACTACCGCTGGGCCCACTATCTCGGCACCAACTATCCACCCTATCACATCGCCGGCAGCGGTTATCTCTGGAGCGATGGGGTTGCCAAGTTCGTCAGCGAAGGGTTCTACATTCCCGCCACCTGGAAGATTGCCAGCAACTGGCTCTTCACCCTGCCCGTGATGATTGTTGCGGGCATCGCGCTCTTGGCCGCACCGCCGACGACACCTGAAACGGCACCCGGCCGCGCGCCCTGGTTCTTCCATGTCTGGCTCGCCGGCGCAGCGCTCGTCTATTTCTTCGCCGCGCGCGAGATCAAGACCAATCCCTGGAACTTTCACATCTTCAACGTGCCGATGGCCGCCCTTGCCGGGCGCGGGCTGATTCTGTTGAGCACTATAGGCGGCGACCAGGCGGTGGGTACCCGGTCGCGCGCGCTGCGCCTGGTGGCGATCACAGCCGTCATCATCATCGGCGGCAGCATACCCGGGCTCACGCTCATGAAGACGCCCTATGCGGATTCCGGCCATAAGCTCGGCGCGCGGCTCAGCGAACTCAGCCAACCCGGCGATCTCGTTGTCACCGCCACCCCCACGATCGGCGATCCGGTGGCGATCTATTACAGCCGTCGCCGCGGCTGGGTTTTCCCGCCGGGCGGCGGCGAAAACGACTGGTCGATGCTGCTCGCGGATGAGGACGCGATCCCGACGCTCGAGGCGCTGCGCGCTCAGAACGCCACTTGGTTCGGGGTCACCAAGAACGCGCGCGACATGCAGCGGCGCAAGCTCATCGAATATAACAAAGCGCTGATTGCCCACCTCGACAGAACCGCCGAACGCGTCGTCGACGACGACACGATGCTGATCTACCGCCTGGCGCCCCGCGTCGACGCCGCGGCAAATTGATATGCTCCGGTTTCGAGCCGAACGGCAGCCGCGAGTTCGCGATGTTGGCCGGGCAAGAAAATGTCCCTTGCCCGACCGGCGGCACGGTTGCGACGCCCCCGCTCAGCCATCGCTGAGCACGAGCCCCTTCGTCAGTTCCAGCGCCTGTCTTTCGAAGAGGCTCCGGTAGATGCCGCCCTTGAGGCGGATGAGCGTGTCGTGATCGCCCTCCTCGGAGATGCGGCCGCGATCGAACACCAGCAGGCGATCGAGTGCTCTGACGGTCGATAGCCGATGGGCGATCACCAGCGTCGTGCGGCCGGTCATCAGCCGTTCCATGGCTTTCTGGATCAACACCTCGGATTCGGAATCGAGACTCGACGTCGCTTCGTCCAGGATCAGGATCGGCGCATCCGCCAGGAAGGCCCGGGCGATGGCAACCCGCTGGCGCTCGCCGCCGGAAAGCTTGACGCCCCGCTCGCCGACCATCGTTGCATAGCCTTTCGGCAGCCCGCAGATGAAGTCGTGCGCGCTCGCCAGACGCGCGGCCTCCTCGATCTCGTGCTGCGTCGCGCCGGGCCGCCCGTAGGCGATGTTCTCGGCAAGCGAGCGGTGGAACAGGATCGGCTCCTGCTGGACGATGGCGATCTGCTGGCGGAGCGACGCCTGCATGCTGCCGGCGATGTCCTGCCCGTCGATCAGAACCTGGCCCGATTTCACGTCATGCAGCCGCTGGATGAGTTTGACGAAGGTCGTCTTGCCCGAGCCGGAATGTCCGACGAGGCCGACGCGCTCACCGGCGCGGATCGTGACCGAGAATCCGTCATAGAGCGGCGCCCGGTGGGCTCCGTAATGAAAGGTCACGTTGCGGAACTCGATCTTGCCGTCGGTGATCTGGATCGGCCGTGCTCCCGAACGATCTTCGACGCCGAGCGGCTGCGCATGGATTGCGACGAGTTCCTCCATGTCGTTGACCGAGCGCTGCAGGTGCCGGATATCCATGCCGATCTCCCGCAGATAGCCCTGCAGGATGAAAAAGGAGGTGAGCACGAAGGTGATGTCGCCGGCGCTCGCCTCCCCCTTCGCCCAGAGCATCAAGGCAGAACCGATGATTGCTGCGCGGACCAGGAGCAGCATGGCGCCTTGCGCCGTGCCGTTCAGCGTCGCGCGCGACCAGGTGCGCCGGGTGCGGTTCTCCCACTTCCGGAGCACCTTCGCCAAGCGGGCCTCTTCGCGCTTCTCCGCGCCGAATCCCTTGACGACGGCGTTGCAGCTCACCGCATCGGCGAGCGCACCGCCAAGCCGCGTGTCCCAGCTGTTGGCGAGGCTTGCCATCGGCGCCACATAGCCGAGCGACAACAGGACCGTGACCGCTATGAAGAGGACGGACCCAAGGCCGACGATCGCGCCCATGATCGGCCAGTGCCAGGCCATCAGCGCCGTCGAGCCGATGAGCATCACGACCGAGGGAAACAGCGCGACGAGCAGCGTGTCGTTGAAGAGGTCCATCGCCCACATACCACGCGTCACCTTGCGCACGGTCGAGCCGGCGAAGCTGTTGGCGTGCCATTCGCTGGAGAAGCGCTGAATGTGGTGGAACGCAGCAGCCGCGATGTCGGACATCATTCTCAGCGTCAGGCTGACGATGATCATGATGGCGGCGTGCTTGAAGACAATGGCGCCGAGCGAAAGGGCGAGCATGATCAGGAAGGCCGAGAGCGCGGCATTCCAAGCGATTGCATCGCTCGCCGCGCCCGAGACGATCGCATCCACCAGACGGCCGGCATAGAGCGGCGTCAGCACATCGGCAAGCGTGGCAAGGAGCACTGTGCCAAGGATGCCGGCAAACCGCATCGGCTGTTTCTTCCAGTGCGCCCAGGAAAAGCGAAAAACATTGCGGAAGGCACGATCGCGCGCCGCAAAACGAGTGAACGCCATAGGATTTGCCCGGTGGCAGCGCACCGGCCCCGATATCTGATCAGCAAGGGAATGCCGCCCGGAACGAATGCGCGTGCGGCATTGATGAAACGGCGCCGTCTCCGAAAAAGGAGGGGGCCAGACGGTGCGGGATCCGTCAGCAGTCAGGAAGCGCAAGCGCTCCCGTTCACGAAGTCAGGATCGTGGACCGCCCCAAAGGGAGAAGCAATAGGCTGTCATCGTAACCTCCCTGTTCTGATTGCCGGAGGACTGCTTATAGTTGAATACGTGAATAGAGCCAAGCGCGAATATTGTGCTCGCCGCGAGCGATAGCGAAGTGCTGCATGTCTGCCACAGTCGCTTATGCCTTCGCAGACGCCTGCGAAGCGCAGCAGCCTTCGCCATTGTTTAGAGTGCCATCTTTTGCAGAACTTACATATTGTGTTGAAAAATCGCCGCTATTGGTTGCGAAAGCCAATGACGCTCCATCCCGGTTTCTGAAAGTCACTTCCTGAGGTTGCCCGTGAAGAACAACAACATCCTCGTCGTCGGCGGTGCCGGCTATATCGGCTCCCACACCTGCCTCCGACTGGCCGAAAAGGGCTACCACCCGGTCGTCTACGACAATCTTTCCAACGGTCATGAAGAATTTGTCCGCTGGGGCGTTCTGGAGAAGGGCGACATTCGCGATCGGCGGCGCCTTGACGAAGTGCTGTCCCGCCATCGGCCGCGGGCGGTCCTGCATTTCGCGGCGATGATCGAGGTCGGCGAGTCGGTCAAGGATCCGGTCGCCTTCTACGACAATAATGTCATCGGAACGCTGACCCTGTTGTCGGCGACGCTTGCCGCCGGCATCGAGGCTTTTGTCTTCTCGTCCACCTGCGCCACCTACGGTCTGCCCGACAGCGTGCCGATGGACGAAACGCACAAGCAGGCGCCAATCAACCCCTATGGCCGGACCAAGTGGGTCTGCGAGCAGGCGCTCAAGGACTACGGCCTCTACAAGGGCCTGCGCTCCGTCATCCTGCGTTATTTCAACGCCGCCGGCGCCGATTTCGAGGGCCGCATCGGCGAATGGCACGAACCGGAGACGCATGCGATTCCGCTGGCGATCGACGCGGCGCTTGGCCGGCGCGAAGGGTTCAAGGTCTTCGGAACCGATTATGAGACGCGCGACGGCACCTGCGTGCGCGACTATATCCATGTTCTCGACCTCGCCGATGCGCATGTGCGAGCCGTCGATTACCTGCTCGAGGGCGGCGACAGCGTCGAGCTCAATCTGGGCACCGGCACGGGGACAACCGTGAAAGAGTTGCTCGGGGCGATCGAAAAGGTCTCCAGGCGACCGTTCAATGTCAGCTATGTCGGCCGCCGCGAGGGCGACTCGACGACGCTCGTCGCCAACAACGACAAGGCACGGCAAGTGCTCGGCTGGGAGCCGCAATACGACCTGGCGGCAATCACCGAATCCGCCTGGAACTGGCATTCGCGCCGAAACGGCTGAGCAACAGGCAGGCTCGGCCTACTGGGCGGCAGGCCCGGTAAGGCCGACGGTCGACGGCGACGTCCGTCCCTGTTGCACGAGCGGGCGCTCGAGAAACGCATAAGCTGCGATTCCGGCCAGCGTCCCCGCTACGATCGCCAGGCCCATCGAGATCGCCGCGGGCAGGCCCAATATACCGCCGGCCTTGGCGACGACCGAGATCGCGAAGGCGTGCCAGAGGTAGATCGAATAGGAAGCATTGCCGAGCAGGGCCGGCAGGTTCAGCATCGGCACCCGTCCGCTTGCCTCGAGCGACAGCGCTCCGAGAACGAGGAGGACGGCGAGCGGCCCGGTCGTGCGTTCGTCGAAGGGAAGATGGAGGCCTCCGATCAGGGCGAAGCCGCCGAGCGAGCAGGCGATCAACGAAGAACCGATCGTCGCCCCGGGAACCTTCCCCCGGAGCCAGAACTCTCCGAGGATCATGCCCGCGACGAATTCGAGGATGATCGGTCGCGTATAGGTCAGCAAGAGAGCATTTTCACTGCGAGCAACCAACCCGACCGCGACCAGCGCCATGAAGAGGCCGGTGATGGCCGGGAGGCGCAAATGGCGCGGCAGCAGCAGGGATGCCGCGAACACGGCGTAAAAGAGCATCTCGAAATTCAGCGTCCAGCCCTGGACGAGCACCGGCCAGATCTCGCCGCTGCTCGGCGAGCGGACTGGAATGAAGACCAGCGAGGCCAGGACGTGGTCGAGGGTCAGCACCAAGTTGGGAAACAGCCCTGCCAGCGCGCCGGAAATCATGACGGCCGTCGCAAACCAGTAGACCGGGACGATGCGGCGGAGGCGATCGGCGATGAATTTCGCGGGGGTCACCGGCCGCCGGTCGCAGATGACCCACATGATGAAGCCGCTGATGACGAAGAAGACGTCCACACCGGCCGCTCCGATCGTAAAATCGTGGCCGGTCTTCTCGGCGGCGTGAAAGATCACGACTGCGAGCGCCGCCGCCGCCCGAAGATACTGAATCGCCCGGATCGTCCCCATCGTCCCCTCTGACCGTAATGTCACATAGTGGGCCGCGGCCGATAGGCCGGCGCGTGCCCGTCGCCCGGCCAAAGCCAGGTCACCGCCTGGCGGCGGCGGGCGATCGTCAATTTCCCTGCGGTAAGGTAAAGCAGGAAGGATCCGACATGGTACGGGTTCATGATGTCGATCTCGACGAAGGAGCGGATGAGAAGGAGCATGGCGATGCCGAACAGCACCATGGCCTCCGCGTCACGGTCCTCGGACAGCAGACGCTTCAATTGCCCGAACACCGCCGTGAGCAGCAGCATCGTCAACAGCAGCAGGCCGACCAATCCGGTTTCGACGGCGGCCTCGATATAGGTGTTGTGAAAGTGGAAGCCGGAGCGGGCGGTGATGTAGAACTCTTCCCACAGACGCTCCGCCTCGGAAAATCCCTGGACCCAATAGGCCTGATAGCCGATGCCGAAGATCGGCGACGCCTGCGCCGCTTCTATTCCTTGCTGCCACAGATAGGTGCGGCCGGTGAGCGTCGAATCCTTGCCGAATGCGCCGAGGACGAGATCGATGGCACCGGCATAGATCAGTGCAACCGCGGCGACACTGCCGAAAACCGCCACGCCGATAAAGAGCCCCTTCCGGCTCGCGGGCCTGAGCGCCGTGATCGCGCGCATGCCGACGCAAAGTCCGAGGATCGCGACTGTCGTCAGCACCGACGTCGCCGATTGGGAGGCGAACAGCGCATAAGCGGAGATTACGCCTGCGCCCCCGGCAGCGGCCCACCAGACGCCCCGCTCGCCAAGAACGGCGACGGCCATGAAGGCGAAGTAGATGCCGAGCGAGGCATAGAAGCCCAACTGGTTCTTGGAAGCGAATGCGCCGACGAAGCTGTAGGTGCCGTCGAGCGGGTCGTAGTGGTAGACGCCGAAGAGCAGCGAATAGACGAGCACGATGGCGACGCCCGCAATGGCGCCGCGGGTGAGTGTGCGGATGTCGATGACCCGCATGGCGATGAGCGCGCAGACGATGTGGCTCACATATTGAATCCCGGCTCGCGCCGTCACGCCGGGCGCGGCCGACCAGAACGTCGAAAGACAGGCAAGGACCACGAAGGCGAAAATCCACACGAACCTGCCGTAATTGCCGAGGACCTTGCGGTAGTCGACGAGAACGAGCGGCAGCCACAGACCGTAATAGGCGAGGATGGAAATCGGCCCGAAACGGGTCGAATAGGCGAAGACGAACAGCGAAAGAGCCACGGCTGCGGTGCCGTAAAGCCCATTCGCTTCAGGATCTATGAGGCTCGCCTTGCGAATCCGCATGCATTCACCGCATTGCCACGGCGGCATTGACCTTGATTACGTCGCCCGGAAGCACCGGCGTCGTTTCGGTCGCCGCGATCTCCTTCGACTTCCCGTCCTCTTCGCGAATGATCGAATAGGTGATGTTTGCAGCCTGCTCGTCCAATTGTGCCGCCTCGGCCGACTGCATGAGCGCCTCGGTCATCAGGTCGCGGCTGGTGCCGAGCTTCAGCGTCAGCGTGTCGAGTTCGGCTTCGGTATTTTGCAGCTCCTGGGCGAGTTGCGCATCCCAGTCGTTGCGCAGGTTGGATTCGTCCTGCGTCGCCTTGCTGACGTCCTGCTTGGCCTTCAGCGAGGTCGTGTCGATGTCGAGAAGTTGCGACTGGACGTCCGCCACCCGCTGCTCGAGCGAGAGCTTGCGCTGGCTGAGCGCCAGGCCCTTCTCGGCAAGGCTGTCGACCTTGTCCAGGTCCTCGGTGGCGAGCTCGAACTGACGCTGCTGCGTTTCGGATTTCTTCGCCAGCGAGTCGATCTCGCTCTGCAGCAGCGATTTGAGATCAGCCAGGGCGTCGAGCTGACGTTCCTGCCGCTTGTCGCGCGACACCATCAGAGCCGTCTCGCTTTCGAGCAGCTTGTCGACACCGGGGACGTTCTTGAGCTCCTCCGGCAACGTGATCTTGTCGTGCTTGGCGATTTCCGCCTGAAGGCGGGCTCGGCGAATGAGCAGGCGGTTGCGCTCCGCCACCTGGACGGACGAATCGCCGTTCGCAGCGATATAATCGCGTGCAAAGCGCTGGCCGGTCGGGCCCCGGCGCAGTCCGCCGCCAAGGCTGATTGCCTTGAGTACGGTGAGATTGGGGGCATAGGGATATTCGCCTGGCGTCTCGACCTCACCGTAGAGATAGACCGGACGGTATTGCGCCATCTCGACCGAGGCTGACGGCCGGTCACGAAGCCCGAAGAGCTTTTGCATCTTGATGCCGATCTCTTCAGCGAGTTCCGTGGTCGTGCGGCCGGAGGCAGGCAGGTCGCCGACAAAAGGCAGCGACACGTTGCCGGAGGCTCCGACCGTGTATTCTCCGCCGACAGCCGACCAATCCCGGACCGCGCCCTCGGCGGTCTGCCATTCGGCAACGCGAATCCGCAACTTGTCCATGACGCCGAGGCGATAATCGTCCGCCCGAGCCATGCCCGCACCAGACAAGACAAGTGCCGCGCAGAGCGCGACGCGGGCGAAATGGAAAAGCTTGCGGGAGCCGGCTGGCACCCCTGGAACTCTGATCGATTGCATCTGGGATTTCCCGTTGCTTGACGTTGCGCTCAGTCGCGAGCCGACGCCAAGATTTCAGTAGCTGCCGCGGGAGAGGCAGACAGCGGGGATGGTCTTGAAGACGATGACGAGGTCGGCAAGGAGCGACCAGTTCTGGACATAATGGGTATCGAAGGCCACCCGGGTGGCATAGGACACATCGTTACGACCGCTGATCTGCCAGAGGCCGGTCAGGCCCGGACGCGAGCGCAGATAGAACTCAGCGGCAGCGTCGTAGAGCTCCAGTTCGTCTTCGACCACCGGACGCGGGCCGACGATGCTCATTTCACCACGAATGATGTTGATGAGCTGCGGGAGTTCATCGAGGCTGAGCTTGCGAAGGACGCTTCCGACGACGGTAACGCGCGGATCGTACTGCAGCTTGCGGGTCGTGCGCCACTCTTCGTAGGCGGCAGGATTCGACTTGAGGAATTCCTGCAGCACCCGATCGCCGTTTTCCATCATCGTGCGGAACTTGAGGCACTTGAAGGTCTGGCCGTTGTGGCCGATGCGGCGGTGGCCGTAAAAAATGCTGCCGCCATCGGAGAGCTTTACCAGCGTCATGACGAGCAGGAAAAGCGGACTGAGGGCGATTAGTGCCACGATGGCAATGAGAATGTCGAAGCTTCGCTTTGATATTCCGCCGATCGGCCGGATCGCACCGGTCTCCTGGGGAATAAAAAAAGCCGTACTGGCCGAGCGAGTCGCGGACTTCATAGAGGTGACTCCATTTACGTTGGCGATTGTCGGTCCCGAGGGACGGAGCGTCATCTAGCGCGAGTGTATGGTGAGAATTTGATTTTTGAAGGCGGAATGATGGCAGCGGCAGCGCACACCGCCACGAGGGTGTTTAGCGGGCGTGCCGGTCAGAGACTATTACAAAATTTTAAGTATACGGTTTGGAGTTCAGCGCTAAAATAGTTGCGTTCGTCCTCGCCCCATTCAAACATCGGCGCGCGTTCATTATTTGCGATGGCTAAAGTATTGTATTTGACGCATCAATTTTTCACTGGCGGCGACGACGGCTTTCCGGCGTGAAGATTTAAAAAGTCCGACTTTTGGCAGTGATTGTTGCATTGCATCATTTTATTGCGCTGCACATATTCTCCAGCCAAGGCCCTGCTGGCTGTAACAAAAGTTGATCGCGGAAAATGGCTGCGGCAGAGACAAAAATTACAACAAACAGAATGAGTTCGCATTTTCCCCTGTGAATTTAGGGGCCGTGGCAGCGAGTCATTTTCGACCGCTGCACTTCGCGGAAAAATAATCCCCTAAATCCGTCGAACATATCAGTGATTGTGTCGTTTAACCCTCGGACCCATTCTAATTGCTCGGTCTACCTAAAGATGACGGAAAGCTTTTCAGGATAAGAACTGTAGCGACAAAGTTGCATTTTGCAGGTTGAAGAGAAAAGCGACCGCTAATATAGTGGGAAAAAGGAGCGAGGGCGGGAGTGCAATGACGGTTCCACGAGCAAATCGGAAAGCGGGGTAGGCAATGTTCGCACCACGCTTCGTCATGAGCATGTTCGGCGCGCTGGCGGCGTTTGCCATAGCAACGTATTTTCTAACCGGATCGCTCGCCACGACGGCCATCCAGACGTTGCTCTGTGCCGTTCTGATACAGGTCGGGTATTTTCTCGCGGTGCTTTTCATGGTGTGGAAGGAGGCGCGCGAGCGCCGAAAGTCGTCTCCCGGCAAGCTGCCGGCGGATCCGACAAGTGACGAAAAGCAGGTGACCAAGGTTCCCCTGCGCCGGCTGAACCGTCCCGGCCACTTTAATTCCTGACCGCTTTCCGGGCTCCTTCGCACGTGCGAAAAAATCTTGCCCTTTGACGCGTTTGCGACATGATCGCCATGCATGTTCCCTCTTGCCCGCTCCAGGGCCCTCTGCCCTCCCCGGCGCAGAAGGTCCTTTAGCGCACCGAATTGCTGCGTGTTCTTACCTCGAATCGTCCAGTCGAAGGCAACGAGCCCGGACCGCAACAAGACCCATCCGAGACCCGCTGGAGGCCCGTATGAACGCAGCCGCGCCGACGAATGTCTGCATTATCATTGCCGCCAAGAACGCCGCCGAGACGATCGCCCAGGCCATCCTTTCGGCGCTCGCAGAGCCGGAAGTCGCGGAAGTCGTCGTCATTGACGACGGGTCGACCGATAATACCGCCGCCGTGGCGCGCGCCGCCGACGACGGCAGCGGACGTCTGAACGTGGTCCGCTTCGACGAGAACCGCGGACCCGCCGCGGCCCGCAACCATGCGATTGCCATTTCCGAATCGCCGCTCGTGGGCATACTGGATGCGGACGATTTCTTCTTCCCCGGGCGGATGCGCCAGTTGCTCGCGCAGGACGGCTGGGATTTCATCGCCGACAACATCGCCTTCATCGACGCGGCGCAGGCAATCGGCGCGGCGCGCAGGATCGACCGCTTCGCGCCGAGACCTCGCCTGCTCGACCTGGTCGGCTTCGTCGAAGGCAACATATCGCGCCGCGGCGTGCGGCGTGGCGAAATCGGTTTCCTGAAGCCGCTGATGCGGCGTTCGTTCCTGGACCAATTCGACCTTCGCTATAACGAGACCCTGCGCCTCGGCGAGGATTTCGACTTCTATGCTAGGGCGCTCGCGCGCGGTGCGCGCTACAAGATCATCCATAGCTGCGGCTATGCGGCGGTCGTGCGCGCCGATTCCTTGAGCGGCAGCCACCGAACGGTCGACCTGCGGCGCCTCTACGAGGCCGACCGCGCCATCCTCGCCGAGGCCCGTCTGAGCCGCGAAGCCACCGCGGCGCTGCGGCGGCACGAGCGCCATATCCGCGACCGATACGAGCTGCGGCATTTCCTCGACATCAAGCGCAATAAAGGGACCGCGGCGGCGTTTGCCTATGCGCTGGCAAACCCCGGCGCCCTCCCGGCGATCGTCGGCGGAATCGCCGCCGACAAGACCGAACACCTGCGGCGCTCCCGGTCCGCAGCCCCGATGGCGCTCGGCGGATCCGGTGATGTCCGCTACCTGCTCGACGCCTTTGCGCTGGAGCGAGCGGAATAGACGCGGCCCGACGACCAAACAAGCCTGTAGCCCCATGGCGCCAGCAGGAACGCTTTTCCCCGCGCAGCGTTACCCCGGCATGGTCAACAACTACCGGGATAGCGAAATGAAAGGCATCGTTCTCTGGCTGATGGGTGTTCCCCTGATCGTCATCGTCCTGCTCTACATGTTCGTCTTCTGACGCAGTCTTGCGAGGATGCGGTGTTACTGAAGGGGCTGGCGCCCCTTCAGGGGCGAAGGGCAGATATCCACTGGTCTCGAACCAGGCCCCTAGTTTTTCAAGGATGCGAACGGCAAGCTGCTTGAGCTAGATTCAGCGCCACAACAGGGGCTGGATGGACGCATGATCGGCAGTCGGATCGCCGTAAGAACCCTCGCTGAAGAAAAGCGGCCACGCGCACGGTCGGCTTCCCCGTGCTCTCCTATGCGAACGGCGACGATCGCGCTTGCCCTGCTGACCACGCCGGGCGCGTGCGCCGCGGCCGGCCCGCTCCGCGGCGACGCTTTCGTGATCGATGGCGATACCATCAAAATTGGAGGCGAGCGCATCCAGCTTTACGGAGTGGATGCACCCGAGGATTGGCAGTTTTGCCGCGACGAAACAGGGGCGGACTATCAGTGCGGCAAGAAAGCGGCGCTGGCCCTTGAGGCGTTTCTGTCGGCATCCCGCCCCACCCGCTGCAGGTTCGCCGGCCGCGACCGCTACGGTCGCTATATCGGCGCATGCTTCCGAGCGGACGGCAAGGACGTCAACCAGTGGCTGGTTGAATCCGGCCATGCCGTCAGCCGTGAAGAAAATCACGACAAGGGACTGTACGCCGCCGCACAGGAAATGGCACGATCCGTCGGAGCCGGCATGTGGCGCGGGCAAGCCAGGGCAGAAGGCTCCAACCACGTAGCGGAAGAGTAAGCTGAGGGTTCTTCCTCGGCAGGTGTCAAGTGAGAGTCGATGATCGTCGAGTTCTGGATTTTCTGCGCCATCGCGACCGCGGTCGTCGCCGCGGTCAGGGGCGGACATAGTCTTCTTTGGTTGCTGATCGGATGTGTGCTGGGCCCCGTCGGCCTGCTGGCGGCGATCCTGAAATCTTCGCTGAAATCAAGTGAACCGATTGTCGCGGCCGAGCGTCAGGCGGAACTTGACGACATGAAGAAGCCTCTCCGAGGGGGCGATCGCGATACCATCTCGGCCAAGCGCAGGAACGAGTAGTCCGCTCGCATTGATTGCTGCATCCGGGCCGAGAGCGGCTCCCCCTACTCCGTAAAAAACCCGCCGATTGCGCGGCGGGCTTGCTTTGGTACTGAAAGCACTAAAGTATGGACACACTATTGTCTTGGGCGCGGCGATTTACCAGTAACATTTTAGGGGATGTCTTGCATTGCAAGCCGCGGCGGGATGGCGCCGGTGGCGGGCGCAACTCCTCAAAGATGCGAATCGATTAACCTGGCGCCGCGGAAGGCGCGGGGGCAACGCCCGCCTCATCCTTGCCGTATTTCCCCTCGGCGACCGTCAAAAGCGCAGTTCGGCGCCGGAAAAATCGCGTCTCTCCAGCGAAATTCACAGCCGCACCACACAACCCGCGATTGCCCCCAAATTTTGCGGGGCACAGTTTTCGCAACATGCGGCGAAACAGGGATTTAGCCGGGATGACGTCGTCAGGCCGATGCCGGCCCGGTCGCGAAAACTTCGCCGCTGGGGTGCGCTGCAGCATAGCTTCGTTCGGTTTTCTGCTGCACTGCCATATTTTCTCTTTGCAAATGCCCTAGTTTGTTCGCCGTGAGCTTAAGTCTGCTTCGTTGAAACGGCGCCATGAGGCGCCGCCCGAGAGGAGTGACCGATATCGCGAGTATGGGCGCTTATGTCCCGACGCAGAGTGACCTCGCGCGCGATGTGCTGCTTCGGGGTGGCGCGCTTGCGCGCCCTTTCCACAACCCTCAGTCGAGCCTCGCTCGGGCTCCCATGCCCCCACCCGAATCCGCAGCAAAGGCAGCAAGACAATGAAATCCGACCGTTACGGGCGCCTGTTGTGCCTCGCCCTTGTCACCGCACTTCCGCTCACTTGCAACGTGAGCAGCGCCACCGCGCAGGACGGTGCCAAAGGCACCTCGTTCATCGATGACTTCGACAAGCTGGACAGAAAGCTCTGGTACGTCTCGGACGGCTGGGACAACGGCGCGCACCAGAATTGCACCTGGTCGAAGAAGCAGGTGAAGATCGTCAATGGAGTTCTCGAACTGGGTTTCGAGGAACGCAAGGAAGGCAAGCGCAACTTCGCCTGCGGCGAGATCCAGACGCGCAAGCGTTTCGGCTACGGCACCTACGAGGCGAGAATCAAGTCGGCGGACGGTTCCGGGCTGAATTCGGCCTTCTTCACCTATATCGGCCCGACCGACAAGAAGCCGCACGACGAGATCGATTTCGAGGTGCTCGGCAAGAACACCGCGAAAGTGCAGATCAACCAGTATGTATCGGCGAAGGGGGGCAACGAGTTTCTGGCCGATGTGCCGGGCGGTGCCAACCAGGGATTCAACGATTATGCCTTCGTCTGGGAGAAGGACCGGCTACGCTACTATATCAACGGCGAGCTGGTCCACGAGGTCACCGATCCCGCCAAAATACCGGTGAACGCCCAGAAGATTTTCTTCAGCCTGTGGGGAACGGAGACGCTCAGCGATTGGATGGGCACCTTCTCCTATAAGGAGCCGACAAAGCTCCAGGTCGATCGGGTCGCCTTCACGGCCCCTGGTGGCAAGTGCCAATTCCCCGAGTCGGTGGCCTGCCGGCTGGATTGACCGCAATCTGAGCAACTGACCATTTAATGAGCAATTGCAACAACTTGTTGCGGTGCACAAAAAACTGAACTAAGCTCGGCCCGGGCTGAGCAGGGAAACGGATGTTTTCATGCTGCAGATACTCTATTTGGCACAGGACCTTGCCGACCCCGCCGTGCGGCGAAGAACGCTGACGCTGCTCGCCGGTGGCGCTCATGTCACGCTGGCGGGCTTCCGCCGCGGCGCCAACCCGCTTGCAGCCGCGAGCGGCGTCGAGCCAATCGAACTCGGAACGACAGCGGACGGGCGCTTCGCCCAGCGGCTCGGCGCCGTCGCCGCGGCCTGCCTGTCGCTGAAAAGCAGGCTCGGCCATCTTCGCAAGCCCGACCTCATCATCGCCCGCAATCTCGAAATGCTCGCCGTCGCCAAACGCGCCGTGACGCTCTTCGGCGGCGACGTTCCGATCGTCTACGAGTGCCTCGACATCCACCGGCTGATGCTGCGCAGGGACATGGTCGGGCGGGCGCTCCGCGCCGCCGAGGCGCGCCTCGGCCGAGACGCCCGTTCGTTGATCACCAGTTCGCCGGCCTTCATCGAACACTATTTCCGCCCCCTTTCGGGCCTCGAGGCGCCGCCGATGCTGCTCGAGAACAAGGTTCTTGAAATCGACGGGAGCACGCTGCCGGCGGCCGTCCCAGCCCGGTATCCGCAGCCCGGTGCGCCCTGGAGGATCGGCTGGTTCGGAGCGCTGCGCTGCCGCAAGTCACTCCACCTCCTCGCCGAATTTTCCCGCCGGATGGAAGGACGCTTCGAAGTCGTTCTGCGCGGCAGGCCCGCCTATTCGGAACTCAGGGATTTCGACGGCTTCGTGCAAAACGAGCCGTTCATGCGGTTCGACGGCGCCTACCGGAATCCGGAGGACCTCGCGGAGATCTACGGTGCTGTCCACTTCACCTGGGCGATCGACTTCTTCGAGGAGGGCCAGAACTCCAACTGGCTATTGCCCAACCGGCTCTATGAAGGATGCCGCCACAGGCGCGTCCCGATCGCGATGAAGGGTACGGAGACGGCGCGCTTTCTCGCCGTGCGTGGCATCGGTCTCGTGCTCGAGGAAGCCAATCCCGACGCCCTCGCCGCGCTTCTGGGCTCGATGACGCCGGACAAGTTTTCCGAAGCCGCCGACCGCATCGGCCGGTGTCACCCTGCCACCTGGGTGTTTGACCGCTCGGACTGCGAGACGCTTGTGCGGCGGCTGGCGACGCTCACCCACGACGCAACGCAAACGATCATTCCGGCCGCTGCCCTTGCGGAAGCCCGTCACAACGAAAGTGGATTGCTATGACCGCGGACAGCCCGGCGTCGACCTCGACCCTCGTCGTCATCCCTTGCCTCAATGAAGCGCTGCATATCGAAGCGCTTGTCGCGAAGCTGCGTCCGTCGCTTGGCGTCATTAACGCGAAGATCGTCATCGCCGACGGCGGCAGTGACGACGGCACGCGCGAGATCGCGCGCCGCCTCTCCGAAGAGGATCCACGCGTCCTCTTCCTCGACAATCCGAAGCGAATCCAGAGCGCGGCAGTCAACCGGGCCGTCGCCGAACTCGGTTCGGGCTTCGACTACCTGATCCGCATCGACGCGCATGCGAGCTACCCCGACGATTATTGCGAGCGTCTCGTCGAGGAAGCGCTTGCAACCGGAGCCGACTCGGTCGTGGTCGCCATGCAGACCGAGGGTTTCGGTACCTTCCAGAAAGCGACGGCCTATGCCCAGAACTCCAAGCTCGGCAATGGCGGCTCCAAGCACCGGACCGGTGCCGCCGGCCACTGGGCCGAGCACGGCCATCATGCCCTGATGCGCATTGCCGCCTTCACGGATGTTGGTGGCTATGACGAGACCTTCAGCCACAACGAAGATGCCGAACTGGATTTTCGCTTGGGCAAAGCCGGCTATCGGATCTGGATGACGGACAGGACCAGCATGATCTACTATCCGCGCACCCGAATCGTGCCGCTGTTCAAGCAGTATTTCGGCTATGGCCGCGGCCGCGCCAGGAACATCCTCAAGCACCGCGCCATGCCCGGCCTTCGGCAGGTGTTGCCGCTTGGCGTCGCGCCCGTCGCATTCGGCGCGCTTCTCGCCATCATCAACTGGGCGGCGATCATACCCTTCGGCGTCTGGGCAGCGGCGTGCCTTGGCTATGGCGTCTGGATGGCGGTCGGCCAGCGCAACCCCTACGGGCCGCTGGCGGCGCTGTCGGCCATGGTCATGCATCTCGCCTGGTCCGCCGGCTTCTGGCGGGAACTCCTTGATTTCCGGCGGCGGGTAGCTCAATGAGCGCGCCCCTTCAGATCGACATCGGCGTCTGCACATTTCGCCGGCCCGAGCTCGCCGCGACGCTTCGATCGCTCGCAGCAGTGACGGTGCCCGCAAGGGCGTCGCTTCGCGTCATCGTCGCCGACAACGATTCCACGCCGAGCGCCCGGGCGCTCGTCGAGAAATTGCGGCCGGAAATGCCGTTCGAGGTCACCTATCTCCATTGCCCGGCGTCGAACATTTCGATCGCCCGCAACGCCTGCCTCGACAACAGCACCGGCGACCTGCTCGCGTTCATCGACGATGACGAGACCGCCTCGAGCGACTGGCTGGTCAGCCTCCTGGAAGAGGCGCAGGCGAGCGGCGCGGACGCGGTCCTCGGCCCGGTCCGGGCCCACTACGCGCCGGCGGCCCCCGCCTGGATGCGCCGGGGCGACTTCCACTCGACTTTGCCGGTGTGGGTGAAGGGTGAAATCCGCACGGGCTATACCTGCAACGCGCTGCTCAGAATCAGGGCCCCCTCGCTCCATGGCCGCCGCTTCAAGCTCGCGCTCGGCCGGAGCGGAGGCGAGGACACGGACTTCTTCACCGGCATGCACCAGGCCGGCGGAACGATCGCCTTTGCCGCGGACGCCTGGGTGCATGAGCCGGTGCCGGTAAGCCGGGCCTCGTTTGCGTGGTTGGCCAAGCGGCGCTTCCGTTCCGGCCAAACGCACGGACGGCTGCTGGCGGAAAAGGCGCGCGGTGCGGGCCAGCCGCTGAACCTTGCGCTCGCAGCCTCCAAGGCGGCCTTTTGTGCATGCGCCGCGGCTCTCTTTTTGCCCTTAGTCATCCGGCGAAATCGCTATGCGCTGCGCGCCGTGCTGCACGCCGGCGTGATCAGCGGCCTCCTCGGCCACAAGGAGCTCGAGCAATACGGAGCCGCCGAGGTGACCTCCCGATGACCGCGCCCGTCAACCCTCCTGTCCACACGCCTACGAACGAACCCATCCCCGACGTCACCTTCGTGGTCGCCGCCTATAATTCCGCCGACACGATCACCCGCTCCATCGCCAGCGCCCTTGCCCAGGACGGCATCACGGTCGAGGTGATCGTTGTCGACGATTGCTCCTCGGATGACACAGTTGCTCTCGTCACTGCGATTGACGACCCTAGGGTCCGGCTCATTGCGCTCGAGCACAATCGCGGCCCGGGCGGGGCCCGCAATGCCGGCTTGGCGGCGGCACGCGGCCGCTGGATCGCCGTTCTCGATTCGGACGATACGGTGCGACCGGCAAGACTGGCGCGGATGGTTACGCGCGCCGAAGCGGCAGGAGCGCAGATCGTTGTCGACAATCTCGACGTGCTGTCTCTCGACGGAAGCAATGTCCGGATGTTCGAGGACGCCCATCTCGAAGCACTGCCGGAACTGACGCTGCCAGCCTTTATCGAATCGAATGTGATTTTCCGATCCGAGCACAATTTCGGCTACATGAAGCCGGTGTTCGAGCGCCGCTTCCTGGCCGATCATGACCTTGCCTTCGATGAGTCGCTCAGGATCGGCGAGGATTACATCCTGCTCGCATCCGCGCTTGCCTGCGGCGGCCGTTGCGCGGTGGAGCCCTCGGCCGGTTACACCTATCACATCCGCGAGGGCTCGATTTCCCGCGTGCTGAAACTCGAGCACATCGACGCGATGATGGCGGCAGACGAGGCGTTCCTGCAGCGATACGCGCTCGACCCGCTGTCGCGAAAGATGCAGCGCAAGCGTGCGCGCGGCTTTCGCCAGGCGCGCTCGTTTCTTCTCTTCGTCGAGTACCTGAAAAAGAGATCGTTGGCTGGAGCGCTGAAGACAGCGCTCGCCGACCCGATAGCGCTTCGGCATCTCAGGATGCCGATCGCCGCGCGATTGCGCCGCCTGGCGGCGCGGGCGCCGCAACCCGCCCCGATCACGGTGGCGGCTGAACGATCCCCGCTGGGCAATGATCCTCACACAAGCAAAGGATAACAAAATGGACCGCATCAGGACCGTCAGGAAAGCAGTGATCCCCGTTGCCGGGAACGGAACGAGATTCCTTCCCGCGACAAAGGCCGTGCCGAAGGAGATGTTGACGATCGTCGACCGCCCAGTCGTCCAGTACGCCGTCGACGAGGCGCGCCAGGCCGGCATCGAGCACATCGTCTTCGTCACCAGCCGCAACAAGCAGGTGATCGAGGACCATTTCGACGACACCCCCGAACTCATCTCGTCGCTGTCGCGCTCCGGCAAGAATGCGCAGATCTCGGAGCTCGAAGCGATGCTGCCGGCGGCAGGATCGGTCAGCTTCACGCGCCAGCAGGCGCCGCTCGGCCTCGGCCATGCCGTCTGGTGCGCACGCGACCTGATCGGCGACGAGCCCTTCGCACTGCTGCTGCCGGACATGGTGTCCTTCGGTGCACGCGGCTGCATGGCCGGGCTCATGGATCTCTATCGCGAGGTCGGCGGCAATGTCGTCGCCGTCGAGCAATGCGCGCCCGAGGAGGCCTCGAAATACGGCATCGTCGGCAAGGGCAATACGGTGCGTCACGGCTTCTCGGTGACCGAGATGATCGAAAAGCCGCCGGCGGGCCAGGCGCCGTCCAATTACTATCTCAACGGCCGCTATATCCTGCAGCCGGAGATCTTCTCCATTCTCGCGCATCAGGCACGCGGCGCCGGCAACGAGATCCAGCTGACCGACGGCATGCTGAATCTCTCGGCAAATCAATCCTTCCATGCCCATCCCTATGAGGGCCGGACCTTCGACTGTGGTTCGAAACAGGGCTTCATCGAGGCCAATGTCGCCTTCGCCCTCGCTCGCGCCGACATTGGCGACGTCGTGTTCGAATCCGTTCGCGAGATCGTCCTGTCTCACGAAAGCCGCATCCGCGCGGCATAAGCCCAAACTCCCGGCGGCCGCGCAAGGCCGCCGGGACCACAGCGCCGCGCGTCCTGCGGGACGCAGACAGATCGCTGCAGCACTTTGAAATACTGCATGTTTTGAAGGAAGCATGCAGGAGGACCGGAGAAAAAGATGAACAGAACGGCCCCCATGAAACAGAGAAGTGTGCCCTTGAGCATCGTGCCCCGCGAAGAACAATCGGACGGCTTTATCGATCTCGACCGTCTGCTGGCCGTCGTCGTCCGCCGGGCAAGGCTCGTTGCAGCTTTCGTCGTGCTCTTCATCTTGCTCGGGGCCGCCTATCTGCTGTTCGCTACCCCCTATTACACCTCGCTGACGCAGATCCTCCTCGACGACAACCTGTCGAAATATGCCGAGGAAGAACCGGTGCCCACCAACAGCCAGATGCTCGATACGCAGATCGCCAGCGCGGTCGAGATCCTGAAGTCCGGAGAGCTGGCGCTGCGGGTGGTCGACAAGCTCAACCTTTCGGAGAACGATACGATCGTCAATCCGCCCCGTGCGCCTGCCGCCGTCGTCAAGGACTGGCTGAAGACGGCGACCGGCCTCTTCTCGGGCGGGCCGGGCGTTTCGGAGGAAGCGGCGCGCAACGGCCGCCGGCTGAAAGCCTCGGCAATTCTGCAGCAGTCGCTCTATGTGGAACGCGTCGGCCGCAGTTCGGTGATTGCGCTTTCCTTTCGATCGAGCGATCAGCAGCTTGCCGCAAATATCGTCAGGACCTATGCCGAAGCCTATCTGACGGACCAGCTGAACGCCAATTTCGAAGCGACCGAACGAGCCTCGGTGTGGCTGCAGGAACGGCTCGACGATCTCAGGCAGCGCTCGCAGGCGGCCGCCCTGGAGGTCGAGCAGTTCCGCAGCGAGAATGGCCTGACCGCGGCGCGCGGCGAACTGATGTCCGAACAGCAGCTCGCCGATCTCAACAGTCAACTGATCGTCGCGCAGGCCGACACGGCCAGCGCCTCGGCGCGCTACGAGCAGTTCAAGTCGATCATCGACCAGGGGCCGGAGGCCGCCGTCAACAATGCCACCATCTCTCCCAAGGAGGGTGACAATTCGGTGATCCGGGAGCTGCGCACCCGCTATCTCGGCATCGGCAAACGCGAGCAGGAGGTGGCGCAGAATTTCGGCGAGGACCATCCGCAGGCGGTTTCGCTTCGGGCCGAGAAGGAGGACATCGGCCGGCAGATCTATCAGGAACTGCAGCAGCTGACGGCAAGCTACAAAAACGAGTTCGAAGTCGCCCGCTCGCGCGAGGCCTCGCTGCGCAAGAGCATCGAGGGGATCGCCGGCAAGAATTCCGACGCCAGCAAGTCGCTGGTGCAGTTGCGCGTCCTCGAGCAGAAGGCCGCGGCGCTGAAGACGCTCTACGAATCCTATCTCGGCCGCTACGAACAGGCGACGCAGCAGCAGTCCTTCCCGATCGCCAAGGCGCGGGTCATTTCCGAAGCCGGCGTCCCGACGGCGCCGTCGAGCCCGAAGAAGACCATGACCCTGGCGCTTTCGGCCGTACTCGGATTGATGTTCGGAGGCGCCTATGCCGCATTCCTCGAATTCCGCGAAAGGACATTCCGGCTTGAAGGCGAAGTGCGCTCCGTGCTCGGCCACCGATCGCTCGGCTATGTTCCGCTGATCGGGTCGCGGCCGAAGAAAACGACGCAACTCGTGCGGGCCCGGTTCGGATCGGACCGACAACCGCACGACCCTTCGGAAGGTGCCACGCCATTCCAACGCCTGTCGCGGATCGTGCTCGACGCGCCGCGCTCCGCCTTCGCGGAGACGTTCCGGAATGCCAAGCTCGCCTGCGACCATATGCTCCCCGGGAACGAGAGCCGCGTCATCGCGATCGTCTCGGCCCTTCCGGACGAGGGCAAGTCGATCGTCGCGGCCAATTTTGCGGCGCTACTGGCCTCGAGCGGGAAGCGGACGCTGTTGATTGACGCAGACATCCGCAAGCCCGGCCTCACCCAAATGATCACGCCGGCTCCGCGCACGGGGCTGGTGGAGACGCTGACGGGAGAAGCGACCTGGCCTGCCGGCATCAAGGTGGACCAGCGCACGAAGCTCGCGATCCTGCCGGCCGGCGGCGGAGCGGCGGATCGCAGGCATCAGAGCAACGAACTGCTCGCCTCCCAGGCGATGGCGGGGCTCATCGAGAATGCCCGCAATTCCTTCGACTATGTCGTGGTCGATCTCGCCGCCCTCGCTCCGGTGGTCGACGCTAAGGCCTTCGCGCCGCTCGCCGACGGCGTGCTCTTCGTCGTCGAATGGGGCCGTACGCCATCGAGGCTCGTTCGGGACCTGCTCAATTCCGAGCCGCAGATCGATGCGAAGGTCCTGGGCGTGATCCTCAACAAGACCGACATGGACGAACTCGAGAAATACAGCGACTTCGGCGGTGCGGAGAAATATCGGCACCGCTACGGCAAGTACTATATCGAGGAAGGCGTCACGAACCGGCACACGGCCGCCTGACCGGCGAACTCCTGCGCGGTCCTATAGGCGGCCCCCGAATGGGGTCACCTATAGCTGCTGCAATTGCAGCTGGGGCGTGGCGGCAACCCCACGTAATAGGAGTCCGCCTCAGCGCCCCCACCATGCGTGGAAATGGTGTACCGGTCCCCGGCCCTCGCCCACCGTCAGCCTGTCGGCGGCGGAGAGCGCCGCGTGCAGATAGGCCTTTGCGGCGCCCACCGCCTCAGCGAGCGGCTGTCCCTTGGCAAGACCGGCGGCGATGGCGGCCGAAAGCGTGCAGCCGGTCCCGTGATCGTTGCGTGTCTCGATGCGCTTCGCCGGGAAGCGGACGAGCCGATCGCCGTCGAAGAAGAGATCCGTGGCGTCGCCGCCCTTCCGATGCCCTCCCTTGATCAACACCGAGCGCGCGCCAGACCCCACGAGCGCCTCGGCCTGGCGGGTCATCTCGGCTTCGTCTTCTGCGATCGGCCGGCCGGTGAGAAGTGCTGCCTCCGGCAGATTGGGCGTGACGACGATGGCCAAGGGCAGAAGCTCATGCATGAGCGCGGCCATGGCGTCCGGCTGCAGCAACGGATCGCCGGAGGTTGCGATCATGACCGGATCGACGACCGCGCGCCTCTCGAAGCGGCGCAGGCCTTCGGCGATGGCGGCGATCGTTTCCCGGCGCGAGACCATGCCGATCTTGATCGCCTTCACATCGAGATCGGAAAAGACCGCGTCGATCTGCGCGGTGACAATCTCCGGAGAGACGTCCTCGACGGCGGTGACACCCCTGGTATTCTGGGCCGTTATCGCCGTTACGACGCTGGCGCCATAGACGCCGAGGGCCGAGAAAGTCTTGAGATCGGCCTGGATGCCGGCCCCGCCGCCCGAATCCGATCCGGCAATGGTGAGCGCGATCGGCGGGAACGGCGTATGAGGCGGCATCGGTCGATCTCCCGGTGAAATCACGGATACCCGGGTGAAGGCGAAGACGGTGATGGAGGGCAGCCTCTTTCCGTTCCTACGCCGGCATGACCCGGATCAGGTTCAAGGGTCCGGCTCACCGCCGTCTCAGCGCCGTTCGGCGCTCCCCTCGGAATACCGGCATTCTATGCGACAGCGTTGCGGCGGTGTCAACGCTGCCGGCTCCCAGCGGTTCCTGCGGCCGGACCCGACATCTTCCTGATGGAAGATTTTTCTCAGAACTGGCAAAACCACGCTGCAGCTGTTTCTCTTACGCGGCCTGACGGCGCGTTTCGTCCTCGAAAACTCCGTTGATTGCGCTATTCTTGGGCCATCCCGCCGACCCGAAAGGAGCAAGCCATGAGCCTCCGCATCAACGACACTGCCCCCGATTTCACCGCCGAGACGACACAAGGCCCCGTCAATTTCCATGAATGGATCGGCGATGGCTGGGCCGTGCTCTTCTCGCATCCGAAGAATTTCACGCCCGTCTGCACCACCGAACTCGGTGCCATGGCCGGGATCGAAGGCGAGTTCCGCAAGCGCGGCGTCAAGATCATCGGCATTTCGGTCGACCCCGTCGACAGCCACGCCAAATGGAAGAACGACATCAAGGTCGCGACCGGCTTCGACGTCGAATATCCGCTGATCGGCGACCGGGATCTGAAGGTGGCCAAGCTCTACGACATGCTGCCGGCCGGCGCCGGCGACACGTCCGAGGGCCGCACGCCCGCCGACAACGCCACCGTGCGCTCCGTCTATGTCATCGGACCCGACAAGAAGATCAAGCTGATCCTCACCTATCCGATGACCACCGGCCGCAACTTCAACGAGATCCTGCGGGCGATTGATTCCATCCAGCTCACCGCCAAGCATCAAGTCGCCACGCCGGCAAACTGGAAGCAAGGCGAGGATGTCATTATCACGGCCGCCGTATCGAATGAGGACGCCATCCAGCGCTTCGGCTCCTTCGACACCGTTCTTCCCTATCTCAGGAAGACCAAGCAGCCGACAGCCTGAAGCCACTGGTAGCACGTGATGACCAACAGCCGCGAAGGGCCCGTGTTGCCTTTCGCGGCTTCCGTACTTCTCAGCAACTCAATTCGTTTTCACGGAACTTACGATTTCCGCCAGGACGCCATGCAGCGCGTCGCGGTAGCCGTTGCGCGCCGATGGGCCGCTCTCCTCCGAGGTCATGACGACGGTGAGCTTCAGCGCCGGGACGATGTAGAGCATCTGACCGCCATAGCCCCAGGCGAAATGGACGGTCTCGCCGCCGATCTGGCGGGTGAACCAGCCATAGCCATAGGCGTCGCCGGAGAAAAATGAGTTCGTATGCGGCTGCCACGAAAGATCGATCCAGTCCGCCGGAACGATCTGCTGCCCGTCGGACGTCCGACCGCCTTTGCGGTAGAGTTCGCCGAAAGCGAGCAGTGATCTTGCGCTCATCGCCATCTGATTGCCGCCGAGATAGATGCCCTGCGGGTCGCGTTCCCAGGCACCGATCCTGAAGCCTTGAAGTGGCTCGAGCCAATCGCGCGCGAGCGCGAGCGTCGACTTGCCGCCGACCTTTGTGAGGATCGCCGAAAGCAGGTGCGTGGACGCGGTCGAATAGAGCATCCGCCCGCCAGGCTCGTCCGCGAAAGGCTGTGCGAGCGCGAAACGGACCCAATTGCTGCTTGATACCCAACGGCCGTAATTCGGCCCCGACAACCGGCCAAGTCCGGCCTGCATGGAAAGCAGGTTGCCGATGGTGATGTCATTGATCCGCGGATCCGCCGGCGAGGGTAGATCGTCCTTCAGCAGCGGCGCGATCTTCTGTTCCGGGCCGTCGAGGAGGCCCTTGTCGATCGCGATCCCGACCAGGGCCGATATGATCGATTTCGACGCGGATTTGATATTGGTCGACTCGCCCGGCGAGTGGCCGCGATAGCCCTGCTCGGCGATCGTCTCACCGTCACGCGCGACTAAGACGGTTTTCAGCGGCTTCAGGTCTTCCCGATCGGCAAGCCCCTTCAGCAATTCAGGGGCAGCAGGAGACTCCGCGGCCGCGGTGGAGAAAAGCGACAGGAAGAGCAGTAGGACGACGGCCAGCGATCTGATCATCGCCTCGACCTAGTGCGAACCGGCAGCGAAGTCATTACCTTCACCCAAAACTCACGACGAAGTGAATCCGCTGCTCCGTCTCCCGCACCGGTCGTGCCAGTTTTTGGCGCGATGCGTGGCAAGCAGGCCAATGACCTCTTCACCGCTCACCTGCCCGAACGCCCGATTAGAAGGTCAATGGCGCCCGGCATGCGCGGCCGCAGCGGGCAGACGGCTTCTAATTTGGCCAAAGGGGAGCTTCACGTTCGATCTCAAGGATGCCTCAAGATTACCGCGATTTAACTGTTCCTGGCGGAGGCGCCGACGGTAGTGTTCAAGCATCGGGAGCAGCATTGAACCTCAGCGGACTCTGCCTTTTCCCGCGGCACTCTGCACATCATTTGAGCAAAGTTGGGAGGCGTTAGCGTCACTTGAAAAGAAGGAACTGGAATTTTCAATCTTGCCACTTGTAAGCCGCCGTCTTGTTGCATAATCGCACGCTAACAAAACCGGCGCGAGACGGCGATGGCAGCGACTTTGCCTTGCTCGCACGCCTTGGTCCGTTCAATCCGAACGAGACGCTCGCGGCGCCGCCGCAGGTGTCACAGCAATGGACTCACATGGTGCTAGAAACGCGGCCAGGCGCAACGGGAGGATGCGCCGGGTCAATATGTCTTGATTTCTCTTTGGGAAATTGGCGATGCAAGGGCAAAAGCAGGGAATGAAACTTTCATATCTGGGCAGCGATGCCGAAGAACTCTCCGAAGTTTTAACGCGCTGCATCGGACCCGTCCGGGTGCAAAGACCGCTGAAGACGGATCTCTCCTATAGTTATGAGTTCGCCGCCGCCGGGCGCGTCGCCTTCAGCCGTGTGATTTCCCACGGCAGTCTTAGCATAGGCCAGAAGGATGAGGTACCTAAGCTACTGATATTGCTGCCCCTGCACGGCTCAGCCTGCGTGCAGGTAGGGCGAAGCGAGAGCCTGATTTCCAAGCCGGGCGAGGCAGCAATCCTCGACGGCAACAGACTGTCGGAACTGCAGATCGAGGGAAGTCGCAGCCACCTTTCCTTCGTCATCGACCAGGAAGAGATCTTCCAGCGCCTCCGTGGCTCCCTGGAACGGCCTGTCTACGGCTCGCTCGACTTCACCCCCCAACTCGACCTCGCAGACGGGGCGGGCCAGATCATCTTTAAGCTGTCGCAGATCATGGCCACCAGCTTCGGCGCGGACGGCGCGATGCATAATATGCCCGAAACGCTTTCCCATCTGTCCGGAAGCATCGTCAACCTGCTGGTCGATACGGTGCCGCATCGGTTCTCCACCGCCTTGAACCAGGGCGAGTGGCTGCCGTCACCGAGGCACGTCAAGCGTGCCGTCGATTTCATGCACGCCAATCTCGCCGGGCCGATGTCGATGACCGACATCGCGGAGGCGGCCGGCATCGGCGTTCGGTCCCTGCAGGAGGGTTTTAAGCGGTTCAAGGGCATGACGCCGATCAGCTACCTCACCCAACTGCGCATGGAAGCGGCCCACCGGGACCTTTTGAAAGCGGATCAAAGGATCTCGGTGGCGGAGATCGCCCGCAAATGGGGCTTCAGGCACATGGGTCGTTTCGCGACTGAATACCGGAAATGCTATGGTTGCCCGCCTTCGGAAGCGCGCAACGGACTACCCCTTCACGTGGAGCCGGGCGATTGAAACCCGCTGGCGCCGCGGCGGCGCCGCATCGCACGGCCACTCAACGGCGGCTGCTGTGTACGATCGATCAGCCGCGAGTCAAAAGACCTACGGCCACTTTGCGTTGCTACATGTTCCTATCCCCAATCGGCGGCGATTAACGGAACATGCAGTAACGTCGCCTCTCATACGATCACAACGAACCGGCTCATGCGAGCCGGCCCCCTGAACAGGTCGGGTCTGATCAATGATAGCCCGCTTCGCCGGTAAAGAGGTCATTCAGCTTGTATGCCACCTCGGTCCGGTTCGTCGCCTTCAGCTTTTTCATGATGTTGCGGATATGGACCTTCACGGTGCTTTCGCGAAGATTGAGCTCATAGGCGATGATCTTGTTCGCCTTGCCCTTGCGAAGCGCCTGGACGACTTCCGCCTGCCGAAGCGTGAACATTCCGGCCAGAGGCGGGGCTTCCGGTCTTTCGGTCTCGATCAGATGCCGGACCGCCAGGACACTGCTCGCCGGCAGGAAGATTCCGCCCGCGATCGCCAATCCGATCGCTTCGATGCAAACTTCGACGCCAACGGACGTCGGAATATACCCCCTTGCGCCGCATTCGAGCACCCGCAGGATCTGGGAGAGATCGTCGATATCGGAGAGGACGACGACCGGCACCGGTCGGAACTCGGAGGCGAGTTTAGCGATTTCGGCCGCGACATCGGCGACCTTGCGCGCGCCGATGTTGAGGAGAACGGCGCCGACCGGCGGGCAGTTGCTCTGTTTCGCTCTCCATTCATCGATGGAACCGAAGGCGCCGACTTCCATGCCGAGCCCGTGGGTGGTCAAGGTCCTCGCCAAGCACTCACGGTCCAACGCACGGCTGTCGAGGAGAAGAAGGCAGCGTTTGTCGAGCCCCTCCACCTGCTGCATTTCCTCGTCTTTGGCAAGCTGGGTGAAGCTGCTCGCACCGCGCGTCTCCTGCGCAAACGCCGGCATTTTTTCAAATCTCGAAATCAAAGTAGCCATTGCAAATCCCCTTAACTAAAAACGACCGCTATATATACAAACGCTACAAACCCCTAAAGACTGGTTCCGTAAACATTTCTCGAAATACTAAAAATACCACTTTCGAATTAATACTCTCGGCGCATATCTTCAGGAGCAAACCTTCAACGCGACACTGAACCATCAAAAATAAACGTTTAATACACAATAGTCTAGTAGAGCACCACCAAAAAACGAAGGGACCTCCGCTCGAACATCGCGCCTCGGCCGAATATGGGCGATGATGACCTACCGCCTTTGCCCGTCCCTTTTCGCCCGTTGCCCGTTGATGAAGGCGTGTCCTTTCTAGGCGGTTGGGAAGCCTTTCTCCTTCCGCGATTGAGCGCCACCGCCCCAGCTCCGACCCTAAGGCGAAGTATCGGATTAGGTGACGCCTGATCGCATTTGACAATTGTAGAAAATAGAGGATGGCTACCGCCTTCGATGGCTGACCGGGCGTCCCTAATCCATCTTTCGCAGTATTCGCGGCGCTATCGGGCGCGCGGCCGATGATGTGACCGCAGGCGACCAGCTTTCCGGCAGCCCCAGCTTGCCGGACGCGCTCAGATCGTGGAGCGGAACTCCTTCAGCGCCGATGATTTCCGGTCCTGGAAGCTGCGGTATCTCGCCGCTGCCTCGGTTCGATTGTGCGCGCCAAGCTTGGTGATGATATTGTGCAGATGGATCTTCACAGTATGTTCCGACAGGCGGATTTCAGCCGCGATGATCTTGTTCTGCAGCCCGCGCGAAACCATCTCGAGAATCTGCAGTTCGCGGGCTGTCAGGTCCGCAACGCCCTCGACCTCTCCGCGCGCGTTCGCGGCGGCGCCATTGTCGGACGGCAAGTGGTGAGCGCCTTTGCTGGCCTGGAACATGAACTCCGGCGGAAAATAGGCGCCGCCGCAGAGCATCAGCCGGATCACCGACAGCCAGACGTCAAGCCTGACGTTCATGGGCAGCATGCCCCGGACGAGCGGCGAGCGCAGAATATCGCCGAAGGACGAATTCTGGCCCTGTCCATGCGGTTCGATGATCGCCGTAAGAGCTTGCGGATGCAGGTGCAAGAGCCGGCTGGAGGCTCCCTCGAGTGCTCTCATCAGCCCAATGTCGACAAGGATCAGGGAGACCGGATGCAGGAAGGATCTGCATGCGGCGTTGACGTCGTCGACCTGGTCGACCAGCACCCATGGAAATTCGCGTTCCATCGCCTCGATCAACCGCTCCGAAACGCTTCCCACGCTCGATACGATCAGAATGACCCGGCGGGGCTCTGCCCGCCGTTTACCTTCTGCAAAGCCTGCGGCTCCAACTCTACCCTGATCAGCCACGTTCCGTAACGCCATACCCCTCACCCGCTCCATCGGTCGGCAACTGCTGGTCGATCGAACCTGCGCAATTCACGTCGCTTCCGCGAACTCTAGCCCAGCGCGCGCCTAGTCGCGACGAAGCAAAAGGTGTGACCTATCCATTGAAAGTTTATTAATCGGCGAAGCTTTGCCCCGCCGGCTTCATCCAAATGAACGAGACCGGTACCGCGACAGCATCCATCTTGTGAAGCCTTAGGAACCTCTAGCGAGCGATATGGGCGCGGCCGAATGCCGAGCGCCGCTGAAACCTGTTGCCGAGCGAGATCGCAGAAGTTGTTCCGCATCGATCGCTTCCGTCTGCACGAATGCAGACAATTGGCAACACTCGCGAAGTTCAGGGACGTCATCCAAGACCAACAATGTACCGCTCGACGAAACCCGGAGGAGTAACCTGCAATCGCCTTCGCAACGAAATAAGGTCCGGAGCGTCTTTTCTCGAAGAGCTGAAACTGTACCTCTCGCCACGGCGCTCTAAGCGCAAACTATGCCAATAAATAAGGGATTAAGGATAGAAAAAACTTCGCCAAAAGGCGTACGTTCTTTCCTCGTTATATGCCTCACGTGTACGCATTTTTCTGCACTGTTCAGACGTGAACAAATGACAGAGACTTACGACAAAGATATTTCTCGATCATTTCCGCTATTACCTCAAACTTTTGCAGCTAAGGTTTTTTATTTTAGTTAGTATTATTTCGAGGCGAATGTGATTAACGAAGTAGGCGCGTTAAGAACTAACCCAAAAAGCAGATCCCTCGACCGCACGGAGCGTTTGGCGAGCGACGGAGGGGAAACGGCCGCAATCTCTTCAGGCCCGAGCGACCGCGGGGAGGCCCAAACCGGGCCTGCTCACGAGCACCTTGGCGAAACATCGCACGATAGGGAAACGGAAGCGCGGCTGCCGCAAGAGCGACACCTTGTCGTGATCGACGGGCGAGTGCTCTGGCGCGACAGCCTTGCGCGAAACATCGCTGCCGACCATCCTGGCAATCCCATCGTCACGTTCGAGTCCTCCGCCGAATGGAGACTGCAACGCGAGGAAGGTGCGCCGCCGTCGGCCATCCTCTTGAACATCGCCGACAAGAAGATCGATGATCCGGCAGTCGAACAGGACATTACGGCACTCGCATCGGAGGTCGCCCCGGTACCGGTGATCGTCCTGTCCGACAGGGACGACCTGACACAGATCGTGAAAGCGCTGAAATATGGCGCAAAGGGCTATATTCCTTCCTCGGTAAGCGTCGATGTCTGTATCGAGGCTATCTCCCTTTCCCTGGCAGGCGGCATCTTCGTTCCCGCAAGCAGTGTGTTCGCGATGCGCCACCTGTTCGAAACGGAGGGTGCCGTCGAACGACCGCTAGCCGGTCTGTTCACCGATCGCCAGGCGGAGGTTGTGGAGGCCCTGCGGCGTGGAAAGGCGAACAAGGTCATCGCTTACGAACTCAACCTGCGGGAAAGCACGGTCAAGGTTCACGTCCGCAACATCATGAAAAAGATCAAGGCGGCCAACAGGACCGAGGTCGCCTACAAGATCAAAGATCTGTTTCCGGACCACCCTCCCCTACAGGAACCTGGCCCAACGAACACAAAAGACAACGGCTCCGACAATCGCGAATGAGCGGCATCGCGTCTGCGGCTCTGCGACAAGAGCCAGCCGTAGCGCATTTTGTAGTCAGGCCGGACCGCCCGACTCTGGCCGGCTATTCGACGCCGAAGCACGTGGCGCAGGACAAGTTCGATCGCAAGTTGATCGCCTTGTGGACATCCCGAAACGTGAATATCCGCAGCGCGCAGTTTCTGTCCGTATCACGCCGAGATGTCTCGGCCGCCCGATATTTTTGTAGAGCTTTCGTCCGTCCGCAAGGACGAATAGCGCCGTGCGATTCTTCATTCGCGAGAATGGGATAGCGGGGTAGGTTCACGGACCTGGGATGCGGAAAATGGATGCGCCGGCAGCTGCAGCCGACGGCCTCAATTTCGGTTTTGCCTTGTGGCCAGTCCCGCCTCCGCTAGGGGAGGATAACAGCGAAGTGGACAGGATTTCTATTGCAGCTACATCATTTCACGGCTTCGATCCGGATGAACTTGCAGCCGTCCTGTCCACGCCCGCCTCTCCAATCAAGGTCGAGAAGCTGAGCGGCGAAGCTCTTTCGTTTGACTGCGAGTTCTATTCGACCGGGGTTATTTCCTTCGGCAGCTGCGCCTATGAAGGCGAAATGGAATGCAAGCGGCAGGCGCCGAGCGACAAGCTGCTGATCTTCGTGCCGACACGAGGAGCCGCCCTGTTTGAGCCCGGTGGCAGGGAAATCTGGTCACGGCCCGGCCAGGGAACGATCGTCGATGGGGCGCGCAGCGAACGCGTTCGGCTATATGGCCCGCGCCGGCATTTCACTCTGTTCATCGACCAGCGCAAGATTACCAATCACCTGATCAACATGCTGGAGCGGACAATCAGCGGCAATCTTGAATTCTACCCGCATATGGACCTCACCGCCGGACCGGGGCTGGCTCTGGCACAACTCGTCGAAACCACGTGCCAGGGACTGCGGGGCGACGCCCCCCTGCGGCAATCGCCGCTCGCCCTTGCGTCGCTCGGCGATGCGGTGACCCATCTCATACTGGAAGCCGTTCCACATCGCTACTCGGATCAGCTTGCCAGTACGGCGCCGCTGCCGGCGCCGCGGCATGTGAAATGGGCGATCGATTTCATGCAGGCCCATATCGCGGAGCCGATTACCATGGCTGAAATTGCCGCGGCGGCGAAGGTCAGCGTGCGCACGCTGCAGCAGGGATTTCGGCTGTTCCGCATGACCACCCCCATGGCCTATCTGCACGAATTGCGGCTGACCGCCGCCCACCAGGATCTCATGAACACCCATGAGGCCCAAAGCGTCGCCGAGATCGCCCTAAAATGGGGCTTCACCCATCTTGGCCGCTTCGCAGCAGACTACAAGAAGCGCTTCGGCGTCCTGCCTTCGCAAACGATGCGAAGCGGAAAGCGCTGAAGGCAAAACTGATAAGGACGGGCTGTCTGGCAAGAGGAGCGCTACCGCCCTTCGATCCGCAGGATAGGCGCCCGACAACAGCCTGTTACCAAGGGAACCCCGCACTACGGCAGACCGGTCAATAACAGGGCGGCGCAACTCGAAGCGCCAGCAACGAAGTACCTGCAGATGACGCCCGAACGTTTTGCCGAATGTCTCGCCAGTTTGCGATGGACGGCGATCGACCTGACATCCGCACTCCAGTGCCAGCTTTCCTGGATCGAGGCGATGGAAGGCGGACAGGCCGAGATTCCGGAGGACCTGGCTCGCTGGCTGGAGAGCCTCGCGAAATGCCATGAAGCCGCGGGCATTCCAAGCCACTATCGCGGCGTGGCGCAGTTTTGACGGCAAGCCTGCACTTCGCCCTGCTCGTCAAGGCTCAGCCGATCCGCGCGCCGCTCGCATGGAAATACCGTCGGTGCTCGCGCGGCGCCGTCAGCCATACCGCCGATCCCGCCGGGATGTCGTCGCCTTCCCGCAATTCCACGACGACATTCTGCCCATCGCCGAGCTTGCAGTAGACGTAGCGCGTGCCACCAAGATACTCGGTGAATTCCACGGCCGCCTGCACCGCATCCGGTCCATTGGCAACCACCCTCATATGCTCGGGCCGCATGCCGAAGACGATCCCTTCGCCGGGTCGAAGCCCGTCCAGGCAGGCATCCATCTCGCAGCCGGCAAGCCGCATTTTTCCCGAGCCTCGCCATTCCGCGTCAAGCAGGTTCATCCGCGGCGAGCCGATGAAGCCGGCAACGAAGGCGTTGACGGGATGCTCGTAGACGTCGCGCGGCGTCCCGGTCTGCTCGATCCTGCCGTCCCGCAGGATGACGATCTGGTCGGCGAGCGTCATCGCCTCGGTCTGGTCGTGCGTCACATAGATCATCGTATTGCCGAGTTCGCGGTGCAGCCGCGCGATCTCGACACGCATGGAGACGCGCAGCTCGGCATCGAGATTGGAAAGCGGCTCGTCGAACAGGAAGACGTCCGGCTTGCGCACGATCGCCCGGCCGATCGCGACGCGCTGGCGCTGGCCGCCCGACAATTGCCCCGGCCGCCGGTCGAGCAGATGGTCGATCTTGAGGATTTCGGCGGCCTGCCCGACGCGTCGCTCGATTTCGGTGCGCTCGGTACGGGCCATCTTCAGTCCGAACGCAAGATTGTCCCGCACACTCATATGCGGATAAAGCGCATAGGACTGAAAGACCATTGCAATGCCGCGCTCCGACGGATCGAGATCCGTCACGTCGCGCCCCTTGATGGCGATTTCCCCGTCGGTCACCTCCTCGAGCCCGGCGATCATGCGCAAGAGCGTCGATTTTCCGCAGCCCGACGGTCCAACGAAGACGACGAAGTCTCCGTCCCTGATCGTCAGGTCGATGCCATGCACGACCTGCAGCGCGCCGAAGCTCTTGCGCACGCCGCTAAGTGCCACGCCGATGCTATCCCGTTCGGTCATCTAGGCGCCACGCTTCTCGGCTTGAAGCCAGACGAGCATCTCGCCGGGCGCGCGATTGTCCCAGAGGTGGTAGGGCACCAGGCGGAGTTTTGCCTCGTGTCTGGCCGCCGGCTTGGAACGATACAGCGCCTCGCCCCAGTTCTGGGTGTCCTCACGCTCGACGGGCAGTTCCACGGCGACTGCATCTTCGAGGTCTCTCATGATCGAAGTCTTCGTTTCAGGCAGGTGTTCCGGCACGACGATGGCGCTGAGATCGCCGCCATTGTCGACCTCCTCGGCACAATAGACCAGCGGCCCGCGCATCAGCGCGACGCGGCCGGCATCCTGCCGCACCTTCGGATTGGCGTATTGCGGACGAAGCGTGAGCGGCAGGTCGAGCGAAACCTCAGCGCCATCGGTCCATTCACGCTCGATGCGGGCATAGCCGTCCAGCATCACGGCACCGAGGTCGATGCGGCCGCCGTTAACCGACAGGCTGGCGCCCTCCGCCCATTCCGGAATGCGCAACGACAGGGCGAATTGGCGCGGTTCCTTGAGTTCGAGCCGGATCGAGACCTTGCCGTCCCATGGATAGTTCGTCACTTGCCGCAACGTGACATTTGAGCCGCCGAGTTCGAGCCGCGCGGTGCTTTCCCCATAGAGATGAACGGCGATCTCGTCTGCCGCCACCCCATACATATAGGCACCTACGGAAGCGACGAGCCGGGCGATGTTGGGCGGGCAGCAGGGGCAATTGTGCCATTTCCAGCGATGATGCTTGCCGGTGCTTTCCAGCGGGTTGTCGTAGAAGAAGGTCTTGCCGGTGAGCGAAAGGCCGGTGAGCGCGCCATTGTAAAGCGCCTGTTCCATGATGTCGGCGAAGCGCCGGTTCGGCCCGCGCCCGAGCATGCGGCTTGCCCAGAAGACCAGGGCGACCGAGGCGCAGGTCTCGGCATAAGCCGTGTCGTTCGGCAAATCGTAATAGTCGGTGAAGCCTTCGTTCTTCGCCGAAGGGCCGATCCCGCCCGTGACATACATCTGCTTGGTCGTCAGATCATCCCACAATGTCTCGAGCGCTGTTGTGAGCGTGTCGTCCCTGTACTCGGTGGCGAGATCGGCCATGCCGGAATACATGTACATGGCGCGGACCGCGTGGCCGACCACCTTCTTCTGCCGGCGCACGGGCTCGTGGGACTGGCTGTATTCGTAGGTCTTCTGGATATAGTCCTTCGGCGAACGGCCGTCGCGGATCGCCTCCTCGGTGAAGAAGTGCGGCTCCTGGCCCCGCTCATCGATGAAGAACTTCGAAAGCTCGAGATACTTCTTCTCGCCGGTGACGCGCGCCAGCTTGACGAGCGCGAGCTCGATCTCCTGGTGGCCGCAATAGCCGGCGATCTGCCCCTCGCCGTGGCCGAATTTGCCGATCATGTAGTCGGCAAAGCGGCACATGACGTCGAGCAGCTTGCGCTTGCCGGTCGCCTGGAAATAGGCGACGGCCGCTTCGATGAGGTGTCCGGCGCAATAGAGTTCGTGATGGTCGCGCAGGTTCGTCCAGCGTCGGTCCGGCTGCACCCGCTGGAACCAGGAATTCACATAGCCGTCCTTGTCCTGCAGCCGTTCATACATGTCGATGATATCGTCGGCTCTGGCCTCCAGCTGCGGATTGGGCTTGCGGTAGAGGGAATAGGCAATGGTTTCGATCGACTTCGCCAGATCGCTATCCCAGAACATCTGCGTCGTTCCGCCCCAAGGCTGGATGGGGATGACGATCCCCGGGTTGGCGCGCCTCACGTCGAGCGCCTGCAGCATGCCCGCCTCGACGCAACGGTCGAGCAGGATCTCGGCCGTGGCGTCGCAGACGGCATCCTGCCACTTGCCCCAGAATCCTCCAACCCGGACATCCGGAACGGCGACGGGCCTGAACTGACGGTCCTTATTGCTCATGATGTGCCTTTCTCTCGTTATTTGACCGCGCCGGCCATCAGCCCGCGCATGTAGTAGCGTTGCAGCAGCAGGAAGACGATGAGGCACGGCACCACCATGACGGCGACGCCGGCCTGGACTGCACCCCAGTTGATCGCTCCGAGGCGGCCGGCGCGGACGGCCGTCATCAGCACCGGGAGCGTATAGTTGTCGTTGCTGGAGAGCAGCACGAGGGCCGCAAAGAACTCGTTCCAGGCATTGAGGAAGGCGAAGATCGACACGGTCGCGATGCCGGGCATGACAAGCGGCAGCAGTACCCGGACGAGAAGCCGAAGATCGCGCGCGCCATCGATGCGGGCCGCCTCCTCGATTTCCTTCGGCACCGCGTCGAAGGCGTTGCGCATCATGAAGACCGAGAACGGCAGCTGCAGCGTGACATAGACGAGCATCAGGCCGAAGAGCGAATTGTTGAGGCCGAGGCGCGCCAGGATGATGAAAAGCGGCGTCAGGATCGACTGGAACGGGATCATCAGCGTGGCGATAATCAGGACGAAAAGCGCATTCTTCAGAGGAAAGCGGTAGCGGGAGAAGCCATAGCCGGCAAGCACGCTGACCGCGACGGTCAAGACCACGGTTCCGAGCGACACCACCAGCGAGTTCATTGTGTGCTGCCAGACGCCAGAGCCGAAGCCGTCGAGGATGCGATAGGCATCGAAGCTGATACCTGACAGCGGCCATGGCGGCAGCGGCGGCAGACCGGATTCGCTGTTCGGCCGGAACGATGCCAGGAAGCCGATCCCGAAAGGAGCCAGGAAGAAGAACGCCGTGCCGATGCCGACCCCATGAAAGGCGACCCGGTCGCGCAGCGCCTTGCGGGCGCGGATTTCCCGGCGCGTCCTCATGGCCTCTCATCCCCCACATTGAGCAGCCAGAGCTGGAAGATGCTGATGGTGACGAGAATGGCGAGCAGCGCGATCGAAAGTGCCGCGCCATAGCCCAGGTTGAAGGACACAAACGACTGGTTGAAGATGTAGTAGACGACCGAGATCATGCGGTTCTGCGGGCCGCCGCTGGTCATGATGTAGAACTGGTCGAAGGCGAGGATGGAGCCGGTGACCGACAGGATCAGTGCCAGCGCCATGGTCCGGCGCATCAGCGGCAGCGTCAGATAGCGGAATCGCTGCCAGCGTCGGGCGCCGTCGATGCGGGCGGCCTCCGTCAGTTCCGCCGGAATTGCCTGCAGGCCGGTGAGCAGGATGATCATGGTGAAGCCGGCGATCTTCCAGACGACCATGACGATGATGGTCAGGAATGCCGTATCGAAATCGGCCAGCAGGTTGATGCGGCCATTGGTGAGCCCGAGCCGCTGCATGAGCGGGGCGAAGAGACCGCTGTCGACATTGGCAAGCCACACCCACAGCAGCGAGGCCGAGGCGAGCCCGACGACGACCGGCAGGAAGATGATCGTTCGATAGGCGGAGACCAGCGGCCGCGGCTTCTCGACGAACATCGCCAACGGAAAGGCGAGGGCGAAGATCGCGATGGTGACGATGATCGTATAGTGCGCGGTAAAGCCGAGCGCCGCCATGAAGCGCGCGTCGCTCACCATGCGCACATAGTTGCCGAAACCGATCCATGCCGGCTTCCCGAGCAGCGGCCACTTGTGCAGGCTCATCCAGACGGTGAAGAGCACCGGCAGGACAAAGAACACTGTCACCAGCGCCATCGCGGGTGCAATATAGAGTAGTCCACGCCAGCCGGACCGCTTCCTCTTGCGGTGATGCAGCGACGGAAAGGCGATGCCCGACATCGTCATGCGTGTTTCTTCGATCCAGGTTGCGGGTGCTGGAAGGGCAACTTACCCTCCCAGCGGTACGGGGCTACTGGCCCGCGTCGATGATCGACTGCATCTCGGATTGCGCATTCGAGAAGGCGCCGTCCACATCGTCACCGTAGATTGCCGCATTGATGAAAGTTGCCCACGGGCCGTTCGACGAGTTGATCAGATCATTGAACTGCAGCGTATAGGGCGTCTTTGCGACTGCGATCGCCTCGATGCCGACCTTGAGACGCGGGTCGAGGCCTTCGAGAACCTCACCGGCGATATCGCCACGGGTCGGCAGGCTGCCGTATTTCGCCATGATCTTCTGGCCCTCCATCGAATAGGTGAATTCGAGGAATTTCTTGACCGCCTCGAGCTTCGGCGTGCCCTTGGTAACGACGAAGTTGTCGCCGCCCGCAAAGGAGGACGGCTTGCCGTCGACGCCCGGGATCAGCGTGACGCCGAAGTCAATCTCCGGATGCTGGGTGACGAGCGTGCCGATGGCGAAGGCACCGATGCTCTGCTGGCCGATCTTGCCATTCGTGAAGGTCAGGAAATTGACGCCGTTGTCGCTGGCGGAACCGGCGGGCACCGTGTCCTTAGCGACAAGGTTGCGATAGATGTCGACGGCCTTGCGCATCTCAGGCGTGTCGAGTGTCGCCTTCTTGCTGTCGGGGGAGAGAATGTCGGCACCCGCCCCCCAGACCAGCGGCGTGAAGGTGAAGATCATGCAGCCGCCGCAGCCGCCGCCGGAGAAGTAGAAGCCGTAGGTATCGCCACCGAGCGCGCGGATCTTCTCGGCATTGGCGGTGATCTCCCCCCAGGTTTTCGGCGCTTTTTCCGGATCGAGGCCTGCCTTGCGGTAGAGCTCCTTGTTCCAGGCGAAGATCGATGTCTCGACCGAAAGCGGAAGGCCGTAGATCTTGTCCTCATAGGTGCCGAGCTTGACATGCGACGGCGAGAGCGAACTGAAATAGGGAAGCGACTTCGCCCATTCACTCAGGTCCTCGAGTTGACCGGCGGCGGCAAAGGCCGGCGTGTAGATCAAGTCGAGCGACAGCGCATCCGGCGCCTGGCCGCCGGCGATGGCGGTGGCGTATTTCTGCACAAGTTCGGAAAAGGGAACTTCGGTCAGTTCCACCTTGTCCTCACCGGCCGCATTGTAGGCCTTGACGACTTCCTTGAAGGAGTCGCCGATGCCGGTTCGCACCCACATGCTGATCGTTTCGGCAGAAGCAACGGAGAGCCCCAGCCCGTAGGCAAGCGTCGTTGCAAGCAATCTCTTCAACACTTTCCATTCCTCCTCTTGACCGGAGCCGCTTCAATGCAGGCTCCCTCTTCCTCGTTCAGTCGCACGTGGCCGGCCAGGCCTATTCAGGCGCGCTCATTCAGTTGGTCTGGGCGCCACCACAGGATTGCCGGACGACCAGCTTGCAGGGCAGCTTGCGCAAGCCCGGCTCGGCCGGCCGTCCCTCGGCGAGTGCAAGCACCATCAACCCGGCCTCCCTGCCGAGTTCCTTCAAGTTCATGTCGATTGTCGTCAGCGGCGGTCGGGTCTGCTCGGCCAGGATTTCCCAATTGTCGAAGCCGATGACGGAGACATCCTCCGGCACCTTCACGCCGCGCTCGCGGAGCGCATCGACGACACCGCGGGCGATCTGGTCGTTGCCGCAGAAGATGCCGTCCGGAAGCGGGCCGCCAGCGCTCCAGAGGTCAGCAACCGCCTGATGTCCCCAACTCTCCGACCAGACGCCATAGCGCACCGAGCCACCTTCGCCCGCCTCACTTGCAAAAGCGGAGGCGCGCTCGCGCACAGACACAAAATCCTCGGGCCCGGTGATATGCACGAGCCTGCGGCGACCGAGCTTCTTGAGCCAGGCCGTAGCGAGCGCCGCCCCCTGCGCGTCGTCGGCGGTGAACGTCACGCTATCCGAGGCTCCGGCGGTGAAGGCATAGACAACAGGCACCGGCAGGCCAGCGAGATCGACCGGGAGAGACCTGTCGATCCGCTTGCCTGTCGCGATGATGCCGTCCACCTGCTTGTCCAGCATGGCGTCGACATGGACCTTTCCAAGGGCGGGGTCGTCCTCGATGGCGCAGAGGAAGACCGAGACGCCGTGATCGACCAATGCGTCCGAAATGCCGGCCATGACCGGCAGGGTGAAGCGGCCATAGGTGTCGTTGGTCAGAAGGCCGATGGTGAACGACCGGCTGGAGAGCAGCCCGCGCGCCAGTGCGTTCGGCCGGAAGCCGATTTCAGCGGCCATCCGCTTGATCCGCGCCCGCGTCTCTGCGGCCATGCGGCCATTGTCGTTCAGCGCCTTCGATACCGTCGAGACGCTGACGCCGGCCACCCGCGCCAGATCGTGAATCGTCACGCGCCCGCCTCTGGCCCGTTGCGTCGTCAAATCGGCCTCCTTCACGAAGATGCAAGTGAGAAAACCTTTTCGCACGACAGATGTCAATATGAGAAAACCTTTTCTCATAGAACGAACGCCTTCTTCGAGATCCGTCCCGCTCGGTCCATTCCCGCCTACGTCACTCGAAATTTTTTGCGCAAAGAATGATCGAGGCGCGCGGATTTCGCGCTGACGCTCTATTGCACGCAAAGCGGCCCTGTTGCGCTCCAGCGGCTCAGGCCTTTCCTTCCGCTTCCACTCCCATAGGTAAAGCTTGGTAAGCAACGCAACAGGAGCGGAAATACATGTCCTTACTGATCAGTGTGCTTGTGACCTTTCTCGTGGTCATCCTGGTGCTCTACCTCGTCAACCGGCTGCCGCTGGACGGACGGACCAAGCAGATCGTCCAGGTGATCGTGATCATCATCGGCGTCCTGTCGCTGCTGCGGTATCTGGCAGTTTTCTAACGCCTCAGCGCCCACCGACGGCCGTGCCGTGGCAGCCACGACAAAGGCGCGCGTGTCGGAAATCAGGCCGTCGGGTTGCGAATCACCCTGTTCAAGGGTGATTATGGGTCGTGTTCACTGATCTCTGATTGCAAAGCAGACTGGCCGCTCCAATAATCGAGTCGAGACCATCAACCCAGGATGGATCTCCAGTATCGGAGGAATTCTTCCATGAACAGAAACGTGATCATCGGTATCATAGTGGTCGCGATCGTCATCCTCGCGGTAATCTTTCTGATGCCGGGTGGCACCGAACAGACCGCCGAGACGCCACCGGCACCGGCCCCGACAGAGCCCGCTCCCGCCCCTGCGGCACCCGAACCCGCTCCCGCGCCGGCACCCGAACCCGCACCAACGACGCCGGCACCGGCGACACCGGAACCGACAACCCCGGCGCCCACCACACCCGCACCCGCTACGCCGCCGGCACAATAGCGCTTCGGGCTCCTTCGTGTGAAAGACCTCGCGCCCGGCGGGCGCGAGTGTCTGAGACTATTGCTGCAATGGTCCGTCAGTCCGTCAGGGCGTGGATGCCGAGCATATGAACGGTTTCCGCCGGCGCTTCTGTTTTAGCCGGCGCCTCCGTTTCGACAGGGTAGTCTTCGATGCTGCCGCCCCGTCCCCATCGCGCCGCAAGGCTCATCAGTTCTTCCTGCTCCTTCCGGAGCCGATGCCAGGCGAGGATATCGTCGGCATGGTGGGCGTTGAGCCGCGGGTCATAGAAGCGGGTGATTTCTTCGCCGGCATCCCTGCGGGCCGCCTCCAACCGCTGCTTCAACGCGTTCGCCTCGTCCTTCAACTGAAAATAGCGGCGCATGACGGCAATCAGCGCAAGATCGTTCGGGCTGGCGTTCAAGTGCGTTCCTCCGCCTCGTTTCCTGATAACGAATCCTCCGGGAAGCGTCCCCGGCCTGGTCGGCCTTCGCCCGAAACTGTGACCCTTTTCCGGCAACGAAAGGCGTGAAGCGAAATCTCGCGCGCGGCATTTCGATGGATGGCGGGTGAGCTCCGCGCCGCTCCGGGAGACCCAAAATGAGGAGGCGGTTCTGGCATGCTCCGCCTTTGGCCTGTGCAGTGGCAAGCGTCTCGTGATGCTGCTGATGCAAATGGCTAGGGCACTGCAAACGATCGGGCAAAATAAGACGGCCCGGCATGGGGTTGCCGGGCCGTCCCATTTTCAAGCAGTGGCGTTCAGAACTAGGCGCGAAGCCGTCCGTCCGGCTCGCCCGCCAAGGCCTCCCCTTGTGCCTGGCGCCGGTTGTGGCGGATCGACGACCAGAGCGAAAGGCCGATGAGGCCTGCGCCGCCCAGCCCGGTGATGACCTCGGGGATATGCATCAGCGTCTGAAAGTACATCACCACGGAGAGGATCAGGATCGCATAGAAGGCGCCATGCTCCAGGTAACGATATTCGCTGAGCGTTCCCTTTTCGACCAGCATCACCGTCATCGAGCGGACATACATGGCGCCGATGCCAAGGCCGATGGCGATGATGAACAGGTTCTGCGTCAGGGCGAAGGCGCCGATGACGCCGTCGAAGGAGAAGCTGGCGTCGAGCACTTCCAGATAGAGGAAGGCACCGAAGCCGCCGCGTGCGGCGGCGCTCATCGTCTGCTCGGTGGCATCCAGGAGACCCCCGACGATCTCGACCACCAGGAATGTCAGCAGGCCGTAGACCGCCGCATGCACGAAGGCGACCGCCTCTTCCCCCTCGAGCAAGGTCGAGAAGCCGAGAATGAGGGCGAGCACGAAGGCGATTTCGATGCCCCTGATGGTCGCGAAGCGGGCCATCTTGCGCTCGATCCAGGCGATCCAGTGCACGTCCTTCTCATGGTCGAAGAAGTAATGGAGGCCGACCATCATCAGGAACGTTCCGCCGAAAGCGGCGATCGGCAGATGTGCCTCATGCATGATGCGGGCATATTCCTCCGGCCGCGCCGCCGCGAGGATGACCGCGTCGATTGGCCCGATATTCGCCGCGATCACCACGATCAGCAGCGGAAAGACGATGCGCATGCCGAAGACAGCGATCAGGATTCCCCAGGTGAGGAACCGCTGCTGCCAGATGGGCGTCATGTCCTTGAGCTTGTTGGCGTTGACGATGGCGTTGTCGAAAGACAGGGAGATTTCGAGAACAGCGAGGACGGCACAGACGAAGAAGACCGTCATCATGCCGCTCAAGGTGCCGGTCGATTGCCAACCGACCCAAGCGCCGAGAACGAGACCGGCGGCCGTGGTGAGAAAGGCCCACTTGAAATAGCCAAGTGCTGCCGACTGCGAGCGAGACTGTGTCATTGGCGAGCCTCCCCTGCCCGCGACTTCGTCGCGCTTGCAAACGGGAGGATGCATAGAAAAGAACGCACGGCCGAATGGCCACATGCGTGGAGCATGAGTCGAGTTTTCATGGTAGCGTTTTCCGCCGGCTGATTTGCTGGCGGTACCGACATCACGAGAGCGCCGTAATAACTCTCGCCAGAGGGGCCCGGCACCAATGTTCCTCCCGCGATCCGATGTCTGAGAGCGGGAGCGTTTCTTTACTTAGCGAGATCGTCCTGGGCGTCAAGACGCAAGAGTGAGCCACCATCGCATTGCTTGCGTCGTTCATACGCGCCGTTGCTGCGGCGACTTCGCCGCCGCGCGGGAACCAAAGGCCGGCTCCATCAGTTTGATTTTCACCGGCAAACCAGCGGGCGAGGCAAAGCGTCATGCACTGTTTCTGGTGGGACAAGAGCGTCGAATTGGAGCTCGGCGAAACGGGCGGTTATCGCGCCGTAAAAAGCACACGGGAGGCTGTCGAATGCCTGCTGTTGCGATGGCCGCAACACGACGGCCGCGCGCTCGCCGCCGCTAAGCGGACCTGCCTCCAGGCACTGGACGGCAAGATCGCGACCGAGAAAGCCCGTCGTGCCTTCATCAAGGCCGCAGAGGAAGCACACATATCGATTCGCAGCCAATAGTGGCGCATAGTCTAGAGCGCGCGAACCCGCCTTCGCGATCCAAGCGGAGCGCCCAACCTGCAGGAGGCGAAAGGACGGCCATGATTGAGATTCCATGGGAGAAGCCCGTCAGCCTCAACATGCTGGACGGCAAATGCCGCACCGTCATTGGGCCGCTCGACGCGATAACATGCCTGCAAAGCGAGTGGCCGGTCCGGCATGGCGCCTATTACGGCTGCGCGGTGCGCGCCTGCAACGCGGCGCTGAAGCATCGCAAAAGACCGGAGGACGCCCGCGCCGCTTTCCTTGCCGCTTCCCGCGAGGCATTCCTGACCGTTGTTACGGCGGCGGGCGTGGACGTCGCCGGCGAGCCGTATCGGCCGCCGAGTGAATAGCCGTCCGCCCGCAAAGGGCTCATCCGCCTTGGCCTGAACCTGAGATCTCGCCGGGCTCCTCCGAGGCAACGTCGAGCTCCGGGAACTTTCTTTTGGTTTCAGGCATTTACAGCGAGCCGACGAGAAGCGGACTTCCGCTTCCGGATTGGCCGGCCGCGGCCGGGACAATTCCGTGATTATCGCAATGAAAGGAACGGTCTCTCGGATGGCGAATAACTTCAGCAGATTTTCGACAACCGTCGCGGAATATTCCGGCAGGCCGGTCACCTTTGTGGTCGCGGTCGCAACGGTGGCGCTTTGGGGTTTCACCGGTCCGCTCTTCGATTTTTCCGAGACATGGCAACTTATCATCAACACCGGCACGACGATCGTGACCTTTCTGATGGTCTTCGTTCTGCAAAATTCGCAGAATCGCGACGGCACGGCGCTCCAGGCGAAACTGGATGAGCTCATTCTGACGAGCGAGGCCGAGAACCGTTTCATCGGAATTGAAAAACTTGATGATGGGGAACTGAAGCGTCTCAGCGAAATTTTGAAAAAGCATGCGGCGAGCGAGGACGATCAAGCGCTGCATAGGAAGATTTCCAGCGCAGCCGGCCGAAGGTCGAAGCAGGCGGAAGCCCGGTAGTCAGTGTCGCCCGACCGGTGGAACCAAAATAAATGCGGGGTCGTTTGCCTGAGGCACACAGGAAACGCCAGCCGGACCTCGGTCGCCCGATGAGATCAATCATCGACCCCGGCCGGTCCGCGACCAGGAGGATGAGCATATGCACGTCGTCGGCACACAGGTTATCCCGGAACAGGGTGGAAGGGCCGGTTTCACCGTTGAGTTCGTCGGCGAGGGGGGTGAGATCGTCTCCGTCTCCCTGCGCAACGACGCGTCCCGCACCCTAAACCGCATGAATGCGGTGGAGCGCGCCAAAGCGGTGATGATGGAACTCGCCAACACCGCGACCGATATCCTTGAGAATGGCGAAGGCCACGCGGACCAGACGAATATGCGCCGCAGTGCGCGTCACAACAAGGATACCGACGAGATGGAACGGCAGCTCGACGAGGGGCTTGAGGACAGCTTCCCGGCGAGTGATCCCGTTTCAGTAACGGTTTCGACGATCCCGACCGACCGCGCGAAAAAGCACTAGCCATGGGCGACGCCTCCTCTGTCGCGCTCGTCACCGGCGCGGGATCCGGCATCGGCAGGGCCACGGCACGTCTCCTTGCTAGAAGAGGCACCAAGGTGGGCGTGCTCGGCCGCACGCGGCTGGAGCTCGAAGAGGTCGCCCGGGAAATCAGCAGCGAAGGCGGACAAGCGCTGGTCCTCGAGGCAGACGTCTCTGAAGAAGCGCCGATGCGCGAGGCGGTGGACGAGCTCGTTTCCGCCTTCGGCGGACTCGACATAGTCGTCGCGAATGCCGGTATCAACGGCGTCTGGGCGCCGATCGACGATCTGAAGCCGTTCGAATGGGACCAAACGATCGCCGTCAACCTGCGAGGCACCTTTCTCACTCTGCACACGACAGTCCCCCATCTGAAACGCAATGGTGGCGGCGCCATCGTGGTCGTCTCCTCCATAAACGGGACGCGAACCTTCACCACGCCGGGCGCCACCGCCTATACGGCCACAAAGGCTGCCCAGGTCGCCATGGTCCAGCAACTGGCCCTCGAACTGGCCAAGCACCAGATCCGCGTCAACGCCGTCTGCCCGGGCGAGATCGACACCAGCATTGCCGAGAATACGAGCCTGCGCCACGAGCAGGAAACGGCGATCGCGGTGGAGTGGCCGGACGGACAGGTTCCGATTACTGGCGGCAGGCCCGGGCGCAGCGAAGACGTCGCAGAACTCATCCGCTTCCTCGTCTCGGATGAGGCACGGCACATCACCGGCAGCCCCGTCTGGGTCGACGGCGGCCAGGGGCTGCTGCGCTAATGCATGTGCCCAAAAGCGTGCAGCGGTTTTGTGATGACGACCTGCACAAAAAACAAAGACCTGAAGCGCGCTGCGTGAATACCTTTGAACGCGACGCGTAGGACAGGATCCGGACATGGGCGCGCCAAAAGGAAGCCCCGCCAGGTGGCGAGGCCCATTTTCCGCATCCGCATGTGGAACGCGCGGATCCGTAGGGGCTTGCGGAGAGGGAACTGTTCCACGCGTTCCGAAGGCTAAACCGGAACTGCCGGGATTTGTTCCCGGTGAGGGAAAAATTCGTGGACTTCGGATAAGCCGCGTCGAACGAGCGAAGGGAATCGTTAACCAACTTGCCGATAGAGCTTCCCGTAAGGCGAGTGCAGGGTGATTCGATGGAAGCTGAAGTGAACGAACGGAAAAGTATGTTCAAGGCCGGCGGCATCGTCGCCTTTCCCCTCCAAGCGCGCAGCAGCGAAGTCGATCGTTGCGCCCGCGAGCTCGACCGGATTCACGGAAACGCCGCTCTGCACTATTGGAAAACAGAGTGCCGCAAACTTGCCGACGAGTTATTGCAGTTTGGCCTCAGGGAAGACGACATCCGCAGCCAGGTGCTCGCATTCCAGACGGAAGTACAAGCCGCGATGGCGCGCCGCTACGACCCGCCGGCCGCCGGACAAAACCGTTCCGACAGCAGGACCTGACCAGCGTCAGGTTTTCCTCAGCGCCGCAGTAGGAACGCGCGATCAGGTGCCTTCATTGCCTGTCCAGCTGTGGACGGCGAACTGGGCCTCCTCGGCCGCTTTGATGAAGGCGCCGCGAGCGACATCCGGCTCGTCCTGTCCGTCGATCACCCGATCGCAGGCGGCGAGAGCCTCGCTCCTCGCATTCCCCTCACCGTCCGCCATTGGCCAATGGTTCTTGAGGCAGAGCAATGCATCCCGCGTGCTTTGCACCCGAAGAACGCGGTTCTCTCCTTCAAGAATCACCGCTTCGCTCCACAGGCGGTCCTGCGTCAGGCCGGGCATGGCGACATTCCTTCAAGCTGCTGCTTTTCCGGTTGCTGGCGGGACATGCCGTCACGCACGAGGCCGCCGAGTTCCGGGCTTACCCGAATGATGTCCGCCAGCGCGATGATGCCGGCGGCGTGATGCTTTTCATCGACGACGACGAGCTGTCGTATCCTCAGATCATGCATCTTCTGAGCGGCAAGCAGAATGCTGTCTCCTTCCTCGCAGGATTCGGCCGCCACCGTCATGAACTCGAACACCGCCGTCGATGTCGACAACCCCTGGGCGACGACCGAGACGAGTATGTCGCGATCGGTGACGATCCCAAGGATCGTACCCACCCCTGGAACCTCCACCGGCAATGCGCCCACTCCCGTTTCCTTCATCAGCCGGGCGACAGACTGCGCCGTATCGGTCGGTGAGACGGTGTAGACTTGGCGTGACATCACATCACGGACGCGCATCGCCTTATCCATCGGGGGCTTGTCTTCAGGGCCGGCCATCTACGAGGCTCCTGCCATTAACGGATGCCGGCACCGCGATCTCCTCATCCGGCGATTTCTTGAGGGGCAAATCGACCTGATGGGGCACGGCGACCTGCGGTTGCCATGCGTTCCTTGGCGGCTTTTTGCTGTGATTTGGATTTTCCGGCGGCCGGGCAACTCTCGGACGCATTTTCTTCACTCGTTGTCGCACGATTCAATCCCTTCTGTTGACGTGGACCTTCGCGGCGAAACCGCGGACTTTTGGTTAACGCCCCAACAGCGAGTGCGGTTCCCTACAAATTTGCTCGGCTTTGCTGTTTAACTGCGTGGCAGCGCGTCCGGATCCAGCGCGGCACGCATCGTCGCTGCCCGCAGGATTGCGGTGATCTCATCGGTCAGGGCATTCTGCCTCGCGAAGGCTTCCGAGGGAACGATCCCAGGATCTTCCTCGTGATCCTGGACGATCCGGACTTCGTCAAGGACTCGATTGATCTCCGGCCATACATCCTCATGGCGCGCTAAGGCCGAGAGTAGGGCGATCAGGATTTCCCGGTGGGCTGCCAGCTGAAATTCAACATCCTGCATCGTCGCCTCACTGCGCAAAAGACGAGAAAGGCGGCATGGCGGCACTCCGCCATGCCGACTGATCCGGACTTACTGGACCACTTCCACCACCGCGCGGGTCTTGGGATTTATGACCACGCGCTTTTCGTTAACGATCGCATAGCCAAAATCCGGCTGATCGGGGATCGTATGGATCTCCACGGTTTCGGGCAGAGGTTGTCCAACGACGATCTCCCCCTCATAGACGACGGACGGCGTCTGCTGCTCCATGACATAGGTCCTGACATCACCCGGGAGCACTACGGCCGTTTGAGCGATTGCCGACGCAGGGAGCAAGAGGGCGGCACAAATCAAGGCAAACTTCTTCATGGTTTTCTCCTTATCTTAAGACCCACCTAACCGGGTGCGACGGCGTTTGGTTCCCGCAGGCCGTTTGACACCTTCCGGCGAGAATCTTTCGCGCGCTCTGAAACGGGCATCGTGCCGGACCAGGAGAGACGCATAGAAGCGGTGTGCGCGGGCGGACGGGTGCTGCCGACGTTGTTCCGATGCCAAACGCCGTGAATTGTCCGCCTTGCTAGGAACCAAAACCCCGGACAGGCATTTTCCTTCGCGTCACCAAAAAAGCACTCAGGGCCAGAAGGGCGATAGTCGATATGCCTGCCACCGCCGGTCACGCGACGCAGCCATCACCGCAGATTGAAGCGCAGGTCGTGGACCTGATACCGGCGTTGCGGGCCTTTGCCCGGACGTTCACGTCGGCGTCCTTCGAGGCGGACGATCTCGTGCAGGAAACGTTGCTACGCGCCCTGCGCAGCATCGACCAGTTCGCACCGGGCACGAGCCTCAAATCATGGCTGTTCACCATAATGCGCAACGCTTTCCGCACCCAATACAAGATCCGCACGCGCGAAGGCCCCGGAAGCACGAACTGCGCGGAGTTGCCGATCCCGACGGCTCCCTCCCAGGAATGGTCTGTGCTCAACGGCGAGCTTCGGACGGCTTTGGGATGTCTTTCTCCCGAGCACCGCGAAGTGCTGGTGCTCGTTGCAGGTTTTGGCATGAGCTATAAAGAGGCAGCCGATATCTGCGATTGCGCGATCGGAACGATAAAGAGTCGGCTAAGCCGCGCCCGCGACGAATTAACCGTGCAGATGCACGGAAATCCCCTGAATTAGATGGCATGCACACCCGTGCCCGTCACTTCCTGCGGGCGTTGAGCGCCTCTTGCAACTGCTGCGCCAGTTCAAGCAGTCGTTGCGGCACCGGCTCCTTTTCGATCTTGCCCAACAGGAATGCGATCCGCTCCTCGACGGCCATGTCTGCGTCCGCTTCCGTACGGGCTTTTGGTTCGTTCATTCGTCCGTCCTTCTCACCGGGGTGCCGAGCCTAAAATATGGTCCCCGGTTCCTGGTGTAAATCACCAAAACGAAGCTGGCACGAAAACCTTATCCCTTTGATTTGGCACGTCTTTGCCGCAAGCGGCGTAGCCGGATCGTCACCGGCCGAAGGTTCACGACGCCAGAAGTGTGGCAGCAGATCGGCCTCCAGGGCGCGTTCTCAAGACTTCGACACGTGTTCCTTCTTGCCTTTGCGCTTGGTCGACGCCATCTCCTCGAGCTCCTTTTCGCTCATGGAGTCCGCCATGTTCTTGGACGCGCCCTTGAGCTCGCTCTTCTTCATGTCGCCGCGCTTGGCGGCGAGCGCGGCACCGGCCGCCTTCTGCTGCGCCTTCGATTTTGCAGGCATTTCTCTTCCTCCGCTCACCCGGGCCGCTCTGCCCGAACCCGCGGCGATCTCTGCTCCGGGCCAGCTCGGGCATCGGCCATATCGAGGTCCTCGGAACCGGCGAGATCGGATTATGTTCCGCGGACGGCGCCGGATTGGAGAGTGTTTTATTGCGGCTCGCTGAGGCTCGTCGCCAGGATCTTGTCGATCCGCCTGCCGTCCATGTCGACGATCTCGAAGCGCCAACCGTCGAACTCGAAGCATTCGCCGGCCTCGGGCAGGTGTCCGAGGATGTGCAGCGCGAAGCCCGCGATCGTGTGATAGCCGCCGTCCTGCGGCCGGTCGCGGAGCTTCAGCCTGTCGAAGGCGTCATGGGCGGGCATCATTCCGTCGATGAGGAGCGACCCGTCCTCGCGTTCAATCACCGTCCGCTCCTCCGCCTCCAGATCCGGCAATTCGCCGGCGATCGCCTCCAAGAGGTCCGTCTGCGTGACGATGCCTTCGAGGCTTCCATATTCATCGACAATCGTCGCGAGACGGACGGGCGCCGACTTGAAGCGCTCGAGAACGCGGAAAACCGGCGTTGCCTCATGGAGGATCAGCGGTTCGCGGATGACGCCGAACGGGTTGACCGGCTTGCCGTCGAGCAGTTGATCGAGCAGGTCCTTCTTCAGCACCATGCCGATCGGCTCGTCGATATTGCCCCTGCTGATCAGCAATTGCTCGTGCCGACAGTCGCGGATCGTCCTGAGCACTTCGGCCGCTGGATCGTCGGCATCGATCCAGTCGACATCGACGCGCGGCGTCATGAAATCGGAGATCCGGCGATCGCCGATGCTGAAGATACGCTGCACCAGCTCCTGCTGGGCGACATCCAGAAGCCCGGCTTCGTGGCTCTCCGCAACGATAAGCTTCAGTTCCGCCGGCGAGTGCAGCGAAGCCTCGCCTGCTCCCGTCCGCAAGCCGGCGAGACGCAGGACCAGATTGCCAAGACCGTTCAGCACCAGGATTGCAGGCCGGAGCAGAAACAGGAAAAGGCCAAGCGGCCGGACGACCGCAAGTGCCGTACCCTCGCTGCGCTGCAGCGCCAGGCTCTTCGGTGCCAATTCTCCGAGCACGATATGAAGCGCGGTGATGATCACGAAGGATATCACCGAGGCGATGGCATGGGATCCGGCCGTGGCCCAGAACTGCGGCAGAATCGACAGCAGGGGTTCGATCAGATGGGCAAGAGCCGGCTCGCCGATCCATCCGAGAGCGAGCGACGAGATGGTGATCCCGAGCTGGGTCGCGGCGAGATTGGCGTCGAGATTGTCGACGGCGCGGCGCAACGCGGTCGCATTCATTCGGTTTTGCGTCACCAGTTCCGCGACGCGGCTGCGCCGCACCGAGACCAGCGAGAATTCGGCCGCAACGAAGAAACCGTTGGCGGCCACGAGCAGGAACACCGCCATGATCCCGAGAAAATCGAACAGGCTACTGTCAGAGGTGGGCATGTTCTCCTTTCGGGCCCAGGCGGACCCAGCCGTTTCACCGAACGGGGAGTGTAACACGCCGTCTCCGGCCGGGCATGCCGCCAAGCCGGCAGGCACGGCACCTCTATCCAAAATCTCGCGAGCCCCGGGCCGGACAGGGCACCATCCAGCTAGTCGTTGTGGATCTCAAGCGTCTTGCTGAAGATCAGCGCGGCAATGGTGCAAAGAGCGCCGGAAAGCAGGTAGTAGCCTGCGAACGCCAGACCAAAGCGGCTTGTCAGACCCAGCGCCACCAGCGGCGCGAAGCCTGCTCCGATCAGCCAGGAAAGGTCGGAGGTGAGCGCGGCACCCGTGTAGCGATAGGCCCGGCCGAAGCGCGATGCGACGGCGCCGGCTGCCTGGCCGAAAGACAGGCCCAGCAGGCTGAAGCCGACGATCACGAAAGCGTTCCTGCCGGCGACCCCGGCCTCGAGCAGCATCGGCGCGACAAAGCTGAAAATAGCGATCAGCACCGCGCAGACGCCGAGGTGATAGCGGCGGCCGATGCGGTCGGCGACGAGACCCGAAGCGACGATGGCAAGGATGCCGCAGATGGCTCCGACGAACTGCACCATCAGGAACGAACTTGCGCCGTGATCCGTGTAGATCTCCACCCAGCCGAGCGGAAAGACGGTGACGAGATGGAAGAGCGCGAAGCTGGCAAGCGGCACGAAGGCGCCGATAAGCACGTTGCGCCCATGCAATCGCAGCACTTCGGTGACCCGCCTTGCCTGCAACTCGTGCTCTTCAAGCAGGATGCCGAATTCCTTCGTCATCACCAGTCGGAGCCGCGTGAAGAGTGCCACGACGTTGATCGCGAAGGCGACGAAGAACGGGTAGCGCCATCCCCAGCTGAGGAAGTCGGCCTCGGACAGGGACATCAGGAAATAGGCAAAGAGCGCACTCGCCAGCATGAAGCCGATCGGCGCGCCGAGTTGCGGGATCATCGCGTACCAGCCACGGTGGTGCTGCGGCGCGTTGAGCGCCAGCAACGAAGCGAGCCCGTCCCAGGCGCCGCCGAGCGCAAACCCCTGCCCCAGCCGGCAGATCGCCAGCATGATTATCGCCCAAGCCCCGAGCGTTGCATAACCCGGCAGGAAGGCAATCGAAGCGGTCGAACCGCCGAGAATGAAGAGCGCGATCGTCAGCTTGACGCCGCGGCCATAAGTCCGGTCGACCGCCATGAAGACGAGGGAGCCGACGGGACGGGCGACAAAGGCGAGCGCGAAAATGGCGAAGGAATAGAGCGTTGCGGTCAGCCGGTCAGGGGCGAATGGAAAGAAGAGTTGCGGGAAGACCACCACGGAAGCGATGCCGTAAACGAAGAAGTCGAAGAATTCGGCGGCGCGCCCGATGACGACGCCGATGGCGATATTGCCTGCCGATACGGGCCTGTCGTCATGAATGCGCCGCGCGTCGCGCTCCATCGAGGAAGACGACGGGCCGAGGGACTGCTGCGTCACACTTCTCATAAGCAAGGCCTCCCGCTGCTCGGCGCCGCTTTACCCGCGCCTCTCAAGGGGATGTTGATCAAAGACCGGATCATATCAAGTCTTGAATTGCGAAATTGCCGCTTGCCGTAGTAAAAATCCCGGTCTTCCGGGACAGGATCACCGGCAGCCGACATGCCCCGACTTCACGCCGCAATGCACAAGAATGCTGCGGTGCGACCAAAAACCTCATACCGTTTGAACCACTCCTACTTTAGTCGCAGGGCGGTCATCATCAGAAAGGGCTCAGGGAAGTGCCAGCATTTCTGAAGTTTACCCGCCGCTTCGCCCCCTTGCCGCCGCTCCTGCTGCTTGCGGGTTGCGATCTCGTGGTCATGGCGCCCTCCGGCGACATCGCCACGCAGCAGCGCGATCTCATCGTCATTTCGACGGTCCTGATGCTGCTGATCATCGTGCCGGTGATTTTCCTGACGCTTCTCTTCGCCTGGCGATACCGCCGGTCGAACACCAATGCCACTTATGATCCGGAATGGCACCATTCGACGGCGCTGGAGGTGGTGATCTGGTCGGCACCGCTCGCCATCATCATCGCGCTCGGCGCCGTCACCTGGATCAGCACGCACAAACTCGACCCCTACCGGCCACTCGACCGGCTCGACGCAACGCGATCGGTCCCGGCAGACACAAAGCCGCTGACGGTCGAGGTCGTCGCGCTCGATTGGAAATGGCTGTTCTTCTACCCGGACCAGGGCATAGCGACCGTCAACGAGCTCGCTGCGCCGGTGGACGTGCCGATCAGCTTCAAGATCACCGCATCCTCGGTGATGAATTCGTTCTACATCCCGGCGCTGGCCGGCCAGATCTACGCCATGCCGGGCATGCAGACGAAGCTGCATGCAGTCATCAACAAGCCTGGCGAATACGAGGGCTTCTCGGCAAATTTCAGCGGCGACGGCTTCTCGCACATGCGCTTCAAGTTCCACGGCGTTGACCGGCAGGGCTTCGACGCCTGGGTCGCCCGCGTAAAATCGCAGGGCACGGCGCTCAACCGCGATGCCTATCTGAAGCTTGAAAAGCCGAGCGAGCGGGAACCGGTTCGCTATTTCGCCACCGTCGAGGCGGGCCTCTACGACGCGATCCTCAACATGTGCGTGACGGCCGGCAAGATGTGCATGCACGAGATGATGCACATCGATGCGTTGGGCGGCGCGGGCAAGGAAAGTGTCGAGAACCGCAAGCGCCTTGAATACGACAACAGGCACGCGCTCGAAGAGGGTGCCGGGGCTGCGACCTTTCCGGCCACCGGAACGCCCGCGCGCAGCCAGGAGGAACCGCAGGGTACCAACGGCGCCAACGAACCGATGCAGCACGACATGCCGGGAATGGGAGGGCACGAGGGGCATTCGATCCCCGAGGGCGGCGGCGATCCCGCACCGCCGCAGCTCAACCACTGAATCTGGCCCATTGCGCTAACAAATGAACGGGTTTCCCATGTTCTCCGATCCAGATCTCCTGAAGTTCATCTTTGGCCGGCTGACCCTCGAGGCGATCCCCTATCACGAGCCGATTCTGGTCGCGACATTCGCCGCCGTGGTCATCGGCGGCATCGCGCTCCTCGGCCTGATCACCTACTACCGGTTCTGGGGAGCGCTCTGGCGCGATTGGCTGACCAGCGTCGACCACAAGAAGATCGGCATCATGTATGTCATCCTGGCACTGGTGATGCTGCTGCGCGGCTTCGCCGACGCGATCATGATGCGCCTGCAGCAGGCGATCGCCTTCGGCGGCTCGGAGGGTTACCTGCCGCCGCATCACTACGACCAGATCTTCACCGCCCATGGCGTCATCATGATTTTCTTCATGGCGATGCCCTTCGTCACCGGGCTCATGAACTTCGTCGTGCCGCTGCAGATCGGTGCGCGCGACGTGTCCTTCCCGTTCCTCAACAATTTCAGCTTCTGGATGACGACCGCCGGCGCCATCATCATCATGCTGTCGCTCTTCGTCGGCGAGTTCGCACGCACTGGCTGGCTCGCCTATCCGCCGCTCTCCGGCGCGGACTACAGTCCCGGCGTCGGGGTCGACTATTACATCTGGGGCCTGCAGGTGGCCGGCATCGGAACGACGCTGTCCGGCATTAACTTGATCGCGACCATCGTCAAGATGCGCGCGCCCGGCATGACGATGATGAAAATGCCGGTCTTCACCTGGACGTCGCTCTGCACCAACGTGCTGATCGTCGCGACTTTCCCGGTGCTGACCGCTACGCTCGCCCTGCTGACCCTCGACCGCTACGCCGGCACGAACTTCTTCACCAACGACCTCGGCGGCGATCCGATGATGTATGTGAACCTCATCTGGATCTGGGGCCACCCGGAGGTCTACATCCTCGTGCTGCCGGCCTTCGGCATCTTCTCGGAGGTCGTCGCCACCTTCTGCGGCAAGCGGCTCTTCGGCTACGCCTCGATGGTCTATGCGACGGTGGTCATCACCATCCTCTCCTATATCGTCTGGCTGCATCACTTCTTCACCATGGGCTCCGGCGCCAGCGTCAACGCCTTCTTCGGGATCACCACAATGATCATCTCGATCCCGACCGGTGCGAAGATGTTCAACTGGCTCTTCACCATGTATCGCGGCCGCATCCGCTACGAGGTGCCGATGCTGTGGACCGTCGGCTTCATGGTGACCTTCGTGATCGGCGGCATGACCGGGGTCCTGCTCGCCGTACCGCCAGCCGATTTCGTCCTGCACAACTCGCTGTTCCTCATCGCCCACTTCCACAACGTCATTATCGGCGGCGTCGTCTTCGGGCTGATGGCCGGCGTCTACTACTGGTTCCCGAAGGCCTTCGGCTTCAGGCTCGATCCGTTCTGGGGCAAGATGTCCTTCTGGTTTTGGCTGAGCGGCTTCTATTTCGCCTTCATGCCGCTCTACGTGCTCGGCCTGATGGGGGTCACCCGGCGCGTCAGCCAGTTCGAGGACCCGTCGCTGCAGATCTGGTTCGTGATCGCCGCCTTCGGCGCCTTCCTCATCGCGCTCGGCATCCTGTCGCTCCTCGTCCAGTTCGTCGTCAGCTTCATCCGGCGCGAAGAACTGCGCGACACGACCGGCGACCCCTGGGATGCCCGCACACTCGAATGGTCGACAGCCTCGCCGCCGCCGGACTACAACTTCGCCTTCACGCCCGTCGTCCACGACCAGGACTCCTGGTGGGACATGAAGAAGCGCGGCCACAGCCGACCGCTAGCCGGCTTCAAGCCGATCCACATGCCGAAGAATACCGGCACCGGCGTCATTCTCGGCGCGCTCAGCGTCGCCTTCGCCTTCGGCATGATCTGGTACATCTGGTGGCTCGCCTGCCTCTCCTTCGCTGCCATGGTCGCGATCGCGATCGGTCACACGTTCAATTACGACCGCGATTTCTACATCCCGGCCGATGTCGTCACCGCAACCGAGGGCAAGCGCACCGAAATGCTTGCCAGCGAGGTTTAAGGCCATGACCGATTTTACTGACCACTCGGTGCGCGAAGGCCAGGCGCCGACCTTCTATCTGAAGGAGGAGCATCATCCCGAGGGGAGCACGATGCTCGGCTTCTGGCTCTACCTGATGAGCGACTGCCTGATCTTCGCGGTCCTTTTCGCCACCCATGGCGTGCTCGGCCGCAATTATGCGGCCGGCCCCTCGCCTGCCGATCTCTTCGACCTGCCGCTCGTCGCCGTGAACACGTCGATGCTGCTCTTCTCCTCGATCACCTATGGCTTGGCCATGCTGGAGATGGAGAAGGCCAACAGGAATTCGACGCTTGCCTGGATGGCGGTCACCGCCCTGTTCGGCATCGCCTTCGTCGGGCTCGAACTCTATGAGTTCGCGCACATGATCCACGAGGGCGCCGGACCGCAGCGCAGTGCGTTCCTGTCTTCCTTCTTCACGCTCGTCGGCACGCACGGCCTGCACGTGACCTCCGGCATCGTCTGGATGTTCGTGCTGATGGCCCAGGTGGCGAAACACGGCCTCATCGTCGAAAACAAACGTCGCCTGATGTGCCTGTCGATGTTCTGGCACTTCCTCGACGTCGTGTGGATCGGCGTCTTCTCCTTCGTCTATCTGATGGGAGTTCTCGGATGAGCATGCACGCACCGTCGCATGAGGATGCATTTGAAGCCCATCATGGCCACAGCCACGGCCACGACGCGGGCCACGGCACGCTGAAAAGCTACATCACCGGGTTTGTCCTCTCCGTCATCCTGACCGCCATTCCCTTCTGGCTGGTGATGGCCGATGTCCTCGACAGCCCGGTCTTGACGGCAGTCATCATCATGGCGCTCGGCGCCGTCCAGATCGTCGTGCACATGATCTTCTTCCTGCACATGAACACGCGCTCGGAAGGCGGCTGGACGATGATGGCGCTGATCTTCACTATCGTCCTCGTCGCCATCACACTCTCCGGTTCGCTCTGGGTCATGCATCATCTCGACGTGAACATGATGCCGATGAGCCCGGAGATGATGAGGAACATGCCCTGACGGGAACGGATGATCTCAACGTTTGCGCCTCACCCCAAGCTTCTTGCCCCTCTCCTCGGGATTAACCCGAGGACTAACAGGCAGGCCGGACGAGGGGCCGTCTCGACGGAGATCGATCTGTTTGTCATCTGATGCCAAGTGGTGGCGTGCAATGAGCGATCGCGAAAACGAAACCACATCCCGTCCGTGTTCTCGGCCCAATGTTGTCCTCATCAGCCTCATCGGGCTCCTGCTGATTGCCGGCCTGCTGGCGCTTGGGACATGGCAGGTCGAACGCCTCTCTTGGAAACTCAATCTGATCGCCCGGGTCGAGCAACGCATTCACGCCGCACCCGTGCCCCCGCCGTCCCGAAGCGATTGGCCGAACGTCAGCCCGGCCCGCGACGAATACCGACTGGTGCGCGCCCGCGGGCACTTCGCCTACGACAAGGAGACGCTGGTCTATGCCGCGACGGAGCTTGGCGCCGGCTTTTGGGTGATGACGCCGCTGGCGCTCGACGACGGCACGACGGTGCTCATCAATCGCGGCTTCGTGCCGACCGACAAGCGCGAGGCCTCGGCCCGGGCGCAGAGCCAAGTCGAGAGCGATACGGAGGTGACAGGCCTCATGCGCATGGACGAACCGAAAGGCTCGCTGCTGCGCTCGAACAGGCCTCAGGAGGGGCGCTGGTACTCCCGCGATATCGGGGCAATCGCAGCGGCGCGCGGCCTTTCCGGCGTTGCGCCCTATTTCATCGACGCCGATGCCTCCCCCAATCCCGGCGGACTTCCCGTCGGCGGGCTGACGCGCGTCGTCTTCCCCAACAACCATCTCATCTACGCCCTCACCTGGTTCTGCCTGGCTCTAATGAGCGCCGCGATGCTCATCCTATTCTGGCGCTCGGCCGCAAGGGCTCGCCGCTAAGCGTCGTGAAGGCACGGAAACGACGCGATGCTTACAATCGCTGAGGTAAATCACATAGCCGTAGCTGTCGCCAAACGCGTTGAACCAGCGAAAGCTTGAGGCCTCTCAATTGACGGAATTAAGGGTCATCGACGTACCGGCGGCGGCGACGTTCAGCCCGAGCTGCCCCGTGACGCTGACGGTCTGGAGGTGAATCGACCCGGAGGTGCCGCCGACGAGCACATTGGCGCCCACGCCGGCGCCGACGGTCGCCTCCGCGGTCGCACCCTTGTAGAGGCCGCTCAGCGAGCCGTGGTGATAACCCGCCGTCGGCGCGAAGACCGCCCAGAGAAGCCGGCTGCGCATGGTGAAGCCGATATCGACGCCGAGCTTGCGGATTTCGCCGGTATAGCGATCCTCGATCTCATCGCCCCCCAGCGACCGGAAGACGCATTCGATCTCCTTCGACGATCCGAGAACATAGCCGGCGCCACCGCTAATATCGCATTCCAGGTAACCGATCTTGACGCCGTCTTGCTCGTCCAGCACCGGGGGCGGCGCGGGCTCCCGATAGGGAGCGAGGTCGGCTGCATGGGCGGCGAGGCCGACGAGAGACAGCGACGCTGCGGATAGGGTGGCGACGAAATTCCTGTGCATGCATACTCCCTTCTCGGACCGGCGGCGAGCTCGCCCTTCCGACGCAAATTCAGCATTGGACGGCGCGCATCGCCACGGAGGATGGACGACGCACGCGTGTAACGCCGCGGCACAGTTCAACTCCATTGAGACAATTCGGGGGCGTGTTTGTGGCCGTCACCAGCTTTTTGCGTGTATCTATTGCGGCCTACGGCGTCCTGCCTCTTCCCGGGTGCGACCTTATCCCCCGTTCACCAGATTGAGGATGAGCTGGTGAACCTTGCCGCCGTCGCTGAGTTCCGCGCGGTCGAAATCTCGGCTTTGCTGGCGCTGGGCATTGGAGAGCGCCCCGAGCCGCTTGGTCATTTCGGTCTTGATCTTGCGGCAGTGCGGATCGGCGGGGACGGTGAGACCGACGGTGGCCGCCTCGATCTTCTTCACCATGTCCTTGATGAAATCGCCATGAACCATTTCGTGCCTATGGACGCCATCGATGAACGCTTCCCAGTGTTCCCGTGTGCCCGCCGGCAGGGGTTTGGCGGGTTTCGGCAGGGTATAGGTGATGGCAAGCTTCGGGAGCGCCGACACGAGGACACAGGCATCGCCCTGGGGCTCGTATTTTCGCGACCAGGTCAGCTTGAAGCTCGTATGCGCGATGGCGCGCGTTGGCCCGAGCTTCGGACCGCGCTCGCCGATCGAGGCGTAGAGTTCCGGGCCGGATTGTCCGGCGATCGCGTAGTTCTTTACCTTCTCGACCGCCTGCCAGTCTGCATTGGCTGGCGAGGGCAGTGATCCCAGGCAGGCCAGCAGAATAAAAAGACGACCGCTCCTCGTCACGCAATACCCCCTATCGGACTTCCGTTGATTGCGGGCGGAACCTAACGGGCGGGCGCTCGGCTTTCAATTGCCGACATCGTGGAAACGCTCAAACGCTGCTCAAGAGAAGACTGGTTTCGCTGTTGGCCACGCCGTCGATCATCCGCACCTCGCGCAGGATGCGGTCGAATTCGGAAAGGTTCGCAGCGCGAACATTGGCGACCAGGTCCCAATTGCCGTTCGTCGTGTGCAGCGTGTGGATTTCGGGAATGCCACGCAGCTTGCGGATGACCTGGGTCGTCGATTTCCCGACGACCTCGATCATCATCACCGCTTGTACGGTGTTCAGGTCGTAGTCCTCACGGACGCGCACCGTGAACCCCATCAGCGTCCCGGTTTCCATGAGGCGGTCCAGGCGGTTCTGCACCGTACCGCGCGCGACGCCGAGCGCATCGGACAGCTTGGAAAGCGAAGCCCGGCCATCAACGCGCAGGTGCGCGATGATCCGCCGGTCCAGATCATCCGGCGCATATTTCGCGATGGACCTGTCTCTTGCTGCCATTTTGGTAAACTGCTCGGTTTAGCTGGCAAAATTGCACAATCCGGTGACGAAATTAGCACAGCTTTGCACTTTCGACCAGCAGCGCCTGTCATTACTCTCTTGGGATAGTCCGCACATGCAGGAGGAATCTCGATGCTCTCACCGCTCCCGTCCGCCAAGGCGATGGTGCCCTTCGTCAGCGTCGAGAACATGATGCATCTCGTTCACCACCTCGGCATTGAGACCGTTCTGGCGGAGCTCACGGATGCGATCGAGGCCGATTTCCGCCGGTGGGAGAGCTTCGACAAGACGCCGCGGGTCGCCAGCCATTCGCGCGACGGCGTAATCGAGTTGATGCCGACCTCGGACGGCACCGTCTACAGCTTCAAATATGTCAACGGCCATCCAAAGAACATCGCCGACGGGCTTCAGACCGTCACCGCCTTCGGCCTGCTCGCCGAAGTCTCGACCGGCTATCCCGTGCTGCTCACGGAAATGACGATGCTGACGGCGCTCAGAACCGCCGCGACCTCGGCGATGGCCGCGCGCCATTTGGCGCCGAAGGGTGCCCGCACCATGGCGATGATCGGCAACGGCGCCCAGGCCGAGTTCCAGGCGCTCGCGATGAAGGCAGTCTGCGGCATCGACACGGTCCGCCTTTACGACATCGATCCCCATGCGACCGAGAAGACGGCGCGCAACCTCGCAGGCTCAGGCCTCGAGGTCGTCTCCTGCCCGACCGCTCAGGCAGCGATCGAGGGTGCCGAGATCATTACCACCTGCACGGCGGATAAGCAGTTCGCGACGATCCTTACCGACAACATGGTCGGCGCCGGGGTCCATATCAATGCGATCGGCGGCGATTGCCCCGGCAAGACGGAACTGCACCGCGACATCCTCAAGCGCTCGGACGTCTTCGTCGAATATCCGCCGCAGACCCGCATCGAGGGAGAAATCCAGCAGATGGCGGCGGATTTTCCGGTGACGGAACTGTGGAAGGTGGTTACAGGCGCGGCAACGGGCCGCCGCGACGCTCGCCAGATCACGCTGTTTGATAGCGTCGGCTTCGCCATCGAAGACTTTTCGGCGCTGCGGTATGTGCGCGACCGTCTGTCCGGGACCGATTTCTATCAAAACCTCGACATGATCGCAGATCCAGACGATCCGCGCGATCTGTTCGGCATGCTGCAGCGCGCGAAATAAGGCGGCACATGGTGGCGCCGCCTACTGCTTTTTGAGCCGCGCCAGGGCTTCTGCCGCGTCCTTGACCAATGGATGGTCGGGATGGCGCCGGATGAAGCGCTCGTAGGCTTCCACCGTATCCTCCGCTTTCACTCTCGCGAATTCCGCCCGGACGGCCGCCTCGTGATCCGGAGGCTTCTGCATGTCCACCCCGCTTGCTTTTGCCGCGCCTGACGCTATAGGTGCAGCGCAAATCGCTGCTGCAATCATCGCGGCAAGGTATGACAGCGACCTCAGGAACGGCACCATTCTCTCCAATCTTATCGAGTTCGTTACAGCAATCGTAGGTGTTCGGAGCCTAACGTCGGCGGCAAACACTGCATTCTCCGAGCCCAACGCAATGGGCTCGTATCTGACCACTGGGAATATCGCATGAGCGGGACCGGCAAATCCATCATATCCGTAACGGCAACGGGCAACGATCTGATCGACGGCGTACTATCAGGTGACGCTTGGTCCGGCACCATTTACTACGCATTTCCCGCATTGAGCAGCAGTTACAGCTACGGCAAAGAGAAGTATTCGAGCTTCGGCTCCGTGTCGACGGCGCAGAAAAGCGCTGCGCTGTTCGCGATGGAGCAGGGTTATGGTTCGGCAGCCAATGATGGCTTCTCGGTCGAGGGTTTTACGGGTGCCAGGTTCGATCCGGGAAGTACCACCAGCGCTACGATTCGGTTTGCACAATCGGCCGTCCCGAGTACGGCTTACGCCTACATGCCGGGCAGCTATTCCCAGGCAGGCGACATCTGGTTCGGCACTAAATACATAGGCACGCCCGATGATTATCGACAGCCCGTCGCCGGCAACTATGCCTGGCACACGATCATGCATGAGATCGGCCATGCTCTCGGATTGAAGCATGGTCATGAGGCAGAGGGCGGCTTCCCCGGATTACCCGCCCAATATGATTCGATCGAATACTCGATCATGACCTACAGCGGCTATATCGGCGACGGCGGCTCCGACGGCTACGCCTACGAGGAATACGGCGCGCCGCAGACCTTCATGATGGCCGACATTGCGGCACTGCAGGAAATGTACGGCGCCGACTTCACGACCAACAGCGGCGACACCGTCTATAAATGGACGCCCGGTAGCGGCGCCACGCTCGTGAATGGAGCAGTCGGCATAGCGCCAGGCGCCAACCGCATATTCGCGACGATCTGGGATGGCGGCGGCAGCGATACCTATGACCTCACCGCCTACACGACGGCGCTCAAGATTGATCTGCGGCCAGGCAAGGCCTCGACCTTCAGCATCGACCAGCTTGCCTGGCTTGGCGGCGGAACGAACAAGGGCTTCGCGGCCGGCAACATCTTCAACGCACTGCTCTATCATGGCAAGACGGCATCGCTGATCGAGAACGTCAAGGGCGGTTCGGCCGGCGACGCGATCACAGGAAACCAGGCAGCCAACAAGCTATATGGCTATGCCGGCAACGACACGATGAACGGCGACTTGGGCAATGACCTGCTCTACGGCGGTATCGGTTCGGACAAGCTCTATGGCAGCAGCGGCAATGACGCTCTTGTTGGAGAAGCGGGCAACGATGCTCTCTACGGCGGGACCGGAGCAGACAGGCTCTACGGCGGCGCCGGTGCCGACACGTTTTCGTTCAGGACGCTGGCCGAAAGCACGGCCGCCTCAACCGGCCGCGACACAATTTACGATTTCCTAGCGTCACAGTCCGATCGGATCGATCTCTCGGCGATCGACGCCAACACGACCACGACTGGCGACCAGACGTTCGCCTTCGTCGGAACTGCCGCTTTCAGCGGCAAGAAGGGCGAGTTGCGTTACGACCGCGCTGCCTCAGACACCTATATCTATGGCGACGTCAACGGCGACAAGAAGGCGGACTTCGCCATTCACCTCGATGACGCCGTAGCACTGCAGAAGGGCTACTTCGTCCTCTAGAAGTGAGTAAGCCCCGTTCCGCAGCGAAATCCCGCTAACGGCGCGGCCGCGGCTTGTTCAGCGGCGCACTGCTTCGCAGGCGACGTAGGCTGACGCTCCTCGGCGGCGAACGAAAATTGATACTCCCCCGCTGAGAGCGATATCCGCGGCGCCTCCCGGCCCATCCTTCGTGCAACTACGTCGAATCATCTTGGCTGGTAGGCCCAGATCACCGCGATCTTTTCTCTCGCTATCGCTCCCCCCCAAATGGCCCGAGCGTCGATGGCGCGAAGCCCGACGATTGACAAGCATCGCCTGTCGGATTATGACTGACGAAATTCGAAATTCGTCACTCATCACGAATGAATCATGAGCGAACCGGCAGATAGCAGCATCGAGACGACCCGGCAGGAAAACATCGCGCGGATCCTAGATTCCGCCGAGCGGCTTTTCCGGCATTACGGCTACACCAAAACGAATGTGGCCGACATCGCGCGCGACCTGGGCATGTCGCCGGCCAACATCTACCGCTTCTTCAGCTCCAAGACCGAGATCCACCAGGCGCTTTGCGCGCGGATGCTGGAGGCCAGCTATCAGCAGGCCTCCGGAATTTGCCGGCTCCCCGTGAGTGCTACCGAGCGCCTGCGACGGTATGTGCTGGCGCAGCACAGGATGACGGTCGAAACCATGCTCGACGAGCAAAAGGTTCACGAGATGGTCGTCGTGGCAATCGAGCAGGAATGGCACGTCATCGAGAAACATCTCGACCGTATCGACAAGCTTCTCGCCGGCGTTATTCGCGAAGGTATCGAGGCCGGCGAGTTTGCCAAGCAGGACGCTGAGGTCGCCGCCCGATGCTTCGGCGCGAGCATTGTCACCCTCTGCCATCCGCAGATCGTCGCGCAGTGTCTCGCCAAGGAAAACCGCCCGACACCCGACGAACTGATCGAGTTCGCCATCAAAGCGCTGAAGAAGTAAGAGCAGCAGCCGCCAATACCGGATCAGGAGTCCGAACGATGTTTTCACCAAGAGCTTACAACCGGCCGCTCTTTGCCCATGTGCTCGCCCTTGCCGCGCTTGCCGCCGTGCTCTCCGGTTGCTCGCAGGAGAAGGCGGAAACGAAGGAGATCATACGGCCGGTCAAGGTGGTCGAGATCGCCGCCACGGGCGAGGCTCGCCGGCTCGACTATGCCGGTACCGTGAAGGCGCGCACCGAGATGAATCTCGGCTTCCGGGTCGGCGGCAAAATCACCAGACGGTTCGTCAATGTCGGCGACCGGGTGAAGCCGGGCGACCTTCTCGCGCGCATCGATTCGACCGACTATGAGCTCGCCGTCAGGAGCGCCGAAGCAACGCTCTTCGCCGCCGAAAAGCAGGTGCAGACGACATCCCTGACGAAGAGGCGGGCCGAGCAGCTCTTCACCAAGTCGTTCTCCTCCAAGGCCGAGCTGGACCAGGCGGACCTCCTTTACGACCAGGCGGTCTCCACGCGCGACGCGGCCGCCTCCAGCCTGAGCCAGGCGAAGAACCAGGTCGCCTATGCTGGTCTCAAGTCGGACCAGAGCGGCATCGTGACTGCGATCAATGCCGATGTCGGCCAGGTGGTCGGGACCGGCACGCCGGTCGTTACTGTCGCGGTTGATGGCGAAAAGGAGATCGAGGTTGCCGTTCCGGAACTGGACATCGCCGAGTTCACGCCTGGAAAGGCGGTCAAGGCGCGCTTCTGGTCGAACGACATGCTCACGCTGGACGGTCATGTGCGCGAGGTCTCCGGCAGCGCGGAGCGGCAGTCCCGGACATTCTCGGTGCGCATCAGCCTGCCCAGCGATCCGCGCGTCCTGCTCGGGATGACCGCGACCGTCGAGGCCGCGGCCGCCAACCCCGAGTCCCTCGTCTCCATTCCCTTGAGCGCGCTTGCGCAGAAGGACGGCAAGGACATCGTCTGGGTAGTCGATCGCAGCGCCACGACGGTACATGCCCGCCCCGTCACGCTCGCCGATTACGCCGGCGAACAGGTGCGCGTCGCCGAAGGGTTGCGGCCGGGCGATCTCGTCGTCGCCGCCGGTACGCAGTTCATGGCCGAAGACCTGAAGGTCAAGCTGCCTCTTGCCGAGCAGCAGTCCGCCCGCGCCGAAACGGGCGAAGTCGTCCGCTAAGACCAATCAACAGAACGGAAATACGCCGATGCACGCCGCCAACGGGGACAAGAAACCGTTCAACCTCTCGCGCTGGGCAATCGGCCATCCGAGCATCGCGCGGTTTCTGTTCGGACTGATCATCATCACCGGCGCACTCGGCCTCGTTCGCATGGGGCAGCGCGAAGATCCGGAATTCACCTTCCGTACCATGGTGGTTCAGGCCGTCTGGCCCGGCGCCTCGATAGAGGAGATGCAGGACCAGGTCGTCAACAAGATCGAGCGCAAGCTGCAGGAGACGCCGCATCTCGACTTCGTCCGCTCCTACACCCGCGCCGGCAGCGCCGTCATCACCGTGCAGATCGAGGGTGACACCACCGCCGACGACGTCGCCGATGCCTTCTACCAGGTGCGCAAGAAGGTGGGCGATATCGCCAACGAACTGCCGGACGGCGTCCTCGGTCCTTATTTCAACGACGAGTTCGGCGATACTTTCATCACGCTCCATGCGATCAGCGGCGACGGCTACAGCTATCCCGAACTGAAGCGCTTCGCGACCGAGGGGCGCGACATGCTCTTGACGACACCGGGCGTCGAGAAGGTAGTGATCCTCGGGGACCAGCCGCAGAAGATCTACATCGATGTTTCTTCCAAACTGCTTGCCGCACGCGGGCTGACGCTCAACGACCTGCGCAACGCCGTCGCCGGACAGAACAATGTCGATCCCGCCGGCACTGTCGAGACGGGCATTCGCTCGGTTCGCATTTCCGTCGACGGCGATGTCAGGCGCGCCGAGGATATCCGCGAGCTGAGGCTGCGCGCCGGCAATGAGACGATCCGGCTTGGCGACATCGCCACCGTCAGCTCGGGGCTCGAAGATCCCTATTCGCGCAAGTTCCGCTTCAATGGCCACGATAGCGTCCAGATCGGCGTGGTGATGGCTAAGGGGCATAAGGTCACCGATGTGGGCAAGGCCGTGGAGGCGACTTATGAGCGGTTCGAAACCTCCCTTCCCTACGGCGTGTCGGTCGAACAGATCTCCAACCAGCCGGAGGTCGTAACCGAGGCAATCAGCGAATTCAGCCATGCGCTCGTCGAGGCGTTGATCATCGTGCTCGTTGTCTCGTTCCTATCGATCGGCTGGCGCTCGGGCCTGGTGATCGCCATCGCCATCCCGCTGGTGCTGGCCGCCACTTTCGCAATCATGTACGAGCTCGGCATCGACCTGCAGCGTATTTCGCTCGGGGCGCTGATCATTGCGCTCGGCCTCCTCGTCGACGACGCGATGATCGTCGTCGAACTGATGGAACGGAAGCTCGAGGAAGGGCTGGTGAAGATCGAAGCGGCGAGCTTTGCCTATTCCTCCACTGCCTTTCCGATGCTGACGGGTACGCTGATCACCACGGCCGGCTTCATTCCCGTCGGCTTTGCGGAGTCGACCGCGGGCGAGTATGTCCGCTCGCTCTTCTATGTCGTCGGCATCGCGCTTGTTGTCTCCTGGTTCGTCGCGGTCTATTTCACGCCCTGGCTCGGCTACATGATCCTGAAGCAGCGCCACCATGCGGGAAGTCACCACGACGCATTCGATACCCGCTTCTACCGGCGTCTCCGTGCAACCGTCAGCTGGGCCGTGCGCCACCGCGTCATCGTCCTTGTGATGACGCTCGCAACCTTCATGGCGAGCCTTTGGGCGTTCCAATTCATTCCGAAGAACTTCTTCCCGCAGTCCTCGCGGCCGGAAATCCTGGTCGATCTCTGGCTGCCGGAGGGCACGAGCATCCAGGAAGTCGAAAGGCAAGCCAAGGCGCTCGAGGCGCGCATGATGGATGACGAGGACAAGCGCTTCATCGCCACCTATATAGGCGAAGGCATACCGCGCTTCTTCCTGCCGCTCGACCAGCAGCTCCGCAACCCCAACTTCGCGCAGCTCCTCGTCATGGCGAAGGACGAGTCCACCCGCGAAAGGCTGATCGTCAAGTTGCGGACGATCCTCGCCGAAGATTTCCCGTCTATCCGCGCCAAGGTCGACCGCCTCTTCCTCGGTCCGCCGACCGGCTGGCCGGTGCAGATCCGGGTCATGGGGCCGAATCGCCAGGAGGTGCGCCGCATCGCCGATCAGGTGAAGGCGAAGTTCTACGCGAATCCGCTGCTCGGCGCGATCCACGACGACTGGCTGGAGCCCGTGCCGGCGATGAAGCTGGTGATCGACCAGGACCGCGCCCGGGCGCTGGGCGTCACCTCGCAGCGCATCCGTCAAATGCTGCAGGCGGCGATGTCCGGCGTTCCGCTCGACGATTTCCGCGACGGCGAAGAGACCGTTTCGATCGTGGCGCGCGAGCCGGATGGCAACCGCCAGCTGCTTTCGGCCGTCAACTCGGTCTATGTGCCGACGGATTTCGGCAGCTTCGTGCCGGTCTCCCAGGTGGCCAAGGTGGTTCCGGTCATGGAGCAGGGCATCGAATGGCGGCGCGATCGTCTGCCGACCATCACCGTGCGCGCAACGCTGCCGGACAGCATCCAGCCAAACGACGTGACCCTCAAGCTCTATGACGAACTTCAGGGCCTGCGTGACGGTCTTGCCCCGAACTACAAGGTGGAGATCCAGGGCGGTGCGGAAGACAGTGCCGAGAGCCAGGCATCGATCGCCGCCAAGGCGCCGATCATGCTGCTCGTCATCGTCGTCCTGCTGATGGCCCAACTCCAGCACTTCGGCAAGTCGATGCTGGTGCTCGCGACCGGACCGCTCGGCATCATCGGTGCGGCTGCGGCCCTGCTCATCAGCGGCGCTCCCTTCGGCTTTGTCGCCATCCTCGGCGTCATCGCGCTGCTCGGCATCATCATCCGCAATTCGATTATCCTCGTCGACCAGATCGACCAGGACATTGCAGCGGGCATGGAACGCTCCGAGGCGATCATCGGCGCAGCGGTACGGCGCTTCCGGCCGATCGTGCTGACGGCGCTGACCGCCGTCCTCGCGCTGATTCCGATCTCGCGCGGCGTGTTCTGGGGACCGCTTGCCTACGCGATGATGGGCGGCATTCTCGTGGCGACGGTGCTGACGATCCTGGTGCTGCCGGCCGGCTACGCCTTGTTTTTCGGCAGGGAGCCCAAGGCAGCCGAGCCCGAAGGCGAAACCGCCGAGGCGACCACGGCGACGATCGAGGACAACTCCGCCTATCCTGCGCCCATCGCCGCCGAATGACCTGTCGGGCTCATCCACGCCGCCGCGTTGACTGTCGCGGCGGCGACGCCCTCATCCAAGGTGAGCCGAAACGCCTGACTGGCGGCCCACATCTTCGATGGTGCGCTGTAGCTCGAGAAAGTCGTGATTGGCTACGGTGCCGGTGGCCTTATTCCGCTGCTATAGGTGCCTCTTCCGCCGTCGGCGCCAAGGCTTTGACGAGTGCCACGATCTTCCGCCGAACCTGCGGATCGTTGAGGCGGGCAAAGGCGCGGTTTAGAGCCACGCCCTCCTCGGTCGCGAGAAACTGCAGCATCTCATCGCTGGAGGTTACCGCGGCGCCATTGTGCTCCGCAGCGTTCGTGCTCTCCGGGCCGCCTTCGAAGAAATAGGACACCGGCACGCTCAGGACCTCGGCGGCACGCTGAAGGCGGCTCGCCCCGACGCGGTTCAGGCCCTTTTCGTATTTCTGCACCTGCTGGAAACTGACGTCGAGCGCCTCGCCGAGCTTCGTTTGGCTCCAATCCAAAGCCAATCGGCGCAATCGGATGCGGTTGCCCACATGGATGTCGATTGCGCGGGGTTCTTTCTTGTTCGGTCTGACCTGCATTCGTTCTCGTTCCCACCTTGTTGGAGCGTCCTGCGTTCAATCAAGCGCTATGGATTGCTCCGCAGGACACCACGTTCAGTAGAAGCCAGGGCCTGCGGGAGTAGTTTTCAACTTAAAATCACCACTTCCTTGAATATGTCGGACGGCTTACAAAAGACATACGGAAACAACTGCTCCAGTATCCGCATAGCGCAGGGCTTATCCCGATGGCGACGCTTTCCGTCTGCAATGATCCTTCGGCGGTGAACGTGACGCTCATCACACGGAGCTGAATGTTCCTTGATTGCCGATTTGGAGTGAGGATGAACTGCCCGCGCGGTCAACTGCAATAGGCGTCGCGATGCCGCGATTGGATCAATACCCACGCGCTGCCGGTCGCATCATTCCGCCGCCCGCGCCCTCGATCAGTGGGCGAGCCTCGTCCGCGCTTCGATTGTGCCCGCCACCTGTGAAGCGTGACGCTCATCCGGCGCCGGCGATCAATTTCTGCGAAATCCGGCTGCGTTTTTCGCTTTTTGGATAGGCGGGTACACATAACCGTTTACGCCATAGCTAATATACGTTCTATTTGTACGATAAATGCGGGACAAGGCGAGTACCCATCAAAAGGAGGTGGCGTGAAGCTGAGACCAAAAAATGTCATTCGAGGCGCCAAGCGGCATGGCGCCGCTGGTTTTTTGGAAACTTGATGAGGTACGTTCCTCAGCGACCGGCTTTCCGCATTGTCAAAGCAGATGCCGACGAAATGTCAGAGCATTATGCAAGGACATTGTCGCCCGCGAAGGTTGAACCCTTGCAAGTCGGCGGGCACATCTCGGTCGAGGATCGCCACTATTCTGCCGGGCCGTTCAGCATCTGGGCGGGCATGTGCCATTCGGGCATGAAAGTCACGTTCTCGCGGCCGTCCGATGCCTTCGTGCTCTACCTGCCACATTCGAGCGCCATGGAGATCGATGTCGGCCGGAAACGCCTTCTGTCGACACCTGGTACGGCCATGGTCGGCAATATGGCGCAATTCGAAAAGCTAACGATTCACGAGAATCGCGGCCATATCGGCATCGCGTTTGAGAAATCGGCGATGGTCCGCCAGCTTAGCCAGCTCCTCGACGCCCCGGTTCTTGGAGACATCGACCTTTGTGCGACCTTGGAAACGGATTCGGCCGTCGGTTCCAGGCTCGCAGCTCTCGGAAGCCTGCTCTGGGATTGTTTCGACGGCGAAGACCGGGTGTCAACGACGGCGACGACACATCTTTTCCAGGCAGCAATGGTCATGATTCTTGAATCGGTCCCCCACAACTACAGCGCGCGACTGCAAAAACCAATGTCCCCCGCCATGCCACGAAACCTGAAACGGGCGATCGAATACATGGTTGCCAATATCGCCGAGCCCATGAGCGTCGCCGAAATCGCCCGAGAGGCCGGCACGAGCGTGCGTGCCCTGCAGACGGCCTTTCAGCAGTTCAAGGATACCACGCCCTTGAATTTTCTTCGGCAGATGCGGCTTGAAGGTGTTCGCAAGACGCTTTCCGACAGTGCCAACGCACTCTCGATCGCGCAGGTGGCACGCGCCTGGGGCTTCACCCATATGGGGCGGTTTTCCGCGATCTATCATGACGCCTTCGGTCAGACGCCATCCGAAACGGCCAAGCTCCATAGCCGGCGCGGTGCCGGCGTGGCATCGTCACGATCGACCGACAGCAGCCGCTGACCGCCGAGCGGCTCCCGCCCGCCCATCTCAGTCATCGCCGGCGCCGTTCTGACCGCCCGCATTGCTTTCCTGCGCAATCCGGATAGGCGCGCGCCAATCGGCCAGCCGCAGACGGCGCTAATTTACTCACGAATAATATTTGCAATGCACGATCGGCACGCGAAGTAACAAAGCTGGTCACTTAACATGCATTTCGATCTCGGCCTATTCCGTCAGCTGATCACCGGCCGAATGGCAAACATTGTCCGCGACAAGGGCGGCAATGTCGCGCTGACGGTCGCAATCTGCATGGTTCCCATGCTTCTCGCCGTCGGAGCCGGGCTCGACTATACGCGCGCCTACAACATCCAGAGCAGAATGCAATCCGACCTCGACGCGGCGCTGGTGGCGGCCATCAAGGAGATCGACGACTACGACGAGGACGCAATCGTCGAAAAGATGAAGGAGTGGTTCGATGCCCAGTCGGAGAAGCAGAACGCCACCTATGACCTGACGGACATCAAGGTCGACAAGACCGGTCACACGATCACCGCTTCGGCGAGTGGGACTGTGCCGACGACGGTCATGACCCTGGCGGACATCAAGACCGTTCCGGTCGGCGTCGTCAGCGCCATCGAGGGGCCGGCTACTTCTTACCTCGAAGTCTACATCGTCATCGACAAGTCGCCGTCGATGCTGCTTGCGGCGACGAGTGAAGACCAGCTGATGTTGCGCGCTGACCCGAACATAAGGTGTGAATTTGCCTGCCACAGCACCGAAGACAGCGAAAAAGTTAGGAAGAATATGACCGGGTCCGTGTTGGCCCCCAGCTATTACGCCTACATTGAGAGTCTCGGCGTGAAGCTCCGCACGGACGTCGCACTCGACGCCGTTGAAGAGGTACTCGACATGATCGACGCGGCGGATGAGGACCATGCGAGGATCAAGGTCGGACTATACAGTCTCGGTGACACTATTACAGAGGCCCTCGCCCCAACATACTCAACCAGCACCGCGCGAAAGAAGCTTTCCGATGACGCTAGTGGACTAACGAGCGCCACGTCCACCTCGACGACCGATTTCAAGACGTCACTGAAGGCTCTTCAGAAGAAGGTGGGGACCGCCGGCGACGGCACGTCGGCCGCTTCACCGCTCAAACTGGTCCTTCTGTTGACCGATGGCGTCCAGTCGAGCCGCAACTGGGTCATCAACAACGTCGACTGGAAGAAAGCAAAATGTCTCCAGACTAACTCCGTGGGAAATTGTAGCCGACACACCTCCAACTCCGGCAAGAATTGGGGAATTGTGGCGCCTCTCAACCCAGACTGGTGTGGGTATCTCAAGAATGACGATGCCACAGTGGCCGTCCTCTATACGGAGTACCTCGCCATCCCAGAGGACTGGGGATATAACGACACCCTTGACGACACGATGGCGAAGAGCAGGTGGACGTCGACATGGGGCGGCACGCTGCATAGCGGCGTGAGCAGCAGCACCACCAGACACGACTACATCCCGATCGCGCTGCAGGACTGTGCCTCCTCGTCCGACCTGTTCATCTCCGCCGCCTCGGAAGACGAGATCACCGCCGGGCTTTCCACCCTCTTCAACCAATATCTGACTTCGGTACGGCTCACCCAATGACGAGCCGTTCGAAGATCACGCTTCTGCGCCGGCTGCTGCGCGACAGGTCGGGTGTTGCCGCCATTGAATTCGCGCTCCTCGCCCTGCCACTGTTCACCATCATTTTCGGCATTCTGGAATGTGCGGCGATGTTCTTCATCGACACGGCCCTCGATGCGGCGGTTCACAAGGCCGCTCGCCTGATCAGGACGGGCCAGGCCACTGCAGAGAACATGACCCTCCCCGGCTTCAAGACGGAGGTCTGCGGCAACCTGCTCTATGTGCTCGACTGCGAAGACAAGCTGCTGGTGGCCGTCGACACGCTCACCGACACGTCCTCTTCCGGCGCGATGAAGGCGATCAACAGCAGCGGCGCCGTCTCGATTACCGAAGGCTTCGAAATCGGCAAGGGGAGCGACTACGTAATGGTCCAGGCTTTCCTCCCGTGGAAGCCGATCGTCAGCCTCTACTCGCTTTCGAGCTCCACACTCGCGGACGGCAGCTACCTGATGGGCGCCTCCGTCCTGCTGCGCAATGAACCCTTCTGAGGATGCCCGTATGACACCGATCGCCAAGAGAACAGTCGCCCTTCTGCGGCATTGCCTGCGGAACCGCGACGGGGCTTCCGCGATCGAGTTCGCTTTCCTCTTTCCGATCCTGCTGCTGCTGCTCGCCGGGCTGGTCGACCTCGGCCAAGGCCTGACGGTTCGTAGGAAGGTCAATCAGATCGCATCGACGAGCAGCGAGATCATCGCCATGCAAAGCAGTTGGACGGAGGCGAGCGTCGAATCGATCCTCGACGGCGTCAGCACCATCGTGCAGCCCTATGACACCGACGAACTCGCGATCGTTCTTTGCGTTCTCGACATCGACAGCAAGGGCAAGGCGACCGTGAACTGGTCTGCCGCCTACGGCACGACCGCCCTCTCCTCAGGGCAGGACTCGCCCGTCGAGGTCCCCGAGGAACTGCGCATCGAGGACGTGCAACTGGTGGTGACTCGCGTCCAATACAAGCTGGATACGATCTTCTCAGGTCTTTTCGAAAGTTTCACGGGCGGCGGCTCTTACGAATATGACCAGCACTTCTTCATCCGGCCGCGAAACGGCAACATGATCACCTACAGTTAGGCTTCATACGGCCGTGACCCCTCGCCGGAGTGTGTTTCTTGAGGACTTCAACTGTTCCGAACGCCGGTCGACAGATGCGAGTAATCGCCTCGGGATTGCGTGCCGTAATACAGACGCAGACTAGACACGTTTGTGCCACGACATTTACCTGAGCATTAGTACACGAAATAATATACATAAAGAGAAATTGCATCCTATTGTTGATTGTTACTGTACACCTCACGTTCTCAGAAGCCGCACCGCGCTATTTTGCGTGAACCGTATACCTTCTTCGCAATGCGGATATGGATATCATCTTCGACTATAGCCTAGCGGCGGTCAGTCCGCTTACACTCCCTCTCGTGGGTGCAGGGCAGCCTTGGGCATGATGCCCTGGGTATCGTGCCAGCGGCTTGGTTTGCCGCTGGCACGTGCCGCTCAGCTGCAAGCTTGCGAAGCGTCTCACCCATCAGAGACCCCACTGGCGCCGACTGTTCCAAGGACAAAGATCTTCCCAGCCGCAGCCGTTACAGCGCCATGCGTCTTTTCAGACGCGCCGGACGCGTAACACTATGAATCTACGTATCGTGCTTTCCGAAAATTGATTCCGATTTTGGGCCGATGCACTACGCGGCTCAGGCAACGCGGCGCAGCGACCCGGCGTTGGCGCTTATCTGAAACCGTCCCGCAATCCGATCGAGATCGAGCACCTCTTCGCTGAGGGTGCGGCAGGCGGCATTCGTCTCTTCCACCATCGCTGCGTTTTGCTGCGTGACCTGGTCCATCTGTTGCAGAGCGGCGTTGATGCCGTCGAGGGCGGAGGATTGCTCGTCGGCCGCGGTGACGATCGTGCCGATCAGGCCGCTTACCTGCTGCATATGCCCTTCGATGCCCGTCAGTGCCGAACCGGTCCGGTTGACCAGTTCGACACCGTCGGCGACCTCGCGGGCCGAGGTTTCGATCAGCTGCTTGATTTCCCTGGCTGCGGCAGCCGAGCGGCTGGCGAGTTCCCGAACCTCCTGCGCGACCACCGCAAATCCCTTGCCGGCCTCGCCGGCTCTGGCCGCCTCGACTCCGGCATTCAAGGCCAGCAGGTTGGTCTGGAAGGCGATCTCGTCGATGACATTGAGGATCTGCCGGATGCGTGTCGAGGAGCCGGCGATCCGTTCCATGGCGGCGACCGCATCGCGGACGACGGCCGCAGAGCGTTCCGCGCCGTCCTTCGCCGTGCGCATCACCAGGCTTGCTTCCCTTGCACGCTCCAGCGAGGTGCGCACCGTGGCGGTGATTTCGTCACAGGCGGCGGCGGTCTGCTCCAGCGACGCGGCCTGGTGTTCGGTGCGCTTTGCCAGATCGTCGGTCGCGCTGGCAATCTCCGACGAACCGGAGCGCAGCCGGCCGGTTGCCTGGAGCACACCGGAAATCGCTTCGGCAAGCTGCTCGACGCTGCCGTTGAATTCGCTGCGGAGCCGTTCGAATTCCGGGGCGAAGCCGGCGTCGATATGCGCCGTGAGATCGCCGGACGACAGGCGCCCCAATCCGCCGCTGAGCTGATCGATGACGGCACGCCGATCCCTTTCCTCCGCTGCCTGTTGCCCGCGGAGCGCCGTCTCCTGCTCGTCCCGGCGGCGACGTTCTTCCTCCGCACGCTCTCGTATGCTGCGGCGCTCGATGGCCGCCTCGCGGAAGACGGCAACGGATTTCGCCACCGCGCCGATCTCATCCGTGCGATCCGAAAACGGTACCGTCCGGCTGTAGTCCCCGCCGGCGAGCGTCTCCATATAGGACGACATCGCCGCCAGCGGCTGGACGGCGCGGCGACGGAAGTACCAGAGGCCGGCGGCAAGCAGCAGCACCGAGATCACCGAACTTGCCGTCGCCGCCATGGACAGGCGGTCCGTATCCACCGTTGCAGCCGCTTCCTCGCCGGCCTGGAAAGCGACAGCCATCTGCACGAGTTCGTTCACAGCAACCTCGTGATGATGGAAGCTGTCCTTCAAGGTGCTCAGGGCCTGACCGGCCCCGGCAAGGTCGTCTGCCTGCAGCGCAGGAAGGAACCGCTCTTCCATCACCTGCCAGAAGAGATCGGCCCTGGCGAGCACCCCATCTTCCAGCTTCTTCATCAGGGCCTCCGGCGCCGATGAGGACTTCCAGTAGACCCGCCGCTCGTCATAGGCGCGCTTCAGCGCGCCGATCTTTTCCTGGTTCATGGCGGCGAGCTCCGGACTGGCGACCGCCTCCATCGCGAGCATATAGGATTCGACCGTGTAGAGGGGCGGTGGAAGGATGTCGGCAACGAGATCCTTGCCGTAAACGATCTGGGTGTAGACCGGCCCGTTCACCCTGAGCTTGTCGAAGGCGTATGTCTTGATGCCGATCGAGACCAGCAGTCCGACCGCGATGATTCCGCCGAACACAATCATGCCGCGTGCAATGTTGAGTTTCATTTGTCTGCCCCTAAAAATGTCTGTCCCGCAGGGGACCCTCGAAAAATGCAGAAATCAACTTTGTGGGCACGCGTGAAAGGTGTCTCACAGCGCGAGTCCTCGCGGTGCCAAATCTCCGTCGTCGCAGGGGCAACCACGCCCGCGCCACAATAATTAGTTGCATTCCATGATTGCAGAATGGTTAAGAGGGCAGCAGCCGTGGATTAAATCGATACAAATGTGTGGAAAGCGGGATACCGCCCAACCATTTTGCGCCTGTCGGAGGCACCGGGGGTTGAGGGCGCCGATCGAGTGTTACAGCGACCTTTGCACGTCCAATGACACGAGGCGATGTAGGAGGTCCATTGCGGTAAAGACATCCATCGGCCGCCAATCTTCCGGGTCGCGGTAGCTTGGATAGAGCCCGAGGGCGGCAGCGGTGATTTGGTCGGCCGTCGGCCTCGCTACGGCTCGCCGGGCCAAGGCGAATTCAGCCCCTGGGCTCACCCGGTCTTCCGTCAACCCCCATCCTCCGTAGAAGGGCACCGCGTAGCAGCGCACCGGCAATCCCCTCAACAGCGCATCGAACCCGACCTGGCTCGAAACGGTCCAGACCTCGTCTACGACATCGAGGATCGAGGCGACCGAGACCTTGTCGGCGAGCAGAATGACGCCGGGGGTGCTGGCGGCGCGTTCCGTGATGTACCCCTTGCGATAGCCCGCCATCACATCCGGATGGGTCCTGACGACACATTGCGCGCCGCTTGCCAGCGCATCGTCCAACATACGGTCGAACGAGCGGCGGCTGCCGAGCGCGCGCCCCACCGAAACATCGCCGAAGACCTGGTCGACCAGCAGGATGCGCCGCCGGCCGCTCGGCACGATCGACGGCGGGCGATGCGGCAGGTTGTTGTATTTGGAGAGCCTGTATTCGACCATTCGCTCGCGGATGCGCTGGCCCAACGCGTCATGTCCGCCGCCTGCCGCCTCGGCGATCAGCAGTTCGAGCCGCGAAGCCTGGCCGCCGTCGACCGGCAATGCCAGGTCGTCGGCGATGATCGAGACGGGAGCATCACCATCCTTGCCCAAACCGACCGAACGCAGGAAGCCGTCCTCGAGGTGCCAGTGCGGCAGCCGCCGCACGCGGGCGACCGCCATCGCCGCCTTTGCGGGGATGCGCCCGCCCCAGGAGATGATGCCCTCGATCCCGGGCGACAGCGTCGAGGCGAGCGGCCCGCCGCCGAAATAACGCCCAAGCCAGGGAAATGCATTACGCACGAAGAATGTCGCACCGAGGCGGCTGCCGGGCTTCGGCCACCAGGTCTTGCCGCCAATCTCGGGCAAGCTGTCCATCGCTTCACAACACTCCATGCATCTCACGGACCGACAGCGTCGTTCGACCGCCCTCAGTGGCGGACCAAAATCAGGTTGAGGCGGGAAATGCAATCGCTAACTCGGTGCGCGGCGAACTCAGCCGTCCTCGAGCTCCAAGAGGAAATAGGTCGTCGGCCCATAGGGCGTATCATTCGACAGGCGGAAGGCGATGGAACCGGCGCCGCTGCGCACCGGCGGATAGACGGTGCCGTCCAGTCCGACGGGAGATATCTTCCATTTGGCCCTTCTCTTAAGCGCAAGATCGACATTGCCCTTGCGGATCAGCACAGGCAGGCTGCCGAAATCCTCGATGACCTTCTCCTCGCTGTCTCTGAAAATCATGCCGCTGTTCTGGGCGTCCGTCGCAAAGATCAGCAGCATGCGGCGGCTTTGTGCGAGCGAGGGATGACGATCAATCGCCGAAAGGGCGACGAGGCCGTCGCCATCCGCCTGCTCAATGCGGAGAATGCCGAGATCGATCGGCTCGCGCAACGACGAGAATGCCGCCGCCTCCGTTGCCGTCGTCGAGACCCGCAACTGCCCGGCGCGGCGATCAAGCCGGATCTGGCCGGTGTCGCTCTCATGGAGGCCCGCTTCCGTGTCGGTCTGATTGATGCCAGAGAGCGAGCCGCTGTCGCGAAGAGCCGTCAGTATTTCCTCTGCTGCCTGCGTCCGCGACTGCGCCACGCCGACACGGTCGTCGATGTTGTCGGCAGGAACGAGGCCGATGCCGCCGGTCAAGGCGAGCTCGGTGAGGCGCTCCGGCTCGCGGGCCTGCATATCCTCGCCGAGATCATCCTCGCCGCGCACGGCAAACGGAACGGTGAGGCCGGAGGTCGCCACATCGCCGCGCCGGTAAAGAAGGGCGGCCAGCGTTTCGCCGGCCCGCGCCACCGGGTCGAGCGCAATCGCATAGGGGAGCATCGCGCGCTTGTGCGGATAGGGCTCCCCGTAGGCAAGCACGATCGGCCCGTGGCCATGCCGGCAGAGCACGTCCCACCCCTGCAGCGACGCATAGGCCGGCATGACCAGACCCGCCTCGTAGCGGTAGCGGTTCCAGAACAGGTGGTCGTACTCGCTGACGATGAAGGGTTTTCCGATCCAGCGCGCCGCGGCGATCATCCTGAGGTAGTTGGCGCCGTCGGCAATGGAACTCACCTGCAGGAGGGCGCTTCCCGGGGCATAGCCGCCGACCCAGTCGTGATAGGTGTTCATGGCGATCGCTTCGACGTCGCGCCGGCTCAGCGCGGTCTGGATCGTCGGCCAATTGTTGTAGGCGCTGATCAGGCCCCTATAGCCGAGATCGCGCAGCGACCGGCTCATCCGGGTGGCCGATGCCCGCTCCAGTTCAGTGAAGAATGCCTGCAGGTCACGCATACGGAGGCTGTCGGCGTAGCGATCGGGCGGAAGCCTCACTGTGCCAGTTTCCAGCCGTTCGTCGTCGCCAAGCTTTCCCCAGGCCTGCGCGAGTTGGTCGGTTGAGGCGTAGCGCTTGGCGAGCCACCGGTTAAAGGGTGCAGCAAGCGCTTTTTCATAGGCGGGTTCGCCCGGCCGCTCATGCACGACGCTGTCGAATTCGATGCCGTTTTCATTGGCGAGGATCACCAGCGCCAGCGCATCGTCGCGGATGGGCGCGATGCCGGTGTAGGGATTGACCCGCCCCAGGAACGTCTCCTGCAGCCTCTTCCAATGCACGAATGCTTCTTCATCGAGGTGCAGACGCAGCTTGAGATCGCCATTCGCCTCCCAGCGGTCGTCATGACCGCCATAGGCTCCGCGCGGCGACGAAAGCCCGTCGATGATCCAATAGATGCCGTTGCGCTTCAGCGCCGCGAGCAGGTAGTGGATGCGGTCGAGGGTCTCCGGATCGAAGTCGAAGTCCTTCTGCCGGCCGAACATCAGGCTCGCATCGGTAAAATGTAGCCGCGCGATGTTGTAGCCATGAAGCGCCAACTGTCGGGCGTAGCGCTCCGCCCCCTCGTGATCCGGGAAACCGCCCGAGGCCGGGCTCCAGGCGAGCGAGGAGCAGAGCATCCTGAGCGGCTTTTTCGGCGACTGCGCATGCGCCAGCCGCCCTCCCTCTCCCGCGACAAGGCGATGATCCGCGTCGATCACGCCATTCGGCAGAAAGCTGGAAAAATCGAGCGGGCTGCCCGGTTGGACTTCTAGCGAAACGTCGCGGACCGGCACCCACTGGTCGGAAGCATTCGCCGGCGGCATGAAGCAGCCGAGGAAGATCGCCGCGGCAGCGAGCAATAAACGCATCGTCACGCCGGTTTCCTGAGGATTCTGCTCTCGATCAACTTGTCCGGTCGTCGACGGCTTCTGAGCATTCCGACGGGCAGCGCCGCCGCGTGAAAGAACCAGGCGACGACCGTGTAGAGACCCATGCTGAGGCTGCGTTTCTTAATGCCTGCCAGGGCAACGACACCCGCGATCATGGCGAGCACGATGCCAATGGCGACAAGCTTGTCCGACAGGAAGACGATAAGGCAAAGGCAGAACAGCCACCAGAGATGCACAAGCCCCCACAGCCTGAGTTCCGGCAGTTCGCGCAGAAGCTGGGGGAAATAGCGCTTGCCGAGCGAGGCGCGCAGGAGCTCGCCAATGCCGTAGAGATACTTGCTCTTCCAGCGACGCATTAGCAGCCGGTAGGAATTGACCGTGTGACCGAAATGCTGGACGAAGCGCCGATCGAGGCGGTAAAGGCCCCAGCCGGCGCTTCTCAGCCGGATGCCGAGATCGAACTCCTCATAGCCGTGCAGATTGCGGTCCGACAAGTAGCCGACGTCCTCGATGGCACTGCGCCGGTAAAGTCCGCCGCCATTCATGCGGTCGATCTGTCCCGTCCGATTTTCCGGAGCGTTGCGGTTGACGCGCCGCGCAAATTCGAGGTTCGCGACGTGCATCTCCTCGACGTGACCGGTCACGCCCGCAATGGTCGGGTGGTCTTCGAGAAAGCGGACGGCCTCGTCGAGAAAATCCGCATCCAGCAGCATGTCGCCGTCGATGAGGCAGACATAGTCATGGCGCGAATATTGGAAGCCGAGCTGCGGCCCGATGCCGCAACTTGGAAGCGCCGGCGGCACGATCTGCGCGATGACGGTCGGATATCGTGCGGCGATCTCGATGGTGGAGTCCGACGAGCCGCTGTCCGCGACAATGACCTCGCCGCCCCGGCGCTGGAGTGCCGTCAGGGCGCTCTCGATCGTTGCGGCGATTCGCTTTTCTTCATTCAAGGTCTTGATAATGACGGATATCGCCAAGAGGGCCCCCAGATAGCGTGCGCCGGCTTTCCGCTCGCCACACCATGCCGCCGAAATGCACTAAGCCGAACTTTCTACCTGCGATGGCTTGCGTTTTGGTTTACTTCGCAGCCAGTAACTGCCGCCCGTGGCGGGCGGCGCACCAGGCTGCACCGGCGCCGCATGCTGCGCCGGCCATCTTGACCGCAAGGTCGCCCACGCGCGCGTGGCGATCGGCCGACAGCATCTGCAGCAATTCGAAGCCAACCGCCGCTCCAAACACCAGACCAAGAACAAGGGCAATGCGCTGCGGATAGGCGGCGGCGAAGAGGAAGCCGACCAGCCCATAGGCACCGAACCGCTCGACGTGAACCCACGTGCCGATATGCGGACGCATGGCGATCGGCGACAGAGTCGAGACGGCGATCAACGCCAATAGGAACCACGCGAGGATCGCAGCCGCGCGCCGCAAATTCATGATCGCTTTCTTGCGCCCGTCTCGGCGCTTCGCGAAGATCATCTTGCCAGCGCCCGATAGACCGCTAGCGTCTTTTGCGCGACGCTCGCCCAGCTATGGGCCGATTCCACATGAGCGATCTGCGCGCTGACCGCGTCGTCACTCGGGGGATTTGCTATTTTTCTGACGATGGCGGCGGCAAGGGCATCGATGTCGCCGAGCGGGAAATAGTCGTCGGTGGCGAGGGCGAGCTCGCGGTTGGCGACGATGTCGCTGGCGAGCACCGGCAAGCCATGGGCCATCGCCTCCAAGAGGGCGATCGGCATGCCTTCGTGGCTCGATGGGAGGACGAAAAGAGCCGCATTGGCGAAGAGTTCGGCCAGCCTGTGACCCGACTGGAAGCCCGTCAGGACAACGCCGGGCACGCCTTCGGCCAACGCCTTCACCTCAGCCGCATAGGGCGTTTCGAACTCGGCGCTCCCCGCCAGGACAAGTTTGACGTCCGTATCGCCGAGACCTGCGAAGGCCCGGATAAGGTCGGTTTGGCGTTTTTCCGGAACGAGCCTCGCCGCAAGCAGAATGTACCGGCGGCGCGTCAGACCGAACTCATCGAGTATGCCCGATTCGCCGCGCCAAGGAGAAATTGCGACGCCGTTCGGGACGAAATCCACCGGCACCCCGTAGCGCTCGCCCATCGTCTCCACGATCTCCTTGGAAATGCCGATGCGCCCATGCGCAAGCCGCATGCCCATGCGCTCACCGAGCTTCAGCATGCGTTTCGCGAAAGTGCTCCATTTCTGCCGGTCGTAATCATAGCCGTGATGGGTCACCACCACCTTCAGGCCCAGGAGTCGTGCCAGCGGCACCAGCAATGCCGGGCCAATCGCATGAATATGCAGCACGTCCGGCCGGCGCAGCGCGGCGAAACAGACGCCGACGAAGGTGTGGACGATTGCCTCCAGCGCCATCGACCGCGGTGCCCAGAGCGGGAAGACGCGAATTTCGCTCCAGGAATAGGAGGAGGCCTTCGCGAGGTAGCGCTGCCGTCCGATGACGTCGACACCCCAGCCAAGGGCCGCGAGCCTGGCGGAGAGCATCTCGACATGCTTTTCGACGCCGCCCTGCACATCGGGTATTCCACGCAGGCCCAGCATCATCACGCGCGGACGCGCAGCCGCCTTTTGGATGGACGGGTGAAATGCTTCGAACTGGTCCGGCGACAATGCAGTGCCGAGGCCGGAGGAAGGCCCCTCGAGCAGCACGGCCGTCGCAAGGCCCTGCGTATCGACGGAGCGCAGCTTTTCGGCAAACCCCTCGCCGCTACGAGCGGGGTTGACCGCGGTCGCCGAACCCCTCGTCTGCTGCGGAGCAAGATCCCGCGAGACTGCCGCTGCCGTCTGACTGCTCATGGTTGTCCCTGCCCCGGAAGTTCCCTTTCGGCAGCTTTTACGGGCAGAACACTTTCGCCGGGCGTAAGAAGACCGCTAAAGTTTTAGGAAACCGGCCGAAAACTGGACGCTGGGTCTTACCAGCGTTCCCAACCCCTATGCCACGCCGAGCGACGCGTAGAGGTCGAGGGTTCTTGCCCGATAGGCCGCGGCCGAGAATTCTCTGGAGATCCAGGATCGGCCCTCCGCTCCCATGCGTCCGCGTGCGTGAGGCGAAAGCGCCGCCATTTCGCTGAGGGCCCTTGCAAGGTCTTCCGGCCTTCCGGAGGCGGCAAGCAGCCCCGTCTCGCCTTCCCTGACCATCTCCGGAATCCCGCCGATCGCCGCGCCGATGACCGGGCGCTGCAGCGCATAGGTCTCGAGAAGGCTGATCGGCGCATTCTCGTACCATTCCGAAGGAAGCACGAGGGCGCGGGATTGGCCGATGAGGCGGTGCAGCTTCTCGCCGGAGAGATAACCGGCGAAGGTGACGTCGGCGCCGAGTTCGGCCGCAAGGTGGCGGAGGTTCGCCTCCTCCGGCCCGGTTCCGGCAATGATCAGCCGCTCCCCCGAAAGGGCGATCGCCCTGATCAGCGTCGCCAGCCCCTTTTCCGGCGCCAGGCGACCGGCGAAGACAAAATAGTCGCCCTCCTGCCAATCGGTGCGAAAGCTGGAAACATCGACGAAATTGGCTATGTGGACCATCTTCTCGCGCGGCCAGCCCCATTCGGCGAGTTTTTCCAGGTAGAAGCGGCTCGGCACGACGAGCCGATCCACCTTGTCGCGATAAAGGCCGAGCAGACGGTGCAGCATCGTTTCCGCCAGCACGACGGCGCTCAACGGAACGGAGTCCTTGACGCAGCGATGGCGCAGCACGTTGTAGATTTTCCCGCCGCGACAGTCTTCGCAGACCTTGCCGTCGCGCAGCATCTTGTAGGAGGGGCAGGCGAGCTTGAGGTCGTGCACCGTCATGACTACAGGGATGCCTGCGGATTTCAAGGTGGAGAAAATCGCTGGCGACAGATGGTGGTAGACATTGTGGGCATGCGCGATTGAGGGGCGGCTCCGGTCGATCAGCCGGCGGATGTTGCGCTGGGCTTCGAGCGAATAGATGACGCTCGCCGCTTGAACCGCCTTGCGCAGCAGGCCCGTCTTCCGGCCGTATTCAATCTCGGAGACGAAATGGTCCGACCATGGCGTTTGCTCGTTCAGATCGTGGCGCATGGCGAAGGGTATGACGTCCCAGCCTATCTCCCCGAACATACTCATGTGATCGAAGAACACCGCCTCGGCTCCGCCGCGGCGATAAAAGTAATTGTTGATCGCCAGCAGGCGCTTCCCGGCTATGTCATGCTCAGGCATCGCAGCCTCCTACCAATTGAACCGGTCAAGCGCCTCATCGACCGGCAGCACGCAACAGCCTCTATCGACGGAATAGCGGACGAGACGGTCGAAGGTCGCCGGCGTGCAGCCATAGGGCGTCGGACGCGGTGCGATGTCATGCGTGAAAAAGATCAGCCAGCCGGGCTCATTGACGAGCGCGTCGATCCATCCGGTCAGCGTCTCAGCATGCTGCTCCGGCTGGCGGATTTCGACGGCCTTGAGCATCAGCGGATCTATAGGCCCCCGGTTGATGGCCTCGCCGCCGGCGCGGCAGGATCGATACCGACGGCGCAGCTCGGGGCGAGCCAGCGGCCAGGCGGCGTTATAGGGGAAGGCGAAGTTCCGCGCCGGCGACGCGACCCCGACGCTCTTCAGGTAGTCCGCATTGCGCTCGAGGTCGGCGGCAAGGCCGCCGGCGCTGCGAACTCTGCGATGCGCAAAGGTGTGGCAGCCGATCTCGTGCCCGCGCACGAACAACTCCGCGCATCCTTCCGGCGTGATCAGCGTCCGGTCGTTTTCCACCCGTCCCGCCAGCCCGCCGGCGATATAGAAGGTGCCCCGCGCATCGTACCGCTCGAGAATCCGCGCCCCCTCGTAAAGCGCGCTGTCGGGCACGTCGTCGAAGGTGAAGGAGACGAGCGGTGTCTCCGTTTTGATTTCCCGCCGCATCCTGGCGAGGCGCCAGATCGCCCGGTTGGCCAGCCGGTCGACGAGCCCGCCGATCTTTTCCTGAACATCACGCATGAGCGACACGCTTTCTTTTTTCCGGGACGGCACCTTTCGCCAGTACGGCGCTCGATTGCAGGTGCAGTCCGTAAAGGGCGAAGACGAAAGTGAACCAGACAAAGCTTCCGCCCTCGAAGAAAAGGGTTTCCAGGCCGGCGTGGAAAATCGTGTAGAGCCAGATGCGGATGTAGAGCCGCGTCAGAGGCGCTTTCTCGCGGTCGGGTGCAATGCGCGAAATGTCGCGAAGCGGCAGCAGGACAAGCCAGACGAGCGTCAGCAGCAGCCCCGGAAATCCCGTCGTCAAGGCAATGTCGAGATAGGAATTGTGTCCGTTTGCAGCGGCGACCGCCCAGGTCTCGACCGAGCCGCCGCTGTAAACCAGCTCCTCCGTCTGCCAGAACGCCCGGAAGCCATAACCCGTCAGCGGCCGCTCGGCGAGCGCCGAGAAGGCGAACCGCCAGATGTCGGAGCGGTTGGTGAATGTCGCGTCGATGCCAAGACCGCTGATGAACTCTCCGAGCGGCCTGAAGACCGCCGAACCGACGGCGAAGAGGTTGAACAGGCCGACGCCGCCAACGACGATCAGACCACGCAGCGGCCGCATTTTTTCGAAAAGCCAGCCGAGCATCAGGATTGCCGGCAGCATCGCCGTCGAGGTTTTCCCGCCTGTGTTGACGAGGAAGAGGAAAGACAACGCGAATATCGCGAGACCCGTTATGCGCGACCAGGCACTCGCGACGAACAGCCCGAAGAAGGCGGCGAGCACCATCGCGGAGGCCGCGCTGTTCTTGTGCGGGAAGTGACCGCGCCACAGTCCGGCGTTCATCGGCTCGCGCAGTTCGGACGCCTGATGGATGGCGAGCGTCGGCTTGAAGAGAATGCCGTAGTAGGCGAACCCCAGCATGATCAGGCTGCCGATCCCCAGCATCTTGGCGAAGTGACGCTCCGAGGCGGGGAGCAGCAGATAGATGCTGGCATTCACCGTCATAATCGTCGAGAGAACGATGCCCTTGATGCCGAGCATCGGATGCGCGGAGACCAACGAGACGAGCAGGAACCAGAAGTAGAGAATGGCGAGAAGGAGGCGCGGCTGCAGGATGATATCGCGCATCGGATGCAGCAGCCCGTAGCCGAGTATGCCGGCAGAGAGCAGCAGCGCCAGGATTTGGTTCAAACGGTTGGAGTTGCCGGCGGAAGGATCGAGGATCGCCTCACCTGTCAGATCGACATAGGGCGTGATCGATACCCAGAGAAAGAGAAACATCGCCATGAAGAGGAAGGCGCCGACGCGCACCCTGACGATGTCCGGCGCACTGGTCTCCGCATAGGCGGCGGTGGTCATTGCCCGGCTCCCTATCCGGCCGCCGGCCGCGAACCGCGGACATATCCCCAGAGGCCGAGCCCCAGCGCGAGTGCGACACCTGCGGCGACACCGGCCACGGCGCCGCCGATGAGCAGGATCGAGGTCCGCGGCGGCCAACTGCGCGAATTCGGCGGCATGGCGCGCGAAATGACGCGGATATTGGTGGTGTCGATCTGCTGGCGCTCGGTGATCTGTTGGGCACGCGCCAGATGGGTTTCGTAGATCGCCGCCTTGGTGCGCGCATCCCGCTCCAGGTCGCGAAGGTGGACCTGCGCCTCGTTGTCGGTGAAGACATTCGACTGCTCGTCGTCGGCCTTTGCCCTCAGGGCCCCGAGCGCCGAGCGTTCGCGATCGAAATCTGCCTTGGCGCGCTCGGCTATGCGGCGCGCTTCCTGGTTGATGCCGGCTTCGAGCGTGGCGCGCTCGGAGCGTGCCGCGGCAAGACGGGGATGCCTTTCGCCATAGGTGAGCTGCATCGAGCCGATCTGCTGCTGCAGGGCGTTATACTGCTGGCGCAGGTTCGTCATGTCGGTGGACTCGAAGACCGAGGCGCTGGTCGTCTGTCCCTGCGCAATCGCCGCACTCATCTGCTTGTAACGTGTCTCGGCCTGGATCAAGCGCTGCTGGGCCTCGAGAACCTGGGTATTGAGCTCGCTCGAGAGCTGGTTGCTGACCAGTTCGCCATTGGCCGACAGCAGGCCGTTCGCGCGCCGGAAATCCTCGACCTTCTTTTCCGCCTCGGTCACGTTGCGGCGCAATTCATCGAGCCGGGCATTGAGGTTCTGAGCCACCCGGCCGGCGCTTTCAGCAGCCGATTGGAAAAGCTCCGCCTCGAAGGCCTCGACAATCGCGTCGGAAAGGACGACAGCCTTTTCCGGCTCCTCGCTCCAAACCTCGAGGACGACCACGAAGGAGCGCTCCTCGCGGCGCGCCTCGACCCTTTCAGACAGAGCCCGAATGGCCGTCAATTCCTTGTCGGCCTTGCTGTCTCCGGATGAGAACAAAGCCATCAGCAACGCAAGTGGCGACGACTTGACGAACTCCTGGTCGTTCGTCAGTTGCAGTTTGTCGATGACCCGCTTCAGAACGTTTCGCGACGTCAGGATTCTGAGCTTGCTCTCGACCTCCAGCAGTTGGGCGTCGCGCTGTGGGTTGCTGGTAAAGACGTCGTCGCTGACGACGTTGAGGTTGGAGGGGTCCACCACCAGGTCGGTATAGACGGTGTAGCGCGGTGTCGCCGTAACCGCAAAGATGAAGGCGGCGGCGACGCAAAGGACGAGCGCAAGGACGATCCACCTCATCCCGTCACGCAACCACAGGATGAAGTGGTCTATGCCGACGCTGCCGAGCGTGTGAAGTTGCGGAAAATAGGCGCCGACCGTCGGCGCATTGGGCTTTGCCGTCGGCGCTGGCGGCGAAACATCCTGCCGCACCGTCGGGGCGGAAACCTCCTGCTCACCGGGCTTTACCCGGGTTTCCTCGCCCACGACCGGAACAAGGTCCAGCAGCGAGCCGCCGCTACGCCCGGGGCTACGCGTCTCCAGGCGCAATCCTTGCTCTAACGGCTCGCTCCGCCGATACATCCGTCTTTTCCCCACGCATGCCCTTGAAGCCACCGAAGAGCACTGCCCTGCGTTGCAAGATCTCCCGTCAAGAATTAGGAGTGCAGGGTGAATATTCGGTTAAGACTTGCATGCGGCCGGTAACTTTTGCGGTCTCAGAAATCGGTCAGCAACCGGCTCCAGCTTTCCGACGCGAGGCCGCCGATATAGATGTCGCCGCTGAGCACCGCTTCCCTGATGTCGGCACGCCGGGTGACAATGCAGAAATAGCCCCGGTGGCGGAAGCACAACCACCGCTGGCGCGAAATCGCGTTCATCAGGAACGGCTGCGCCATGCCGGTCGCAACCGCATAACCTTCCGCGTCGAGGCAAGCGAACATCGCCGCGGTGACATCGGCTTCGCGGCCTTCGTCGCAGATCACGTTCAGTACGCTGGCCATGCCTTTGGGTCTTCCGAAGAACAGGAAAGCCCCAATCGTGCGGCCGTCTTCGCGCAGGACCTTCCGGCACTGAAGCGCCCCGAGGTTCTCGTTCATCGAGGCGACGGTGACGAGCCAGTCGAACTCGGATTTCGACCAGGCCGGGCGAAGCGAAAACCGCTCGAGCATCGGTGCGGCGCAACGGAGGAATTCACACGGACTTGCCGTCTGCACCCGGCATCCCGGCATCCGTGGGGGCTTCGACGAAGGGCTCAGACGGCGAGTGGCTCCATCGATCAGCCGCAGTGCTGCGACCACGAGGGGCGCCCTGAGGATCGGAATGCGTCGGCCGGCGAGAACGGCAGCCGCAGCGAGCGGCCGCAAGAAGCGTTGCCATTCGAGGCTCTGGATCGGCAGGATGACACCCCCGCCGGCAACGCAGTGGTCTGCGCTGACGGGAGAGGAACTGTCGGAAAAGCAGAGATCCTGGCGTGCCGCGCGCACGCTGCGCGCAAGACGCGCCGCGCCGGCCGCGCCGGCCTTGCCGTCGACCATGAAGGCGCAGAGAAGGCGCGCCATGAGCCGGCGGCCTTTGGCATCGAATTCCATCGGCAGGGAAAGAATGGCGCTGTCGATGTCGCCGTTGCCGTTCTCGTGCACGATGCTGCCCTGCTCAGGGGCATAGAACGGGCTTCCGAAGAAAACGGCCTCAATATAACGACACAGATCCTGGCCCGCCGCGCCGTCACGGCTGCGGAAGACTTTGCTGAACAATCGCCCTATCGTCGGGATATCGGTACGTTTCATCGTCCGCGTGCCGGCCGGGCACGGCGGTTCCGCGATGCTCGGCGGATGCGGCACAATCTTCCGCAACTCAATTCCCATACGCTGATTCCGCCTGAAATTCGCGAGCTGCACGCTCCCGGTCGCGGCGCACGAGGCGAAGGAAGACGCTCCATGCGGCGACGACCATGGCGATCTCGATGACATAGAAGGAGACGAAGGTGCCGGTAGGCGGGGCGTACCAGCTTGCCGCCGCAGCGATCCCGGCCCCGACGATGCTTCCAAGTCCCATGACGGTGGCGCGGGCGGCGTGGTAGCCGGAGGCGCCCAGCGCTTCCACCGCGACCGACCAGACGGCGAGCGGCACGACGACCCATGCGAGACCGCACACGAAGTCGACGAGAGAGACATATTCGTGTCCGAACAGGTAGGGCAGCACGGGCGCCAGGAGGAAGACGGTCAGCGCCGCTGCCAGGCTGATGACCGTTGCGGCGGCAAGGACACGCAGCACCCGCTGCAAGGCGTGGTGCAGTCCCGATGTCGTCATCCGTGCCGAGCCCGGATAGATCAGGCGGTTCAGCGCCTCGACGGACAGGAAGCTGCTCTCGAGCATTCGCCGTGCGACGCTATAGCTCGAGACGATCTCGGCGGTGGTGACGAGGCTGAGCACGAGGAGGTCGGCGTTCTGCCGCAAGGCACGCAGGATGAACGGAATGCTGAAATAGAGACCCTGCGGCAGTTCCTCCCGCACGATGCGGAAGCGCGGTTTGCCCAGCGCCTTGATCGCCCGGAGACAGGCCACGGCGACCAGAACGTGGCAGACGAATTGCCAAACGGCCCACGAGGCCACCGTCGACACGCTGAAGACCAGGCATGCGAGCGCCGCCGCCGCGGTGCGCGCCGCGGCAAAGCCGACCACCACCTTGTTGGCCGAGGCGAAATCGGAATGGGCGATGAAGATCTGCTCGGCAAGAACGATGATCCGGACGAGGACGATGTTGGTGACGAGCATCAGCGCGATCACCAGGAAATTGGTGACCGCATCGGCTGAAAGCGCAAAGAAGAACGGCAGCGTCACGGCGCCGGCAAGCACGAGGACGAGGCCGCTCGCGGCCGTGAGCAGGATATTGTGGCCGAGCATCTTGGGATAGATCGCGCGATCCCGCGCGACCCGCCGCACGAGGGATTCCATGGCGCCCAGTCCGCACAGATGAACGGCGATGCTAGCGACGGCGGTGATGGCGACGAAGACGCTGAACTCGTCGACGCCGAGAAAGCGCGCCAGGATCGCGAAGGTGACCAGTTGCGCCGCCGAACCGAGAACGAGACTGCCGCCGGACGCCACATAGGACAGGATCATCGGCAGGAAAGGCTTGTAGCCGCGCGATTCCGTTAAGCCTTCCGAAGACATCCGACCTGCCCTGTCGATCTTGCGCCACTGGATTCGACATCCGCAAAGGCCGTCCCTTGCCGCGATCCATCCGCCGGTTCCAAGGTGCAGACTAGAGAGCAGAGATGATTGGGCGGTTAACATACGCCAATCAATTGTATTTCAGCTTCCGTTTACCCGAATGCGCTAGTCTGCGCGGTACCTGATAACCATCCCACCACAAAAGGAGCGTTCGTGCTGCAGCGCGACAACATTCCCGGCGCCGGGACGGCGGCCAGCCGTTCGCCTCGCCTCGTCCGCTTCATGGACATCGAACTCGAACTCGCGCCCGACGTTCTCGTGCCGCGGGAGGAGACGGAGTTGCTCGGCCGGAACGCCGTTGCGCGGCTTGGCGGCCCGACGGAACCGGTGACGGTCATCGACATGTGCTGCGGCTCCGGCAATCTCGCCCTCGGGATCGCCGCTGCCGTTCCGCTGGCGCGGGTCTGGGGGGCGGATCTGACCGACAGCACCGTTGCACTCGCCCGCCGGAATGCCGAGCGCCTGTCGCTGCAAGAGCGCGTGGTGATCCGCCAGGGCGACCTCTTTGCCGCTCTTGACGGAGCCGGCCTCGAAGGCGGGGTCGACATGATCGTCTGCAATCCACCCTATATTTCGACGGCACGTCTCGCCGGCGACAGCGCGCATCTCCTCGAGAGCGAGCCGCGCGAGGCCTTCGACGGCGGTCCTTATGGGATTTCCATCCACCAGCGGCTGATCCGCGATGCCGCCGCCTTCCTGAAACCGGGCGGTTGGCTCCTTTTCGAGTTCGGCGAGGGGCAGGATCGGCAGGCCGCAGCCCTCATCGCGCGGACCAAGGCCTATGAAGCCGTAAGCTTCGCCGACGACGCGCAAGGCAAGCCGCGGGTCGCCATCGTGCGCAGGCTGGAGGAGGGATCGGCGCGATGAGCGACATTCGTCCGCTCACCACCGCCGACATCCCGGCCGTTGCCGGACTCTTTCAAAAGATCTTCCGCAACGGCGACCAATCTCCGCCGCCGGCGCTCGTCGACTATCTCCGCCGCCTTTATCTGGAGGCTCCGGGCTGTGACCCCGAGGTCGCGCCTCTCGTCCACGTCCGTGACGGCGGTCGCATCTCCGGCTTCGTCGGGGTCAACGCGCTGCCGATGAGTTACAAGGGCCGGCAGCTGCGCGCCGCCGTCTGCGGCGCACTGATGGTCGAAGGGCGCGAGAGCGACCCGATGGCCGGCGCCCGGCTCCTGAAGGCCTTCCTGGCCGGACCGCAGGATCTCTCCTTCAGCGAGACGGCAAGCGAAGTCTCGACGCAAATGTGGACAAAGCTGCGCGGCATCGTGCTGCCACAATACAGCCTCGACTGGGTCCGCGTCCTTCGTCCCGCGAGTTTCGCGGTTGAGCTTCTTTCCGGCCGGATCAGGCCGGTTCGCGCGCTTCGTCCCTTGGCGCGGGTCTTCGACGAGCGCTTTCGCGGAAAGATGGCGCGCGGCGATCTGCGTTGGTCGGCGGTTCCGAAAGACGCCGGTCTGCCGGCAACGCTTCAGGCCGCCGATATCGATGCCGGGTCCTTTGCCGAGCTCTTCGCACCTTTGACCAGACACTTTGCCGTGCAGCCCGCCTGGACCGAAGGCCAGTTCGGCCACATTCTGAGGGACGCAACGGAAAAGCCAGAATTCGGCGAGCCGCTCTTCGGCGCCGTCAAGACGCGCTCCGGCGCGCCGGTGGGGGCGTTCTTCTACCACATGAAGCCGGGCGGGACCGCCCGCGTCCTGCAACTGCTCGCCATGCCCGGCCAAGCCGGTGCCGTCCTGGACTGCCTGATCGATCATGCCGCGGCCCGGGGCGCCTCAGCCCTGCGCGGCCGCACCCAGCCGGCGCTCCTCGAAGCGATGATGGGCCGCCGCATCGGCTTCGTCCACGCTGCCTCGACCGTCGTCCATTCCCGCGACGAGGAACTCGTCGACGCCTTCCGCCACGCGCGGGGCTTCGTCAATGGCCTTGCCGGAGAGCATTGGAGCCGCCTGATCGGCGGCTCCTTCGACGGTTAGTAAAGATCGCGCGGCCGCTTCAGGCCGCGCGCACCGCGTTCAGCGGGATTTCAATATCGACTTCCAGCGTCGAGACGTTCTCGCCGCGGTCCATCTTGACGGTGACCTTGTCGCCGTCCACCTGCACATGCTTGGCGATGACGGCGAGGATCTCTTCGCGAAGCTTCGCCACTAGATCCGAGTGCCCGACCGAGGCGCGTTCATGCGCAAGCAGGACCTGCAGACGCTCGCGCGCCGTCGGCGCCGAGGTCTGTTTGCTGAAGAAACGGAATATGCTCATGCTGCCCTCCGTCCGAACAATTTACCGAGGAACCCGCGCTTCTCGCCCGGAATGGTCATCGGCACCGTTTCCCCGGCAATCCGGCGTGCGGCGTCGAGATATGCGAGCGCCGGGGCGCTCCGGCTGTCAGCAAGCGTAACCGGTGCGCCGAGGTTGGAAGCCTTGAGGACATCAGTGCTTTCCGGCACGATGCCGACCAGCGGGATCGACAGGATCTCGAGCACATCGTCGACCTTCAGCATGTCGCCGCGCTCAGCGCGCACCTGATCATAGCGGGTCAGCAGCAGGTGCTTTTCGACCCGCTCGCCGCGCTCGGCCCGTTCGGTCTTGGCGTCGAGGAGGCCGATGATGCGATCTGAGTCGCGCACAGACGAGACTTCCGGGTTGGTAACGATGACGGCGATGTCAGCATGCCGCATCGCAAGCGTCGCGCCGCGCTCGATGCCGGCCGGGCTGTCGCAGATGATCCAGTCGAAATGCTTCTTGAGCTCGCCCATCACCTTCTCGACACCCTCCGGCGTCAGGCTGTCCTTGTCCCGGGTTTGCGAGGCCGGCAGCAGGAAGAGCGTCTCGAGCCGCTTGTCGCGGATCAGCGCCTGCGGCAGCTTGGCGTCGCCCTGGATGACATTAACGAGGTCGTAGACGACCCGCCGCTCGGCGCCCATGACGAGGTCGAGATTGCGCAGGCCGACGTCGAAATCGACCACGACCGTTTTCTCGTTCCTCTGTGCCAAGGCCGCGCCAAGCGCGGCGGTTGATGTCGTCTTGCCGACGCCACCCTTACCCGATGTAACAACGATTACTTTCGCCATCTTCCCGCTCCTGTATGCTGGCCGGTCATCGGCTCAGTTAAGTCTCTCTGCCATGATCGAATCGCCTTCCAGCCAGAGCTGAACCGCCTGTCCGCGAAGATTGGGGGCCATGTCTTCCGCCGTCTTGTAGACGCCATCGATTGCCAAGAGCTCCGCTTCGAGCCGGCGGCAGAAGATGCGCGCCGAAGCGTTGCCCACCGAGCCAGCGAGCGCCCGACCCCTCAGCGTCCCGTAGACATGCACCGAGCCCCCGGCGATGATTTCCGCACCCGAGGCGACCGATCCGACCACGGTGACGTCGCCTTCCGGGAAGATCACCGACTGTCCGGAGCGCACCGGCTCGCGGATGACGATCGACGAGATCGCGCGCGGCGCTGGCGGCTCCACCTGGAGGCTCGGCGCCGTGGCCGCGGCCGGCGCAGCACCGGGTGATTCAACGCTCGCCTCGGCCGGAATTTCGATGTCCGGAGCCGGGCGGCCGCCCTTCATGGCCGGCGGCATGCCGGGCTCGAAGAGCGACGGGCGGCCGCCTTCGATGCCCATGATCCGAACATTGCGCTTGCCGAGTTCGTCGATCAGCTTCTTGAGCTCAGCCCGGTCGATTTCGAGGTCGGCGACGTCGAGAACGACCGGTCGCCCCAGGAAAAACCCGGCGGAGCGCGAGGCCAAATCATCGAGGCGGGTGAGCCAGGCGTCGAGCGGTGGCTCCGGTGAAAGCACCAGTGCCAGGAACGAGCGGCCCTTGATGCGGATCGAGCGGGTGTCTGTTAGCACTTTGGTCATCTACGTTAATTTTTCGTTGCCCAAGATGTAGGCGAGTCACGGTTAACAAATGGTTAATTCCCCTACCCTGCCCGGGGCTGGAGAGACGGCTCCGGCGGCACGGAAATTATGGGGTCAGAGGGTCGATCAGGGACGAGAAGTTGGCCCGGAAGTTAACGGGATGACGAGCGTCAGCGGGCCATTGCGAAAGTGTCGCAAGCGGTAGTTGCGGGCAGTTACCTCTCTCCACAAGGAAGGAGAATATGTGCGGGGACCCTGACCGCTCCAACAGAAAGGCCTGGAAATGAGAGGTTTTTAGGGCGCGCTGAGTGTGCCCCATGCGGTCTCCCCCCCTGTGGGGGAGATGGCCGGCAGGCCAGAGGGGGCTATTCAGTCCGCTACAAGGTCACGCGGCAGCGTTGCAGCGAATACCCGCGTACTCAGATCATTCGCCGATTTCGGCGACCGGCTGCACGAGCTGCGGCCCGAGATGCAAATAGCGAGTCGCCTTGCGCTTGGCGGCAATGTCCGCCCAGACGCGTTCGACCTGCGCCGCCGAAAGATTCGCAGCGCGACCGACCGCTTCGGCGGCGAAGCCGCTGTTGAGGCCGTAGAGACAAAGATCCATCCGGTCGTAGGGAAGCGAGAAATAGAACTCCTCCTGCGTCTGCTCGAGCGAATAGGTATCGGTGGTCGGCGGCCGGCGGCGGATTTCCTCGGGAACGCCGAGATAGGCGGCAAGTGCATAAACCTGCGACTTGTAGAGGTGCGCGATCGGCTTGACGTCGGCCGCACCATCGCCGTTCTTGACGAAGAATCCCTGGTCGTATTCGAGCCGGTTCGGGGTGCCGAGCACGGCGAAATTCAGCCGGTCGGCGTGGTAATATTCGAGCTGCTTGCGGGTGCGCTGCTTCATGTTGGTGGCCGCGACGATGCCGAGGTAGACCGATGGCGGCATGCGCAGCTTCGTCCGCTTCCCCTCGGGGTCCTGAACCACCAGCGAGGAAATGTTGTAGCCTTCGCCCTCGAGCGCATTGGCGATGACGATTTTCGACGCCCAGCCCGGCCCGTAATCCGGCACGAGTTCCCGGATGAAGGCGTCGCGGCGGGCATAGCAGCCCATCGCCGCAAGCGTCGGCCCGATATCCTCGACGACCGCTTCGACGCCGAAGGTCTCGGCCACCAGCCGCCCGAGCCGGAGGCTTTCCGGATCGGAATCGTTTTCCGGCATGAACAGGCAGAAGACGTTCTTGGCGCCGACGGCGCGTACGGCGAGCGCGACAGAAACGCTCGAGTCGATGCCTCCCGAAAGGCCGAGCACCAGCCCGCGCTTGCGCATGCCGCGCAGTTGCGCGCGCAAGCCCGCGACGATGCGCTCGCTTTCCGCGGCGTCGTCTATCTTCAAGCTATCGGCGGAGAAGACGAACGTCTCCTGATCGGGGCGGATGTTCATTCTGCTGCCTCCAATGTCTCGGCCGCCAGCCTGCGGCTCACCTTGCCCGTGTCCGTCTTCGGCAGCTCGGTGCGGAATTCGACCACCTTCGGCACCATGAAATCCTCGAGGTGACGGGCGCAGTGGCGGATGATGTCCTTCTCGGTGAGCGCCGCGTCGGAGCGGACGACGAGAGCGCCGATCAAAGCCCCGAGCACCGGGTCAGGCACGCCGATGACGACCGCTTCAGCGATCCCCGGATGGGCGTGCAGGACGGTCTCGACCTCCTTCGGCGCCACCTTCTCGCCGCGCGTCTTGATGATGTCGTCCTTGCGGCCGACGAAATAGAGGAAGCCCTCATCGTCGGTGCGGAAGAGGTCGCCGGTATAGAGCACCTTTTCCCACGGGTTCGGACCCGGGCGCAGCATGCGTTCGGTGGCTGCCTCGTTGCGCCAATAGCCTTGCATGACGTGGGGCCCGCGGATCACCAGTTCACCTGGAACGCCCGGCGGCACGCGCTGGCCTTCGTCGTCGACCACGAAGGCTTCGGTGTTCGGAATCGCGATACCGACCGAACCGGGCCGGCGGTCGAGCTCGTCCGGCGGCAGGTAGGTGCAGCGCTTGCACTCCGTCAGTCCGTACATGGAATAGAGCCGGGCCTGCGGAAAGAGCTCGCGCAGGCGGGCGATATGCGCCGGCGGCAAAGCCGCGGCGGTATTGGAGAGGTAGCGAAGGCTCGGCAGGAAGCCGGGCTGGAGGTCGCGCATCTGCAGGATCATCGCGGCCATTGTCGGAACCAGCGGGAAGCCGGTGACGCCTTCGGCGCGGATCCGCTCGAAGATCGCCTGCGGAAAGGCGAAGGACTTTTCGAGGACGAGCGTGGCGCCGAGCCGGATTGCCATCAGCAGCTGATAAAGGCCGTAGTCGAAGGCGAGCGGCAGGACGTTGAGGATGATGTCATCCGGCGTGTTGCGAAGATAGGTGGTGATCGATTCCGACGCCGCATCGATATTGCGGTGCGTCATCATCACGCCCTTGGGACGGCCTGTCGAACCGGACGTGTAGATCAGCATGGCAAGATCGACGTCTATGCCGCCGTGAAGCACGCGCAAGGGCTCGGCCTGCAGGCACTCCTCAAGGGAGGCCGCCCCGTCCGGCGTGCGGCCGCCGACAGCCGCGGTCGAGGCGACGAAAAGCGGCCTGGCGGCAGAAAACGCACGCGCCTCGGTGACGACCGACATCAGCTTCGCCTGCGTCAGGATCGCCGCCGCCTCGCAATCGGCGATGATATAGGCGAGCTTGTCGGCCTTGGTGGAGGCGTTGATCGGGGTGAAGGTCGCGCCGGCCTTGAGGATCGCGAAGATCGCCACGGCCGCTTCCCAGCAATTGTCCATGAAGACCAGAACACGGTCGTTGGCATTCACGCCGCTTGCGGCGAGCGCGGCGGCAAGACGCGACGAAAGATCGTCCAGTTCCCTGTAGCTCAACCGCTTCCGATCGGTGATGAGCGCCGTCTTTGCCCCGTGGGCCGCGGCGTTCCTGATAAGGAATTGCTCGAACCTCATCTTCGTCGTGCCCCCGCGCCGCCGCCGCTCACGCCGTGACCGGCACTGCTTTTGCCTCGATGAAGGCCGAGATGCGCGCCAGCGAATCGAGGTTCGCCGGGACGATGTCGGCATCCGCCATCGCGATTCCGAACTGGTCCTCGATAAAGGCGACGAGTTCCAGGACGCCGGTCGAATCGACGATGTCGTTCTCGATCAGCGAGGCGGTATCGGCGAGGTCGTAGGAGGTATCGCCGAAGAGGAAATTCTCGATGATGAAGGTCTTTACCTTCTCCTTGATCGTCTGCGTCATGTGGTTTCCTTTCCCTGTTTTTTGTTTCAGGCCGCTTCCGCCTTGCGGATGCCAGTCCCCGTGAATGTCTGCAGCCATAACTGCGTCGACAGAATGCCGACGAAAGCGGCGTTGTCGCGGAAGCCCGAGGCCGGGCGCGAGCGGCACTTTTCGTAGAGCTTCGCCACCGCCCCGGCATTGAAGAGGCCGCCGGCGGCGATCGCTTCCGTGCTGAAGGCGCCGCGAACGTAGTCGAGTGCGCCGGGGCCGCTGAAGGAGTGGCTGTCGGGCGCGCGGTAGGGCTGCTTCACTCGCCTGCCGATCGCAGGCGGCAACAGGTCCTTCGTCGCCTCGCGCAGGATATGCTTTTCCGTCAGACCCCTGAGCTTCACCTCCGGCGGCAGCGTCGCGGCGAATTCGACAAGCCTATGGTCGAGGAAGGGGAAGCGGCCCTCGATCCCGTGGGCCATCGCCATGCGGTCGCCCTGGCTGGAGAGGATGTAGCCGGGCAACAGAAAGCGGCTTTCGAGATATTGCGCCTGGTGCAGCGGGTGCCATCGACCGAAATCCAGTGGCAGCCGGCCGACAAGCTCGGCCGCGGCATCGTAATCCTTCAATTGCGCGCGCAGTTCGGCGGAGAAGAACAGTTTCGTCGCCGCCGTTCCCTTGAAGCGCGGCCGATGCGAAAAGAGCGGATCGTCGAGCCGCTCGTCGCCGGCGCCGAAGAAGGCGGCGAGATATTCCGCCGATTGCTGCTTGAGGCCCGGCAGATAGGGGTAGAGTTTGCGGAAGAGATGCGGCCTGATGCGCGAGCCCGGCTGCCGCCCGCAGAAACGACGCACCCGGGCTTCCTTGAAGATGTCGTAGCCCGCGAATACCTCGTCGGCCCCTTCGCCGGTCAGCACGACCTTGAGGCCGGCCTCCCGCACCAACCCGGACAATTGGTAAAGCGGCGCCGGGGCGGTACGGATGATCGGTCTTTCGGTGAAGCGGATCACGTCCGGAAAGACCCTTGCGATTTCGCCCTCGCGACAGGCGATCGCCTTGTGATCAGTCCCGAGAGCCGCGGCCATTTCCAGCTGGAAAGCGCTTTCGTCATGCTCGGCGCTGTCGAAGGTCACGGAGAAGGTCCGGAGCCCCTGCGGTGCCATGCCGGCCGCCAGCGCCGAGACGACCGATGAATCGAGCCCGCCGGAGAGATAGGCGCCGACGGGTACGTCGGCCCGCATGCGGATGCGGGTCGCGTCGGTCAAGAGAGCACGCAGTTCCTCGGCAGCGGTCCTTTCGTCGATGCCGCCCGGCCGATCCCGGTCCGGATATTGAAGCTGCCAATAGGGCCGCGTCGTGACGCTACGCTCGTCGACGACCATCAGGTGGGCGGGTTCGAGTTCGAGAATATTGCGGAAAGGCGTGCGGGGCGCGATCGGCGCCCAGAGGGTGAAGATCTGGTCGAGCGCGATCGGATCGATCTCCGCCGAGATGCCCGGCACCTTCAGGAGCGCCTTGATCTCGGAGGCGAGATAGAATGTACCGCCATGCGCAGTGTAGAAGAGCGGGCGCACCCCCATGCGATCGCGCGCCAGCATCATCCGGCGGCGGCGAGCATCCCAGATCGCGAAGGCGAAATCGCCATTGAGCAGCGAGACGCACGCCTCGCCCATCTCATCATAGAGGTGGAGGATGACCTCGGTGTCGCTCGAGGTGCGGAAACGGCGCCCCCTGGCGCGAAGCTCGTCCCTCAGCTCCACATAGTTGAAGATTTCGCCGTTGAAGGCGATCGTCAGTTCGCCGCTAGCATCCGACATCGGCTGCTGGCCGTCGCCGAGCCCGACGATGGAGAGCCGCACATGGCCGAGACCGGCTTCGGGAGCGGTGAAAATGCCCTGCTCGTCCGGCCCCCGATGCGCGATCGCGGCCGTCATCGTTTCGAGAAGCGCCCTGCCGTCTCGTATCGAGCCAAAATAGCCGCTGAAACCACACATTTGAAAATCACTCTGAAGCCCGCAACCCGAGCTGAGTGTATAGACCGAATGCCGAGAGCAAGCGTTAACCCGCGCACGGTTTCTCCAATGATGGTAAATTATTCAAAAGGAGCCATGCCGAAGGTAGAAGAAGAGAGAAGCTGTCGTCAGGCTACAATTGATCTACTTAATCAGCAGCCACCAGAACGTTTTATTAAATTTATACTTATTTCTGCCCAAGCGAACTGTAGGAACCTGACGTTTCGCCGCCATCGACGGGGCAGACGGCTCAGAAAAGCTTTGGTTTCCTTTTTGTTAACAAATTCGGTTCAATTTTCGGTTTCGAAGCGCAATATCGCTCGGAGCGCATGATGAGCTACGACTGGACCGGCGAACGCACGCGCCGCATGAAGATGATGAAATACGGGATCGGCATTGTGCTGACGGTCGGCCTCGTTCTGGCCGCCACGTCCTGGACCTTGCAATCCATCTAACGATGGTGCGCCTTGCCCTTAGCCGGCGAGGCAGCAAGGTTCTCCGGACATCTTTTCCTGTCCGTCCGATGTAACTTGTAGCTCGAATTAAGTAATCGCTAAACCTTGACGGGTGGCCGCTCGAGGAGTGGAATCGGTTCTGAGGCGTACTGCCTGAGGCCGCCGATTTCGCAGTCCGCTGCGCGGCGGCCTCTCCAGTTCGAGGGGCGATAGGTGGACCCCGCCGCATAACCGATCAGCAGCTGCGCGGTTCACCTAAAGCGCGTCGCGTTCAAACGTATTCACGCGGCGCGCTTCAGGTTTTTGCTTTTGTGCATGTCGGCATCCCAAAACTGCTGAACAATTTTGGGCGACATACATTTTTGATCCGGAACTGCGGCAGCCATGCACCTGCGGCATTCGTCAGCAATGATCCGCGGCAATCCCAAGATGGCTCGGGAACGAAAGTTGCGCCTGCGTGTTTCAAGACGGCAGCGTGAGGAGATGATATGCAGTCAAGGTTCATGTCGACGGAAGCGTTCCTGCGTTTCGAAAAGGAATGGCAGCACTTGCGTCGCGCCGCGCAGAAGCTGGAGATCGAAGCCAATCGGCCCAATGAGCGCAAGATCGAAGTTATGGCCGGCTCCGAACTCGTCGACCTCCTCTCGGGCCGGATTAAATCTTCGTAACCTATTGAAATAACACTGGACGTGACCCCCGCTTCTTCTAGATGCTGGTTGCACCACCGGTGGCCCGCGCGGCCCCGATGCTCTTACAAGGAGCGCGTCCGATGTCCAGCCGGGTCGTCATCGTTGCGATTGCTTTGGGCTCCATGCTTACCGGCATGGCCATTGCGCCGCTCGTCACGAAAGTGTCCGGCGTCGCGCTGTTCGGTTCGGTCGCCGACGCACACACGGACGGCGAGACTGGGAGAACCGGCAAGGCAACCCATGGCGCCGGTTCTCAGGCCACCGCAGTCCAGGTCGCGCAAGTCGAGCAGCAAGACTTTCCCGTCCTCATCAGCACCTTCGCCAATGTCCAGGCCCCAGAGACCGTCGAAGTTAACGCGCGCATATCCAGCCAGATCGTCGGCATTCACGTCAAAGACGGCCAGATGGTCAAGGCAGGCGACCTCCTGTTTTCGCTCGACGACCGCGCCCTGCAGGCCGACCTCAGCCGTGACGAAGCGATATTGGCGAAGGACTCGGCGCTGCTGGCCGATGCCGCGATCGAGCTCGACCGGGCCCGGACGCTGCGCGACGATAAAACCGGCACGCAGCAGGCCTATGACAGTGCGCTCTCGGCGCAGCAATCCGCCAAGGCCACCGTCGCGGCTGACCAGGCGGCGGTGGAAGCGGACAAGGTGTCGATCGACCTGACGCGCATTCGCGCCCCGATCGGCGGCCGCCTCGGTGAGGTGCAGGTGACGATCGGCGATCTCGTCGGCAACAGCACCTCGGGTACGAGCCTCGTCAGCATTACCGCCATCGACCCCATTGAAGTCTCCTTCCATTTGCCCGAGGTCCACTTGCAAGCCTTCAAGGGCCGACTCAGTTCGGGCGTTCCGCCTCGTGTCACGGCACGGCTCAGCGGCACCCGGGAGGTCATCGGCACCGGCGTCCTCGACTTCATCGATTCCGCCGTCGATACGGCGACCGGGACGGTGCTGATGCGCGCCAGGTTCGACAATGCCGAAGAGAAGCTCTGGCCGGGCCAGTATGTCGATGTCGATATCGAGCAAACGACGCTTTCGAAGACGCCAGTCATTCCCGCCGTCGCCGTCCAGGCCGGCCAGAAAGGGAATTTCGTCTACCGACTGAACGCCGACGATACGGTCGAACTCCGTCCGGTCGTCGTCGCCGCCAATGACGGGCAGAACGCCGCTATCAGCTCTGGCCTCTCCCCTGGCGACCGTGTCGTGACCGAGGGTCAGTTGCATCTCAAGGCCGGCGACAAGGCGCGCGTCGTCCGGTAGCAATGGAAAACGGTCATGTTGATTTCCGAGTTCTGCATTCGCCGACCGGTCGCAACGCTGTTGATGTCGCTGGCGCTCGTCTTTGCCGGTCTCTTTGCCTATGCGGCGCTGCCCGTTGCGGCGCTGCCACGGACCGACTTTCCGGTCATCAACGTCTCCGCGTCGCTGCCGGGCGCCTCGCCCGAGACGATGGCGACCTCCGTTGCAACCCCGCTCATCAAGCAATTCGACACCATTGCCGGGATCGATAGCATTTCGACCAACAATTCCCTCGGCGCGACCTCGATCTCCATCCAGTTCGCGCTCGACCGCGATATCGATGCGGCCGCTGCCGATGTCCAGGCGGCGATTACCCGCACGCTGCGAACCCTGCCGCAGGACATGCCCTCCCCGCCGAGCTTTCGCAAGGTCAATCCGGCCGATGCGCCCGTGCTGCTCCTCGCCTTGAAGAGCGATACGGTGCCGCTCACCAAGCTCGATGCCTTTGCCCAGCAGGTGATCTCGCCGTCGCTTTCGACCCTCGAAGGCGTCGCGGAAGTCTCGATCTTCGGCAGCCAGCAATTTGCCGTGCGCATCGAGATCGATCCCGACGCCCTTGCCGCGCGCGGCATCTCGCTCGCTGAGTTGCAGACCGCGATCGCTGCGGCAAACGACAATTCGCCGCTCGGCACGGTGCAGTCGACCGGGCGGCAGATGACCATCGTCGCCGACACGCAATTGGAGAATGCTGCCGCATTCTCAAAGGTGATCATCAAGGCTGCGGACGGCAAGGCAGTTCGACTTGGCGACGTGACAAAGGTGATCGACTCGGTCGCCAACACCCAGACTGCGAGCTGGCATGACGGTTCGCGGGCGATCATCCTCGCCATCCAGCGCCAGCCGGACGCCAACACGGTGGCCGTCGTAGACAAGGTCAAGGCGATGCTGCCGACCTTCCGCCAGTCCCTGCCGGGCGGAGCATCGCTCGAAACGCTCAATGACCGCTCCGTCTCCGTGCGCGGTGCCGTCGACGACGTCGAATTCACGCTGGGCCTGACGATCGGCTTGGTGATCCTGGTGATCTTCATCTTCGTGCGGCGCCTGTGGGCGACGCTCATTCCGGCGCTGGCCGTGCCGATCTCGATCATCGCCACCTTCGCGGTGATGTATGCGCTCGGCTTTTCGATCGACAACATCTCGCTGATGGCACTGACGCTCGCGGTCGGCCTCGTCGTCGACGATGCGATCGTCATGCTGGAGAATATCGTCCGGCATATCGAGGAGACGGGAGAGAGCGCCTTCCAGGCGGCGATCGCCGCCTCGCGCGAAATCGGCTTCACCATCATCGCAATTTCGCTGTCGCTGGTCGCGGTCTTCATGCCGGTTCTGTTGATGGGCGGGGTGATCGGCAAGATCTTCAACGAGTTCGCCGTCGTCGTCACCATTTCGATCCTCGCCTCGGCTTTCGTCTCCCTGACACTGACGCCGATGCTGGCGGCGCGCCTGCCCGATAAATCCGGCGACGCGGACGACAGGCATGGCCTCGACGCGTGGCTGGAGCGCGGTTTCGAAACACTGGTACGCGGCTACGAGCGGCTGCTGACGCTGTGCATCCGCGCCCGATTTGCGGTCCTCGTCCTGTTCCTGGCGAGCATCGGCGTGACGGTCTATCAGGTCGGCGCGACGCCGAAAGGGTTCTTCCCGCAGGAGGATATCGGCCAGCTTCAGGTCACCACGCAGGCGCGGACGGATATCTCCTTCGCCGCCATGTCGGCGCTGCAGGCCAAGGTCGAAGATGTCTTCGCGCGCTCGCCTTACGTCGCGCATGTGGCAAGCTCGATCGGCTCTGGCGGGGCCGGATCGTCGGCCCTGAATTCGGGAAGGCTGTTCGTCGAACTGAAGCCGAAGCGTGAGCGACCGGCACTGCCTCAGGTGCTTTCCGAATTGCGCGTGGCACTTGCCGACATCGCTGGCATCAAAGCCTACATTACGCCGGTGCAGAACCTCTCTGTCGGCGCGCGCAGCTCCGCCAGCCAATATCAGCTCGTCGTCCAAGGCCTCGACCAGAGCGCCATGAACGCGTGGGCCGACAAGCTGACGGAAGCGATGCGCGACGACCGCGCCTTCTTCACCGATGTGAGCACCGACCTCGAGAACAATTCCCCGCAGGCGCGCCTCGTCATCGACCGCGACAAGGCGGCCGCACTCGGCGTCTCGACGGACGTGCTGCGCTCGACGCTCTATGGCGGCTTCGGCTCGGAACAGATCTCGACCCTCTACACCTCCGGCGACAGCTACGAGGTCATCATGGAGATTGATCCGGCAAGAAGCTGGTCCGCCGCCACGCTAGCCGAACTGCAGGTGCCGACCGCAGACAACAAGCTGGTCCCGCTCGGCGCCTTCGCGCGCGTCGATACGGTCCCCGGGCCGCTGACGGTCAACCAGCTCGGACAATTGCCGGCGGTGACGATCTCCTACAACCTGCCGACCGGTGTGGCGCTCGGCAACAGCGTCGACGAGATCGGTCGCCTGAAGGCTGAGATCGGCATGCCGCCGGATGTGACCACCCGCTTCTACGGCACGGCACAGCTTTTCCAGGATGCGGTCTCCAACCAGTCCTGGCTGATCCTCGGCGCGATCCTGACGATCTATATCGTGCTCGGCATTCTCTACGAGAGCTTCATTCATCCCCTCACGATCCTGTCCGGTCTGCCGTCGGCCGCTTCCGGAGCGCTTGTCGCGGTCAGCCTTGGCGGCTTCGACCTGTCGATCATCGCGGTCATCGGGCTGTTGATGCTGATCGGCATCGTCAAAAAGAATGCGATCATGATGATCGACGTGGCGCTCTCGATGCAGCGCGAGGGTCTGCCCGCCGAAGAGGCGATCCACCGGGCGTGCCTGATGCGGTTCCGGCCGATTCTGATGACATCCCTCGCCGCTCTCATGGGGACGCTGCCGATCGCGCTCGGCAGCGGTGCCAGCGCAGAACTGCGCCAGCCGCTCGGCGTCGCCGTCGTCGGCGGCCTGCTCGTCTCGCAGCCGCTAACGCTGTTCGTGACGCCGGTGATCTATCTCTACATGGAGAGCCTCGCCGACGGTATCAAACGGCTATTCGGCAGGCGGCCGATCAGCCAGGCCGCCATTCCGTCATCCGCGCAGCCCAAAGGTGACGTGTGACAGGGCGCGTTCGATGCCGCGCAGTTCCGCGAGCCCCTTCAGCCGGCCGATCGCCGGGTAGCCGGGCTGGGCGCCGCGGGTGAGATCGTCGAGAATCTCCTGGCCATGATCGGGCCGCATCGGGATCTGGTGATCCGCCCGTCCGGCGGCACGCCGGCGCTTCTCCTCGGTAAGCAGTTCGGCGATCACCGCCACCATGTCGGTGTCTCCCTCCAGGTGCTCGTCCTCGTAGAACGAGCACGGCGTCCGCTCCTCCTCCCGGCGAACATTGCGCAGATGAATGAAATGGATGCGCGGCGCGAACTGGCGCACCATCGCCGACAGATCGTTCTCGGCGCGGGCCCCGAGCGAACCGGTGCAGAAGGTGACACCGTTCGCCGGGCTGTCGACCTGCTTGAGCATGAAGGCATAGTCCTCGGCGGTCGAAAGAATGCGCGGCAAACCGAGCAGCGGCCACGGCGGATCGTCCGGATGGGCGCAGATATTGATGCCGACCCGTTCGGCGACCGGCGTCACTTCGGCAAGGAATTCGACGAGGTGGCGTTGCAGCGCGTCGCGGCCGATGCCGGCATAGGTCTGCAAGTGCTCGCGAAGCTGCGGCAGGCTGTAACCGTCGGCTGAGCCCGGAAGCCCGGCGCCGATGTTGCGGGAGAGGCCAAGCCGGCGCTCCTCGGTCATCGCGCGAAAGCGCCGTTCCGCCGCCTCCCGCGTCTCCGCGTCGTAGTCTTCGGCCGCCCCCGTACGCTGCAGCAGATAAAGGTCGAAGGCGACAAAGTCGATCCGGTCAAAGCGCATGGCCTTGGCGCCGTGACGGGCGGTCCAGCGCAGATCGGTGCGCGTCCAGTCGAGCACCGGCATGAAATTGTAGCAGACGGTCCGGATGCCTGCCGCCGAAAGGCGGCGCAGCGTCTCCTGCCAGTTGGCGAGATGCTCTCGCCAGGGGCCCGTCTGCGTCTTGATGCTTTCGGATACAGGAACGCTCTCCACCACCTCCCATTCCAAGCCGCCGTCGCGAACCTCCTGCTGGCGCTTCTCGATCTCGCCCACCGGCCAGACGTCCCCGGTCGGGATGTGATGCAGCGCGGTGACAATCCCTTGCGCGCCGGCCTGCGCCGCGTCCTGGACACTCACCCGGTCCACCGGCCCGAACCACCGCCATGTATGTCGCATTTCCAACTCCTTCCGAGCGGTCTTCCGCCCGCTTCCCGTATTCAATTCGGACCATGAAATGTCAGCTGCACCTTGCAGGCGGACGATCGGTCGCCGGCCTGTTCGAAGGCCTGCACCGCCTGATCGACCGGAAAGGCATGCGAGATGATCGGCCGCACATCGATCCTGCGCTCGGCGATGAGCGCGACGGCCCCGGCGAATTCATCGTCGAACCGCTGCGACCCGATCCACCGCAGCTCCTTGCCGACCAGCCCGTTGAGCGGCAGGGTGATGTCGCCGGTCACCCCGACCTGCACGATCAGCCCACGCGGCCTGACCGCAGCGATCGCGCCGCGCAGCGCCGGCTCGGCGGCCGAGCACTCGAAGACGACGTCGAACTGGCCCTTGTCGGTCTCGTACTCGGCCAGACCCGCCGGATCGCGGCGAATGTTGACAACCCGCGTCGCGCCCATGGCTTCGGCCCGCGCGAGCGCCGCATCGGCGAGGTCGGTGACCACGATTGCTTCCGCCCCCGCCTGGCGGGCGGCCGCAACGACGAGTGCGCCGATCGGCCCAGCACCGGTGACGAGTACCTGCTTGCCGGTGAGATCTCCGGCCTGCCCCACCGCGTGCAGGGAGACCGCCAGCGGTTCCGCGCAGGCCGCTTCGCCGGCGCTGACCAGCCTGCCGGCCGGAAAACACTGGCCCGCTGGAACGACGAGCCAGTCGCGAAACATGCCCTGCGCGTGAGGCAAGCGCATGGCGCTGCCCATGAAATGCATGTTCAGGCAATGGATCGCGAGTCCTTCGCGGCAGAAGTGGCAGGTGCCGCATGGCTTACTCGGGTTCACCGCCACCAGTTCGCCGACTGCAAGTCCTGAGATCCCTGCACCGAGCGCCGCGACATGCCCCGAGGCCTCGTGCCCGGGAATGATCGGCTCCTGCACCCGCACCGGGCCGAAGCCGCCGTCCTGGTAGTAGTGGAGATCGGAGCCGCAAATGCCGCAGGCCGCCATCTTCAGGAGGACCTCGCCCTCGTCAGGCGCTGCAATCTCCGCCATCTCCACCCTGAGGTCGCGCCGGTCGTAGAGCCGGGCGACGCGCGCATGCCTCACGCCTCCCGCCCTCATCGGATCAGTCCGACCGCGGCCGGCAGCCACAGCGTTACCGCCGGGACGAAGGTGATCAGGATGAGCGCAATGAAGAGCGGCAGGAGCCAGGGCAAGATCGCCATCGTCGTCCGCTCGACCGAGAGCTTGGCCACCCGAGACAGCACGAAGAGCACCATCCCGAGCGGCGGGTGAAGCAGGCCGATCATCAGGTTGAGGGTCATGATCAGGCCGAAATGCACCGGATCGATGCCGAATTGCGCCGTCAACGGCAAGAGGATCGGCACAAGGATGGTGATCGCCGCGATCGTATCCAGGAAGCAGCCGACGAATAGCATCAAGAGGTTCACGAGGATCAGGAACACCCACTTGTTGTCGGTGATCGTCAGGATCGCGCCCGAGAGCAGTTGGGCGGCCTGGCTGACCGTCAGCAGCCAGGCGAAGATCGAGGCGGCGGTGACGATGAACAGCACCGAAGCGGTCGTCTCGATCGTATCGAAGGTCGCCCGCGCCAGCGTCGACATCGTCATCGTCCGGTAGCGGACAAGGCCCAGGAACAGCGACCAGAGGACAGCGGCGACCGCTGCTTCCGTCGGCGTGAACCAGCCCATCGTCATGCCGCCGATCAGGATCACCGGCGTCATCAGCGCCATGACCGCCGAAAAGTCGAAATACCAGTCGAGCGCCAGAAGCACGGCGAGTGCCAGGCCGACGGCGACGTTCATCGACAGCCCCGCCGACATCAGAAGATAGATGACGACCGGCACCGAAAGCACGACGACTACTTCCACCGAAGCCGAGAGCAGCCGTCTGATCTCGAAGGGCGTATCCGAACCCCAGCCGCGCCGGTAGGCGAAAATCGCGACCGTCAGCATCATCAGCACAGTCATCACCACGCCCGGCACGATGCCGGCCATGAACAGCGCGCCGATCGAGACATTGGCCATCATGCCGTAGATGACGAAGGGCAGCGACGGCGGGAAGATGGGCCCGAGCGTCGCCGATGCGGCGGTGACGCCGACCGCGGTTTCCACCGGATAGCCGTGATCCTTCATCGCCTTGATCTCGATCGTGCCGATGCCGGCGGCATCGGCGAGCGCCGTGCCGGACATGCCCGAAAAGATCACCGAGCCGATGATGTTGACCTGCGCCAGCCCGCCCTTCATCCAGCCCACGAGCGCGACGGCGAAGGAATAGATGCGGCCGGTGACGCCGGCGGAATTCATCAGGTTGCCGGCGAGGATGAAGAACGGCACCGCCAGGAGCGGAAAGCTCTCGACCCCGGCAATCATCCGCTGCGCCGCGATGATGTCAGGCGCGACATTGTAGAAGACCAGATAGAGGACCGACGCCACGGCCATGGAGATGGCGACGGGAACGCCAACCACCATCAGCACCAGAAACGAACCGACGAGCAGCAACATGGATCAGTCCTCGACCTTCTGGAATTCCTCGGGCTTCTCGAGAACCGAATAGCCGCGGCGTTGATTGGCGATGAACACCTGGACCGAGCGGACGAGCATCATCACGAAGCCGGCCATGACGCTGTAGAAGACGATGTTGCGCGGCAGGTCGACGGTCACCATGCGTTCATGGGCGACGATCGCCACATAGCGCCACATCAGCCAGCAGGCATAAGCAAAGAAACCGATGCGCACCAGATCGACGAAGATCGCCATCGCCCGCGCCAGCGGCCGCGGAAGATAGTGGTAGAGCACGTCGACCTGGATGTGGCGGGAGACGCGAACGCACATGACCGAGCCCAGGAACACCACGCCGATCAGGCAGTTGGTGGCGATCTCCTCCGTCCAGGCATAGGAATCGTTGAGAACGTAGCGGGTGAAAAACTGCAGGAACACGCATCCCGTCATTACCCAGAAGACGGCGAGCGTCACCCAATCCTCGGAGGCGTAGCTGGAGACATCCGCGGCGGGCGGAGCCTCGTCGAAGGAATGAGCGATTTCCTCCGGCGTCACTTGCAAATGGATTTCCTGTGACATGGGCGATCATCCGGCGTTTTGAGAAACGGAATGTCGGCCCGCCATCCAGCGAGCCGACAAAGGCGGTTCACTTGACGGCGCGGATCGCCTCCCAGTCCTCCTTCTTGTAGCCGAAGTCCTCAAGCGCGACCTTGTCCATGACGGTCGCCTCGAAATCGGCCTTGTCGACCTCGGCCACATCGAGACCGCGCTCCTTGAAGGTCGAAACGAGCGCCTTTTCGCGCTCCTCGATGATCTTGGTGGCGCGCTCCGCAGCCTCCTGCATCACCTCGGTGAAAATCTGCTTGTCGGCATCGGAGAGCTGCGACCACAGGTTCTTCGAAACGACAGTGTTCAGATGATCGACGATATGGCCGGTCAGCACGATGTGCTTCTGCACCTCGAAGAACTTCTTCGCTTCGATGGTCGTCAGCGGGTTCTCCTGGGCCTCGACCGTGCCGTTCTGCAGAGCGAGATAGACCTCGGCGAAGGCGATCGGCGTCGTGTTGGCGCCGCAGGCGCGCGGCATGGCGAGATAGGCCGGGACGTCGGGGACGCGCATCTTCAGCCCTTGCATGTCGGCGCATTTAGCGATCGGCTTGTTCGACGTGGTGTGGCGCGTACCGTAATAGGTTACCGCGGTGATGTGGTTGCCGGAAGCCTCCTCATAGCCTGCCGCCAGGCGCTTGAAGACGTCGCTCTTGGTATAGGCGATCAGATGGGCGGGATCGCGAAACGTATAGGGGAAATAGGTGACGCCGATCGGCGCATATTCACGCGCGGCAAAGCTCGAACCGGAAATGATGATATCGACCGTGCCGAGCTTCAGGCCCTGGTTCAGATCCGCTTCCTTGCCAAGCTGCGAGGCCGGGAAGACGTCGACCTTGTAACGTCCCTCGGTGCGCTTGCCGATCTCCTCGGCCGCCCAGACGGATTCAGTGTGAAACGGCTCCGACGTCTCGTAGACATGCGCCCATTTGAGCGCCGTCTGGGCCTGCGCTGCCAAGGCCGAACCCAGGATGGCCGCGGTTGCGCCGAGTAGCGTTAACAGTCTGACTTTCATCTTCTTACTCCTCCCAAAGTGAAGTCACTGCATGCTTTACTGACTGCTGCCGGCACGCCTCCATGCGGCCGGTGTCGTGCTGTCGGACGGCTCCTCCCCGAAGCTGGCCGAAAGGCGAAGCTGCGATTGATCGAGATGCGCTCGCATCGCGGCCCGTGCGGCGGCAGGATCGCCCGCGGCGATCGCGTCGCGGATGACGCGATGTTCCTCCATCGCCGCCCGCCAGGTGTCGGTGTTTTCGAAATAGCTGGCGAGCTTCTCGAAATAGGGCGTCATGCGCATGTCGTGGATACTGCCGACAAAGCGGTTCAGCGTCTGGTTGGCGATGATGCTTGAGACGATGACATGGAACTCGCGATCGATCGCCAGCGCCTCACGCCGATCCTCGAGCGCGGCGGCCATGCGCGCCAGGTTATCGTCAAGGACTTCTATGTGTTCGGGCCGCGCCAGCCGAGCCGCCTCCTCGGCGATCGCGCATTCGACGACCGCCCGGGCCCGCAGCAATTCGAACGGCCCTTCGAAATCCTCCGGCGGCACATCGGCTGCCGGCGCCTTGCGCGCCGTGACGTAAATGCCGGATCCCATGCGAATATCGATGAAGCCTTCGACCTCGAGCACGATCAATGCTTCCCTGACGGTCGGGCGGGACACGCCCAGCTTCTGCGCAAGCTCCCGCTCGGCCGGAAGCCGGGAGCCCGGAGCCAATTCACCCCGCTCGATCAGGCCTCGCATCTGGTCCGCCACCTGCCGGTACAGGCGGCGCGATTCCACGGCAGAGAACATCATATCCTCGCTGCAGGCCGACGCGAGCCCTAGCGGCTGGTGGCCAAGTGGTCATACCAATTCGCGTACAATACGCAAAGCCTTTCCGTTGTCAACCACAACAACTCTGCCGCTGCAGCGTTTTAGCCGACCATTGGGTATCCCTGCGAGCGTGCGATGCGCAGGGCCGTACACTCGAGAGGCAAGCCGCTGCGGCTTCCCCACCAGCCATTCGAGTATAACCGGTCACGGTCCAATACCGGCACGCCATCGGTGCGCATTGATGGTGCTTGACCAAGGAGCTCTAACCGCACTGGTCCCGTGTGGTTAGATCGTTGAGAAAATCCCGGCACCAGCGCGAGACATCGTGCTCCAGCAGGTGATCCATCATCGTCTTCCATCGCTCCTTCCGCTCTTCCAGCGGCATGCTGAGCGCGCGCGCCATGGCGTTGGCGGTACCCTCTATGTCGTATGGGTTGACAAGCAACGCACCCCTTAGCTCGCAGGCAGCTCCGGCGAAACGCGAAAGCACCAGCACGCCCGGATCATCGGGGTCCTGCGCGGCCACATATTCCTTGGCGACGAGGTTCATCCCGTCTCGAAGCGGCGTCACCAGCCCCACTCTGCCAAGCCGGTAAAGCCCGGCAAGAATGTGCCGGCCCACCGAGCGGTTGATATAGCGTATGGGCACCCAATCGACGGCGCCGAGCGCACCGTTCACTCTGCCGGCCTGTTCGGCAACAGTGCGCTGCATGGCCTCATACTCCGGAACTTCGGAGCGGGACTTCGGCGTGATCTGCAGATAGGTGACCCGCCCCTGCTGTGCCGGATTGGCCAGAATGAAACGCTCAAACGCGTCGATGCGCTGGGTAATCCCCTTGGAGTAGTCGAGGCGATCGACACCCATGATCAGACTGCGGTGCTCGATGCTTTCACGCGCTTTCTTGACTGTCTTGTTGGTCGACGCCTTTTCGGCGAATTCGGCGAAGGCCGCAGTTTCGATACCAATTGCATAGGTGCCACCCTTGAATATGCGATCATAGGCAGTGAAGCGCCCTCCTCCAAGTTCGTCACCAATGCCTTCCCGCCTCAGACAACCGGCGAAATTCTCAAGGTCATGATCGGTCTGAAAGCCGACGACATCGTAGTGCGACAGGCCACGCATGATCTCCTCATGAACGGGCATCGTGAAGAGCACGTCGGCAGGCGGCCAGGGAATGTGAAGGAAGAAGCCGATGCGGTTCTTCAGGCCCATTTGACGCAGTTCCGCTGCGAGAGGAATCAAATGGTAGTCGTGCACCCAGATGACGTCATCAGGTTTGACAAGCGGCGCCAACCGACGGCCGAAGAAGCGGTTGACGCGGAAATACCCGGCCATTTCCTTGCGGCCGTATTCGGCGAGATCAAGCCGGTAGTGGCAGATCGGCCAGAGAACCCGATTGGCGAAGCCGTGGTAGTATTCCTCAACATCGGTATCGGTCAGATCCGTCAGAGCATAGGTAATATTGCCCTGCTGCAGTTGCGCAAGCGGCTGCGGCTCTTGCTCGCCGCTCGATCGTCCCGACCAGCCCATCCATATGCCGCCCTGCTCTTCGAGGGCGGCTTTCAGCGCAACCGCCAACCCGCCGGCCGGCGCAATGCCGCCCTTGTCCGGAACGGGCACGCGATTGGACACAATGACGAGACGGCTCATGCCGAATTCCTTTCCTGCATGAAAATATGTCAGGCGCTCAAATATTCAGGAGGCCAATGCGGCGATAATGCTGCGCAAGGCATTGGCGGAGGGAATGGAGCCAAGCGCTTCGCTCGCGGGTAAATGCGGTCCGATGCGGATCGAATAGCCGCCGAGCCTGTTGACCGTGCGAAACATCGCTTCGTCTGTCACATCATCCCCGATCGCCAGCGCGCGTCTGCCGGCGAAGGCTGGCTGCGCGAGAAACGCCGCGACCGCGTGGCCCTTGTCGGCGCGGGCCGGGCGGATCTCGATCACCATCTTGCCGTGCTGGATCGTCCAGTTCGGCCCCGCCCGGATCAACGCCCGTTCCATCAGCAGTTCAACTTCGGGTTTTCTGTCCGGCGCCAGCCGGTAATGGGCGGCGACTGCCGCTCCCTTGCCCTCAATTAGAACGCCCGCCCAGTTGGCAGTCTCGGCGACAAGGCCGGCCTTCAGCCGCTCGAATTCCGCCGTCGCTGCGGCTTTGTGCACGAGACCATCCGGATCGCGGCGCTCGGCACCGTGAAGTCCGGCGATCGGAAAATGGGACAGACGGAAAAGCTGGTCGACATAGTCAAGAGCGCGACCGGTCACGAGCGCCAAGGCACCTCCGAGTTCTCTCGACAAGGTATCGAGATTTGCAGGCAGCGAAGGCGGAACGGTTACGGCGTCCGGCGTTGCGGCGAGGTCCAGCAGAGTACCGTCGATATCGAGGAATAGGGCCCAACTGTCCGGATCCGTCGAGAGAGCGGAGAGAAAGAAATCCTCTCCTGAAACGGCATCCGGTTTCGAGTCGCTGAGAAACTGCTTCTGGCAACACACGAGCACATGTCTATATCAGACCACGGTATCGGCCAACCCCCTTCTTTCATTGGAGGGAAGTCGGGGGCGGCTTCCGGAGCACATCGCGGCGGAAGCCGAGCGGCTTGAAGGGGTAACTGGCGAGCACGAAGAGCCAGTCGCGTCACTCTTCGACGACGAGACCCTTTGCTTTCAGGACGGCTTCCAGTTTGCTGACTTCAATGACCGACTTGCCAGCCTTGTATGCGGCAATGTAGTCGGCCTCGGCGTCCTCCCGGGCCTGCGCCAGCTTCGCCACGTCACGCGCCTCCGACCGCCGAACGACGACCAGTCCATCCGCGTCACCGACGATGATATCACCGGGATGCACGATTTCGTCGCCAATCAGGATCGGCTCGTTGGTGGCGCCGAGCGTCTCCTTGACAGTGCCCTTGATGCAGACGCTGAGGGAAAAGACCGGGAAGCCGAGTTCCCGCAGTTGCAATGTGTCTCGAACACCCGTGTCAGTGACGAGACCGCCGATGCCCTTCGCGAGGCAGGCATTGGCGAGCACATCGCCGAACGACCCCGCCTCCTCATATTCGCCGGCGGAAACGACGATGATGTCGCCGGGCTCAGCGTAGTTGATCGCGACCTGGAGCATGATGTTGTCGCGCGGCGCGCATTTGACCGTGAAGGCGGGGCCGCAGAGCTTCATCCGATAGTCGATCGGCTTCAGCCGGGACGACAGCGCGCCCCTGCGGCCCTGGGCTTCATGAAGGGTCGCCGGCGAAAATCTGGCGATGGCCTCGATCTCGTCCTTGCTCGGGCGCTCGAACCTTTGCTTCAGTTTGACCATTTGAGGTTTCTCCTTGCGGCACCGACGCCTGCCGGTGTTGTTTTGATGATCGCTGCGGGGCTCCACCGCATGCGGGCACAACTGCCCCGTTATGCGGCTCGAACTCAGGCCGCATCTGGGAAAGGGACATTCATTGCTGCTCATGCACGTCGCCCAAAAGTGTGCAGCGGTTTGGGATGACGACATACACAAAGACAAAGACCTAAAGCGCGCCGCGTGAATACGTGTGAACGCGGCGCGCTTTAGTGATTAGGGGATCGGCTCGAATTTCAGTTCGGTGATCGGGACGACCTTGTCGGTGCGGGTCATCTTGTACTCGGTGCTCGGTCCGAGCCACTTGTCCCAGATCTTGTTGATCTCACCGGACTTATCGAGCGAGACCAGTATTTCGTTGATCTTCGCGGTCAAAGCCGGCTCGTCCTTCTTCATCCCGATGCCGATCGGCTGGAAGAGCATGGGTTCTTCGATCATCCGCATCTCGGCGCCCTTGGTCTTGGATTCGTTGACGATCTTCGTCGTCGTCATCGTATTGGCGACCAGGCCGCGTGCCTTGCCTTGCTGAACCGCCAGATAGGCCGAGCCGGTATCCTGGAAGGTCAGCGGCTTCGACTCGTTCTTGCGGATGGCAAGTTCCGATGTCGAACCCTTCGTCGAGGCGAGCCGGACGCCGGCGAAATCGGCCTTCTTCTGGCCGGGGTCGTCCGCCTTCACGATCAGCATTTCCTTGGCGAGATAATAGGGATGGCTGAACTCGATCTGTTCGGCGCGGCTGAGCGTATAGGCAAGATTGGCCACCGCGATATCGACATGCCCGAGCTTCACTTCCGGAACGCGCGCTTCGACTGAGAGAGGCTTGATCTCCGCCTTGACGCCGAGTTCGCGGGCAATCGCGTTGCAGAGATCGACGTCGAAGCCCGCCATCTCGCGCGTTGCCGGGTCCGGCGCGGCGAAGGGCGGGACGTCGGCGAAAGTTCCGCAACGGATCACCTTGGCCGCCGTGATGTCAGCTAGCTTGTCTGCCTTTGCCGGACCGGCAACGGCGGTCACCACGAGCGCGACGCCGAGCGTCCATGACTTCATTTTCATTGCTTTGGTCTCCTCTGGGGTTGGCTTTTTGGTTAGTGCCGCAATTCGCTCAAGAAGCGCTGCGCTCGCGTGGTTTGAGGGCGAGAGAAAAATTCTTCGGGGGGCGCGGACTCGACGATCTGCCCCTGGTCGATGAACCAGACGCGATCCGCGACATCACGCGCAAATCCCATCTCGTGCGTAACGCACATCATCGTCATGCCGTCTGCCGCGAGGCCCTTGATGACCGAGAGGACCTCGCCGACCATTTCAGGGTCGAGTGCGCTCGTCGGCTCGTCGAACAGCATCACGGGCGGTTCCATCGCCAATGCGCGCGCGATCGCGACGCGCTGCTGCTGCCCGCCCGAGAGTTGGCCGGGATAGGCATTGGCCTTCTCGGTGAGACCGACACGCTCCAGGAGCTGAGTGGCCTTGGCGTAGGCGGCGTCGCGCGAAACACCCTTTACACGGATCGGCGACATCGCAATGTTTTCGATGGCCGACAGGTGCGGAAACAGATTGAAGCTCTGGAAAACGAAACCTATGCGGCTGCGCAACCGGTTGAGTTCCTTGGCAGGCATCGGCCGATGGATGTTGTTGCCGTCGCAACTGATTGAGCCGCTGCCGATCTCCTCAAGCCGGTTGACGGTCCGGATCAATGTCGACTTACCCGAGCCCGACGGGCCGCAGATGACGACGACCTCCCCACGCGCCACTTCGGCGTCGATTCCCTTGAGAACCTCGTAAAGGCCGTAACTCTTGCATACGCCTTTCAGCTCGATCATCGGCGAATTCCTCGAGGGCGCGGTCGTATTCATGATGGCTGATCCGTGAGAGCTGCGAGTTTAAGGGACTTCGCGGTTTGCAGCGGCACCGTGCCGGCGCGCTTGCGGGTGATCCTTCCTTCCGTCGCCACGGCCACCCGGGTCAGCGACCAGCAGATCACGTAGTAGACGGCCGCCAGGATGAAGAAGACCTGGAACGGTTGCGTCAGGAGCTGATTGTTGATCTGGCTGGCGGCGAAGGTCAGATCCGGCACGTTGATCACGTAGCCGAGCGTCGTATCCTTGATCGTCGAGACGAAGACAGAGATGATGCTCGGGATGACGTTGTAGAGCGCCTGGGGCAGGATCACGTAGCGCATGGCGCCGAGGTAGCTGTGGCCAAGCGCCCGGGCGGCCTCCATCTGACCGTGGCCGAGTGCGACGACCCCCCCGCGGACCACCTCGCTCAGGAACGCGCCCTGGTAGACGACGAGTGTCACCAGCATGGTGAGGAAGCTCGGCACATTGGCGCCCGTAGCGAGCGGCACGAGGAAGTAGCCCCACAGGATCAGCATCAGCAGCGGCACACCGCGAGTGAAGTAGACGAGCGCGGTTACCGGCCAGTTCAGGAACGGCGACTTTGAAAGCCGGGCGAGCGCCAGCGCAATGCTCACCGGAAAGGCGAAGGCGATCGCGAGAACGGACAGTATCAATGTCGCCGCAAGTCCCCCGAGCGGGCCATTCGGATATTGCCCGATGAGCAGCAGCAGCCAGTAATCGCGGATGATGGCGATGATGTCGCTGATCATGGCCGTGCCCTCCTGAGCGGGTCGGCTCTGCGAGCGATGTAGGCGCCGGCCGCCATGATCATCAGCGAGAACACGAGGTAGAGGACCGTAACCAGCAGATAGCTCTCGAAGGTGCGGAAGCTCAGATTTTCGATCTCCTTGACTGCATAGGTAAGCTCCGCCACGCCGATCGCGACGGCAAGGCTGCTGTTCTTGAACAACGAGACACTGTGGTTGACGAGGGCGGGCAGCGCGTTTCTGACCCCTTGCGGGACCATGACAAAGCGCATCGCCGAAACATAGCTGTGGCCGAGCGCGCGGGCCGCTTCCATCTGGCCGGGGCTCACCGCCCGCATGCCGGAGCGAAGGTCCTCGCTGAAATAGGCGGCCTGACAGAGGCCCAATCCGATCACGGCGAAGATCGCCTCGGCATTGTGGTCGTTAAGCCAGAAGGTGACCGGATCCGGCATCAGGGTGAAAATGCCAAAATACCAGAGCAGGAGTTGCACCAGCGTCGGCACGTTGCGGTGATAGGAAACGTAAACCGTGACGAACGCATTGCCGAACGGACCTGGCGCGTAGCGAAGCCCGAGCAGCAGGAGCGCCAAGGTCATTGCGAGCGTCCAGGAGCCGATCGCGACGACGAAGGTCATCTTGATGCCGAGCAGCAGCATCGACACATATTCCGGATTGCCGAGAATCTCGGTGAGGTCGAAGCTACTCACCGCCTTGATCCCCGCTCTTCGGAGACTGTGGCTTTGCCGTCTGCAACCCGCCCATCACCTGAAGCGTCGGCGTAATCTCCATGTGGCCGATATTCACGGCGACCGGCGCGGCGATCGCGAAGGCGATGGCATCGGCGATGTCTTTGGCCTCGGGGAGCTCGAAGCCGTCGAGAAAACGTTCGCGAATCTCGGGGCTGTCACCATGCACATGCGCGAAGATGTCGGTTGCCACGCGCCCCGGGCAGATTTCGGTGACGCGGACACGCTTGCCGAAGGCATCGATGCGCAACTGGTTCGACAGCATGCTGACCCCTGCCTTCGTCGCATGATAGGAGGAGTTTCCACCAAAATTGTAGGTGCCGGCGATCGACGAGATGTTCACGACATGGCCGCAGTCACGCGCCACCATTCCCGGAACCACCATGCGGCACAGATGTAGAACCGCGCGAAGATTGACGTCGACAAGGAGGTCGATGTCGCCATCTTCCGCTTCCAGAAACTTCTTGGGGCGATCGACGCCAGCATTGTTGACGAGAATGTCGAATTGCACGCGACGTGTAAGCTCTGCGAGGGCGGCTCTGTCGGTGACGTCGATCGCGTGCGCCACGCAGCCGGTGCGCTCCGCGAGCTTGCTGAGCGGCTCGGCACTGCGCGCGATCGCATGCACCTCGAGCCCTTCGGCACAAAGGCGCTCGACAATCGCTGCTCCAATTCCGGAGGAAGCACCGGTGACAAGCGCGGTCTTGTAATCGGAGAATGGCATCGGCTTTTCCCTTTGTTTCAGGAAGCTTAGCTGACCTTTCGAGCCGGCGATAATTCCGATTACCTTTGGAGGGATAAGCCCAGCTTATGAAGCGCGTCGCGCTGTGGTAGCCGGTTGATTTCACAACGCTAATCTGTACGATCCGGGCGTGATCGGACGGGCGTCCGGCAAGACTCGCGGCCCTGCGCCCTTCGAAACGAGGAGCTTTGAGGGGCCGCGCAAGAAAAACACAGTCGGGCTGTATCCATTCAGGCCGGCTGCAACAGCGAGCGCAATTCGCCGATGGATACCAGACGCTTCAAATCTTTCGTCGTGATCGTCGACACAGGCAGCATCACGAGAGCTGCGGATATCCTCCATATTGCGCAGCCTGCTCTCAGTCAGCAATTGGCAGCACTGGAGGAGCATTTCGGAACAAAACTGCTGATAAGGAGCCAGCAGGGCGTCGTCATGACAGACGCCGGCGCCGAAGTTTACCGGCACGCCCAGATCATCCTCCGTCAGATGGAGCAGGCGCGCGCCGACGTGACCGCGGCCGGCAAGCATCTCGCGGGTCGCGTGTCCGTCGGGCTGACGCCATTCAGCAGCGCCGCCACCCTGTCCTTCGAGCTTCTGGCGGAAATGCGGCGGCGCCATCCCGGCATCGTCCTTCACCTCACCGAAAGTGTCGGGCAAACCTATAGCCAGATGTTGATGAACAATCGGCTGGAGATCGCGCTGATCCATGGCGCGGGTCCGATGAAGGGCGTGCGCTTCGATCCGCTTCTCAGGGAGGATTTCTACCTCGTCGCGCACGAGAAGTTCGGCATCGAAGCCGGCGATACGCCGGTGCCGATCTCGGCTCTGGAACCCCTGCCCTTTCTGATGCCGCCGGCCTACAACTTCGTGCGGCGCGCGGTAGAGGCGGCTTTTGCAAGAAGCCGGGCGAATCTCACCGTGATCGGCGAGGTCGAGGTCATCCGGACGCTGACGCGCGCCGTCGGCAGCGGTCTTGGGGCGACGATCATGCCGAAGGCCGTGGCAGATCGCATCGTATCCGAGGGTGCCGGCCCGACCATTTGCCGGAGCATCTCACCGAAGATCGAGGAGACGCTCTCCCTGTGCGTGTCGGAATTCGCACCGCTTTCCGAACCGGCGCTCGCCGTCCAGGAGCTGCTGCGCGAACTGACGGAGCGGCTGAGGCCGTAGCGCGAAACAGGCCCTCGACGAATCTGCAAGGCGCGGTTGCCCCCCGTGATTTCCTGAGCTTATCGCGCCGCGAGAAATGCAGACAGCGTCGGCATCAGCTTGGAAATAAAGTGCTACGGAGGGCTTTCCGCGCTATATTCGACGCGCAATGTTCCGAGGGAAAGGTGAAGCCAATGAAGAGGCTAGCAATGGTTGCCCTCTCGCTGGCGACGGCGCTAACCAGCGTTTCGCCGGCCATGGCGTTTCCGACATTTGTTGCGCCGAAGGTCGAGGCCCCGCAGGTGCAACTGATCCAATATAGGCGCCACTATGGCGGCCATCACGGCGGACACCACGGGCATCATCACAACGGTGGCGACGACTGGGCCTGGGCGCTCGGCGGACTTGCCACTGGCGCGATTCTCGGCGGGCTGCTGGCACAGCCAAGGTATTATGGCCCGAGCTACTATGATGAGGGCTATTACGGTCCGGCCTATTACGGCTCGAGCTATTACGGTCCGACCTATTACCGCCCGCGCTACTACGCGCCACGCTATTATCGGCAAACCTACTATGGCGGGGATGCGCATACGCGCTGGTGTTACGCGCGTTACAGGTCCTACAGGGCTTACGACGACACGTTCCAGCCCTATGTCGGTCCGCGGCAGCCGTGTATCTCGCCTTACTGAGATGGCGTAGCGCATAGAGCGGGATGAGGAAAGGTGCATGCGGTTTTCCGCCCGCATCCCGCTCTAACTCTTTTTGCATCTCGTTTATGATCTGGGTCGATTTGAACCAAGATCATCGTGATTTAACAGGCTGCTGAGCCCCGGACTGTCCTACTCCCAAGCAGAGCGTCGCGATCTGCCTGAAGCCTTGCGCGCTTACTTCAGATCGCTGCAGAACTGCGCGATCCGATCGCAACCCTCGGCAAGTTTCTCCATGCTGGTCGCGTAGGATATCCGGAAGAACGGGCTCATGCCGTAAGCGGCGCCCTGCACGGTCGCCACGTGCTGCTCGTCGATGAGCGCCATGACGAAATCCGTGTCGGTTTCGATCCTGTGGCCCGACTTGCTCGTCCTGCCGATAAGCCCGGCGATGCTCGGAAAGAGATAGAAAGCGCCTTCGGGCTTGTGGCAGGTCAGGCCGTCTATGCCGGCGAGCTTGTCGAGCACAAAGTCGCGCCGCTTCCGGTAGATCGCCGCGCGCTCCTTCAGGAGATCCTGGGGCCCGTCGAGCACGGCCACCGCCGCGGCCTGGGTAATCGTGGAGGTGCCGCCCGAGTTTTGGCCGTTGACGTTGCTGATGCCCGAAATGAGCGCCTTCGGCCCGCCGCAGAAACCCAGCCGCCAGCCCGTCATGGCATAGGCCTTGGAGGCACCGTTGACCGTCAGCACCCGGTCGTAGAGCCGGGGCTCGACCTCGGCAATCGTGCAGAACTCGAAATCGTCATAGACGAGGTGCTCGTACATGTCGTCGGTCATGATCCACACATCGGGGTGGCGCAGCATGACCTCGGCGATCGCGGCCATCTCCTCGCGCGAACAGGCCGCGCCGGTCGGATTGTTCGGGAAGTTGAGGAACAGCCACTTCGTCCGCGGGGTGATGGCCGCTTCGAGATCCTCGGCCTTGAGCCTGAATCCGTTCACGTGGCTGCAGGCGACCGGAACCGGGACGCCGCCTGCGAAGCGAACGATGTCCGCATAACTGATCCATGCGGGAGAGGGTATGACGACCTCGTCGCCCGGATTGCAGGTCGCCAGCACCGCATTGAAGATCACCTGCTTGCCGCCACCGGAGACAAGGATCTGGCCGGGCTCGTAGTCGAGATTGTTGTCCCGCTTGAACTTTCGGGCGATCGCCGCCTTGAGCGCCGGCGTGCCGTCGAGCGGAGGATATTTGGTGTCTCCCGCCAAGGCCGCGGCATGGGCGGCCTCGATCGCGTGGGGCGGCGTCGGGAAGTCAGGCTCGCCGGAGGACAGGGAAACCACGTCTATGTCTCGTGAGGCGAGATCGCGGGCACGCTGCGTCATTGCAGCAGACGCGGATACGGAGACGTTCTTGAGGCGGTCGGCGAGGGTCGGCATGGTTTCCGTCTTTCAAGTTCGTTGATGTGTCAGGTGTGTTGCGCCATCGGCGCAGGCGAGGACCTCGCGGGCGGGCGCGATCGTCGCTCCGGCAGCCTCGATCTCGCTGCGCACGACCCGGGCCAATTCGAGCGAACCCGGCGTGTCGCTGTGGACGAGGATCGAGCGGGCGCGGATCTCGATCGTCTGGTTGTCGATGGTCGTTACCGTTCCACTTTCGAGGAACTGGCGGACCCGGGCACGAACCGTGGCTTCCTCCTTGAGGACCGAATTCGGCAGATTGCGCGAGACAAGCTGGCCGGCCGCATCATAGGCCCGATCCGCCAGGAAGAGCGTGAGGGTCGTCAAACCAGCGCGCGTCGCGGCCCGCTCTATTTCAGTATTGGGCATTGCAAAGACGATGAGGTCCGGGTCCACCGAGCTGACGGCTTGCATGATCAGGTCGGCGAGCGCGGGATCGCGGTTGATCATATTGCCCATCGCGGCGTGAAAGCCGATGTGGGCGACTGGCACGCCTTCGCCCCGGGCGATCGCGGTTAACGCACCCAACTGGTATAGGACCTGCTGGCGCATCTCGTCAGCCTCGACGGGCATCTCCCGACGGCCGAAGCCGACCCGGTCGGGAAAGCCGGGATGGGCGCCGACAGCGACGCCTAGGGCCTTTGCGAGCCTCACCATCCGCGCCATCGTGTTCGGGTCGCCGGCGTGAAAGCCGCAGGCGATGTTGGCCGACGACACGACCTCCATGAGTGCTTCGTCGTCGCAGAGCCGGTAGGGGCCGAAACCCTCGCCCATATCCGAATTGAGATCGATTTTCATCGTGGCTCCTTTGGTCTTGGCTTGGTCAACACAGCAAATTACCGGCGCGACATAGCTGCGAGCGCCTCGGCGAGCATTGGCACCGTGCGACGGATGTCCCCCAGATAGGTCTCTACCGCCCGCTCCACAGCGAGCGCCTCGGCGACACTCGACCGGACGAACCGTAAGCGGCTGCCGATCCGCGCCTGGCCCAGCCGCCAAAGATCGATGTCGATGACGCCGGCGATCTTGGGGTAGCCGCCGGCGGTGTTGGCGTCGCTCATCTGGACGATCGCCTCGCCCGAGGGAGGCATCTGGACGACGCCGGGAACGACCCCGTGCGAACGCAGTTCCACCGGAGAAACGAGCTTGATGGGCTCGCCGGAGAGCCGGTAGCCGGTACGGTCGCTTTGCGAGGAGATTTTCCAGGTCTGGGACCAGAACCGTTCGGCTTCGCCGCCGAACAGGGCGTATTCTCCGGCGGGAATGGCGCGGACGAGAAGCGTGCCGTCCTCGGACGCCGGAAAGTGGTCGGCCAGCGCAGTCTCTGGCGGCATGGCTCCGAATCCGCCTGGCGGCACGACGCAGGCACCTGCAGGGCGAACACCCAACCGGTCATTCGCCGCGAGAAAGCGACCGTCCAGGCCCCCGAACCCGCCGCGAAGCGACGTGCTGCGCGACCCCATCACCGGCTCAACCTCGATGCCACCGGCAAAGCTCAGATAGGCACGCGCTGAGTGTCGGGGCGTAGCGAGTTCCACAACCTGGCCGGCCGAAACCGCTAGCGCCCACCACGGCGGAAGCCGCCGCCCGTCGAGACGCGCGTCGCAATCCGCGCCGGTGATCGCGACGGTCGTGTCCCGGTCGAACCGAAGGCGAAATGGAAAGGTCTGGACTTCGAGCGCGGCCTCCCCCTCGTCGTTGCCGACGAGCAGGTTGCCGACCGCCAGCGCAAGCCGATCCATCGCGCCGCTCGAGGTCACACCGGCGTTGCGGAAACCAAACCGACCGAGATCCTGCACGGTGTTCAAGGGACCGGTCTGAAGAACCTCGATCATAATTCGATCCTCTCGGGAACGAAGCAGACCTTGTCGCCTGGAGCAAGCAGCGCCGGCGGATTCTTCATCGGGTCGAACATCGGCAGTTCGGCAAAGCCGATCGAGTTCCAGCCGTTCGGGCCGGTCAGGACCGACACGCCCGTCTGCATGCCGCCGATCGTCACCGTGCCCTTGAGCATCCTGAGCGACGGCACGGTCTTGCGCGGCACATGGATGCGTGGGTCGAGGCCGTGCAGGTATCCAAAGCCCGGCGCGCTGCCGAGGGCCACGACCGTGTAGTCGCCTTGCCAGTGCAGCTGCACGACTTCCCGATCGGTCAGCCCCGTGTAATCGCAGACGGCGGCAAGGTCTGTTGCATGCTCGCCGCCATAGGTGACGGGAATCTCAACTGTCTTGCCGACGAGGTCGATGGCCCGCGAGCAGTTCCATTCGGTCCGCAGACGAGCCTCGAATTGCTCCGGCTCCACAGGCGTCCGCTTGAGGATCACCAGCAGGTTGGTCACTCCGGGAACGACTTCCCGGACTTCCGGCCACAGCTCCACGGCATGCGCCAGGGCCCAGATGCGTCGCTGTGCCTCAAGGTCGAATGCGCCTGGCGCCTCGATCAGGTAGGCGCCCGTGCCGATGACGGAGATCTTCGGCTCGCCGGCAGGGACCGCAGCGATGAAGGCAGGCGTTGAGAGCGGTTCGTTTTGAATGGAAATCATTGTGCAGGCTCAATCAGAAAAACGGTGTCGCCATATCCGACCAACGCGCCGGGCTCGATGCCGCAACCCTCCAGCCTTCCTGCCTCTTCGACCCGGAGGGGCATGACGAGCGGCCCGATCTTGACGAAACCTATGATCTCATCCGCGACGACGGCAGCGCCGACGGTCGCTTCCTCACGATCGCGTGCCGGATGCACGGGCAGGAAGTGGCCCGCAATAGGTGCTTTGACGGGCTTCGCACGGTTCCGCGCAACCGAGATATCCGGGTTGCTGGCGACGTCATCGGTAGAGACGCCCGCGCCGGCCACGATCCGCACGAGCCGGCCGTCTTCCGTCTCGATCTCGACAGAATTGACCCCGGCATCATCGAGCCAGAGCGCGACCTTCTCCAAGATCGCCGGATCCAATATCTGCTCGGCGATCGAACCGCCCTTTCGCTTACGACCCTTCATTTCTTTCGCTCGCCCAGCCACGTCTCAAGGTAGTGGATATCGGTCCCGCCAGCACAGAATGCCGGGTCCTCGAAGAGCTCCCGATGGAGCTGAAGATTGGTCGAGATCCCGTCGATCCTAGTATCGGCCAATGCCACCCGCATCCGGCGGATGGCCTGGTCTCGCGTCGGCGCGTGGACAATCAGTTTGGCGATCAGCGAGTCGTAGTGCGGCGATACCTTGTAGCCGGTCGTCACATGGGTATCGACGCGGATGCCAGGCCCGCTCGGAAACTCGGCACCCATGATCTTGCCTGGTGAAGCGGCGAAGGTGAACGGATCTTCGGCGTTGATCCGGCACTCGAAGGAATGGCCATGCGTCCGCACATCGGCTTGGGCAATGGACAGCGGCAGCCCTTGGGCAACGCGAAGCTGTTCACAAACGATATCGATCCCCGCGGTCGTTTCCGTCACCGGATGTTCGACCTGCAGACGTGTGTTCATTTCGATGAAGTAGAACTCGCCATTCTCGTAGAGGAACTCGAAGGTTCCGGCGCCCCGATAGCCGATCTGTCGACACGCATCCGCACAGCGTTCTCCGACCGCTGCGGCAATATCCGCGGGGATGCCGGGCGCAGGCGCTTCCTCGACCACCTTCTGGTGGCGCCGCTGCATCGAGCAGTCGCGGTGGCCGAGCCACAGGGCATTGCCCTGATTGTCGCAGAGAACCTGGATTTCGACGTGACGTGGACGCTCGAGGAATTTCTCCATGTAGAGCTCCGGTCGCCCGAACGCCCTTCTAGCCTCCTCGCGGGTGACCGACACGGCATCGCCGAGTGCCGAGGAGTCATGAACGACGCGCATGCCGCGGCCGCCGCCACCGCCTGCCGCCTTGACGATCACCGGATATCCTATGCCTTCGGCAATGCTCTCAATCGACTTGATGTCGTCGGGAAGCGCTGCGTCCGGGCCGGGCACGCATGGCACGCCCGCTTCGATCATTGCGCGTTTGGCGGCGATCTTGTCGCCCATCGTGCGGATCGCGGAGGCAGGCGGCCCTATGAAGACAAGTCCCGCGGTTTCGACGGCTTCCGCGAAACCGGCATTCTCCGAAAGAAAGCCGTATCCGGGGTGAATTGCCCCGACGCCGGTCGTCCTCGCGGCAAGCAGGACCGCGGCCTGATTGAGGTAACTTTGGCCCGGAGCGGCTGGCCCAATGCAGACAAACTCATCGGCGGTTTTCCCATAGGGCGCGTCCCGGTCGGTGTCCGAGCAGATCATAACCGTCCTCAGGCCGAGCTCCCGGCAAGCCCGCTGCACGCGCGCGGCGATCTCGCCGCGGTTGGCGATCAGCACCTTCTCGAACCGGAGCCCGCTTCTACCCTCTTTTCCCATCTGCACGGGCGCCATTATCCGATCTCCATCAAGGGCTGCCCGGCTTCGACTTCCTGACCATCGCCTGCAAGAATGCGCGTGATCGGCCCGGCCCTGTGGGCGGAGACGGTGTTGAAGACCTTCATCGCCTCGACGATGCAGAGGTTCTGCCCGACCCCCACGACATCTCCGACCTCGACGAAAGCAGGGGCGCCGGGATTGGGCGAGCGATGCAGGACTCCGAATACAGGCGCCTTCACCATTCGGCTGCTATCACCACGGGCAATCTCGCCTCCATCGGCGGGGGTGACTTCGACGATCCGGTCGCGGCGGCCATTTGGGATTGGCACGGGTGAAGTTCGCTTGGCTAAGCCGGCCGATATCCGGACGGTGGTACCGTGCTCGCTGACCGTAAGTTCGGAAACGCGCGAGCGGCCGACGAAGTCGATAAGCGTTTTGATCGTTTCCAAATCCATCGCCGTCCACCCACTCATCGCTTCGGGCACTTTCCGGATGACAAACCGGATCGGTGACAAACCGGATCGGTGACGGGCCGGCCCGGCAACCGAACGAAGCGATCAGAATAGTTACACGACGGCTCTATTGATGGGGGCAGACAAAGTTTCTATGGCCGGGGGAGGCTGTTGATGGGCAATGGATGAAAGCTTTTGGCTGGGAATTTTTTGGCGGGTTCCAGAATACTATAATAAGGTTCAATCGTCCTGCGGCAGATTGGCCGGATTCCACACCACCTCCCATAGATGACCATCCGGATCAGTGAAGTAACCGGCATATCCGCCATAGAATGTTTCCTGAGCGGGTTTCACGATGCTCGCCCCGGCAACGCGCGCCTGCTCCATCAACTCGTCCACTTCCCGGCGATCCGAGACGTTGTGGCCGATCGAGAATGAGGTGCTGCTACCGGATGCTTTTTTCAGGCCGCTGTCATGGGCGAGATCTTCCTGCGCCCACAGGGCCAGTTTGAAACCGCTCGCGAGATCAAAGAACGCGACCGCGCCATGCTCGAACTCGCGGCCGACGATCCCTTGCGTGGGCAGCTTCAGACCGTCACGATAAAAGGCGAGCGACCGTTCAAGGTCGGCAACGCCAAGCGTCAGAACAGATATGCGCGCCTTCATGAGTTCACCGGGGTTGCGTAGGGCCGCACACGACCGCCGCGCACACTTCGCCGCTCCCGCGTCCTTGCTTCAGCAAGAGGCGCCGTAGCGGCGAAGTGCCTCCCCCGCTTTGGGTCGCCAGTACCTTAGAGACGTTCACCAGGCCACGTCATCGTCATTGCAGCGGACAATCCGCAACACACCCTCTTCGGCCGGCGTCGTCGGCCGTCATTTGAACCCGTGGTCGCAAACGTCGCCTGCTTCAGCCGAAGAATATTTGGCGCAAGCGGGCAAACAGGCCTGGCTGATTTTCGACAAGCATCGCGCGGATGTGACGTGCCGCCGTCGACGCACTGACCGTGGCGCCGAAATGGCAATAGCAGATGACCTTGTGCAATTGCTCGTCACTCAGTTCGAAGAACCGCTTCGCCTCGCCGTAGCTGTCGTTGTCCAGGCCGGCGGTCCGAAGGACCGGGTCCTCGAATGCAACGGAGATCGGCGTGCCGTCGCCGCGCATCGTCGCGCGCACATGCGCCGGCTGATACTCGGTCTCGTGCAACGTCGAAAGCCGTCTGTGCGGGCTGCGTTCCAGGAGTTCCGCCCAGCGCTCCAGACGTTCGCTGCGCGACAGAGCCCGGCGCGGAAGGTCCTGTTTGACCTCGGCGACGCTTTGCAGGTCTTCGATTGCATGGTGCTTCATTGTGACCTCCTAATCAGACTTAGTTGGTCCCCCATTCCACCTCATACGCCTAATAAACGTGACTCCAACCGGCCGCGAAGTCCAATCACGAAAATGCCCCGCGAACACTTAACCAGCAAAAATCGCTGGATTCCGCGCGGACCCGCGCCCCGGCGCCACCCTCGCATGCGGGACGAGCCGGCGCCCGGGCAATGCTCGGGCACGCCAGCCCGTTTCTCGCGATCGTCTCAATCCTCGCGGAAAGCGTGCCGCATCTGGTCGGTGAGCGGCTTCGCCAGATAGGAAATGACCGTGCGATCGGCGATCTTGATGAACACCTCGGCCGGCATGCCGGGATAGAGCGAGAGCCCCTTGAGCTTGGCGAGGCTCTCCGGTTTCGGGCGAATGCGCAGCGGATAGTAGGTGGCGCCGGTCCGCTCGTCGCTGACCATATCCGGAGCCACGGTCACCACCTCCGCCTCGACCTCCGGCGTGGTGCGCTGATTGAAGGCGCTGAAGCGGATTTCGACCGGCTGGCCGACGCGGATCTGGTCGATGTCGTGGGTCGCCACCCGCGCTTCCACGGTGAGTTCGTCGGCCTCCGGTACCACGAGCATCAGCGTCTCACCGGGATTGACGACGCCGTTCACCGTATGCACGGCTAGCTGATAGACGCGGCCCGGCAGCGGCGCGGTGATGTCGAGCCGCCGCAACTGGTCCGTCGCGGCCGTACGCCGCTCCTCATATTCGGCGATCTTCGCCTCGACATCGGTCAGCTCCTTGGAGATCTCAGTGCGCCGGTCCTCGTCCAGTTGCAGCACCTGCAGATCGATCTCGCTGGATTTGCCGCGTGCCTGGGCACGCGAGGCGATATGCCGTCCGCGGTCGCCCTCGAGCTCCGCCCGTTGCCGCTTGAGCGTCGTCACCCGTTGCATCGGCACCAGGCCTCGGCCATAGAGCGAGTCGACGCCGGTCAGTTCCTCGGCGATCAGAGTCAAGGCGTCCTCGATCGCCTTCAGCTGCACGGTCAGGCCGTCGATCTCGTCGGCCAATTGTGCCTTGCGCGACTGCAGCTGTCCCTTCATGCCCAGCAGCGCCGTGCGGCGGCTAGCAAAGAGTTTCTGTTCGCCGTCGACGAGTTTTGCCGCCGCCGCGCTGGAGACGAAGTTCGCGAGGTCCTTGTCGATCTCGAACGACTCGGCGCCGATCCGCTCTGCCAGCAGCCGGGCGCGTCGCGCATAAAGCTGCGCCAGCGTGCTTTCGACGATCGCCAAGTTCGCACGCACCGTGGTGCCATCGAGGCGGATCAGCACCTGGCCGGCCTCGACGCGGTCGCCTTCCTTGACCTTGAGTTCGCCGACGATCCCGCCGGTCAGGTGCTGGACCTTCTTGACATTGTCGTCGACGACGACCACGCCGCCGGCAACGATCGCGCTAGAGAGCTCCGTTGTCGCCGCCCAGCCGCCGACGCCGACGACGAGAGCAAGCGCGAGGAGCGAGACCCCCATCATGTGCCGACCGAGCGAACGGCGCGCGTTCGACGCCTTTTGCGTGCTGGCGCTCATTGCTTTGCCTCCTGGCCTTCCGCGACGATCTTCAGCGGCGACGGGCGCTCCGCCTGCTGCGTCCTCAACACCTTGCCGAGCACTTCCTCCTTCGGGCCGAAGGCCTGCTGCCGCCCCTCGTTCATCATCAGGACGAGGTCGGTGCTGGCAAGCGCGCTCGGCCGGTGGGCAATCACCACGACGATGCCGCCGCGCTGGCGCACATTCATGATCGCTTCGCTGAGCGCCTGCTCGCCATCCGCATCGAGGTTCGAATTCGGCTCGTCTAGGACCACCAGGAAGGGATCGCCATAGAGCGCCCGGGCGAGCGCGATGCGCTGGCGCTGGCCGGCCGAGAGTGCCGTGCCGCCCTCGCCGATTTCGGTGTCGAAGCCGTTCGGAAGACGCAGGATCAACTCATGGACGCGCGCCGCCTTAGCAGCCGCGACGATCGCCTCGGAGGTCGCATCCGCGGCGAAGCGGCAGATATTCTGCGCCACGGTTCCGGCAAAAAGCTCCACGTCCTGCGGCAGATAGCCGATATGCCGTCCGAGCGCATCGCCGTCCCATTGGTCGAGTGCCGCCCCATCCAGCCGCACCGAGCCGCGATAGGCTGGCCAGACGCCGATAAGGGCGCGCGCTAGGGACGACTTGCCCGAACCGCTCGGGCCGATGACGCCGAGCGCGCTGCCGGCACGGACGGTAAAGTTGACATCCGTGAAGATCAGCCGCTGCGCTGCCGGCGGCCCGCTCCCCAGCGCCTCGACGCTCAGACGCTCATGCGGCTTCGGCAGCGCCAGCGGGGTCTCGGCTTCCGGCAATGCCTTCAAGAGGTCCTTCAGGCGCTGCCAACTCTGCCGCGCCTGGACAAGCCCGCGCCAGTTGCCGATGGCGAGCTCCACCGGGGCGAGCGCCCGGGCGGTGAGAATCGAGCCGGCGATGATGATGCCGGGCGACGCCTGGCCCTCGATCACCAGCACTGCGCCCGCGGCCAGCACGCCCGACTGCAGCGCCATGCGGAACACCTTGGAGAGCGCCCCATAGCCATTGCCGATGTCGGAGGTGCGCCGGTTTTCTTCCCGGTATTCGGCGTTGCGGCGCTCCCAGAGCTCGGCAAGCCGGCCCGTCATGCCCATCGCCTGGACGACCTCGGAGTTGCGTTGCGAGGCCTGGGCAAAGGCATTGCGAAGGCCGGCCGCCTCGGACGCCTTGCGGGCCGGCGCCTGGGTACCGCGATTGGTGAGATAGGTGAGAAGCGTCAGGATCAGCCCGCCGCCAATGGCCACGAAGCCGATGACCGGATGAAACAGGAAGCAGATGGCGACATAGAAGGGCAGCCAGGGGAGATCGAACAGCGCCGACGGCCCGGCGCTCGAAAGGAACGAGCGAACCTGATCGAAGTCGCGCAGCGCCTGCAGCCCGTCCCCCTGCATCTTAAGCTTCAACGGCGCTTTCACGACCGCCCGATAGATGCGGCCGCTCAGGCTCTCGTCGAGCGCGCCGGCGATGCGCACCAGCATCCGCCCGCGGATCAGCTCGAAGGCGCCCTGGAAGGCATAGAGCAGCAGGGCCAGCAGACAGAGCGCAATCAGCGAGGGAATGCTGCGGCTGGGCAGAACCCGGTCATAGACCTCGAGCATGAAGAACGAGCCGGTGAGATAGAGGATATTGACGAGCGCACTGGCAATGCCGACGCCGACAAAGGCGGATCGGCACTCTCGCAAGGCGGAGGCGGGATCGACATTCCTGCCGCTCGATACTGTCAAAGGTTCAGGCACCGGCGAATTTCTCCAGGTCGGCATGTTCCGGCCGCCAAGGCGGCCTTTTGTTGAGGTCCCGGCGCGGGCGCGCCGAGAAGAGTGTGTTCGGTCAGCTTGTTGCTCCGCACCTTAAATCACGTTGGCCTAATTTTTCAAAGTGCGCATGCAGAAGTTGTTACCGGGGTGACAGGGATTTATACGATGGGTTGCCGGTTGCCCATTGCATGCACCAACCTGCTCATTGCGATCCGGCGATCTGCCACAACTTGGCACCGCGGCGATGCGGACGCGCCTGCATTGCTTGCAAATTCGGCAGGATATTGTTGCGAACCATAAAAGGAGAGCTTTGTGTGCAGGTCGGCGCGACTTGATCTCGGTGGAGAGTGGTGAGTAGGAATGCCCCTGGAATTGCTGGTGGTGCTTCTGCGAAGCGGCTGGCGACCTTCGCCGCCCATGTGACCGAATGGAAGAGGCCCTTTCTGGAGCGCTCATTTCCCGACTGGCGCTTTCACCTCTGGCAAAAGAACCTGAGCGACTCAGATTTCGACAGGACTTGGAAGCCTCGCATCGTTAGCCTCTCCGGCGCTGGCCACCTTTGCGAAAAAGCAAGAATCCCAATCTGTCGAGGACGCCTTCCTGCGCTCGGTCCAGATATGTGGCACGCGCAGCTGCAGGGCGCACATCTGGTACTGCGACCAAATTCACCACGGCGCGCCTTCCCGCGAACCACGTTCCTTTAGTTCGGCGGAGGGATGGTAAGCGCCAAACTGCGCTGATCTTCGGCACCACTATGCACGCGCTACGTCGCCGCGAACCTCAAAAACTTAGCGCATTTCTAGCATGAATTAGACAGTCGGCGCCTTTCAGATCGTGACAGGCTGCCCCTGGCCGACCGAATACCAGGCGATTTTCTCAGGCGCAGATGGGACGACGTCGAGAATCGACTTCTCGAAGGCTGTTCTGATAGCGTGGGATGAGACGAGGTTCGTCGCTCCTACCCGCATTCGAAGGCCACCATCCACGGCTCCCGTGGTTGCGTATCCATCGATGAACACAAACGTTTTTACAGTCCCGTGGTCGATCATGATCTCGTAATATCCGGCAAGCCGCAGCCGCGTTTGATCATGGAACAACGTCGTGTTCGACAAAACAACACGGCACTCGAAGACGTAACCGCGCATATCCCGCTCGATGGAGCTACCGCCTGACATTGAAGCACGTTGAGTGCATAAGTTTGCGCTATCTAACCGCGGCATCGCCAATTTCTCCAAGAACGTGTTGGAGCGCGCTCCCCAACGCACGGATTTCGTCCTGCGAATGACCCGCTGTCGGGCACAGCCGCAGTCCCGCCCTTCCCCTCGCAACTGTGGGAAAGAAAATTGCGGACGTGTAACAGCCGCAATCCAGCAAGCCCCTTGCCACCGCGATCGCCGTGAGTTCGTCACCCACTTCCACGGTCCGGATCGGCAGGGGTGAACCGTTTTGCTCCGTCGGAACGATGCTGTCGAAGAGGGCGATCCTCTTCTTGAGCGTCTGCTGAAGGAGCGCAAGCTCTTCCGTTCGATGCAGCTCCTGCGATGCCATTGCTGCGCCTATAGCTGCAACGTTCAGCGATGCCGAAAACGCATGCGCCACGGCGAACCTTCGAAACAGCTCTTCCTGTCGAGCCGTGCCGAGCATGACCATCCCACCCGAGGCGCCGAAGCCTTTTCCGAGCGATGCGGCAATGATCGTCCGCTCACCCAAGGAGCCTCCGATTTGAGACCTGGCGAAACCTTCCCCCCGCGCGCCGAAAATCGAAACGCCGTGGGCATCATCGACGTAGAGAAAGAGGCCGTATCGCTCCTGAAGCGAGCGCAATTGCCCGATGCTGGCACTTCCACCCATTGAGTAGACGCCGTCACAAATGTACGCGACGCAGTCGTTCGCGCGGCACAGAGTCTCAAGGGCGTCAAGGTCGTTGTGAGCGATCGTCTCCACTCTTGTTTCAGCGGCAATGGTTCCCTTGTGAAATGAGAGCGTCGCGTGCGCGAAGCGGTCGAACACAATCACTGGTTTGACGCCATCGGTAAGGTGTCCGGAAGCGATCACCGGCAAAGCGCTCATGTTTGCGGCCAGAACAGTAGTATAGGTGATTACCCGTGCGCCGAACAAATCCGACAGGGCTTCCTCCAACTCACCCAGGATGGCGAAGTTAAGGCGCGTTCGTGCGCATGACCAATGGAGTGCGCCGTATTTGTTCAGCGCCTCGATCGCGCCAGCGATTATGTTCGGATGGTTGTCCAGGCCGAGATAGGAACAGCGCACGAAGTCAACGACTTTGCGCCCGTGGTCGTGGGAAAGCGCCACGGCGCGCCCCTTGAGCGGCCGCCCGTAGATCGCCATCAGCCCCTGAAAATGCGCGGCATCGAAATGGCTTTGGGCGTACTGAATGAGGCTGCTGGTGTTCCTTTGAGCACCGCTGCCCACAATACTTCCCTGCCCTGGCGCTTTGCCTTCCATCCGAAATATCTCCCGATCCTTGAACATGAACAATCGAGAGGTCTATTTCATTTGCAGCCAAAATCAACAAAGTATATGCAAATTATTTCAAAGCATTGTTTTGCAAATCTGGCGATGATGTGTCGCACATTAAACTTTATTGTTATGCATTGCAAAACAAACACGAGGATTGTGAACACGCTCCAAGTCAACCCGATCTTTCGTCCACTTCGATGGCATAGCCCGCGGCCCGGACCGTACGAATTAAAGTGCGGCCGGTGAGGCGCTCAAGCGATCGGCGCAAGCGGCCGACATGCACATCCACGGTGCGCGGCTGAACGTAGTGATCGGAGGGCCACGCGGCCTCTATCAGTTCCGAGCGCCTGCGTACCCGACCCGGCGCCCTGAGAAAGCACCGCAGCAGATTGAATTCGATCGGGCCGAATCGAGTTTCTTGATCTCCATATCGGACGATACGGCGCCCGGGGTCTATACTCAACGGCCCGAAGGTCCGTGCCTCTTCATCCGCATCGAGCAGCCGGACATCATTCGCGTCGTCTTTTGGAAGAGAACCAAGATAGGCCAACAGCCGCGCCGGCGAGATCGGGCGCACGAAGTTTTCGTCCGCTCCCGCCTTGAGCAATGCCAGATAATCCCCCGACGAAACGACGGCGATCGTCGGGATATGCGCGGTCGTGTCGGAGCCCTTGATCGCCGCACAGGCTCTCAACATCGGGCCAGAATCCTCAGCCGCAATCAAAATGATTGCCGTGACGGGTCTTATCGTGGCCTGGTCCGCCACCTCGCTTTCGCTGACCAGGGTCGTCTGGAACCCTTCCCGTGCGAGGATATATGCGAGCATCACATAGAAATTGGCATCATCAGAGCAAATCAGGACCGAGGGTTTCTTATGCTGAACATTCATCAGTCAACTTGTCCTCGCCGCCGCTTTCATTCCGATCTTTGATGTCACAAAATGTGGAACTAATACCTTCACAATTGGCTTTCAATCCCCGCAATTTTACTGGAACTGCGTATCTTCGTGTTTAGGAAGAGAAAAAATTGCAGTTTGGCCTGTATTTTGTTGCAACATCATATTGAATTTGACGCGACCTGTACCTTTAAAGGAGGGGCAAAGTCGGCGCTTCTCCGCCAACCTATTCGACAGCCGCCCTGATGGCTTTCACTGCCGCCAATTCTCGATCAACACCCAAAGCACCATGTTGAGCTCATGATTGATATCCTCGTCCGTGCCCTTTACGGGGGCTCCGAACTTGATGGCGGCGGCAATCGTCCATGGAAAACCCGCAAAATCACCCCTGATGGCGGTTTACTGCACCACGTAGACAATGCTCCAGAGGTCGCCGTCGGCGCGGCGCGGGGCGACCAGGGATGAAAAGTCGCTCGGGCTAATGGGCGTCGCCGTCAACATGCGCTGCCTCGGCAAAGGCGTCCGGCCGATCTCTGGCTTGGTTTCCGGGGAGCCTTCCCGGTCTTTCCGGGGTCAACAATCGAGCATGCTCGATTTATAATGGCTGATTGGGTCCGTCGAGCGCGTAGCCAACGGATCGCACAGTGCGAATTACGTCTGGTCCAAAACGGTTGAGCGCACGCCTGAGATGGCCGATATGGATATCAACGGTGCGGGGCTCTACTTCGGCTTCGCAGGGCCAGCATGCCGCGATCAGGTCGTCGCGACTGTGCACGATACCGGGCATCCTCATGAGATGCAGAAGCAGCCTGAACTGGAGGGCGGAGAGATACACGGCGTGACCGTTCCGCGTGACCCGAACACTCGGGACGTTTAGCTCAATATCCGCGTGCCTGTAGATCTGCTCGGGCGCCGCGCCTGAACGGCTATATGGCAAGTTTGCTCGAATGCCCTTGAGGAAGGCGAGCAGCCGACTGGGGTCGTAGGGGCTGCATATGACTGCATCGACCGCCGGGGTATTACGGCTGAATTCTTCTCCGGAAGCGTTTGTAAACGCGGCGACGGGGACGCGATCACCGCTCTCTTCCGCGATGCGGAGGCAAAGGCTCGATCCCCACGGGCGAGAATCGGAGCAATCGGCCAGCACAGCCAGCGGCTCTTCGGCCCGGATCGCAGCAAGCAGCTCGCTTTCATGAACGCACAGCCGGACCGGGAAACCTTCGGCCTTGAGAATATGCTCCAGGAGAAGGAAGAGCTCCGGGTCGCCCGTATAAATCAACACATCCGCATGCATATGACCTCCACCTCAGAGCGGCGTATACTCTCCACCGTTGACGTCGATGGTCGCGCCGTTGATGAATGCTGCTTCGTCGGAGGTCAGGAAACCGATGGCGGCCGCGACCTCCTTCGGCTCGCCCATGCGACCCGCCGGAATGCGGGCAACGGCCGCGCGGTTGACCCCGCTGTCGCGCGGCCCTGCCATGTCGGTCGCGATCCTACCGGGCGCCACCACATTCACTGTGATCCCTTGCGCGGCGTGGCGTGCCACAAGCGAACGGGCAAGGCCGGAAAGTGCGGCTTTCGAAGCCACATACGCGGCGCCGGCAATCCTGGGCATGGCGCGCCCGGCGATGGAGCCGACGAAAACGATCCTGCCAAAATGGGCTTCGACCATACCCGGCAACGCCGACTGGCAGCACAGCATTGTTCCGGTCAGGTTGACGGAAAGAACGGTGTTCCATTCCTCGAGCGTGATCTCCTGGAATGGACCGGAGCCATCTGGCCCCTTCGGCGAGATTCCGGCGTTGCACACCAAGATCTCGGCCTTGCCCCAACACTGATCCAGTTCCTGAAAAAAAGCCGTTATCTGCGCCGTCACGGCCAGATCGACGACCCGCGCGAACACGCGCTCGGCGCCGAACTCCCGCGACAAGACCCCGGCGGCATTTTCGACATTGACAGGTCTCTGACCGAAGACGGCGACCCGGCACCCACGTTCAAGCAGGTGTCGGGCCGTCGCCAGCCCTATTCCCGAAGTGCCGCCGGTCACGACGGCAACCCTTGGTGTGGCATGGCTCCTCATGCCGCTTCGTCCATTCTGGCGAAGAGCGAGAGCGGAGGGTGCGCCGCGGGATCGGTCATCACTTCGATGAGAAGCGGCCCCTCTTCCATGCCGCGCTGCAAATGATAGGCAAGTTCGCTCGGATCGTCGACTCGAACTGCCGGGCAGCCGCAGGCCTCCGCCAATTTCGCGTGGTCGACCTCGGCGAAATGGCATGCCGACGTGTAGCTGCCGAACTTCACCGTCTCCGCATCGCGTTGGAAACCCAGAACGCCATTGTTGAGAACGACGATGGTGACAGGAAGCTTCATCCGGACCATTGTCTCGAGCTCCGCCCAGCTGTGCGCGAAGCCGCCGTCGCCGACGATGGCGACGACCGGCTTGTCCGGCCGGGCGACTTTGGCGCCAATAGCAAGCGGCACGCCCCAGCCAAGCCCCGCCAGGCCGCGCGGCGTAACAAAGCGCGTCCCGCTCGTCGGCGCCCGCAGCTGGCCCAATACCCACATAGACGAGTAGCTCGCGTCGGCGACGACCGTAACGTCGTCGGTCAGCAGGTCCTGAAGCTCCGCCATCACCCGCTCCGGACGGATTGGGCGCGAGCGCGATGTCGCCACCTCATACCGGTCAAGCTCGAACCGTTTCCAGTATGCGGCGATTGATTCCTCCACCCGCAAGCGATCCGCATGCCTCCGCGTGAGGTCAATCCGGGTGAGCGCCGCTCGCAGCGCCGCAAGCGTTTCCCGTGCATCGCCGACGAGCCGGACCGATTCGTAATTGCGCCCAATCTCCACCGGATCGACATCGATGTGCACGATCGTCGCGCCGCAGGGAATCTGGCGCCAATTGTCGGTGCCGTTCTGGTTGGTCCGAGTTCCGACCAGAAGGACGAGATCCGCGGCCTCGACCAAGGCGGACGAGTGGCGTCCGAGCGAGCGTGGGCCAACCAGCGAGCCGAGCACGCCGGCCGACAGCGGATGGTATTCGTCAACCGCTCCCTTACCCATGTTCGTGGTGAAGACCGGCAGGCTTGCGTCCTGCTGTAGGCCCGCAAGCTCCGCCGCGGCGCCGCCGCAATGAACGCCTCCGCCGGCGATGACGATCGGAGCTTTCGCCGCGGCGATGAGAGAGGCGACCTCTGCCAGTGCAGCATCCGAGGGTCGGACGCGGTCCAGCGGCCAATGGCCTAGGTTCCTTGAGCGCGCGGCTGCCGGCGCTTGCACCTCGGCACGAAGAAGGTCGGCAGGCAGCAGCAGAGCTGCCGGTCCGGCCCGGCCGGACGTTGCGGCCGTGAACGCGGCATCTATATAGTCGTCGATGCGTTCCGCGACAGTGACGCGCCGCACCCACTTGGTGGAGGACTGGAAGAGCGCGACCTGATCGAGGTCCTGGAAGGCGTTCCGGTCCGTCTGATTGCGCTCGACATCCTGGACGATTGCGACGATCGGCACGCTGGCTTTCAGCGCCTCGGCCAGCGGCGGCACAAGCAAGGTTGCGGCCGGACCGTTTTGCGCGGCGACGACACCGACCTTGTGGGAGACCCGCGCGTATCCGTCCGCCATCGCGCCACCCATGTTCTCCTGCCTGTAAGCAATCTGGCGAATGCCGATTGCTTCCGCCGCCAGGATCACCGCCGATGGGAGGCTTTGGGCGAAAATGAATTCAACCTCGTGACGGCGAAGAGTCTTGGCGATACGCTGCGCAACGGTTTCGATGGGATTCTGCGTCGTCATTGCGCGCGCTCCTTTCCAGATTGGGTTTCGGCCTCAAGAAATTCGTCGAATGCACTGAGGATGAGGTCGATGTCGCTGTCGACCATGGCCGTCGAGAGGCAGGCCGCGGCGCCATAGGGGAGCAGGATGCCCTTTTCCAGGAAATGGCGGCTCATTCCTCGCATGAGGGACGTCGCTTCGGCGCCCAGATAGGCATCGCGGTACTCGCGCGGCACGACGCGCTTCGGGTGGATCCGGAAGAGCGAGGTGGCGCCGGTCACCGAAAACGACGCATCGCGCTTTGCGATGCTGGCCCTCAAGCCGCTGCGCAGTCTATTCCCCATCGCCTCCAGGCGCTCGAAGGCGTGGGGCGTCATTGCCGCCATCGCCGCCCGGCCGGCCGCCATCGAAACCGGATTGGCCGAAAAGGTGCCGCCTTGGGACAGCAACGGTCTTGCGTCTGCGGTGCCGAACACACGCATTACCTCCTCGCGGCCGCCGATGGCGCCGATCGGAAAGCCGCCTCCGATGATTTTGCCGGCCGTGACCAGATCGGGGTTCAGGCCATAGCGTGCCGAGGCTCCGGCATAGCCTTGCCGAAGATTGAGCACCTCGTCGGCGATGATCAAGATTCCGTGCTTGCGTGCCGTTTGCGACAACGCCTTGACGAAATCAGGTTCCGGATGCATCAGGCCTGCCCGGCTGGGCATCGGATCGATCAGTACACAGGCGATCCTGTCGCTTGCCGCGCTCAGGCGTGCTTGGAGACCGTCGATGTCGTTGAAGCGCAGAAGGTGCACCTCTTTCGCCACGCTCGGCGGCGTGCCCCGATAGGCCGGAGTCGCGACAGGCGCCGGCTCCCAACCATCTTTGTCTGGTGCAACACCCTGCCCGGCTTCTGCCCAATCATAGGCGCCGTGATAGGCGCCTTCGATCCGCGCGATCGCGGGCCTGCCGGTGAAGGCGCGCGCCGCCTTGATAGCAAACATTACCGCTTCCGTTCCACTGTTGACGAAGCGGACCCGCTCCATTGCGGGAATGCGGGCCGTCAGCAGTTCCGCAAGCGCGATTTCATGTTCCGTCGGATTGGCGAAACAGGTTCCCGAGTGCAGTAGATCGACGACAGCCTCAGCGACCGGCGCGAAGCCGTGCCCATGAATGAGCGTGGTGAAGTTGTTATTCAGATCGAGGTAGCGGCTCCCATCGACATCGATGAGATAGGCCCCCTCGCCCCGCTGGAGATAGATCGGAAACGGATCCCTCTCCACCGTGGCGCGGGTGGTTCCATCCGGGAACACGGCCTTGGCGCGGTTGAATAAATGCTTGGACCTACTGCGGGCAGACGCCTGCCGCAGCCTGTTTGTTGCTTGAACGAGCATAGTTCCGGCTTCCTGAAGTGAAAAACGACCGCTCGCTTTGCACGAGCTTCACAATTTTGTTGCAACAAAAACGCAGCCCGTCAAGTCCATGCAACAAAATCTTACGCCGAAGTGCCAGCACCCCTCTCCAGGTTGGCGCGCTTCAGCCGGCGATATCCATCGCGAATATCATTCTCCATTGCCGCCCTGAGGCTCGCCGCGTCGCGCTCCCCGAGAGCCTCCATGGCTATCTCGTGGTTGCGAACGCCGTATTTCTCCTCGGCAAACTCTGGGTAGAGATTGTGCAAGGAGGGACCGATCCTCAGCCACAGGGTTTCGATCATCGAAACGAGCTGAGGAAGGCCCGAGAGGCGATAAATCGTAAAGTGAAATTCCTTGTTGTGCCACAAAGCCTCGGCATAGCGCTTTTCGTCGAGGGCGGAATTAATTAGCCCCTGCAAGGATTTTAGTTCCTCAACATTGGCAGGCGCGCCGTTCTGGGCGGCTTGCTCCGAAGCGAGCCCCTCGAGCGCTAGGCGGGTGAGCGTTATTTCTCGAAGAGCGCTCGCATCGAGAACCGGAACGACGACCGTCTTTGGACCAGCGTAAATGAGGGCGCCCTCGCTCGTCAGCCGATTGATCGCGTCGCGCGCGGGCGTTGTGCTGACGTCGAGATCCCGGGCAACGGCACGCACCGTCAACTTGTGGCTCGGCCTATAGACGCCACGGATGATGCGCTCCTTCATTTCTCGATAGGCGGCATCCCCCAGCCTTTCTGGAGCCCTCTCAAATTCTGGCGCTTCGTTCAAATTGCCCCCCATTTCACTCTCTCGATCAGTTGACACTATGAATTTTTGATGCAACAAAAATGAAGTGTGAAGGTTCTGCAAAGTTTTTGTCGCATCAACGGCTAATAGCAGCTTTCGCATACGCCGTCACGCGGACCGACAAGCGGCCCGTGAGACACCAGAGCCTCTGCAATAAGCACATCGTCCTGACTCGTCCCCGCGTCGGAAGAGGCTTTCATTGCGGCCAGAAACCGGCCGTATCCAGGGGAAAGACGCCGAAGAGCGTCAGCAGCTGAAAGGAAACGCGAAATTGATCGGTCAGTCTCTGTCCCTTGGGGGACTTCAAAAGCGATATGGCGAAGCCATTGCGGTTCGCGAGCTGTCGCTCGAGATCGCAGCCGGGGAATTTGTCTCCCTCTTGGGGCCTTCCGGCTCCGGCAAGACGACAGCCTTGACGATGATAGCCGGCTTCGAGGCGCCGAGCACCGGCAGGATCGCCATCGGCGGCCGGGACGTAACCCTCCTTGCGCCCAATCACCGGAACATCGGAATGGTGTTCCAAAAGTACGCGCTCTTTCCGCACCTGACGATCCACCAGAACATCGCATTCCCGCTCAGGATGCGCGGGCGAATGCAGAAGACGGCGATATCGCGGCGCGTCGACGAGATGCTGGAACTCGTGCAGCTCTCCGGCTACGCAGAGCGCTATCCCAACCAGCTTTCGGGGGGCCAACAGCAACGCGTCGCCGTCGCGCGCGCACTTGCCTTCGAGCCGCCCGTCCTCCTGATGGACGAACCACTTGGCGCGCTCGACAAGAAATTGCGGGAGGCGATGCAGTTCGAGATCAAACGGCTTCAGGAGCGGCTTGGCGCCACCGTCGTCTACGTAACCCATGATCAGGACGAAGCGCTGACGATGTCGGACCGCGTCGCTATCATGTCCGATGGTCGCCTGGTGCAGTTCGGCACGCCGACGGAACTCTACCGGCAGCCGAACACTGAGTTCGTCGCGGACTTCATCGGCCGGATGAATTTCCTCCATGGCGACTGCCTCGATTGCACGGCTGAGCAGACGGTCGTACGCCTATCCGAGAGTACGGTGCTTAAACTCCGTTCCCACGCGAACGAGCGCACCCGCAAATATGATGCCGGAACGGCTCTGCGTGTGGCAATCCGTCCGGAACGGATGCGTCTTGCGAAGCGCGGCGATGGCGGGGCCGACGCGCTGCCGGGCGTTGTCGACGCCGCCGTGTTCTTCGGCTCGACGTACATCTTTCTCGTCCGCCTTGCCGATCGTCCGGCAGCAAGCCTACAGGTAGAGGTCCCCGCCGACGGCGTGATTCCATACCAAAGGGACGACGCGGTGGATATCGTCCTCGACGGAGCAGCCGGGCACGTTTTTCCGGTGACCGAGAGGTGCGCAGCATGACGCGCTCACTCGCATCACTCTCATCTTCGCCGTCATTCCGCCGGTCGAGTTCCGCACGCTTCTATTCGCCAAACGCCTCCTTGGCGTTGGTCACGCCGCTCATCGCGGCCCTGCTCGCCGGGTTCCTGTATCCGGTGGCGCGGCTGATCGCGCTGAGCTTTTCCGGGGGAACGCTCAGCCATTATCGGCGTATTTTCGCCGAACCGCTTCATCTCGACGTTCTCTTCAGCACGATCGAGGTTGCGTTTGTGGTGACAGTTGCAAGCCTGCTGTTGGGGTTCCCGGTCGCCTATCTCATGGCACGGCTGAGCAGGGGCCTGGCGATGGCGGTCGCCGCCTGCGTCTTCATCCCGTTGTGGACCTCCGTCCTCGTCCGCTCCTATGCATGGGTCGTCCTTCTCCAACGCAACGGCATCATCAACAAGCTGCTGATCGACACGGGCGTGACCGAATGGCCGCTGAAGCTGATCTACACTGAAGGCGCTGTCATCCTCGCCATGACACATGTGCTAATGCCCTTCATGATCCTGCCGATTTATTCGGCATTGCGCGCCCTGCCCCCCGATTACGTGCGAGCCGCCCGCAATCTCGGCGCCGGTCCTATCCGGGCCTTCGTCGCCGTAACTCTGCCGCTCAGCCTGCCTGGCGTCTTTGCCGGCAGCATCATGTGCTTTGTGCTGGCGCTCGGCTTCTACATCACACCGGCGCTGGTCGGCGGACCCGGCTCGATGCTGATGGCGACGCTCATCGGCCAGCAGACAACGGTCCTGCTCGATTGGCCGTTCGCGGCGGCGCTTTCGACCGTGCTCCTCGCCGTTACGCTCCTTTTTGTTCTGCTGTTCCGCAGAATGCTATCGCTCAGCAAGGGATTGAACAGTGTCTATTGATCATGCTCGGGTGACGGCCCGATTTCCCACGCTCAAGGATGTTTTCGCCTCCCCTACCATTCGCTCCTATTCGACGGCTGTGGCCATCGTTGTAGCCGGTATCGGGATTGGAGGTATCCTCTTCTTCCTACTGCTGCCAACGCTGATTGTCCTGCCTATGTCGCTCAGCGAAACCCACTACATCGAGTTCCCGCCTCAGGGCCTGACGTTCAAATGGTACAGCGCCTATTTCGATGATCCGGACTGGATGGCGGCAACGTGGTTCAGTCTCAAGATCGCCATGGCGACAACCGCGACAGCGACGGTCGCGGGTACTATGGCCGCTATCGCGATTGTACGAGGATCTCTTCCGTTCAGATCCACATTGCAGGCGCTCACGCTTGGACCGATGATCGTGCCACACATCATCCTCGGTGTGGCGCTCTACCTCGCCTTCTCGCCACTGCAACTCACCGGCAGTTTTTTTGGATTCCTGGTCGCCCATACCGTTCTGGCAGTGCCTTACGTGATCATCACCGTCACCGCGTCGCTGCAGCGCTTCGATCCGACGCTCGAACTGGCGGCGTTGAGCTGCGGGGCGAACAGGCTGCAGGCGTTCTTCCTGGTCGTACTGCCGAACATCGTGCCCGGTGTCGCAGCCGCGGCCGTGTTCGCCTTTCTCGCCTCATTCGATGAAGCGACCGTTGCGTTCTTCATCTCCGACATCGGGGGCAAATCGCTCGGCCGTAAGATGTTCGAAGACATCGACTTCAACCTGACGCCGGTCATTGCCGCGGTCTCCACCGTCCTCGTCGCCACGTCCCTCCTGCTAATGGGCGCGGTTCATCTCATGAACGCCCGCAAATCCCGCTCTTATTGAAGACGAACTGCAAACGAAGGGAATCTATCATGACCTCTCTCCTTTCCCGCTCCACAACAGTCCTGAAGGCGACCATCGCTGGATTGCTGTCATTGATGGCCTTGTCGCTTCCGACGTTCGCCGCCGAACGAGTGATCATCGCGTCGACGGGCGGCGCCTATGACAAGGCGCTACAAGCGGCCTGGTTCGATCCATTCACCAAGGCGACGGGAATCGAAGTGGTCACGGTCGCAGCGACCAACGCCGAAATGCGCGCCAAGGCCGCGGCGATGGTGAAAACCGGAAACGTCAGTTGGGATCTTTATCTCGACGGCGAGATCCAGGCCGCGTCCAAGGCGCACCGGGAGGTCACCGAGGATTTGACGGACTTCTGCCGCCAATTTGCGGGTCGCGAAGATCTCAGCGCCAATGCCTGCTCGGCCGGCGGGGCGCTGCTTCAGTCGACGGCCACGCTGCTGGCCTACAGGATCGGGGAGGCTGGGGAGCCCGTTCCCGAGACCTGGGCCGACATGTGGGACACTGAGAAGTTCCCGGGAGAGCGGGCCTTCCCGAACTTTGACGATCCCTGGCGCGTGATGGCCGCCGCGCTGCTCGCCGACGGCGTCAAGCGCGATGAACTGTTTCCGCTCGACATCGATCGCGCGCTGGCCAAGCTCGAGCAGATCAGGCCTTCCGTCTCGCTGTGGTGGAAGACGGGCGATCAGAGCGTGCAAGGGTTTCGCAATCGCGAGTATTCGCTGGGGCAGATCTGGTTGACACGGGCGAAGGCGATGCACAATGAGGGACTGCCGATCGCCTGGTCCTACAACGCCTCATTTCTCGTTGGCGACCGCATAGCGCTGCTAAAGGGCGCGCCGCACCGTGAGAATGCGCTGAAGCTGATGGCTTTTTGGCTGAACTCTCCGCAGGCCCAGGCCAAGGCATGCGAGGTTCTGTCCTGCACGCCCCCGAGCAGCGAGGCAATCGCTATGATGTCGGATGAGGCGCGCAAGACGATGCCGCAGGGTGACGACGTTCGGGATTACGTCATCATTCCCGATGCGGAGTGGATCAACGCCAATGCCGCGATGATGCTGCAGCGCTGGAACGAGTGGATTCGATGATTGCCCGCCTGCCCGTGTGCATGGAGGCGAGGCGCGGCGTGCCGCGCCTCCGCCCGGGAAAATCGTCTGAAGGTAAAATCTGATGCTCGATTCGAGCCAAGCGCGCGCTTTGGAGCGAACCGAGGCTTACGCAAGCACCACGTAAGTCCTCGTTTGCTCCAAAAGCAGTCGCTCGACAGTTTCTGATCAGCGGCCGGGAGCGACCCATAGCGGCCGCCTGCCGGTCACGTATGGAGTGTCTGGTGATGGCGCGCGAACTAGACCTCCTTTCCGGGCCTGGCGGCTCTGAAAGACTTGAAATCCGCCATTTCGACGCCGATATTTTCGTCGCTTCTTTTTCATCCGGCGTGAATGCGAAAGGAGGACATCATGCTCAACCCGGAATTGGTTTGGATGACGCCCGTGACCGTCCGCATGAAGGACGGGGCTTCCCAGGTCTTTGCTTCTGTCAACGACGCGCTCGATTTCCTCGAGGGGGATTGGGTGGATCGAGGCAGCAAATACAACCGAGCCGTTCAAACGTGTCGTCGCGCTCTAAACCGAATGACGCCAGTGGCTATCGCGCGCGAAGCCTTCGTAGACTTCTGCCGTGATGCAGGCATGTCGACGGACACGGATGCAATGTTTGCGCCGAAGACCGGAGCCGGCGGTCAGCACTCGCTCGCCTAGGATGGCGAGAAAAGGGGCACTCTTGGTGCCCCGATGCGTATTCGCGCGGCCACGTACCAATTCTTTGTGTTTCCAGCCTTCGTAGGATCCAAGAGTACCGTCCACCGCTGCAGCGGCGGACGGTTCCGGATTGATGATGGGAACCGAACATTCGCAGCCAAGAACGGTACAGCGCTTCGGCCAAAGCCATTTACCGCTCCCCCTAAACACTAGCGGCTTCTGTCATCCAGGACGATGTAGTTCAGTTTCTGTCGTTCGGCGTAGGCAATCGCAGCATCGCGAGACGGGAAGCGCAGCTCGAGCTGAGCTAGCGTGTCGCTCCCTCCGGTATAGCCCATGAAATAATCGATCGTCGGCGGGACTCTCCGTTCGAACACCAGCAGCCAAGGTCGCCTTGAGACGCGCGCTGACGTCATCACGGAACGTGACGGGCGAAAGATGCGTGCTACCGGGTCAATGTTTGGTTTTAACCGGTCCTTATCAGCCGCGGGATGCTGGCTGTCGCTGACCTGCTCTGCGAACTTCCGGGCAGCGCTACCAGATATTCCCTGTCGGAGTTCCGTCATGACTTCGGTTGTCGTCACCAGACTAGCCGGCCGGGCAATCGACCCGGCCGGCGGGGCGGCGGCACTATTTGGCCTTATCGATGCTGATGCGCTTGACGTTGGCTCGCGCCTTCTCGGTCTTAGGCAGTGTCACCGAGAGCAGGCCGTTCCTGAACGTTGCGGCGACCTTATTCTCATCGACCTGGCCACCAAGAGCCAGCCGCCGTTCGAAGCGCCCGTAGTAGCGCTCCGTGAACCGGCGGCCCTTGTCCTCGGTTTCCGATTTCTTCTCGCCGCGAAGCGTTAGCACACCATCGTCCAGCAGCACCTCGACGTCATCTGGATCGATACCGGGAACCTCCGCTGTCACGCGGATCTCGTTGTCGTTCTCCTCGATCTCCACTGTCGGCCACGAGCCATTGAAGGACGTCGCACCACCAAACAACGAGGGCTGGCCAAAACCGCGGAATACGTCGTCAAACAGCCGGTTTACATTGCGGTGCAGCGACAGGAACGGATCCATGTCATCGCCGCGAAAGGCGCTTGGAACCTGGCTGCTGCTACGATTCCAGGGGATCAGGTCACGTACATTCATGGCTTCATCCTTTCTTCCGTTTCGTTCACTCCTTTTTTTGCGCTTCTCTCCCGGCCCTCGCCTGTTCGAAAACAGCCGAGGTTCGAGCGGCGCGAGCCGGTTTAGGCTGCCTTGTCGCCTTCGATCTGCTTCGAAGCGGGCTTGGTCGCTTCGGTTTGGATGGTGATCCGACGCGACTTCATCTCCTCAGGGATCTCCTTCCTGAGATTGATGACAAGCAACCCGTTTTCGAGCTTTGCGCCCTCGACAAGGACATGATCGGCGAGTTCGAATTTGCGCGCGAACGGCCGAACAGCAAGGCCCTGATGCAGGTACTGGACCTCCTCATCCTTGGACTTGGCGCCGTTGACCACGAGCATGTTCGCCTCGTGGGTGATTGTCAGGTCGTCTTCGGCAAAACCTGCGACCGCGATTTCGATGCGGTAGGCATCTTCGCCGAGTTTGACGATGTTGTAAGGCGGCCAGTTTTCAGCGTTCAGACTGGCGTTTTCCAGCAGATCGAACATGCGATCGAAGCCGATGCTCGACCTGTAGAAGGGGGTAAAGTCGAGGCTTGTTCTCATAGCTACATCCTCCGTAGAGCAACATAGATACGAGGAAGCGCCAAGAAGCTTGGCGCTCCCTGACCAAGCCGACCCCAATGGGCGTCGGCAGAAATGAGTTGGGGATCCCACCGCGTTACGTCAAGGGGGGAGCGGGAAGACCATATAAATTCATGGGATTAGCACTCGCATGGATCGAGTGCTAAAAAATTGCGCCGCCCTCTTGAAACTCGAAAAATCAGAAACCAGATCGATTGGCGCGATGCCAAAACATCGTGCGTCCCGCGTCGGATCGAGCCGGATGCGGCGCGGAGGAGCTTCTAAAAATCTGTTTGTCCACGAGGTGAGCGACATGACGTTCCGTCCCCTGCATGACCGCATCCTGGTCCGCCGCATTGAAGCCGAGGAAAAGACGGCCGGCGGCATCATCATCCCCGACACGGCGAAGGAAAAGCCGCAGGAAGGCGAGGTCATCGCCGTCGGCCCGGGCGCACGCGATGACAGCGGCAAGCTCGTCGAGCTCGACGTCAAAGCCGGCGATCGCATCCTGTTCGGTAAATGGTCTGGCACAGAAATCAAGCTCGATGGTGAGGAGCTTCTGATCATGAAGGAATCCGACGTCATGGGCGTGATTGAGAACGAAGCCTCGGCGAAGAAGGCCGCCTGAGAGCCGGGCCAATTGGAGGAGTAGAAAAAATGGCTGCCAAGGAAGTGAGATTCCATACCGAAGCCCGCGAGAAGATGCTTCGCGGCGTCGACATTCTCGCCAATGCGGTGAAGGTGACGTTGGGCCCGAAGGGTCGCAATGTGGTGCTCGACAAATCGTTCGGCGCTCCACGGATCACCAAGGACGGCGTCACCGTCGCCAAGGAGATCGAGCTTGAGGACAAGTTCGAGAACATGGGCGCCCAGATGGTGCGCGAAGTGGCGTCAAAGACCAGTGACATCGCCGGCGACGGCACCACGACGGCAACGGTTCTCGCCCAGGCGATCGTCAAGGAGGGAGCGAAAGCCGTGGCCTCGGGAATGAACCCGATGGACCTCAAGCGTGGCGTCGACAAGGCGGTGGAGGCTGTGGTCGAGGAGCTGCGGAGGAACGCCCGCAAAGTCACCAGAAACGATGAGATCGCCCAGGTCGGCACCATCTCGGCCAATGGCGACACGGAGATTGGCCGCTTCCTCGCAGAAGCGATGGAAAAGGTCGGCAACGAAGGAGTGATCACCGTCGAAGAAGCCAAGACCGCGGTCACGGAGCTCGAAGTCGTCGAGGGCATGCAGTTCGACCGCGGTTACCTCTCGCCCTATTTCGTGACCAATCCCGAGAAGATGCGCGTCGAGCTGGAGGAGCCCTATGTGCTTATCCACGAGAAGAAGCTGTCCAATCTGCAGGCGCTGCTTCCGGTTCTCGAATCTGTCGTTCAATCCGGCAAACCGCTGCTGATTATCGCCGAGGACGTCGAGGGTGAAGCGCTCGCCACGCTCGTCGTCAACAAGCTGCGTGGCGGCCTGAAGGTGGCTGCCGTGAAAGCGCCTGGTTTTGGCGACCGTCGTAAGGCCATGCTCGAAGACATCGCCATCCTGACGGGCGGAACGGCAATCTCCGAGGACCTCGGCATCAAGCTTGAGAACGTCACGCTCGAGATGCTCGGCCGCGCCAAGAAGGTGGTTGTCGAAAAGGAAAACACGACGATTGTCGACGGCGCTGGTTCGAAGACGGAAATTCAGGGCCGCGTCGCCCAGATCAAGGCGCAGATCGAGGAAACCACCTCGGATTACGATCGCGAGAAGTTGCAGGAGCGTCTCGCCAAGCTCGCCGGCGGTGTTGCCGTGATCCGCGTCGGTGGCTCGACCGAGGTCGAAGTCAAGGAACGCAAGGACCGCGTCGACGACGCGATGCATGCAACCCGGGCGGCCGTCGAGGAGGGCGTGCTGCCCGGCGGCGGTGTCGCGTTGCTTCGAGCCGTCGAGGCCCTGGACGGCGTTCAGACCGAGAACCCCGACCAGAGGCATGGCATCGAGATCGTGCGCCGTGCGATCGAAGCGCCGGTGCGCCAGATCGCCGAAAATGCGGGTGCCGAAGGTTCGATCATCGTCGGTAAGCTACGCGAGAAATCCGACATTGGCTATGGCTGGAACGCCCAGACCAACGAGTTCGGTGACCTTTACGAGCAAGGTGTGATCGATCCGGTCAAGGTCGTCCGCACCGCGTTGCAGGACGCCGCCTCGGTCGCCGGGCTGCTGATTACCACCGAGGCAATGGTCGCCGAGAAGCCGAAGAAGGAGGCGCCGGTTCCGCCGATGCCGCCTGGAGGCATGGACTTCTGACGGAAGCATGGGTCCGCGCCCGACGGGCGCGGACCCGTGAACGAATGGTTTCGCCCTCAACGGGTGAAGCGTTCGAACATCGGTTTGGAGCAGGGTGGCAGGAGCCCGAGATCGGCTCCAAGTAGGCTGGACCGAGGCCGTCAGCCCGCTCCGAAGGAGGATCTGAAGAAATCGGGGAAAAAAATGACCACGCGGCGACACGACAAGCCAAGCGCGAGTGATGGTATCGGGAGGAGACTCCGTTGGGACTTTCGTCGCGCAGAACGGCGGCATTCCCAACCAGATGACGGACAAGCTCACCTGCTACTGCGCCGCGCGTCTTATCAGACGCGCAAAGGTCGCTGCAGCACTTTGAATTGCTGCATGTCTCCTTAAATCGAGGTCGATCTAAGGAGACATGCAGTAGATTTCGAAGACCATAGACGCCGAGCGTAAGAGAGCCGGCGGCGAAAGAAGTCGTTTGAGCGAAGTCCTCGGGAACGTCTTTTGATGCGTAAGGATGTGGTCAGGAATTCACGCTAGTTTCTGTCAGTACCGCCGACGCGCAGAAGTGCCCTTAAGCAGAGCCGGTGTGTGACTGCCACGGGTCTCCGCAAATGGCATCGATGCCTCTATACAGGCATCGATAAATGATAGCCTTGCCACCTCGGCTGTTTGAAGCCTCGACAACGCCGCACGGCAATCTCTGACTGCTTGGTAGTAACGTCTTCCATGGTTCGGCCACTCGTGTTCGAGGAAGTCGAGGGCGTCATACGGGCCACAGAACCGTCGCTCTATGCCGTTTTGAAGTCTTACCGAAATGGCTATGCGCCAGGGGATCTCCTTCATTGAGACCTCCCTTCTATGAACCTGCTATCCAACCAGGAGGCGCACATGTCGTTCCACCGCCCGAGCCTTTGGTCCGATTTCGTACGCAGGACGAGCGAGGATGGAGCAATTTCGATTCGTGCCCTACTTTACAAATCGCACACTAATGGCTTGCACATTGATGGCCTGCCCCTCGGCAAATGCTCCGAGGGCTTTTTTTGAGCTCTGAGGGTGAGCGCGACAACATCTGCTGGCCAGCGACTTGGGGACCTTCTTTCCGGAATCNTGTCGACGATCGCCCAGGAGCAGCCCGGGACGAGTTCGGCCGGCTTGAAGACGATGGTGTTGCCGTAGCAAAGCGCCGGGGCGATCTTCCACGCCGGAATGGCGATCGGGAAGTTCCACGGCGTGATGATGCCGACGACGCCGACCGCCTCGCGGGTGACCTCGACGCCGATGTTCGGGCGGACCGACGGCAGCGTCTCGCCGGCGAGGCGCAGGCATTCGCCGGCGAAGAAGTCGAAGATCTGGCCGGCACGCACCGTTTCGCCGATGCCCTCGGCGAGCGTCTTGCCTTCCTCGCGCGACAGCAGCCGGCCGAGCTCGTCCTTGCGGGCGAGGATTTCGTCGGCGGTCTTTCTCAAGATTGCGTGGCGTTCGAGAATGCCGGAGCGCGACCAGGCCGGAAACGCCGCCTTGGCCGCGGCAATCGCGGCTGAAGCATCGTCGGCGGTGGCACGGGCATATTCGCCGATGACGTCGTTGGTGTTCGACGGATTGACGTTGGCGACGCCGTCGCTGCCGACCCATTCGCCGGCAATGAGATTCTGATGAAGTGTCATCCTGCCACGCTCCCGTTTCTCGTCCGCTCAGGTCGAGGCGCGCCTGGCACTGCCGGCGGCGCTTCGGTCGACATGAGCCATTTCGGTTTCGGTACCGCCTTGAGCAGGCTCTGCGTGTACTCGTGTCGCGGCGCGCTGAACAATGCCGAGGTCGGACCCTCCTCGACGACCTTTCCTTGTTTCATCACCAGGATCCGATCGGCGAAATGGCGCACGATCGGCAGGTCATGGGTGATGAAGATATAGGATAGGCCGAGCCTCGTGCGAAGATCGGCAAGCAGATCGATCACCTGTGCCTGGATCGAGACATCGAGTGCGGAGACCGCCTCGTCGCAAACGATCAGTTCCGGCTGGCTCGCCAGCGCCCGGGCAATCGCGATACGCTGCCGCTGGCCGCCGGAGAACTGGTGCGGGTAGCGCTCGGCATGTTCCGGCCTCAGACCGACCAGATCCAGAAGCTCCGCCACACGGTCCTTCCACTTGCTCCTGGGCAGGAGATCGCGGTGGATCGCCCAAGGCTCCGAGATAATGGCGCGGACGTTCACGCGTGGGTTCATGGAGCCATAGGGATCCTGAAACACCATCTGGACCTTTCGTCGAAACGCAACGAGGCACTTCCCGCTCATCTCGAAGATGTTTTCGCCTGCATAGATCGCCTCGCCGAAGCTCGGATCGTTCAGCCGCAACAGAATGCGTGCAATGCTCGACTTACCTGAGCCAGACTCTCCGACGATGCCGAGCGTCTCGCCTTTCCGCACTTCGAAACTGACGTCGTCGACTGCCTTGAACGTGCGCTTGCCGGCGAAGGCGCCGGATGCAAGCACATATTCCTTCGTCAGGTGCTGCACCTTGAGAAGCGTCGCGCCTGTAAGGTCCGTCGACCGTCTGTGCGACGTTTCCGCCGCCTCGCCGTGCGGGAGTGCGGCGATGAGGCGTCGCGTGTAGGGGTGTTGCGGGTTGCTGAACACTTCCTGGGCGAGGCCGGATTCCACGATCTTTCCGCCATTCATGACGATGATTCGGTCGGCCATGGATGCGGCGACCTCGAGATCGTGGGTGATCATGACAAGCGCCATGCCGGTCTCGCTCTGGAGATCGCGCAAGAGATCGAGAATCTGCGCCTGGACGCTGACGTCGAGTGCCGTCGTCGGCTCGTCGGCAATCAGGATATCGGGCTTCAGCGCGATCGCCATGGCGATCATCACGCGCTGGCGCTGGCCTCCGGAGAACTGGTGCGGATAGAAATCCACCCGACTTTCTGGCTCGGGGATGCCGACCCGCCGAAGCAGTTCAATTGCGTTGGCACGTGCCTGCTTGCCATGTGCCGCGTCATGGCTCTCGAACACCTCCGCGATCTGTCGTCCAACGGTGTAAACCGGATTGAGATAGGCGAGCGGATCCTGAAAGATCATCGCGATCCGGCGACCGTTGATGTTTCGGCGGCCCTCCGCGTCCAGGCGCGACAGTTCGGTGCCGTCGAAGAGGCACGATCCGCCGACAATATCGCCCGGCGGGCAATCGACGAGGTCCATCACCGTGCTCGTGCTGACGCTTTTGCCCGAGCCGCTTTCGCCGAGGATGACGAGCGTCTCGCCCCGGTTGACATTGAAGGAGACATTGTCGACCGCGCGAACCGGCTCATCGTTCGAGAGGAAATCAACGGTGAGCCCTTCGATCTTCAGGATCGGCCCCTCGCCCTTGAGAATGGAATCGTGTTTGTTCTTCATCGGGCTGCCTTTCGCAAAGTCTGCAGACGCCAACGTTGCTGCGGATCGGCGACGGTCCGGGCCCAGTTCGAAAGGATGTTGAGGGACAGCGTCGTCAGCATGATCGCAAGACCCGGCCAGAAAGCGATCCACCAGGCGGTTGAGAGATAGCCGCGCCCGTTCGCCACCATTGCGCCCCAGGTAAAGTCGGGAGGCTGAATACCGAGGCCGAGGAAGCTCAGTGCCGATTCCGACAGAATGACCGTCGCGAAGTCGATCGCGGCGATCGTGATCAATGTCGGCAGGACAAGTGGCGCGATGTGCTTCAGAAGGATGCGGGCGGGTCCCGCCCCCATCGAGCGAGCCGCGCTGACAAACATGCGCTCGCGCAGTTCCAGCACCTCGGCCCGCGCGGTCCTCAGATAAATCGGCATGCGCGTGATGGCGAGAACGATAACGAGATTGGTGATGCTCGGACCCAGCGTATAGAGCACGATCAGTGCCAGAAGCAGCGACGGAAAGCTCATCACTACGTCTGCAAGGCGCAGGATCATATGGCTGTACCATCGTTCGGAGTAACCGGCGATGAGGCCGAGTGTCCCGCCGATAAGCATGGAAGAGAAAACCGCGGCCGCGGCGATTCCGAGCGTGCTCTGGGCTCCGACAATCAGACGCGCGAGAAGCGGTCGCCCCAGCGTGTCGGCGCCAAGAAAGTAGATCCATGAATGTTCGAGGGAGAACGGCGCAAGATTGCGCTGGCGCAGTCCCAGCCGAGACGCCGCGTCGCCGACGAGCCATGGTCCGAGGATCGCCGCCATTACGAAGAGCGCTAGGAAAATTGCCGCGGCCAGCGCCAGCCTGTCGCGCCGCAAATAGGCGAGCAGGACACGACTGGCGCCTGGGGCCGCCGCCGGCTTGATATCGGGAGATATGATTGTCATGGCTCAATACCGGATGCGCGGATCGAGGAACGCGTAGAGCAGATCGATCGCGATGTTCAGGATGAAGATGGCGGTCGCCGTTACCAGGATCGTCGATTGGACCACGGCAAAATCGCGCTGGATGATCGAGTCGATCATCAACTTGCCGATGCCCGGCCAACCGAAGATCGACTCGACCACGACCGCGCCGTTGACGAGGCTGGTGGCAAGATCGCCGGCGACCGTGACCACGGGCAAAAGCGAGTTGCGAAGCGCATGCCCGAAGATGATCGTTTGCCGGCGAAGCCCTTTGGCACGTGCGGTTTTGATGTAGGGCGAGGCAAGCGCGGAGAGCATGGTGCCGCGCACGACCTGCACGAGCAGCCCGAAGGGCCGCAGCATCAGCACGAAGATCGGCATGATCCAATGGGCCCAGCTGCCGGTGCCTGATGTCGGTAGGATCTCCAGGCCGACGGCAAAGACTAGGATACCGACGATCGCCACCCAGAAATCCGGAGCGCTAGCACCGGCAAGGGAAGCAATGCTGGCGATACGGTCGAAGAGGCTGCCGGGACGCGCGGCGGCGAGCGATCCGACGAGGATAGCGAGCGCCGTCGAAAGCGTGATCGCGACGAAGGCAAGTTTCAGCGTCTCCGGAAAAGCCTGGAGCGCCACCTCCATCGCCGAACGGTTCTGTCGCAGCGACTGGCCGAAATCGAGATGCAGCAAGTCCTTAAGATACTCTGCAAATTGCCAGGGGATCGGCTGGTCGAGGCCGTTCAGTCTTGCGAATGCGGCCCGCGCTTCCGCTGTCGCGTCGAGCGGCAGGTACAAGGCGGACGGGTCGCCGGTCAGCCGCGTCAGGAAGAAGACCAGCGTCAATAGGCCGATGACCGACAGGATGCTATGGGACGCACGGCGCCCTATGTAGCTGAACATTTCCGATGCCCTTCGAAGGTATCGCACGCAAGCAGATGGGATCGCAGGGTGGCGCCGGCCACCCTGCGATCCGGTCGATCAGTCCTTGAGATGAATCTTGGCCAGCGGGATTTCGCTGTTGGTCGTAATATCCGGCTTCCAGTCAAGCCTGGTGCCGACACGCGTGTAGCCGATCATGTGGAACATCGGGATGTCCGCTACCACCTCCTTGCGCGCCTCGTCGAAGATCGCCTTGAAGCTCTTCGTGCGGTCTTCGCCGGTGGCGGCGAGCGCTGCGTCGATCTCCTTGTCGAGGCCGGGATCGGAAAGAGTCGCGTAGTTGCCGCTCGAGCGGTAGAAGATCGGGATCGTGAAGGCCGCATCGCCCTTGTTGTTGTCGTGCATCATCTGCAGGAGGTTGGCTCCGCGCTCTTCCGGGAAGGGTTTTTGCAGGTATCTGAGCCAATCGGCGACGTCGAGCATGGTGAGCTTGACGTTCAGGCCCACGGCCTGCCACATCGTCATCATGGCTTCCATCGCCTCCGCACCGTTCGGATAGATGCCGTTGCGGCCGATGAGCTTGATCTCGGTATCGACGGCAACGCCGTCGGCAGCTGCCTCCTCGAGCAGCTTCTTCGCCTCTTCCGGATCGTAGGGCCACGCTTCGAGTGTGTCGTCGTGGCCGTTGATCCCCGGAACGACCATCTGCGACGCCCGCTTGACATCGTCGCCGAAGAGCTGGGCGAGGCCCTCCCAATCGATCGCCAGATTGAGCGCCTTACGGACGCGCGGGTCGTCAAGCGGCGGCTGGGCGGTGTCGATGCGGATCGCGGTCGTTTCCGAGTTCAGATAGGCGAAGTCGGTCTCCGGATTGCTTGCGTCCTGGATGGCGATCGACGGCGTCAGGTCCGCTTCGCCAGTGGCGACCATGGCGGCGCGGATCGAGGATTCGGGGCGCCAGACATAGGTCGCCTTGGTAAATTCCGGCTTCTGGCCCCAATAGCCGTCGAAGGCATCGAGCACGACGGTCTCAGGCGAGAAGGTCGAAAGCTTGAAGGGGCCGGTCCCGACCGGATCGTTGACGGCCTTGTCCTCCGGCGTCCTCGGTGAGACGACCATGACGACGCTCAAGAGCGTCGGCAGGATCGGTTGAGGTTTGTCCGACTTGATCTCGACGGTGAGATCGTCGACGGCGGTGACCTCCAGCTTCGCATCGCCGAACTTGGCGATGTTGCTGCAGGTGATCTTGCCGCCGAGCATCCGGTTGATCGAGAAGACGACCGCTTCCGCGTTTAAGTCCGAGCCGTCCTGGAATTTCACGCCGCCGCGCAGCTTGAGCCGCCAGGTTACCGGATCGACCTGCGTCCATTCGATCGCAAGCTTCGGTTGCGGCTGTCCGGACTTCGGGTCGATCACCGTCAATGGCTCGACCACGTTCTGACTGAGGATCTGCCCGACATTGGTGATGATCGTGCCGCAGGGCTCCAGATTTGCCGGCTGCTCAGGCAGGACGATGCGGATTTCTTGCCCCGCCTGCGCCATTGCCGACGATGCGGCGGCCGCCATCAGGACGGCGGACGCTATCGCAAGAACATTTGACCTCTTCATGTTTTCCTCCCTAGGTGTTTGCTTCTCGGCCACGTCGGGCGAGCATCCTCGTCCCATTCACCCACCGGCCGAACCTGCTGATTTTAAGCTGCGGCCTTCTCGATCAATTCTCGCAGCGTGTCTTTCTCCTCAGGCTTGAGGTCCGTCAGCGGCGGGCGCACCGGACCTGGCGTGCGCCCGATGAGGTCGACACCGGCCTTGATGATCGAAACCGGATAACCCTGCTCGCGATCGCGTAGCGCCGCGAAGGGGAAGAAGAAGCGGTGCAGGATCTCTTCCATAGTCGCCCGGTCGCTCGCCCGCATCGCATTGTAGAAGCGCTGCGCCAGTTTTGGCACGAAGTTGAAGACGGCAGAGGAATAGGTCGTGACACCGACACCGTTGAAGCCTTCGGCAAAAAGCTCATGCGTCGGCATGCCGCCGATATAGGTGAGCCGGTCGCCGAGCTTCGCTGTCACCTGACGGACGAGATCGACTTTTCCGGTGCCGTCCTTGAAGCCGATGAGGTTGGGGCAGGCTTCCGCGAGGCGCGCAACGGTCTCGGCATTGGCGACCGAATTGGCGCGGTTGTAGATGATGACGCCGAGGCCGGTGGATTCGCATACGGCCTTCACATGCCGGTAGATGCCCTCCTGCGACGCTTCCATCAGGTAATGCGGCAGAAGCAGGAGACCATCGGCGCCGGCGGCTTCGGCGTGGCGGGCGGTTTCCTTGGCGAGCACCGTCCCGTAGCCGCAGCCGGCGATGATCGGCACGTCGCCGGAAGCTTCCTTGGCAGCGCGCGTCACTTTGCCGACCTCCTCTGGCGAGAGGGAGAAAAATTCGCCGGTTCCTCCGGCGGCAAAAAGGGCGGCGGCCCCGAAGCCGGAAAGCCATGCGACGTGCTCGCGGTAGCTCTTGAGGTTGAGGCTGAAGTCGTCGTTGAAGTGCGTAACCGGGAACGACAGCAGACCCGAGCCGATACGCGACTTGATTGCATCTGGTGACAAAGGAATTCCTCCCACGAACTAATATGATGTCGCGGAGGAAGTCATATGATGACTTTAGAGATGAGTCAATCGCCTTTCTCGCGATCCACCGTCGAGCGACGGATCATTAACGAGCGATAGCGCTTGATCCCGGTGACGAGATGGCGGCGCATCGCCTCGCGCGCCTTATCCGGGTCACGAGCGATAATCGCTTCGGCGATTTCGCGATGTTCCTCGAGGATCGGCTGGTCGCGGCTGGGCAAGGGATCGACCCCGCCCATGACGGTCTTGAACTTCACCCGCGGGATCATCCGACGGCCGACATGTTCGAGGAAGGCCTTGAATCTCGCGTTGTTGGTCGCCGTGGCGATTGCCATGTGGAACTGGAAATCCGCCTCGTCGGTGGGTCGGCCTTCAGCGACGAGGTCGGCGAATCTGTCGACCTGCGCCTGGATTTCGGCTTCCTGCGCCGGCGAGCTGCGGGCCGCCGCGAGACCTGCGGCTTCCACCTCTATACCGATGCGGAGCTCGAGCTCCTCGATGATGTCGGAAATCTTGTCGGTCTCGTCCGTGAACAGCTTCAGCCCTTCATCGGCCGGCTTCGCACCTATCACGAACACCCCCGCCCCCTGCCGCGATTCCACCAGCCCATCGGCACGCAGCGCGGCGATCGCCTCCCTGATCACGGTACGGCTGAACCCGAAGCGATCAATGAGGGCCGGCTCGGTCGGCAGCTTGTCACCTGGCGCGTAGAAACCTGCTTCGATCTGCGCGCGCAGGGCTTCGGCGACCTGTGACGCGAATGATCTGCGCGACGTTGGACGTTCAGCCCGCTGCATGATTCCTCCAGATTTTCCGTTCTGGAGATAATGCATACTCCCAGTCGGCAGCAAAAGCGATAGCATCCTATGAATCCTCCATGCCTTCCTCAGCAATCGTACGATGATTTGATGTTCGGAAGCAGCGAAACGACTGCCCGCGCGCAGAAAAGGAGGGCAGCTATTGCAGCCACTGCAGGCGCAGCGGCAAGGCTTCTGCTTTTCGTTGAATTCTGAGCAGGGAGTTGCTGCTCTTGAACCTATACGGACCCGAGACCAGCGGAAGATGGCTTCATCGGTGCCCAAGGGTTTACTACTACGATTACTCCTGCGGCTTCGAAGGGGCTGGTGTTCCGTAGCTATGATAAATCCCTTGGAGGCGGCAATGGCGGCAATATATCCGTCGGGCGTCGCCCCTTCCCAGCCGCTCGCGCCGCCACCGCTAGGGCGGTAGTGCGCGCCGATGTCGAAAGGCAACACGCGATGGCCAAACAGTTGGAGCACGCCGTCGAGCGTTTCGGTCAGAGCCATCTTGCGCCGCCCATCAGGCGCACCGATACCAAACAACAGTTCGGCCCGCGTCACACTGGACAGATACAGCGTTTCAGCGACCTGCTTGTCAACCATGAGCGCACGGCCGGATTGGGTTCTGGTTTCATCGCCTCGGAGACGACATTAGTATCCTGCTCGCCTTGTTGGGATCGAACCGACGGCGGCGGGAGACGGGATTTCAACGACAGCAGGCGCCACCGCGTTGATGCGGATGTTGTTGCGGAGAGCAAGACCGATCGCGATGGACGCCGGTTTGCGGTCGAATAGGGCGTTGGAAATGGCATTCAAAGGTTGGCATGCAGAACTGGTATGGAGCTTGCGCTGATTTACCCGGCCGACCTCGATTAACAGTCGGCGGAGCGAAGGGTGCGCTCCAGAGCGATCGCCCGTTCGCAGCCGGTTTTCGGCTCAAGGAGAACCCAAAAGCGAAGGTAGAGCGCGTACCCCGAAATCCCGTATGGCAGATGCGCACTTCCGAGCCGATGATAGGCGATTACCTTGGTCGGGGCCGCTGGGTGCAGAGCGCGAAGCGGTCGCCCGCCAATGCCGATTGTATTAAACCACGGCCACCTTGCAGTCCGGACGGACGGCATCTAAATTGGGTAAATGCTTGACCGTTCGTCCCGATCCTCTTCGCCGCGAAATATTCCAATGGATGCGCTAAGCGAAGTCCTACGAGACTTTCGCTTGAGTGGCGTCAACTATGGCCGCTGCGAGCTCCGACATCCATGGAGCATTGCCTTTCCGCAACAATCGTCGCTTCGTTTTCACTTCGTCAGCCGGGAGCCGTGCTGGATCCATACGGAAACGCATGGTTGGCAGGAGTTGCACGATGGTGACCTGGTGCTGCTGCCGCAAGGCATCGCCCACCGGCTGGCCAGCGCGCCCGGTGTTGTCGACGACTCGCTCCAGAGTTGCCAAGTGACCAAGTTGGGTAGCAACGTCTGCGAAGTGGTGCGGGAGGGAACGGGTGAGACCAGCACCCTTTTCTGCGGCTCCATGGCCTTGGGCGCCGGTGCGCTTAATCCCTTGATCGCTTTGATGCCGTCAATCATTAAGGGCTGCGATGTGGCCGGCAATGACCCGATTGTTGGTCCCCTGCTAGCGGCTATGACGGCAGAGTCCGCACAGCCGCAGATGGGCAGCGCAACCGTTTTATCGCGTATGGCGGACCTGCTCGTCGCGCGGCTCATCCGCTGCTGGGTCAATTGCAGCGGAGCCTCAACCACCGGCTGGCTCGCCGCCATCCGCGATCCGCATATCGGTCGCGTCCTGGTCGCCATGCACGGCGACCCCGGCCATAACTGGACCCTCGAAAGCCTCGCCGGCGTGGCAGGTCAATCGCGCTCGATCTTCGCCGAGCGCTTCAGCGCTATTCTAGGGGAAGGTGCAGCACGTTATCTCGCTCGTCTTCGAATGCAGCTAGCCCGCGAACTATTGGAGCAAAGCGGCATGTCAGTTGCTGAGGTCGCAACCCGTTTAGGCTATGAATCCGAGGCATCCTTCGCTCGGGCGTTCAAGCGCATCACCAACGTCTCGCCGGGCGTTGTGCGTCGCAGCATTTCCGGACGAACGGACATGGATTTCGGATTCTAAGCTACATATCATCCTGCAAGACTGGTCTAAGAAGATCTCCACACCTTGGAGATGCTTCAATGACGGACACAACATCACAGTTTGACAGCGCGCTGATAGACATTGATGCCGCTGAGCCGGCCGCCTGGAGCGCGACCACCTGGTTCGCGGTCCTTTCGATGGCGGCTACCAGCTTTGCCCTTGTGTCGGCCGAATTCCTGCCGGCAGGTCTGCTGACGCCAATGGCAAGCGATCTCGGCATTAGTGAGGGAACGGCCGGACAGGTCGTCACCGCCACCGCTTCCGTTGGCGCGGTGACGGCCCTGTTGAGCAATGTTCTCATCGGCAGATTAAACCGCAAGACGGTTCTGGTCAGTCTCAGTGCCTTGGCGATCGGCTCCAATATTCTTGCGGCGCTGGCGACCGATTTCTGGATATTGCTGTTGGGCCGCGCCGGGTTGGGCATCGCGCTAAGCGGTTTCTGGGCCCTTTCAGTTGCCGTCGTGGCGAGGCTGGTCGGCGCCAATGCGACGGGTCGGGGCATGGCGGTCGTCACCCTCGGCGTCTCGCTCGCCACCATTGCCGCGCCCTCGATGGGCGCGTTGATCAGCGACTTGCTGGGCTGGCGCAGCGCCATGGCCATGACAGCGGCGCTTGCCGCGCTAGCCATGCTATTGCAGGTTCTTAGCCTGCCGACGCTGCCTGCGAACACAAGCAACAGCGTTGCCGATGTCTTCCGGCTGACACGGCGGCGTGGCGTTCAATTGGGAATGCTTGCGATCCTTTTGCTGATGACGGGGCATTTTGCCGGCTCGGTCTATGTGCGCCCCTTCCTCGAACAAGTGACGCTCCTTGAAACCTGGCCGATTGCCCTCGCGCTGCTCGGGTTTGGCATTGCCTCTGTGATCGGCAATATTGCCGGTGGCCGAATGGCTGACGCTGATATCCGCGTTGCGCTCATGGTCACCGCAGCGTTGATGGCGTTTGCCACCCACGCTTTGGTGCTTTGGGGCGCGCATATCGTCGTCGCCTTCGGCTTCGCTATGCTTTGGGGCTTCGCTTTTGGCATGGCGCCGGTGGTGCTGCCTACCAATCTGTCCCGTGGGGCACCCGACGCGCTTGAAGCGGTGGGCAGTCTGATGGTCGTCTCTTTCCAAGTCGCCATCAGTATCGGCGCGGTGTTCGGCGGCTACGTCGTGGACAACTATGGCGCCACTGGACCCTTGACTCTTACCTCCGTCCTTGCCGCATCGACGGTCGCACTGGCGCTGCTCCAGCCCCGCGACTAATATTGTACTGGCGGCATAACCAGGCGCATCCCTGGCCTTGAGATGCTTGCGGATGCGGCGAAAGTTCGGCGCATCCGCAAGGTGTTCCGAAATCGCATCGAGCGCGTGGGCGGTTCCTCAATCCCGGCTCGACCTCGGAGTATGACAGTTGAGGGTTGGACTTGAGCCAATCTCCGTCCGCAGTGCGCCCAAACGTGGTCATGCCATAGCGACTCGACCCAGATATGCTCCCGGATCCTGACCGACCGCCTTGGAGAGATTCGAACCTTACGACCTTTAATCATCGCTGCGTTGGCCTGCGGGTTTTGCACTTGGCGAGCAGGCGCTATTAGGCGCGACACCTCGGCGATTATACCAGATTTGCGATTATAATATAATGGCGTTGACCTCGGCTCCGGTCGCGTTATACTAAATCGCAAATTTCAGTATAATCCTTGGGAAGCTCATCCTGAAACCCATCGACATGATGTATCAGGCGATGCTCGCTGAGGTCGGTCAGCGAGCCATGGATGACGCTTGGACGCTGGACTTTCCGCCGAGAGGTCGCTTTGTGAAGGTCAAAGTCAAGGACCGCGACTATTGGTATTTCGATCAGCCAGATGGCGAAGGCGGTCAAAGGCGAAAATATGTCGGCCCCGTAGAAGATCCTGAGATCAAGAAACGCGTCGAGGACTTCTCAACCATCAAAACCGACTTCAGGACACGGCGACGTCTGGTTTCCAGCCTGACGCGGGACGGCGGCTTGCTAGCGGCCGACCGAAACTCCGGCGTGATCGTCGAAGCTTTGGCCGCTGCAGGCCTCTTTCGGCTTCGCGCTGTGCTTGTAGGCACCCTCGCCTTCCGAACATATTCGGGCCTTCTGGGTGTCCGCCTTCCCTCTACCGCTATCATGACCGGAGATGCCGATTTCGCACAGGATTATGCGATTTCGGCCGGCGTCATGGACAGCCTGCCGCCGATCCTCGAACTGCTGCAATCCATTGATCCGACCTTCCGTGCCGTGCCGTCTTTGGCGGGGGCCGAGACGACCGCATTCATCAATGGCGAAGGCTATCGCGTCGAATTTTTGACTGCCAATCGTGGCAAGGACGAGTATCTCGACAAGCCTGCCGAGATGCCTGCCCTTGGTGAAGCTAGCGCACAACCGCTTAGGTTTATGGATTTCCTTATCCGCGAACCTGTCAGAACGGTGCTCCTGTACGGATCCGGGGTTTCGGTATTGGTCCCCGATCCAGCTCGCTTTGCTGTTCACAAGCTCATCGTCGCGTCCCGACGTCATGCGACTAGTGCACTCAAGCGCGACAAGGACGTGATGCAGGCCGGGATTCTTGTCGAGGCTCTGCTGCAGACCAGACGATCTTCCGACCTCGCCATGGTCTATATAGAAGCATGGGAACGTGGCCCTCAATGGCAGGAAGGCATCAAGCTCGGAGCCGCGATGTTGCCCAACGAGCGTAAGGACCAGCTCCGGGAATGTCTTGAGACCGGAAGCAAGGAAATAGGAGAAAAAGCGGCCTTGCCATTCTGAGGGAGCAATAGGCCTGGGCTGGGTTGGATCGACCGTGAACTGGAAAGGAGCATAATCGTGTCGGATCGGTTACAAAACCGCACACTGATGGCTTGCACATTGATGGCCTGCCCCTCGGCAGATGTTGGCCCGACTTGGAAACTTCTTTCCGGACTTAGAAAAGCCCTGTCATAAGCCGCTGGTATTCCGCTTCCGGCTTACCATAGGCGTCCCGGGCGAACTCCTCGAGGGCCTGTCTGTTCCGGATGATGATGTTGCCCCTGACTGAGCGAATGAAGCCGTTTCCTTCCAAAACATGCAGCGCCGTGGTGACGCTTGGACGACGAACGGCGAGCATCAGCGAAATGAATTCATGCGTCAGAGGAATTTCGTCGCCTGATACACGGTCATGACACATCAGCAGCCATCTCGCCAATCTCTCGTCCACCCCGTGCACGGCGTTCGAAATGGCAGTGTAGGTAAGCTGAATCGAGAAGGCCTCGATGCATCGGATCATGACCTTGGCGAAGTTCCGATTATGATCCATCCACTTCCGGAATGCGGTGAACTCCATCCGGNGCGTTCGAAATGGCAGTGTAGGTAAGCTGAATCGAGAAGGCCTCGATGCATCGGATCATGACCTTGGCGAAGTTCCGATTATCATCCATCCACTTCCGGAATGCGGTGAACTCCATCCGATAAGCATCTCCCTCGATCTGCATGATGACGTCGTGGACGCTGAGCTCAACACCCATCGCCGCAGAGGTCGGAATGTAACCTTCACGCCCGAAGATGCCCGCCTCTGCTCTGTTGCCTTCCGGCGTGGAGGCGACCAGCGAACCGATGCCGGATGTGAGATAGTAGACATGCTCGATGGGATCGCCGGCCGTTGCCAGCAACGCCCCTCTCGCCACATTGACAGAGTCGAGATCGGGCGCGATCTGGCGATAGTCGGGCTCCGGCAGCAGGGTCAACAACTGATTGTCTATTGAAGCTTGGGAAGGAACTGCCATAGCCGTTCCCCTAGGAGCCGGAGCACCGCGGCGCCTCGCCGCCAACTCCCCTACGACCGAAACGGATCGCACATTAGCATGGCGGCTGCCGGTCGCCAATCTGCACCCCGTGTAATCGAATAGCAGAGTCACCGTCGGCCGCGTGAGACTCGCCTCCTCTTTCGTACGGTTCCGGACCCTTGATCCGCTAGGCGCTCTAATGACTCGCCATATTGGTGAAGTGGCGTAGACTTTGCGCCGACACCGACCGGCGTTACCCGGCACAGAGGAAAAGCTGATGAAATCCGAGCGAGTTTGGAGCTTCGACCCAATCGGGCCTGACGAGCTCAAGATGATCGAGAAAATTTTCCGAAGCGAACTGCAATTGCGGGCTCTACCGCTGAAGTCGGAAGAAGCACAAGTCCTTGCTGCGAAGCTGATCGAAGCCTATCAGTCCGGGATCCGCGACAACACAGATCTAGCCGCCGCAGCGAAGCGGTGTTGAGGGGCCCTGCATGCCGATCACTCTGGCGCTGAGGCACTCGGTTAGGCGTCGGTGGATGATGTTGTGAGCACCGCGAAACTCCTGCTGATGTGCTTGACTGTGGCGACTATCGCCTATGTGTCCCTCCTCGGCGTGACCTACCTCTCCCAGAGAGCCCTCCTCTATCCCGGTGCGCGGCAGGCGCCTGGGCACGCAAGCTGGGGCGAGAGTGTCTATATCAGGACGCCCGATGGAGAGACGCTCTTTGGACTCTACAGCCGGGGCAAACCCCGCAAGCCGGCCGTGCTGTTCTTTCTTGGTAACGCTGACCGGATCGACAATTATAGCTTTCTCGCTCAAGCGCTGGCCTCACGGGGGATCGGCCTGCTGGCAATTTCCTATCGCGGCTATCCCGGGTCGACGGGGACACCGAGCGAGGTCGGGCTACTCACCGACGGCGTTGCCGCGTTCGACTGGCTTGCTGGAGAATCTGAAAGCCAGATCATTCTTCTAGGCCAATCGCTGGGAAGCGGCGTCGCGGTCGAGACTGCGCGGCGAAGACCGGCTATTGCCGTCGTTCTCGTTTCTGGCTACCTGTCGGTGCTGTCGCTCGCTCAGACGATTTACCCCTACTTTCCGGTTGCACTCCTTATCAAGGATCCGTTCCGCTCCGATCT
>NZ_LNQC01000075.1 GCF_001651855.1 Sinorhizobium americanum | reverse complement strand
ACCATTGGAGCCTGCCCGGAAGACCGATCTCCCGCTACTCCCATCAAGGGAGGCCGCCGGAGCCCCAATCATCCGATCTTTCTTCTTGCGAAAACCACAGGCCGATCGCTCGGCAGCATGGCAGATGGATCTGATGCTCGTTACCGTGAGCGTGAACAGTGCGGCCATTCGCGGTAATCTGTCAGCATCGCATGCTGGCGCCGGTCAGCTAGTTCATTGCGCTCTCGTGTGAAGAGACAGCTGGGATTCCGGCGCCTGCAGCGAGGAGGCGGAAATGAAACCGCGAATAAAAGTCCTGACTCTTGCCGTGAACAATCTCGAACGGTCCCTCGCCTTCTATCGTGACGGCCTGGGCCTGCCGACCGAGGGGATCATCGGTGAGGAGTTCGAAGACGGATCCGTCGTCTTCTTTCATATGGGTGACGACTTGATCCTGGCGCTTTATCCGGCGCCTTCGCTTTCAAAGGATGCGAAGATCCGCGTGACGCAGGCGCGCCTCGGCGCCGTCTCGATCGGCCATATCGTCGGCTCCAGAGAAGAGGTCGACAGCATCATGAAGCAGGCAGCGGAGGCCGGCGCCATCATCACCGATCCAGCGTCCGATCGTTTCTGGGGCGGCTACTCGGGTTATTTCCATGATCCGGACGGACACTTGTGGGAGATCGCCTGGAATCCGCAATGGACCGCCAGGGACTGAAGCGTCCCGATCCCTATGACGAGCACACGATGAGGCAAAGGGCAGCCGCCCAGTCCAACTGCGCTGCTGTGTCTGACACACGGCCCCGCGGAGAAGGCTCCATGCAAAAAAGGTCCCGGTTTGCACCGGGACCCCTTTGAAGACGCTGCCTGGCAGTGCCAGCTGGCAGATCAATGTTCCTTGTTGGCGTAGACCGACTTCTTCGTCAGGTAGACCAGGCCGGTCAGGATCAGCAGGAACACCATGACCATGAAGCCGGTGCGCTTGCGCTCTTCTAGATGCGGCTCCGCGGCCCACATCAGGAAGGCCGAGACGTCCCTGGCGTATTGATCCACCGTCTGCGGCGCACCGTCGTCATAGGTGACCTGGTCGTCGGAGATCGGCTTCGCCATCGCCAGCGCCGAGGCGCTCACGAAGTACGGATTGTAATGCGTCCCTTCGGCCACCTGGACGCCTTCCGGCGGATCCTGGTAACCGGTCAGCAGCGCGTGGATATAGTCCGGACCGCCTTCCTGGTAGGGCCAGAAGATGTCGAAGACGAACTGCGGGAAGCCGCGCTCGACGCCGCGCGCCTTGGCGATCAGCGAGAAGTCCGGCGGGGCGGCACCGTTATTGGCGGCCGCCGCGGCTTCCTTGTTCGGGAACGGCGACGGGAAGTGGTCCGAAGGAACGGCCTTGCGCGTGAACATCTCGCCATCGCCGTTCGGGCCGTCCTGCACCTCGTAGTTCGCCGCGAAGGCCTTCACCTGAGCTTCTGAATAGCCGAGGTCCTCAAGCGTGCGGAAGGGCACGAGGCTCATCGAGTGGCAGGCAGAACAGACTTCGGTATAGACTTTGAGTCCGCGCTGCAGCTGTCCCTTGTCGTAATGGCCGAACAGGCCGCCGAAGGTCCAGTCCTGCTGCACCGGCTTGTGGATTGGATAGTGCGGCGTGGCGCCGGCGGCGTGCTCGCCGCCTGCTTCCTCGCCCTGGGCCAGAGCTGCACCCAGACCGAGACCGGCGACGACAGCAAGTGACAGAATGCCTGTAACAAGCTTTTTCATTGTTTTGAGTTCCTTATCAATCGCTGTTCCGGTCAGGCGTGCGCGGTCTTCGGCTGCGCCTTGGCATTCTGCTTCTCCAGCACCGCCTCGGTGATGGAGTTCGGAATGCGCTTCGGCGTTTCGATCAGGCCGAGGAGCGGCATGATGACGAGGAAGAAACCGAAGTAGTACAGCGTGCCGAGCTGCGACAGGACGACGTAGAGGCCTTCTGCAGGACGGGAACCGAGCCAGCCGAGCATGATGGCATTGGCGACGAAGATCCAGAAGAACAGCTTGTACCAGGGACGGTAGACGGCCGAGCGGACCTTGGACGTGTCGAGCCAGGGCAGGAAGAACAGGACGATGATCGAACCGAACATCACCAGAACGCCACCGAGCTTGGAGTCGATCGGGCCGATGTTGAAGGTGATGGCGCGCAGCATCGCGTAGAACGGCAGGTAGTACCATTCCGGAACGATGTGAGCCGGGGTCTTCAGCGCGTCGGCTGGGATGTAGTTGTCCGGATGGCCGAGATAGTTCGGCATGTAGAAGACGAACCAGGCATAGACGATGAGGAAGATCGAGACGCCGAGCGCATCCTTCAGCGTCGCATAGGGCGTGAAGGCGACGGTGTCGGTCTTCGACTTCACTTCGACACCGGTCGGATTCGTCTGGCCGGTGACGTGCAGGGCCCAGATGTGCAGGACCACGACGCCCGCGATCATGAAGGGTAGCAGATAGTGCAGCGAGAAGAAGCGGTTCAGCGTCGGCTGGTCGACAGCGAAGCCGCCAAGCAGGAACTGCTGGATCCACTCACCCACCAGCGGGAAGGCCGAGAAGAAGCCGGTGATAACCGTCGCACCCCAGAACGACATCTGACCCCAGGGCAGTACGTAGCCCATGAAGCCGGTCGCCATCATCAGGAGGTAGATGACGACGCCGAGAATCCAGAGGATCTCGCGCGGTGCCTTGTAGGAGCCGTAATAAAGGCCGCGGGCGATGTGCAGATAGACCGCGATGAAGAAGAAGGACGCGCCGTTGGCGTGCAGGTAGCGCAGCAGCCAGCCGTGGTTGACGTCGCGCATGATCTTTTCGACGGAGTTGAACGCGACGCTCGTTTCGGCGGCATAGTGCATCGCCAGCACGATCCCCGTCAGGATCTGGACGATCAGCATCACCGACAGCATTGCGCCGAAGGTGTAGGCGTAGTTCAGGTTGCGCGGCACCGGGTAGGAGACGAACGAGTCGTGAACGAGGCGCGGCAGCGGAAGACGGGAATCAACCCACTTCTCTATGCCTGTCGTTGGCGTGTAGGTTGAATGTTCAGCACTCATTATCAGTAGTCCCCTCAACCGATCTTGATAACTGTGTCGGAAACGAACGAGAAGGTCGGCACGGCGAGGTTCTCCGGTGCCGGGCCCTTGCGGATGCGGCCGGCCGTATCGTAGTGCGACCCGTGGCAGGGACAGAACCAACCGCCGAAATCACCGGCTTGGCCGAGCGGCACGCAGCCGAGATGGGTGCAGGAGCCGATCATCACGATCCAGTTTTCCTTGCCCTCGCCGGCGGAGCGATCGAGATCGGTCGCCTGCGCATCGGTGGTGAGATTGGCGTTGCGCGCGACCGGATCCTTGAGCTCTTCGAGCGGCACGGCCTTCGCTTCCTCGACTTCCTTGTCGGTGCGGTTGCGGATGAAGACCGGCTTGCCGCGCCACTTCGCCGTCAGCGACATACCCGGCTGGAGGCTCGAAACGTCGACCTCGATCGAGGCCAGCGCGAGCGTCGATGCATCCGGGCGCATCTGGTCGATGAACGGCCAAGCCGCCGCGCCGGCGCCGACAACGCCGGCCATGCCGGTTGCCAGATACAGGAAATCGCGGCGAGTGGGCTCGCCCAAGGTCTCGCTTGAAGTGTCGTGTTCGCTCACGGCTAAACCATCCTCTCACGCAATGTGCGGAAACCGCATCCGCCCCCGGCGCGTTTCGGTCCCTTTGCCAGGTCTCGGAGCGCACCCTATCCTCTTGCTGGCACCCTGCCCGGCTTGCCTAGGCAAGTGCCGGAACGGATGCCAGAATCCGGAGAATCCCGCACGCAGAATCCCCACCAATCCGGCGCGTTCTATGCTCGATCGCGAATTATGTCCAGTCTTCACAGGAGGAGGTGGGCAGATTGTCGCGGGGGAAAGAGGCAGCCAGTGAGCACAAGGGCTTGGCACGGTTGAAGGGCGCGTCGGAGTCCCCTATTCGGCCGCTTCCTCCTGGGCGATGAAGCCGCCGGACTGGCGCGCCCAAAGTTCCGCATAGAGGCCCCCACGCCCGATCAGTTCAGCGTGACTGCCATCCTCGACGATACGTCCGCGGTCCATCACCACCAGACGGTCAAGTGCTGCGATCGTCGATAATCGGTGGGCGATCGCGAGCACCGTCTTGCCCTGCATCAGACGCTCCAGATTGGACTGGATGGCGGCCTCTACTTCCGAATCGAGCGCCGAGGTCGCTTCGTCGAGAACAAGGATCGGCGCGTCCTTGAGCATCACGCGGGCGATCGCAATCCTCTGCCGCTGGCCGCCGGAGAGCTTGACGCCCCGTTCACCGACATGGGCATCGAAGCCCTTGCGGCCGCGCTGGTCCTGCAGATCGACGATGAAGTCATAGGCTTCCGCCTTGCGCGCCGCCTCGATCAGCTGCTCGTCCGTCGCACCCGGCCTTCCGAAAAGGATATTGTCGCGGATCGAGCGATGCAGAAGCGAGGTGTCCTGGCTGACCATGCCGATCTGAGCACGCAGCGATTCCTGGCGGACCGTGGCGATGTCCTGCCCGTCGATCAAGATCCGTCCACCCTCCAGGTCGTAGAAGCGCAGCAGCAGGTTGACGAGGGTCGATTTGCCGGCGCCGGAGCGGCCGACGATGCCGACCTTTTCGCCGGGACGGATGGACAGGGAGAAATCATCGATCACGCCGGCGCCCTTGCCGTAGTGAAACGATACCCGCTCGAACCGGATCTCGGGACGGTTGACCTTCAGATCTGAGGCACCGGGCCGGTCGACGAGGCCGATCGGCTGAGAGACTAGTTCGGCCGAATTCTGGATCGTGCCGATATTGCGCATGATTGCGTTGAACTGCGACATCATCCGCCCGAGCAGCATGTTAAGGCGCAGCACCAGCGCCAGCGTGAAGGCAACCGCTCCGGAGCTGACCATTCCGGCAAGCCACAGATGCACCGAGTAGACGGCGATCGCCGCGATCATCATCCCGGAAAGCAGCGCCTGGGACGCCCGCACCGCGGTCAGCAGGCGGGTAAAGGGGATGACCGCACCCTGAAAGCGGTCGAAGCCGGCGCGGATATAGCGGTCGTTCTCCTCGTCGCTGCCGAAGAGCTTCAGCGTCTGGATATTCGAATAGGCGTCGACCATGCGGCCGTTGAGCATCGACGCCATTTCCGCAGTATCGCGGGCGTGCTTGCGGACGCGCGGAACGAAATAGCGCGCAAGCGAAAGGAAAACGGCGATCCAGAAGGCCACCATCGCCGCCAGCCTCCAGTCGAGTTGGGCGATCAGCGCCATGGTCGACGCCGTGTAGATGACGATGAACCAGATGACCTGCAGCAGCGAGACGATCAGATCGCTCGTCGCCTGCGCGCCGGACCAGACCTTGGTGACGATGCGGCCGGAAAAGTCGTTCTGAAAGAAGGTGAGCGATTGCCGTGCGACATGGACATAGGACTGCCAGCGCACAAGATTGAGGAAGCCGGTGATGATCGCCTGCTCTTCGACCAGCGCCGCAAGCGCCACGGCCAGGAAGCGGAACACCAGCACCGTCAAGAGCATGAACAACAGTTCCGGCCCGTTGGAAGAAATCAGCCCGCTCCAGCCATCTTCCGGCCGGATGGTATCGAGGACATCGACAATCCGGCCGACGAAATAGAAGAGCCCGGCCTCGAGCATCGCCACCAGGCCGCCGAGCGCCGCCATGGCGAGGAACGGGCCCTTTGCCTGGCTTGCATAGAACCAGGCGAAGCCCCAGAGCGACCGCGGCGGCCGCAGCCGGTGGCGCGGCGCAAAGGGTTTGATCCAATTCTCGAAGATGGTGACGATGGCGCGCAGCATTGTTCAGATAATAGGGGGCTGAGAACGGACGGCAATCGGTTTCCGCCGGCCCGTCGATTACAAATGCGTAAGCTTTGACTCGATCGAAAGCGCAACGAGGCGGCGGTTTACTCCGCCGCCTCCTCTTTCTCGACATCGTCGGCGATGAAGCCGCCCGACTGACGCGACCAGAGGTCGGCGTAGAGGCCGCCCTTCGCGACAAGCTCGGCATGCGAGCCGGTCTCGACGATCCGCCCGGTTTCGAGGACGACCAGACGGTCCATTTCGGTCAGCGTCGACAGGCGGTGGGCGATGGCGATCACCGTCTTGCCGGCCATCAGGGCGAAGAGGTTCTCCTGGATCGCCGCCTCTACCTCGGAATCGAGCGCCGATGTCGCCTCATCAAGAATGAGGATCGGCGCATCCTTGAGAAAGACCCGGGCAATTGCAATCCTCTGCCGTTGGCCTCCCGAGAGCTTCACCCCGCGTTCGCCGACCTGCGCATCGAGCCCTCGCCTGCCGAGGTTGTCCTCGAGCATCTGGATGAACTCCCAGGCATTCGCCTTCTTGGCGGCGGCGATGACCTGCGCATCGATCGCCTCCGGGTGTCCATAGGCGATATTGTCGCGAATGGAGCGGTGCAGGAGCGACGTATCCTGCGTGACGACGCCGATCTGAGAGCGCAGGCTGTCCTGGGTGACGGCGGAGATATCCTTGCCGTCGATCCGGATCACGCCGTCCTCCAGGTCGTAGAAGCGCAGGAGCAGGTTCATCAGCGTCGTCTTGCCGGCACCCGAGCGGCCGACGAGGCCGATCTTCTCGCCGGGGAGGATTTCGAGCGACAGCCGATCGATAACGCCCTTTGCCTTGCCGTAGTGGAAGCGCACGTCCTCGAAGCGGATCGCCCCCGTCTCGGCCTTCAGCGGCGCCGCATTCGGCTGGTCGACGATGTCGTGCGCCTTGGTCATCATACCCATGCCGTCATAGACAGTGCCGATATTCTCGAACAGCGCCGAGACTTCCCACATGATCCATTGCGACATGCCGTTGATGCGCATTGCGAGGCCGATCGCGACGGCGATCGCGCCGACCGAGATCGCGCTGGTCAGCCACAAATAGATCCCGAGTGCACCGACGGCGAAGAGCGCCACGCAGTTGTTCGCGTAGACGCAGATGTGGAACAGCGTCACCTTGCGCATCTGGCGGTAGACGGTGTCGAGGAACTCCTCCATGCCGGCGCGCGCATAGGTCTCCTCCCGCCCCGCATGCGAGAAGAGCTTCACGGTGCTGATATTGGTGTAGCTGTCGACGATCCGACCCGTCATTATCGACCGGGCATCGGCCTGCTCCTTGGAGATCTTCTGCAGGCGCGGCACGAAGGTGGTGACGATCACGACATAGATGGCGAGCCAGATGGCAAGCGGTGCGACGAGCCGCAAGTCGGCTGCGGCGACGACGACCAGCATCGTCGTGAAGTAGCTCACGACATAGACGAAGACGTCGAGGATCTTCATCACCGTCTCGCGAACCGCAAGTGACGTCTGCATCACCTTCGTTGCCACGCGCCCGGCGAACTCGTTGGCGAAGAAGGTCATGCTCTGGCGAAGCAGGTAGCGGTGCATCTGCCAGCGGGCGATCATCGGATAATTGCCGAGCAGCACCTGGTGCATGATGAATGAATCGAGCGCTACAAGGCCCGGGAGGCCGATGAGGATCAGGGCTCCCATCCAGGCGAGCTTGCCTCCCTCGGTGGCGAGAAAGGTTTCGCGCTCGGCATTGGACAGCCAATCCACCACATTGCCGAGGAATTGAAACAGCGCCACCTCGCCGATCGCGATCAGCATGGTGCAGACCGCCATGATCAGCAGCCACGGCGCCGCCGGCTTCGTGTAGTGCCAGCAGAAGGCAAAGAGACCGCTCGGCGGAAGGCTGGGCTCTTCCGTCGGGTAAGGATTGAGGCGGGATTCAAACCAGCCGAACATTATCCAAGCTCCTTCAGATAGTTTGAAGGAAGGCGGGTCGCCCCGCATTCTTTATCTTTGAGAAATCGCGGTCCAGAGATGACGCCTCGAGCCGAGCTTCACTCCGGGACCGGAGCGCGTCATTCGATCGAAAGAAGGAAAGGCGCGGAACCGGCTAAGCCTGCAAAGGCCAGGCTACTGGATGGAGGCGTGTCAACATCAATACCATCATGCATGCCTCCGTCGGTTCGCGTTGAAGAGAATTGACCTTTATCCTCAATCGGCCCGCCGCGCCAGATTGTCGCAGTCACTTTCTTGCCTGTTTCTCCGCGGGCGCTCTGGCTGTTGCCGTTTCGGCACAGATTAGCGAACGGAAATTCAGTCGCGCCGAATGCACACCAACGCAGCCGACAGGGCAGTGGATCAAGGCCCCAATCGATGCCATACGACGTCTCGCGTCTTCCCCTTTCATCATAGGCCGTCGTCGATAGCTCATGAACGAACTCCGCATCGCCCTCTACCAGCCGGACATTCCGGGCAATACCGGAACGATCCTCCGTCTCGCCGCCTGTCTCGGATTGGCCGTCGACATCATCGAGCCGGCGGGCTTCGATCTTTCCGACCGAAACCTCAAGCGCGCCGGCATGGATTATATCGCGGCGGTGACGCTCACCCGCCATGTCAGCTGGGAGCGATTCGAGACATGGCGGGCGGAAAACGGCCGGCGGCTGGTGCTCGCTTCCACCAAGGCCGCCGAGCCCTATACGCGCTTCGACTTCCAACCCGATGACATTCTGCTCTTCGGCCGGGAAAGCGCCGGCGTGCCCGATCATGTGCATGACCGTGCCGACGCCCGCATCCTCATTCCGATGGCTCCCGGCCAGCGGTCGCTCAACATCGCGATCGCGACCGCGATGGTGGTCGGCGAGGCGATGCGGCAGACCGGCGCGTTCTGAGACGTCAAAGAGCGGCTTGAGGCGTTCTATCTCGCCCCTCATGCTGCGATCTCGTTATAGGGTGTGGCCTTGCGCGCATATTTCAGCGTCCGCGCCCACCAGGTGATCCGGTCCATCATCAGGAACAGCGGCGCGCGCAGCTCTTCCGGCTTGTAGAGATTGCCGGCTGCATCGAATTTCGACCACGCCTTCGGAAGTGCCACCCCGTCCCGGAGCGTCACCGCATGGAGCTCCCCGAAGACCTGGCGCAATTGCTCGACGGCGCGGATACCGCCGGAAGCGCCACCATAGGAGACAAAGGCCACCGGCTTAGCATGCCAGGGCTCGTAGACGGCGTCGATCATTTCCTTCAGTGCCGCGGGATAGCCGTGATTATATTCCGGCGTGATGACGATGAAGGCGTCCGCCTCGGCGACCTTTCGCTCCATCCACTCTGCCGGATCGGCCGATTTCTCGCTGCGCGCGCTTCTCAACCGCAATGGATCGATGATCGTCAAGCTGAAGACGTCGGAGGTCGAAAGCTCGCGGATAAGCCAGCTGGCAACGGTATCGCAGAACCGGCCCTGCCGTGCGCTGCCATAGATCAGGGCGAGGGTCATTTTCTCTGTCATGCGGAATCAGCTCCTAGTTGTCGCTTGCAGGGAGCTCATGCTATAGAACCTCAAGCTTAGTTGAGGTCAATAGCACCCATGCAAAAAGAAGCCGGCAGCGATTTCAAGCGCGAACTGACCGTCGGCGAGGTTGCCGAGCGCAGCGGCATCGCCGTCTCGACGCTGCATTTCTACGAGACCAAGGGGCTGATCCGCAGCAACCGCAGCCGGGGCAACCAGCGGCGCTACCCGCGCTCGGTCTTGAGACGCGTCGCCGTCATCAAGGTCGCCCAGCGCACCGGGATTCCGCTTGCGGAGATTCAATCCGCCCTGTCGGTGCTTCCCGACGACCGGCCGCTGACCGTCGAGGATTGGGCCCGGCTATCGAACAGCTGGCGGCAGCAACTCGACGATCGCATCGCCAAGTTGACCTCGCTGCGCGACCAGCTGTCCGGTTGCATCGGCTGCGGCTGCCTGTCGATGCGCGACTGCCCGTTGCGCAATCCTCATGACGTGCTTGCGTCCGAGGGGGCTGGGCCGCGGCTGATGGATCCTTCCGACGGCGTGGAAAACGCCGGTGCGTAGGCCGCAGCCGGCCGCATCCGGTTGAGCAGGATCATGCTCGTCAAAGTGCCCACGGAGCAGAGCAGCGCAATCGAAAGCGCCCAGCCGTTTCCGGCTGCTGCGAGGACGAAGGAGAAGAATGGCGGTGCGGCGGCGAAGGCGAGGTTGAGCGGCAGTCCGAGGCGCGCCATGACCAACGCATATTGCGCCGGCGAGAAGAACACCAGCGGCATCGTCGCCCGGCTGACCGACATCGCGCCGCTTGAAAGGCCGTAGAGCACGAGGAAGAGCACGATCGCCCACTCGCTTCCCGCGCCGAGGATCAGGGCGATCAATGCCAGCGGCATGATCGCCGCTGCGACGCAGCCGGTCGTCAGCCCGTCCCATCGGTTACCGCCGAGGAAGTCGAAAAGCCGCGCCGAGAGCTGCACGAAACCGATCGCCGATCCGAAACCGACCGCCAGATAGTCGGGCACGCGGTAGCTCCGGAAAATATCGATGACGACGAGTTGGAAACCCCAGGTGACGAAGCCGTTCAGCGCAACGGCTGCAACGATAAGGGCGACAAGCGCCCAATAGCGACGCGTGTCGGGCCGCTCCCGCTTGTCATCCAGGGCGGCACGGGACGCCCGACCTGCCCTCTTGGTCTGCGGGAGACCGAAGCAATGCAGCGGCGCGCAGACGAGCAGCATCACCGTGCCGTAGACGATGAGCGCGCCACGCCAGCCGAGCGCTGCCTCGAAGAACACAGTGACCGGCCAGGAAACACTCGGGGCGAGTGCCATCACAAACATCTGCGCCCCGATCGCCCGGCGCGCGCCCTCGCCGGCAATTTCGGTCAAGTAGACATGGGCGGACGTCGTCAGCGTCGCGGCACCGGCGATACCGAGGAGAGCCCAGGCGACGAAGTAGGTGAACGGCCCATGCGCGCTTGCCAGCAGCCACAAGCCGGGCGCAGCAAACGCCGAACCGGACGCAAGCACCAGCCGCGCCCCGAAGCGCTCATAAAGCGCGCCGAGCGGCGGTGAGCACAGCGCCATTGCCACGAGCATCATGGTGGGACCGAGATAGACCATCGACGGCTCGAGGCCGAGCTCGCGGGCCATTCCGGCCGCCGTCACCGATACGAACATGAACATCGCGCCCCAGGCGACCATCTGCGTCACGGACAGGACGATTACCGAGCGGAGGACGGGCATGGGTGATGGCCGGTGATGAGCAATCGGGAGGGTGTGCCAGGAAGAGTGGAGCGACTCTTAGCGCGATCCCCACGCCTTGGCGAGACGAATTAACCACCACAGTAAGGAGTGCGTCGCGCGAAGGTGGCACCGGAGCAGTGTGCGCGTCGAAAATGCGGTCGTTCAGTCGGCGCTCGGCAGCCGCCGCATCGTGAACTCGATCTCATCGCCCTCGAGTTGGCGCCAGCTCTCGACTTCCGTCCAGTAGGCGGCCTTCGGCCAGGTCTCGAACCATTCGCGCGCCTTGGCGCGGGCGGCACTGCGTTCGAGGCGGAAGGTCTCGCGCACGAACAGCTTGTCGCGGCGTCCGGGGTGTTCCCGGCGATGCCGGGCGATCTGGCGCCGCAAGCCCTCGAGCGGCGGCCCTGGGGGTATCTTCGCCATGGCTGTACCTCTGACGATAAAGATAGGAACGGCACCGCCGCTTGGCCAGCCCAGAGGTCCCGAGCCATCCTCCTGAGCAAAATCGCCGGAGGCGCGTCGATGCGATAGACTGTCACGCGGGACCGCGGCGCCGTTGCCATCCGGCCCAAAATATGGACTGTGGACGGCGACAGAATCGGGCTCGCTCTCTGCGGAAGCCCGCCTATTGGAACCGGAATTCCCATGGAAAGACCGCAATTGCCGCAGGGTCTGCCTGCAGATATTGAAGACAAGAAGGCCGAGGCGAAGGATTGGTTCGAAAGCCTGCGCGATTCGATCTGCGCGGCATTCGAGGCGATCGAGGACGATCTCACGGGACCGTTGTCGGATCGTCCGCCCGGCCGTTTCATCGGCAAGGATTGGCTGCGCGACGAAGGCGCCGGCGGCGGCGGGCGAATGTCGATGATGGAGGGCCGCGTCTTCGAGAAGGTCGGCGTCCACACATCGACCGTTTTCGGTGAATTTTCCCCCGAGTTCCGCAGCCAGATCCCCGGCGCCAGCGAAGATCCGCGCTTCTGGGCCTCCGGCATTTCGCTGATCGCCCATCCGGTCAATCCCAACGTGCCGGCCGTGCACATGAATACGCGCATGGTCGTAACCACCAGCAACTGGTTCGGCGGCGGCGCGGACCTGACCCCCGTCCTCGACCGCCGGCGCCTCATGACCGACCCGGATACCATCGTCTTCCACCGGGCAATGGAGATCACCTGCAATCGGCATCCGGTCGCCGATCACCCGAAATTCAAGCAATGGTGCGACGAGTACTTCTTCCTCAAGCACAGGAACGAGCCGCGCGGCACCGGCGGCATCTTCTATGATTGGCTGCACTCGCCCGAGGATCTGGGCGGCTGGCAGGCCGATTTCGCCTTCACCCGCGACGTCGGCAAGGCATTCGCGATCGTCTACCCCAAAATCGTCCGGGGGAATTTCAACACGCCCTGGACCGAGGCCGACCGCGACGAGCAGCTCGTGCGCCGCGGCCGCTATGTGGAGTTCAACCTGCTCTACGACCGCGGCACCATCTTTGGCCTCAAGACGGGTGGGAACGTCGAGTCGATCCTCTCGTCCTTGCCGCCGGTCGTTCGCTGGCCTTGATTGCTCAACGAAGACGCGAACAAATCCCCGCTTGCGGCGTTTTCTCCGCAACGACGGAGTGATCGCCGCATGATATTCAAGAAGCGCACATTCTTCGGCCAGGAGCCCGAAAGAGTAACCCCCGACCACCCGGCGGAACTGGAGCGAAGGGTTGCCCATTGCCTCGCCGTCGCGCCGGGCCTTGACGCGGCCGACGTCACGGTGACCTGCACTGGCAACACGGTCCTGCTCGGCGGCACCGTTGCCACAAAAGACGAAATCCTCCGCGCAGAGGAAGCGGTAAAGTCGGTCGCAGGCGCCGGCGAAGTGCTCAACCGTATCGCGCTCTCGAAAGTTGGCAGCGGGTGAACTCCGCCTACCGACGGCCGCCCCGTTTCGGCCGCCGAGCTTAGATGGACTGCAGCGTCCAGCCCACAATATCAGCTGCCACCTGGGCAAATGCCGCATCGAGGGCTGTGACAAAGGCCGGATTTCCAGCACCCTGCACCGGCGCGACGGCACGGAATTCCTGCTGCCTGCGCACGGTGCCGGTGCGATCGTCCAAAATCTTGGCGAAGATCTCGACCACCGCCGTATCCGGCCCGTCGGTGGAAATCTCGAAGGCGCGGAGTTCGGTGACGAGCTGATAGTCGATGGCAAGGCCCTGGCCCGGCTTGCCGACGCCACGAACCCTGCCGGTATTGTCGAAAGTCTGGACAAGCCGATCCTGCACGAGGCGCGGCAGGCTGTCGCCCCATTGGGCTCCGGCGAGATATTGCAGCTCCGATCTCGACAGCCGGACGACGATCTGGTCGCTACCGAGCGTCTTCAGGGCCGTCGGTTCCGGCACGAGGATCTGACGGTTCGTTCCGGCCGCACGTTCGACGACGGGCACCGATGCCAGGCTGAACGTATCGTTGACCGCCTGGCGCGTACCGCAGCCCGTCAGCATCGTCGCCAATGAAAGAATCGCGGCAATCCGGGCCGCTCCCGCACCACGCCACGCTACCAGACCCGGAAAACCCATACGCACATCATCCCCAAACAACGCGGCGCCGTCCGGCTCCCCGCCCCCACGCAACCTGCCCGCGACCGGTAATCAGCGAATCACCGTCGCGTGCGGCCATCATATTGTTTAACAGTTTCGCCGCCGAATAGCAGGCGCTGTGGATTTCGATCGAAATTGGAAATCGTACTCTGCAGGCTCTGCACCGTCCGCCGCGTTTCCGTGACAAGCGTCTCCACGTCCCGCAGACCGGAATTGGAGAAGCGCTTCAGGTTGTCGGTGATCGGACCGATCTGGGCGTTGAGGTTGTCGGCCATGCGGCGGAACGATTCAAGCGTCGCGCGCGCCTCGGCCGAAAGCGACGGCGCATTCGCGTCTCCGAGGAAGCCGTCGACCTTCGCGAGTATGCCGTCGACACGGTTTGATGCCGCATTCAGCTTGTTCGACATCTCCGTGAAATCGGTGATCGTCTGGTCGATGTCTTCCTGACGGGCGGAAATCTTGTTGGCAAACTCGGATACCTGAGAGGCAACCTTGCGGGCATCGGCGCTTGCCGCGGAGATGTCGTTGACGACCAGCCCGACTTTCTGGGTGTCGACCGCAGCCACCAGCGCGTCGACACGCTTCAAGGTCTGCTGCGCGTTCTTGCCGAACTGGTCATAGGTGTCGACTGTGCGCTTGAAGCCGGCGATCGCCTCCGAAACGCCGCCGGAAGCGGCCTTGAGGTCGTTGCTCACCTCTTCGACATTGCTGACGATCGTGTCGATCTTCTTCGGATCGACCGACTTGATCAGCCTGTCGGCGCTTGCAAGAGTGGTATCGAGCTTCTTCGAGGCCGCACTGACCGACCCCGACAACTCCTCGACGCTCTTCAGGAATTGATCGATCGCGTCGGAATTGTCCGCCAGCGCCTTGGAGAACCGCTGCGCATTGCCGATTGTCGAGGTCAGCGGGCCACGAACTTCCGTGACGAAGCCCTGGATGTCGCCGATGGCGCTGTTCGCCCGATCAAGAATCTGGTCGGCGGTCGCGAGCAGGCTGGTGACGCTCGACTGGTCGGCAAGGATACGCGCCTGCGTGCCGTTCTCGAGCGCGGACTTGAGGATGTTTTCGTCGCCCTTTCGGCCGCCGCTGAGCTCGATATAGGCTGCCCCTGTCAAGCCCTGGATCTCCAGCGTCGCCCTTGTCGACTTCAGCACCGGCGCATCGGCCGAAACCTCCGTGATGGCGATCGAGTAGCGCGGATCGTTGGCGTCGATCGCAAGGCTGCGGACGGAGCCGACATTGATCCCGTTGAAGCGCACCGGCGAGCCTACCGACAGGCCGTTGGCAGAGCCCGGAATGTTGACGACGAGTTCGACCATCTCGCCGCTTCTGCCGTATTGCGACATCCAGTAGACGAAGCCGAAGGCAGCGGCGATCACGAACACCGTGAAAAAGCCGACAATGGCATAATTCGCTTTAGTTTCCATCGGCTCAGACTACCTCTGCGGCCCCGCCGCCATATCACCCTGGTGCGACACACCTCGCGCCGCCTATTTTATCACGTTCCGGATCAACCGTGCTCGCGCACGATCGCCCTCGCCCGCTTGCCGCGGAAATAGGATTTCACCCACGGCTCGTCGCAGGCAAGCATGTCCTCGATGGTGCCCTCGACCAGGACGCGCTTCTGGCCTAGGACGGCGATCCGGTCGCAAACCGAGAAGAGGCTATCCAGATCGTGAGTCACCATATACACGGTCAATCCAAGCGTGTCCCGCAGCTTGGCGATCAACTCGTCGAACTCCGCTGCCCCGATCGGATCGAGGCCCGACGTCGGCTCGTCGAGGAAGACGAGGTCCGGATCGAGCGCCAGCGCCCGTGCGAGGGCGGCGCGCTTGATCATGCCGCCGGAAAGCTCGGACGGGTATTTTTCCGCCGCTTCCGGTGCTAAGCCCACCAATTCGATCTTCAGGCGCGCCAGTTCATCCATCAACTCCTGCGGCAGGTCGAGATACTCCCGCATCGGCACCTGGATGTTCTCCCGCACCGTAAGTGCGGAAAAGAGCGCGCCATGCTGGAAGAGCACGCCGAGCCGCATGTCGAGCGCGATGCGTTCCTCCTCACTCACCTTGTCGTATTCCGCACCGAGAATCTTGATCGTGCCGGAGCGCTTCGGCAGCAGCCTGAGGACCGTACGCATCAGGACAGACTTGCCGGTACCGGAAGCTCCGACGAAGCCGAGGATTTCCCCGCGCAGCACGTCGAGATTGAGCTTGTCGAGGACGATATTGTCGCCGAAACCGACGGTCAGGTCGCGAACGGAGAGGATGCTTTCGCGCCCCGCCGCCTGCTCGAATTGCTTGTCCATGACCGCCTGAACCATTGTACGTCCGCCTCAGAAATCGATCGCCGCGTAGAACATCGCGAAAAGTCCGTCGATGAGGATGACGACGAAGATTGATTTGACGACCGACGATGTCACACGCCGCCCGAGCGATTCCGCGCTGCCGCCGACCTTCAGCCCCTCGACCGCCGCGACGACACCGATGATCAGCGCCATGAAAGGCGCCTTGATCATGCCGGCCGCCACCGAGGAGAAATCGACGGCCTCCTGCAGTCGAGCGAGGAACGTCGGTATGGTGATGCCCGAATAGCTCCAGGCAACCAGCGCCGCCCCGGCCAGAGCGGCGAAATTCGCGATGATGGTCAAGAGCGGCAGCACGATCGTCAGTGCCACGAGGCGCGGAAAGACGAGCACGCCGACCGGGCTCAACCCCATGACCTTCAGCGCGTCGACCTCCTCGCGCATTTTCATCGAGCCGATCTCGGCCGTGATCGCGCTGCCCGAACGGCCCGCAATCATGATCGCCGTCAGCAGCACGCCGATTTCGCGCAGTTGCAGGATGCCGACGAGGTCGACGACGAAGATTTCCGCCCCGAAAGATCGGAGCTGAAAGGCCCCCTGCTGCGCGATGATGGCGCCTATCAGGAACGACATCAGCGTGATGATGGGTGTCGCCATCACGCCCATGCGGTCGATCTGGTGGACGATCGCGGCAGGCGAAACGCCGGCGTGACGCCCGAGCTTCATCTGCGCCCCGCGCACCGCCGAGCCGAGAATATACATCGCGGCAACCGTATCGGTCCAAATCGATACGGTCACCTCACCGATCGGTGCAAACAACCGCTGGAAAAGCGGGTCCTTCCGCTTCGAACGCTCGGGCTGCCGCAATTCCTTGGGCAGGGCGCGCACGAGTTCGACATAGCGCTCCCCGCCGCCGGCGAAGCGAACCTCGCCCCCGTTCTCGCTGCCGAGCCCGTTCATGAAGCGCCGGATGATCCAGGCGCCGGCCGTATCCATGCCGGTGATCCCGGAAAAATCGAACTCGTTTCGGCCGCCGGCCGGCTTTCCGAGCCGCTTCAGCTTGTCGGACATGGCTTCCGCCGATTGGTGCCGCCAGTCGCCGCTGAACACATAGCGTCGGCCCGTCTCCCCGTCGGCCTCGGCGAGGACGACATCGGCAGCCTTCTGGGATGGCTTTCGCGTCACGTGATCTTGGTCTTTCACTTGCTATTCAGTAATCTCTTAAACCAGATTCGATCCCAGGACAAAATCACCCATCGATTCAAAGCCGTACCGCAGGCTTTGTGCGGCCGAAAAGACACAGCGCGCCGGCGCGACCGCGCGTCCGGGACAGAGCGGGCGCCGCTAAGTCACGTACCCCGTGAGAGAACAACAATGCCGAACTCGCTTTCTGCCACCGTCGACCATTTTCCAATCGCCGGCACCTTCACCATCTCCCGCGGCTCGAAGACGACGGCGAGCGTGGTCACCTGCACGATCAGCGACGGCACCGTCACCGGGCGGGGCGAATGCGTTCCCTATGGCCGCTATGGCGAATCGATCGAATCGGTCCTGAGCGAGATCGAAGCCGCTGGAGCGCTGATCGAATCGGGCATCACGCGGCTTGACTTGCAGCAATCGATGAAACCCGGTGCCGCCCGCAATGCCGTCGATTGCGCGTTCTGGGATCTCGAGGCCAAGCGGGCGAACAGATCGGCCGCTGCGCTCGCCGGGCTCGCCGATCCGATTGCCCTGACGACCGCCTACACCATTTCGCTCGCCGAGCCCGAAGAGATGATGGCTCAGGCCGCAAGATACGCCCATCGGGAGCTCCTGAAGGTCAAGGTCGGAACCGCTGACGACACGTCGCGAATCCGCGCCGTGCGGAAAGGCGCACCGAAAAGCAGCATCATCCTTGATGCCAACGAAGGCTGGACGCCGGAAAACCTCGCCTTGCATTTTGCCGTCTGCACGAAGGCCGGTATCGCGCTCATCGAGCAACCCCTGCCGGCGGGGCGCGACGAGGCGTTGGGCTCCGCAACCCGCTCCGTTCCGGTCTGCGCTGATGAAAGCGTGCATGCGACCGCAGACCTGAAGGCGCTCGTGGGGCGCTACGACGCGGTTAACATCAAGCTCGACAAGACCGGCGGGCTTACCGAGGCGCTGCGCATGCGCGAAGAGGCCCGGGCGCTCGGCCTGAAGATCATGGTCGGCTGCATGGTGGGCAGTTCGCTCGCCATGGCTCCAGCCGTCCTCGTCGCGCAGGGAGCCGACTTCGTCGATCTCGACGGCCCGCTGCTGCTGGCGCAAGACCGAAGCCCGGGGCTCCGCTACGAAGCTTCGCTCGTCTTCCCGCCTGAGCCGAGCCTGTGGGGCTGAAGATACCAACCGGCAAAGGCGAAGCAGGACCCGAACAGGGCCACGACCGACATCGAATAGAAACCAGTCACCCCGAACCAGGCGTAGAAATAGCCGGACATGAACGTGAAGATCGCCGTGAAGATGCCGGTATAAAAGAAGTAGAGGCCCTGTGCGGAAGCCTCCTGCTCTTCTGCGACCCTCTCGACGAGCTTGTGTTGCATGCCGGTGTGCATGATCGCATAGGTGAAGGCATGGAAGCACTGCAGGACGAAATAGCCCGAGAAGCCCAGGTCCAATGGAAAGATAAGCCAGCGCACAACCGCCAGCAGGCAGCCGGAAAAGATCATCGCCCAGACGCTGAAGCGCCTGGTAATGGCCTTGGCGAAGAAGAACATCAGCACTTCAGCCGCCACCCCGGCACTCCACAGGGCGCCGATTTGGGTGCCGCTATAGCCGATCTGCTGCCAATAGATGGCCGAGAACGCGAACAGCATCGCATGGCTGCTGTTGACCAGCGTGACGCCGATCAAAAGCAGTTGCAAATCGGGCTGCCTTAGCGATTGCGGCGGCGCTTCGGTGATCGCCGTGATCGGCGAAGGTCTGCGTGGACGGCCGATGCGCGGAGCAGCGCAGGCCATCGCAACAGTCAGGCCGAAACCGACAGCCATCGCCGGCAGCACCATTGCACCGCCGAGGAAGCCGATCATCCAGCCACCGAGCATCGTCGCGCCGATAAAGGCGATCGACCCCCAGACGCGCATCTGCGCATAGTCGAAACCCCAGCGGCGCACGCCCGAAAGCGCTATCGCCTCGACGATCGGGAGGTAAGGCGAATAGGCGGCCGACTGCAGCGCGTAGATCACCAGCACCGGCCAGAAGTCCTTGGCGAAGAAGAGAACGAAGGCGAGCCCAAGCGAGAAGCAGCCCGACCAGATCAGCACGATGGTGCGCTCGCCGAGCCGGTCTGCCAGAACACCCGCCAATGGCGCCGTGATGACGCGGATGAACATCGGCACGGCAAGCACCACGCCGATCTCGAAATCGCTCATCGACAGGCTGCTGAGCCAGACCGGGAAATACGGCATGGCGAAGCCGTTGACGATCAACGGCGCGCAGAAGAGCAACGCGATGCGGAGCGCGAAATAACGCGGCGGAGGCCCCAGGACGGGGGGCGCTGATGCGGGAATCATGGGAGGACCTGATGGCTGTGGGCAACGTCTAGCACGGATATCCGCCAGCTCGCCAGCCGCTAGTTTTAGCCACTTTGGTGAGGCTCAAGGCTTGGTACGGAGAACCTCAGGCTGCCTGCGGCGCCGCCAACGTCACGGGCAAGTCGTCGGCCGAGGTCTCCACCGCCGCCATTCCCCGAAGGCTATGCCAGATGATCAGTTCCATCGTGCCGTCGAAATGCTCGGCGATCGCGGTGCAGCTTTCGACCCAGTCACCGGTATTGATGTAGCGGATCTCGTCGATATCCTCGATCACGGCGTGGTGGATGTGGCCGCAGATCACGCCCTGGGCGTGATGCCGGCGGGCTTCCTCCGCGACGACCTTCTGGAACTCTCCGATGAAATTCACCGCGTGCTTGACCTGCAGCTTTGCCCAGGACGAAAACGACCAATAGGGCATGCCGAGGCGGCGGCGAATGGCGGCAAGGCCGATATTGATGGCGATTGCCGTATCGTAGGCCCAGTCGCCGAGATAGGCGAGCACACGCGCGTTGCGCACGACGACGTCGAATTCGTCGCCATGCAGCACGAGATAGTTGCGCCCGTCCGCGCCCTGATGCATGTGGCGCGCCGCGACCTCGATGCCGCCAAAGTGGACGCCCGGAAAATCCCTCATGAACTCGTCGTGGTTGCCCGGGATATAGATGATGCGCGACCCCTTGCGCGCCTTGCGCAGCAGCTTCTGAACGACGTCATTGCAGTTCTGCGGCCAGTACCAGCTGCGCTTTAACCGCCAGCCGTCGACGATATCGCCGACGAGAATGATGGTCTCGGCCTCATGGTGGCGCAGGAAGTCGATAAGATAATCCGTCTTCGCCGCCTTCGAGCCCAGATGGAGGTCGGAGATGAACAGCGTCCGCAATTTCCGAACCGGATTCTGTTGAGATCCCGTTACCGCAACCATGAGATCCTCGCCTTCTCGAGCTTTGTCTCGCCTCGTCAAAACCAGACTCGTGTTTCAGGAAGATGACACCGGAATTCGGCGGACCGGGTCGGGCTGACGAAAAGCGCTGCCGTGAAACTGTACGCGGGCGGGAATTCGTGCCAAAAGGCCCCCGATCCAGAAACGGGGATGTGACGGCATGACCACGGGCGACAAAGCGAAACCTCAATCGGCTCCGGCGAGCGGAGACATCGACCAGCAGGCACTCTTCTTCCACCGCTACCCCCGCCCGGGCAAGCTCGAGATCCAGCCCACCAAGCCGCTCGGCAACCAGCGCGATCTGGCGCTCGCCTATTCGCCCGGCGTCGCCGCCCCCTGCCTTGCCATCAGGGACGACCCGGAGAGCGCCGCCGATTTCACCGCCCGCTCGAACCTCGTCGCCGTCGTCTCGAACGGCACCGCCGTGCTCGGCCTCGGCAATATCGGTCCCCTCGCCTCCAAGCCGGTCATGGAAGGCAAGGCGGTCCTCTTCAAGAAATTCGCCGGCATCGATGTCTTCGATATCGAGATCGACGCACCAACCGTCGAACGCATGGTCGACGTGGTTTCCGCGCTGGAGCCGACCTTCGGCGGCATCAATCTCGAAGACATCAAGGCCCCGGAATGTTTCGAGGTCGAGCGCCGCCTGCGCGAGAAGATGGACATTCCCGTCTTCCATGACGACCAGCACGGAACAGCGATCATCGTCGCCGCCGCCGTCCTGAACGGCCTGGAACTCGCCGGCAAGGACATCGCCAAAGCGAAGATCGTCGCCTCGGGCGCCGGCGCCGCGGCCCTTGCCTGCCTCAACCTTCTCGTCACCCTCGGCGCCAAGCGCGAAAACATCTGGGTCCATGACCTCGAGGGCCTCGTCTACAAGGGCCGCGAGGTTCTGATGGACGAATGGAAGGCGGTCTACGCACGGGACAGCGCCAATCGCGTGCTTGCCGACAGCATCGGCGGCGCCGACGTCTTCCTGGGGCTTTCGGCGGCCGGCGTCCTCAAGCCCGAACTGCTCGCCCAGATGGCCGAGAAGCCGCTGATCATGGCGCTCGCCAACCCGACGCCGGAAATCATGCCGGAAGTTGCCCGCGCGGCCCGGCCGGATGCGATGATCTGCACGGGACGCTCCGACTTCCCGAACCAAGTCAACAACGTTCTCTGCTTCCCGCATATCTTCCGCGGCGCGCTCGATTGCGGCGCGCGCACCATTAACGAAGAGATGAAGATGGCGGCGGTGCGGGCTATCGCCGGCCTCGCGCGCGAGGAACCGTCGGATGTCGCGGCCCGTGCCTATTCAGGGGAAACGCCGGTCTTTGGACCCGACTACCTCATCCCCTCGCCCTTCGACCAGCGGTTGATCCTGCGCATCGCCCCGGCCGTTGCCAAGGCGGCTGCCGAAAGCGGCGTCGCCACCCGTCCGATCCAGGATTTCGACGCCTATCTCGACAAGCTCAACCGCTTCGTCTTCCGCTCCGGCTTCATCATGAAGCCGGTTTTCGCAGCCGCCAAGAACGCCCCGAAGAACCGCGTCATCTTCGCCGAAGGGGAAGATGAACGGGTATTGCGCGCCGCCCAGGTGCTCCTGGAAGAAGGCACGGCCAAGCCGATCCTGATCGGCCGCCCGCAGATCATCGAAACCCGCCTGCGCCGCTACGGTCTCAGAATTCGTCCCGATGTCGACTTCGAGGTGGTCAATCCGGAAGGCGATCCGCGCTATCGCGACTACGTCGAGGAATACTTCACGCTGGTCGGCCGTCTCGGTGTCATTCCGGAAGCCGCCCGCACGATCGTGCGCACGAACACGACGGTGATCGGTGCGCTGGCAGTCAAGCGCGGTGAAGCGGACGCATTGATCTGCGGCGTCGAAGGGCGCTACAGCCGACACCTGCGCGACGTTTCGCAGATCATCGGCAAGAAGCCCGGCGTCCTCGACTTCTCGGCGCTCAGCCTGTTGATCTCCCAGCGCGGCGCGACCTTCTTCACCGACACCTATGTGAGCTTCAGCCCCAGCGCCGAAGAGATCGCCCAGACGACCGTGATGGCTGCCGGCGAAATACGCCGCTTTGGGATCACGCCGCGCGCTGCGCTTGTTTCCCATTCGAATTTCGGGTCGCGCGAATCCGAGAGCGCCGCCAAGATGCGCGCCGCGCTCAAGATCGTCCGCGAGCTGGCGCCCGATCTCGAGGTCGACGGCGAAATGCACGGCGACGCGGCGATCTCCGAAACACTGCGCGAGCGGGTGATGCCGAACAGCACGTTGAAGGGCGAAGCCAACCTGCTCGTCTTCCCCAATCTGGACGCCGCCAACATCACCCTCGGTGTCGTCAAGACCATGACCGACAGCCTCCATGTCGGGCCGATCCTGCTCGGCTCGGCGCTGCCGGCCCACATCCTTTCTCCCTCCGTCACTTCCCGCGGCGTCGTCAACATGGCCGCTCTTGCAGTGGTCGAGGCAAGCCATCCCGCCTGAGGGATGGCGCTCCGGTCCATCGCGCTTTAGGCGATTCCTTGGCCGCTTGCACCGGAAATGCAACTATGGATTGATTTAATCCAAAGAGTTGCACCGATTACGAAATATAGCACTAGACAAAAACCGGCGGGCTAAACCATGTTTATTCTAGGGGCATGAATCGGTGTTACGGCATGACTAATCAACAGGCTGTCCTCGATCTGCTGGATATCGTGGAATATGGCGGGTGTGCGGAACCGCAGCAATTCTTCGCCTTGATGCGACGCACCTTCGATATTGCGCATCTTCTCTATCTCGAAGCGGAACCGACCGCCGAGGGTCTCAAGGTCTGCCGCCTGCATCACACCTTCGGCGCCTATGCCGAGGAACTGTATCTGTCGCGCGGTCTTCACCGGATCGATCCGATTCTTCGGCTGGCCCTCGGGGGCGTGAGGCCTGTGGAATGGGCGCCCGCACGCCGCCGCTTTCCCGAATGCGAGCCGCTCTTCGAGGCTGCGGAGGACATCGGCCTGTCCACGGAAGGCGTCGCCCTGCCGCTGCCCTCGCCGGCCGGCCGCATGGCGCTGCTGGCGATCAGCGCCAACATGTCGCCGACGGAATGGTCCGAATATCGTCGCTGCCATCTGCGCGACTTCCAGCTGGCGGCCAATCTTTTTCATGCCTCGATGCTCGAGCGGGCGATGGCGGATGCGATCGACGAGCGCGATACGCGATTGACCAGCCGCGAAACCGAGGTCTTGACCTGGTCGGCGGCCGGCAAGAGCTATTGGGAAATCGCCACGATCCTCGGCATTTCCGAACGCACGGTCCGCTTCTTCATGAGCAATGCGCGGCGCAAGCTCAATGTCGTGTCAAACACGCAAGCGGTTGCGCAGGCGGTCCGCCATGCGTTGATCCCCACCATCTGACGGGGGAATTTACCATCTGAGCTCGGTCCAGGCGGCCGATACCCCACAAATTCTATGGGAAAAATCGTCGGATTAAACTGTCACTACCGACAGTTACATGTGTCGCCCGAGACTGACAGCATCGCTCCATCGCGCAAACACGATGGAGCGAAAGATGATCAGGATAGTGAACGGAAACGCTCGCGGGAAACATCCGCAGGCTATCGACGAGATGTTCCGGCTGCGCAAGCGCGTCTTCCATGACTTCTTGAAATGGGACGTCAGGACCGAGGGCAACTGGGAAATCGACCACTACGACAAGGCCAATCCCCTTTATGTGATGTCGTACTCGCCGGAGACTGGAAAGCTGCGTGGTTCGCTGAGGCTCCTGCCGACGCTGGGGCCGAACATGCTGGACGATACATTCCCGGTCCTGCTCGGCGGCAACCCGGAAATTCGCAGCGCTTCGGTCTGGGAATCGAGCCGCTTCTGCATCGACCCGGATATCTCCCAGGATCGGTCCTCCAACCAAGTGACGGTTGCCGCCGCCGAGCTCATGTGCGGCGTCGGCGAACTTGGTCTTGCCTCCGGCATCAGCCACATCGTCACCGTCACCGACGTCTTCCTCGAGCGGATGTTCCGCCGGATGGGGTGCCCCGGAGAACGCATTGCCGAGCCGCACAGGATCGGCAATGTCCACGCGGTCGCCGTCGCCTGGGAGGTGTCGAGAAGCCTGCTTCAACGAATGATGGCCGTTGCCGCCATCGAGGGTTCGGTGCTCGAACGGCCGATGTCGCTCGAAACCGCAAGGGCGGCCTGATGTGAGGCCGGGCCGTTCACGCGGCCCGGCCCTTCCTGCCTCGAATGCATTAACGCAAACGCCGTCTTGTCGTTGCGCCCTCACCTTAACATCGTATGATGGTGATTACAGGCGCCCCTGTGCCGCGATCAGCGGAGCGAAATGCAGGAAAGACGAGTGTCAGTGTTCCGATCCCCGGCGACCTTGAGGATGATGCGCCTCGCAGCGGCCCTCTTGCCGCTCGCCTTGGCGATGGCCGGGCAGGCGTCGGCCACCGACGTCTGCGAGCGGCTCAGCGCCCGCCTCGCGGATCTGCCGGCGGCCTTCACGACAACCGCCAATCTTCGCGATTTCACCGGCGCGGTTTCACGCCAGAACATCGAACTTCGCCGCGCCAAGAACGAAAGGCGGCGCATGGCATGCACCGATGAGTCCGTAGTCTACATCGACAGCGAAAATGAGGCCGCCTGCGCCGAACTCGACGAGGCGATCGCGCGCATGGAGGACAATCTCCACACGCTCAAGGACCAGCGCCGGCATTTGATTTCGAAGGGCAACGAGGACATGCGCCGGCGAATCCTCGTCGCGATGGAATTGAATGATTGCTTCGGGGAAGCCGGTCTGAACTGGGACGAGACGGCTCCGGGTGAATTCGGCACCGAAGAAGCCCGCGCTCACCGCAACATCCTTGAAAGTTTCCCCCCGGACGGCGAGGATTATCCGTTGCTGTTCGATGGCCCGACCGACGATTTCACATTCATGGAGAATGGCGCCGCAGGCGGCTTCAGAACCATGTGCGTGCGGACCTGCGACGGAGCGTTTTTCCCGATTTCGTCGAACGCAACACCAGCCGACTTCGAACGCGACGCCGAGCTTTGCCGGGCACGATGCCCCGGTGCCGATACGGAACTCTATTATCACGTCCTCGCCACCGAGGAGAGCGAGCAGATGGTTTCGGCCTCCACGGGAAGGCCGTATAGGGAGCTCCCCAACGCCTTCGCCTATCGTGTGCGCGACGTCGGTTCTCCCGGCATCTGCGGCTGCCAGATTCCCAAGGTCACGACGGATCAGAACAAAAGCACCACCTCGGGAACCAAACTTTCGGTGGTCAGCCCTTCCGTCGTGACGATCAAGGGGCCGTCAGCCTCCGGACAAGCGGAGGCAAAGCCAGCGGAAGAGCGCCCTTATGACCCGAAGACCAGCAAGGTCCGCGTCGTCGGTCCCGCCTTCCTGCCACAGGAAGAGAGCGCGATCGATCTCAAGAACCCTCGCGGATCGCGTTATCAGCCGCTGCAGAATGAGTGACTCGTTCGCTTTGAGCAGTCGGAACACGGCCATCCTGGGCGCCCCATCCTTCGTCGAAAACGAGGTCCTCGAGCGGCAAGCGTTGCCGCCAGCCCTTCACCGCCAGTTCCGGTTGCTGGTAGAGCCGGTCGACATAGCCGAGGCATAGCCAGGCGACGATTTCGATGTGTCCGGGAATGCCGAGGATCTCCTTGATCTCATTCTCATGAAAAATGCTGACCCAACCGACGCCGACGCCTTCTGCCCGCGCCGCGAGCCAAAGATTCTGCACGGCGCAAACCGTCGAATACACGTCCATTTGCTGGTTATGTGTGCGGCCGAGCACGACGGCGCCGCCGCGGGTCCGGTCGCAGGTCACGCATATGCTGAGCGGCGCCTTGCGTATGCCCTCGAGCTTGAGCGAGCGGTATTTCGCCTGCGCCTCACCCGAGAACATTCCGGCCGCCTCCTCATTGGCGCGCCGGAATGCCTGCCAGATCCTCTCCCGCGTCTCGCTTCGGCGCACGAGGACAAAGTTCCACGGCTGCATGAAGCCGACGGACGGGGCACGGTGCGCCGCTTCAAGGAGGCGGGCGATCAGCGGCTCGGGCAATGGTTCGGGCAGGAACTCGTCGCGCACGTCGCGGCGCGTCTCGATGGCGCGATAGACGGCGGCACGCTCGTCCGGCGAAAAGGCACCGGCTGGCGCAAGGCAGCCGTTCGGGTCAGGCAGCATCGTTCGATCCCCAACAATGCGCAACCTCCCGCCGTCCGCGCGGGGCCGGTCTATCTCGCCAGGCCGGTCTTCTGACTTCGGATCACTCGGCTGCGCCGCCTTCCCAGATCACGTCAGGATCCAGTGGCAAAGCTCTGAAAATGTTCAGAACTTCTTTGACGCAGACGTCACCGTCACAGCGTTGGGCACGTGCCGGAATTCAACCGGCTTCCCGATTCTCCCGCAGCAAGCGGGCACCTGACGGCCGCATATGGGCACAGCCGCCGGCGAAAGGCAAGGCGATGCCGCGGCCCGGCTCAGACCGGTCGATAACGTACGAAGGCAAATTCATCGCCCTTGGGCGACCAGTTTGGAACGTTCATCGTCCCCTGCCCGCCGAAGAGCTCCAGGAGGACACGTCCATTGCCGCCCTGCGGATCCATCAGCCGCAGGCGGACATCGAGATCGCGCGGATGGTCGAAGACCTCGCCGTCATAGGAGAGCACGAGCAGATGCCTGCCGTCCGGCGACGGGTGCGGGAACCAGTCGCCATAGGGGCTGTCGGTGATGCGCTGGACATCGCGGCCGTCCGGCCGCACGCGCCAGATCTGCATTCGCCCGGTGCGGCTCGAGTTGAAATAGATCCACGCGCGGTCCGGCGACCAGTCCGGACCATCGTTGCGGCCCTCGCCATGTGTCAGGCGCCACTCTTCCCCGCCGTCGATCGAAATCGTGTAGATGTCGAAGACCTGGTCGCGGATGCCGCAATAGGTCAGGGTCTGCCCGTCCGGGGACCAGCCGTGCCAATAGGACGGCAGGTTGCGCGTCACCAGCCGGGGCGTGCCGCCCTCGGCCGGCAGCAGATAGATTGCCGACTTGCCGAACTCGGTCTTGTCGCTGATCGCCAGCGTTTTCCCGTCCGGCGAGATGCCGTGATCGTTGTTGCATTGGCGGGCAAAGCCCGTGTCGATCTCCGTGGGGTCGGAACCGTCGAAGGCAAGCCGATAGAGCCTGCCGTCGCCGTTGATGATCAGGGATTTGCCGTCCGGTGACCAGTTCGGCGCCTCGACCAGCCGCTCCGTCTGCCAGACAACCCGCGTCTCGCCGCTTGCGATGTCGAAGGTCTCGACCGAGCTTCGCATCGCTAGCCCCTGTCTCGGAACCGGTTGGTGATCGGATAGCGCCGGTCGCGACCGAAATTCTTCTTGGTGATCTTAACCCCTGGCGCCGACTGCCGCCGCTTGTACTCGGCGATGTAGAGCAGGTGTTCGATCCGATGCACCGTCGCCTCGTCATGGCCGCGGGCGACGATTTCCTCCGTTCCCATCTCCCTTTCCACGAGGCACTCGAGGATATCATCGAGCACCGGATAGGGCGGCAGCGAGTCCTGGTCGGTCTGGTTGGGTCGAAGTTCGGCCGAGGGCGCCTTGTCGATGATGTTCACGGGAATGACCTCGCCGGAAGGGCCGAGCGCGCCAGGCGGCACGGCGCCGTTGCGCCAGCGCGACAGCCCGTAGACCTGCATCTTGTAGAGGTCCTTGATCGGGTTGAAGCCGCCGTTCATATCGCCGTAGAGCGTGGCGTAGCCGACCGACATCTCCGATTTGTTGCCGGTGGTCACGACCATCGAGCCGAACTTGTTGGAGATCGCCATCAGGATCGTGCCGCGCGTGCGGCTCTGCAGATTCTCCTCGGTGATCCCGGATTCGGTCCCCTCGAACGTGTCGGCGAGCGCATTGAGAAAGCCTTCGACGGGCTCCTCGATCGCAACAACGTCGTAGTGGCAGCCGAGCGCCTTGGCGCAAGCCTCGGCGTCCTTCAGCGATTCCCGCGACGTATAGCGGTAGGGCAGCATGATCGTGCGAACCCGCTCCTCGCCGAGCGCATCCACCGCAAGCGCCGCGCAGATCGCCGAGTCGATGCCGCCCGATAGGCCGAGGACGACGTTCTTGAACCCGTTCTTGTTGACGTAGTCGCGAAGCCCCAACATGCAGGCGCGATAGTCCGCCTCCTCGCTCTCCGGCAGGCGCGACCGAAGCCCGTCGGCCGAGACCCAGCCATCGTCGCCCCTGGTCCATTCGGAGATCGACAGCGCCTCCTCGAACTGGCTCATCTGGAAGGCGAGCGAGCGATCGGCATTGAAGCCGAAGCTCGCTCCGTCGAAGACCAGTTCGTCCTGCCCGCCGAGCTGATTGGCATAGATCATCGGCAACCCGGTCTCTATCGCTTGCTTCAGCACGACCTGGTGACGCACATCGACCTTGCCGCGATAGTAGGGCGAGCCGTTGGGGGAGAGCAGGATTTCGGCGCCGCTCTCCTTGAGCGTTTCGCAAACGCCGAGCTCGCCCCAAATGTCTTCGCAGATCGGTACCCCGATGCGAATGCCGCGAAAGTTCACCGGACCGGGCATCTCGCCTGCGTCGAAGACCCGCTTTTCGTCGAACTCGCCGTAATTCGGCAGATCCACCTTGTCACGGACGGCGATGATCTTGCCGGCATCCAGGACGGCCACGGAATTGTGCCGCTGCGCGGAGGCCTGACGGGGGAAGCCGATGATCACCCCCGGCCCTCCATCCGCCGTCTCTGCGGCGAGATTTTCGACGGCGCGCAGGCAAGCCTTCAGGAACGCCGGCTTCAGCACCAGATCTTCGGGCGGATAGCCGGAAATGAAAAGCTCGGTGAACAGCACCAGGTCGGCTCCCTGGCGCGCCGCGTCGGCCCGCGCTTCGCGCGCCTTGGCCAGGTTGCCGGCGATATCGCCGACGCTCGGATTGAGCTGGGCTACGGCGATCCGTAGCGTCGAAGGTACGGCTTTCTGTGGGGTCATGGCAGGCCTGTCGGTGTTTCCTCGGCGAATGCAACCAGCTTAAGGCTTGTTCTTAACGCATCCGGCGGCAAAAAACCCACTCCCAATCGCAATGTCCGCGGAAAAAATCTGAAAAACCGTGCAGTTCCCGGCCGTTAACTGACGCGCCAGCGGTTCTTCGACGCGGCGGGAACCGGAGGATCATCAAAGCCGTTTCGCCATTCATCCCCCGTTCAAGATGACAGTCGTATGACAGTTGAACGAAAGTTTTATGAAATTGGAGAAGTTGTGGCCAGTATCGATTCCGCCGCGAGAGGTCATCAGGTCTATGTCGAAAGGCCGGGCTTTTCCGTTCGTCATGCAAAGACCCTGGCGGGCACCCGCAGCACGCTGTTTTCGCTTTCGATTGCGGCGACGATCGTCTTTGCCGTCGAGTTTATCGTGCGCCAGTCGGGCTCCGAGACGATCGCCTATTTCATCGATCCGATGCGCCCGGCCTGGACGACGGTCGCAGCCTTCTTCCTCGTCATGCTGGCGCTCGACGCGCTGTTCGGCCGTGAGCACAAGGGCGCGCTCTTGGTGGCGCCGCTCGCCATCATCCCGGCATTTATCTGCCAGCAGAAGCAAGTCTTCCTGTCCGACCCGCTTTATCCGACCGATTTTCTGTTCGGCCGGCAGATCATGGAATTGATGCCGGTGCTGGTGAAGGACCGGCCATGGACCGCCATAGGCGTCGTTCTCGGCATTCTGGTAACCGCCGTCGCCATCGCCCTGCTGCTGCGCTACGCCTGGCGGAATTTTCCCAAGCTGACGCACAGGGAGCGTCTCGCACGGGTGGTCTTCGCCCTGCCGCTGCTCGTCGCCTTCTGGAACATCATGGATTACAACCAGTTCTCTTGGGTCCGTGACCGGTTGCGCGTCATTCCGATCATGTGGGACCAGACCGAGAACTACCGCCACAACGGATTCGTACTCGCTTTTGCGATCAACCTGCCGATGGCCAATGTGAGCGCCCCGCCCGGCTACATGGCCGATGCGATCGGCCGTATTCCGGTAAAGCCGCTGCCCGCCGGCACAACGCATCGCGGCAAGCCGGACGTCATCGTGCTGATGAGCGAATCCTTTTGGGATCCGACGCGCCTCCCCAAGGTCAAGCTGACGCCGGATCCGATGCCGACGATCCGCGAACTCCAGGGCGGCAACGTCTTCTCGCCGGAATTCGGCGGCATGACGGCCAACGTGGAATTCGAAGCGCTGACCGGCTTTTCCAATGCCTTCCTGCCCTATGGCAGCATTCCCTACCAGCAATATATCCGCAATCCGATCCCGTCGCTCGCCACCTTCTTCCGCGGTGAAGGCTATGTGTCGCGCGCCATCCATCCGTTCCAGGGCTGGTTCTGGAACCGCACCGCCGTCTACAAGGCCTTCGGCTTTGATACCTTCCGCTCCGAAGAGAACCTGCCGGCGATGCAGAAGCGCGGAATTTTCGCTTCGGATGAATCGCTGACAAAGGAGATCATCCGCCAGGCCGACGCGATGGACGATCCCTTCTTCTTCTTCGCCGTGACGCTGCAGGGCCATGGGCCCTACGAGCCGAACCGCTACGCGAAGAACACCATCAAGGTCGAGGGCGACCTGCCGGAAAGCGACCGCCAGGTGCTTGCCACCTACGCTCAAGGGATCAAGGAGGCCGACGACAGCCTGAAAATGCTCATGGACTGGGCGAAGCAGCGAGATCGCGAGACGATCATCGTTCTCTTCGGCGATCATCTGCCGCCGCTCAACACCGTCTACACCAGCACCGGCTACATGAAGGACGTGACGGCGGAGCGCAAGGGCTCGAAGGACCAGATGAAGGCCCAGCACGAAACGCCGCTCGTCGTCTGGTCGAACAAGACCGGTGCGCGCAAGGATATCGGCAGCATCAGCCCGGCATTTCTTTCTTACCAGATTCTGACTCAGGCCGGCTACGAGCACCCCTACTACACGGGCTTCCTCGGCAAGGTTCACGACCACTTCCGCGTTCTCGACCGCTATATGCTGATCCGAAAGAACGGCAAGGGCTTGGAGAACTGGCTGCGTCAGCCCAAGATCCCGGTAACGCTGCGCGACTACCGTTTCCTCCAGCACGACATGATGTTCGGCAAGCGCTACAGCACCGAGCGCTTCTTCAAATCGCACGCCGAACTCTTCAGCGCCGGCTTATAAACGCATCGCTAGCGGAAGCGACTCATTGGCCCGGCGTCCCCGCCGGGCCAACTGCATTCCTACAGCGCGCGCTTTTTCAGACATGCAAAGGACCCTGCGGAGTTCGGCGTCCGACACAGTGGCCTGAGACTCCACCATAACGCGAGTCAGACTTCACTAAAGTATAAATAGAACGGTGCGTTAACGATTTGCGCGCATCGTACAGATGCGTAGATACCCTGAAATCAACTGCAAATCGGGCGGAGACGCTGCAATGTCCGCTTCCCGGCGCCATTCTGCATGGGTCCTGTGGTTACCGGCCAAGCCGATACCCATACCGGAGTATGGCAGCCACGGTTCTTCACCCGCCGGTAGCATCAGTATCGCAAATTCCCCTAAAATTTACGTGAACCCAAACGACGTACTTGCGCGTTTAGGCCAAGGTGAGATTTTATATTGATTGCGCCGGGGCACGGGGTAAGCGGAGCATTCGGTGCGCGGAGAGGTCTGGAGCACACGCAACAGATGCAGCGGCTTGCTGGGACGGAAGAAGCCGGACGGAAGACTCCACCCGCCTTTACGGTGGACGCTCTCGTGCAAAACCCTCAATTTCTTGAGGTCTTGCAAGCGGGCGCGCGTACCCTGATTTCCATGAACGACCTGTTTCCGCGCATCGCGCGCCTCGTGGCAGCCCACCAGAGATGGATGCTCACGCAAGCGGCCTATGCCCTGCACCTGGAGCGTGACCCGAACGACGCCGACTCCGGCATCACGGCAGCGCGATTGCTGAAAATCATGCACGAAACGGGAGCTGCCAGCCGGAACACGGCGACCGCCTTCCTTGCCGAACTCATTGCCTACAAATTGCTCCGCCCGGCAAATGGCGGCCGCACGAAAAGAACGCGTCCCCTCGAGCCCACGGAAATCAGCGAAAACGCCATGCGGCTCTGGTTCAAGACGCAGATGAGCACACTCGATTTGTTGGACGGCGGATCGCGCGTCAGACGCGTCGAGACGGATCCCAGCATCTTCGAGCGCGCGCAGCCTCGCGTCGCCAGGCGGCTGCTCTCGGATCCGAGATGGACGCAGCCGCCGGAAAGCATTGCGATCTTCGTATGGTCGGAATCCGGCGGGGTGATCCTCGACGACCTGATGGCGCGCCCGCCCAGTCTCCTCGCCGTCAACGGCAAGGTCTGGATAGACGTCAGCCTTGCCAGGCTTGCCGAACGCTACCTGATCTCGAACACGCATATTCGCCGCCTGTTCGCGCGCGCAGAAGCGGCCGGTTTCATCGGCAAGGGAGACGATGGGGCACGTGGCCGGTTCTGGTTGAGCAGCCGGCTCATCGAAGAATACGCCTCCTGGGAAGCCGTCAAGTTCGAGGCGCTGGCGGATGCCTTCGACCAATCCGCGGTCGCATGTCCCTGAGGGCAAGCGCGTTACTGTGACGCCTCCGCGAAGCGCGGCAGATCATCGTGAATGTCGTAGAAGTCACCCTTGTCGGCGCAAAAAATATGATAGCCGGGCTCAAGGCCGGTCGGCCCGTCGAACGTCCCCGCCAGGATGGAGGTATAGTCAAGGCCGTCCGCTTTCCAGAACAGTGCCGAGCCGCAGTGACGGCAGAAGCCGCGCTTCGCGCTCCTGCTGGAGTGATACCAGGTGATCTCGTCCGCACCTTGGACATCCATGCGGCTGTCGAGGACATTCGTGGCGGCGTAGTAGAGACCCGTCTGCTTCCGGCACTGCGAACAATGGCAGAAAATCAGCTCCCTCAGTTGCCCCTGCGTCTTGAACCGCACCGCGCCACAGAGGCAGCCGCCTTCATGGATTTCCATCATTCCCCTCTCCATTGCAGCAAAAAAGCCGGGCCAGCTTCACAAGCTGGCCCGGCCCTGTCAAATTCAGAAGATGCGCCGATCGTTCAGTAAAATTGAGCTTTCGACGCGTCTGCGATCACTCAGCCGTTGACCACCATCTTCTTCTCGTCACGGCCGCCCTTCATCCGTTCGGCAAGCAGGAAGGCAAGCTCCAGCGCCTGATCGGCGTTGAGGCGCGGATCGCAATGGGTATGGTAGCGGTCAGCGAGATCGTCACCGGAAAGGGCGCGTGCGCCGCCGGTGCATTCGGTCACGTCGTTCCCGGTCATCTCGATATGGATACCGCCCGGATGGCTGCCCTCGGCGCGGTGGATCTGGAAGAAGCTTTCGACTTCCGAGAGGATCCGCTCGAAGGGCCGGGTCTTGTAATTGTTGAGCGTGATCGTGTTGCCATGCATCGGATCGCAGGACCAGACGACCTTCTTGCCTTCACGCTCGACGGCGCGGATCAGACGCGGCAGGTGCTCGGCGACCTTGTCGTGGCCGAAGCGGCAGATCAGCGTCAGGCGGCCGGCTTCGTTGGCCGGGTTCAACAGGTCGATCAGTTCCAGGAGGCCATCGGCAGTCAACGACGGACCGCATTTCAGCCCGAGCGGATTCTTGATGCCGCGGCAATATTCGATATGCGCATGGTCGGGCTGGCGGGTGCGGTCGCCGATCCAGATCATGTGGCCGGATGTCGCGTACCAGTCGCCGGAAGTCGAATCGACGCGCGTCAGGGCCTGCTCGTAGCCGAGCAGCAGCGCCTCGTGGCTGGTGAAGAAGTCGGTCTCGCGCAGGCTCGGATGGTTTTCCGAGGTGATGCCAATTGCCTTCATGAAATCCATGGTCTCGGAAATCCGGTCGGCGAGCTTGCGGTAGCGCTCGGCCTGCGGGCTGTCCTTGACGAAGCCGAGCATCCACTGATGCACGTTCTCGAGATTGGCGTAGCCACCCATCGCGAAGGCGCGCAACAGGTTGAGCGTTGCGGCCGACTGGCGATAGGCCATGATTTGCCGCTCCGGATTGGGGATGCGCGCCTGCTCCGTGAATTCGATGCCGTTGATGATATCGCCGCGATAGCTCGGCAGCGTGACATCGCCCTGCTTCTCGACGCCCGAGGAGCGCGGCTTGGCGAACTGACCGGCGATGCGGCCGACCTTGACGACCGGCTGCTGGGCGCCGAAGGTCAGCACCACCGCCATCTGCAGGAAAGCGCGGAAGAAGTCGCGGATCGTGTCCGCGCCATGCTCGGCAAAGCTCTCGGCGCAGTCGCCTCCCTGCAGCAGGAAGCCACGGCCCTCGGCCACGTTAGCGAGCGCACTCTTCAGACGCCGGGCCTCACCGGCAAAAACGAGCGGCGGAAACTTCGCGAGACGGCCTTCCACGGCCTCGAGCGCTAAGAGGTCCGGATAGTCCGGCACCTGCTGAATGGGTTTTTGCCGCCAGCTGTTCGGAGTCCAAGTCTGTGCCATTTCCATCACCTGTTGTCAGACGCGGCTGGACCGCGTCGCGCCCCCTGCGGCCACCAGGCCGCCCGGCATACGGAGAGTTTGTTCGAACCGGCAGGCTGGCCGGTCCGAGCCGCCACTTCCGCACGAGCCGGTCACGCCGCGGATGCGGGCTTATAAACGTTAACAGGAGGCTTGGAAAGCCACTCTACCAGAAAACATCGGCTACCGCGCTTGGCTTTCGCGCCCATCGGAACCGCGGCTCAAGCGACCCTTTCGCCGTTCCGCACGCGGTAGCTCGGCTGATACATGGTGACCAACTCCTCCGCCGCCGTCGGATGCACTGCCATGGTGCGATCGAAGTCATTCTTGGTGCATCTTGCCTTCAGCGAAATCCCAAGCAGCTGAGCCATTTCGCCGGCGTCGTGACCGAGGATATGGGCGCCCACGACCTTGCGATCCGCGGCATTGACAACAAGCTTCATGATCATCTTGTCCTTGCGTCCCGACAGCGTCGCCTTCATCGGCCGGAATTCGGCGCGGTAGACTTCGAGCTGGTCGAATTTCCGCGCCGCCTCCTCCTCGCTCATGCCCACCGTGCCGATCTCCGGCTGCGAGAAGACGGCCGTGGCGATCAGGTCGTGATCCGGCGAGGTGGGATTGTTCTTGTACTCCGTCTCGATGAAGCACATCGCCTCATGGATCGCAACTGGCGTCAATTGCACACGGTCTGTGACGTCGCCGAGGGCGTAGATCCCGGGCGCGCTCGTGCGCGAGAAGGCGTCGACGATGATGGCGCCGCGCTCATTGATCTTGACGCCGGCATTCTCGAGCCCCAGGCCCTTAGTATTCGGCACGCGGCCGAGGGCGAGCATCACCTGGTCGACGGCGATATCGCCATGCTTCATGGTTTTGGCGATCCGCTGGCCGTCGGCGCCCGCCGAGACTGACTGAATAAGGTCCTCGCAGAGGATGCGGATCCCCTTCTCCTCCATCGCTGCATGCAGGCCGCGCCTTAGGTCCTGATCGAAGCGCGAGAGAATCTCCTTGCCGCGATAGATCAGCGTCGTTTCGACGCCGAGACCGTGGAAGACATTCGCGAACTCGACGGCGATATATCCGCCGCCGGCGATCAGAATCGACTTCGGAAGCTCAGGAAGGTCGAAGGCTTCATTCGAGGTGATGCAGAGCTCATGCCCCGGCAGCGCATCATGGGGGCTCGGATGGCCGCCAACCGCAATCAGGATGCGTTCTGCGGTCACCGTCTTGCCGCTCGCGAGCAGCCGCACCTCATTGGGTCCGGTAAGTTCGGCCCGCGTGTTCAAGATCTCTGCACCGGCATTTGCGAGCCCCTTTTGATAAAGGCCCTCGAGCCGGGTGATCTCCTGTTCCTTGGCCGCCACGAGCTTCTTCCAGTCGAAGTGGCTTTCGCCGACGCTCCAGCCGAAGCCTGCCGCGTCTCCGAAATGTTCCGAATACTGCGAGGCATAGACATAAAGCTTCTTCGGCACGCAGCCGCGGATCACGCAGGTGCCGCCGTAGCGAAACTCCTCTGCGATCGCCACCTTCCTGCCGAGCGCCGCCGCCAGCCTTCCGCTTCTCACGCCGCCCGAGCCGCCGCCGATCACGAAAAGGTCATAGTCGAAAGCGCTCATGGAGATCTCCTGAAAGGAAACACGATGGGATTGGCGTTGTCGGTCGCAACTTCAGACCCGCGTTGACGGACCAAAGTCGCTGCGCCTGATATAGAGTTGCGACCCCAAAAAAGAAAAGCCCGGATCGCTCCGGGCCTCGTCTACGAGCCCAAGGCTCCCTAAGCTTACTGCTGCGCCGGTGCCTGCGTGCCGGCATCTGCTGCCGGGGCGCTGCCGATCTTTTCGTCGAGCGACTTGGTGGCCTCTTGGGCGAGGTCGCGCGAAACGCCGGCTGCCCAGATATCGGCCGCCTTCAAGAGTTCACGGGAGGCGATCGGGCCGTCGTTCAGGAGCTTCTTGCCGGCCGCCGAGCTATAGAAGGCAGCGATCGCATTGAGTTCCTCGACCGAGAAGGTCTTGGCATAGATCGTCGCCGCTTCGCGTTCCAGGTCCGAGCGACGCGCCGCCAGACCAAGCGCCTTCTCGTCGACGGTTGCCGAAATCAGTTCCTGATGGTTCGGCGAAGCCTGGATCAGCGAGTTCTTCAGCCGTTCGGCGAGATTCGGCAGAATGTTGTCGAAGCTGTTGGTGACGCCGAGCGCTGCGATGGTAGCGCGGGCCGCCTTGACCTGGTCTTCGGTCACTTCCTGAGCCTTTACGGCAGGAACCGACACTGAAAGGAGAACGGCCGCGGTTGCGAATGCCCGGGCGAAACTCGTGATTTTGTTCATTTTTATCAATGCTCCTGAGTTGGCACATGTCGCCCGGCCAATTGCCGCCGCCAGGCATTCATGTGCGGAATTCTGTTTGCGCCACGGTCGCGGTCGCGGGATCGACCGGCTGGCTCTCAGCCTGCCGTGAGCGTGCGCGCCCCCTCCGGACCGGCGATAATCGCCAGCGACGCCATCCCGATAAAGAGCCCGTGCTCAACGACTCCCGGGATCGCGTTCAATTCGGCCGCAAGCGCCTCTGCATCAGGAATACGGCCAAAAGATGCATCCAGAATGAAGTGGCCGCCATCGGTCATGAAGGCCCCGTCACCGGATGCACGCAGCGCGATCTCGCCGGTCAGGCCGAGACGCGCGGCAACCTTCTCGGTCGCCAGCCGCGTCGTCACCTGACCGAATGGGTTCACTTCGATCGGCAGCTTGAAGGCACCGAGAACGTCGACGACTTTCGATTCGTCGGCAATGACGATCATCCGTTCCGAAGCGCTCGCGACGATCTTTTCGCGGAGCAGCGCTCCGCCACCCCCCTTGATTAGCCGAAGTTGCGCATCGACTTCATCGGCACCGTCGATCGTCAGATCAAGCTCGGGCAATTCATCGAGCGATTTAAGCGGCACCCCGAGTTCGAGGCAAAGCCGTGCCGTCCGCTCGGAGGTCGGTACGCCCTGGATCTGATAGCCAGCGGCAACCTTTTCGGCCAGCAGCCGGACGAATTCCTCGGCCGTCGACCCGGTTCCGATACCAAGCCGCATTCCACTTTCGACATAATCAAGCGCTGCCTGGGCGGCCTTGATCTTCATCTGGCGGGCGTCCATGCGCCACTCGCTCCTTCTTGTGCCCCTGGACGGCGAAGCCGGCAATGCGCCGGCTCCGGTCCAATTTCCGATGAGACACTTACACGCCCGCCGCGGCAAACAAAAGCCAAAATGCGCGGCACGCGCCGGATTCCGGAATCGCTACCGACCTTGGTCGCCATTGCATTTTCCGCGCACTTCGCCTACCCGAACGGACAAGCTTTGCAGAACGAGGTTGCCAGTGTCTTCGCCCCTTGTCGTCTTCGATCTCGACGGTACCCTCGTCGACACCGCGCCCGACCTCGTCGCCAGTCTCAACCACGCGGTCACGCAAGCAGGTATCGAACCGGTTACTTACACCGATCTCACGCATCTTGTCGGCCACGGCGCCCGCGCGATGATCGAGCGGACATTCGCGCTGCGCGGCAAGGCGCTGAGCGAGGAGGAACTGACCTGGCAGATGAAGGAGTTCGTGGACTTCTATCATGGCTCGATGCCGGGCGGATCGCTGCCCTATCCCGGGCTAGTCTCGGCGCTCGATCGCCTGCAGGACGCCGGCCTGCGGCTCGCCGTCTGCACCAACAAGCCGGAAATGCTGGCGAGGCGCCTGCTTGACGGGCTCGGTCTCATCGACCGCTTTGCCGCCATTTCCGGCGGCGACACGTTCGCCGTCCGCAAGCCGCATGCAGAGCACCTCCTCTCGACGGTCGCCCATGCTGGCGCCGTCGCGGAACACTCCGTCATGGTCGGCGACAGCCTCAACGACATCCTTGTCGCCCGAAACGCCTCCGTCCCATCGATCGCCGTACCGTTTGGTTACTCCGATGTGCCGATCGCGAGTCTCTCGCCCGACCGGATCATCGAGCATTTCGACGAACTGACACCGGAACTCGTCAGGACGGTTCTCCGGCGGGAGAAGAAGTAAACGCCGGATTCTGCGAGCTCGAGGTGCCGAACGGCTCCAAGATGGCCGACGCCACAGTGGCCCTACCCGGTGGGTCCCGGCCGCGCATGCTCCGCCCGCCACACAAGACGCAAAAAGCCCCGCCAGTCGCGGGGCCTTTCCACGTCAATGAGACTACGCCTCGAGCGCTTCGTCAGCCCTCGGCTTGCTGCCGGGCCTTACGGGTCGCGTCGAAGGCGCGGTTCATGTACATGTCGCGCTCGTAGACGTCATTGAAATACTCCACCTTACGGTCCTTGTTCGGCCAGGCCGTGAAGTAGGAAACATAGACCGGCACCTTCTGCGGCACCGGCAGGGCCCGGTTGTGGCCCGCGGCGATCTCCTTGCCGACATCCTCCATGCTGATGCCGAGGACGGCCGCTGCCATACGACGCGGCTCGGCGAGGCGGACGCAGCCGTGGCTCAGCGCACGCTGGTCGCGTTTGAAGAAGCTCTTCGACGGCGTGTCGTGCATGTAGATCGCGTGGGAATTCGGGAAGAGGATCTTCAATTCGCCAAGGGCGTTGTCGCTGCTCGGCGGTTGGCGCACGGCAATCGAGTTCGTCGATCCGTACCAGTCGACCGCATAGGACGGCACGACCTGGCCGCCGACTTCGACCTGATACCCCATGCGGTCGAGATAGCTCGGATCGCTGCGCAGCTTCGGCAGCATCTCGTTGACGATGATCGACTGGGGCACGCCCCAATAGGGATTGACCTCGACGGTCTGGATCTCGTCGTGGAAGAAATAGGTCTGGTTCGCCTTCGAGCCGACCACGACGCGCATCGAGAATTGCTCTGCGCCCTGGTCGGTATAATAGGCCATGAAAGCGGGCTGGTTGATGAAGACGTAGCGATTGCCGAGATCGTTCGGCAGCCAGCGGGCCTGCTCCATCGCGATCTCGAGCTTGTTGATTTTGCTGGCGGTCGTGTCGCCGCCGGTCAGCACCCGGATCGAGGCCTGGCCAACGACACCGTCCGCCTTCAACCCCTGCTCCTTCTGGAAGGCTTCGACAAGGGAAACGAGTTCGGGCGTGTACTCAGGCGTCCCCTGATAACCGGCCAGCACCACGGCATGCTCGGTCTTCAGCGCTTCGGAAGCCTTCAGCTTGATCCCGGCGATGATATTGGCAAGCTCCGGATTGTTATCGCCCGGCTTCAGCAGCGTTCCCGGCGCGATCTCGACACGCGGAGCGGCGGCCGTTTCGGCTCGCAGCCTTTCGAGTTCCTGTTTCAACGCCAGGAACTGCGGGTGCTTCGGATTGCGCTCTTCGATCAGGGCTGCAATGTCAGCGCTCGTGGCGGCCTTGTCGAGGAAGGCGACGAGATCGACGCTCTTGCGCTTGAAGTCGTGGTAGCCGGAAATTTTGTTCGGGTCGATGCGCCCCCGAACCGTGTCCTCGACATAGGTGAGGACCGCCGCGGACATGGCGATCTCGAATTGCACCAAATCTTTTTCCCGCGCGACCATGTCGGCTGGGTCGAAGTCACCGGCCGGAACAGTGACGGCATAGTCCTTCGGGTCGAGCCCAACCTTGGCAGCATCGTCGAGTACCGCCAGGGCGGCACGGGCCCGCCCATTGACGCCCTCGCCTCCGATCCAGACGAAATCGGTCCGGCCGGCATAAAAGGCTTCGACCGCCTTTGCCACCTCGGCCGGGGCGCGCACCTCGACCTGCGGCAGAAGCTTGCGGGCATCGGCAAGCGGGATCCGCAGCATGGGCGGAAAGCCGTAGCTCTGCACCGAGCCCGTCACGACTGGATCGACCAGGCGATCAGTCGCAATCCTGCGCATCTGCTCGGGCTTGTAGTTATAGTAGCGCGGACTGGAAACCTTTGGCGGCTTTACCGCTGTCCTGTCTTCGAGGCGCTGCGGCGCCATCATGTCGTAGCCCGGCTGAACCGGATAGGCCTGCTCGGGCGTCCGCTTCCTGCCGCCGCGGATAAAATCCATCAGCGTGAGAGCTGAGGCTGGTCGCACATCCATGGTTGCAATCGCACAGCCGCCCATAAGCGCCACAATCGCTACCGACTTGATCATTTTCATAAGAATAAACGTCCCCGTATCGCGTTTCCGCCGAATTCGGCCGCTGCCAGATTCTCGCCACGCCCTCGTGCCCGAAGACTTATAGAAAAGGATGGTGAATGAAAAGGAAACGACCGCCTTCGATTTCGAACAGCTGCCCTGAAACTGTTGGCCCCGTCTCGCGCGCGAAGGCCGGCAAGCCTCTGATTTGCATCCATTTTGCACCAAGCGATTGCGCTTAGATGCTCCCCGGCGGCACCGTCAGCGTCAAAATGAAGACGCCCCTCTGTGACGGAAAGGCCACAAGGAGTGCAGGCGACGCGCACGTGTTGTGCAACGCCTCCCACGCGCCTGCGAAAACGACCGCATTGCAACAATTTTCAAACGATTGTAGCTCGCCGCCGGTCCCGGCGGCCCCTTTACAAGCCGGCATCGCCGGGGCAGAGAGATGCCCGGCTCCGGGGAGGACACCGGCCGACACCGGCATTTCGCCTCGGCTTGATGAAGCGCATCACGAAGGCAGGTATCACGATGACATCGAAGCGCACGGAAACTGATACGTTCGGCCCCATCGAAGTGGCGAACGACCGCTACTGGGGTGCCCAGGCCCAACGCTCGCTCGGCAATTTCAAGATCGGCTGGGAAAAGCAGCCGCTGGCGATCGTCCGGGCGCTCGGCATCGTCAAGCAGGCGGCAGCCCGCGCCAACATGGCGCTTGACCGCCTCGATCCGAATATTGGCGACGCCATCGTCAAGGCGGCCCAGGAGGTGATCGACGGCAAGCTCAACGACCATTTTCCGCTCGTCGTCTGGCAGACCGGCTCCGGCACGCAGTCGAACATGAATGCCAACGAGGTCATTTCCAACCGGGCGATCGAGCTGCTCGGCGGCGTCATGGGGTCGAAGAAGCCCGTGCACCCGAACGACCATGTTAACATGAGCCAGTCTTCGAACGACACCTACCCGACGGCCATGCACATCGCCTGTGCCGAGCGGGTGATCCACGATCTGCTGCCGGCACTCAAGCACCTGCACAAGGCGCTTGAGGAGAAGGTCAAGGCATTCGACCACATCATCAAGATCGGCCGCACGCACACGCAGGATGCGACGCCGCTGACCCTCGGCCAGGAGTTCTCCGGCTACGCGGCTCAGGTCGCCTCCTCGATCAAGCGCATCGAGATGACGCTCCCCGGCCTTTGCGAGCTCGCCCAGGGCGGCACCGCCGTCGGCACAGGCCTCAACGCCCCGATCGGCTTCGCCGAGAAGGTGGCCGAGGAAATCGCCGCCATCACGGGTATCGCCTTCACCTCGGCAACGAACAAGTTCGAGGCACTCGCCGCGCATGATTCGATGGTGTTCAGCCATGGGGCGATCAATGCGACGGCCGCGGCCCTCTTCAAGATTGCCAACGACATCCGCTTCCTCGGTTCGGGCCCTCGTTCCGGGCTCGGCGAACTGTCACTGCCGGAAAACGAACCGGGCTCCTCGATCATGCCCGGCAAGGTCAACCCGACCCAGTGCGAAGCGCTTACCCAGGTCTGCGCCCAAGTGTTCGGCAACCACGCGTCCCTCACCTTCGCCGGCAGCCAGGGTCACTTCGAGCTCAACGTTTTCAACCCGCTGATGGCCTACAACTTCCTGCAGTCGGTTCAGCTGCTCGCCGATGCGGCGGTTTCCTTCACCGACAATTGCGTGGTCGGCATCGAGGCGCGCGAAGAGAACATCAAGGCCGCGCTCGACCGATCGCTGATGCTCGTCACGGCGCTGGCGCCGAAGATCGGCTACGACAATGCCGCCAAGATCGCCAAGACGGCCCACAAGAACGGCACGACCTTGCGCGAGGAAGCTGTCGGCGGCGGTTATGTGACGAACGAGGAATTCGATGCGATCGTTCGTCCCGAAACGATGATCAGCCCCGCCTGAGATCAACAAGGGCCGCGGTCGCCCGCCGGCGCCGCGGCCTCCCCAAATCCTTCGAATTGCATCGACAAACCCAAGCAATCGTTAAGACTTCCCAAAGCTTTTACCCCTAAAAAATAGAGCACTATTTGAATTTTTATTTTTAAAGGCTTGGCTGATGCAGACGGCAACTTCGAACAGGACGCCGACGCCGGATATCGCTGCGCAGATTACCCATGCAATGCGCATGATGGGCGTTGCGCCGATTCCGCGCAATTATGAGCTTTACTACGAGGCCTATCTCGGCTCGAACCCGCAACTGTCGAAGGATCTGGCAGCGCTCGGCAGCCGCGCCACGCAGGAAGAGCTAGACGCGATCGGTGCGCGTTATTTCAGCCATATCCACCATTCTCGCGGGATAGAGCGCGCCCATAGTACGCTGGCGGCAAAGCTGAGCGAACTGATCGTGCTCCTGCGCGACGAACAATACGCGCTCGAGAGCTACAACAAGGTTCTCGACGAGGCCTATCTGAACATTACCAGCAAGAGTGCGGCGAGCGCCGACCTCCTCCGCCACGCGATCGACATTCTGAGCGAAGCGACCGCCGACACGATGAACCAGGGCAAGGAGCGCGTTCAGACCGTCGTTCAGAAATCCTTCGAGATGGAAGCGATCCGCCAGGAACTCGATGAATACAAGCGCATTGCCAACACCGATTCGCTGACGCGGCTCGGCAATCGCCGCGCCTTCGACGAGACCCTCGCCGCGGTCTACAACAACGAGCAAATGCGCAATTACACGGGCTTGCTCGTCGTCGACATCGACCATTTCAAGAAGGTTAATGACAGTTTCGGCCACCCGGTCGGGGACAAGATCCTCTCCACCGTCGGCACCGTCATTCGCGCCAATCTCCGCCGGGACGCCTTCGTTGCCCGGACCGGCGGCGAGGAATTTGCCGTCATCCTGAACGACAGCACGCAGGAGGAATGCCTGCAGGCCGCTGACCGCATCCGCACCGTCCTGGCAAACACGCCGTTCAAGAACTCCAAGACTGGCGTCAACTACGGCCCGATCACTCTCTCCGTCGGCGTGTGCATGGCAACGGCGGCGGACGATCCGCTCGACCTCTACCACAAGGCCGACATCGCGCTTTACGCAGCCAAGAATTCCGGGCGCAACAGGACGATTCTCTTCGAGGACGGCATGCGCAAGGATTCCGGCCGCAACTGGCTGATCTACCGTCGCTGAGAGCCTGAAATTTCGGGCCGTCGCACGCGGCCAACCGGGTCTACCACATCGACTTTGCGGCGCGGCCAGGCCATTGCCGGTCATAGCTGTCCTTGTCGAAATCGGCTTTTGCAGCCTTCAACAGCGCGCCGGGCGTCGGTAGCGAGGCCGGTTCGACGAAGCGTTCCGGATTCCACAGCTGCGAACGCAACAATGCCCTGGCACACTGGAAATAGATTTCATTGATCGTGATGACGATGACGGAGCGGGGATGTTTGCCGTCGACTTCAAAGGAGCCGATCAAGACGGGATCGACGCTGACGACCGCTGTCCCGTTGATCCGCATCGTCGTGTTTGAGCCGGGAACGAGGAAGAGGAGCGCCACCCGCGGATCGCGGACGATATTGGCAAGCGAGTCGGTGCGGTTGTTGCCTCGCCAATCCGGCATCAACACCGTCTTGTCGTCCGCAATCCGGACGACCGTCAGATCGTCGCCGCGGGGCGAGCAATCAAGGCCCTCCGGCCCAACCGTCGCGATCGCCGCAAAGGGCGAGGCCTCGATCATCTGACGGTATTCGGCGGTGAGCGTCTCCGTAACCTTGACAATCGACGCCTCACCCGCATCGCCGTAGAGCGCCTTCAGTTCCTCAACCGTCCTGATGATGGTCATTCTGTCCTCCGATCCGGCTCTGCACACCTTACGCAGAAGCGCAGTCCTGCTCACTCCTTGTCGGAATAGCATGACGTTCCGATGACGGCATCATGCGATCCTCTTGAGGTGCTCCGTTTGCTGGCGTTCGCCAAGGAAAGCGACGATCTTCTCGATGACCGGCGGTGCGGAAACGATGCGGCGGTGGCCAAGGCCGTTCGCCCAATGCAATTCGACATGCGGGCCGCTCGCAGCGTAACGGCGGGCGTGATCGGCGGAAACCTCCTTGTCGTCCTCGGCGTGGACAACAAGGACCGGCTTCTTATGCGCAGCCATGACGCCTGCCGCGTCAAAATCCTCGACGCGGCGGCCGGACAAGCGCTTGACCATGCCCTCGAAGGCCGCCTGCGCGGCCGGCACAAGGGCCATCATCTTGCCGAAGCCTTTGAAGAGCCAAGCCATCTCGCTCGGCGCGCCGATGAGCACCAGCTTGGCTGGCACACGCGCAGGCAGGTCGCAAACCACGCCTCCCGCCGCACAGGCCAGGCTGGCGCCGCCAAAGGAATGACCGATGCAGACATCGAAACCGTCGAAGTGCCGCCAGGCGGCATCGATCGCCCGCACCGCCTGCGGCATGGTGAGAGAGCGGCCCGGCGACCCCCCGTGCCCCGGCCAGTCGAGCGCAACAACCTCGGCACCCGCCGCCAGCAGGCCATCGATCAGCGCCGCGAGGTAGTCGCTGCGAGATCCCCAGCCGTGGGTGAGCAGTACGCGCGGTCCCCTGCCGCTTCCGCGACGCTGGAAGTGACGGACGAAAACCCAACCGCCTGCAAAGGACAGCGTCACTTTTCGCGATTGCTGCATCAAAGGCGCCGCAGCGCCCAGCAGTGCCCGTTCCTTGCCGTTCTTCGGCATGCGGTTCGGGGTGAGGCAGAATATCCGAAACGCCAATTCGCCGGCGGCCCCTGGAGAGACCGCCGACACGGCCTTGAGCGAGAGTCGGATGACCTTGGTCGCAAAGGATGCCATAGTGAATCGAGCCCTTAATGTTCAAGCATGAACATATTTGTCCAAGGATGAACAAAAATCAAGTGACTACCGAAGATCACCACTTTCCCTGGGAGCATCCCCGCTTTCGCAGCTGGATCGCCGTCGGGCGCGCATGCCAGCTGATGCAGCAGACGTTGACGCGCCGGCTGGCCCATCTGGACATCAAGCCACCGCATCTCGATATTCTGATCAACCTCTACCGCTTCGCTGGCATTTCGCAGCAGGAACTCGCGCGCAAGCTGCTCGTCGGCCGCTCGAACATGAGCATGCTGCTGCCGCAGCTCGAAAGGCGCGGCCTGATCGAGCGCCGTGGCGATGCCAAGGACAAACGGGTGCTGCGGCTGTCACTGACTGCAGCTGGGCGGGCACTCACCGAAGAGGCGATGGAAATCCAGACGGCACTGATCGAAAGCTCTCACGCCGGCTCTCCGATCGAGGATTGCATGAAGGTTGCGGAATCGATGGAGCGGATCATCTCGACCCTGCTCAAGGAGGATAGCGAACTTCCAGATCGCGAAAGCCAGGACTGATCAACGCGGCTTCTCGGCCCTGTCGCGGGACATGCCCTTGTCGGCAAGCTCCTGCTCATAGGCCATGAATAGCTCTCCGCCCTTCTCGCCGAGTTCGCGCAGATAGGTCCAGGTGTAGATACCGGTGTCGTGGAAATCGTCGAATCCGATCCTTACCGCGTAGTTGCCGGTTGGCTGCACCGAGATGATCTGGACGTTGCGCTTGCCCGGCACCGTCACCCGCTGGCCGGGTCCGTGGCCCTGCACTTCCGCCGATGGGGAAAGCACCCGCAACAGTTCCGCCGAAAGATCGAAGGAAGCGCCGTCGTCGAAGCTGACAGTCAGCCGGTGGCGGTCCTTCGATACACGCAGTTCGGTCGGCCAGAATTCACTCATCGTCATCGCTCCGTTTCTCGGCCTTCGCTGAGTAAAGCAGAATCGAACCGGCGAAAATCGCCCGAAGACGACTCTCCCGATATTTGAAAAACACTTTGCGACGTTATGCGCCTTGACGCGACCTCTTTCGGTCACGACATTGGGGGCGCAGGGAGAAAAAAGACTTGAACACGGCCGCCATAGACAAGACCAGGGCACGACCACTCGACAGAATGACTGCGCCGATGATCGACCCCTTCGGCCGCATGGTCACCTATTTGCGCGTCTCGGTTACCGACCGTTGCGATTTCCGCTGCACCTATTGCATGGCGGAGCACATGACCTTCCTGCCGAAGAAGGATCTTCTAACGCTGGAGGAGCTGCAGAGGCTCTGTTCCGCCTTCATTGCCAAGGGCGTGCGCAAGCTGAGGCTGACCGGCGGCGAGCCGCTGGTGCGCAAGAACATCATGTTCCTCGTGCGCGAGCTCGGCAAGGAAATCGAGGCAGGTCGGCTCGATGAACTGACGCTGACCACCAATGGCTCACAGCTCTCGAAATTCGCGGCCGAACTGGCCGATTGCGGCGTGCGGCGGATCAACGTGTCGCTCGATACGCGCGATCCGGACAAGTTCCGCGAGATCACCCGCTGGGGCGAACTTGCGAAGGTCATCGAGGGCATCGATGCGGCACAGGCAGCCGGGTTAAAGGTCAAGATCAATGCGGTGGCGCTCAAGGGCTTCAACGATGCCGAGATTCCCGAACTGATGCACTGGGCACACGGCCGTGGCATGGACTTGACCCTGATCGAGACCATGCCGATGGGCGAGGTCGACGAGGACCGCACCGATCACTACCTGCCGCTCTCGGAGATGCGCGAACGGCTCGAGAGGGAGTTCACGCTCAAGGATATCCCCTACCGTACCGGCGGCCCTGCCCGTTACGTCGAGGTGGCGGAAACAGGCGGCCGCCTCGGCCTCATCACACCGATGACGCACAATTTCTGCGAAAGCTGCAACCGCGTCCGTCTCACCTGTACCGGTACGCTCTATATGTGCCTCGGCCAGAATGATGCCGCCGATTTGCGCGCTGCCCTGCGCGCCACCGATGACGACGCCTATCTCTCTCAAGTGATCGACGAAGCGATCGGCCGCAAGCCGAAAGGCCATGATTTCATCATCGACCGCGAGCACAACCGCCCGGCCGTCGCCCGCCACATGAGTGTAACCGGCGGCTGACCGTTCCGCATCCATTCCTTGCAATATTGCCCCTCACCTGTCGGCACCTTCTCCCTGATCGCGGGGGCGAAGGGCGATGCCGCGCCTTGTTCCCACTCCCGCAGGCGGGCAGAGCGCTAGTCATCGGGCCAAACCCGAGGAGACCGGCAACTTCCCCAACTACGCGGCGTAGGTCGACCGGTATTGGCCCTGCACAACGTGGCCGCCGGCCCCAGTCTTGAAACGCTCGATCTTCTCGTTGAGCATTTCCACTTGCCGGCGCAGCCCATGGATTTCCGCCGTGTTCTCCTCGACCATCGCGGCGTTCTGCTGGGTGATCAGTTCGACCTCGTGAACGGCCGTATTGACCTCGTTGAGGCCGGTATATTGTTCGGCGGCGGCGGCTTCGATATTGGCGACCAGCTGGTGAATGGTCCCGATATGGTCGTTGATCACCGACAGGGCATCGCCAGTCTCCTGGACCAGCGCGACACCGCTGCGCACCTGGGCGGAGCTTGCCGAGATCAGTCCCTTGATCTCCCGTGCCGCGCCGGCGCAGCGCTGCGCCAGTTCGCGCACTTCCTGCGCCACCACGGCAAAGCCGCGGCCCGCCTCGCCGGCGCGCGCCGCCTCGACGCCGGCATTCAGCGCCAGGAGATTGGTCTGGAAGGCGATCTCGTCGATCACGCCGATGATCGTGCCGATCTTTTCCGACGAGCGGTTGATTTCCGCCATTGCGTCGATTGCCTTGGCTACGACCTGACCGGAATGCTGGGCGTAGGAGTTCGTCTCGTCGACCGAAACGGTGGTCTTGCGAGCGCTCTCGGCGGTGGTGCGTACGATTTCGGTGAGCTGCCGCAGGGCGCGTGAGCTTTCCTCCAGCGCCGCCGCCTGCTGCTCCGTGCGGCGCGCCAGGTCGTCGGCCGATGCCGAGAGATTGCCGGTGCCGCCGGTGATTTCCTCGGTGACGAGGCGGACATCCATCAGCGTCGCGCGCAGAGCGTCGACGGCATTGTTATAGGTCCGCGCCATCATCACGTAGTCCGCCGGCAGATCCTCCGCCATGCCTTCTTCGAGATTGCCCGCGGCAAGCTGCGCAAGGACGTCCGATAGTGCGTTGAGGGCTTGCGTCTGCTCGGCTTCGATGCGGGCGCGTTCGGCGGATCGCCGCGCCTCCTCCTCCGCCGACAAGGTGCGGGCTGCCTGGGCTTCGCGCTCGAGCCGGACGTTTTCCAAGGCATTGTCGCGGAAGACGGCAACGGAACGCACCATGTCGCCGATCTCGTCACCGCGATTGCGGCCTTCGATCGCCACTTCCAAGTCGCCCTTGGCAAGGCGCGTCATGGTTTCGGTGACGCGCTTCAGCGGACCGCGCAGCGTCTCGACGAGCATCAACCCGCCAATGATCGCGAGCAGCGTGCCGGCAACCATCGCGACGATCGAGACTGTCGCCGAACGCTGGCTATCCTGCTTGCCCGCTTCCTGGGCGCTGCTGACGAAACTCTCCAGAGTGCCGCTCGCTTTCGCAACAAGGCTCGAGGCTTCGGCCTTGGCGGCCTGCCATCGGGCGCCCACATCGATCAATGCCGCGCTGCCCTTGTGGATATCGTCGAGCGACGGTCCGAGCTTGGCCGGGAGGTCGCGCAAGGCCGCGTTCTTGCCGCCGAGTTGGGACAGCTTGCCAGCCGTCCCGCGAACGCCGTCGATGTCTGTGACGATCGGCGCACGGCTCGCCGCGTCGAGGTTGCGGTGCAGCTCGCTGACGTGCAACCGGGTGCTGGCGAGGCCCTTGAAGGTTTCATCCATCACGGCGATCAGCGTCTTCAATGTCGAAATTTCGGCGTCCATGCTGACGAAGCGCTTGGCGGCCGTATCGGAATTCTTCGCCGCCTCCTTGGCGAAGTCGGCTTCGTATTTGGAGAACTTGCTGAGGATCGGCACGAGGGCGTTCTTCTTCGCTTCGTTGTCCTGTGCTTCGGCCAGGATCGCCTTTATCTTCTGCGCCTGCTCCTTGATCTCACCGATCGGCTTCTTGACCTTGTCGGAGGCGATCCTCTCAGACTCGCCGATCTGCTTCATCAGGTGCGGCAAGAGCTTGTTCGCCTGTTCGATCTTCGCATCGGGATTGACGGCCATCGTCACCGGCAGGCGGAACTTCTTGATTCGCTCGGCGAGTCCCTGATATGCGGCCGCATCGAAGAGCAGCGCCTTGGCGAAGGCTTCCTTCTCGCCCGATTCCTCCTGGAGGATGTCGATCTGCTTATAGGCGCCGTTGCCATTCCTGGTCATCTCGGTGAGCGCCGCTTCCAGCGATTTCGTCACCGTCTCGCGTTCGACCTGTACGGCCCAGAGCTTGTCGGTCTGGCTCCGCATCGCTTCGCCGAGAGCGACGACGGAGGCGATCTGCGCCCTGTCCTCTTCCCGCGTCAGCAACGATTCGAGCGACCTGACCCCCTCCTCCTGCTCGTCGATCATCTTCGCAAGGAGTCCACGGTTCTCCTCACTCGGATCGTCCAGGAATTCCTGCAGCGCACTGCGCAGCGCCTGGAAATCCGACAGGTTGTTGATGGTTTCGCGCGTCACCGTCATGTGGCCATTGAGCGTACGGGCCGTAAAGAAGCCGACGAGACCAATCCCGGCGATTAAGGCCACAAGCGGAACGACGAAAAGCAGGACTTTCGTGACGATGCGCAGGCGCTGCAGAAGACGATCGATGACAGACATTGCGAACCCCGATTTTGTTATGGAGGAACATGTCCGCGCGGTGGAATGCTTGGCGGCCGCTGGCGGCAGCACCGGCATCGTCGACTGCCGGCGGGAGCACCTCCCTGGCTCCGGCTGGCAGTTCTGGAGTCGACGGCAGTTGCGTTTCAAAGCCGTCGCCGCCGATCGCATCATGCGATTGGACTGCGGAATCATCGGGACGATAGGCAGCGAAACTTAAGATTCCGCGAATGGACAACACCTGCGCCCGCACAGCGTGCGTCCTTGCCGCGCGGCAAAACGCAAACCTGTGCTTGAGTTTACGCGCTTTGGACGTCAAAGCTTTAGCACAGGGCGGCAGCATTCGACGGATTCGCCCGGCCCCACCCAGAACACCCCCAACCCAAGGTCATAGGGAATGCATTCCTCAGCCAATATCCGCGGCATCGTCTTCATGACGCTTGCCATGGCCGGTTTCTCCTGCAACGACGCCCTCGTCAAATCCGTCACGGGCGCCATGAACGCGGGCCAGATCATTTTCATTCGCGGCCTGATGACGACGCTGATGATACTGCTGATCGCCCACCGCTTCGGCGCGCTGCGCCCGGTTCGCACCGTCTTCAGGCCGGTCATCATGGTGCGCATCGCCATGGAGGCGCTTGCCTCGCTGACCTACGTCTCCGCTCTCGGTCACATACCGCTTGCCAATGCCTCGGCGATCATGCAGGCCTTGCCGCTGGCGGTCACGCTCGGCGCCGCGCTGTTTCTCAACGAGCCTGTCGGCTGGCGGCGCTGGAGCGCAATCGTGATCGGCTTCGTCGGCGTGCTGATCGTGCTTCGGCCCGGACCGGAAGGTTTCACGCCGGCCGCATTGACGGTCGTCGCCTGTGTCTTCTTCACGGCGACACGCGATCTTTGCACCCGCCGCATCGGCATCGACGTGCCGTCGCTCTTCATCACCGTCACGACGTCACTTGTGACGACGCTAATGGGTGCAGCGCTGATCGTTCCGTTCGGCGGCTGGCAGCCGATATCGGCAAGTTCCTTGACCCATCTCGCTGGCGCCAGCGTGCTCCTCATGCTCGGCTATCAGACCATCGTGCTCGCCATGCGCGACGGCGACATCTCGGTAGTTGCCCCTTTTCGCTATACGAGTCTTCTATGGGCGATCACCATCGGCATCGTCTTCTTCTCGGAGACGCCTGACCGCTGGATGCTGGCCGGCGTTGCCGTTATCGTCGGCTCGGGCCTCTACACATTCTATCGCGAGAGCCTGCGCGGACGCCGACCCGTGGCGCAGCGCTCTCCAGGCGGGCCCATCGAATAGAGGACGCTGAAGGATGGCCCGAAACTCTAACGTGACGAGCCCCCGCCCGCCCGCAGTCATCCTCGCCGGCGGACGGTCGTCGCGCATGGGCAAGCAGAAGGCGACGGTCATGCTCGGCGGGCGATCCATGCTCGCCCGCGTCGTCGAGCGCCTGTCGCCGCAGGCGGCCAGCATTGCGATCAACATCAATGCCGATCCGGGCATCGCCTTGCCCGGCAATCATCCCCTCCTTGTGGACACGATTCCCGGTTTCCCCGGCCCGCTTGCCGGCGTACTCACCGCCCTGCACCACGCCAGCAAAATCGCGCCCGCGGCAAGCCACGTTCTGACGGTGCCGATCGACGCCCCCTTCTTCCCGGCCACGCTTGCTGCTCGGCTTCAGGGGGCGCTGGTCGCCGGGGACGAGATTGCCGTCGCATGGTCCGGTGGAGAGATGCATCCGCTCTTCGCCCTTTGGCCGATAGCGATCGCCGACGATCTCGATGCCTGGATCCGCGCGGATGAGAAGCGCCGCGTTCGAGCCTTCATTGCTCGTCATCCATCGGTCGCGGTAGACTTTCCGGTCGCTGCGACTAAAGCGGGGCCGCTCGACCCGTTCTTCAACGTCAACACCCCGCAGCAGCTTGAAGAAGCTGAAGAGTGGCTGAACCGCCTCGAGGATTCCGAACCATGACCGCACCCAAGATTTTCGGCATCGCCGGCTGGAAGAACTCCGGCAAAACCGGCCTGATGGTTCGGCTCGTCAGCGAAATGACCCGGCGCGGCCATGTGGTGTCGACCGTCAAGCATGCCCACCACGACTTCGACATCGACAAGGTCGGCGCCGACAGCTATCGCCACCGCGAGGCCGGCGCTCACGAAGTGACGATCGTTTCATCGACCCGCTTTGCGATCATGCATGAATTACGCGGCGCACCGGAGCCCAGCTTCGAGGAAATCCTGGCGCGGCTGGCGCCCTGCGATCTGGTGCTGATCGAGGGCTACAAGCGCGAACCGATCCCGAAGATCGAGGCGCGCCGACTGGAATCGGCGAACCGCGAGCCGCTAGCGCCGACCGACCCGTATATCGTCGCGATCGCCGCCGACCACCCGGTCGCCGCGACCGAGCTTCCCTTCTTCGACCTTGACGACACGGCAGCGATTGCCAACTTCGTCGAGAAGGCCGTTGGGCTGCGGCGCTGAATCTTTGCAGCCACCCACTATCGAAGCAATCCAGAAGCTGAAGCATTACAAATGCATCGGGGCCGGCAAGCCGGCCCCCAAAATCGTGAGATTTCGCTGGCGATTTTACCGCTGCGCGACCGGTCGCACCAGCGGAGTGACGCGGCGGATCGTGACGCGGCGGTTCTCCTGCTCGGCCTCCCGCGTGCTGATCTTGAGGAACCGCTCGCCATAGCCCTGAGTCACCAGGTTTTCCGCCGGAACGCCATAGACCTCAGTCAAGAGCACGGCGACGGACTCGGCACGCTCGTCGGAGAGTACCAGGTTCGACCGGTCGGCACCGACGGCATCCGTGTGGCCCTCGATGAAGAAGGTTTCACCCGGATCCTTCTCCAGCACCTTGTTCATCGCGTCCGCGACGCCCCGCAGCGTCTTTGCCTGCGTCATCGACACCTCGGCACTGCCGGTTGCGAAATGGATGGTGTCGAGATCGATACGACGAACCTTATCGCGCAGTCGAGCGGAGTTGCGGACCTCATCGATCGTGTAGACGCGCTCGACCTGCTCGACCGGCGGCTCGGAGAGGAACTCGTAGTAGTCCCGGTCCGGATCTTCGGCGACATCGACGATATACTCGTCGACCGGTATGCCGAGCCGCATCGGCGGCAGGTCGTAGCCGACGTCGACGATCGCCGGCCGGTCCTCTTCATACTCCGGCGTGTACATCATCACATATTCATTGCCGTCCCGATCGACGCGCGTGCGCGTCAGGATATCGCCGTAGCGATTATAGACGGTGACGATCTGGTAGCCGCCGGGACGAACGATGGTTTCGCGGACGCGGCCACCCGAAAGATTGTCGTAGTAGGACTCTTCCGAGTTTTGCCGCAGACGCGGCCGGTCGTCGCCCCTGACGAAGATGCGATCGCCGACGCCGAGGATTACCCGGTCGTCCACCTGCTCGACCACCTGCACTTCCGTCACATTGTTTTCGGTCGTGTTGTTGACGGTGGTATTGTTGATGACCGTGTTATTGATCACCGTATTGTTGACGATGTTGGTGGTCTCGGGCACGGCAAAGGCCGGAGCCTCCTCGACCCGCTCGCCTTCTTCCTTCAGTACGGCCTCGATCTTCTGCGGGATCTCTTCCCGGACCTCGACCGGGATCGCCGCCTGCGCGGAAGCGTCGTCGGTCGGTGGCGCTACGGTTTCCTCCTTGGCGCGCAGTTCCTCGCGCTGCTTGCGCCGGGCTTCGCGTGCCCGGTTGCCGCCGGCATTGTCGGCGTCCTTGTCGCTGTCGAGCACGGCCGCGCCCTTCTCGACGGGCAGCACGACAGTGTCGTCGGATGCCGCCGGGTCCTCGGCGACCTTCTGCTTTTCTTCGGTCGTGCGCTCGTCGACCACTTCGGGAGCGGGCTGACCCTGGAGCTGCTCGCCTTCTGCCGTTGCCGGTTGTTCCGCACCGGGCACCGGCTGCTGCTCGCCTTCGCCCGTCTGTTGGGCCGGAGCCTCGGTCGCCGGCTGCTCGGCGGTCGTTCCGCCGTCAGGCACGACAGCCGGCTGCTCGGCGGCTTTCTGCTCATCCGTTTTACGCTGCTCTTCAGCCTGCTGCTGACGTTTCTTGCGGGAGGGAACCTGTTCCTCGGCCTGCTGCGGAGCGCCCTCCTCTGCCGCGGGCTGCTGCTCTTCGGCCTGCTGCTGGCGCTTCTTGCGCGTGGGCGCCTGCTCTTCAGCCTGCTGTGGAGCACCCTCCTCGGCGGCGGGCTGCTGCTCTTCAGCCTGTTGCTGGCGCTTCTTGCGGCGCGGTGTTTCCTGCTCCTCAGCCTGCTGCGGAGCGACCTCCTCGGCGGCGGGCTGCTGCTCTTCGGCCTGCTGCTGGCGCTTCTTGCGCCGTGGTGTTTCCTGCTCCTCGGCCTGCTGCGGCGCGGCCTCCCCGGCGGCGGGCTGCTGTTCTTCGGCCTGCTGCTGGCGCTTCTTGCGCCGCGGTGTTTCCTGCTCCTCGGCCTGCTGTGGAGCGGCCTCCTCGGCGGGCTGCTCTTCAGCCTGCTGCTGGCGCTTCTTGCGTCGTGGTGCTTCCTGCTCCTCGGCCTGCTGCGGTGCGGCCTGTTCGGCAGCGGGCTGCTGCTCTTCGGCCTGCTGCTGGCGCTTCTTGCGTCTCGGAGATTCCTGCTCCTCGGCCTGCGGCTGCTGTTCTTGCGCCTGACCCTGGGACTCCTCCTCGGCGGCGCGCTGCTTGCGCTTCTTCAGCAGCAGCAAATCCTCCGGCGACGGCTGTTCGGTGCCTTCCTGCGCGACTTCGAACGGCGCCATCAGGCTGTCGGCAAGCGCTGGTTGGACCGCTAGGGAAGCCACAAAAACGGGCAAGGCAACCGTTGCGAAAAGTTTGGATCGAATGGACATTGTCTTCCTTCCTCTTGCAGCTCGGCGCCCTCGCGCGCCGCGCCGCAGTTCAAGCCGCATCGCATCGGCACAGGGCCATGACCCGCGGTTCCGACATTTTTGTGTCGGTCGAAAATCCGTAGTCGAACTCCGCAGCTACGGATCGGTTCCGCCCAAAGGCCTACCGAAGCCGACATTAACCGTTCCTGAACGGTTCGTTCATCCGCCTGCTCAACCACCGCGACCACAAGAAGGGGACATCTCGCGTTTCGCGGTGGGTGAGACCGCTTTCCTGTTGATTTTTACAGGAAAAGCGTACGAATATCGCCGCAACCGGCGGGCAGCTCCTGCCGGCGCTATTTGGCATCCGCGCAAAAGAACAGACCGGATGCCGGCCAACAGAGAGGATAATCATGCGTATTTCCAGACGGATGGTAGCCGCCGCATCGGCTGCCGTTTTCGTGCTCATGGCGAGCTCCGCCATGGCGGAAGGCGAAAAGGTCGTGATCGGCACCGAAGGCGCTTACCCGCCCTTCAACAATCTCGAGGCGGACGGCTCGCTGACGGGCTTCGACATCGATATCGCCAAGGCACTTTGCGCGGAAATGAAGGCCGAATGCACCTTCGTGACCCAAGACTGGGAGGGGATCATCCCGGCGCTGATCGCCAAGAAGTTCGACGCGATCATCGCCTCCATGTCGATCACCGAGGAGCGCAAGCAGAAGGTCGACTTCACCCACAAATACTACAACACGCCGCCGGCAATCGTCGTGCCGAAGGATTCGCCGATTACCGAAGCGACGGAAGCTGCCCTGGAAGGAAAGATTCTCGGCGCCCAGGCTTCCACCACCCATTCCAACTATGCAGAAGCGCATATGAAGGGTGCGGAGCTGAAGCTTTATCCGACCGCCGATGAATACAAACTTGACATCGCGAACGGCCGCGTCGACGCGGTCATCGACGACGTCGTCGTGCTCTCCGAATGGCTGAAGAGCGACGATGGGGCCTGCTGCAAGCTGCTCGGCACATTGCCGGTCGACCCGGCCATCAACGGCGAAGGCGCCGGCATTGCGGTCCGCAAGGGCGACAACGCGCTGCGCGAGAAGTTTAACAAGGCTATCGAAGCCATCCGCGCCAACGGCAAGTACAAGGAAATCAACGAAAAGTACTTCCCGTTCGACGTTTACGGCAGCTGATCGCCGCACTTGCCGAGAAGTCCGGCAGTGATGCCGGGTAAGTCTCGGATGATGAAGAAAATGCACCGGTGGATGGGCTTGCCCTTCCACCGTTTTTGTTTGACAACAAAACGAAAAACATGCGCACAGCGCCAATAAGAATGGATAAGGGGAATATAGAGGCATGAGCGGATTGTTTGCCGCCCTGTACTCCGGCCTTGCCTGGGTCGTGTCGATGATCGACCCATTCTGCGGCCCGGCCGGGGTCTTTCGTTGGTTCGGTTCCGGCACACTCCTGGCGTGCGGCGATACTGGCTGGGGCGACGAGATCGCCTATGGGTTCCTAGTGAACGCGAGTCTCGCGATAGCCACGCTGCCCCTCGGGCTGGTGATCGGCTTCTTCATCGCGCTCGCAAAGCAATCGAACGAGCGGAGCCTGCGGCTTGCGGCCAACATCTACACTACCATCTTTCGCGGCCTTCCGGAACTCCTGACGCTCTTCATCGTCTATTACGGGCTTCAGAGTTCTCGTCCAGCAATTCCTCGCTACTCTCGGCTATGAAGGCCCGGTCGAAATCAATGCCTTTGCCGCGGGCATGATCGCGCTCGGCGTCGTTTTCTCCGCCTATTGCTCGGAGGTGCTGCTTTCCGCCTTCAAGGCCATTCCGCAGGGCCAGTACGAAGCGGGCGATGCCCTCGGCTTTCACCGCGGCAAGACGATGCGGCTGATCATCCTGCCGCAACTCGTGCGCATCGCGCTTCCCGGGCTCGGCAATCTCTGGATGGTACTGCTCAAGGACACCGCTCTCGTTTCGGTCGTCGGTCTGCCCGACATTCTTCGCCAGACCGGCATCGCGGCGCGCGTCACCAAGGAAGCTTTCCAGTTCTTCGGCGTCGCCTGCATCCTGTTCCTCATTCTGGCAATGGTCTCTTCGATCGCCTTCGCGGCACTCGAACGGCGGACCAAACGCGCGGAGATGCACCGATGAGCATTGCCGAAACGATGATTCCGCCGCAGGCGCCGCCGCCTGCTCCGCCGAGGCCCTATACGCTTTCCCGCTTCCTCGGCAGCGTGACGCTCGGCATCTGGCTGGCGCTCGGCGTCGGTATCTTCTTCACCGTCGTCGAAGGCTGGGACCCGGAAAAATTCTCGCGCTACGGGCCGAGCTTCCTGTCCGGTCTCGGGGTGACGCTGATGCTCGTCACCTCGTCGATCCTGATGGGCGCAATTCTGTCGCTGCCCGTGGTGCTCGGACGGATGTCGAAGCACAAATTCTGGTCCTGGCTCGCCTATGCCTATGTCTATTTCTTCCGCGGCACGCCGCTGATCACGCAACTCTTCCTCGTCTATTACGGGCTCGGCAGCTTCCGCCCGCAACTGGACGCGATCGGTCTGTGGTGGTTCTTCCGCGACGCCTGGAATTGCGCACTCTTTACCTTTACCCTGAATACCGCCGCCTACCAGGCCGAGATCCTGCGCGGCGCCATCGAAAGCGTGCCGCGCGGCCAGCATGAAGGTGCCGCCGCCCTCGGTTTGCCGGAGCGCGTCGCCTTCTTCAAGGTCATCCTGCCGCAGGCGATGATCGTGGCGCTGCGCCCCTACGGGAACGAGATCATCCTGATGGTGAAGGGCTCGGCGATCGTCGCGATCGTCACCGTGTTCGACCTGATGGGCGAGACCCGGCGCGCCTTTTCCCGCACATTCGACTACCAGATGTATGTCTGGGCGGCTGTGCTGTATCTTCTGATCGTAGAGGTTCTGCGCAATGTCTGGGGCTGGCTCGAAGCCCGCTTGACGCGCCACCTGAAGCGTTGAGTTGCAGCCGTGCGTAGCAAAGCTTGGCAGCACTCGTTTACCCTTGCTGCCAAGCTCTTGTTTTTTCAAGATTAATTGCGCGACTACGCCGATATTAGGTGTTGATTAACAAATCAAGCGCTTCATCATAGAGACCAACCTTTATTAAAAGCGAGGTCCTTGATGAGAAACGACATGGAACTGCAGCTGAAGGGTTACGGGCTGACGACGGCGCAGATACTTTACCGGATGCCTGACCATCAGGCACTGTTGCAGACCTATATCTGGCAACACTACGACATCGCCCCGGATTTTCCCGAGATGCGCAGCTTTCTCAAGTTCTGGCAGGAAAAACTGGACGGCCCCCTGCATTCGGTCCGCTATGTGCATCGCAAGCTGATATCGGCGACTGAATGGCGGGCTCTGAAGGGTGAACTCATCCTGCACTGATAATCTTGCCCCTCGTCACGGCGGTCAGACGTGCACCTCGCCATGGGCAAGTTCGCCCTCGTGTTCTTCCCTGCGAAGCGAGCCGTAGGCCACCACGCCGTAAAACAGCGCAACGCCGATCATGACGCTCCAGCCCGGCAGAAGGCCCAGCGCTGCATTCTCGGTAAAATCGCTCCAGGACTGGACATGGCCGAAAGGAACGCCGGTGGAGGATATCTTCGGCGAGGAAATCTTCAGCCCCCAGGCAAGCAGCAGGATCAAGTACATCCAGCAATAATTGCGTTGCAGTCGCCGGCAAACCGCTTCCTTGTAGGTCATTAGGAAGGCCGGCCTGCGCAGACTCTTGGCAATTGCCGCCGACCATTTGAAACTCTGCGTGCCTTCCGGGGCAAGGATTTGTGCGAAGTAGCCGCGCTCCAGCTGCCGCACACGCGCGCGATACACATCGAAAAATCGGTAACGTCTCGCTTCAATCAGCAGCAACAAGGTAATCAGCAGTATCGCAAAGAGCAGCACGCCATGATGCGAGGACGGCGTCGACAGCGACACGGAAAGCATTGCCGCGACGACGGTGATTGCCCAGTTCGATGTCCGGTCGATGCGATCACGCCAACCGGCCATGCGCCCCATTTCGCCGCGGTAGTAATGCACGATCGTGTTGATCGTCTCCTGCGGCGACTGCGGCAGGGGTGGACCTTGCTTCTCCGGCATTTCCGTTTCCAATGTCAGCGGGCTCAGATCAGCAGACATCGGCATCCTCCCGATTTCTCACGCCTTTTTGTGATGATGACTCCATTCGCTTTCGGGATAAACCCACTAGGCGGCAGGCTGGCGAATTCTTGAGCAAATGCCAAACGCGGCCCGCATCGATGACACCAGATGACAGGCAAGGAGGGATAGCGGGCGATTGCCAAAGCGCTTCCGCAGTCGTAAGAAGCGGCCATGACGCAGAAGACCAAAAAGATCGACGAAGAAGCGCTGGCGGAAGCCTATAACCGCGCGCTTTCCCTGGAAAAGTCCGGCAATTTCGACGCCGCGGCGGCAGCTTACCGCGAAGTGCTGGAGCTCGATCCCGATGATCACGGCGGAGCTTCGATCAGGCTTGCGTCCATGGGGCGGGGCGAGACACCGCTCAAGGCTCCCGATGCCTATGTCGCCACCCTGTTCGACCAGCATGCGGACGTCTTCGACAATGTGCTTGTCGATCAGCTCGGCTATTGCGTGCCGCTCCTCGTCCGCCAGCGCGTCCAAGCCCTAGAACTCGGCCCCTTCAAGCGCGTGCTCGATCTCGGCTGCGGCACGGGCCTGACCGGCGGCGCGTTGCGCGATCTGGCGGAGGACATCACCGGCATCGATCTCGCCGAGAACATGGTCGAGATTGCCCATGAGAAGGACCTCTACGAGACGCTCTATGTCGCCGAAGCAGTCGATTTCCTCGACGACAATGAAGAGGCGCCGTTCGACCTGATCGTCGCAACCGACGTGCTGCCCTATTTGGGCGCACTGGAGGCCCTCTTCTTCGGCGCCGCCGACAATCTCGTACCGGGCGGCCTGCTGATCTTCTCGAGCGAAACTCTTCCCGATGAGACATTCGCCGGCAATCCCTTCATGGTCGGCCCGCATCAGCGCTTCGCCCATTCGGAAGCCTATCTGCGCGACCGGCTCACCGCGACCGGATTTGAGATCGTCGAGGTGAGCGACATCACCGTCCGCATGGAAGAAGGCGAGCCGATTGCCGGTCAACTGGTGATCACCCGCTTCCTCTGACCCCATTCGGTCGACAAAGAGCCGACACTCGGCCTTCCGCCTCCCGTCCAATTCCGCTAAACCTTTGGCCAAATCGAAACGGGAGCATTCGCAATGGCCAAAGTCGCATTCATCGGTCTCGGCGTCATGGGTTATCCGATGGCCGGCCACCTCAAGGTTCGTGGTGGGCATGAGGTGACGGTCTACAACCGCACGGCCGCCAAGGCTGAGCGTTGGGCAACCGAGTTTGGCGGGCGCGCGGCGGCAACGCCGGCAGAGGCAGCAAGGGGCCAGGATTTCGTCTTTGCCTGCGTCGGCAATGACGACGACCTGCGTTCCGTCACCACCGGTAAGGACGGAGCATTCGAGGCGATCGGCTCCGGCGCAGTCTTCATCGACAACACGACCGCCTCCGCCGAGGTTGCCCGAGAGCTTTACGCCGCCGCCCGCGAAAAGGGTGCGCATTTCATCGATGCGCCGGTTTCCGGCGGCCAGGCTGGTGCCGAAAACGGTGTCCTGACGGTGATGTGCGGCGGCGACACCGAGGCCTTCGATCGGGCAAAGCCGGTCATCGAGGCCTATGCGCGCATGGTCGGGCTGATGGGGCCGGCGGGCGCCGGCCAGCTTACCAAGATGATCAACCAGATCTGTATTGCGGGCCTCGTTCAGGGCCTCGCCGAAGGCATCCATTTCGGCAAGAAGGCTGGGCTCGACATCGAGAAGGTGATCGAGGTCATCTCCAAGGGCGCGGCCGGCTCCTGGCAGATGGAAAACCGCCACAAGACTATGAATGCCGGAAAATACGACTTCGGCTTTGCCGTCGACTGGATGCGCAAGGACCTCGACATCGTCCTCGCCGAAGCCCGGCGGAACGGCGCCAAGCTGCCGGTCACCGCTTTGGTCGACCAGTTTTATGCCGAGGTCCAGACCCTTGGCGGCAGCCGCTGGGACACTTCCTCCCTGCTCGCCCGGCTGGAGAAATGACGCCTTCGCCGGCGTCATCGGCGGAAGAGCTCATCAATCATCTGCGTGGCCATGCCTCTGCGGAAAACCGCGCAGGCATGGGGCGCTTCGGCATTGCAACTGAAACTGCGCTCGGCATTTCCAATGTCGAGCTTCGCCGTGTCGCGCGACTGGCCAAGACCAATCATTCCCGTGCGCTCGCGCTTTGGCGGTCCGGCATCCGCGAGGCGCGCATCCTGGCCGCCTACACCGCCGATCCCAAGGCATTGACGCTTGACGAAGCACGGCTTTGGGCTTCCGACTGCAACTCCTGGGAAATCGTCGACACGGTAGCCGACCTGTTCGTCGCCGCGCGCTTCGAGCAGGTGCTGATCCCGGAATGCGTCCGCGACAACCGCGAATTCGTCCGCCGCCTCGCCTTCGCGATGATCGCCACCTGCGCCGTGCATCTGAAGCAGGAGCCGGATGCGGCCCTGCTCGCCTGGCTGCCTTTGATCGAGGCTCATGCCGACGACGAACGCAACTTTGTGAAGAAGGCGGTCAACTGGGCCTTGAGGCAGATCGGCAAGCGCAATGCCGCTTGCCACAGACCTGCGCTGGCGCTTGCGGAAAAGCTCGCCGCCAGCGGCAATCGCGCGGCGCGATGGACGGGCAAGGACGCCGTTCGAGAGCTGACCAGCGCAAATGTGCGCGGCAGGCTGGGCCTCACGATCTGAGATAAGGTATCAGAATAAAATCAAAACTATAGCAGCGAAAGTTTTACTTCTGTCTCAACTGCGCGAGGCCTAGTCGTCGTTCGATTTCGCCTGATCGATAACCATGTAGTCGAGCGGCAACTGCGTCGTATATTTGATCTGCTCCATGGCGAAGGCGGAGGAGACGTCGCGGATTTCGATCTTGGCGATCAGTCGCTTGTAGAAGGCATCATAGGCGGCAATATCGGGCACGACGACGCGCAGCAGATAATCCACATCGCCGCTCATGCGGTAGAACTCGACCACCTCCGGAAAGTCGGCGACCACTTCGGAGAAGCGGCGCAGCCACTCCATGGAGTGAGCGCTGGTGCGAACCGAAACGAACACCGTCACCTTTGTATTGACCTTGACGGGATCGAGGAGCGCGACGCGGCGGCGGATGACGCCGTCCTCTTCCATCTTCTGGATGCGCCGCCAGCATGGCGTTGTCGAAAGCCCTACCTTCTTGGCGAGGTCGGCAACGGCCAATGTCGAGTCTTCCTGCAGAAGGCGCAGGATCTTGCGGTCCAGACGGTCCATGGAAAATCCTCTCGAATATTTTTCTCTCTATACCGCGGATTTCATGAAGATAAAGAAAATTGTTTCAGCGGATCAAAGCGCCGACCCGATCGCGCAGATAGGGAAGCAGTTCTGCCTCGAACCACGGATTCATTCGCAACCAGCCGGTGTTGCGCCAGCTTGGATGGGGCATGGGCAATACGGCGATTTCGGAATTGCGCTGTACGTAGCGCCGCCAGTTGCGCACGGTCTCGGTCATGGATTTCGGACAGTCCGTTCCGAGATGCCAGCGCTGCGCGTAATGGCCGACCGCCAATACCAGTTCGATCTGCGGCATGGCGTCCATCACTCTCTGCCGCCAAAGCGGCGCACATTCGGTGCGCGGTGGCAGGTCGCTGCCATGCCTGTCATATCCAGGAAAGCAGAAGCCCATCGGCACAATTGCAAAGTTGGAGGGGTCGTAAAAGGTTTCTCGATCGACCGCCAGCCATTGCCGCAACCGGTCACCCGAAGCATCGTTGAACGGGAGCCCGCTCTCATGCACCCGCAAGCCCGGTGCCTGGCCGGCTATGAGTATCCGGGCATTGGCGGAGAGGACTGCCACGGGCCGCGGCTCATGCGGCAGCCGATGGCCCTCGCCGCGCGCCGGATCGTCGCGACAGAGGCGGCAGGCCGCGATCGCGGTGCGCAATTCCCGCAGCCGTTCCTCGGCGCTAGGCACCGACAATCCAAATCTGATTTTCGAGCCACTGCAGCATGAGTTCGAGCCAGTCGCCGGCCCGGTGCGGCGACTCTTCGCCCTTACCCTGGGTGCGGCGCCATTCCTGCGGCCGGACGAACTCGCCCGCCCACTGGCCGGCGCGGCGATTTCGCGCCTGTTCCTCCTCGTCACGATAGAGCCCATAGCTGACCGCAAGACCGGAGAGAACCATCTCGCGGCCGATGTCGCGCCCGCCGGCTTCGCAGAGGCCGAGCTCCCTGCCGTACCGGTCGCGCCCATGCAGGCGACAGCGCGTTGTCCTCCCTTCGACGAGTTCGGCCAGGCGCCGCCTTGCTTCCGCACCGCAGTCCCAGCTCGTCGTGCCACGCCGGCACCTCTGGTCGATCTCGGGAGCATCGATGCCCTCGATCCTCACGCGGCGGCCGGCGAGCCGCAGGCTGTCTCCGTCGCTGGCGACGGCGGCGCCGAGCAGTTCACCGGTAACGGCTTTTTCCGGCGGCGGCAGACTAGAGGCAACATAGGCGCCAAGACTCAACAGAAGCAGGAACACCCAGCCGCCGAACAGGCTGCCGCGTCCCTCCGAGCGATTGCTCCGCTGCGCAACGCTTCCCGGACGCCCAAAAACGAAGCGCCGTCCAGCAGCCGCCGGCTTTCCGCCACCGACGATACGGAATCTGCGGTGCCCTGGTTTCAAACGGCGACCTCTCTGTCTGGCATCAGGCAAAAACGCAATCGCGCCACAATGGTTGTCGAATCCTTCCATTCTGCATGTATCCCTAAATCATGCGATTTAGGGATAAGAACATGCAGCAATTCGAAGTGCTACAGCGACCTTAGCGCGTCTGATAGGACGCGCGGCGCTGTAGAGGCAGCAACTTCTTAAGGATTGCATCCTAGACTTCAAGCCAAACGCAATCCCCGACCCACGAGCATGAGCATCGCCGTCAGTACATCGACTGATAAGATCATCGTCGACAAGTCGCGAAACCATCGAAACAAGGCCGTTTCGAAGGCGGTGCGCGCGACTCGCCAGCGGCTGCAGACCGGTTCGTCCGCCCCTTCCGGCTTCGACCGCGAAATGCTCCTTCTCCACGTCGACGCGGTATTGCATGGCGCCATCGCCGTCCCCCTGCTCGTCGGCCTGATTTCGGTAATCGGGGTCTATCTTTCCGGGTCGCCGAGCATCCTCTTTTGGAGCGTGATGACGCTCTCGGCCCACGCGGTCACCGTCTACCTGGCGCGCAAGGCGAAGCGCCAGAACATCGGCACCGAGAAAGTCGCGATCTGGCGCCGCCGCTTTCTCGCCGGTCAATTGCTGATGGGGCTTTGCTGGGCCACCTTTGCCCTGCAGGACTGCAGTGCCTGCGGCGAGATCCAGTTCGCCCTCTTCGAAGGAACCGGACTGTTCATTGCGCTTGCCGCTACGGCCATGGGCACGTTTCTGCTGCGCAAAGCCCTCGTCTATACCTTTCTCCCCGTGGTTGCCGCGCTCGGCTTCACGTCATTGGCGGGCGGCGATCCCATTCATGTCGGCATGACCGGCATCCTGTCGCTTTCACTCGTTTTCCTGGCCTTCATGACCGAGAGGATGAACAAGGCCAATGTGCATATCCTCTCCATGCAATCGGAAAAGGACGACCTGATCGCCGAACTCGAAGTGGCGAAGTCCATGTCGGACGAGGCGCGCAGGCGCGCCGAAGAGGCAAACCTTGCCAAGTCCCGCTTCCTTGCATCGATGTCGCACGAGCTGCGCACGCCGCTCAATGCCATTCTCGGCTTCTCGGAAGTGATGTCGACGGAAGTGCTGGGTCCACTGAACAACCCGACCTACAAGGAATACACGGTCGACATTCACCGCTCCGGCGAGCATCTCCTGAACCTCATCAACGAGATCCTCGACCTTTCCCGCATTGAAGCCGGTCGCTACGAACTCAACGAAGAGGCCGTCAATCTCGTTGAGATCGCCGAGGATTGCATCGGCATGGTGCAGCTGCGCGCCCGCGGCAAGAACATCACCATCGAGCCGCAGTTCGAACAGGCGATGCCCTCCGTCTGGGTCGACGAGAAGGCGATGCGCCAGGTCGCTCTCAATCTCCTGTCGAATGCGGTCAAGTTCACGCCGTCCGGCGGAGAAATCGTCGTCAAGGCCGGCTGGACCGCCGGCGGCGGGCAATACATTTCCATCAAGGACAATGGCCCCGGCATTCCCGAGGAGGAGATTCCGATCGTGCTGTCCGCCTTCGGCCAGGGCTCGATCGCCATCAAGAGCGCCGAACAGGGCACCGGCCTAGGCCTGCCGATCGTCCAGGCAATTCTCGCCAAGCACAATGGGCAATTCATCCTGCGCTCGAAGCTTCGCGAAGGCACCGAGGCGATCGCCATCCTGCCGCCCCGCCGCGTCCTGCAGAGCCTTCCGCCGGTCGAGGACGTCCCCTCGCCGGCGCGCCGCCGCAAGAGCTTTGCCTGACCGCGCGCTCCGGGTGGCCGTGGTCAGCCGAGATGGCGGGCTAGAAATACCACGTAAAAGGCGTAGGTGGCATTCGCCAGGATGAGGCACAGGCAGGCGAAGGATCCAAGATCCTTGGCGTGCTTGCCCATTTCCGAGATCTCCGGCGAGACGCGGTCGACGATCTCCTCGATCGCCGTGTTGATCGCTTCGAACGCCATCATTAGCAGGAACAGGATGGCCATCGCCACATATTGGAAGATGCTGGCCCCGGCGATGACGAAGGCGACCATTGCAACTGCAAAGGCAATCAGCTCATGGCGAAAGGCCGCCTCGCCGACAAGCCGCTTCGCGCCGCCAAGCGAATAGCTCGCGGCCGCAAAGAGATGGCGGATGCCCTTATGCTTTGTGAACGGGGCGGTTCGGCTGCGGGGGGTGGTGTTCTTGGCGTCCATTTCGTCTCGACATGCTTGAAACTGCGAGCTTCGACAGTGCGATTGCGGCGAATGCGAGGCCGACTTCAATTGAAGAGCGCGCGCCCCGCGTCTGCGGATAGGCGAGAAGCCGCCCGGCATCAAGACCGCAGCTGCCAAGCATAACATGGCTGACAGTCGGCCGACAGGAAGCGCCGACGCCGCGGCTTCAGTCCTTGTTGCTGACGCCGGCCTGGGCGAAGGTCGCCATTCCGCCATGGCAGGCGGCGGCCGCCTTGACGATGCCCGCGGCAAGGGCCGCGCCGGTGCCCTCGCCGAGCCGCATGCCGAGCGCCAGGAGCGGCGTCTTGCCGAGCTTCTCGATGGCGCGGATATGCCCCGGCTCTGCCGAGACATGGCCGATGAGGCAATGGTCGAGTGCTGCAAGGTTGGCGGCCTTGAGGATCGCGGCGGCTGCCGTTGCCACGTAGCCGTCGATGATCACCGGCACTTTCTGCATGCGCGCCGCCAGAATGGCGCCCGCCATCGCCGCGATCTCGCGCCCGCCAAGCCGGCGCATCAGTTCGAGCGGATCGGACAGGTGATCGCGATGCAAGGCGACCGCCTTCTCGACGGCGGCGATCTTGCGCCTCAGCACCTCGCCCTCGGAGCCGGTCCCCGGCCCCACCCATTCCTCGGCCGTCCCGCCATAGAGGCCGAGGTTGATCGCGGCGGCGATCGTGGTGTTGCCGATGCCCATCTCGCCGATGCAGAGCAGGTCCGTACCGCCGGCGATCGCCTCCATGCCGAAGGCCATCGTTGCCGCGCAGTCCCGTTCCGACAGAGCGGCTTCCTCGGTGATGTCGCCGGTCGGATAATCGAGCGCTAGGTCGAAGACCTTGAGCCCGAGGTCGTGGGTGACGCAGATCTGATTGATGGCCGCCCCGCCGGCGGCGAAATTCTCCACCATTTGTGCCGTAACGGAGGACGGGAATGGTGTGACGCCCTGCCTTGTTACACCATGATTGCCGGCAAAGATCGCAACCAGCGGCCGGTTGACCGCGGGCGGACGGCCGGTCCAGGCGGCGAGCCAGAAGGCGATTTCCTCAAGACGGCCAAGCGCGCCCGGCGGCTTCGTCAGTTGCCCATCACGTTCGCGCGCCGCAACGAGCGCCGCGGCATCGGGACCCGGCAGGTTACGCAACAACTCGCGGAAATCATCAAACGGCAGGCCGCTGGCACTCATGGGGAATCCTTGCATGTCCGAAGGGGCGTTCGATGCCCTCATAGAGGCTGCCATCGCTTCCGGCAACGGCATTTGCGTCAAATGCTGTCCACGGAGCATGATCCGGCAAAGGGCCGGTGATTCGGACGGATCCGGCCCGGGAGAGACAATGCGCTTTGTCGGCGATTTCTGTGATGATCTGGCGCGGTCGATTGCGTTCCTGAGCCGCATCCCCATGCCTGAGCGGCATTTCGCCGGCCATGACGGCCGGTTGAGCCGCGCCGTGCGCGCTTTCCCGCTCGCCGGCATCCTGATTGCCTTCCCTGCCGCTCTGCTCGCCGTGCTCCTGGACGTGCTTCAGGCGAGTTCGCTGTTCACCGCTTTCCTGATCGTCGGCGTGCAGGCGCTCGTCACCGGCGCGCTGCACGAGGACGGCCTCGGCGACACCGCCGATGGCCTCGGCGGCGGCCGTGATCGCGAGAGCGCGCTGGCGATCATGAAGGACAGCCGCATCGGCACCTATGCAGCGGTGGCGCTCATCCTCTCCTTCGGCCTTCGCGTTTCCGCGCTCTCGGCCTTCCTGCCGCTCCTCTCCCCCGTCGGGGCCGCGTTTGCTCTTCTCGGGACCGCCGCCCTCAGCCGCACGGCCATGGTCTGGCACTGGTCGCGCCTACCGCCGGCGCGCCGCGACGGAGTCGCCGCGGCAGCCGGCGTTCCGGAGCCGCGCGCCACATCGCAAGCGCTTGGTTCAGGGGCGATCCTCTCGCTTCTGCTGTTTTACGCGGCCGGCGTTTCTCTGATCGCGACCCTGCTTGCATTCGCCGCATTCGCCCTCACCTTGCTGGGCTTTGGCAGGGTCGCTAACCGCAAGCTTGGTGGCCACACCGGCGACACGATCGGCGCCATGCAGCAGCTGACGGAGATCGCCGTTCTCGGCGCTCTTGCGTTGGCCATCTGAAAAGCCAATATAAATCGACGAATCAGATCGGAGCACGTCAAAGCCGATGGAATCTCCCTGCATTCTCGTCTGTGCGATCGATGACCGGACAGGCTACTGTTTCGGCTGCGGGCGTACGCGGGATGAAATCGGCTCCTGGACGCTCTACACCGATCACGAGCGGCATAGCATCATGCAGGCGCTGCCGGCGCGGCTTGAGACCGTCGAGCGCAAGCCGCGCCGGGAAACACGCCGGGCCCGTTTGGCGCGGGAACGAAGCGGCGCATGAATCGTCTGATCCTTCTGCTGGCAATCCTCGCCATCGGCCTGGCGCTCCTCCTTTTCAATCACGACAGCGGCCAGACTTTCGGCATGAACAATGACGACTTCGGCCAGCTGGTCTCGCTCGGGGCCATTGCGACGCTGCTTGCGGCCGGCATTGTCCGCAGCCGACGCCATTTCGGGGAGAGTCTGCGCCAGATCGCCACATGGCTGCTGATCACGGTCGGCCTCGTTTCCGGCTATGCCTATCGCGTCGAGCTTCAGGCCTTCGGCGACCGGGTGCTCTCCGAACTCGTGCCCGGCCGGGCGATGGTCGTCACAGACAGCGAGGGGCAGCCGGAAGTCGTGCTGCGCAAGCGCCTCGACGGCCACTTCCAGGCCGACGCGACGGTCAATGGGCAGGAGGTCAGCATGCTCGTCGATACCGGCGCGAGCAGCATCGCGCTAACCTACGAGGACGCCGAGCGGATCGGTCTCGATCCTTCCAGGCTCGGCTATACCCTGACCGTGATGACGGCGAACGGACCGGCGCTGGCGGCGCCGGTGACGCTGGAGGAATTCGCGATTGGCCCGATCGAGCGCCGCAATATCCGGGCAACCGTCGCGGCCGAAGGCAAGCTCGACCGCAGCCTGCTCGGCATGAGCTTTCTCTCGACCCTCGACACTCTGCAAATGCGGACGGATGAACTGCGCCTGCGGGACTAAAATGATCCTTCTTGCCGCCGCGACGGTCTTGGCGCTTTAGTCTGGGTGCGGCCGAGCCTTTGGCTGAGGGCGGATCGCCGCCGTCAGGCGGCCGTGATCCGTTCGCGGTACTTGTCGACGATGACCGCCAGGATGATCACCACGCCGGTGATCAGCTGACGCATGAAGTCGCTCAGTCCAAAGAGGATGAGGCCGTTCGCGAGAACGCCGATGATGCAGGCGCCAAGCAACGTTCCGATCACGCTGCCGCGTCCGCCGCTGAGGCTCGTTCCGCCGATGATGACGGCAGCGATGGCGTTGAGCTCGAAGCCGATGCCGATGATAGGGCTGGCGATGTTGAGCCGTGCCATGTAGACAATGGCGGCGATACCGACCAGCACACCGGCGATCGTGAACGCCGCGATCTTGTAGATCATCAGCGAGTGGCCCGCGAGGCGAACAGCTTCCTCGTTGTTGCCGATTCCATAGAGCAGACGCCCGAACACGGTCCTCGAAAGAACGAACCAGGCAATGCCCACCAGGGCAAGCGCAATCAGGAACACGACCGGCACGCCGTAGATCATCTGCGAGCCAAAGGCGTTGAAACTCGGCGGAAAGGAATAGATGGTCCGCGCATCCGTGACCTGCAGCGCCGCGCCGCGGGCGATGTTGAGCATGCCGAGCGTGACGATGAAGGAAGGCAGCCCCCAGAACGCGCTGATCCAGCCGTTCAGGAAGCCGCAGAGCGCACCGGTCCCGACCGCCGCAACGGTCGCCAGGCTCACCGCCTGAAAGACCGAAAGATCCGGGATCGTCAGCACCGAACCGCCGACCACCGCGCAGAACGCCAGCATGGAGCCGACCGAGAGATCGATGCCGCCGATAAGGATGACGAAGGTCATGCCAATGGCAAGGATCAGGTTGATGGTGATCTGCGTCAGGATGTTGGAAATATTGTTCGGCGACAGGAAGTGATCTGCCGTCAGCGCGAAAAACAGAATGAGCAGCAGGAGTGCGATGCCGATGCCGGCATCGCGCAGCAGCAGCTTCATCGACACCGCGGGGGCCGTTGCAGTTGGTAGGTTTTCGTCAAGTTGCATATCAATGCCCCGTCTGTCTTTTTTCGCCCTGGTAGGCATAGGTCAGGATCTTCTCTTCGGAGAAGTCGGCGCGCCGGAGCGAGCCGACGATGCGATGCTGCGACATCACCATGATCCTGTCGCACAGCGTCATAAGTTCCGGTAGCTCCGAGGAGACCACGAGCAGCGCCAGGCCGCGTTCCGCCAGCCGCCGGATCAAGGCGTAGATCTCCGCCTTGGCGCCGACATCGACGCCCCGCGTCGGTTCATCCAACAGCAGGATCTCCGGCTTGCGGGCAAGCCATTTGGCAAGAACCACCTTTTGCTGGTTGCCGCCTGAAAGCGTGGAGGCGTTCTTGCCTGGTCCGCCATATTTCAGCTTCAGATCGACTCCGAGCTTTTCGGTCAGGGCGTTTTCGGCCCGTTGGTCGAGCAGACCGTGGCGCGACACATCGGCCAGCGAGGCCATCGTGACGTTCGCCGCGATCGGCATCGACAGGATCAGCCCCTCCTCCTTGCGGTCTTCCGTGACGAAACCGATCCCCGCGCGGATCGCGTCGCGCGGCGAGCGCAAGGACATCGGTTTGCCATCCCGCAACAGCGTACCCGACAGGGGTGGCTCGGCGGCGAAGATGGCGCGCAGCAGTTCGGTGCGACCGGAGCCCACCAGACCGGCAATCCCTAGAATTTCGCCCTTGTGCAGATCAAAGGATACGCCGTCTTCGTGCGGCGACTCCGTATGTCGGAAGTTGACTAGCGACAGCACTGTCTCGGAGCGCGCCGACGACTCGATGCTGTGGGTCATTTCCTTTTGCAATTGCTGGCCGACCATGGCTCGGACGAGTTCGTCCTGGGTCGTCGCGCCGATGCGGCGGCTCGTGACGGTCTCACCGTTACGCAACACCGTTACCCGGTCGCACAGCCTGAAGACCTCGTCGAGGTGATGCGAGACGAAAATGATGGATACGCCACGACGCCGCAGATCGTCGATGATCGCGAACAGTCGCTCGGTTTCACGCGACGTCAGGGTCGCGGTCGGTTCATCCAGGATGAGGACCCGGCTCTCGGTCATCAGTGCACGGGCGACTTCGACAAGCTGCCGATGGGCGATGCCGAGCCGTTCCACCGGCCAGCGGACGTCGATATCCTTCAGGCCGATGGCATCAAGAGCGGCTCTGGCGCGTGTATTCATGTCGCGGCGCTTCACGACTCCGAGGGCGTTGCGCGGCAGATGCTCGATGAAGATGTTCTCGGCGACCGAGAGAAAGGGGAGCAGGTTGAACTCCTGGTGCACGACCTGCACGCCGCGCGCCTTGGCGTCCCGCGGCGAGTGCGGCGAATAGGCTTCACCGGCCAACGCTATGACACCGGAGTCGGGCTTGACGATGCCACAAAGCACTTTGATGAGGGTGGACTTTCCGGCACCGTTCTCGCCGATAAGCCCGTGCACCTCTCCGGGTGCGATAGAGAGCGTCACGCCGGCCAGCGCCACCGTTCCGCCGAAGCGTTTGCGAATGTCGTGAAGCTCGAGTAGCGGCGCAGTTGCCGGGTTCGGCGCGCTGTCGGCGTGGGCCAGATTCGTATTCATGGAAACACCCGTGCGGGAGAAGACCGTACCGGTAGGAAACCGGTACGGTACGGCAGGTCCCGTTACTTCACGTCGTCCGTGGTAACGAGCTTGATGTCGGTCTTGACCCAGCCCTCGAGCTTCGGTCCGCCGCCTACCACCGCCAGGGCCTTGTCGATGGCATCGGATGCCATTTGCGAACCGAACTGGTCCACGGTGGCGAGCAGCTTGCCATCCTTAAGCAGCGGCTGGACGGCCGAGACGTTGTCGAAGCCGACGACCTTGATGTCGGAACGGCCGGCAGCATCGAGCGCCTTGATGACGCCGATTGCCATCGAATCGTTTGCCGCCATGACACCCTGGATGTCCGGGTGGGCCGTCAGCATTGTCGAGAAAACCGAGTTCGCCTCTTCCGTCTCCCAATGCGCGGTACGCGAATCGAGAAGGTTGAGCTTGCCGGCAGCGACCGCATCCTCAAAGCCGAGTTTGCGCTGGGCCGCGTTGTCGGCGCCCGGATTGCCCTCGATGATGACGACCTTGCCGCCTTCGCCGAGCGCCTTGGCGAGAGCGTCGCCGGCCAGCTTGGCACCGCCGCGGTTATCGGGACCGACGAAGGCCAGATCCAGCCCGGCATCCTTCTTGGCCTGTTCATCGAGCGAGACATCGAAGTTGACCACCGTGATGCCTGCATCGATCGCCTTCTTCAGCGGAGCGACCATGGCGCGCGAGTCGGCCGGTGCAATGACGATCGCATCGACACCCTGGGTGATGAAATTCTCGACCCCGTTCAACTGGCTTTCGAAATCCGTTTCGTTCTGCATGCCGATGGCTTTCAGCTCGTAGTCGCCACGCTTCTTGGCGTGAGCTTCGGCGCCCTCCAGCATATTCTTGAAGAAGTCGTTGGCGAGCGACTTCATAACGAGGCCGACCACCGGTTTGTCAGCGGCGACGGCAATGGTCGGAAGCGCAGTGGCTGCGACGAGCGTCAGGACGGATGCGAGTTTGGAAAGTTTCATCGATTCTCCTCCGTGAGAAACCGCCGCCCTCCAGCGACGGTGAAACGTTTCATTGCTAAGCTCAGATGTCGTTTCAGGCAGCAGGAAACCGTTTCATCGCTTTGCTGTCAATATGAAACGTTTCATCGTTGCAATCTTTTGCACTGTATCTATATCCTGCGGCCTAGAAGGCGTGTCCTCGGGGGTGCTCTTGACCGTCACCATAAAACATGTCGCCAAGGCGGCCGGTGTTGCCGTCGGCACGGTTTCGCGGGTCCTTGCGAAAAACAAGACAGTCAATGAAGAGATCCGCATCCGTGTCGAGGAGGCGATCCAGGAGCTCGGCTACCAGCCCAACACGCTTGGACGGAGCCTGAGACTGAACAAGACTGATCTCATAGGCCTGGTGATCCCCGACATCACCAACCCCTTCTTTGCCGAATTAGCGAAACACGTCGAGATGCTGGCTTCGTCCGAAGGGTATTCCGTGCTTCTTGCCAACAGCCATGACGATCCCGCCGCCGAACAGCAGCAGGTACAGGCGCTACTCGGTCGTCTGCCGAGGGGTCTTATCCTGGTCCCGGTCAGCGAAAGCACGATTGGCGACCTCGTCAGCGGCAAGAATACCGTTACCGTCGACCGGCCTCTACAGGGACAGACGCTCGTCGGGGTGGACAACCGAAGAGGCGGCTACCTCGCCGCCGACCACTTGTTGTCGCTTGGGCACCGCCGCATTGCTTACATGAGCGGTCCTCCCACACTCGATGTTGCGCGCGAACGGCGTGAAGGCTTCGTCGGCCGGATTCGCGAATTTCAGCAACAGCATCCGAGCCAGCCGCTCGCCTTCCAGACCGTTGACGGCAATTTCGACTACAGGGCCGGCGAGGAGCTTGGCAACAGGCTGCTGCGACAGGAACACCCGCCGACGGCAATCGCCACCGCCAGCGACCAGCAGGCGATCGGGCTGATGCGCGCGGCCGCCGACGTCGGTCTTTCGATACCGAATGATCTATCGATCGTCGGCTTCGACGACATTCCGCTCGCCTCCCTCGTTCTGCCACGCTTGACGACCATTCGCCAACCGCTCGCCGAGATCGCGCGGATTGCGCTCAAGGCAATCCTCAGCCGATCCTCCACGCCACACGACTGCAAGCTCGAACCGGTCCTGGTCGAACGAAACTCAACCCGCGCCTGGCCCGGGCGGTAGCAAACCGTGTCGCTTGGTCTGGCCGTCAGTTGCGCAGTCTGTAGCCGGTGCGGAAGATCCAGGTCAGGACAGCCATGCAGATCGCTAGGAAAGCCAGAATGATCACGGCGCTGGCAAGCGGGTTGACGTCGGAGATCTCGAAGAAACTCCAGCGGAAACCGCTGATCAGATAAAGCACCGGATTGAAGTGGCTGACGGCCCGCCAGAAGGGCGGCAGCATGTCGACCGAGTAGAAGCTTCCGCCCAGGAAGACGAGCGGCGGAACGACCAGCATCGGGATCAGGTTCAATTGTTCGAAGTCTTTCGCCCAGATGCCGATGATGAAGCCGAACAGGCTGAACGTCACCGCCGTCAGGACGAAGAAGAAGATCATCGCGAAGGGATGGGCGATGCTGAGATCGACGAAGAGCGATGCGGTGATCAGGATGATCGTGCCGATCATCAGCCCCTTCGTCGCCGCCGCGCCGACATAGCCGAGAACGATTTCCAGCATCGAGATTGGCGACGACAGCACTTCATAGATCGTCCCCGTGAACTTCGGGAAATAGATGCCGAAGGAGCCATTGCCGATGCATTGCGTCAGCAGTGTCAGCATCATTAGCCCGGGCGTGATGAAGGCGCCATAGGAAACCCCGTCGATCTCCTGGATGCGTTCGCCGATCGCCGCCCCGAAGACGATGAAATAGAGCGATGTCGAGATGACCGGCGATACCACGCTTTGCAGCAGGGTACGTCGCGTACGCGCCATCTCGAAGAAATAGATGGACTTGATTGCCTCGATGTTCATCGCCCCGCCTCCACGATCTCGACGAAAATGTCCTCGAGCGAACTCTGCTGCGTCGAGAGGTCCCGAAGCCTGATACCGGTTTCGGCGAGCGCCGCGAGCAGCGCGGTGATGCCGGTACGTTCGGCGCTCGTGTCGTAGTCGTAGATCAAGCTCTGGCCATTGTCCTCGAGTGTCAGATTGTAGGACGACAGAGAATCCGGAATACGCTCCAAGGGCTGGGCGAGATCGACGCGCAACTGCTTACGGCCAAGCTTGGCCATCAGCGCATTCTTGTCCTCGACCAGAAGAATTTCACCGCCGTTGATGACGGCGATCCGGTCGGCGATCTCTTCCGCTTCCTCGATGTAATGCGTGGTCAGAATGATCGTCACGCCCGCGGCGCGCAGCCGCTCGACGACCTCCCACATGCTCTTGCGCAGGCTGACGTCGACGCCGGCGGTCGGCTCGTCGAGGAAGAGCACGCGCGGCTCGTGCGACAGCGCCTTGGCGATCAAAACGCGCCGCTTCATGCCGCCGGAAAGCTCGCGCAGCATGTTGTCCTTCTTGTTCCAGAGCGACAGGTCCTTCAGCACCTTCTCGATGTGGGCGGGGTCCGGCTTCTTGCCGTGCAGGCCGCGCGAGAAGGAAACGGTGTTCCACACGGTCTCGAAGGCATCGGTCGTCAGTTCCTGCGGCACCAGCCCGATCATCGCCCGCGTTTGCCGAAAGTCGCGCACGACGTCATGGCCATTGACCGTGACCTCTCCGCCGCTCGGATTGACGATGCCGCAGATGATCGAGATCAGCGTGGTCTTGCCGGCGCCATTCGGCCCGAGCAGGGCGAGAATCTCCCCCTCCTCGATCTCGAGGCTGACGCCCTTCAGCGCCTCGAAGCCTGAGGCATAGGTTTTCGACAGGTTCGAAACGGAAACAATAGGAGCCATGAAAAACGAATCCGGAAAGCGGGGCAATATCGGCGGGTTGCCGCTCTATATGGGCCAATTCGCGCTGTTTTGCAGCCCGTCCCAGACAAAATTACGGTGACGCACCGTTCACGGACGCCGATAGATGGTTATCGCTTCGTCCCATCCCGGCAGAAGATGTCTTGGAGGGCGGTGATCAATCGCGCAGCCCTTTCTTCGGCAAGGCGATAGAAGATCTGCTTGGCGTCGCGCCGCGTCGCAACGATGCCCGCCTCGCGCAGCACGGTCAGTTGTTGCGACAAGGTCGGCTGGTGAATGCCGAGCATCTCTTCCAACTGACCCACCGAACGTTCGCCGTCGGCGAGCGTAGAGACGATCATCAGCCGATTCTGGTTTGCCAGCGTCTTGAGAAGCGCCGCAGCTTCACCCGCCTGCCCGCCCATGTCCGGAGCGAGGTTTCGACATTTGGTGACCGTTCGCATCTCCATTCAACCCCATGCCGCTCCCTTGAGGGCATTGAGCGGAAACTTCAAATAGCGCGCGCCGTTGGCCTCCGGGTCCGGCAAGCGGCCGCCGCGAATATTGACCTGCAATGCGTGCAGGATCAGCTTCGGCATCGGCAGCGTCCTGTCGCGTGCCTCGCGCAATTGAACGAACTGATCCTCGCTCACGCCGGCGATATGGTGATTGCAGCGCTTCTCCTCGCCGACCGTGCTTTCCCAGCGCGGCTCGCGGCCCCCCGAGCGGTAATCGTGCCCGGTGAAAACGCGGGTTTCGTCCGGCAGCGCCAGGATCTCGCCGATCGAATGCCACAGCTGACGCGCGTCACCCCCGGGGAAATCCGCCCTCGCCGTGCCGCTGTCCGGCATGAACACTGTGTCGTGGACGAAGGCTGCGTCGCCGACGACATAGGTGATGGAGGCAAGGGTGTGGCCCGGCGAATAGAGCACCCGGGCTTCGATCGATCCGACGTAGAAGCATTCGCCCTCATCGAAGAGATGGTCCCACTGCGACCCGTCCGTCTCGAGCTCCGGCCAATTGTAAATATCCTTCCAGAGCTTCTGCACCCGCACGATCCCGGATCCGATACCTGTCGGCGCGCCGGTCCGTTCCTTCAGATAGGCCGCGGCCGAAAAATGGTCCGCATGCGGATGGGTGTCGAGGATCCATTCGACCGTCAGGCCGTTCTCCGCGACGTAGTCGAGGATTAGATCCGCCTGCACGGTCGCCGTCGCGCCGGACTTTTCATCGAAATCGAGAACCGGGTCGATGATGGCGCAACGCTTCGTGGCCGGATCGGAGACGACATATTGGATGCTGCACGTGCGGCACTCGTAAAAGCCTTTGACTTCCGGTTTTGCAGTTGCAGCTGCCGGCATGGGCGCCTCCATATCATCGGTATATATTTAAATATAATATATATCGAAGGATCACGCCAAGTGACCCGTGCGAGTCCTGCGTTGCGTGTTCAAGAACTTGGATAGTGATTATCGCACAGCCGCAGGGGCAAGACTCAGCCATTTTGGGTGGCTGGCGAGGCGACTATCCGGGTCGGCGCTGGCTAGCCGTAAAGGCTGTAGAGAAAGCGCAAGGCGATCAAGGTCATGAAGATGCCGAACCCGAACTCCAGCTGCCGCCTGTCCATCGCATGCGCGAGCCGAACGCCGAGCGGTGCCACCAGCAGCGAGACCGGAATGATCAAGGCGACGGCGATCCAGTTGATGAAGCCGGTCGAAAGCGGCGGCAGGCCGGGCTCGCCCCAGCCCGCCCAGATATAGCCGAACAGCCCCGGGATGGAGATCAGCACGCCAACGCCGGAGGAAGTCGCGATCGCCTGGTGAATCGGCCGGTTGTACAGAGTCATGAACGTGTTGTTGAGCACGCCGCCGCCGACACCCATAAGTGCAGACAGAACGCCGATCACCACGCCGACGAGCCACTTGGCCGGATTTTTCGGAAGCTCCGTGCCAAGACGCCAGGTCGCTCGGTTGAAGATCATTCGCAATGCGACCGCAAACGCGATGACGGCGAAGACCAATCGCAGGGTCTCGCTGCTGACATAGGCGGCGATCACGGTAGCAAGGAGGGCGCCGAGCGGAATGGCAAGGATCCAATTGCGCAACACTGCCATGTCAACCATGCCGCGCCGATGGTGCGCCAGGAAGGAGCGTACCGATGTCGGCACGATGATTGCGGTCGAAGTGCCCACGGAAAGATGCATCCGCACCGCGTCGTCGACGCCAAGAAGCCCGAAAACCTGAAAGAAGACCGGCACCAGGATCGCACCGCCGCCGACGCCGAAGAGGCCGGCAAGCACACCGGACACGACGCCGGCCGCAGCCAGCGCCAGGGCAAACATCATCAGTTCCGAGAGCGGCGGCATGAGTAGCCAATCGTGCTGAAAGCCGGCAGCCGGCGCCGCCGATAGGAAAGAGCCCTTCCCTGTCATGAAACGGTGATGCTTTTCAATCACCTTCAGTGCGCGTGGAGCAACCCCGCTCTCGTGACTTGCACGCCGGAGCCTCCCCTATCCTCCGGTCGTTTTCGGCCGGCTCCCGCCGGCCATTTTTCTTTGCGCTAAAGCGCATCGTGCGACGCGAATTATTTTTTTGTCTCGCGCATGTCGTTATCCCGAAACCGCTGCACACTTTTGGGCGATGGGCTAATCGCAATGCCGGTAACCGGACTTCCGCGTCCTGAGGTCAAAGTGGAAATGGTCCTTGTGGAAGGGGTCGCTGCCGGGGCCGAGCACGGTGTTGAAATACTTGCAGCTATCGGCCCGCACCGCCTTCAGCAGCCCGCGCTCCCGGAAGGCGAAGAAGCCCTTCCGGCGCACGTCGATCTCCTTGCCGTTCTTCAGCACGAATTTGCCGACGTCGATCGCATTGCCGCGTGCGTGTTCCGACATCGGATTGCCGCGGCGCGAGTTCATCGTCCGGCAGGAATAGCCGCCGAGCGGCTTGATCGTCTTGACGCCCGACCAGTAGCGATAGCGCGAAGACGGCGCGAGCTCGTATTTCACCCACTTGGCGAAGGCTTCGGTCACCTGGCAATTGAGCTTGACCGCCGGCTTGACGCCAATATTGCCGGAAAGACCGCTGATCTCGACCGGATAGTCGATGCCGCAGGACGGACCGTCTTGGATGCGCGGCACGTCGCGGAAGACGACGCCGAGCTTTTTCAGGCGCTGGCGGCAGGCGATCTCCGACCGCGGCATTTCACCGGTATATTCCGGCGCCGACAGGGGATTGCGGGCGCGGGGCAGGAAGGCGACCTGCTGCGGCTCCTCGGTGCGCCGCACCGTTCGTTGCGGCGTGACAGATCGCGCCCTCTTCGCCTCTTCGGCGGAGATCTGCTCCGGCGTCAGCGGTGGCAGATCGGGATCGTAGCCCGGCGCTGCTTCGATGGTTGGCGCCGGCTCGGCGGGACCGCCGAACTGACGCACATTGTCCTCGCCGATGCCGCCGACGACCGGCTGGGCGGTGTTGCCTTCGGCGATGTCACCGGCTTGCTCCTGCGCCAGGCCGACAACCGGCTCGACGCCGAGCATGGCATCCATGTTGACGCCTTCGGGAGGAACGGTCATCGGGCCGGCGCTCGCGACTTGCGTCTCAGCCATCTCCGGCTCGCTGTCGATCATCGGCAGGCGGCCCTGCGTTTCGGCCGCGCCGGCGCTCCTGTCGCTGACGGTCGATACCGGCTCTGGAGAGGGATAGGCAGCCGCCTGCTGTTCCGGACTCGAAATGACGCGGCTCGGCCGGATGGCGCCGACGCGCGAGGCGTCGTCGATCCGGACGGGCGGCGACAGTACGTCCGTGCTGCAGGCCACAAGCGGAAGAGACAGCAGCAGCGCCGTCAACGGTCGATGGAGAAGAGAAACATACGCCATACCACTCGCCGCCTTCGTCCGTGACAAAGCCATGACTTTGCCGGTCCACCGCCCGCCCGCGATCGAAACCTGAAGGTCCGCTATGTCGCCAAGCGGGCAAGCGGCCGAAAAAGTCGGGCTGAGGCCGCACTATACGGAAACATGGTAAATGAAGCGTTTGCCGGCGCCGCAAATGGGACCGGCGCTCGCTTAGGGGCGACCATTCTTCAGCCGCACTCGCCGCCATGCACGATGCGGAAGCCGGCGGCACCGGCCTCGCAGGCATTCGGGAAGGTTCTGAGCCGGCCGCCGCGCTGGCCGCAAACCGGAGCATATTCCCGCGTGCAGAACTGCTGCGGCGGTGCGGGTCCATCGCCGCGACGGCATTCGCCCGCCCCGATCACGCGGAACCCGTCGGCGCGTGCCACGCAGGCATTTGCAAATGTCCGCCTCAGCCTGCCGCGCTCGCCGCAGACCGGTGCGTATTCACGGGTGCAGGCCTGCTCCACCGGTGGACGGAAGTCGGGCCGGCATTCGCCGCGGTGAAGGACGCGAAATCCGTCGGCACGGGCATTGCAGGCATTTGGGAAGGTTCTGAGGCGGTTGCCGCGTTCGCCGCAGACCGGCGCGAATTCCATGGTACACATTTGCGGCGGCCGGATCGGCGGGCGGGGACGCGGTTCGTCGACGACAACCGTGCAGGCGGAGAGCAGGCCCATGACCATCAAGATTGCCGCAGTTGTCGGCGAAATGAGAAGCCTGAGAAGCGCCATGAAGTCCTCCGCGATCGTGCTGTGCCTCGAGCGAATTGCAACAGCCGCTCGTTCCCGGCGCGATCTCACCCGGAACGGAGGACGCCGTCAATATCCGCGAACCGGTCCGACTGCATGCAACTATGAATAGGAGTAGCAAAAGCGCTGAAAAGAAGAACCCGCGCTCCTTCGAACGCGGGCCAAGCCTTGCATTTACTTCGCTTTTGTTGGTGCGTCAGGCGGCCCGGCCATAAGCCGCTTGCCCGTCCCGCAGGCGGAACCTGTCGAGCAACGTCTTCAGTTCGCGGCTTTCCTGCGCCAGGACCTGGCTGGCGGCGGTCGTTTCCTCGACCATCGCCGCATTCTGCTGGGTCATCTGGTCCATGCTGTTGACGGCCGTATTGACTTCTTGCAGGCCCGTCGCCTGTTCCCGCGCCGCGGTGGCGATCGAGGCGACCTGCTCGTTCACCTTGTTGACGAGAGCCTCGATCTCCATCAGCGCGTCGCCCGTGGAGCGGACGAGTTCGACGCCCGCACCGACCTCCTTGACCGACGTGCCGATCAGATCCTTGATCTCCTTTGCGGCCCCGGCCGAACGTTGCGCGAGCTCGCGAACTTCCTGGGCGACGACCGCGAAGCCGCGTCCCGCCTCGCCCGCCCGCGCCGCTTCCACGCCGGCATTCAGCGCCAGCAGGTTGGTCTGGAAGGCGATCTCATCGATGACCCCGATGATCTGGCTGATGCGGCTCGAGGAATCCTCGATCCGGCCCATGGCATCGATCGCGTTGCGGACGATGCCGCCCGATTTCGCCGCGCTTGCCTTGGTCTCGTTGACCATGTCACGGGCCTCAACGGCGCGGTCCGAGGCATGGCGTACGGTCGAGGTGATCTCGTCGAGCGCGGCTGCCGTTTCCTCCAAGGCGGCCGCCTGCTGTTCCGTCCGCCGCGCCAGGTTGTTCGCCGCTTCGGAAATGTCGCCGGCACTGCCGTGCACGATCTCGGTCGAATGCGAGATTGACCCGATGACATCGCGAAGCGCGGCAACGGCAGTGTTGAAGTCGTGCTTGAGCTTGCCGTATTCCGGCGCGATCCGCCCGACCTCGGCGGTGAGATCGCCGCTTGCCAGCCGCTCGAGCGCTGCGCCGAGCGCTTCCATCGCCTCGGCCTGGGTGGCGGCGGTCGAGCGCTGCAGTTCCTCGTTGCCGCGCCGTTCGGCGTTCAGACGATCCTGCTGCTCGACTTCGCGCGAGCGCAGCTCCAGGCGCTCCTTGACGGAATCCCGCAGCACCAGCAGCACCTTGGCCATCTGGCCGATCTCGTCGCCACGGTCCGTTTCGGGCACCTCCGATGAAATATCCTCGTCGGCGATCGCCTGCATGGCGACTTTCAGTTTTTCGACCGGCCGCACGACGCTGCGGACGATCGCCAGCGCCGCCAGCAGGATCGCCAACGCCGCCGCCGCCAGAATACCGCCCACCTGCCAGGCGCGCTCGCGGAACATCGCCGCGAGGTCGTCGGCATAGACGCCGGTGCCGACAACCCAGCCCCAGGGCTTGAAGCCGGCCACATGCGAATATTTCAGCACCGGCTCCTCGGCGCCAGGCTTCGGCCAGTAATAGTCGACGAAACCCCTGCCCTGTGCCTGCACCGTCTTGACGAATTCGACGAACAGGAACTTGCCGTTCGGATCCTTGTTCTGGGAGAGATCCTTGCCGTCCAGTTCCGGCTTGATCGGGTGCATCACCATGGTTGGATGCATGTCATTGACCCAGAAATAGCCGCTGTCCTGGTAGCGCATCGCCTTGATTGCTTCCAGGGCGCGCTTCTGGGCCTCCTCGCGCGAGAGCGTCCCGGCCTCTTCCTGCTTGTGATAGGCCTCGAACACCGTAACGGCGTTCTCGTTCATTGCCGAAAGCATCGCCTTTCGTTCGGCGACGAGCTTGTCCTGCGCCTGGATCAGGCCAAAGGTCAGCGCCGCCGCCATGGCCAGCAACGCAAATGCCACAAGCGCGTAGAGCCGCGCGGAAATCCGAAATCGTCTCATCCCAGCCTCCCTCAAAGTTGGTGCAGGATACAGGCAGGAATTTGCGAAGCTCCTAACAAAGGTTTTGCTAGATTTTAGGATGGACAAATTAACGTTTCGACAACCAAGACGACCGCCGACTGCTTCTCCGATCCGTGCAGAGCCCCTTTTTCGGATAGGCGCCATGCGCTAAAGCTTGCCTGAACGAGGGAGACAGGCGGCATGAATGCAGTGATCAAGCCGAACGGCGAGCTAACCTTGCGCACGCTGGCGATGCCCGGCGACGCCAATGCGGCCGGCGACATCTTCGGTGGCTGGGTGATGGCGCAGATGGACCTTTCCTGCGGCATCCGCGCCGCCGAACGCGCCCGGGGCCGCGTCGTCACCGCCGCCGTAAAGGAAATGGCCTTCGCCCTGCCGGTGAAGATCGGCGACACGCTTTGCATCTATACGGACATCGTCAGCGTTGGCCGTACTTCGATGACGCTCAAGGTCGAGGCCTGGGCGCAGCGCTATCTCTCGCATGTGATGGAGAAGGTCACCGACGCGATTTTCGTGATGGTGGCCCTCGATGGCAGCGGCAAGCCGACGCCCGTACCGGCGGAATAGCGGTAGAGCCATGGACGCGCCCGCGCCGGATCCGGCGATCTTCTCCCATATCCGCGTGGTGATGGGCATGATCATCAGCCTCAGCCTGGCTGAGCGGCGTGGCGCTCTTCATCCAGCACCCCGGCAAGACCAAGGTGTTCTGGATCCACCTCGGCTGGGTGCTGTTCCTCTTTATCTTCCTGGTGCATTTCTGGTGGTGGGAATATCACCTGCACGCCGTGGCGGTGATCGACGTCACCGTCTATTTGTTCGTCATCCTCTACGCCTGCGTCTTCTTCTTTCTCTGCGTACTGCTCTTTCCCACGTCGCTGGAGGACTACAGCGGCTACGAGCATTATTTCATGTCGCGCCGCGCCTGGTTCTTCGGCTTCCTCGCGCTCGCCTTCCTGGTCGACCTCATTGACACCGCTGGGAAAAGCCTATTTCGAGTCCTTCGGCATCGAATATCCGCTGCGCAACGCCGCTTACATATCGCTCTGCATCGCCGCTGCGCTGACGCCGAACCGCCGGTTCCACGCCGCCTTTTTCGTCGGCGGCGTGCTCTACCAACTGGCGTGGATGTATCGGGCGTTCGATTTGTTGGACTGATTCAGGGCTCACCCCTTGAAGATAAACGCCGCGCCCAGCGCGATGAACGCGAAGCCGATCAGTTGATGCCAGCCAATCGACTCCTTCAGCCAGAAGACTGAAAAGAGGACGAAGATGGTGAGTGTGATCACCTCCTGCATCGTCTTCAGCTGCGCGGCGGAATACACGGAATGGCCGATGCGGTTGGCCGGTACTGCCAGCCAGTACTCGAAAAACGCGATGCTCCAGCTGGCGAAGATGACGATGTAGAGCGGCGAAGACGTGAACTTCAGGTGGCCGTACCAGGCGAAGGTCATAAAGACATTGGAGGCGATGAGCAGCAGGATCGGCCAGATATAGGCGGGATTGATGGCGAAGGGCATGAAGACCTCGGGAGGATGCGAATCGGTGTCCGAGTATGATCTGGACGCAGTCGTCGGGGTTCAAGTTTTTCTGGTCTGCGCGAAAGCGGTCCCGCCCAACGTGACCCTGTCCCTGTAATCGCAAAGCAACGTCCGTCTCGCCCGAGCCGTCGACCGGGTCGCCAAGGCAGAAAATCCGCGCCGGCCGTTTCCCTTTTGTACTCATTCCCCCTTTCTTTTCGGGCTGACTCTCTCCATATTCCCGGCCATGGCTCAAAATCCGAAGCATCCCCAGAAGAAATCGTCAGCGCCCAGCGGTTTCGAAGAAGCCCCGCAAGCGCCGCTTTCCGGCACGCCGCTTTCCGGCAACGTCTCCGACTGGGTGAAGCAGCTCGAGGCCCAAGCGGAAACGTCCGCTTTCGAAAGCCAGCGGGAGATCGCCTCAAAGGCGGGCAAGCATCGCAAGAAGGTCGAGATTGCCGCCTCGAAGATGGGCGGCAAGGGCAAGCCTGAGACCGTCGCCGGTAAGACTGCGCGCGGCACGTCGATGGGCGGCAGCCACGATCCGAAGACGCGCGCCGCCGCCGGTCTGAACCCGGTCGCCGGTCTCGACGTGGCGCTCGAGGATGCGGACAAGCTGACGACCGGTTCCGGCGTCACCGCCACGGTCGAGGCGCTCGCCAAGCTGATCGAGAGCGGCAATCCGCTGTTCAAGGACGGCAAGCTCTGGACGCCGCACCGCCCTGCCCGGCCGGACAAGTCGGAAGGCGGCATATCGCTGAAGATGGTGACGGACTACCAGCCCTCCGGCGACCAGCCGACTGCGATCGCCGATCTCGTCGACGGGCTCTCCTCCGGCGAGCGCAACCAGGTGCTGCTCGGCGTCACCGGCTCCGGCAAGACCTTCACCATGGCCAAGGTGATCGAGGCGACGCAGCGCCCGGCGGTCATCCTGGCGCCGAACAAGACGCTCGCCGCCCAGCTCTATTCCGAATTCAAGAACTTCTTTCCGGACAACGCGGTCGAGTATTTCGTCTCCTACTACGACTACTATCAGCCGGAAGCCTACGTGCCGCGTTCCGACACCTATGTCGAGAAGGAGTCCTCGATCAACGAGCAGATCGACCGCATGCGCCACTCGGCGACGCGCTCGCTGCTCGAGCGCGACGACGTCGTCATCGTCGCCTCGGTTTCCTGCATCTACGGTATCGGCTCGGTCGAGACCTACACGGCCATGACCTTCCAGATGAATGTCGGCGACCGGCTCGACCAGCGGCAGCTCCTAGCCGACCTGGTGGCACAGCAATACAAGCGCCGCGACATGGATTTCCAGCGCGGCTCCTTCCGCGTGCGCGGCGACACCATCGAGATCTTCCCGGCCCACCTGGAGGATGCCGCCTGGCGCATTTCGATGTTCGGCGACGAGATCGACGCCATTACCGAGTTCGATCCGCTTACCGGCCAGAAGACCGGCGAGCTGAAATCGGTGAAGATCTACGCCAATTCGCACTATGTGACGCCGCGGCCGACGCTGAACGCCGCCACCAAGGCGATCAAGGAGGAGCTGACGCACCGCCTCGCCGAGCTGGAGCGCGCCGGCCGGCTGCTCGAAGCACAGCGGCTCGAACAGCGCACCCGCTACGACCTGGAAATGCTCGAAGCCACCGGCTCCTGCCAGGGCATTGAAAACTATTCGCGCTATCTGACCGGCCGCAGGCCGGGCGAGCCGCCGCCGACGCTGTTCGAATATATTCCCGACAATGCGCTGATCTTCATCGACGAGAGCCACGTCACCATTCCGCAGATCGGCGGCATGTATCGCGGCGACTTCCGCCGCAAGGCGACGCTGGCGGAATACGGCTTCCGCTTGCCCTCCTGCATGGACAATCGGCCCTTGCGTTTCGAGGAGTGGGACGCGATGCGCCCCGACACCATCGCCGTCTCCGCGACGCCCGGCGGCTGGGAGATGGAGCAGTCCGGCGGCGTCTTCGCCGAGCAGGTGATCCGCCCGACGGGACTGATCGATCCGCCGGTCGAGGTGCGCTCGGCGAAGACGCAGGTCGACGACGTGCTCGGCGAAATTCGCGAGACCGCCGCCGCCGGCTACCGCACGCTCGTCACCGTGCTGACGAAACGCATGGCAGAGGACCTCACCGAGTACCTGCACGAACAGGGCGTGCGGGTGCGCTACATGCATTCCGACATCGACACGCTGGAGCGCATCGAAATCATCCGTGACCTGCGCCTCGGCGCCTTCGACGTGCTGGTCGGCATCAACCTCTTGCGCGAGGGTCTCGACATTCCCGAATGCGGCTTCGTCGCCATTCTCGACGCCGACAAGGAAGGCTTTTTGCGTTCGGAGACCTCGCTGATCCAGACGATCGGCCGCGCCGCCCGCAACGTCGACGGCAAGGTCATCCTCTATGCGGACACCATCACCGGTTCGATGAGCCGCGCGATGGAGGAGACCGCCCGCCGCCGCGAGAAGCAGATGGCCTATAACCTCGAGAACGGCATCACGCCGGAATCGGTGAAGGCGAAAATCTCCGACATCCTCGACTCGGTCTACGAGCGCGACCACGTTCGCGCCGACATCTCCGGCGTACACGGCAAGGGCTTTGCCGAGGCCGGCCACCTCGTCGGCAACAATCTGCAGGCGCATCTCAATGCGCTCGAAAAACAGATGCGCGACGCCGCCGCCGACCTCGACTTCGAAACCGCGGCCCGCATCCGCGACGAGATGAAGCGGCTCAAGGCGGCCGAACTCGCGGTGCTCGACGACCCGATGGCGCGCGAGGAAGCGAGATCGCAGGAGAGCGGCAAGCGGGGCAGCAAGAGCGCCCCCAGCCCGATCTCCCCCGTTGCGGGGGAGATGTCCGGCAGGACAGAGGGGGGTACCTCGTCCACCGGCTACTTCCAGAAACCCTCGCTCGACGACATGGGCCCGGGCACCGACACCGAACGCCCCCTCTTCCGCAAGCCGGACCTCGACGAAATGGGCCGCGACGTGGCCATCCCCGCGGGCAAGGGTCAGTCGCTGTTCCGCAAGAACACCCTCGACGAAATGACTGTCGGCCGCACCGAAAAGCCGGCCGCTGGCCACGTTCCGGAAAAGCCGATCGTCACCCGCGCCAAACCCGGCATCGGCTCTTATGAGGACCCGGCGGACGAGAAGCGGCAGAAGGGCCGAACGAAAGGAAAAACGGGGCGACCGGGGCGGTAATGGATCGAGGGGGCTCCATTTTAACGAACCCATTGTTCACGACTCCGCCGGCCGACCGATCGATGGGCCCATAAGGGTAACGTGAGAAGACGTCTACTCACGCGCCGCACCCCATCTTTTTTATAGGCCAGTTCACGCGCCTACCGCCGTTTTCCCCATCTTCACGCAACCAAAAACCCTAACTTTATAGGGAACATTCCCGCAGATTGCGAATTTCAGTTCAAACTAATTTAGGGAGAACGAAGATGCGCACCCTGGAAACATTTTTGACGAGCACCGGTCTGGCGCTGATTTCGGCCGGATTTATTGCATCGGCCCCCGTTCCGGCACAAAGCCAGGATCGGCCCATCCTTATGGCTCAGCAGTGCAGTCCGCTGACAGACACGAACTTCGCGGCTTGTTGCGCGGCGGAAAACCGAGCCGACATCCTCACGGCCGCGCAAATCGCGCAATGCCCGCCTTTGTCTACGGCAGTGATTGCGCCCACCAATCCCTTCTCAACGACCAATTCCGGCGGCGGCGGTCTCGGCGGAGGCGGGGATAACGGCGGTGGTCCCGGTGGCGGCGGTGGTCCCGGTGGCGGCGGTGGTCCCGGTGGCGGTGGTGGCAACGGCGGCGGCGGCGGCGGCAACGACGGCGGCGGTGGCGGCAACGACGGCGGTGGTGGCGGCAACGACGGCGGCGGCGGCGGCAACGACGGCGGCGGCGGTGGCCACGACGGCGGCGGCGGTGGCCACGATGGTGGCGGCGGTGGCCACGACGACGGCAATGGTGGCGGTCATGACAATGGCAATGGCGGCGGTCATGACGACGGCAACGGCGGCGGCCACGACAACGGCAATGGCGGCGGTCATGACAATGGTGATAAGGATCGCGGCAACAACGGTTGGGGCAACGGACGGGATTCGACAAATCCCGGCAGCGCTCATGGTAAGGGCGTTTCGAAAGGTGGCCCGGGCGCCGGACATTCGCAAAGCGGCTCGAAGACGGGCGGGGCCAGATAACACGCACCGTCGATGATCGTCCCGATCCGCCGATCGATGGACAATCAATGCTCTATAGGCGGCGCCAGCGTTTGGCGCCGCCTATAGATTTTTGTACTTCCGCAGAAATACGGGCTGCTTGTGATGCAGTCCACGGGAGACCGTGATCTGGATCATTTCACGATTCGTTGCACGCTTTTCCTGAAATAGTACTGAATGGCGTTGCGGCGGCACGCTCCACACCGAAGCTTACTCCGCCGCCCGCGCCTCGATCTCCAGCGGCTCCATTTCATAGGAATAGCCTTCCAGCATCTGGTACGCCTCCTCGATCACCTCGATCTGCGCTTCGGCGTTCTTGATCGCCTCGCTGATCGACTGGCTGCGGGCGCGCAGCATCGAGCCGAGCACGTCCGTGTCCGGCCGCCGGCCGAGGCGGTCCATGTGCTTGCGGACCCGCGAGCGGTGACGCTCCAGTTCGAGGATATGGAAGCGGGTCTTGACGATGTCGTCGGAGAGTTTGCGCCGCATGGCCGCGACGGGATCGAAGCTGCCGGGCTCGCGCAGGTCGAGAATGAAATCGTTGACGAGCGTCTCGAGCATCATCAGGCCCTTGAGCTGCTTGGGATCGACGAGCTGCGGATCGTACCCGGTGTCGTCATAGACCTTGCGGCGCACCGGATCCTTTAAAAGATCATAGGCCGCCTGCAGCTTGCCGAACTCTTCTGCATCGCCGCCGCGGTCCGGATGCGCGGTCTTCACCGCCCGCCGGTAAGCCGCGCGGATCGCCCGATCGTCGGCATCGCGCTCAAGTCCAAGGAGGGCATAGGGATCGATCACGCGGGCCACCTGCTTTTCGTCGACGTGCAATGTTTCCTGTCCGGTCCAGACCTACCGGTTCGCCGCGCCAGCAGCAAGTCCAGTAACGGATGCCCAGGCGCGCCACGCTCAGCGCAGCGTCGGGACGAAATTGTGGTCGAAACGAGGCAATCCACGACATTTATCCATCGCCTCGGGCTACATTAAACTTAGGAAAAGGCCAGTCTCGCAAGGCATTGACCGGATACCGCCACGGCTAGAACTCTCTACTTGCCTTTTACCTCAATTGCTGCCACTCCTACCCCGTTCGGGCGATTTCAATCCCGGAGACTGGACTTTCGTTTGAGCCCGGCCGTAGCCGGGACGGCCGCAAGCGGCACCGTAGACGTCTTTTCCCCGATATCGTGACCACTCGACGCCTTTCAGCATCTTGCTGAAGACGACATGTTCGTTTCCTCTAGGGGGCACGAATACACTACCTCAAGCAGACAAGCCGTGCTATTGAAGCGCTGGGTTGCGGCAAATGACAGACTGAAGGAAAAGGACTTCTTCCATGGCCACCAAGGGCATCGTAAAATTCTTCAACCAGGACAAGGGTTTTGGTTTCATCACGCCGGACGGCGGCGCGAAGGACGTTTTCGTCCACATCTCCGCAGTTCAGGCTGCCGGTCTCGCGACGCTCAAGGATGGCCAGCAGGTCAGCTTCGACACCGAACCGGACCGCATGGGCAAGGGCCCGAAGGCCGTCAACCTCCAGGCGATCTAAGCCGGACGTTTGATCGGATTGTGAAAGGCGGCGCCTCGCAAGGGGCGCCGTTTTTCGTTCGGGGTCGCCCCAATGGAACTCCCTCATTCCGGTGCTCGTCACAGGAATGAGGCGCGCCAAGTCCTTGGCGCGGGAGGTGCATTGAAACTCTCAGCACCGCTTCAGTCCCAGCGCAGACGCGCTGTGGCTGGTTTCCTGTGACAAGCACAGGAATGGAGGGAACCGGGTGGAACGGCCCCTACTCCGCCGCCTCGCGCATCGTGACCGCCTCGAACACCGCATCGAAGGCGGCATGGATGACCTCCGGGCCGGCGCCCTTGCGGGTGGCGTCGGCGGAAAGAATCTGGCGAAAGCGCCGCGCCCCGGGCCAGCCCTGGAACAATCCCACCATATGGCGGGTGACATGGATCAGCCGGCCGCCGCTGTCGATATGGGCGGCCGCATAGGCCGCCATGGCATCGCGGACATTGGCCCAGTAAGCGAGCGACAGGCGATGATGGCGATCGGAGAAGGCCTCCGGCTCGATCGACGCCGGTGCGGCATCCGTCAGCGGGTGGGCGAAATAGCCGTCCGCGGCCGTCAGCAGGCCGCTGTCATGGTAGGCGGCGCGTCCGAGCATCACGCCGTCCAGCGGCACCCCATTTCCGCCCTCTGGCCCGCCAAGCGCCGGCGATGGAAGCAAGCGTGCGTCGAGATGCGCCAGCGACTGATCTAGAGTCTGAAGACCGCCGTTGAGACCGATGAAAAGATTTGGATTCTCGGCCTTCAGCCGATGCACAAGACCATAGTCGAGCGGCGGGATTTCGCGGTTCTCCCGCGGCGACAGGCCCTTAAGCCAGGCCTTGCGGGCGTGCACCCAGACGGCGTCCGTGCCGGCGTCCTTGACGCGCTCAACGAGGGCGCGAAGCGCCACCTCCGGATCCTGGTCGTCGATGCCGATGCGGCACTTGACCGTGACCGGGACCTTCACCGCCGCCTTCATCGCCGCCACGCATTCGGCGACCAGTTCCGGCTGCTGCATCAGGCAGGCGCCGAAGGTCCCGGACTGCACCCGGTCCGACGGGCAGCCGACATTCATGTTGATCTCGTCATAGCCGAAGGCTTCGGCGATCCGCGCCGCCTCTGCCATCTTGACCGGATCGTTGCCGCCGAGCTGCAGCCCGACGGGGTGCTCCGCGGTGTCATGGCCAAGCAGCCTGCCCCTGTCGCCGCGCAGGATCGCATCGGCGACGATCATCTCCGTATAGAGCAGCGCATGGCGCGAGAGCTGCCGCGCGAAGAAACGATAGTGACGGTCCGTCCAGTCGATCATCGGCGCCACGGCGAACACGGGCGCCTTGAAGTACCGGCCCGACTCGGACGTTCCGACCGATTGCGACGTCGTTCTCATGGTCTGGTCAATTCTCTTTCATTCTCTTGTGCTCGCCCTCCCTACAGAAGGCAGAGCCCGAATGGCGGAGCGTAGAATTGGGGAAAAATCCGTGCCAATGCGCGATGCCAACGAGGTCTTATACTGTGGCGACACAAAGAAGGCGAGACGGCGCGACCGTTCGGCGCGCTTGCTGAGCCTCGACAAGATAGCGGCGCGCCGCCGTCCCGCGCCGGGCGACCTGGCACGTGCAGCGGTGACGCGACGGCTATGGCTCGTCGGCTACCGAAATCCGGCCTGCCGGAACCACTCCTGGACGCCGGCCAGCACCGCCGACTTGGCGCCCTCGAGCGTCGGCGCATAATGAAAGCCGGTATTGTTGGTGCCGTTGCAATGTGAAATGCGCCAAGCCCAGTCGCTCATCGTCTCGCGCTTCATGACGAAGGCGACTTCGTGCCGGCCCAGCATGGCACAATAGGTTCCGTTGCGCAGCGGCAACCATGTCAAGCGGATCTCTGCAACCTCTATCATTTCTGCCTCCAGCCGAAAAATATAGTAGGCTGGCAATCAAGTGCCTGAAACCCCAGCAATTGAGGGGCTTGCGGCCGGAGGCGGGGAAGAACGGCTATCGCGGACGGAACAACCTTGGAGGGAAGCGGCGAGCCGGCCGAAATGCGCGGCCGGGCACTGTCAGCCGCTTGCGCCGACGCAAAAAGGCCAGCCTCTCGAAAATGCGGACAAATGAAAAAACCTGCGCTAGATTGAAGAGCCTGACTGCGGACGCGCCCAGAGCCTGCGCGGAACCGGGCCATGGCCGACGACGTTTTTGCATTCGAATCTCGAATAGGCGGGAGGAGCCGCGCTCGTAAGCCCTCCACCCGACTATCGGAACCGAAATTGCGCTGGTCCCGGACTTGTCCGAGACGTCGCACCTCAGGAGGAGAAGCATGCATCAGGTGTTGTGGAACCGTCCTATCGAGCTTGGACTGACCGCCGGCGATATCCGCATGGTCAAGGGGCCATCCGATGCGCTCGCATGCCTGGCAGGTCAGTGGCCGCACCGCGGCCCCTATTACGTCGCAGCGCGCAGCGCCTGCCGTGCGGCGATCGCCGGCCGTCGGACTCCCGACGAGGCGCGCAGGCTGTTCATTTTTGCCGTCGAGGAAGCGCATCTGACAGCTCATTGAGCCGGAGAGACGCTATTTCGACCGATCCAGTGTTCAGCGTCTGTGTACGCCCGCACCTGTATTGTCTGCTATTTGCGTGCCAAAGCCACGTCGGGAGGCCGAAATCATAATATTTATAGGTAGATCGAGGTGCGCATAAATAGTATTAATATCGTCAGCCAACGGCTTTGCTTGAAGATCAAGGTCATTTCTAATATAAGCAATGGCGCAAACTTTCCGTCATCAGCATGCCTTCGGGCGAGGCCGAATTTGCGGCCAATCTTGAAATGACACGGAAATTTCCGCGAAACCGCCGGATTTCTGTCGTGAAGCGTTCATTTAAAGCCCTTATATTCTGAGGTGCCTCATAAAGAACAAGTTCGGAGTGTTTAACTCCGGATAAAAAGGGAAAAGAAAATACTACGGGAGAGACATCATGATGAGAGAGAGCAATCTCCGACGTATTGTCGAAGTCAGCATGAAGCGTGAAACCGGCCGCAAGGACATCGGCATCATGACCGTTCGCCAGGCCCTTGAACTTCCCGAAGTGCCGAGCCTCGAATACAGCCACCCGGAACTCAACTCGCGCTCGGACGGTCGCTTTCTGACCCGCGACCAGCTTGAAGCCTATGCCCGCTGCGCCTGACCGCAGGCCCTGCGAGCCCTATAAATCACTCTCGGCATAAGTTTGCCTATTGCCGCAGCCCTTCCGGCTGCTAACGTCCCACCAAAGATTCGCTACAGCACCACCGTCCAGCCGGCACGGTAGGCGGCTGTAGCGTTTCGCCTCCCGCATATTCATTTGCCCGGCGCCAAGCCTGGCGATGCGAGAACCGGACGACAGGAAACCGCCATTTTGGAAACGGTCATACCGCCCTCACCTCCCGTGCTTTTGCCGATTTCCGGGAGTGCCGTCGGCTTTCCGGTGCGGCGCGTCTATTGCGTCGGCCGCAACTATGCGGCCCATGCGCACGAGATGGGACATGACCCCGAGCGCGAGCCGCCGTTCTTTTTCCAGAAGAATGCCGACAACCTGCTGCCGACCGGCCAGGATTTCCCCTATCCGCCGCTCTCCTCGGACGTGCATCATGAGGTGGAACTGGTCGTTGCCCTTCGCCACGGCGGTGCGGATATCCCGGTCGAAGAAGCGACCGCGCATGTCTACGGCTATGGCGTCGGAATCGATTTCACCCGCCGCGACCTGCAGGCCCAGGCGAAGGAGTCCGGCCGGCCCTGGACCGCGGCCAAGGCCTTCGAGCATTCCGCGCCGATTTCGGCAATCGCGCCGGCGACGGCCGTCGGTCACCCGGCGAACGGCAACATCTGGCTGAAGGTCAATGGCGAGACGCGCCAGCAGGGCGATCTCGCCCAGATGATCTGGACGGTCCCCGAGATCATCGCCGAGCTCTCGCGCCTCTTCACTTTGGCACCCGGCGACATCATCATGACCGGAACACCCGCCGGCGTGGGTGCCGTCGAACGTGGCGACGTCGTCACCTGCGGCATCGACGGCGTCGCGGCGCTCTCCGTCAAGGTGGTCTGACGCGCCGCGACAGCGGGAAGGCTGCCCGCGCCTTGCCCCAGCAGAAGGAAAGCACCATGCCACTCTATGCATTGGGACCGCTGCAGCCGAACACGCCGCTGCAAGGCAGCTACTGGATAGCGCCGGACGCCAATGTCATCGGCCAGGTGGAGATTGGCGAAGACGTCGGCATCTGGTTCGGCGCAACGTTGCGTGGCGACAACGAGCCGATCCGCATCGGCGCACGCACCAATATCCAGGAGGCGGTGATCGTCCATGTCGATCCGGGCTTCCCGGTGACGATCGGCGAAGGCTGCACCATCGGCCACAGAGCCATCCTTCACGGCTGCGGCATCGGTGACAATTCGCTGATCGGCATGGGCGCCACCGTCCTGAACGGCGCCAGGATCGGTCGCAATTGCCTGGTCGGCGCCAATGCACTGGTCACCGAGGGCAAGCAATATCCGGACAATTCATTGATCGTTGGCGCCCCGGCCAAGGTGATCCGGACGCTCGACGACGCAGCCGTCGAAGGTCTGAAGCGCTCCGCCGAGCATTATGTAAAGAACTGGCAGCGCTACGCGGCACAGCTTACCCTGCTGGATTGAGCCTTCGACAGCATCGGTAGGCGCAGCTATCGAGATGCGCTATGCTCTGCCACCATTTTCAAAGGTGAGAGCGATGAGGCGGGGTTTTCTCGTCGGTGCTGCATTTGGTCTCGCCGTCCTCCTTGGCGGCGCTTATGTCTTGCAGCCGGCCGAAGTCTCGCCCGCAGCGATCCGGGCCTCGGTCGAGCAATCGCCTGACCTGCTGAACCGCGCCTGGGGCCTCCCCGTCGCGTCGAGCTACGGTCGGACACTGACGTGGCAGGCGAATGGCTCCTTTTGCGGTCCGGCCAGCATCGCGAATCTCTTTCGCTCTATCGGCGAAGAGGAGACGAGCGAAGCGACAGTCCTTGACGGGACGGGCTGGTGCCGCCTCGGCTTCTGCTGGATGGGGCTGACGCTCGACGAGCTTGCCGAGGTGGCGAGCGCCCAGACGGATCGCCACGTGACTGTGTTGCGCGACCTGACGCCGGAGGAATTTCGACGGCATTTGCGGGCGAGCAACGACCCAGGCAAGCGCTACATCGTCAACTTCTCACGAGAGGCGATCTTCGGCGCCGGCGTCGGCCATCATTCGCCGATCGGCGGCTATCTCAAGGCGGAAGATCTGGTTTTCGTTCTGGATGTGAACGAGCGCTTCAAGCCTTGGCTCGTTTCGCCCGAAAAACTCTATTCGGCGGTAAACACCTTGGACGGCGACCGCAAGCGCGGCTTGTTGCTTATCGAATAGATCGGCGGCATCAGGCGCAGCTCTTGCAGTGCCCGCGGATTTCGATGGTGGTCTTCTCGGTCTTGAAGCTCTGGGCGCGAACGAGCGTCGACAACCGCTGTTCGATCGCCTCGTCGTGGAACTCGGTGACCTGCCCGCAGCCTTCGCAGATCGTGAAAGCAGTCACGCCGTGCTCATGATCGTGGTCCTGCGGGCAGGTGCAGGCCACGAAGGCGTTGAGGCTTTCTAGCCGATGGACGAGCCCGTATTCCAAGAGCTTGTCGAGGGCGCGATAAACCTGGAGCGGCGCCCGGAAGCCGTGGTCCCTGAGCTTGTCGAGGATCGTATAGGCGCTCATAGGTCCGTCCGAATGAGCGAGCGCACCCATGACCAGCGACTGGTTCTTCGTCAATTGGGGCGTACCCATCATTTTCCTCCATGCGAAGTATGTGACGCGCGTTCCAGTCGGCCGACAGGCAACAGACTCAAGACGAAGAGCGCCAGGGCGGCAACCACGATAGAGGGTCCGGACGGCGTATCCCAGTGCAGCGAGCCGAAAAGACCGCCGGTGACGGCAAGGGCGCCGATCAGCGAGGCGAGAACCGCCATGACTTCCGGCGAGGTGGCGAAGCGCCGCGCGGTCGCCGCCGGGATGATCAGCAGCGAAGTGATGAGGAGAATGCCGACGATCTTCATGGCGATCGCAATCACCAGCGCCATCAGCAGCATGAAGAAGAGCCGCGCCCTTTCCGGGTTCATCCCCTCGGCCTCTGCGAGCTCCGGGTTGACCGTCGAGGCGAGCAACGGCCGCCAGAGATAGACGAGCGCCAGGATCACCAGGATGCCGCCGCCCCAGATGATGTCGATATCGGCCTCCGAAACGGCGAGGATATCGCCGAAAAGGAAGCCGACGAGGTCGATGCGGACCCAGGTCATGAAGGCGACGATGACCAGGCCGATCGACAGCGCCGAATGCGATAGAATGCCGAGCAGCGCATCCGTCGACAGCGCGCCGCGCCTCTGCAGGAAGAGAAGCAGCAGCGAAACGACCGAGGCGACGATGAAGACACTGACCATCAGATTGAGGTCGAGAAGCAGCGACAGCGCCACGCCAAGCAGCGCCGAATGCGCCATCGTGTCGCCGAAATAGGCCATGCGCCGCCAGATGACAAAGCAGCCGAGCGGCCCCGCGACCATGGCGATGCCGATGCCGGCGACCAGCGCCCGGATGAAGAAATCGTCAAGCATCGCGCTTCTCCGCGGCGTCGAATCCGTGCAGGCGTGTGTGATGGCCGCAACCGCAGTCCGGCTCGTGGTCGTGGACGTTTTCGGCCTCGTCATGGTGATGATGGCCATCGCCGGGGAAACAGCTCTCGGTGATGCTGCCGTCGGCGTGCAGCACCCGCCCGTCCGGCAGATGCGTGTGGTCGTGGTGATGACTGTAGACGGCGAGCGCCCCGGCGGCCCGCCGCCCGAACAGTTTCAGATATTCCGGGCTCTGGCTGACGGCCTGCGGCGTGCCGCGGCAGCATACATGGCCGTTCAGGCAAACGACCGTATCGGTCTCCGCCATAACGATGTGCAGATCATGCGAGATCAGCAGGATGCCGCAGCCGGTGCGGTTGCGGATCTGCTTGATCAATTCGTAGAGCGCGATCTCGCCGGAAAAGTCGACGCCCTGCACCGGCTCGTCGAGAACGAGCAGATCCGGCTTGCGGGCGATGGCGCGCGCCAGCAGCGCCCGCTGGAATTCGCCGCCAGAAAGATGCTGCACCTCGGCCTTGGCCATATGCAGCATGCCCGTTGCGGCCAGCGCTTCCTCGATCTCCCTGCCCTTCAATGGCCCGGTCAGTGTCATCAACCGCTCGACCGTCAGCGGCAGGGTCCAATCGACAGCAAGCTTTTGCGGTACGTAGCCGACCTTGAGACCGGCAAGCCGCGCGACACTGCCTTCATCGGGCTTCAACACCCCGATGGCGGTCTTCGCAGTCGTCGATTTCCCCGAACCGTTCGGCCCGATGAGCGTGACGATCTCGCCGCGGCTGATCGAAAACTCGACGCCGCGCACGAGCCAGCGCCTATTGCGGCGCACGCCGGCATTGGTAAGGCTGACGAGCGGCACAATGTCTGGCGATCGGAAATTCAGCATCGAAAAATTCCGTTCTTTCACGGTTGCCTCTGGCTATCGCACACGTTATAGCATAACGCAATTGATGTAATAACATTACATGGCGATGCCGCGCAATCTCGGAAGCGCAGATTCGCTGGTGCGATTTGAACATTGAACTGCAACCTCGGAGAATCCGATGAAATCGACGCCTGCCCTCCTCCTGCTCTCCCCCCTCCTGCTGTCGTCGCCCGCCTGGGCGGGGGCTCCCAATGTGGTGGTCTCGATCAAGCCGATCCATTCCCTCGTCGCCTCGATCATGCAGGGCGTCGGCGAGCCCTCGCTGATCGTCGAAGGCGCCGCCTCACCCCATACCTACAATATGAAGCCTTCAAACGCCGCCGCCCTGCAGGCGGCAAACCTGGTGTTCTTGGTCGGCCCCGGGCTCGAGATCTTCCTTGAAAAACCGCTTGAAGCCCTCGGCGGCGACGCCAAAGTGGTCGAACTCAGCGAGGCGCCCGGTATCGAGAAACTGAAATTCCGCGAAGGCGGCGCCTTCGAACCGCACGACGATGACGATCAGCATGGCGAGGAAGGGCACGAGCACGGTGCCGAGGACGCCAGCCACGAGGGGCACGATGCCGACGCCCATGGCGCCGCAGCGGAGGAAGCCGAGCACCATCACGCTCACGGCGAAAGCGAATTCGACATGCATCTGTGGCTCGACCCGATGAATGCCAAGGCAATGGCCGCCGAGATCGAGAAGACGCTCGCCGAAGCTGACCCCGCCAATGCCGCGGCTTACCGGACGAATCTGGAGAAGCTGAACCAGAGGCTCGATGGCCTGGACAAGAGCCTCGCCGAGACGGTCGCACCGATCAAGGACAAGCCCTTCATCGTCTTCCATGATGCCTATCAATATTTCGAGCACCGCTACGACGTGCGCGTCGCCGGCTCGATCACCGTCAGCCCGGAGGTGCTGCCGGGCGCGGAGCGGCTTTCCGAGATCCACGCCAAGATCGAGGATCTCGGCGCCACCTGCGTCTTTGCCGAACCGCAATTCGAGCCGAAGCTGGTCAATGTCGTGCTAGAGGGCACGCCGGCCAAGTCCGGCACGCTCGACCCGGAGGCGGCCACTCTGGAGGCAGGCCCGGATCTTTACTTTCAGCTGATGGAAAATGTCGGCGCTTCGCTGAAGGACTGCCTTTCTTCGGCCAGTTAACCCTCCTGGAAGCGAGAGCGGGCTCGCAGGAGCCCGCCTTCTTCATGACGGCGTCGAGCGCCGAATTCCTCTCGTCCCTCGCATTCACATACTAATGGGCCGAGGCCAAGCCGACGATGACACCCGTAGCAAGGCTGATCAGCAGCAAGTCATTGTCGACGCGCACCCATTGCTGGCCGCGCGGCGGGGTTCGCAGCCTATAGCGCCGGTAATCGCGGACATAGGCCATATGGCGCCGCTCGGACGGGCTCAGCCTATCGCCGCGCGCCCAGCGGTATTTCTTGATGATCACGCGCTTTTCGATGGTCTTTTCGACCCGCTTCTCGACATGGCGATCGACCGGCCTGTGACGATAGCGATCATGCGCCTGTGCAAGCTCGAAGGAGGCGCCGGTCGTCTGAGCGAACGCCATCGGCGTGGCTAGGAATGAACTGGCGACGAGCGCGATCAGGAGGCGTTTCATGGGGTTTCCTTTCTTGTCTGCTCCCGAAAACTAGTCCCCGCCTCCTGAACAGAACATGAAATCGAGATTACATTTATGTAATGATAATCGATGCTTATAAGAATTTTCTTACAAACAATCTCAGATCACAAACCAAGCGCCTGATAGCGAAAGCGGTCGAAATCCGCCGGCATTCCGCTGCCGGATGTGTCGAAGGCGAACATGCCGGCAAAGGCGCCGGTGAAAGAGCCGTGCTCGCCGCGGCCGCCCTCGTCCGAAACGACGCCCGCATCCAGCATGGGCCCGATGGAGGTCCAATCCTCCTCAGCGTTGGCCCGCCAGAAGAACTGGAGTTCGTTGTCCCTGACCTCCATCGCCAGGTGAACCGCGCCATCCGGAATAGCCACGCCGCTCCCTGCCGGATACTCCAGACGTCCGTGCGGAAAATCACCCGGGCACGAAAGGATGGTGACGACGCGGCCGAGCGTCTCGTGGCAGGTGACGCCGAGCGCGTGGAACTTGTGGCGGTTATAATAGTGCGTCAGGCCGGCGACCTGCTGGTAGGTATGGGGTGCAAAGTCGACGACCGTCTCGGCTCGGAACGAATGATGCTCCTGGCGCCTCGCCACGAGCGCCTGCTCGAACCAACTGCCGATGCTTTCGCGGCCGAAGAGGCGCAAATGTCCTTCGCGCCTCTCCGGCGAGAAGATTCGCTCCGGCAGCGGCGTGCGCAGCCATTGAAACTCAGGCGCAAGGGTCGTCTCGTCGAAATCCGTCTCGATGACGGCGGGCTGCGAAAGAAAGCTCGTCTCGGCCGGAGCCGGGACGCTTAGCTCCGGCACGATGCCGCCGCTTTCCAGATAAAGCCAACCGTCTTCCCGCCAGACGCACTTCTGCAGGGCCGTCTCGCGGCCGAGCGTGCAGCGGCGATGCGGCGGCAGCGGCCGGCCGCAAAGATGCGTGTGATAGGCCTGCCCATCCGGCGTCTCGACATATTGACCGTGGCCGGCCCGCTGCAGCGGCGCCTCCGGATGATCCTTCGAGGTGATGAGATGAACCTGCGGGTGCATCTCATACGGGCCGTCGATCGTCCGCGAGCGCGCCATGGTCACCGCATGGTCGTAGCCCGTTCCCCCCTCCGCCGTGGTCAGGTAATACCAGCCATCACGTTTGAAGAGATGCGGACCCTCGACGAGACCGAGCGGACTGCCGGCGAAGATGTTCTTGACCGGACCGACGAGCTTGCGCGTCCGCTCGTCCCATTCCTGCAGCAAGATGCCGTCGAAGGCCGGATGCTTCGGCGCACCGCCAAAACTCTCGGTGCGATGGTTCCACTGCATGTTCAGGAACCACTTGCGGCCGTCCTCATCATGGAAGAGCGACGGATCGAAGCCGGAGGAGTTTACATAGACGGGGTCGGACCAGGTCGCCTCCACCGCTTCGGCTGTGACGATGTAGTTGTGCGCATCCTTGAAGTTGCCGTCGAATCGCTTCACGTCCGTATAGACGAGCCAGAACAGCCCGTCGCAATAGGAAAGGCACGGGGCCCATATCCCGCAGCTGTCGGGATTGCCGCGCATGTCGAGCTGGCTCGCCCTCTCCAGCGGCCGACGGACGAGACGCCAGTTCACGAGATCGCGCGAGTGGTGGATCTGCACGCCCGGAAACCACTCGAAGGTGGACGTCGCGATGTAATAGTCGCCGCCAACCCGGCAGATCGACGGGTCGGGATTGAAGCCCGGCAGGATCGGATTGCGGATCATCGCGGTCATGAGAAAGCTCCCTCGCTCATGCTGACGTACCAGTCACGCGCCAATGCGGTTTCATGAAATGGCCCGGCGGGAAGGCCGAAGCCTACCCGCCACTCCACCTGTCAGAACTTCGGTGGAGAATCGAGCCCGAAAGACGGAGGCGAATCAAGTCCATTCTGCGTGCCGCCGTCGGCACCCGGCACGAGACTCTTGATCGTATCGAGGTCCTGGACGACCTCCTTGTCGAGGAAGAAGGTGACCATTTCGGGGAAGGCGATCAACAGACCCACCAGGATGAGCTGCAGGCAGAGCCAGGGGATCGCACCAAAGTAGATGTCGCGCGTGCGAATCGTCCTGGGGGCTATGCCGCGCAGGTAGAACAGCGCGAAGCCGAAGGGCGGATGCATGAAGCTCGTCTGCATGTTGGCGCAGATCATCACCCCGAACCAGATGAGGTCGATGCCGAGTGCGGTCGCGGCCGGTGCCAACAACGGGATGATGATGAAGGCGATCTCGAAGAAATCGAGGAAGAACGCCATGATGAAGACGAAGATGTTGACGAAGATCAGGAAGCCGACAACCCCGCCCGGAAGCGACGTCAGCATGCTTTCGATCCAGTGTCCGCCGCCCACACCCTGGAACACGAGGCTGAACACACGGGCGCCGAGCAGAATGAAGACGACCATGGCCGTCAGCCGCATGGTGATGTCCATGCCCTGATAGACGAGGTTCCAGGTCAGCCGCCGGTTCAGCCAGGCGAGAATGAAGGCGCCGACGACGCCCATCGCACCCGCCTCAGTCGGCGTCGCCAGCCCCATGAAGATCGTGCCGAGGACGACGAAGATCAGCGCCAGCGACGGCACCATGCCGCGGATGCATTTCCTGTAGAGCGGCCAGCCGCGGAGCGTGCGCGCTTCAGGGGGCAGCGCCGGCACATGATCGGGCTTGAAGATGCTGAGCAGGAAGACCCAGCCCATGAACAGCAGCACCTGGACGATGCTGGCGCCGGTCGCACCGATATACATGTCGCCGGGCGATCTCTGCAGCTGGTCCGCCAGAACGATCAGCACCAGCGAGGGCGGAATGAGCTGCGTGATCGTGCCTGAGGCCGCGATGACGCCGGTCGCATGGCGCACGTTATAGCCGTATTTCGTCATGATCGGCAGCGAGATCAGCCCCATGGCGATGACCGAGGCGGCGACCGTACCGGTGATCGCTCCGAGGATGGCACCGACGAGGATGACCGCATAGGAAAGACCGCCGCGCACGCCGCCGAAAAGCTGCCCGAACCCCTCGAGCAGGTCCTCGGCGAGCCCGCATCGTTCGAGAATGACGCCCATGAAGGTGAAGAACGGGATCGCCAGCAAGAGCTCGTTCGAGACCACCGAAAAGAGCTGGTAAGTAAGATTACCGAGGAAGTCCGGCGCGATCAGGCCGAGCTCGATTGCGATCAGCCCGAAGAAGAGCCCTACCGCCGCCAGCGAGAAGGCCGCCGGGTAACCGATGACCATGAAGAAGATCAGCCCTAGGAACATCAGGGGCGCGATGTTGTGTACGAACCAGTCCATCATTGCAGCGGCTTCTCGTAGGCGAATTCACGGACATAGTTCGTGGTCAGAGCCAGAATGCATTTGATGATCTCGGCAACGCCCTGCAGGGCGACCAGCCCGAAGCCGACCGGAATCAGCAGCTTCACCGGCCAGCGCGGCAGACCGCCGGCATTGAGCGAGCCCTCATTCGTAACCCAGGACTGAACGAACCAAGGCCAGGTGAAGTAAATCATCAGCAGACACATGGGCAGCAGGAAGAAAATGCCGCCGAGCAGGTCGATCCAGGTGCGCGTACGCTCGCTGACCCAGCCGTAGAACAGGTCGACCCGCACGTGCTCGTTCATCTTCAGCGCCCACGGCCCGCCGAGCAGAACGATCGCGGCAAACATGTACCACTGCATTTCCGAGAGCGTATTGGAGTTGTTGCGGTATAGATCGAGCATGCCGCCGAAGATGTGCAGCCCGCCGTAATTGCGCTCCAGCCAGAGAAGCGAGTCCGTGCTGTAGCGAAAGATCGCATTAAAAGCGGAGACCAGCGAACAGAAGAGCACGAGGTAGATGGCAATGATGCCGATGCGCCTGCTCAAGCCGTCGATCACCGCAATGAGTCGCAGTGCCAATTGCAATGTATTCCCCTCCCGTCCTTCGCGAACGGTTCGCCGAACCGGCCCTTGTTCTTCTATGGCCGGCCTCAGATCACGATGCACGGCGCCTCCGAACATCGCCCCTCACACCAAGTGGAAGGCGGGCACGCGCCCGCCCGCCTTCTCTTCTATCCGGGTCTAGCGCCGGCGCCTCAGCCCTGCGTCAGCCGAGCTTGCCGCCGCGCTGAAGCTGCATCATGAAGGTGTCGTTGGCATACTCCGCTACCTGCAGCCACAGGAAGTAGTCCTTGCGGAAGGCCTTGATCGAACCCCAGATCTTCTTGAAGTTCTCGTTCTTCTCTTCCATTTCCGCATAGGTGGATTCGGCGGCTTCGAAGCAGGCAGCCAGGATTTCCGGACTATAGGGCTGGAGCTTCGCGCCGTTGGCGACAAGCTTCTTGATCGCCGTCGGGTTCAGGTGATCATACTTCTGCAGCATGTTGGCATCGGTCGCCTGAGCGGCGGTGCGGACCAGCGCCTGATAGTTCTTCGGCAGTTCGTCGAACTTCGCCTTGTTGAACATCAGATGCACCGTCGGACCACCCTCCCAGAAACCCGGGTAGTAGTAGTAAGGCGCGACCTTCTGGAAGCCGAGCTTCTCGTCGTCATAGGGACCGACCCATTCAGCCGCGTCGATCGTGCCCTTTTCCAGCGCCTGGTAGATTTCGCCGCCCGCGATCTGCTGCGGAATGACGCCGAGCTTGGCGACGATGGCACCGGCGAAGCCTCCGATGCGGAACTTGAGGCCCTGCAGGTCGGCGACCGTCTTGATCTCCTTGCGGAACCAGCCGCCCATCTGCACACCGGTATTGCCGCCCGGATAGACCACCAGGTTCTGACCAGCGAAGAACTCGTTGATGAGATCGATACCGCCACCGTGATAGTGCCAGGCGTTCATGCCGCGAGCGTTGAGGGCGAAAGGCACGGCCGAAGCGAGCGCCCAGGTCGGATCCTTGCCCCAGTAGTAGTAGGCGACCGTATGGCAAGCCTCGACGGTGCCGGCCGAGACGGCATCGGCGGCCTGCAGGCCAGGCACGATCTCGTTGGCCGCGAAGACTTGAATCTCGAAATTGCCATCCGTTGCTTCGGAGATGTGCTTGGCGAAAACCTCTGCACCGCCGTAGATCGTGTCGAGCCCCTTGGGGAACGACGACGTCAAACGCCAAGTCACTTTCGGATTGCTTTGCGCGATGGCCGGCGATGCGAGCGCCGACGCCGCAGCCGCACCGAGGCCGCCGAGGCTCGCATTTTTTATGAATGAACGGCGATCCATAGTTCCTCCCTGGTTCCCGCCATGGCGGTTTCGGCGCCGAACAGCGCCACCGCCTGTTGAGCCCTTTTCTCAGCCGATTCGGGCCGGCGAAGGGTCTCGTTCCTCCTCGTCTGCTGCCGAGCCAACCTCAAACGGGCTTCGCAAATCGGACAACATCAACGCACCATACAGAATAGCGAATGCATGTCCAGCGGCGGCATCGAGCCGCCGCCCCCTACTTTTGTACAGGCTTGGGAAACTATGTCCGGTTGCCATAAATTCAAGGCAAATCAAGGCATTCCGGTGCAATCAGCGTTCGGCTGACGAAGCCCAGAGGTTGATGTCGGCTTCACGGGCGTAGAGGTCGATCTCCGCCAGTTCCTCGGCCGTGAAAGCGTCGTTATCGAGCGCCCTGACGCAATCGACGATCTGCTCGGAACGGCTCGCGCCGATCAGTGCCGAGGTGATGCGGCCGCCGCGCAGCACCCAGGCAAGCGCCATCTGCGCCAGCGTCTGGCCGCGCCGTTCGGCGATAGCGTTCAACTTGCGAATGTTGTCGGTGATCGCAGGACGAATGAAGTCCTTCTTGAGGAAGTGGTTCTGGGCAGCGCGGCTGTCCTCCGGGATGCCAGTCAGATACTTCGTCGTCAGCATTCCCTGCGCGAGCGGCGAGAAGACGATCGAGCCGATGCCGAGCTCTTCAAGGGTGCCGACAAGCCCGTCGTCTTCGACCCAGCGGTTTAGCATGGAATAGCTCGGCTGGTGGATGAGGCACGGCGTGCCGAGTTCCTTGAGGATCGCTGCCGCCTCGCGGGTGCGCTGCGAATTGTAGGAGGATATGCCGACATAAAGCGCCCTGCCCGAGCGGACGATGTGGTCGAGCGCGCCGCAGGTCTCCTCGAGCGGCGTGTCCGGATCGAAGCGGTGGGAATAGAAGATGTCGACATAGTCGAGCCCCAAGCGCTTCAGGCTCTGGTCGCAGGAGGCGATCAGATATTTGCGGCTGCCCCATTCGCCATAGGGACCCGGCCACATGTCGTATCCTGCCTTGGAGGAGATGATGAGTTCGTCGCGCAGATCGGCGAAATCGGTCCTGAGGATTTCGCCGAAGGCCGTCTCGGCCGAACCGGGCGGCGGGCCGTAGTTGTTGGCGAGATCGAAATGGGTGATGCCGAGGTCGAAAGCCGTCCGGCACATGTCGATTTTGCGCTGATGCGGCGTGTCGCCGCCGAAATTGTGCCACAGCCCCAGCGAGATCGCCGGCAGCTTCAGCCCGCTCCGGCCGCAGCGGTTGTACTTCATCTTCTCGTATCGGTTTTCCGCCGGTTGCCAGGCCATGGCTACGCTCCTCGTTTGCGTGATGGGTGCTTTGAATACCCCTCCCCAACCCCTCCCCACAAGGGGGAGGGGCAAGTCGTGCCCGCTGCGATCACGTGCCATTTCCAATTGCGCGACTTGCGTAGAGGTCGAGAGGGCGGTGGAAACGGTCCGGCCGAGAAGCCCCTCCCCCTTGTGGGGAGGCGTTGGGGGAGGGGTTTGTTCGGCCTCACCGCAGCAACGCCTGCGCCTCCTCGATGCCGAGCGCCGCCGGCTGGGTGCAGGTCGTGGACAGAGTCACGAAGCGGCCCTCCTCGCCCGATTTCAAAATCGACACCATGACATCGACGGCATGAAGCGCCCGATCGAGCGAGCAACGCGCGTCGCGGCCGGTCAGGATGGCGTCCGCCAGGTCGGCGAGGCCGGCCGTGCGATAGTTGGCGATCGGGCCGAGCGGATGCTCCCAGTTGTCGACGGCGAACGGGTGCTCCCACATCGTGAGCGGCTGGATCTCCTTGTCCTGGCCGCTGGCCTCGACCGTGCCGCCGAAGAAATTCGGATCCGGTACGAACAACGAGCCTTCGGTGCCGTAGAGCTCCATGTTGGCGTGGCGGTGCGACCAGACATCCCAACTCGCTGAAAGAGTAATCGTCGCGCCGCTGTGGAATTGGAGCAGCGCGTGGATGTTGGTCGGCGTCTTGACCGGGATCACCTCACCCTTCCGCGGCTCGCTGGTGATCGTGCGGGTCTGGCTCGCCATCGAGGAAAGTGCTGCGACGCGCTTCACCGGTCCGATAAGGTTGATGAGATTGGCAATGTAATAGGGCCCGAGGTCGAGCACCGGCCCGCCGCCCGGCAGGAAGAAGAAGTCCGGATTCGGATGCCACATCTCCATGCCGGGGCTCATCACATGGCAGGTCCCCGAGGTGACCCGACCGATCTTGCCCGCGTCGATATGGGCACGGGCAAGCTGGTGCGCGCCGCCGAGGAAGGTGTCCGGCGCCGAGCCGACCATCAGCCCCTTCGCTTTTGCGATCGCCCGCAGTTCCTCGCCCTGCTCGAGCGTCAGCACCAGCGGCTTCTCGGAATAGACATGCTTGCCGGATTCGAGGATTGCCTTCGAAACCGGGAAATGTGCATCGGGGATGGTCAGGTTGACGACGATGTCGATCTCCGGATTGACGAGCATCGCCTCGATGCTTTGCGCCGTCACGTCGAATTCAGCCGCGCGCGCCTCGGCGGCCGCCGGATTGATGTCGGCGCAGGAGATGAGCCTGATGCCCTTGAAGAGCGGCGCGAGCTTGAAATAAGTGGTTGAAATATTGCCGCATCCGATGATGCCGACGCCCAGTTCTTTTGCCATGGAGGTATCCGCTTCTCAGTAGGATTGAATGGAAGCCAGCGAGCGCTTGGCGAAGCGCCGGAAGTCGCTGGGATTGTCGTGCTCGGCGATGAAGTATTTGGCCGAGGCCCTGGAGAGCGCCTGGATGAGCGCCTTCCAGTCTAGCGTGCCCTGCCCGACATCCGCCCAGCCGTCTTCGCTTGCATTCTCGCCCTTTGGCGCGATGTCCTTAACGTGGACGGCGGTGATGCGGCTGCCGTATTTCGAGATCCAGGCAAAGGGATCTGCATCGCCGCGAACGATCCAGGCGATGTCGGCCTCCCAGGAGAGTTCCGGGCCGCCGGCAAAAATCAGGTCGAGCGGTACGGAGCCGTCCGGAAGGGCAAAGAACTCGAAGTCATGGTTGTGCCAGCCGAAGTCGAGCCCCGCCTCGCGGAACGGCTTGCCCGCCGCCTGCAGCCGCGCTCCGAAGGCGCGCCAGCCGGTCGCATCGGTCGGGCGCTGGTCGGGCATCAGATAGGGGCAATAAATGGCGCGGATGCCCAGCGTCTTGGCGATCTTCAGGACGCGCTCCGGATCGGCCTCGAGCATGTCGAGCCCGAAATGGGCGGTCGGCATGGCGAGGCCGTGGCGATCGAGACCGCTCTTGAAACCCGCGATCTCGCCGTCGGTAAGCGATGCGTAGAGCGCACCATAGCCCTCGACCTGCGTGTAGCCGGCTTCGCCGAGAGCGGAGAGCACCTCGGCGAGCGGCGGGAAGTTGCGGGCGCTATAGAGTTGGAAGCTGACGTCTTTCATTGAGAATCTCCTCGTGGGACTTGCGGGAAAGATTGCTGGAAAAAAGGGATAACGACCGCCCATACGTCGGACGCGGAGCCGCGGGCCATTTGCCGGAATACGCCTCACTCGCTCACCCTTTTCCCTGGCAGGATTCGAGATCGCAGGCGGCGAAGCGCGGCAGAGCGCCCTCGGCGAGCCGGGTTCTTGGTGTAAAGCGAATGGTCTTGGATTGGCCCGCCGTCAGGTCGAAGGCATTATCGGAATAGCGGCCTTCGACATCGGCCTCGAGCATGACATGCAGGGCGAGACCAGTCGCGGTCGCAGTGACGTCGAAACTGCCGTCCGGCCGCGATGCCACTTCGAGCGACAGCCCGGACGGCGCGAGATCGAGCGCCTTGTAGGTGCCGTGGACGTAGTGCCCCTGGCCGCGCATGCCGTTGGAGGCCTCGAAGGACCAGAAGAGCAGTGCATCCCGCGGAATGTCGGTTGCGGCGATGCTCACGAGCGTCGCCGCGCGGTCCGGCGAGCAGGAGCCCATGGCGGCCAGCAATGGACGGCGGCTGCCGTCGAGCGCAACGAGGAATGCTTCCAGTTCGATCGTCACCGGCTCGGGTGTATCGTTCACGACTGAGAAGGCGATCTCCCGGCCATCCACCGAAGGAATCGCTGCGACGGCGACCGGCTGGAAGAAGCGGCGCGCCATGTAATGCATGGCCTTCCAATGGCCGCCATAGTCCAGGCTCGACCAGGAGGCGACCGGCCAAGTGTCGTTGAGCTGCCAGTAAAGCGTGCCCATGCAATGGGGCTTCAGCGAGCGCCAGTAGTCAACCGCCGTGCGGATCGCCAGGCCCTGCTGGATCTGGCTCAGATAGACGAAGCTTGGAAAATCCTTCGGGAAGCGGAAATAGCGGAACATGGTGCCGGCGATCCGCTCGTTGCCGCCGGCATTCTTCTGATGCGCCTCCATCACCGGCGAGGCGATATTCAAGTCCCGGGCCTCGGCGAACTGCCGTATCACCGGCATCGACGTATAGGACTGGAAGCCGAATTCCGAGCAGAAGCGTGGCCGAACGGTGCGGTAATTGTCGAACGACTTGTTCTCGTGCCAAACGGACCAGTAGTGCATGTCGCCGGCGCCGTCGGCATGCCAGGCATCGCCGAAATTCAGATACCCCACCGATGGGCTCGAGGGCCACCAGAGCGCCTCCGGTGAGGCGGCCTTCATCGCCCTTTCGACGGTTCGGTTCAAACGATCATAGGAAACCAGATAGCGGTCGCGATCCTTGCGACTTTCCTCGAACCAGGTCAGCGCCCCGACCAGTTCGTTGTCACCGCACCAGAGCGCGATCGACGGATGGGACTGAAGCCTTTTGACCTGATATTCCACTTCCGCGGCAACGTTCTCGAGGAAGTCCGGCGTCGAGGGATAGAGATTGCAGGCGAACATGAAGTCCTGCCAGACGAGCAGGCCGAGCCGGTCGCAGAGATCATAGAACCAATCCGGCTCATAGAAGCCACCGCCCCAGACGCGGATCATGTTCATGTTGGCTTCGACTGCGGAGCGCAACAGGTCCTCGACGCCCTCCGGTGTCACGCGGGACATCAGCGCATCGGCCGGTATCCAGTTGGCGCCGCGGCAGAAAATCTCGCGGCCGTTGACGCGCAGGGCGAAACGGCTGCCGGTCTCGTCCTTGTCGGTGACGAGTTCGAGCGTCCGAAAGCCGATCTGCCGCGTGATGCTCTCCTCGGGCGTTTCCACCGTGAGGATCGAAAGCGCCTGCTCGCCGCTGCCGGCCGGCCACCAGCGCTTGGGGTCCGCCACGTTGAACACATGGGTGATGCGGGTTTCGCCGGCGGCCACGCTGCAGTCCAGGCGCTCACGCAGGCCATCGAGTTCGAAATGGATCGGCAGGATGCCCGGATCGCGGGCATAGAGCTCGACGGTCACCTGCAGGTCGACAGACCCGTCATCGAGCCAGACCTGGCGTGTCGTCACATGTTCGATGCGCGCCGTTTCCAGCCGGCAGAGCGCCGAGGAGCCGTAGACGCCGAGCGGCGCGATGGCGATGTTCCAGTCCCAGCCGAAATGGCATTGCGGCTTGCGCAGCATGTTGCCGTTGGCGATCGGCGAGTTGCCGTCGTGATAGGGCACGTAAAACGGCTGCTCCGCCTGGCGCCGGGTACCTTCGGCGATCGAGGAATGCAGCACGAGGCGGATCCGGTTCTCCCCGGCGACAAGCGCCTGCGACACATCGGGGCGATGGCGGCGGAAGCAATTGTCCACCTGCAAGACGAGCCGATCGTTGACGAAGATCGAGGCGACCGTGTCGATGCTATCGAAATCGAGATACCAGTGTCCCTCGAGATCGCCCGCGTCGATGGCGACCGTGCGCTCGAGCACCCAGTCCTTGTACGCCACCCATTGGACGTCCGCCTCGTTCCTGCCGTGATAGGGGTCGGCAATGATGCCGGCGCGCTGCAGCGCGCTGTGGACGTCGCCCGGCAGTGCGATCGTCAGGGCATGGCTGTTGTCGGCCGAAGCGAGCAGCCAGTCGCCGGAAAGATCGATGCGGATCGGGTCACGATTGTTGATCTCGGAAGGCATTCCCACAGTCCATTCATTGGCCGGTGATTTCGCGCCGGCTTTCATCCGATCAGAGGCCGTCACCGGCCTATCGGATGTTCGTCAAAGTCGATTTTCGCTGGCTGCGTCGAAGATCGAGGCGACGGCCATGTCGAAGGAGAGACGCACCGTGCTGCCCGGAGGGTAGCGCCGCTGACCGGCGATCCGCACCGACATGGATTGGCCGGCAAGCCTCAGCCACAGGAGGTTGTCGGCGCCCATCGGCTCCTCGATGTCGACGGTCGCCGGATGCACCTCGTGCCCTTCCGTCGCCTCGTCGACCTTGACGTGTTCGGGCCTCAGGCCGAGGACCACCTTCTGGCCAGGGTGGAGCCTCGTGCGTGCCGGATAGGACGTGACGTCGAAGGCGACATCATTCACCCGTACGAAACTGCGGCTGTCCTTCGCCTCCACCTCGCCGCGGAAGAAATTCATCGACGGCGAGCCAATGAAGCCGGCAACGAAGAGGTTCTCCGGGGCGTTGTAGATGGTCATCGGATCGGCAAGCTGCTGGATGACCCCGCTCTTCATAACGGCGATTCGGTCGGCGAGCGTCAGCGCCTCGATCTGGTCGTGCGTCACGTAGATCATCGTGTTCTTCAGCGACTGGTGCAGCCGCTTGATCTCAACGCGCAGCTCGGAGCGCAGCTTGGCGTCGAGGTTCGAGAGCGGCTCGTCGAAGAGGAAGACGTCGACGTCGCGCACCAGCGCCCGCCCGATCGCCACACGCTGGCGCTGCCCGCCGGAAAGCTCGGACGGCTTGCGCTTCAGCAAGGGCTGGATCTGCAGGATCTCCGAGGCGCGCTTCACGCGCTTGTCAATTTCCGCCTGCGGAATTTTGGCGACCTGCAGGCCGAAGGAAAGGTTCTTCTCGACGGACATTTGCGGATAGAGCGCGTAGGACTGGAACACCATGCCGATGCCCCGGTCCTTGGGCTCCTCCCAGGTCACATTGCGGTCCTTGATGAAGATCTGACCATCGGACACGTCGAGCAGACCGGCGATGCAGTTTAGCAGTGTCGACTTTCCGCAGCCGGACGAGCCGAGCAGAACGAGGAATTCGCCATGGTCGATGTCGAGATTGAGCCTGTCGAGAACCGTGACGGCGCCGAAATTCAGTGACAGATCCCTGACGGAAACACTTGTCATGCTTGCTTATCCTTTCACTGCACCGGCCGCGATGCCGCGGACAAAGAGCCGACCGGAGACGAAGTAGACGACGAGCGGAACGGCTCCCGTCAAAATCGTTGCCGCCATGTTGACGTTGTATTCCTTCACGCCCTGCACAGAGTTGACGATGTTGTTGAGCTGGACGGTCATCGGATAATACTCCGGCCGCGTGAAGACGACGCCGAACAGGAAGTCGTTCCAGATACCGGTGACCTGCAGGATCATCGCCACCACGAAGATCGGCAGCGACATCGGCAGCATGATCTTGAAGTAGATGGTCCAGAAACCGGCGCCATCGACACGCGCCGCCTTGAAGAGTTCCTCCGGCAAGCCCGCGAAGTAATTGCGGAACAGGAGGGTGAGGATCGGCATCCCGAAGATGGTGTGCACGATGACAAGGCCGGTCAGCGTGCCATAGACGCCCATTTCACGAAGCACGATCACGATTGGATAGATCATCACCTGGTAGGGGATGAAGGCGCCGACGACCAGGATGGTGAAGAAGAGCTCCGCCCCCTTGAAGCGCCAATTCGCCAGAGCGTAGCCGTTCACCGAGGCAACGGCGATCGAAATGATCACCGAAGGCACGGTGATGCGGACCGAATTCCAGAAGCCGCGGGAGAGCCCGTCGCAATTGAGCCCGGTGCAAGCCTCCGCCCAGGCCTTCACCCAGGGTTCGAAGGTGATTTCGAGCGGCGGCGCGAAAATATTGCCGACGCGAATTTCCGGCATGCCTTTGAGCGACGTCACGATCATAACGTAGAGCGGCAGCAGATAGTAAAGCGCCACGACGATCAGGGTGCCGTAGACGATGATATTGCGCCGCGAGAGCCTGCGGCGCGGCTTGCGGCCGCTCGGGCCGGCTTTGATCCGCCCGGTACCCGTCTCATTGGCAGTGAGCGTGCCGTTGCTGGCGACCATGTTATCCACGCTTGCGGCCTCCTCCGAATTCCAGATACGCCCACGGCACGATGATGATGGCGACGGTGATCAGCATCATGGTGGAGGCGGCGAAGCCCTGGCCGAGGTTCTGGGCCTGGAACATGTAGTCGTAGACGTATTTTGCAGGCACTTCCGATGCGATCCCCGGGCCTCCGCTCGTCTGCGCCACGACGAGGTCGTAGACCTTGACGATGCCGCTCGCGATGATCACCAGGGTGGTGATGAAGACGCCGCGCATCATCGGGATGATGATCAGCACATAGGTCTTCCACATCGGGATGCCGTCCACTCGCGCCGCCTTCCAGATATCCTCGTCAATGCCGCGTAAGCCCGCGAGCATCAGGCACATGACGAGCCCCGTGCCCTGCCAGAGCGCGGCAATCAGGATGCCGTAAATGACGATGTCCGCGTCGTAGAGCGGATCGAAGGAGAAGCTCTCCCAGCCAAGCGACCGCACGATGGACTGGATGCCGAATTGCGGGTTGAGGAGCCACTGCCAGACCAGCCCCGTCACGATGAAGGACAGGGCAAAGGGATAGAGCATGATCGTCCGGAAGGTATTCTCGAAGCGGATTTTCTGGTCCATCAGCGCCGCGAGCACGAAGCCGATCACCAGGCTGAAGACCAGCGAGAAGAAGCCGTAGAGTGCAAGGTTCTGGATGGAGATGATCCAGCGCGGCGCCGCCCACAGCCGCTCGTACTGGTCGAGGCCGACGAAGGAGAGACGCGGCAGCAATTTCGAGTTGGTGAACGAGTAGACGACAGTCCAGATCGTGCCGCCGAGGAAGATGACCACGGCTGTCAGGATCATCGGGATCGAGGCGATCTTCGCATTCAGGTTGCGCAGCCACTGGTTCGGCCTGCCCGAACCACGTGTTAGAGCCGTCATGTTTCCTCCTCCGGAACTGCGACAATGTCTGGCGGCGGGCGGCACCGGCGACCAGCAAGCCGCCGAACGTCAACGCCGACCACGGACGTGGCCCCTGCCCTTGACTGCCACGCCCGACCCCGGGTCAGCGGCATCCGGACACGGCGGCAGGCCGAGCGACGGCCTCGCGCAGCAGCGAGGCCGTCAGCAAGCCGCGATCAGTCCGCTGCGGCGATGATTTCGGCGAAGCGCTTCTGAGCGTCTTCCGGCGTCATCGACGGGTTTGCGAAGAACTCGGAGAAGAGGTCTTCCTTCTGCTTCTGACTGTCGGCCGACAGCAGCTGGTCGGTGCCCTGGATCACGTTGCCCTTGGCGAGGATTTCCAGCCCCTTCTTCATGCAGTCGTTGGCGGTTGCGAGGTCCACGTCGCCGCGCACCGGCAGCGAGCCCTTCTTCAGATTGAAAGCGACCTGTGTCTTCGGATTGAGGAGCGTCGATGCCAGCACTTCCTGCGCCTTCGACTTTTCCTCATCCTCGAGCAGCGGAAAATAGAAGGCATCGCCGCCGGTCGAGATCACTTCGTTCACGCCAAGACCCGGAAGGCAAGTGTAGTCGACTCCGGCCTTCTGGCCCGCCACCTGGAACTCGCCCTGGGCCCAGTCACCCATGATCTGGCCGCCGGCCTTGCCGGTGATCACCAGGTTCGTCGCCTGGTTCCAGTCCTGAACATTGGTGCCTTTCGACAGGCGGCGTGCATCGTCGGCGGCCTTGAAGACCTTGGCGATCTCTGCTCCGGCTGCGACTTCCTCATCCTTCTTGGCAAAGACTTGCTCGAACACGTCTTTGCCGGCGATCGCCACCATCAGCACGTCGAACGCGCCGGCCGCCTGCCACGGCTGACCGCCGACGGCAAGCGGTATGATGCCGGCCTTTTCAAGCGCCGGCCCGGCCGCAACGAACTCGTCCCAGTTCTTCGGCACCGGCACACCGGCCTGCTTGAAGGCAGCATTCGAAAGCCACAGCCATTGCCAGGAATGGATGTTGACGGGCGCGCAATAGATCTTGCCTTCGATCGTGCATGAATCGAGCAGGCTGGCCGGCTTGACGATTTCTTTCCAGTTTTCGCGCGTGGCGACATCGGTCAGGTCGCGCATCAACCCGGCCTCGACCAGTTCCTCGGCCTGACGGCCATGGTTGAACTGAGTCGCGCCCATCGGGTCGCCGCCGGTGATGCGGCTGATCATGATCGGCCGCGCCGTGCCGCCGGAGCCGGCGATCGCACCGTCAACCCATTTATTACCGGTCGCGTCAAACGCCTTCGCCAGTTCGGCGACTGCGGCAGCTTCGCCCCCGGACGTCCACCAATGCGTGACCTCCAGATCGGTGGCCTGAGCCAGGCCGAACGGCAGGGCCACGGTTGCAGCCAGAGCGCCGGCCAAAGAACGCAATTTCATGAGTCTCCTCCCTCACTGTAACGTTACCGTAAAAAACTTAGTTCAATCCAATTGCCGACGCAACACCCACAACGGATAATTCAAATTAATTATCCAGCGACATCCGATGATTGTATTCCGAGACCTTCGACACGGCTCCGTTCGGCCCCACTAAGCCGCCACATCGCTTCAATAAAACTCGCTTACCACATTGTTTTGTAACAGTTAATTAAAACGACTGCGAACGGCACGGTCCGTTGAACCTTCGCCAACGCAGCATGATACTGCACTCACCCCTAGTTCAACCCACCGTTTACGGTCTTCGCGGCGCAATAACAAAAGGGCTCGACATTCCTACTGTATCGTTACAGATTTCCCAGAGCGACTTCACGTCGCCCCAATATGGTGCATTTGGGCAAATCGTATATAACGCCGCGGTGAGCTAAGAGACGGGCATTGCGTGACGGGCATGGAAGACAGGACAAGAAACAGGCCAGCGGCAGCGCCACCAACGGAGGGCGGAAGGCCGACATTGAAGACGATCGCCTTCATGACCGGGCTCGGCATCACAACCGTTTCCCGCGCGCTGAAGGACGCGCCCGACATCGGCGCCGAAACCAAGGAGCGGGTGCGACTGGTCGCCAAGCAGATCGGCTATCAGCCGAACCGCGCGGGCGTCCGCCTCAGGACCGGCAAGACGAATGTCATCAGCCTGGTGCTGACGCTCGAGGAAGAGATCATGGGCATCACCAGTCCGATGGTCATAGGGATCACCGAGATCCTCGCCGGCACGCCCTACCACCTCGTCGTCACGCCCTATAGTTCCTCCAAGGATCCGCTCGGGCCGATCCGCTACATTCTCGATACCGGTGCCGCCGATGGCGTGATCATCTCTCGAATGGAGCCACACGATCCGCGCGTGACGCTGCTGACCGAGCGTCAATTTCCCTTCGCCACGCATGGCCGGACCGAAATGGGGATCGCCCATCCCTATCACGATTTCGACAACGGACGCTTCGCCTATGAGGCGGTGCGCAAGCTCGTCGAACGCGGCAGGCGACGGCTGGTGCTCCTGGAACCGCCGCCGCACCTCACCTTCCATTCGCACATGCGCACAGGCTTCGAGCACGGTCTCAAGGATTTCGGCGCGGAGTCTGTCAGCTTCCATCAGGTCAACATCGACTACAGCCTCGTCGCCATCCGCGACGCTTTCGAGAAGCTGATGGGCTCTTCGGACGCCCCCGACGGGATCGTCTCCGGCAGCGGCTCGGGCGCGATTGCACTGATTGCCGGCATCGAGGCGGCACGCAAGAAGCTCGGCGAGGATGCAGACATGGTCTCCAAGGTGCCTAGCGACTTCCTGCGCTGGCTGCGTCCGGAGGTGATGACCATGTATGAGGATATCCGCGTCGCCGGACGTGAACTCGCCAAGGCGGTCATCGGCCGCATCGAGGGCAAGCCTCCCGAAACGCTTCAAAGCCTCAGCCAGCCCGAATTCCAGCCGCCAATGGCACGGTCGCCGGAAGCATAGACTAGGTCGGTCGATCCGCGGGCTACCAGTTGCCCTGCCAGCCCGCCTTGCGGAGACTAGTGCGTATTTGTTCGCGTTGCTCGGGATTGACGAAGCGCGATACGAACTCGCCGAGTTCCTCCTGTCCTTCAGACGAGTTCCGTTGCATTTCGGCGGCTGCCTGTTCGGCCTCACGCTGGCGCCCCAGTTCCACGAGACAACAGGCGAGTGCGCAGTGCGTGGAGGGTAGATCCGGCCGCTTGGCCGCGGCATTGAGCGCCGGTTGAAGCGATTCTTCGTACTCCCCTGTGAGGAAATGCGCGAAGGCCAGGAAATGCAGCCATAGGAATGCAAGCGGATCGTGCGGACTGAGGCGCAGGCCTCTCTGAAATGGCTCAATCGCCTGGCCGGCCCGGCCGAGGAAGAGGCGCGACATGCCGAGGAGCATATAGCCGAGCGCAAAGCTGGGACTGAGGTCAATCGATCTTTGGGCGGCCTCCATTGCCCGATGGAGCCTGCCCATGACGACGCTCATAATTCCCACCGCATAATGCGCATAGGGGTCGGTTTCGGCAAGTTGCGCGGCACGCAGTGCCGCCTGCCATCCCTCCGCCATGTCCCCCGAGGGGTTCTCGCTCCACCGGAAGAACAGCGTCCCTGCGTTGCACCTGCCGAGCCACGTGTATCCTTCGGCGATATTCCGCCACGATCGCCTTGCGAAACAGCTCGCGCGCACAGCGATGCTCGGCCGGCGTGAACTGATAGAAGTGCCACATGCCGCGAAAGATCAGTTCCCAGGCGGTCAGGTTCTCCGGCGCTTTGCGCCGCACCCGTAGGGTCTCCATTCTCAGCATTTCCGGCTCGATCGCGCCGGCAACGCGGTCGACGATCTCGTCCTGCAGCGCGAAGAGCTCCGCCAGGTCACGGTCGTACCGTTCGGCCCAGACATGATGGCCGGTTTCCGCTTCAACCAACTGCGCCGTGACGCGAACCCTGTCGCTCGATTTGCGCGTGCTCCCCTCCAACACATAACGCACGCCGAGTTCACTGCCTATCTGCTGCACCGTGGCGGCGCGGTTCTTGTAGGTGAAGCTCGAATTGCGGGCGATGACGAAAAACCACCGGAACTTTGCGAGGGCCGTAATAAGATCCTCTGTCAGGCCGTCAGCAAAGTAATCCTGCTCGGCATCTCCGCTCATATTGACGAATGGCATCACCGCGATCGACGGCTTGTCCGGCAAGGCCAAAGAGCCGCTCTGGAGCTCGGTTATCGGCACAGGCGGCTCCATGCTGGAGCGGACGCGATAGGCGCGCACCGGTCGCGCGATATTTTTCAAGGTTTTTTCGCCGAGGCACTCACACGCAAAGCTTAGCTTCCCGACGATTTGATCATGCACGGAAGCAGAGATACAGATGTCGCCCGGTTCGTCGAGCGTCTGCAGCCGCGCCGCTATGTTGACCCCGTCTCCGAAGAGATCGCCGCCGCGGGCGATTACGTCGCCAAGATTGATGCCGATGCGGAACATCATGCGGCGGCGTTCGGGGAGATCGATATTGCGGCGGCCGAGGGCGCGCTGAATAGCGACGGCGCAACGCACCGCCTGTACGGCACTTGCGAACTCGACCATGACGCCATCGCCAGCCATGTTGAACACCCGACCGCGGTGTTCCGCGACAAGACCCGCAATGATCTCCTGATACTTAGTAAGTAGGCTGAGCGTCGCCTCTTCGTCTTCCGACATGAGACGGCTGTATCCAGCGACGTCGGCAGCCAGGACAACGGCCAGATGGCGTCCCTTTGCTTCATTCGTCGGCACTAGCCCCTCCCTCGCCCCTCCATGGATCAAGTCTACACCTTGCCGGACGCCTTCATCCAGAGGCGACACCGATGAGATGCACCGCCGCGGACGAACATTTCAGATTTCACAATGTTTCAAAGGACGCAGCCGCACCTCGCGGATCGGGCATAGGAGACGATCTCGGCCCGTTTGCTGCGCCCGTCGCCGAGGAATTCGTCGACGGCCGCGGCGACGTCGCTCGGCCGGTACCGTGCCCAATGGCCGAGGCCATGGAGGGCTGCTTCCTGGCACGCGATCGAGCTGAGCCCTAGCGTGCGGCGCATGACATCGATCGCTGCCTTCTGCATGCGGTCGCAAGAAGGATCGTCCGGGAGCGCCAAACACGGGAACTCGTCCCACCACATGTAACAGACAGTGTTCAGGGGAGCTGCGCCGGGCTCGTCTATGTGACCCAACACAGCAGCACAGCGAGGGGCGAACAGATCGGTGAAGACGTTCTCAATGGCTTCAATGCAGGAGAGCCGCGCCGCCGTCGGCGTAGAGGTGCTGTAGAACCACCCGTTGTCACCCGAGGCGCTGGTGCTCAGGAGATAGGCGAGGCCCTGGGCAATCTGCGCATCGGAGAAGCTGGCGAGCGAGTGCTCAGTTGTAGAAAAGAGCCTCATGAAGTACTCGATGGCGACGGGCGGCTCCGGATTCCACCATGGAGGGTCTTCATCGAAGAACCAAGGGTAGCCGTGCGGCCGGATCGCGTGGCCAAAGGCGTGCTCGAGCCAGGCATCGTAGCTCAGGTTCGAAACCGCGGGCATGCAAACCTCTTCCTTGAAGCCAAGTTAATGCGCAGAGCGTCGCGGGGGTCAATCGTCCGCTTCGCCAAACCATCTCACGAGCCCATCGCCTACGCCAGTAGCGTTCACTCGGGCCGCTTGTCGATTCGGTCGCAGTTAGGGGCTGGAAGGCAACAGCGGCGCCTTGTAGGCTGCACGCCGATACTGCCAGGAGGAAACTGACTGATGCCGCCCGTCAAGGTCGATCCCGACAAGGTGCACGAGTTCGAGGAAGCCGCAAGCTTCTATGCCTGGCTCGGCAAGCACCACGGCAGGGAGGACGAGGTCTGGATCAAAATCCACAAGGTGGGCTCCGGGCTCAAGTCGATAACGCCCAAGGAGGCCATCGACGCGGTGCTCTGCTGGGGCTGGATCGACGGCATACGCAAGGGGCTTAACGACCAGAGCTATCTCCAACGCTATACCCCGCGGGGCAGGAAGAGCACCTGGAGCCAGATCAATGTCGATAATGTCGCGCGACTGATCGAGGACGGCCGGATGACGGAGCACGGCCTTCGGCAGGTGGAGATGGCCAAGGCCGACGGCCGCTGGGACCGCGCCTATAAGAGCGGCAAGGACATGAAGATCCCCGGCGACCTCCAGGTCGCAATCGAAGCCGAACCAAAGGCCAGGGAGATGCTTGGCAAGCTTAGCGAACAGAACCGCTTCGCGCTCGCCTTCCGCACCCACAACATGAAGACCGAAGCCGGCCGGAAGAAGAAGATCGCGACCTTTGTCGAGAGCTGAAGCGCGGCGAGACGATTTATCCGCAAGGGAAGAAGTGAGGCGATCGAACGCGTGCTTATGCTTCACATGCTCACGGCTGGCCAGTACTTGTCGTCGGTAAAATCCGTCGGGATCGGATTGAGCTGTTCGAGTTTCTCGGCAACGAAATCGATCTGCATCTTCAGATAGCGGATTGAATGCGGGATCGGCGCACCGGTGGCGAGGCTGCGGACCCGCCATTGCTCGTAGCCTGACGCCGTTATGCGCCGCTCCGCCTCGCCGCGGATGCCTGTCGGACCGGTGCCGGACCCAGTGTCGATCGCCTTGCCCCCTTCGATCACCCTGAATTTCATGCTGCCTTCCCGATTGCTCCCTTGCTTGAGATGTCGTGAGCTTGCCGTGGAAGGCCGACCGGCGCCACCCTTCCTTTGGTAGAAGCGATCTAAACTGATTCTAAACTAAGCGGTCAATCCGCTGCCCCAGGGCCTGTGGTGGCTGTCGGCGCCGTCGATGCGGTCGAAGCCATGGGCGCCGAAGAAGTCGCGCTGCGCCTGGATGACGTTCGCCGTGCCGCGGCCGCGGCGGTAGCTGTCGAAATAGCCGAGCGCCGAGGCGAGCGCCGGCACCGGCAGGCCGCCGAGCACCGCCGCGGAGACGACGCGGCGGAGCGCCCCGTCGGTTTCCTTGACCATCGCCGCGAAGGCGGGCGTGACGATCAGGTTGGCCGCATCGGGGGCCTTGGTGAAGGCGGTGGTGATTTCGTCGAGAAATTGCGAGCGGATGATGCAGCCGGCCCGCCAGATCCGGGCGATCGTCGGCATCGGCAGGTTCCAGTTGAACTCCTTCGAGGCAGCCGACATCACCGCGAAGCCCTGCGCATAGGCGCCGATCTTGGCGGCGAGCAGCGCGCTTTCGAGGTCCTTGATGAAGGCTTGCTTGTCGGTCATCTTGAACTCGCCGACCGGCGGCAGCCCGAGGACCTTCTCGGCCGCCTCACGCTCCTCCTTCGCGGAGGAAATGCTGCGGGCGGCGACGGCCGCTTCGATGGCGGTCGCCGGCACGCCCATGTTCTGCGCCTCGATCACCGACCATTTGCCGGTGCCCTTCTGGCCGGCCCTGTCGAGGATCAGGTCGACCATCGGCTTGCCGGTCAAAGGATCGGCGGCCTTCAGAACCTTTTCGGTGATTTCGATCAGGTAGGAATTGAGCCGGCCCTTGTTCCAGGCACCGAACACCTCGCCGATCTCCTGCGCCGTCATCTTCAGCCCGTCGCGCAGGATGCCGTAGATCTCGGCGATCATCTGCATGTCGGCATATTCGATGCCGTTATGGATCGTCTTGACGAAGTGGCCGGCACCGTTTTCGCCGAGCCAGGCGACGCAGGGATCATTATCGTATTTCGCAGCGATCGAGGTCAGCACCTTCTCGACTCGGGCATAGGATTCCTCCGTGCCGCCGACCATGATCGACGGTCCGTGGCGCGCACCCTCCTCGCCGCCGGAAACGCCCATGCCGATGAAGGTGAGGCCGCTGTCCTTCAGGGCTTCGAAGCGGCGCATCGTGTCGCGGAAATTGGCATTGCCCGCGTCGATCATGATGTCGCCCTTGGCGAGATGGGGCTTCAGCGCCTGCATCTGCTGGTCGACAGGGTCGCCGGCCTTGATCATGATGATGATCGGCCGCGGCGGACGGATCGCGGCGACGAATTCCTCGATCGTTTCGCAGGGAACGATCTGTTCCTTGAGCGCGCCGGCTTCTGCGTAGAATTTCCGCGTCGCGTCAACCGTACGGTTGAAAACGGCGATCTTGTTGCCTTTTTCCGCGATATTGAGCGCCAGGTTCGATCCCATGACGCCGAGACCGATGAGGCCGATTTCCGCCTGTGACACGTGCTTCCTCCATTGGGCAGGAGAGCCATGCACGGGCCGCGAAGTCGCGTCGGTGCCGGCTCCTTCAAATTGAACTGCGCACGTCCCGGTGGCCCGCGAAGGGGGTGCCGGCAACATGCGGCGGAGGAGGCTGTTTTGGCACTCAAATCGATTTACGACAAGCCATTCCTGAGAAAATCACTGCTTCTCCGGCTTGCCGTCGCCGTCGTCGAGCACGCGCCATGACGCGCCGTCGAGATCCTCGTATTGTCCGCTCCTCAGCGCCCAGAGAAAGGCAGCGAGGCTGAGACCGCCAAGCAGCAAAGCAATCGGGATGAGGTAGACGAGCGTGTTCATCGGACGCTCCCTGCCGGCTGCAAGAGCACTGGCGTGGCCGGCGTCCCAGCCGTCGGGGTCGGAGCAAGGCTTCGCAATCTCAAGGCATTCGCGACGACGATCACCGACGAGGTGGACATCGCGATCGCCGCCACCAGCGGCGTCGCATAGCCGAGGATCGCGATCGGAACGGCGATGAGGTTGTAGCCGACGGCCAGAGCGAAATTCTGCCGGATCAGCCGGCCGGCCCGTCGCGAGACCTCGATTGTGAAGGGCACTGCCGTCAATGGCTGGTGCATGAAGACGAAATCGGCCGCCTGTCGCCCGACGTCGGCGGCGGTCGCCGGCGCCATCGAGACATGGGCGGCGCGAAGTGCCGGCGCATCGTTGATGCCGTCGCCGACCATCAGCACCCGACCGGCCGCAGCGGCGGAGGCCTCGACCTTGCCGCGCGGTGAGAGCTCGGCCCGCCAGCTTGCAATGCCGAGCCTGCGGCCGATCTCCGCCACGACCGGCTCACGGTCGCCGGAAAGGATGCCGGTCGCAAGCCCGAGCTTGTCGAGCGCTACGATGCTCTCGCGTGCGGCGGGACGCAGGCGGTCTTCGAAGCGGAAGCAGGCAAGCTCCCGGCCGTCGCGCGAAAGGATCGCTTCGGGCACTCCACTCGCGGCACCGCTCTCCCCACAGGCAAAGCGGCGGCTGCCAAGCCGATAGACGCCTTCGACCGCCCTGGCTTCGATGCCTGCGCCGGGAATTTCCCGGACTTCTCCTTCGAGATGCCCATCGCGGGCCGCATGCTGCAGGGCCGTCGAGATCGGATGGCGCGAATGCGCAGCGAGGGCCGAAGCGGTCGCCAACAGACCGGGTGCAATCTCGTCCGCATTGACGAGCCGCGGCTCTCCGAGCGTAAGTGTCCCTGTCTTGTCGAAAAGCACCGTGTCGATCTCGGCGAGGCGTTCCATGGCCGAGCCGTCCTTGACCATGACACCGCCCTGGAAGAGGCGCCCGGCGGCAACGACCTGCACGACCGGCACCGCCAATCCGAGCGCGCAGGGGCAGGTAATGATCAGGACGGCAACCGCGACCAGCATGGCATGGCGGACGTCGCCCTCCACCAGCATCCAGCCGATGAAGGTCAGGAGCGCAAGCAGATGGACGGCCGGCGAATAGTAGCGTGCCGCCCGGTCGGCGATGCGACGATAGCGGGCCCTTCCCCCTTCGGCCGCCTCCATCAGCCCCATGATCTCGGCCAGAAACGAATCGCGCGCCGCTGCGGTCGTCTCCAACGTAAGGGGACCTGTCAGGTTGAGCGTCCCGGCCTGGACGAGATCGCCAGCAGCGACCGCGATGGGCACGCTCTCGCCGTTGACGACGGAGCGGTCGAGATCGCTACTGCCGGAAAGCACCCGCCCGTCGACCGGGATCCGCTCCCCGGCAGCGATCATCAGGCGTTCGCCCGGCTTGATCTCGTCGACGGCGCGATACTCGCGCGCGCCATCGGCGTGGACGACTGTCGCGCCGCGCGGCGACAGCCGAGCCAGGCCGCTGATCGCCGACCTTGCGCGCCCGCGCATCATGTGATCGAGGGTGCGGCCGATCAAAAGGAAGAACAGCAGCGTGACGGATGCATCGAACCAGGCATGCTCGCCGTGGCGGATCGTTTCGTAGAGCGACATGCCATAGGACAGCGTCACGGCGAGTGCGATCGGCACATCCATGTTGGTCCGCCCATGACGAATCGCGTTCCACGCCGACTGGTAGAAGAAGCGGCCGGCATAGACCAGCGTCGGCGCCGCGATCAGCGCCGAGATCCAGTGGAAGAGATCGCGTGTGGCCGCATCGGCGCCCGACCAGACGGAAACGGAGAGCAGCATGATGTTCATTGCCGCGAAACCGGAAACGGCAACCGCGCGGATCAATTGCTTGAGCAGCCCGTCGCCCTCCTCCTCGCCGGACGAGAAGAGATGCGCCTGGTAGCCGCAGGCGGCGATCGCCTGCATGAACTCGGCGGGATCGCTCCGGCGACCGCCGGCCTCCTCCTTCCAGACGATCGATACACGGCGCGACGAGAGATTGACGCGGGCGCGCTCGACCTCGGCTCTGGCGCGCAGCGCGCTTTCGATCATGGTGATGCAGGCGCCGCAGTGGACGCCCGGTACGCTGAGATCCGTCTGGCGCAGCCCGCCTCCGAGGCTTCGGCTCGCAAGCCAGAGCTCTTCGGAGGCGGGTAGCGCCTGCCCCCCTTCGGCAACGACAATGGTCTCGACGCCGGCGGCACAGCAGCTCATTTGCCTTCTCCCGGAGCAATGAAGCGGACGGCCTGGCGGTAGACGACAGCGCCTCCCGAAATTGCCGTGAGGTCTGCGATCCACTGACCTGGCTTCAGCCTTTTCGTCGCAAGGAATGCACCCTGCCCCTGCCGATCGAATTCCACCTGCAGATCCTCATGCTGCTCGACCGGGCGCTTGAAGACGGCGACGACCCTGTCGATCTGCTGCGCGGGCTCGCCTTTGCGGGTAAGGACGTAGCGGATAGCGCCCGGCTCCGCCCTCAGCCGGCCCGCGAGGCCGTTTGCCTGGAAGCTACGGGCCTCGGCCATTTTGCCGTTGAACTGCTGGCTTGCGATATAGGTGTTCTCGACGACGAGGCCGCTCCAGCTTCGACTGGCGTTCCACGCCATGACGAAGTTGACGGAGATGATGGTCCCGAAGAACAGGGCCATCACCGCCGCCATATGCCAGCCGGTGAAACCCCGCTGCTTACCTGCCTGCTTGATCATAGGGGCCTCATCTTTCCGGTAGCGGCCGGTTGAAATTCGCCTGATACAGGTCCTGCTCATGGCTCGACGGGTCGTCGGCCACCAAGGTGAAGCCGGCATCCGCCTCTGCGAGGTTTTCCCTCGGCAAGGTCACGAAGACCTTGAGCGGCGTGACTTTGTCCGGATCGACGCTGATGGCGAAGCGGCGGCCATCGCCTGGCGCCTGGCCGGCAATGCGCATGCGCGCCGATGGCATGCCGTCGACCACGAGCGTGATGGTGCGCGGCTCGGGGATCATGTTGAGCAGCTTGACCATGTAGCCGTTGCGCACCGAACCATCGGACTCGACGACATATTGCGGGTTTCGGTCATGCAGCACGTTGAGCTCAAGCCGGTCGCGCGACGCGAGCGCGACGCCCAGGCCGAGTCCCATCAGCGCCCAGGCGGCGAAATAGACGAGAACGCGGGTGCGGAAGATGATGCGCCAGTCAAAATGCCTGACCTTGTCCACGAAGGCGCCGTCCGTGCCGCGCACGCGCCTCGGATCGATCGCCGCCGTCCCGTTATTGGTCGCAAGCGCCATATTGGCGGCATAGTCGCTGAGCGTCGCGTAGGAGATCAGCCCGCGCTCGCGCCCGAGCTTGTCCATCACGCCGTCGCACGCATCGATGCAGAGCGCGCAGGTGATGCATTCGAGCTGCTGGCCGTCGCGGATGTCGATGCCCATCGGACAGACCGCGACGCAGGCATTGCAGTCGACGCAATCGCCGACGATCTCGCCCGCTGCCGCCGCCTTCTTGGCGTGGCGCGAGCGCGGTTCGCCACGCCAGTCGTTATAGGTGACGACGAGCGAATTCTCGTCCAGCATCGTCGCCTGGATGCGCGGCCACGGGCACATATAAGTACAGACCTGCTCGCGCATCAGCCCGCCGAAGACGTAGGTCGTCGCGGTGAGGATCCCCACGGTGAAATAGGCGACCGGCGGCGCCTCGAAGGTAACGAAACTCTTCAGCAGGACCGGCGCGTCGGCGAAGTAGAAGATCCAGGCGCCCCCTGTCGCCACGCCGATCACGAGCCAGATCGCGTGCTTGGCAAGGCGCTTGCCGAGCTTGTCGAACGTCCACGGCCCGGCATCGAGACGCATTCGGGCATTTCGGTCGCCTTCGATGAAGCGCTCGACCACCAGGAAGAGATCCACCCATACCGTCTGCGGACAGGCATAGCCGCACCAGGCGCGGCCCACGGCAGAAGTCACGAGGAAGAGGCCGAAGCCCGCCATGACGAGGAGGCCTGCGACGAAGAAGAATTCCTGCGGCCAGATCTCGATGAAAAAGAAATAGAAGCGTCGTGCCGTAAGATCGACAAGGACCGCCTGGTCCGGTGCGTGGTCGCCGCGCTCCCAGCGGATCCACGGCGTCAGGTAGTAGATGCCGAGCGTTACCAGCATGACAAGCCATTTGAAGCGCCGAAAGCGCCCCTCGGCCCGCTTCGGAAAAATCTTCCTCCGCTTCTCATAGAGCGGCTTGCGAGCACGCGCGGCATTGACCGGCTCGGCTTCCAGCCTTTCGATCGAGTGAGCTTTTGCAAGAGCTTGGGGACGCATCCACGGAATCCGGACTGGTTCGTTCTTGCTCTTTCATTGCCGATTTCGCCGGCCCCTATCCTTGATCTGCGTCAAGTTCTGGAGTCGAATGCGCGCGGTGCGTCGAAAAGCCCCCGGCAACAATCAGCTCCTTTCGGCCCACTTCCGGCTGTAAGATGGCTGCCGTGTCGCCGTGGAAGCGCCGACATCGAGGAGAGCCGGGCATGCCGAACATCACACCGCCCAGACTTGCGCAAAGCACGGGCATTTACCGGGAGCGGCCCGCCGCCGGCGCGCTTGCTGCCTATTTCAAATGCCTGTGGCTGCATCGACTCCCCGACGGCGAAGCGCCGAGCATGGCCGTCGTGCCGGACGGCTGCGCCGACATCATCTGGACGTCCGGCGGCCCGGCAATCGTTGGACCCGACCGTGTCGCCGCATTCCCCAAGCTCGCCGCAGGGGAAGCCATCTTCGGTGCCCGGTTCAGAATTGGTGCAGCGGCCGCCTGGCTGCGCACGCCGCTGAGCGCGTTGACCGGCCGGGCGGTCCCACTCGACCTCCTGTGGGGGCGAACCGCCGGCGAAATGGACGAGCGGATGGCGCTGGCATCGGACACCTCCGAGCGGCTCGCGATTTTGGCAAACGCATTGAGAGAACACCTCTCGACCGCGCACCCCCCGCCACCGAACATCGCTTCGTTGGTGAAGCCTCTCCACGCGGCCCGCCCAGCCGCGGCCGATCCCATCCGAAAACTGGCGCGAACCGCCGGCCTCAGCGAGCGAAGTCTCCGCCGTCTCTGCCTCGAGCATTTCGGCTATGGTGCCAAGGCCCTCGATCGCGTCCTTCGCCTGCAGCGCTTCCTGGCTGCCGGCCGCGGCCGGCCGCAGGATAAATTGGCGGCTCTGGCGGTCGATGCAGGCTATGCCGACTAGGCACACCTTACCCGGGAAACGAGGGAGCTCACCTCGCTGACGCCTGGCGAAATCCTGCGGCAGCTCGCTCCAGGCCCATCCTTGGAATCGAAGGGGTGATTTCAGCAGGACGATTGGCCGTTTCGTTCAAGACCATTGCACAACGAGGTGCTATCCGAGCTCAAATTGCACAACGAGGTGCTATCCGAGCTCAAAACGGAGACGAGCATGACCACGATGGCCGCCAGAATTATCCACGTTTCGATCGAGCGGGACTGGCGCGATGTCTACGCCTTCATGGCCGATCACCAAAAGATGCCGCTTTGGGCCTCCGGGCTCTCGACGGGGCTTGCGCCTGACGGCGACGAATGGATCGCGCCGGGCCCGCTCGGCAATGCCCGTGTTCGTTTCGCTCCCGCCAATGAGTTCGGCGTCGTGGACCATTTGGTGACGCTCGAGAACGGCGCGAAGGTCCACAACGCGCTCCGGGTCGTGCCGAATGGCGACGGCGCGGAAGTGATGTTCACCCTGCTGAGACAGTTCGACATGGGCGACGAGCAATTTGCGGCGGATGCCGCCTGCGTCCATAAGGATCTCGACACCTTGAAGACCATTCTGGAAGAATCAAAAGACGGCAAAAGGACAACGCTATGACCGGTAGCGACCAACGGATCGACTATATCGAATTCAACGTGGCGGACATCGCGGCGAGCAAGGCCTTCTACGGCAGCGCATTCGGCTGGACCTTTACCGACTACGGTCCGGAATATTGCGAGTTCGCCGACGGCCGGCTGACCGGCGGCTTCACGACGCTCGGTCCGGTCCGCAGCGGAGGGCCGCTCGTCATCATCTATGCCGATGACCTGGAAGGCGCGCTCGCCCGCGTCGAGGGCGCCGGCGGCAGGATCGTCAAGCCGATCTTCACCTTCCCCGGCGGCAGGCGCTTTCACTTTGCCGATCCGGACGGTTACGAGCTGGCGGTCTGGTCCAAGCAATAGCGGCAGTTCGAAATGTTCGACGGGCGGAGTGGACGGCGAAGGGCTATTCGCCAAAGCGTATGAAAAGCGCGCTGACGAGGCCGAAGACGACGATGCACTGGAGGATGAACATGGGCCATTCCTGTGACATCCGCTTCTCCTCCCGCGTGACCACCGCCACAATGGATAAGCTGTGAGGAGCGGCGCCGCGGCACAGGCCCCTCACGGCAACCGCCAATTTCCATTGGCATCCCGCCGCCGGCAAAGTTTAGCATCTCCTGTTGAACTACGCACGAAAAGCCGCGCGTCCAGAAGGACGCGCGGCTCGCAGCGCTTTCTCGTGTTATTTTGCTACTCGCCGCCGCCGAGGGAGTGGACGAAGACCGCGAGTTGCTTGACTGTCGTATCGCCTATGCGCGGCAGCCAGGCCGGCATGACGCCATGCTTCGGCGCCTTCATCTGGTTGACGATCGCCTGCTCGCCCTCCCCGTTCAACCAGATTGCGTCCGCCAGATTGGGCGCCCCCATCTCGCGATTGCCCTTTGCATCCGCGCCGTGACATGCGGAGCAATTGTCAGCGAATAGCTGCTTCCCGTCCTTAGCGAGCTCCGCGCTGGCCGACGCGCCACTAAGACCGAGCACGTAGGCCGCGGTCGCGCGCATCTCTTCGGACGTCAGCAGCTCCGCGAAGGACGCCATTTCGGAGACGCGCGTCTCCGCGTCCCCGCCGTGACGGATACCATGCGCGATCGTCTGATAGATTTCCTCCGGCTTGCCGCCCCAAAGCCACTCGTCGTCGTTGAGGTTTGGAAAACCCTTGGCGCCTGCGGCGCCGGAGCCGTGGCACTGGGCACAGTTGACCTTGAAGGCCGAGGCACCGCCCGCAACGGCGAACTGCTGAAGTTGCGGGTCGGCGATGATCTCGTCGAGCGAACTCGATGCGATGCGCTCGAGGCTGCCTGCCTGGGCTGCCTTGGCATTCGCAAGCTCCGTGCTGACTTCGGCGCGGCTGGAGAAGCCGAGCATGCCCTTGGTCGCATCCGTCAGCATCGGGATCGAAGGATAGGCGATCGCGTAACCGACGCCCCAGAGAATTGTCGCGTAGAACGTGTAGACCCACCAGCGCGGCATCGGATTGTTGAGTTCGCGGATGCCGTCCCATTCGTGGCCGGTGGTTTCGACGCCGCTGATCTCGTCGATATGCTTGTCCGCCATGATCAGTCCTCCTTTCGAGCGGCATGAGGAAAAGTGTGCAACGGTTTTCCGCCCGCATGCCGCTCTGGCTCAGAGCCGATCACATCGTGATCGAAGGGTATGGAAGCGGCCTGGTTGGCGGCCTTCTTGGCGCCAGGCCGGAAGATGAATGCGACGACGCCGAGGAAGAAGAGCACCATGCCGAGCAGGGCCCAGCTGTCGGCGAAATGGCGCATGGTGGTATAGGTTTCCATGTCAGCTCCCCTTCTCAGCGATAGCCTGTGGTGTCGTCATAGGTGGAGAAATCGACGAGCGTGCCGAGCATCTGCAGATAGGCGACAAGTGCGTCCATCTCAGTCAGCTTTTGCGGATCGCCATCGAAGTCCCCCAGCTTCGCCTTGGGATAACGCGCCTCGATACCGGAGGTGTCGGCATTCGGATCGGCCTGCGCTTTGACGTCCGCCAGCGCCGCATCGATCATATCGTCCGAATAGGGGACACCGACCGCCCGGTTCGCCTCGAGGCTCATGGCAACGTTCTTCACCTCGAGCGGCGTCTCCTTGAGGAAGGCATAGCTCGGCATGACCGACTCCGGCACGACCGAGCGCGGTTCGATCATGTGCTGGACGTGCCACTCGTTCGAATAGCGCTCGCCGACGCGGGCGAGATCTGGACCGGTGCGCTTCGAACCCCACTGGAAGGGATGGTCGTACATCGACTCCGCTGCCAGCGAATAATGCCCGTAGCGCTCGACCTCATCGCGAAACGGCCGGATCATCTGGCTGTGGCAGACATAACAGCCCTCGCGGACATAGATGTCGCGGCCGGCAAGCTCCAGCGGCGAATAGGGCCGCATGCCTTCGACCTTCTCGATGGTGTTCTCGAGATAGAAGAGCGGCGCGATTTCGACGATGCCGCCGATCGAGACGACGAGCAGGGAACCGACGAGCAGCAGCGTGGCGTTGCGTTCGAGTAGCGAGTGTTTGTCGAGAATGGACATGGGCCCTGCCCTCCTATTCCGCAGCCACGGGCAGCGCCGCGGCATCGACGATCGAGGCCTCGTCGCGAACGCGGCCGAGGATCGTCATTGTTACGTTGAAGGCCATTAAGAGGGCGCCGGCGAGGAACAGGGCGCCGCCAGCGGCACGCATGACATAATAGGGAAGCATCGCTGCGACCGATTCCGCGAAGGAATAGACGAGGAAGCCCTGGTCGTCGTATTCGCGCCACATCAGACCCTGCTGGATGCCGGCAACCCACATCGTCGCGGCGTAGACGACGATGCCGAGGGTGGCGAGCCAGAAGTGCCAGTTGACCATGCGCAGGCTGTAGAGCCGCTGTCGGTTCCATAGCTTAGGCGCGAGGTAGTAAATAGCGCCGAAGGTGATGAGGCCGTTCCAGCCGAGCGCGCCCGAATGCACGTGGCCGATGGTCCAGTCGGTGTAGTGGCTGAGCGAATTGACCGCCTTGATCGACATCATCGGCCCCTCGAAGGTTGCCATGCCGTAGAAGGCAACCGCCATGACCATCATGCGGACGATGGGATCGGTGCGGACCTTGTCCCAGGCTCCCGAGAGCGTCATCAGGCCGTTGATCATGCCGCCCCAGGAGGGCATCCAGAGCATAACGGAAAACACCATGCCGAGCGTCTGCGCCCAATCGGGCAGCGCCGTGTAATGGAGGTGATGGGGACCGGCCCAGATATACATGAAGATCAGCGACCAGAAGTGGATGATTNCAGGAAGAAGCCGACGGCGTTGTGGCCGTACCACCATTGCGTCAGCGCATCCTGCACGCCGGCAAAGGCCGAGTAGCTCTTGGATCCGAGGAAGGAGACCGGTACCGCCAGGTTGTTGACGACGTGCAGCATGGCGATCGTGACGATGAAGGCGAGATAGAACCAGTTCGCCACGTAGATGTGCGGTTCCTTGCGCACCAGGATCGTGCCGAGGAAGACGATGAGGTAAGCGACCCAGACGATCGTCAGCCACAGGTCGACATACCATTCCGGTTCCGCATATTCGCGGCTCTGGGTAATGCCGAGCAGGTAGCCGGTGGCGGCGAGTACGATGAAGAGCTGGTAGCCCCAGAAGACGAACCAGCCGAGATTGCCGCCGAAAAGCCGGGCGCGGCTGGTGCGCTGCACGACATAGAAGGACGTCGCGATCAGGGCATTGCCGCCGAAGGCGAAGATCACCGCCGAGGTATGCAGCGGCCGCACGCGCCCGAAGTTGAACCACGGCTCGACATTGAGATCGGGAAAGGCGAGCTGCAGCGCCACGGCGACTCCGACGAGGAATCCGACGACGCCCCAGAAGACCGTGGCGATCACGCCGTACTTCACCACCTCGTCGAAATATTCCTGACGCTGCGGCGCTTGCCCTGCCACGGCGGGACGAAAATCGACCTGCCGCATCAGCACGATCGTGCCGCCGATGAGCACAAAAAACAGCACCCACATATGCGCCGCGAAAAAGCGGTCCTCAGCGAAACCGGCCGCCACCAGCGCCAGGAAGGCGCCGACACCGAGCAGGATCGTCTCGACTGTGTATTTCATTGTTGGGCCCCCAACTCTTCTACCTGCCGGCCGGCGCGCACCGTGGCGCGTCCGGCCAACGCGACTGGAGAATTGGCGGAATCACCCGTTGCCCGCCTTGATTCAGATCAAGGTCGGAAACTGCGCACTGCCGCACTGTCCCGTCATGGGGGGCCGCGGCATGAGGAGATGCTGGAGGGGAACTGAGCGGATTATGGCGAGGCTCAAGCGGATGAGGCCTTCGCACGACCAGCCTGAAAGCCAGACGAAGCGGCGCTGCTTTGCGGCAGTCTATAGCGGCGCGCGTCTAATTCTAGACGCGTCCCGGAACCCTGCCGGCCTGAACGAAAGACACCGCTTAGGCGGCCACGGCCCTGCGCCGGTCGGCGTGTTCCTGAATGACCAGGATGGCACCAATGAGCTTGCCGGCACAGGATCGGCAGGGTGTCATCCGGCAGCGGACGACGACGGTACGGCTGTCGACGGTTTTGGCGAAGGTGTAATCGATCACCTCCCCGGCGAAGCAGCGGTCCAGGTGGAGCCTGGCGCGCTCCTCGAAACGCCTGAGCCCGATGAACTCGACGACATGCCGACCGATCAGGTCCATCGGCCGTCGTTCGAGATGGCTTGCATGCGCGGCATTGGTGTAGAGGTACCGGTAATCCGGCGTGATGACCGCGACACGGTCGGGAAGACAGTCGAGGATCGCCTCGTTCAACAAGTCCTCGTCGGCGCGCCCCTTGCTCGGCAGTTTCGAAGCCCGATCAAGATTGAGGCCGGCGAAATCGGCGGTTCCCGTCGCCGCAAGATAACGGTCGATCAGCGCCTTGAGCAATCGCGAATGGCGCAGCACGCAGGTGGCGTCCTCCGCCTCGGCACGCAACAGGTCCAGGAGAAATTGAAACTGAAGGCGGGCATCTTCAATACTCCCGGCCTTCGCGTCATAGACGGCCCGCAGGATCGGGTCGAGTTCACGATCGATGATTCCGACCAGATGTTCGTCTGCGATCCTTACCGCATACTGCAATTGCGAATACTTGAACCAAAACAGTTCAATCAGTTCGTTCAATTCGAAAACCCCATTCCGCGGCAAAACCCGCGCCAATGTGTTCAATGGCGAGCCAGTACAGCTGAAATTTCTAAATCTTGACCGAACCCGGATGCGGCGCGTAATCGCGTCGCACCTTGGCGCCCCCAGCACAAGGAGAGTGTACACCCATCGCGTAGTCGTTCAACAGCAGAAGGGCGGAGCAATCGGCCGCAAACGTTTTCGACGCCGAATATTTGCGATGGTATTCACAGGTGGTGTCTGGAAACGCTCCGAGCAAGCGTGAAACGGGGGGCGGCGTGCATCCGAAGCGCCCTTCCATTGTGCGCTTCGCCGGGCGCGCAGCCTCCTGGCACCAAAACCGGGATCGCGCCCCTGGCAATTCGATGAGAGTGGTTCAGAGGCTGCGCTTGATACGCCAGCGATCGTGATACCAGAGCCATTGGCCCGGATATTCGCGAACCCAGCTCTCGACCTTGTCGTTCAGCATCTGCGCTGTCGCGGTGACGTCGACGCTGCCATCGGCCCTGCGCGGAATTTCGACGGCCGGCTCGAGTTCCAGACGAAACCGGCCGCCGGGGAGACGGATGCAACGAGCCGGATAGACCTCGCAATTGAACTGGCGCACCAGCTTTGCGAGCAGCGGATTGGTCTGGACGTCCTGTCCGAAGAACTTCGTCTTCAGTCCCTTGCGGAACTTCTGGTCGACCAGCACACCGACGCCGCCGCCGCGTTCGAGCTGGCGGGCAAGCGCGAAGGACGAGCCCGCATGGGACGGCACGAGGTTACCCATCCGCTCCTTGCGGAATTCGAAGACCTTGTCGGCCATGTAAGGATTGTTTGGCGGGCGGAAGAGAACCGTCACGTCCAGACCGAAGGCGGAGCCCGCCACCGGCAGCATCTCGAAATTGCCGCTATGCGCCGTGAAGACGATGAAGGGCCGCGGATTGTCGCGCAACTCCAGGAAGAGCGGAATGCCCGAGACCTCCACCCTGCCCGGCTGGGCGCTGTGCGGATCGAAGTCGAAGAGCCGGTCGAGGAAGACATATTCGGCCGCGAGCCGGCCCATATTGCCCCAGCTTTCGAGCGCGATCTCCTCTATCCAGGCGTCGCTCTTCTCAGGATACGCATTGCGCAGATTGGTAAGCGTCAGCTTATGGCGCCCGGTCTTCGGACCGATCCAGCGCGCCACCCGATCCATGAAATTGATCGCCGCATCCGCCGGAAACAGCTTCAAAACGTTGAGGAGCAGGAACACGAACTGCGCGATCAGCCATTGCCGGAAGCGATCGGCAGCGAGCACCAGCCGTGTGATCAGCATTCGCACCGGAATCAATCCATCCGCAGAATGATCTTGCCGAAGATCTGCCGCGACTCCATCCGCTCGAGCGCACGATCGATGTCGGCGAGGCCGACCTCCGTATCGATCACCGGATGAACGAGGCCGCGCGCCATTTTCTGCATGGCGTTCGCCATGTTCTCCATGCGGCAGCCGAAGGAGCCGAGCAGCTTCAACTGCTGCTGGAAGAGCATCATCAGGTTCATGTCGGTCGAGACGCCGGAGGTCGAGCCGCAGGTGACGAGCCGGCCGCCGCGCTTCATCGATAGCATCGAGCCCGCCCAGGTGTCCTTGCCGACATGTTCGAAGACGACGTCGACGCCCTTCTTCCTGGTGAGCTTGCGCACCACGCCCTCGAAGCGGTCGGTGCGGTAGTTGATGACGTGATCGGCGCCGAGCGCCTTTGCCTTCTCGATCTTGTCGTCGGAGCCGACCGTGGTGATGACCGTGCAGCCGATCTTCTTGGCAAGCTGGATCGCGGCCGAGCCAATGCCGGAGCCACCGGCATGGACGAGAATCGTTTCGCCCGGCTCGAGTTTGGCATTGTCGAACAGCATGTGCTCGACTGTACCGAAGGTGACCGGTGCGAGCGCCGCCCCGACCGCGTCGACACCCCGCGGCGCCGGGACCAGCAGCCGAGCCGGCAGATTGATCTTTTCCTGGGCGAAGCCGTCGAGGTGGAAGCCGTGCACGCCGCCGACATGTTCGCAGAGGTTGTCGCGCCCTTCCTTGCAGGGGCGGCAGAGGCCGCAGGTGCGCGCACCGTAGATCGAGACGAGCTGGCCCGGCAGCACATTTGCCACGCCCGGACCAATGTTCTCGACGATGCCGGACGCTTCCGCACCGATGACCAGCGGCATCTTGCGCTTGGCAAAGGCCATGCCGCGCCAGCCCCAGACGTCGATATGGTTGAGCGCGACGGCCTTGACCCGCAGCGTCACCTCGCCCGGACCGGGCGCCTCCGGTTCCGGCAGGTCGGTGATTTCAAGCTTGCGGTCATCGAGCAGTTGCAGGGCGCGCATGATCTTTCCTTTGCGGAAGGCAGGTATTCGATGGTCGAGCGGCTAGGCCGGCTCGGCGGTCATGACAAGGCTGGCGTTCTGACCGCCGAAACCGAAGGAATTCGACAGGACGGCGGTGACCTGCTGGCTGCGCTTCGCGTTCGGCACGACGTCGAGAACGATCGCCGGATCCGGGTTCTGGTAGTTGATGGTCGGCGGCAGAGTGCCGGTGAGCATCGTCTGGATCGAGAAAACCGCCTCGACCGCACCGGCGGCGGTCAGCGTGTGGCCGATCATCGACTTGTTGGACGAAACCGGGATCGACGGCAGCCGCTCGCCGAAGACGGCCGACATCGACAGATATTCCATCTTGTCGTTCTCCGGCGTCGAGGTGCCGTGCGCATTGATGTAGCCGATGCCGGTTTCATCAATGCCGGCGTCCGCAAGCGCCGCGCGGATCGTCGCGATTGCCGGCCCGCCATCGGGCGAGGAGCGCGTGCGGTGGAAGAGATCGGCCTTTTCGCCGCAGCCCTTGAGGATGCCGTAGACGCGGGCGCCGCGTGCGATCGCCGCTTCGAGCGATTCCAGCACAAGCGTGGCCGCACCTTCGGCAATCACGAAGCCGTCGCGATCCTTGGTGAAGGGTTTTGACGCCTTTTCCGGCGGATCGTTCTGGGTCGAGAGTGCCGAAAGCAGCGAGAAGCGGATCAGCGCCTCGGCACTGACCGAACCGTCGGTCGCGACCGTCAGTGCCCGGTCGGTGCGGCCCTGGCGGATTGCCTCGACGCCGAGTTGGATGGCCGTGGCGCCCGACGCGCAGGCGGTCGACAGCGTCACCGGCAAGCCGCGCGTCCCGAAACGATCGGCGAGCCGCTCGGAAATCGACCCGAACAGCACCGCCTCATGGAAGGCCGGGTCGGCCTTCTGGCGCATGGCGGCGAGGAAGCGGTTATAGGCGTCGCCCGGCCGCTCCGAGGCCGGCGCCCGGTCGGCGAGCTCGAAGCGCGCGCTCCACTCCGGTTCGATCGGCGGCGCGGCGAGGAAGAGCGGGCCGTTGAAATCGCCGGAGAGGCCCGCCTGGGCGAGAGCTTCCAGGGTCGTCTCGCGCGCCATCGCATAGGAGCGTTCGACGGCATTTTCAGCCGAAATTTCAATGAAGTCGACCGTGCCGCTGATGCGGGTCGAAAGGCCTTCGGTCGGGAAGCGGGTGATCTTGTGAATGCCGGAAACGCCGCCGCTGAGCGCCGCCCAGTTGTCCTCCAGCCCCTGGCCGAGCGAGGTGATGACACCCATGCCGGTGACGGCGACGATCGGGCGGCCGAGGTGGTCCGTGTAAGCCTTGCTCATGCCTGAGCTCCTTCTTCCGCGGAAAGCACGGCGACGCCTTCGCCGCGGGAATGGCCGATGGTGGTGACGATCGCCGCCTTGGCCGGCGCCGTCATCGGCGCTTCGGCAGGATCGAAGGGCGGCACCTTGGCCGCATGCCCGAGCGAAAGCGCGGCAAAAGCCATGCCGACCGGGAACTGCGCCTCGATGCCGTGGCCGACGAGACCGCCATAGGCGCGGACCGGCCGTCCGGCGAACTCCCTGTCGAGGAATACCTTCTCACGGCGCGCCAGGTCATGGAAGCCGCTGGTGCCGGAAAACACCACGGTCGACTGCGGCTCAAGTTCTGCGGCAGGTCGTGCAAGATCCCGGAGCCGAGCTTCGAGCCGGCCGTCCTTTCGGCTGCCTCGATCGCCTTCGATTGCATCGATCGTGGCATAGATGCGGGCGCCGCGGGCTTCGGCATACTCGCGCGATTCCAGAACGAGGAAAGCGCCGACGGAGCCCAGGATCATGCCGCCGCCTTTCTCGGGATTGCGCGACCAGATCGGGTGCCACTCGCCAAGCGCATGCCCCTGGATGGCTTCGATCAACAGGATGATGTCGAGGCGTTCGGCCGAGAAGGCCCCCCCGACCAGCGTATGCGTCGACTGCCCGGCCTTGATGCGGGCAAAGGCGGTTTCGATTGCCGAAATGCCCGCCGCTTCCTCACCCATGAAGGTGCGCGACGAGCCCGTCACCTTGTGGACGATCGAGATGTTGCCGGCCAGCAGGTTGGAGAGTTGGGCCAGAAAGAGCGTCGGGCGGAGCTCCGTCGTCAGCTTCTCGTTGAGGAGCTGTTCGCGATCGTTGCGCTTCAGGCCCTCGTCGACGATCAAGGAGTCGACATTGATGTCGCGTTCGCCGCCCCCAGCAGCGACGATCATGTCCATGCTGCCGCAGGCTTCGAGATTGTCCTTGAGCCCTGCGTCGTCCAGCGCCAGCCCGGCTGCGAAGACGCCGAGGCGCTGCCAGTTCTCCATCTGCCGCTGATCGCCGCGTTTGGCGATCTGTGCCGACCAGTCGATCTCCGGCAGGGGATGGACCGGATAGGGCGCGAAACGCTCCGTCTCGACCCGGGCCTTCGGTGGTTCGACGGCACTGAGCAGGGCAACATGCGGCTCGGCGCCGACGCCCTGGCTCGTCACAATGCCGACGCCGGTGATCACCGCGTCGTTTGCGGACTTGTTCATCTTAGTTCTCCGAAGCGGCCGCAGCGGCCATCAGTCCCACATCCTCTGCGCGCTTGCGAACGATCTCGCCAAGCGGCACCTGGTCGAACGGCATCGTCCTCAACTTCAGCTGGGCATCGCAGATCTTCTTGCCGCCCGATGCGATCCTGGCCTTGGTCACCGCGAAACCCGACCCCTCGTGCTCCAGGAATGCTTCGATCTCAAGCTCGGCGGCCGGCTCGACGAATGTGCGCATCTTGGCGCCGTCGACCGACATCAGGAAGGGCATCGCCACAAATTTGGTGACGGCAAGCACGAGAAAGCCGGAGGCCTGCGCCATGGTTTCGATCAGGAGCACGCCGGGAACCAGCGGATAGCCGGGAAAATGCCCCTCGAAGACCGGGCTCTTCTCCGGCACGACAGATCGCGCCGTCAGCCGCCCGGCAGTGAGATCGACGGTTTCGATCCGATCGATCATCTGGAAATATTCAAGGAGCATCAGGGCTCATCCCGTTCGTTTCGGGCTCAAGTAAAAATGCCGATGCCGCCTGTCAAGCGAAGGACGCAGCAGGCGGCATCGGTAAACGGATCGAACCCGTGTCGGCGGCGAGGCGATCAGGCCTTGGCGGCCCGCAGCTCGTCGATCTTGGCGCAGAGGTTTTTCAGCACGAAATACTCCTCGGTCGACACCTTGCCTTCGTTGACTTCTTGGGTCCACTGCTCGAGTGGAATCTTGATGCCGAATTCCTTGTCGATCGCAAAGACGATGTCGAGGAAGTCCAGGCTGTCGATGCCGAGATCATCGATCGTGTGGCTTTCCGGCTTGATCGTCTCGCGGTCGATCTCGCTCGTTTCCGCAATGATGTCGGCAACCTTGTCGAATGTAGCTGTCACGCGCTTACCTCTTGAAAATCGAGTCTTGGCGATCCCTATAGAAAAATGCACCGCAAAAGCCAATGCCTCGCGGAGTTTTGCGACCCAGATTTGAAAAACGGTGTTGCTAAACGGCGACCGAGTGCCGGTCGGCTGAGGCGTCGTGCCCGTTGACAGCTGATCCGCTCCCTACGGCCTTATCCGAAACGACCTGCCGCCAGGCGCGGATCGTCCAAGAGGATCGCGTCAGGCCCAATCGCGCGCAGGCGCTCAAGTCCTTCTCCGTCGACCAGGCCGACCGGAAACGGCGGGTATTCCGGCAACGGGATTGAGCGCGGCTGCCCCACCATCACCGCGAGGAGCAGACCGGCGTGGCGAACGATCGCCGCACGTTCGGGGCTCGCTGCGCCCTGCCATAGCCTGAACCAGTCTGCACCGGCATTCCGAGCCCGAGTGGCGGAGTCCGGCTCCTCCAAGAAAGCGAGAATGGCGATGTCCGCTTTGGCGGAGCGGACTGTAGCGATGAGGTCGAGGCTGCGCAGGCCAAGCATCGTTCGCTCGGTCGCACTCGCCTCGGTGACCTCGTCGACGACGCGCTGGACGTGCTGCGGGTCGGAAAGCTTGACATCCAGAAGCACCCCTAGCGAGCCCGAGGCGGTTAGCGCCTCTCGAAGCGTCATCGTGGCCGGCAGCAGGCGCTTAAGCGTTGCCAGATCGACATCCGAAACGGCGCGTCCATCACCGCAGAGCCGTCGAAGATCGTCATCGTGCATGCAAATGAGAGCGCCGTCCTTCGTCAGTCGAATGTCCATCTCGATGGCGTCTGCGCCAGCGCGGGCGGCGGCATGCAGCGCATCCGCGGTGTTTTCGCCAGCAAGCGCCGCACCGCCACGATGCGCGACGATGAGAGGATCGCGGCCGGAGCGACCAAACCAGAAATCAGAGGGCATCATCGTCGCCTGCTCCTGGAGTTTTAGAAAAGCAGGAACGGCAAAACCAGTGCGGCGGCGATCAAGGTGAGTGCGCTGCAGGCACCATAAAAGACGATTACCGCGTCGTCGATGTCGACGGCCGTTGCAACTGCACGGCCGGAGCCGTTGATCATCGGCTCGTCGACGCGCGCGCCGCCATAGACCCGCGGCCCGGCAAGCTGGATATCGAGCGCGCCGGCCATCGCCGCCTCGGGCCAGCCGGAGTTGGGCGAGCGGTGAAAAGCGTGATCGCTCTTTGCCACCTCGATTGCAGCCTTCGCCGCTTCGGCGCCGCGCTTGAAGCGAGCCCCTGCGGCGATGAGAAGAGCCGAAAGCCGTGCGGCCGGAAGGTTGACGAGATCGTCGAGCCGTGCCGAGGCCCAGCCGAAATGAAGGTATTTCGGGCTCTTATGGCCGATCATCGAATCGGCCGTGTTCAACATCTTGTAGGCAAAAAGGCCGGGGAGTCCCGCAACCGCATACCAAAGGGCGGGCGCTACGACGCCGTCGGAAAAGTTTTCCGCAAGGCTCTCGGTCGCCGCACGGCAGACGCCGGGCTCATCAAGCGGTTTCGGATCCCGGCCGACGATCATCGACACGGCCTCCCGGCCTCCTTCCAGACCGTCGCGGCGCAATCCGTCGGCGACGCGGCGGACGTGATCGGCAAGGCTCTTCTGGGCCAGGAAGACCGCAACGGTCATCGCCTCGAGGACGAAACCGAGCGTGCCGAGAACATCGAACAGCCGATTGAGTACCACACCGAGCAGCATGCTTGCTGCGACAAGGATGACGATGGCCGCAACACCCCGCATCTTCCGCCAGCCGCCGTCCCCGCCGCGATTGAGCGCCGCGTCGAAAACACCGATAGCCTTGCCGAAGAGCACCACCGGATGCGTCACCCGCTCCCAAAGCCAATCGGGATCGCCGACGAGGCGGTCGACGATCAGCGCGACGACGAGGACGAGGAAAATTTCAGCCGACATCTAAACTCCTGCTCGGTGCAAGGCTTCGGCAAGACGGCGGTCGCCGTCCGCATCCGCGGCCAGGCCGATCCGCAGCCAGCGCCGGTCGTAATCGAACTTGCGCGTCAGAATGTGCTCCCGGCAGAGCGCCGTATGAAGATCGTGTGCTCGTTCGTGGTCGACGAGCGCGAAGAGACCGGTACCACCGATGACGTCCATGCCGGCGCCACGAAGCACCGCATGGAGGGCCGCGTTGCGTTCGAGGATGCCTTCCCTGACCGTGTTCGTGTCCCCTTCCATCAACCTCGCCGCCATCGCGAGTGCCGGGCCTGATACCGCCCAGGGGCCGAGCCATTCGCGGAAGGAGTCCGTGACCATAGCGTTTGCTATGACGAAGCCGAGCCTCAGGCCCGCAAGGCCAAAGAACTTGCCGAAAGAACGGAAGACGACGAGGTTGTGCTGGGCAGCGACATATGGCGCGACGCTTGTCTCCGGATCGAGATCCCCGAAGGCCTCGTCGACGACGAGCAGTCCGCCACTCGCCGCGATCGCCCTTGCCATGGCAAGCACGTCGTCAGGCGGGAAAAGCCGGCCGGTCGGATTATTGGGATTTACCAGGACCACGAGCCCTTGTGCCGCGGAGAGATCTTCGGCGCGCGCGACAGGGTCGACTACAAGGCCGGCCGCCGTCAAGACGCGCGCATATTCTCCGTAAGTCGGCCCGAATATCGCGGCGCGCCTTTTCGAATCGGCAAGCCGCGGCAGCAACTGAATGACAGCCTGGGTTCCTGGGACCGGCAGCGGTATGAGATCGCCGGTCCGATAGTAGCTGGATGCGGCTGCGCGGGCTGCCTCTTCCAGATGCCGATCCGGCAGCCGATGCCATACCCGCGCCTCGATCTCCGGCAGCGCCACCGGGCACGGGTTGATGCCGGTCGAAAGGTCGAGCCAATCTCCCGGGGCGCCGCCGAAACGGGCCGCGGCCTCGGTGATCCCGCCGCCATGGACGATCGGCGCGGTCATCATCATTCCGAAAGATCGATGAGATGCATGAAGGAGCCGGCAACACTCCCGCGGCGGAGGCCGGCATTGCCGAGGTCTACACCTGCCGCATCCGAAACGGCGAAGAGCGGCTCGGCCGCCCCTTCGGAAACGATGGTCGAATAGTGAAACTCGTGCGCCGTCATCGGTCCCTCGAAAAATGCATTGTCGACTGGCGCAACGCGCCGGTAGCCGAGATGCCGCTTGCGCTCGGCGAAACTGGTGACCAGCGGCAACAGCCCGAGCATCTCGTAACGCCTGCCATCCGCAGCGACAAGACCTTCGCCTAACGTCATGTAGCCGCCGCACTCCCCGAAGATGCGCGCGCCGCGAACGGCCGCCACATGCACCGCGGTACGGAAACGCCAAGCGCCGGCGAGCCGTTCGGCGTGCAATTCCGGATAGCCGCCCGGCAGATAGATCGCGTCGGCGCCGGCATCGGGCGCTTCATCGGCCAGTGGCGAAAAGAACGAGATGTCCGCTCCCTGCCTCATCCAGCCGGAGAGCACATGCTCGTAGCTAAAGGCAAAGGCGACGTCGCGGGCTACGGCAATCCGCTGGCCTAGAGGCCTTAGCATCCGGGCGTCCTGCGCCGGCTTCCCCCGCAAGGGAGACGCTGTTGCCAGAAGAGCTTCGACGTCACAGACCGAAGCAACGCATGCCGCGGCGTGCTCGATGAAAGCTTCGAGCGACCCGTGCTCACCGGCCTGGACAAGACCCAGATGCCGTTCCGGCAGCTTCAACGCGCCATCCTGGCGCAGCACCCCGCAAATCGCCACTCCTGCGCGGTCCAGCGCATCTCGCAGCATCGCCTCATGGCGGTCGCTGCCGACGCGGTTCAGGATGACGCCGGCGACGCGCACATCATCGCGATGATCCATATAGCCGCGCACCAGCGCCGCGACCGAGTGCGAGAGCCGGGCGCAATCGACGACCAGGACCACCGCCAGCCCCAGAGTCGCGGCGAGGTCCGCCGGCGATCCGGTCCCGTCCGCAGCGCCGTCATAGAGCCCCATCATCGCCTCGACGATCAGCGTGGAGCCGTCCTTCGTCGCGGCCGCGGCGTTGGCAAGCAGCAGTTCCGGTCGCATCGCCCAGGGATCATAGTTGAGGCAGGCCTTGCCGCTTGCCGCCGTATGGAATGCCGGATCGATATAGTCCGGGCCTGCCTTGCCCGGTGCGATGGAGACGCCGCGCCGCGCCAGCGCCCGCAGGAGACCGAGCGTCACCGTCGTCTTGCCCGAGCCGGAGCTCGGGGCGGCGATCATCAGACCGCTCATGCCGGGTTCCGTCGGATTTGGCTCGAGAACGGATCGGCGGCAAGCGTGCGGCCATTGAGTGCGCCGAGCCAATCGAGCGACGAACGCAGCCGAACGACTTCACCGACGACGACGATTGCCGGCGGCTCCAGCCCGGACGCCGTCACATCGGCCTCGGCGCGGGACAGCGTGGTCTCGAGAACCGCCTGCTCCGGTGTCGCCGCATTGCAGACGAAGGCAACGGGCTCGTCAGGCGCTCGCCCCGCAGCGATGAGGTTCGCGGAAATCTGACCGATATGCTTCATCGCCATGTACATGACGATGACCGGCGATCCTTTGGCGATGCCTTCCCAGTTGATCCGGTCCGGCACCACGCCGGAGGAATCGTGGCCAGTGAGGAAGGTGACCGCATGATTGACTTCCCGGTGGGTCACCGGGATGCCGGCATAGGCCAGTCCGCCGATCCCCGCAGTGATGCCGGGCACGATACGAAATGGAATACCGTGTTCGACGAGGGTCAGGGCCTCCTCGCCGCCGCGGCCGAAGACGAAGGGATCGCCGCCCTTGAGGCGCAGTACCCTAAGCCCGGCGCGTGCGAGTTCGACCAGGCGGAGCGAGATATCGCGCTGCTTCGGCGACGGCTTGCCGCCGCGTTTACCGGCAAATTCGAGCTTGGCGGCCGGCTTGGCGAGCTTCAGGCAATCGGCATTGACCAGCGCATCGTGAACGATCACATCCGCCTGGCGGAGTGCATTGGCGGCATGCAGTGTCAAAAGGCCCGGATCGCCGGGTCCGGCACCCACCAGCCAAACTGAACCGGGATTGAGTTCCGGCAGGTCGGCAAAAAACGCATCCGTCACGGCTTGTCACTCCGGGCCTGGCGAAACATCTGAGCTGATTCTCTCTCGTAGGAAATGATGGCAGAACATTGAATCTGCGCATGAAATGACAATATGTGCGCGGCCCCGCAATGCATCAGCTGTCTCCCACGGCGCCCGCTTCCGTCTCGCGGGTGAAGGCATGGTGCGGCGGTCCCGCGATTGCTGCCGTTGCCCGGACCGAGCGGATCTTCGGAACGAGCAGGACTGCATCACACCCTGCCGCCGCCAATGCCGCCCCTTCGGCAACACCATGGCAGCCAGTATGGGCAAAGACGATTTCGGACGGACTTTTAAGTCGCGCGGCTTCTGCCTCAAGCGTCGCAGCGTCGAAGAAGCGCACGGGTACGGAAAAATGCCGCCCGGCCGCGTGGATGGCGGGCTCTTCGGCGCGCGCGTCCAGCGAAGCCACGAATGCAACATCGCTCTTCGACGCGCCGGCGTCGGCGAGCGCCCGCTCGGCAAGCGCGATCACTTCCCCGGGCGCTGTATTTCGCTCGCAGCCGAGGCCGAGAACGAGTCGTGCGGCTGAAACTGGCCTCGTGACCAAAGACATCTGCAGTGCGGCTCCCCTGCAGCGCCACACGTCCCGGAGGCGCAGAGTCGCTGCAAATCAGTGTACATTGCGCGATAGTCCCATGCCTCTGGGGTTGGGAGCCGCGCAGCGGTCGGCGTTCCACACGAAGCGCCGGCCTGGGTAGAAACCGCACCGGTCAGGACAGCACCGGGTCTGGCCCCCTGAATGGGTCGGCCGCACCGGACGCTCTTTCGATCCGCTCGCACGGACGCCGTCGCATGATCTTCATTTTTACCGAAGGGCATCAGGGCGGTCAAACCGGGATTGCGCCATCATCGCGTCGTAAACGGCACAACCAGGCGCCGCCGCTCCGGCTGGCGGAGAAGAACGGCATTTTCTGCGGAAATTGCCGCCGACAAGCCTTTGCCTTTCATGCCCGGCTCTGACACAAGGCGGAAACAATTCCGTTTCGTCTTGAGCTTTCCGTGACCGACCTCGCTATCCACCTGCTGCTCTTTTTATTCATAGCCGCCTTCATGGCCGGCTTCATCGATTCGATCGCCGGGGGCGGCGGGATGATCACCATTCCCGCCATGTTGATCGCCGGCATTCCGCCGCTCGAATCGCTCGGCACGAACAAGCTGCAATCGCTCTTCGGGTCGGGCTCCGCCAGTATTGCCTATGCGCGACACGGCCATGTGAACCTGAAGGAACAGCTGCCGATGGCGCTGATGTCGGCCGCGGGGTCGGTGCTCGGCGCCTTGATCGCGACGGTCGTTCCAGCCGATGCGCTGAAGGGCGTGCTGCCATTTCTGCTGATCGCAATCGCCGTCTATTTCGGCTGCAAGCCGAATATCGGCGACGTCGAAAAGCATCGCCGCCTGTCGGCTTTTCTTTTCACCCTCAGCTTCGTACCGCTGATCGGCTTCTATGACGGCATTTTCGGACCGGGCACGGGCTCGTTCTTCATGCTCGGTTTCGTCTCGCTTGCCGGCTACGGCATCCTCAAGGCGACAGCCCACACGAAGTTCCTGAACTTCGGCTCCAATCTCGGCGCCTTCATCGTCTTCGTTCTCTACGGGGTCGTGCTCTGGAAGGTCGGGCTTCTGATGGGAGCGGGTCAGTTTCTCGGTGCGCAGGTCGGCTCACGTTACGCGATGGCGAAAGGCGCGAAGATCATCAAGCCGTTGCTCGTCATCGTCTCGATCGCGTTGGCGATCCGGCTGCTGGCGGACCCGACGCATCCGCTGAGGATTTGGCTGGGGATCTGATCGCGCCGGCCTGTTCCACGGCCGGCGCATGAAAAAGCCGGCTTTGCACCGTCAGAACTCGACGCCCTTCTGACCCTTGATGCCGGAGCGGAACGGATGCTTGATCAGTTCCATCTCCGTTACCAGATCGGCAATCTCCATGAGATCTTCCTTGGCGTTGCGGCCGGTGAGCACCACATGCGTCATGTGCGGCTTCTCTTCCTTGAGGAAGCGAACGACCTCGGCAATGTCGATATAGTCGTAACGCAAGGCGATGTTGATCTCGTCGAGCAGCACCATGGAATTGCGTTCGTCGCGGATCAGTTCCTTCGCCTTTTCCCAGGCTTTTTCGGCCGTCGCCACGTCGCGGGCGCGGTCCTGCGTCTCCCAGGTGAAGCCTTCGCCGAGCGTGTAGAACTGGCAGAGGTCGCCGAAATGCTTGTCGATCAGATCGCGCTCGCCGGTCTGCATCGCGCCCTTGATGAACTGCACGACGGCACAGGGCATGCCATGGGCGATATGCCGGAAGATCATGCCGAAGCCGGCGGTCGACTTGCCCTTGCCCTTGCCCGTATGGACGATGATCAGACCCTTCTCGTCGGTCTTCGTCGCCATGATCTTGTCACGCGCCGTCTTCTTCTTTGCCATCTTCATGGCGTGGCGGGCTTCGTCCTTCTCGGCGACCGGTTCGCCGGTATTTGCGGTTTCGTCGCTCATGGCATCCTCCCTATTAGTTGCCGGCGCGCGGGCGCTCAGGCGCCGCGCGGGCCGACAGACTGTTCAGTTCATATCGCGCCGAATTGGAGCGCGGGTTCCAGAGACCTCGGTCGACCGCCTCCAGGAACCGCTCGGCGAGCTCGGCAAGTGCGGCCGAGTTCTTGTCGCGCAGGAAATCGAGGACTTTCTCGTCGGCGATGAAGGCCTGGTAGGCCGCCTCGAAATGATGGTCGCGCACCGCACCGGTCGTCGCGGCGAAGGCGAACATGTAGTCGACCGTCGCGGCAATCTCGAAGGCGCCCTTGTAGCCATGGCGCATGACCCCGTCGATCCATTTCGGATTGACGACACGGGCCCGCACCACGCGGCCGATCTCCTCCTCCAGCGACCGGATCACCGGCTTCTCCGGGCGGGAGTGATCGTTGTGGTAGATCGCCGGGCGTTGCCCCTTGAGACGCTCAGCGGCAGCGCTCATGCCGCCTTCGAACTGATAGTAATCGTCGCTGTCGAGCAGATCGTGCTCGCGATTGTCCTGATTTTGAACAACCGCCTCGATGGTTCGCAAGCGCTCCTCGAAAAGCCCGCGCTCCGCCTTGCCGTCTTCGCCGGCGCCATAGGCATAGCCGCCCCAGGTAAGATAGGCCTCGGCGAGATCGGCGGGCTTTTCCCAGCCCTTTTCGTCGATGAGCGCCTGCAGGCCGGCGCCATAGGCGCCCGGCTTGGCGCCGAACACCCTATAGGAGGCGCGCCTTGCCGCCTCCTTCGGCTCGACGCCGTTTTCCTCAAGGCGACGTGCCTCGGCGCGCATCCGGGCGGCGATCATGTTGTCGGCATCGTCCTCTTCCAGTGCGCCAATGGCACGGATCGCCTTGTCGAACAGCGCGATCTGCTCCGGAAAAGCGTCGCGGAAGAAGCCGGATATCCTGAGCGTGACGTCGACGCGCGGGCGTCCGAGCACGGCAAGCGGGACAATCTCGTAGCCGGTCACCCGACGCGACGCCATGTCCCAGATCGGCTTGGCGCCGATCAACGCCAGCGCCTGGGCGATGTCGTCGCCGCCGGTGCGCATATTGGACGTGCCCCAGGCGGTGAGGCCGAAGGAGGACGGCCATTCGCCATGGTCCTGCAGATAGCGGCGGATGAGCAGTTCGGCCGATTTCTTGCCGAGTTCATAGGCCGCCGGCGTCGGCACGGCGCGGCTGTCGACGGAATAGAAATTGCGGCCGGTCGGCAGCACGTCCGGACGGCCGCGCGTCGGCGCGCCGGAAGGACCGGGGGCCACGAAGCGACCGTCGAGGCCGGTGAGCAGGCCGGTGATTTCGGCTGCACCCGACCGCTCTATTGAAGGCTTCAGCCGTGCCTCGATCTCATTGAGCACCGCTTGCGTGTTGGTCCAGCCGTCGGGGCAGGCGACCTCACCCGACATCAGCTTCGTGGCGAGCAGTTCGATGCGCTCGACCGTATCGCCCGCGCTGCGCCAGGGGGCATCCGAAAGGTTGGCGAGAAGATCGGGTTTCGGGCCGCTCCAGGGCGCGGAAAGAACGCAATCCAGCGGGTCGAAACCTCGAGGGTCAATACCCCGCTCTGTCCTGCCGGACATCTCCCCCAGGACAGAGCGGGGTGCTTGCCGCAATCCCAGATCCACCGCAATCGCGCGCTGCAAGCTCTGATCCCCACCCTCGCCCAGACCGCGCGGCACCCGGGCCAGCGCCACGGTAAGGTCGGTGAGCAGCCGCCCCTCCGGCGCCACGCCGAAGATATGCAGCCCGTCGCGGATCTGCATCTCCTTGAGGTCGCAGAGATAGGCGTCGAGCTTTTCGAGCGCCTTGTCGTCGCTGTCGCCCTTGTCGATGCCGGCGTCGTGGTCGAGGCCGATGTCGCGCACGAGATCGAGGATTTGGCGGCTGAGCAACCGCAGCCGCCGCGGATCGCCGCCCGCCGCCTCGTAATACTCGTCGACCAGCGCTTCGAGATCCTTGAGTGGCCCGTAGGACTCGGCCCGCGTCAAAGGCGGCGTCAGGTGGTCGATGATCACCGCGCTGGTGCGGCGTTTCGCTTGCGTCCCCTCGCCGGGGTCGTTAACGATGAAGGGATAGAGATGCGGCATCGGGCCGAAGACCGCCTCGGGATAGCAGGTCTCGGAAAGCGCCAGCGCCTTGCCGGGCAGCCATTCGAGATTGCCGTGTTTGCCCATATGAATGATGGCATCGGCGCCGAAGACCTGCCGCAGATGGGCATAGAAGGCGAGATAGCCGTGCGGCGGCACGAGGTCCGGGGCGTGATAGGTTTCCTTCGGATCGATATTGTAGCCGCGGGCCGGCTGGATGCCGACGATGACCTGACCGAATCGAGCGAGCGGCAGCGCGAAGTGCCCGGCAAGGAAGAAGGGATCGGCCTCCGGCGCTCCCCAACGCTCGCCCACCTCCTGCTGAATCTTTTTCGGAAGAGAGGCAAAGAAGTCCTTGTAGCGATTCAAGGAAATGGTTTCGCGGATTTCCCGGTCGCGGCTCGCCGCATTGGTCGGCCCGGCCATCAGGAAGCGCATCAGCGCATCGCCATCTTCGGGCAGCTCGGCGACCGGATAGCCTTGCGCCGCCATGGCCTTCAGCACCTCGATCGTCCCGGCGGGCGTATCGAGGCCGACGCCGTTGCCGAGACGACCGTCGCGGTTCGGGTAGTTTGCCATGACTATGGCGATGCGGCGTGCGTCCGGCTTCGCCCTGCGGAGCCTTGCCCAATTACCGGCGAGCCGGGCGGCGAAGCGCACGCGGCCGGCAAGCGGCTCATGGCCGACGATGTTTGCCTCGACAAGCGGGTCGTAGACCGATGCCGCCTTGAAGGAGACGGCGCGCGAAAGGATCCGTCCATCCACCTCCGGCAGCGCGACATTCATGCCGAGGTCGCGCGCCATCAGCCCTTGCGGCGAGGCTTCCCAGGCTTCGCGGGAGGAACCCGAAAAGATGACCTGCAGCACCGGCGCATCGGTCGATTCCAGCACAGTTGGCTGTCGGTCGGCGCCGGGTGCCGAGACGGCAAAGCCAGTGGCATTCATCACCACGTCCGGCGCCGCCTCGGCAAAGATCGCTTCGAGAGTACCGATCGACACCTGATCCTTGAGGCTCGAGACGAAGACCGGAAGCGGGCGCATGCCCTCTTCGGCGAGCGCCTCGATCAGGGCCTCGACCGGCTTGGTCTCGCCGCTTTGAACGAGGGCGCGGTAGAAACAGATGGCGACGGTCGGGGTCGGAAGCATGTCAGGGTGGTTACCCCCCTCTGCCCTGCCGCCTGCAGTGCGCATCCACTCGGCAACCCCGATCACGCCCCTGCCCGGCCACCAGATGCCGGCTTTCAGCAGCGGCCGCGCCGGCTGCGGCTTCTCGCCGCCGTCGATCAGCGCCTCGGCATAGTCGAGGAAGAGGCCGGCATTGTCGGCGCCGCCCTCGGTGAAATAGGCCCAGAGACGCCGCCGGTCTTCCGTCGAAACGGTCGAGAAAGGTTCAAGGCCGGGGTCGGGCTTGTCGTCGCCCGGCAGCACCGCGATCTGGAACTTGCCCGCCACAGCCGCGGCATAGAGCGCCTCCAGCACGTAGCGAAAATAGCTGGCGCCGCCGAGCGGCCGGACGACGATCAGCTTCGCATGCCGCGCGGTGCGCTCGACATAGGTGTCGACCGACATCGGGTGCATGAGGCTCATGAGGCTGGCGATGCGCAGGCTCTTTGCGCCTACGCGCCGGCGATGGGCGGCGGCAATCGACGCAAGCTCAGTATCGGCCGCCGACAGGAACAGGATATCGGCCGGGTTTTGGCCGAGATCGATCGCTTCGTTGCCGTCGGCGATCGTGCCTTTCTGGGCTAGCAGGAGGTGCATGGCTGCTCCTCGTGGCGCTCGCGAAAAGACCGCTCCCCAACCCCTCCCAACAAGAGGGAGGGGCCAGGTCGTGCCACACGCACTCTTTCCCCGAATATCAGCCGTTCCGGCCAAAACGCCACGCCCCTTTGGGAACGGAAGCGTCGCGGCAAATGCCAGCCAAGCCCCTCCCCCTTGTGGGGAGGGGTCGGGAAAGGGTTTTTCTCACACGCGCTCAAAACAACCTCACGCCAGCGCCGAAATCGTCGCGCGCACGGCGGCCTCGTCCATGTCGTGCAGGCCGATGACGACGAGGCGCGTGCCGCGCGTCTCGCCGGGTGCCCAGGCACGATCATAATATTGATCGACACGGCTGCCGACCGCCTGGATCAACAGACGCATCGGCTTGCCGGGTACGTCGGCAAAACCCTTGAGGCGCAGCACGTCGTGCTCGGCGATGACGGCCTTGAGCCGATCGATGAAGGCGGCCGGTTCGGCGATCGGGCCAAGCTCGACAACGAAGCTGTCGAACTCGTCGTGATCGTGCTCCTCGCCGGCCTCGTGCTCCATCTCGTGATGCGATTTGCGGTCGGCGATCTCGTCTTCCGTGCCGACGCCAAGCCCGAGCAGGATCGCGGCGGCCACCTCGCCGTTCTTGGCCTCGATCATCGCCGGCTTGCGGCTGATGCGCGAGGCGACTTCGTCGCGCACGGACTTGAGGCCCGCAGCATCGATGAGATCGGTCTTGTTGAGAACGATGAGGTCGGCGGCGGTGAGTTGGTCCTCGAAGAGCTCTTCCAGCGGGCTCTCGTGGTCGAGATTGTCGTCACTGACGCGCAGCGCATCGACCTTGTCGTGATCGTCGGCAAAACGGCCGGCGGCAACGGCGGCGCTGTCGACAACGGTGACGACGCCGTCGACCGTCACTTCGCTGCGAATGTCCGGCCAGTTGAACGCGGCGACCAACGGCTGCGGCAACGCCAGGCCGGATGTCTCGATGACGATATGGTCCGGGCGGTTCTCGCGCTCGAGCAGCTTGGTCATGGTCGGGATGAAGTCGTCGGCCACGGTGCAGCAGATGCAGCCATTGGTAAGCTCGATGATGTCCTCTTCCGAGCAGGCTTCAGCACCGCAACCCTTCAGCACGTCGCCATCGACACCGAGATCGCCGAACTCGTTGATGATCAACGCAATCCGTTTGCCCTCGGCGTTCTGCAGCAGGTTGCGGATCATCGTCGTCTTGCCGGCACCGAGGAAGCCGGTGATGACCGTGGCGGGGATCTTGCCCGATTGAGCCTTTGCAAGTGTCATGAATCAACCCTTCATTTTCAGCGGCAACCCGGCCGCGGCGAAATAGACTTCGGCGGATTTCTCCGCGACGATTTGATGGAGGCGGCCGGCATGGTCGCGGAAGTCTCGCGCCATGCGGTTCTCCGGCACGATGCCGAGACCGACCTCATTGGAGACGATGATGACGCGCGCCTGCATGGCAGGCAGCAAGCCGGCAAGTGCCGCAAACTCCGCCGGCATGTCACGCTCTTCCATCATTAGGTTCGTCACCCACAGCGTGAGACAGTCGACAAGAATTACGCGCTCCGGTGCATCTAGTCGACGAAGCAGACCGCAGAGATCGAGCGGTTCTTCATGCGTCTCCCAGCCCTTGCCCTGCCGCGCGGCCCGGTGGCGGGCGATACGATCGCGCATTTCCTCATCATAGGCGCGGCCGGTCGCGACATAGTGCATCCTGAGCCCCGAGGCTTCGGCGAGCTTTTCCGCAAAACTGGATTTTCCGGAGCGCGCGCCGCCGAGCACAAAGACCGGACCGACATTGAGGAATGTCATCCGACCAGATCCCATGCCAGGAAACCGGTAGGATCAAAGCAACGATAGCAAGCGGACGCGTGACGGGCACGCGCAGAAGACGATAAATGAGCCACGACAACCTCCGTGCTGGCATTGGGGAGGACTCCCCCGGGCGATGCCCTGATGGACGGCAGGTCTCCTGGCTCTCGGCGTCACGGGCAAGCGCTGCGCACGCGGTGCGCATCGCTATTGGGCCCGAACGGGTCCGCCTCGCCTTCCCGGCGTTTGCTGGCTCGTGAAGGCGGACGATTCGTAGAAGAAGAGGCGTCCAGCCCGGCTGCTCACGATGCCACGCCAGTGGCTTTTCCGGCATACCCTCCGAAATCCGCGAAAACCGCCCCATGCAGTTTCACCGGAAGAGGTGCGGCATGTCCGATGGCGAACCCTGACCGTTCTACAGTCGCGGGGTCGGCTGCGATAAGGGCGCCCGGTGTGGGTCCGCCCGTCACATTCCCATTTACTCTCCCGCGCCGCTTCGGTGCGGGGGAACCATCCAATGCGTTAATTATGAAGCGGATGCGGCAAAGTCAATCGACGGTCTGCGACGCGAGGTCGGCAAGTTGCGGCAGCGCGAGGCGCGTCGCCAACTCGGCGCCTTTCTCATAATCCGAACGGGTAGGCAGACGCCCGTCCCCAGCGCGTGATAAAACGGGCATTCGAACCCGAGGCGGCTCCGATACTTCGCCACGGTGTTCGATCATGTCCACGGCACTGAAATTGTCAGTTCAGCCTGGAGGGGGTGCGATGGCATATCTGCGTCGTGCCGCATTTGTCGCGCTAAGTGTCGCGCTTTACGGCTCCATGCCAAGCAAGGCCGCCGAACCGATTGGTCAGGCGATCCGGATCAGGACTGAGGTCAGCGGGGCGAGCGGACCACTGGTGGTCAAGGACCCCGTCCACCGCGACGAGCGGATTCGGACATCCAGATCCGGCCTTGGCCAGTTCGTCTTCCGAGATGGAAGCAAGCTTGCCGTCGGTGCCGGCTCGTCGGTCGTCATCGACAAATTCGTCTTCGACGACTCGAGATCGGTGCAGAAGCTGACTGTCGCGGCAGCGAAGGGTACGTTTCGCTGGATCAGCGGCAACTCGGGGCACTCGGCCTACCAGATCCTGACACCGGCCGGAACCATCGGCGTTCGAGGCACGGTCTTCGACTTTTACGTCGGCGGCGACGGCACGACGGCAGTAGTGCTCCTGAGCGGCGCTGCCGAATTTTGCGGCCGAGGCGGCTGTCAACAGCTGACGCGGCGCTGCGACTGCGTGGTCGCCCGTCCCAATGGCGATATGACCGATACGCGACGGGTCGACCGAAGCATCCTCAGGACACTCGGCAACCAGCAGGCCTTGCCGTTCCTCTCCGGCAGGCAGCAGCTGTCGCCCGGATGGAGCGGCACCGGCTGCGGCCTTTCAGCTGAGATCCAGATCCGTCCTGATCGGGTCCGGCCACTCGTCGCACCGCCCGAACCGGCTCGGCCTGTCGAGACGCCGCCCCAACCCAAGCCTCCCAAACCCGATAAGCCACCCAAACCCGACAAGCCTCACAAACCGGACAAACCCCACAAACCGGACAAGCCCCACAAACCAGACAAGCCCCACAAACCAGACAAGCCCCACAAACCAGACAAGCCGGGCAAGCCGGACAAACACGACAAGAGCTGGCACGATAAGCCGAACAAGTTCGACAGGTCGGACAGGCCGCGCAACCGTGATTACTCGCACGACCGGAGCAAGGCCCGTTCGTTCGGACGACGGTGACTATAATTGAAGTTCCGAAAAGCGGCACCTTTTGCAGTGGTCGGCGACGCACTCTACTCGCCAACCGCATCCTTCGCCGTCGGCTCACCAATGAAATGATCGCCGCGCCGCGAAATCCGCCGATAGAACTCCGACAAGCCCGGCGTCAGCGCGGACGCCTTGAGCTTTGCCACGCCCAGCATGCGCCGGCTCTCGGGGGAGCGTGCGCGCAATGCGTCGACCAGCTGCCGGTGAACTTCGAGCAGCTCGGCGAATTCATCCGACTCGGCCAGCCGCTCGTCGCCAACGACTCCAAAGAGTCTCGTTCGGGTGCTCTTGCCTTTGAGCCCCAACGCTCCGGCCTCCAGCAGGGCGCAGCCGCCAGCCAAATTTGCCGTCGCCTCCGACACGAGGATGTCGTAGCCGATCTCCTTGCAGGCGGATTCGATGCGCGCCGCCACATTGACCGTGTCCCCGACCGCCGAATAGTTGAAATGCGTCTCGGCGCCCATGTTGCCGACGCAGGCAAGGCCGGTGTGGATTCCAATGCCGATGGCCACGCTTTGCCCCGCCCCGAAACCGAAGGCATCCGTGTCATTGAGACGAGCAAGCGTTTCCCGCATCGCCAAAGCCGCGCGAACGGCCCTGCGAGGATGATCTCTGACATCGACGGGGGCGTTCCAGAAGGCCATGATCGAGTCACCTATGAACTTGTCGAGTGTGCCCTCGTTTTCGATGACATGGCGGCTCAACGCATCGAGAAGCGTATTCAGGAACCCTACGACCTCGGTCGGCGCCAGGCGCTCGCTGATCTCGGTGAAGTTGCGCACGTCGACGAACATGATCGTCAGTTCCCGATCGTCTCCCCCGAGGCGCAGGGCGTTCTGCGTGTGCTCGACGCGGTAAAGCAGCGACGGCGACAGATATTGGCCGAAGGCGCGCCTGACAACGCGGCGTTCCCGGTCGGTCACCAGGAAGCGGTAGGCCGTAGCGGCGAAATGCGTGACCGATCCGGAAAAGATCGGAGCAAGCGGGTCGAAGAGCAGTCCCGCATAGAGAAAGGCGGTCCAAGAAGCCGCGAGAGCCAAGCTGGTGATCAGCAGCCCGCAGGCGAGCGCCACGCCGGGGCTGACGAAGGTCGTCACCATGACGAGGAGGGTGCCGGCAATGGCGATCGACAGTATCTCAAGCCCTTCGGCCCAGTCCGGACGGGAGAGGAAGCGACCCGACAGGATCTGCTCGACGGCCTGGGCATGCAGCGAGACGCCCGGGACGTTATGGCCGAGAGCCGTAGTGCGGATGTCGAGCAAACCGGCAGCCGACGTGCCGACGAAGACGATGCTGCCTTCGACCGCAGCCCTGACATCCTGGGGAGCACCCGATGCGGCAAGCACGCGGCCGGCCGACACATATCTTTCCGCCCGGTCCTCACTGACATAGAGCCATAGCTCGCCGGCCGCCGTGACCGGCACCGCGAAATCGCCGATCTTGATCCGGGTTAGGGTATCGGGCACGTCCGTCGCACCGGCCAGCAGGTAGGTGGAAGCGCCCTGTGCGACACGCAGCGCCTCGAGCGCCAGATTCGGATAGAGCTGCTCGCCATCGCTCAGAAGCAGCGGCACCGCCCGCACGACCGCTGACGGGCTGTCGGGATTGAGGCTGATATGCCCGATGCCGGCTGCATTGGCCTCGAGCTCCGGCCGGAGCGGCGTTGCGGCTGTTAGGCGCGGCGGCGCTCCGAAGGGGCTCTCGCCGGTGAAGGCGAAGCCGGCCTTCACCGGCGGCCGATAATTTCCCTCTCTCGAAAGGCCGAAGCCCAGCACCACCGGCTTGCCGGCAATCGCCTCCGCAAAGATCTCGTCATTGTCCGGCAGCCGCTCCAGCAAAGCCGGCTCGATCCCCCTCACGTCGCGCAGAACGGTGCGCGGCGACAATCGATCGGGCTCGGCGAACAGAATGTCGAAGGCGATCACGGCGGCGCCCATTTCCGAAAGCCTGTCGACCAAGGCAGCCAATCGATCCCTTGGCCAAGGCCACTGGCCGAACTCCCGGAGCGACGCCTCATCGATATCGACGACCCGCACGGGCAGGTTTTCGAAAGGCCGCGGCGCCAGGCGCTGGTATTCGTCAAAGGTGATTTCGCGGGCGAATCTCAGCAGTTGTGGATCGCTTGCCCGCAGCATCGTCAGAGCCGCGACAATCACCAATCCGATAAGGACGCCGACCAGCTGGGCGCGTGTCATGACCGCCGACCTTTGTGCCGGGCGGCGGCAAGACTTGTACTTTTCGGAAAAAAGGTCTGCCGCCTCGCCCGCCATGCTGCATCCTTCGCAGCGGCCATGCAATATCGACCAAAGAGGGCTGGACTGCGTGTCGCCCGCCGGCGGCGTAGCAGCTACCCGAGCAAGCCGTTGAGCCAGGCGCGGTCGAGCACGCCTTCGAGCTCGGAGGCAATCTCGTCGAGTGCGCTGTCGACCGACTGACGATAGTTGGCGCCTCCGCCTTCGATTCCCAGGCTCTTCAGCAGTGCAGCGCGATAGGCGTCGCTACCGAAGAGGCCATGCAGATAGGTTCCCATGACGCGCCCGTCCGGCGAGACCGCGCCATCGGGGCGACCGTCGATCGTCACAGGCGCTCGTTGGCAATCTGCCCCGATTGTCTTGCCGAGATGGATCTCATAGCCGTCGAGCGCCACGCCATGCTCCAGCGACCAGGCGCGGCTGTTGCGCACGGTCTTTTCCGGCGCCATTTCGGTTTCGACGGAAAGCAGCCCGAGCCCGGCGATCTCGCCGCCGCTTCCCTCGATGCCGAGCGGATCGGTGACGCGGAGGCCCAGCATCTGATAGCCGCCGCAGATGCCGATCACCCGACCGGCGCGGCGGACGTGGCGCTCCAGGTCACGGTCCCAGCCCTGCGCGCGAAAGTCCTTCAGATCCGAGATCGTCGATTTCGAACCGGGGATGACGACAAGCCTCGCATCCTCCGGAAGCGGCATGCCCGGCCGGATGAAGACGAGTTCGACCTCCGGTTCTGCCGCAAGCGGATCGAGATCGTCGAAATTGGCGATGCGCGACAGGACGGGCACGGCGACCTTCAAGGCCTTGCCGCCGCCGCGCGCCAGCTTCTCGAGAACGACCGAATCCTCGGCCGGCAGCCGCCCGGCGCTTTTCAGCCAGGGCACGACACCGAAACAAGGCCATCCGGTAAAGCGGTCGACAGCGGCGATGCCATCGTCGAAAAGCGTGACGTCGCCGCGAAACTTGTTGATGAGATAGCCGGTGACCATCCGCCGGTCTTCCTCCGGCAGGATTGCATGGGTGCCGACCAGCGATGCGATGACACCGCCGCGATCGATGTCGCCGACGAGAACGACCGGAACATTGGCGCGCGTGGCGAAACCCATATTGGCGATGTCGCCGGCCCGGAGGTTTATCTCGGCCGGCGAACCGGCGCCCTCGACGACGACGAGATCCGCGCCGGCCGAGATATGCTCGAAACTCTCCATCACGGCGCCGAGCAGCTTCGGCTTCAGCGCCTGATATTCCCTTCCCTTGGCCTGCCCCGCGACCTTGCCCTGCAGAATGATCTGGCTGCCGACATCGGATTGCGGCTTCAGGAGCACCGGATTCATGTGCACCGACGAGGGTACGCGCGCGGCGAGCGACTGCAGCCACTGCGCCCGGCCGATTTCGCCACCGTCATCGGAGACGGCCGCATTGTTCGACATGTTCTGCGGCTTGAAGGGCCTCACCTTCAGGCCGCGATTGGCGGCAAGCCGGCAGAGGCCTGCCACCATTACCGATTTTCCGACATCCGAGCCGGTCCCCTGGAGCATGATCGCGCGTGTCATGCGGTCTCCGTAGCATCGAAACCCTTTGCCGCAAAGCCCTGTCTCGACGTCATTTCACCGCACTTGCGGCAGCGGCGATCCCGGCCTCTGTCATCCGCTCATCAAGCTTGCGACGAACTTTGGACCTCTGGCCAAAATGCGACATGCGATGCCGAGTTTGGCATCGGGAAATACCCGCCGCACGCCTATATCGCCGCCATCGCAACAACCGGGAACAGACCGGACTCCCAAGGCAGGAAAAACAATGCTGTTCATCTTCAGCAAACCGAACTTCGTTCAGATCGCCTGGAACTCACAGGCGCCGCGCAGCCAGTCCCGCGTACGCAATTTGCCGGCCGACGCGCCATTCGGCCCGCTCGGCTTCATCCGCACGTCCAACGTCGGATAATCGGCTTATCGGGCTCTGACTTTTGTCGACATTCTGCGTCCCTGCAAGAATCGCATGCTGATCGCGTCCGTCGCCCGGACGCGCCTCCTGCCCCGCAAAGCGTCGAGCTTGCCAGGGAGGCAGGTCCGGTACGCAACACCTGAACCGGACCTGCGGCAGTCGCCCGCCGCAGCAAACAATTAGCCTGACATTCTTACCGGATGGTTAGTGAGAGCTTAACCAAACATGAATTCGCACTTTTTTCGAGTTCTTCGCGCGATCCTCCGTTGAAAGAGCAGCCGGCGCGGCAGCGCCTTACTTAACAGCAGTGCCTCGAACGGCAATCCATTCCAGATCATTTGAAGAGGTTGATTTCTCTTCGAAAACACCTAGGCTGATAGGTCGTGGGCCGCGTAAGGGCGGGAGGCCTGGGAACATGACGAAACTGCTCGCAATCACGTTTGCCGCTGCTGGCATCTGTGTCCTGGCCGCACCGACGCGGGCCGCCGAGTGCGGCGAGATCAGCATTGCCGAAATGAATTGGGCTTCGGCAGGCATCGCCGCCCATGTTGACAGCCTTATTCTCGAGAACGGCTATGGCTGCACCGTCTCTCTGGTCGCCGGTGACACGATGCGGACCTTCGCATCGATGAACGAGAAGGCCGAGCCCGACATGGCACCGGAGTTGTGGATCCATTCCGTGCGCACGCAGCTCGAAACGGCCGTCAAGGAAGGCCGCCTTATACAGGGTGCGCCTATTCTGAGCGAAGGCGGCGTCGAAGGCTGGTGGATTCCAAGATTCCTCGCCAATGCCCATCCGGAAATCAAGACCGTTCAGGACGCCCTGAAGCAGCCGGATCTGTTCCCCGCGCCTGACGATCCTTCAAAGGGAGCGATCCACAGTTGCCCCTCCGGCTGGAACTGTCGGATCTCGACGACCAATCTCTACAAGGCACTCGGTGCGGAGAAGGCGGGCTTCAAGCTTGTCGGCCCCGCTTCGGCAGCCGAACTTGACGGTTCCATAGCGGAAGCCTTCGAGAAGAAGACGGGCTGGCTCGGCTATTATTGGGCGCCGACGGCGATCCTCGGCAAATATGAGATGATCCGGCTCTCCTTCGGTGTCGACCACGACAGGGCGGAATGGGACTCCTGCTCGGCCGTGCCGAACTGCCCAAGTCCGAAGGTCAACTCCTATCCGGTCTCGGACGTGTTTACCGTGGTGACGAACTCCTTTTCCGAAAAGGCAGGCGTCGCCATGGATTACGTGAATGCCCGCGGATGGGACAATGCCACAGTCAACAAGATCCTCGCCTGGATGGATCAGAACCGCGCGACCAATGAGGACGCTGCACGGTATTTTCTCGAGCACTTTCCAGACATATGGGCAAAATGGGTGAGCCCGGACGTCGCAGAAAAAGTGAAGGCGGCGCTTTGAGGCTGTCCTTGCTGTGGACCGAGACTGGACCTCTTGCACTCGGTCGCGCTGCGGATCGAATGTTCGCGACGAAGCGGCTGCACGCCGCGTCGCAAACAGCACAGCAGCGAACCTGTTCCGCTGTCACATTGCTCAAGGGGAACCTGGAAGCGGTTGCGCCCGTGCACGCGCCCAAAGAAGCGCAACGGCGGAACGCGGCTCCAGCGGTGTTGCATTGATCGGCAGCGCCATCATTTCGATCGTGCCAGCCAAGCCTTCGGTAGGTGGCTGCAAAAGCATTCGGAGGTTAGTTCATGGCTAGTCGCGCAATCGAGGTGAAGAACCTCTACAAGATCTTCGGCCCGCGCGGGCACGAATATATCGATCCCGTCAAGAACGGCATGAGCAAGGCCGAACTCAACGAGAAATATGGCCATGTCCTCGGCTTGCAGGACATCAACATCCCGATGCCCGGCGGCTGCATTACGGTCGTGATGGGCCTTTCCGGCTCAGGAAAATCGACGCTCATCCGCCACATCAACCGGCTGATCGACCCGACCGCCGGCGAAGTGCTCTACGACGGCGTCGACGTCTGCAAGATGAACCAGAACGACCTTCGCCAGTTCCGTCGCCACAAGACGGCGATGGTGTTCCAGAAGTTCGCGCTGCTCCCGCACCGCACCGTGCTCGAAAATACCGTTTACGGCCTGGAGATCCAGGGCATCGATCAGCGCGAGAGCGAGAAGCGGGCGCTTGGCTGGATCGACCGCGTCGGCCTCAAGGGCTTCGAGAAGCACTATCCGAACCAGCTTTCGGGCGGCATGCAGCAGCGCGTCGGCCTGGCCCGGGCGCTGACCAATGACGCCGAGATCCTGCTGATGGACGAGGCCTACTCGGCGCTCGACCCGCTGATCCGCGTGGACATGCAGACGGTGCTCCTCGAACTGCAGAAGGAATTGAAGAAGACCGTGGTGTTCATCACGCACGACCTCGACGAGGCGCTGCGGCTCGGCGACAAGATCGCCATCCTGCGCGACGGCCGTGTGGTGCAGCAGGGAACCGGCCAGGAAATCGTGCTTGCGCCGGCGGACGATTACATCACCGCCTTCGTCAAGGAGGTGAACCGCGGCCGGGTCGTGCATGTCGCGACGATCATGCGGCCGCTCTCCGGCAATCCGGAGGGCCTCGCAATCGCGGCAGACGCGGTCCTCGAGGCGGCCGCCCGTACGATGACGAGTGCGCATATCAACACCGCCCACGTCGTCGACGCCCACGGCCGCCCCATCGGGGCCATCGACCTGCAGACAATAATCAGCGCCATGGTGACGCCGACAAGTTACGGCGACCGCGAGGCGGCATAAGAATCCTTCACGGGTTTAGAGGGGCGACCGAGGCGGTTGCCCCTTTCCCACTTCTACGCGGCCGGCTGCAATTTGCCGCTGATGAAGCGAAACTCCTGCGTCTTGCCGCCAAAGCCGTAAGCTGCAGCCGCTACCTCGTGAACAAGCACGTAGCTTTCGGGGTGAACCGTTCCGAGCAAGCTCTCGAACCCGGCATAAACCGCCTCGATATAGCTGGCGAGTTCCTGTTTCGTATTGGTTCCATCGACAACCTTGATGTCGAGCCAGAAACTCGCGGTCTCCTGTGAGGCAATCGACCTTCCACCGGCAAACCAGTGTTGCGGATCGATATAGCTGATCGTAACGGCCGTGACGGTCGGATCCTTGCGCAGGTGCAGGCGCGTCAATTCGGTCATGGACGCCGCGATTTGCGCGGAAAGGCTGGGGTTCGCCGGGGCCGCAACGGCGATGCTGATGATCGGCATGAGAGTTCCTTTCTCGTGTGAATAATGAGGTGACGAAATCAAGCCTGGCATCATCATTGCATCAATAAAATCGAATTGTTTGGCATCGACAATTCTGTATTATTGAAGCATGAGAATGATCGATCCGGAGCTTCTGCGTACTTTTCTCGCCTTTGCCGAGGGCGGCTCGCTCGCCCGGGCGGCGGATGTCGTCAGCCGCTCGCCTTCTGCCGTGACGGCACAGATGCAGCGGCTGGAAGAGCTGGTGGGCGAAGCTCTTCTCGCGCCGGCCGGGCGCGGGCGCTCCCTGACACCTGTGGGCGAGGAGTTCGTGGGTCATGCCCGCCGCATCCTCGACGCCCATCGCGAGGCGTGGTTGAGCCTCAAGGGTGCTCGGGCCGACGGCCGCGTGACACTTGGCAGCACCCAGGATTTCGCCGACACCACGCTTCCGGATCTGCTCGGCCGCTTCGCCCGATCGCATCCGCGGGTTCGCCTCGACCTTCGGATCGGCCGCACGAAGGAACTGACGGCCGCATACGAGCAAGGCCAGATCGACATCGTCCTGGCGATGCGGCAAGGGCCTTCGGCGGACGAACTGGTTACCTTGCGCGATCCGATGATCTGGTTGTGTGCCGAGAGGGGCCTGACTTTGCCCGACGCCGATCTCCCCGTAGCTGTACTCGACCCACCCTGCGGCTTCCGCGCTGCCGCGATTGCCGCGCTCGAGGCGATCAACCGCCCCTTCCGCTTGGCCGCAACCAGTCCGAGCCTTTCGGGTCTGCGGGCCGCGGTCCTCAGCGGCATCGCAGTGACGGCGCGCACGGGTCGTTTCCTGGGCACGGGGATAACGGCCGTGCCGAAGCACCTCGATCTGCCGCCGCTGCCCGACGCGGAATTCAGCCTGCGCCTGCGCCCCAACGCAGGGCCCGCCCCGACCGACCTCGCCCGTCTCCTGGCGGATGAACTGCCGCGGCTCTCGGCAGGCGCGTAGTCGCGGCAGGCCAGCGCGAGGTTCGATACACATTTAGCTTGCTTCCTCATGCGCAAGCACATAAAGATATGTTTATATCTTGCTACAAGCCATTCAGCCGGGAAACGCCGATGCCCATCGCAGCCAACGCCCTCTCCGACCTCCTCGCCCAGAAGGGCGTTCTGCTTGCCGACGGCGCGACCGGGACGTCGCTCTTCGCCATGGGTCTCGAGGCCGGCGAAGCGCCGGAACTCTGGAACGAGACCAAGCCTGAAAACATCACCAAGCTGCATCAGGATTTCGTCGACGCCGGCGCCGACATCATCCTGACCAATTCCTTCGGCGGCACGCGCCACCGGCTGAAGCTCCACCAGGCGGAAGACCGGGTTCATGCGCTCAACAAGCGCGCCGCCGAGATTGCCCGTGCCGTCGCCGACAAGGCGCCGCGCAAGGTCATCACCGCCGGCTCCGTCGGCCCGACCGGCGAGTTGCTGGTGCCGCTCGGCGCCCTCTCCTATGAGGACGCGGTCGCAGCCTTTGTCGAGCAGATCGAGGGCCTCAAGGCCGGCGGCGCGGAAGTCGCTTGGATCGAGACGATGTCGTCGCCGGACGAGATCCGGGCGGCAGCCGAGGCTGCCAGCAAGGTCGGCCTCCCCTTCGTCTATACCGGCTCCTTCGATACCGCCGGCAAGACGATGATGGGCCTGCATCCGAAGGACCTCCACACGGTTGCGGCGGGCATCGGCGAAGGCCCGGTCGCGGTCGGCGCCAATTGCGGCGTCGGCGCATCCGACATTCTGTCCTCGCTCCTCGACATGACCGCCGCCAATCCCGAGGGCACCGTCGTCGTCAAGGGCAATTGCGGCATTCCCGAGTTCCGCGGATCGGAGATCCACTATTCCGGCACGCCGCCGCTGATGGCCGAATATGCGCGCCTGGCCGTCGATGCCGGCGCCAAGATCATCGGCGGCTGCTGCGGCACGTCCTGCAATCACCTCGCCGCCATGCGCCTTGCGCTCGACAACCACACCAGGGGCGAGCGCCCGACGCTCGAGGTCATCGTCGAAAAGATCGGCCCCCTGCGCAACAAGACGGCCAATGAGGGCGCAGCGGCACCGGCCCGCGAACGGAGAAGCCGCCGCGCGTAGCCTGCCCCGTCTTCAGAGCGTAACTCTTCTCGTCGGGGCGATAGCGGCCCCTCGTCGCGGGTTTTCGCCTGACCGATGGATCACAGGGCCGCCGATGGGAGCGAAGGTTGCGCCGGTGCGATCTGTGCGGATACTGGATCGCGCTTCGCTGCATCGACAAAGGAGCGGTAGAAGTTGAGCGCGCGGCCCATCTGTCGCGATCCTTGCGCGGAGAAATGCCCATGGTCCTCAAAAAGCTCTACGCCCTGATCCTCGACCTTGCAGGCATCCGCATCGCAAAGGTAATTCATGAAGCTAACCACGGGATACTCGTCGGCGATATCGGCGAGGACATTTAGTATGTCCTTGTCATGAACGCGAACATTCTTGAGCGGCAACTCGCAGCGCTCAATCGGTTGTTCCAAGAGCCTTGCCCGCGCCACGCAAAGGCCGGTGTCGCGGCCGTCATGTGGCGTCGGCGCGACGAACACGGCCTCAAAACCATTTGCCTTCAGCCAAGCAAGCGTCGAGCGCAGGCTGGCCGTGAGTGTCTTCACCTCGGTCGGAACTTCGCGCTTTCCTTCGACGAGCACCATCTCTTCCGTCAGATACTGGCTGAGCTGCGATGACAGGACGACGTAGCGGATCGACTTGTTCGCTAGCAGGAAACGCCGGACATCATCATTATGTTGGGCGCATTCCTTCGGCCAGCTCCCGCCAAGCCGCGGGGCGATCGGGGCTAGGTCGAGAAACGGCCCGCAATTGTTCTTGGTAAGTTGTAGCAACCGGACGTCATGCTTCGAGGCAATGATGCCATCGACCAGATGTCGGGCAAAGGAATCGCCCCAAACAGCCATTTCCGGTGTGTGGCTTGTAGCGCATTTGAGATCGACCACCGCGTCGCACCGCTTGCCGAGGCCGATACTCGATCCGGTCAGCCGCGCCAAGTCCGGTTTTTGCGCAACCATGCCGTCCGTCCCATCAAGGCCAAGGCCCAAAAGGATTGCGACAGCGCCAGAGGCGATCGTGGAACTGAAGACGGCGCGCCGGCCTAAACGCGCGCTCTTGCGGAACGGCTGCTCGACATAGCGCCAGCTGAAAAAGGCGAGTACGAAGCAAAGCGCGATCAGCAGCAAATAACCGAGACGTGGAATCTCGTCGATCCAACGCAAGCGCGCGAAGGCGAAGACCGGCTGATGCCACAGATAGAGACTGTAGCTTAGAAGTCCGATTGCCACCAAGGGCCGCCACGAAAGCAGTTTGCCCACGATCGTGTCTCCGTGTGCAAAGGCAAGCACCAGAGTGGTTCCCAGCACCACCGGCAGCGTCGTCCAGCCGGGGTAGTAAGCCGTTCCTTGAAGGAGGATGTAACTGGCGGCGATGGCGAAAAGACCGAGCGCTGCCAGGATCTCACGCAGTCGTTGGGGAAAATCGAATTGCCTCTCATTGGCAATCGCCAACATTGCACCAATGCCGAGCTCCCAAAAGCGGCTCGGCAGCAGGTAGAAATTTGCGGCCGGATCGATGCGGGCAAGAATCTGCGTGGCTCCAAAGCTGAGGATCACGCCAGTCGCCAGAAGCGTCATCACCGTAGCCACCGAGTAGCGGCGAAGTGCGAATAGAAGCAGGGGCAACGCAATGTAAAACTGCTCCTCAACGGCCAGTGACCAGGTGTGCAGAAGGGGCATCAAGTCCGTGTTGGGCGCGAAATACCCGGTCTGATCCCAGAACAGGAAATTCGACCCGAGAAGACTCACCGCATAGAGGCTCTTGCCGAAATTGTTGAGCTCCTGGGGCAGCATCCAAAGAGCGGCAAAGACGGTCGAAACGGTGCAGATGAAGAGCAAGGCTGGCGCAAGGCGCCTCGCGCGGCGTTCGTAGAATCCGACAATGTTGAAGCTACCGTCGCGAGTTTCGCGATGAATGATCGCCGTGATCAGATAACCACTGATGACGAAGAAAACGTCTACGCCAGCAAACCCGCCCCCGATGAAGCCAAAACCAGCATGGAAGAGAAGCACGGGCATGACCGCGAGCGCGCGCAGTCCATCGATTTCGGGTCTGTATTGTAGCAACGGTGGAGCACCTCGTTCAGAGCTTGCCGGTTAACATGGCCCTGCCGAAGCCGCCACTGCGCGGTCGGGTATATCCACATTGGTGTGATTTCTATGGCACGGCCGACTTGATAAGCGGATTAGGCTGACGCAGCCGCTGTCCGCGCGCTCCACTGGTAGAGGTTCGGGAACTCGGCAAAGACGGCCGCAAGCTATCAATTGCAGATGGAGCGCGAGTCGCCTATCCGAGGATGTGCGACCAACGAAGATAAATCCATGAGCACGCCAGCCGCCTTTCCCGACCGGGACACGACCGCCGCCAAGCTTTCGAGCTTCGGCGAAGCGGAACAGGCTTTCGTCAAGCTGCTGATGGAAAATCCGGAACAGGATGAAAATCTGATGGAGGGGCTGCACCACCACCTCGACCTTGCCGCCGAAGCGCGGTTCCTGAATACGCTGAAACTCGAAAGAGTCGGAGAATGGCTCGGTAACGAGGCGCCGCCGCGTCTTCAGATGCGCCTGATGGAGGTGGCGCGCTCCAGCCAGCATGCGGCCTATCAGGCGTTCCGGAGCGGGCTGATCAAATCCGGTGGATTGCAGCGCGCGTTTCCAAAGGCGTGACGAGGAAGAGCGTCAGGCGGGCAGCATCTGCGAAATTCCAGGCTGTCGTATACCGTGCTGCCAGCCACTCCTGACGGTTCTCAGCGCGTCAGGAGTTGCCCGCCCTACAGCGCCGCGCGTCTTATCAGACGCGCGGCGCTGTAGGGCTTTGAATTGCTGCATTCTTTGCCCTTAAATCGAGGTCGATTTAAGGAGACATGCAGTAGGCAGCTACTGCTTTGCGCCCGAAAGCCCTTTCGCCAACCGCACCAAATTGACGAACTCGCCGCGGTAGCCGAACGGATCCGTGCCCTTGGCGGCGGCGGCGAGATCGGCGATCGCCGCATAGGAATAGTCGGCAAGGGCAGAACTTCCGGCAAGCTTCTGGCCAAACGCCGCGACAGCGACGGAAAAGCGGACATCAGCCGACGCCTCGGCGAGGCTCGGTACCGCGTTTGCCTCAGTGACCGGCGTGGTGATCAGCTCGCTCCTGTCGCCGTCCGGCTTCTTGTAGCGGATTTTCAAGAAAGCGAGTTCGCCGGAATGCGCCGCTGCCCGCTTCTCGACTGTCGCATAGCGCAGGTCATCGTTGAGCACGGCCGGACTGCCCTTGGGCGTCACTTCGTAGATCGCCGTCACGCTGTGGCCGGAGCCGATGTCGCCTGCGTCGACCCTGTCGTTGTTGAAATCCTCGCGCTTCAGCGCCCGCGTCTCATAGCCGATCAGCCGGTACTCGGCGATCGCCGCCGGGTTGAACTCGACCTGCAGCTTCACATCCTTGGCGATCGGGAAGAGCGACGACCCAGCCTCCTCGACCAGCGTTTTCTGCGCCTCGGCCAGCGTGTCGATGTAGGCAGCAACGCCGTTGCCGTTCTGGGCAATCGTCTGCATCAGCGCATCGTTGTAATTGCCGCGACCGAAGCCGAGGACGGAGAGAAAGATGCCGCTTTTGCGCTTCGCTTCGACCACGCGCTTCAATTCCTCGTCGCTCGAAGGACCGACATTGAAGTCGCCGTCGGTCGCCAGGAGGATGCGATTGACGCCGTTCTGAACGAAGGCCTTCTCCGCCAGCCGATAGGCGGCGTCGATGCCCGCAGCACCGGCCGTCGAACCGCCCGCTTGCAGCGTGTCGATCGCCGCCAGCACCTTTGCCTTGTCCTTGACTGCCGTGGGCTCCAGCACCGTACCGGCATTGCCGGCATAGGTGACGATCGACACTGTATCGTCCGGTCTCAGCCGGTCGACCAGCAGCCGGAAGGCATTCTTGAGAAGCGGCAGCTTGTCCGGTTCATCCATTGAGCCGGAGACGTCGATCAGCAAGACGAGATTGGCTCTCGGCGCCTCCTGCTGCACCACCTCATACCCCTTGATCGCCACATGCATCAGCCGTGTTGCTGCGTTCCATGGCGACGGCGTCACCGTGACCGTGGCCTTGAACGGCTCCGCAGCCGCCGTCGGACGGGGCCAGTCATAGGGGAAATAATTGATCATCTCCTCGACGCGGACGGCATCGTGGCTCGGCATCTCGCCTGCCATCAGCGATCGGCGGACGAAGGCGTAAGAGGCGGTATCGACATCGACGGAGAAGGTCGAGACCGGTTCGGTCGCAACGCTTTTTACTGGATTGGCATCGGAGTTGCCGAAGCGCTCGCGGTTTTCTATCGGCGGCGGAAGGATATCGCCTGGCACGGCCGGCGCCGGCATGAGTGCGGCGCGGCCACGCGCGGCAAAGCCCACCGTCCCGCCTTCGGCAGCGGGCGCTGCGGCCGTATCGGCCGTCTGGCTTGCCGTTGCCTCAGTTTCGGCGGCCGCCGGAGACACTTCGCTGAGGGCGGAGCCGGACGCTTCCCGCTTCGCAGGGGCAAGCGCCCCCTCTTCGATGGTCGCTGGCGCAGCCGATTTCGGCTGCGGGCGCGGTACCGGCTTGGCCGCCACCTGCACCTCCGCGTCACGTGATAAACCGCTGCGAACCAGTTCCAGCGTCAGGAAGGCGGCGGTCGGGACGACGATCAGTGTCGCCAAGGCCGATCCGGCAAGAAATTTCCGGTTCATGATGGGGCTCCATATCCGGTTGAGGATGGAGCTTTGACGCGCGGGCCTTGTCGAACCTTGGGCAGGCGACGAAATTTCCGCCGCGTCATAGGCCTGCATGGCGGCAGCAAGCGCCCGCGCCCGTCCCTCGTCCCTCGGCTTCGGCGGCGTCCGTCCGGAGAGCATCTCGAGTTCGTCGGTCATTACACAGCCTCCTTGCCGAGCAGCGTCCGCAAGCGCTTCCGGGCCTCATGGACATGCCAGGAGATGGTCGCTTCCGAGCAGCCGAGCACGTCGGCGGCTGCCGCATGGCTCAGACCCTCGGCATAAACGAGCAGCACGGCATCGCATTGCTTTTCCGGCAGTGCCCGCACCGCCGCCCACAACGCCTCCCGCCGCTCCTCGTCATCGCCGGCGGACATGGCGGACAGTGCCGGATCGGATGCATAGGCCTGCATCTTCCGCTCGTCGCGCGCCCGCCGGCGCCGGTGATCACGGGCCGCATTCAGCGTCAATGCATAGAGCCAGGTGCGGAACCGGCTGGTGCCGCGGAAGCCGCGAATCGCCGAGCCAAGCCTTATGCAGACCTCCTGGGCAATATCCTCCGCATCGGCCTCATTGCCCGACCACCGCCAGGCGACCGCATGGACGAAGTCATAGTGGCGCTCGATCAATCGGCCAAAGGCCTCGCGATCGCCGCTCACCGCCCGTTCAACGAGTTCCGCGTCCAAATCCCTGCCCGCCCAATCCCTGCCCGCTCTGTCCTATTTCAAGCTTAGACGGTCGCCGACCGCCATTCCTTGGGTGGAGCCGACAAATTCTTTTGCGGTGCGCTCAATGCGGAAACCTCGCGACGACGGCGATGATTGGCCCGAGCGGAAACAGCCGGTCGTGGCGGTTGATCTCCGGCGCATAAAGGCTCGAAATCGTGCCGTCGAGGAACAGCGCGTTGGGGCAGTCAAGCGCGTCCCGGAACAGCGTCGCGAAATTGTGGAAGCGCACCGGCCGCTTCGAGACCGCGAAAACCACCTGGCCTTCCGTCGTCACACCGACGCCGTTGCGGGTTTTGAAACTGTCGCTGTCCGGCAGGAAGCGCGGGTGAAGCTTGCCGTCGATCACCAGCATCGGCCCGGATTGCGTGGCAAAGCGCGGTGTGATGCCGGCGTCGCGGTAAGCCTCTGCCGCCATAACGCTCGCCTTGCGGTCCGTCACGTAGAAGACGCCGTTCGGCAGCAGGTGGAAATTGCCCCAACCCGGATTGGTGTTGAGCGGCGTCTGTTCGATGCCATCTTCGACATGCAAGCCGACGGGCGACAAATCCTCGTGATACATGCCGCCGTTCATGGCGAAGACCAGATATTCGTCGCGATGGCGCAACTCGAGCGATAGGGCCTTGAAGGATTTGAACGGTACGCCCGCCTGGTCCCTGTTGTAGAGGCGAATGTCGCTAGCCGCCGGATCGAAGCCGCAGGCGATGTAGTCCTCGCCGAGATGATTCACGTTGCGGCAGGCGGCGAACGCTGGGGCCGCGAGACCCATGGAGAGAATGGCGGCGCCGGCGAGAACAGATTTGGGAAACAGCGGCATGGATCCAAAACACAAGTGGAATCGTGACGCGAAGCATCGCATGGATTGCGGCGGATTGATGCCGGAGTTCCGCTCGACCTGCCTGCCACACGCGCGATCTACAGGCTCAGCGCTGCCATATGAAAACGCAGTTGCTCTATCGGATAGCGGTGATCTCGGCCGACCGGGCAGGCATCGCGGGAGAGGCAGCCGTGCCCAAGGCAGGCCTTTGCTCCCGTCCTCAGATGGGCGCGACATCGTCCCGCATCGAACACACCGAACGCCAAGGCGGAAGACGGACAGGCGGAAATGCAGGGCTTCTCGGCGCAGACATCGCATGGATGGCCGGCCGCCACCTCGCTTGTTGACGGCAAGGGCCGATCAAATCCGAGTGCGCCGCGATAGCCGTGCCAGAGGCCATAATGCGGGTGGATGAGGATGCCGAGGGGCGATGATTTCAGCCCTTCGGCATCCATTGCCCATCGCTGGAAGGGCTGCCAGGGCGGATCGGATGGAAAATAGGCCGTGGCGCCGAGCCGCTCCGCGACAGGTCGGATCACCTGCTTCGACCAATTGTCGAGCGGATCGCTGCCGCCGTGATCCGGCTCGCCTGCGCGCCAGCGGCTGAACGGCTCCCAGAGCGAGCTGCCGATATTACCGACGAGCAGGACGCTCGCGGCAGGCTCCCCGCCCTTTAGCTGCGGCGCCGCCTCACCCGACGCAAAATTCACAGTGCCGCGCAAAAAAAGACCGTGCGGCTCGAGAGCCGCACGGAGCGTTTGAAGAAGACTGTCGTCACAAGCGGAGGCCGCCGTCATTTCGGTTTCGGCCCCTGGGTTTCGTAATGCGGGCGCCAGACCTCCTTCTGGATCATGTCGGCCACCTGCGCCGCGCCGCCTTGCTCCCTGGCTCGCTCGGGAGCCCTTCAGGTGAAGGCGTCCGGCATCGAATCCTTGCGCTTGGCGATAAACTCCTTGAGCGCATCGTCGATCGCCGGGTCGAGATAGGGTGCCTCGTAATGTTCAAGCCACGACCGGGCGAGCGCATTGGCGCGCTGCTCGATCCGCTTTTCGCCTTCGATTTCCCACTGTTCGAAGGAATTGTTGTCGGCGAGCGGCGAGCGGTAGAAGGCCGTCTGGAAGTTGGCCTGGGTATGGGAGCAGCCGAGATAGTGGCTGCCCGGGCCGACTTCGCGGATCGCGTCAAGCGCCTGGGCGTTTTCGGAAAGGTCCACGCCCTCGGCCATCTTCTGCATCATGCCGAGCTGGTCCTGGTCGATCATGAACTTCTCGTAGGACGAGACGAGACCACCTTCCAGCCAGCCAGCCGCATGCAGCACGAAGTTGGTGCCGGCGAGCAGCGTCATGTTGATTGTGTTCGCCGATTCGTGTGCCGCCTGAGCATCCGGAACCTTGGAGCCGCAGAGCGAGCCGCCGGTACGGAACGGCAGGCCGAGGCGGCGGGCGAGCTGCGCCGCGCCGTAGGAGACGAGCGACGGCTCCGGCGTCCCGAAGGTCGGCGCGCCCGACTGCATCGAGATCGAGGCGGCGAAGGTGCCGAACAGCACCGGCGCGCCCTTGCGGATGAGCTGGGTGAACGAGGCACCCGCGAGCACTTCGGCCAGAATCTGCGTGAGTGTGCCGGCGACGGTCACCGGGCTCATCGCACCGGAGAGGATGAACGGCGAAAGCACGCAAGCCTGGTTGTGGCGCGCATAGACCTTGAGCGCGCCCACCATGGTCTCGTCGAAGACCATCGGCGAGTTGGCGTTGATGAGGTTCAGCGTCACCGTGTTCTTCTCGACGAAGTCGTCGCCGAAAACGATCTTCGCCATGGCGATCGTGTCTTCGGCGCGCTCGGGCGCGGTGACCGAGCCCATGAACGGTTTGTCGGAATATTTGATATGGCTGTAGACCATATCAAGGTGGCGCTTGTTGACCGGGATGTCGACCGGCTCGCAGACCGTGCCACCCGACGAATGGACGGACGGGGCCATGTAGGCAAGCTTCACGAAATTGCGGAAATCCTCGATTGTCGCATAGCGGCGGTTGCCGTCGAGATCGCGGACGAAGGGCGGGCCGTAGACCGGTGCGAAAACCGTCGCCTTGCCGCCGATATGGGCGTTGCGCTCCGGATTGCGCGCGTGCCAGGTGAAGTTCGACGGCGCGGTCTTCAGAAGCTCGCGGCAAAGGCCCTTCGGGAAATGGACGCGCTCGCCGCGCACATCAGCTCCCGCCGCCTTCCAGAGCTCCAACGCTTCCGGATCGTCACGGAATTCGATGCCGATCTCTTCTAGAACGGTATCGGCATTGCGCTCGATGAGCTGCAGCCCCTCCTCGTCGAGAACTTCGTACTCGCGAATCTTGCGCTGAATATAAGGCAGAGACGGTCCCGGACCGCCGCCGGTGCGGGAGGCCCGGCGTGCTGCCGCCCCACGTCCCTCGCCACGCGCGCGGCGTCCGCCGCCTTCGATCGCGCCTTGTTCTGTAACGTCGCTCATTCGCTCATTCCTCTCCCGCCAGGTCTCCGCACGGAGGACGCTGCAATATTTCGGTAGGTGGGCGCATAGTCCTTTCCGCCGGTCGAATCCAGTAGCGGCACCATGCGCCCGGCATGGATTTGGCCTAATGCTACCAAGCCGCCGGATCGGTACGGGTCTCAATGCGCCAACAGGTGGCGCAACTTAGACACTCGGCCGGCCCCGTCCACACGGTCCGTTGGTGCCGCCTGAAACCGTGGCTGTGTGCCGGCAATTCCCTAAACACTTGCTCAGTTGCCTAAACTAACACCTTGAACCGTTGCATAATTTTACCGAGCGGCGGATTCCGCATCGGTGAATTATGCGATACGACTGGCATGACAAACGTTGGGAAGCAACGCGTCGTCGTTTTTCACCATATGCGACGTCGCTTTCGAAAAGAGTTTTTTAGGCGCCGCCCGCTAAGGATGGGACAACGCGTCCGGAGTGTTATCGTGCCACCCCCGCGAAACGACTATGCCAGGAACCGAGGACCCTACTATGGCAGATGATGAAATCATTCTCGAGGACCTTTCCGACGAGGAACTCGTGCAGCAGATGCATGACGACCTTTATGACGGTCTCAAGGAGGAAATCGAGGATGGCACCCGCATCCTCCTCAAGCGCGGCTGGACGCCCTACGACATCCTGACCCAGGCGCTCGTCGAAGGCATGCGCATCGTCGGCATCGACTTCCGCGACGGCATTCTCTTCGTGCCGGAAGTTCTGCTTTCCGCAAACGCGATGAAGGCCGGCATGACGATCCTGCGGCCGCTGCTCGCCGAGACCGGCGCGCCGAAGCTCGGCAAGATGGTGATCGGCACCGTCAAGGGCGACATTCACGACATCGGCAAGAACCTCGTCGGCATGATGATGGAAGGTGCCGGCTTCGACGTGGTCGACCTCGGCATCAACAATCCGGTCGAGAACTATCTGGAAGCGCTCGAGCGCGAGCAGCCCGACATCCTCGGCATGTCGGCGCTGTTGACGACGACGATGCCCTACATGAAGGTTGTCATCGACACCATGAAGGAGAAGGGCCTGCGCGACGATTACGTCGTTCTCGTCGGCGGCGCGCCGCTGAACGAGGAATTCGGCAAGGCCGTTGGCGCCGACGCCTATTGCCGCGACGCGGCGGTCGCCGTCGAAACCGCCAAGGATTACATGAGACGCAAGCACAACCAGCTTGCCGCCGGCTGAGTCCGCCTGATGTAGAAGAAACGCCGGCTGTGCGGATGAAACCGACAGCCGGCGTCTTTGTTTATTATAAAGCGAGGCCGCTACGCCTCCTTACAGCCGCGTGGCGGTCAATTGGCCGCTCGGGCGACCCGGCGCCCGGCTCCCTCTGTGGCGTTCACGGTATTCGCAGTATCCTGCCCCATGCCGCGGATCGTATTGGCGCAGGAACTCAGGGTTGAGAGCGCTACCAGAAGAGCGCCGATCATCGCGATGGACTTTATTGTCATGACCGTGATTCCTTTGTGTTGATACAAGGCGGAATAAAGATGGAAAACGCACCGTCGGCAAGAGAACGTGCACAACCAAAGAAAGTTCATGTCATTGGCTGCGGCGCCATCGCGCGCGAAATTCTTGCGATCTGCGAAGCCAACAAGCTCGACCATATCGAGCTCAACTGTCTTCCGGCCATCTGGCACAACACGCCGGAAAAAATCGTGCCCGGCCTTCGCGATGCGATCGCGCGCGCCCGCGCCGACGGCTTCGAGCGCATCTTCATCGCCTATGCCGATTGCGGTACCGGCGGGCTCATCGACCGGCTCTGTGAGGAGGAAAGCGTCGAGCGCATTCCCGGCCCGCACTGCTATTCCTTCTTCGCAGGCAATGCCGATTTCGCCGCGCGCTGGGACGACGACCTCACCGCCTTCTTCCTCACCGACTTTCTCGCCCGCCAGTTCGAGGCCTTCGTCGTCGAGCCACTCGGCCTCGACCGGCATCCGGAACTGCGCGATATGTATTTCTGCCACTACCGCAAGCTCGTCTACCTGTCGCAGGTGGAGGACGAGGCGTTGCAGGAGAAGGCCCGCCGCGCCGCCGACTATCTCGGCCTCGCCTATGAGTACCGCTATACCGGTTACGGCGATCTCACCCGGTCGCTGATCGAGGCCTGATGCCCGGCAAACCGAGTTCTGTGATGTCCTGGAGGCTGCCCGTTTAAGACGACGGTAACACCTGTATCGGCATATCTGTTTCTGCGCGCCCCTGTGTCCGGGCGCCGCAGATGATCCTCAGACAACCCTTACCGACCTATGTATCGATCGAACAGCGCCCTCTCGGAAAGTGAAACGGAAGCGGCCGCCGCGACCGGCCGGCGCATAGTCGTCGTTACCGCAGGGGGCGACAATCCGAACATCCTGATCAACGCGCTTGCCGCACGCTTTTCAGACATTGTCGTGCTGCAGGAGCAGCCCGAATCCAAGGCGCTCTTCGTCAGACGGCGCGCTCGAAAGCTCGGATGGACGACGGCTTTGGGCCAGCTCGCCACGATGATCGCCTCGCGTTTCGGCAAACGATTCACGCGCCGGCGGGCAGCCGAGATCCTGCGCATCTACGGCGTGTCTGCCGATAAAGCCCCCTCCGTCCCGGTGCACCGGATCGTTTCGATCAACGATGCCGAAGGCCGCGCGCGGCTGACGGCGCTTGAGCCCGCCGTGGTCTTTCTCGTCAGTTGCCGGATGCTAAAGCCGGCGACGCTGGCGGCAATCCCCTGCCCGGTCCTTAACTTCCATGCCGGCATCAATCCGCAATATCGTGGCCTGATGGGCGGCTACTGGGCGCTCGTCGGCAAGGATCGGGAGAATTTCGGCGCCACCGTTCATCTCGTCGATGAAGGCGTCGATACCGGCGGCATTCTTTACCAGTCGCGGCAGATGCCGAACCGCGCTGATACGATCCACACCTATCCGCTGCTCCAGACTGCCGCCTCGACCGACCTTGCGATCAAGGCGGTCGAGGACGCACTCGACGGCAACCTCCGCCCCCTCGATATCGCCGCTCCGTCGCGCCAATGGTATCATCCGCCGGTCTGGGCGTGGCTGTGGAATGGCATACGGCGCGGGATCTGGTGACTAGGAGGGAAACCTGATGCAACACGACCGCTATGAACTCGTCCTCGACCCAACCGACCACTGGACCGTGTGGGACAATCTGACGGGTGTCCCGGCAGTCTTTGCGGGCCAGACTCTAGCCGGGCTCACCGAGGCTGAAGCAAATCTCAGAGTGCTCACCGCAGTCGAGCGAAAGCCCTCGAAGGCGGCCGAGAATGCGGCATAGACCCCGCTGCCGGAAGCGTTGTTCTACTGAGCAGCACCCAGGACACGCTTCGTAGCACTATCCACAGCGTGGCCGGTCTGCGTGCTATCCTGTCGGAATCCCCGCGCCGTGTTGGCGCAGGACGAAAGCGCGAGAAGCGCGAGGCACAACATTGCGATCGCAGTCTTTGACATCGTGACCTCCGAATGCGTCGGCACATCCAGTGGAAATGATGCGCGTTTCTGCGAAATCAAGCGGCGCGGATGTCGGGTGACCATCTCTCTGGGGAATACCAGCGGCACGCCATACGTCATACCCAATCTATGATTGGAGACTCATGATGACCCGCAAATCATCGATGGTCGCAGCCGCGATTGCCCTTTTGACGCTCGCGGGGTGTATGACCAATCAAGCCAGTCGAAACACGAGCCCGCCTCCCTCAAGCGCTTCAAGCGGCTCCGGCGGCAGCAGCATGGGCGGCAGCCAAGGCGGCAGTTCCGGTTACTGATCCGCATCCAGGCGACAGCCCGCTCGCGGTGTGGCGAGCGGGCTTCGATAGCCTCAATAATAGGGCGAATAGCACTGCTGCCGGGGACCGCCGTAGGGCTGGTAGGAATTGTCCCATGCGCGATAGGAGCGGTATTGATCGTAGCACCAGCTGACATGGCGCTGCGGCAGCCGAGGTTCGGCATAGCGGGGCTCTGCGTATTGCGGGGGCGCGGCGATGGCGCCGCCGATAATCATACCGGCTCCGAAGGCGGCCAGCGGATACCACCAGCCATCGTCATGCCGGCGATACCCGTCCCGATAATGGCGATAACCGCGATACCCATTGTAATAGCCGTAGCGAGCACCTTCCGGTTCACGCCAGGCCCGGCGGGGGCCGCCACGGTGGTGCCACGGCTTGTGGTGAACCAGCTCTACGCTAGAACCGGGCTGCGGCGCCGGCGGAACGGGCATGGCCTCGGCAGACCCATAACTCGTGAAAGCCGTCGCGGCCGCGACGAACAGGATGCCAACCTTCTTCATCTCGACAATCCGATCTGTTGCAATGGTGCATACTTGCCGGATGTGACGTGAATGGATGGTGAATGACGCCTTGCTTATATTCTGCGCCGGCTGCGTCGCCAGTATCTGGAGTAGCCAGCGCAACAGCGGCCTTCCCGACGTGTTTCGGCGTCTCGAAGGTCAAACACAGCCGCTCGGAGAGCCATGGAGCATTCCGCTCCTGTGCGAACCGTGGAGCGTCGTTTTTTGACATATCCGACGTCGTGTCAAGGTAAGCCACGTCGCATGGACATGCGCATTGTCGGCATTACAGCGCCGCGCGTCAGAATTGACGCGTAGGGGACGCTGTAACACTTTGACTGGGCGCATAGGCCTTCCCGAAAGCCGATTTCGATTTTCGGGCTTATGCGCTCTGCATGTATCCGTAAATCGCAATCGATTTACGGATGAATACATGCAGCAATTCAAAGTGCTACAGCGACCTTTGCGCGTCGGACAAGACGCGCGGCGCTGTAGAGGAGAACAGGAATCCCATGGCAGACCGCATCATCGTCTACTGGCGCGATATCCCCGCCCAGGTCATTATCAAACAGGGCCGCAAGAGCGCCAAGCGCGAGCTTTCGCTGCGCTTCACCGAGGCGATCGACATGTGCGCCATGCGGACCGGCGCTGCCGAGACCGACGACTACCTGGCCGAATGGCGCAAGGCAGATCCGGTCCCGGTTTCAGACGATCTGGAGGCGGAAGCGGACAAGGCAGCAGCCGAACTGGAGGCCGCCTACGATAGGGAGCGGCTCGTTGCGCTCGTCAAGGCCGGAGGGCGGGACAATGTCTGACCCGAAAGTCGTCACCGGCAACGCCCAGTCCGCCAAGAAGGCGGCCACCGGAGCCTATACGCCGACAAATGTCTCGCCGAGCCGCCGCTCGCGCCACAAATATACGGTTCGGCTCTGGGCGGTGCGCAACTCGCGCTTCCTCGAATGGTTTTACAACCGCTTCGCCGACATGTTCCTTATGCTCCATCCGCTCTGGAACGCTCTCGGTTACAATCGCGTGGAGCGCCCGGTGACCTTCGTCGAACGCCACGTCAAAGGTTTCCTCTTCGACTGTCGCATGTGCGGCCAGTGCGCGCTGTCCTCTACCGGCATGTCCTGCCCGATGAACTGTCCGAAGCAGCTCCGCAACGGCCCCTGCGGCGGCGTCCGCGCCAACGGCAACTGCGAGGTCGAACCGGATATGCCCTGCGTCTGGGTGCAGGCGTGGAAGGGGTCGCAGAATATGGTGAAGGGTGATGCGATTATGAATGTCCAGAAACCCGTCAACCAGTCGCTGCGTGAGACCTCGTCCTGGTTGCGGGTGACCGCCGAGGCCGCGGCTCTCGAAGACGCGAAAAAGGAAGGCCAGCGATGAGCCCGGATGTCAACCCTTTCGACCCCAGTGCGCCGCTCGATGCCCTGCCCGGTCATTCCTCACGCGGCCGACTGGAGCGCGTGCTTCGCCGCGGCGAATTTGCTGTCACGGCCGAGCTCAATCCGCCGGACAGCGCCAATCCTCAGGACGTCTACGATCGGGCGGCGATCTTCGACGGCTGGGTGGACGGCATCAATGCCGTCGACGCCTCGGGCGCCAACTGCCACATGTCGTCGGTCGGCATATGCGCGCTGCTGACGCGGATGGGCTATGCGCCGATCATGCAGATCGCCTGCCGCGACAAGAACCGCATCGCCATACAGGGCGACGTGCTCGGCGCCTCGGCCATGGGTGTGCAGAACATCATGTGCCTGACCGGCGATGGCGTGCAGGCCGGCGACCAGCCGGGGGCCAAGCCCGTTTTCGACCTCGACTGCATGTCGCTGCTCGAGACCGTCAGGATCATGCGCGACAATTCGAAATTCCTCTCCGGCCGCAAGCTGACGACGCCGCCGCAGGTCTTTCTCGGTGCGGCCATCAACCCCTTCGCGCCGCCTTACGACTTCCGGCCCTACCGGCTGGCAAAGAAGATCGAAGCGGGCGCCCAATTCGTCCAGAGCCAGTACTGCTTCGACGTGCCGATGTTCCGCGAATACATGAAGAAGGTGCGCGACCTCGGCCTGCACGAGAAGTGCTTCATCCTCGTCGGCGTCGGCCCGATGGCCTCGGCCAAGACGGCGCGCTGGATCCGCTCCAACGTGCCGGGCATCCACATTCCCGATTCGATCATCACGCGCCTCGAAGGCGCCCAGGACCAGAAGAAGGAAGGCAAGCAGCTCTGCATCGACATCATCAACGAGGTGAAGGAGATCGAGGGGGTATCGGGCGTTCACGTGATGGCCTATCGCCAGGAGGAATATGTGGCGGAGATCGTCCACGAGTCCGGCGTCCTGAAGGGCCGCAAGCCATGGAAACACGAAGCGACGCCGACGGAAACGCTTGTCGCCGAACGGCTTGGGCATCTTCGTGAAGGCATCGAGGAAAACCAGCAGCAGATGGCGGAGGCCGCAGCACACCATCCACATTGAGAGGGCCGCGGCCAGCGGCTTTAACAGAGGAAAACCGGCGTTTCGGCTCGTCCCGCGCTGACAAACACGAACGGGGCCAATTACATAGCCCCAGGCTCCAGGATCAGAGGATCTTTTATGACCCGCACCATCGTCGCTTCCGCCACCCGCGAGATCGTCATCGGCTTCGACCAGCCCTTCTGCGTCATCGGCGAACGCATCAACCCGACCGGTCGCAAGAAGCTCGCCGCCGAAATGATCGAGGGCAACTTCGAGACGGTCATCAAGGACGCGCTGGAGCAGGTCGCCGCAGGTGCGACCATGCTGGACGTCAATGCGGGCGTGACAGCTGTCAACCCGAACGAGACCGAACCGCCGCTGCTCGTCAAGACGCTGGAGATCGTCCAGGACCTCGTCGACGTGCCGCTGTCGATCGACAGCTCGGTAACGGCGGCGATCGAAGCCGGCCTGCGCGTTGCCAAGGGCCGCCCCCTCGTCAACTCCGTGACGGGCGAAGAGGAGAAGCTGGAAGCAATCCTTCCGCTCGTCAAGAAGTACGACGTTCCGGTTGTCGCGATTTCCAACGATGAGACCGGCATTTCGATGGATCCGGACGTCCGATTCGCTGTCGCCAAGAAGATCGTCGAGCGCGCCATGGATCATGGCATCAAGCCGCACGACATCGTCGTCGATCCGCTCGTCATGCCGATCGGCGCCCTGGGCGATGCTGGCCGGCAGGTCTTCGCACTGCTCCGCCGGCTGCGTGAAGAGCTCAAGGTCAACACCACCTGCGGCCTCTCCAATATTTCTTTCGGCCTGCCGCACCGCCACGGCATCAATGCCGGCTTCATCCCGATGGTAATCGGTGCCGGCATGACCTCGGCGATCATGAACCCCTGCCGTCCGCAGGAAATGGAGGCCGTGCGCGCCGCGAACGTCCTGAACGGCACCGACGCCAACTGCACCAACTGGATCATGACTTACCGCGACCACAAGCCGGCCGAAGGCGGACATGTGGCGGCCGCCGCGGCTCCGGCCGGCGGCGGTGGACGGCGTGGCGGACGTGCGGCGCGGGCTGGCGCCGCAGCGGTGCGGGAGTAATATCCTGCTTCGACGCTGCACTGCCCATCAGGGGGAATTGCCATGAGGAGCCATCTTCGGCTCCTTGCGGTCCTCATCCCGTTAATCCTCTTCGCCAGATACACGCTGTTTGAGGATGCGGAGGAGTTTCGAAGGTTCTACGGTGCGCTCTGGAACTATGTTCTGCCGATTGTGTTTCTAAACCTCGCGGTGCTTGCGGTCGTATCCGGCTTGGCTTTGACGAATAAGACCAATCCGGGATCTCAAGAGCGGGTCATAAACCTGTGCTTTTGGGGTGGTTCGATGGTGTTGGCCACGGCAGTCGCCTATGCATTCGCAGTCGTGAAGCTAACCGTGGCACCATAGCGAAGTATCCGGAACTCGCATCCGGCCGAAGAGTGGAGATAACCCATGACACCGCGCCGCCTCCGCTTGGACACTGCCACGCTTTGGTTCGATGCTCCATTCGTCATCGCGATTCGGCTGCATCAGATGCAGCTTGCGGCTATGACCGGCAAGACGCACGACGTGGCCGAACTCCAGCGCATGGTTTCCGAAAAGGTCGCAGCTGCGGTCGAGAGCGGCATGGCCGTGAACGTGGCCCTCTGGAAGGCCGCTCTCGACAGCACGATGCGGCTGATGACCGGAAGCGGTTCCCGGCACGGGACGGCTATTGCCGCGGCGGCCCTCAAGCCCTATGGCAAGCGGGTGCGCAGCAATGCCCGGCGGCTATCCCGCAGGAAACCGTGACCGTCCTGTTCGCAAGCGCACGGCAACCCTTCTGAAATGTGCTGGCAGATCTTTTCATGTCGGGATCTGACAACTATCAGGCGTCATTCCGGTGCAGTCTGAAGCGGTTTACCCGCGCTTCGCTCCCCGGTTGAAGCGGACCTACGAGAGACCGACCAGCATGCGCATCGAAAGCACTTCCGAAATCGAGAGCAATATGACCGAAGCCGCGCAGAAGGATCCTCTTGTGCTTTTCATGCCGTCGGGCAAGCGCGGCCGCTTCCCAGTGGGCACGCCTGTGCTCGATGCTGCGCGCAAGCTCGGGGTCTATGTCGAAAGCGTCTGCGGCGGCCGCGCCACCTGCGGGCGCTGCCAGGTTTCCATTCAGGAAGGCAATTTCGCCAAGCACAAGATCGTTTCGTCGAACGACCATATCTCGCCGATCGGCCCGAAGGAGCAACGCTACGCCACAGTGCGCGAACTGCCCGATGGTCGTCGCCTGTCCTGTTCGGCGCAAATCCTCGGCGATCTCGTCATCGACGTGCCGCAGGATACCGTTATCAACGCCCAGGTGGTGCGCAAGGCCGCAACCGACCGGGTTATCGAGCGCAATGCCGCCGTCCAGCTCTGCTATGTCGAAGTGGACGAGCCGGACATGCACAAGCCGCTCGGCGATCTCGACCGGATGAAAGCGGTTCTGGAAAAGGATTGGGGCTGGAAGGATCTGCTGATCGCGCCGCATCTGATCCCGCAGGTCCAGGGCATTCTGCGCAAGGGCAACTGGGCGGTGACGGCCGCGATCCATCGAGACATGGATTCCTCTCGCCCCTTTATCGTCGGCCTTTGGCCGGGATTGAAGAACGAGGCCTATGGGATAGCCTGCGATATCGGCTCGACGACGATCGCCATGCACCTAGTGTCGCTGCTCTCCGGCCGCATCGTCGCCTCTTCGGGCGCGTCGAACCCGCAGATTCGCTTCGGCGAGGATCTGATGAGCCGCGTCTCCTATGTGATGATGAACCCGGATGGCCGCGAGGCTATGACCAAGGCCGTGCGGGAAGCGGTGAACGGGCTGATCGGCAAGGTCTGCAGCGAAGGCGGCGTCGATCGGCACGATATTCTCGATATGGTGATTGTCGGCAACCCGATCATGCATCACCTTTTCCTCGGCATCGACCCGACGGAACTCGGCCAGGCGCCCTTCGCACTCGCGGTTTCTGGCGCGCTGCAATATTGGGCGCATGAGATCAACATCGAGGTCAATCGCGGCGCGAGGCTTTATATGCTCCCCTGCATCGCCGGCCATGTCGGAGCGGATGCGGCAGGCGCGACGCTTTCGGAGGGTCCGCATCGCCAGGACAAGATGATGCTGCTCGTCGACGTCGGAACCAATGCCGAAATCGTCCTCGGCAACCGGCAACGCGTTGTGGCAGCGTCCTCGCCGACCGGCCCGGCCTTCGAGGGCGCCGAAATCTCCTCCGGCCAGCGCGCCGCACCCGGCGCGATCGAGCGCGTCCGCATCGACCCGGAGACACTGGAACCACGCTTCCGCGTCATCGGCGTCGACAAGTGGTCGGATGAGGAGGGGTTCGCCGAGGCTGCCGCAGTGGTGGGCGTTACCGGGATCTGCGGCTCGGCGATTATCGAAGTCGTTGCCGAGATGTATCTCACCGGCATCATCTCGCAGGACGGCGTCGTCGACGGCGCGATGGCTGCCAGAAGCCCGCGGATCGTTCCGAACGGCCGCACCTTCTCCTACCTGCTCCATGACGGCGAGCCGCGCATCACCGTGACGCAGAACGACATCCGGGCGATACAGCTCGCCAAGGCTGCGCTCTATGCCGGCATCAAGCTCTTGATGGAAAAACAGGGCGTCGAGCATGTCGACACGATCCGCTTTGCCGGCGCCTTCGGTTCCTTCATCGATCCGAAATACGCCATGGTGCTCGGCCTGATTCCGGATTGCGACCTCGCCGAGGTGAAGGCAGTCGGCAATGCCGCCGGCACCGGTGCACTGATGGCGCTCCTCAACCGCGGTCATCGTCGCGAGATCGAGGAAACAGTGAGGAAAATCGAGAAGATAGAGACGGCTCTTGAGTCGAAATTTCAGGAGCACTTCGTCAATGCCATGGCGATGCCGAACAAGGTCGACGCTTTCCCGAAGCTCTCCGAGGTCGTCGCGCTGCCGGAGCGCAAGGTGCTGGCCGATGACGGCGAAGGTGGCGGTCGTAGACGGCGGCGTAGCCGGGAGTAGCCCCGACCGCCATGCTCGCCGGCACATCCCCCGTCATGTCCTGCGTGTCACAAGAGCCGCTCACTCGCGCCAGAACGGCTTGGTGAGTTCGTCCTCGACTTGCCGGGTGGTCAGCCCGATGTCATCGAGCAACTCGGGGCCATCCTTCGAAAGCCGCGCCAGCTCCTCACGATAGTGGATGCGCCGATTCCAGATCTCGACAAGGCTTCCGGTGGTCACCGGACCGTCGAGTGCGGTGGCTTCGCCTGTCCATGCATGCGCAAGCCAATGGCGACCGGTAGTTAAGGAAAAAATGTGCATGGAGCTCCCCCTTCCCTCCGCTGGAGTCCGTTCATGGCTGGCAGAACTCGCGCATTCTGGAGAAAGCGATACTCGGTGTATCGAAGCGGCGCCGAATAGTTCCGAAAAATTCCGAAACGCGTGACGACGCAGCGCCATTGTTTCACTCGGCACAATTTCCCATCGTGCCGCCATGCACTAAGATGCCCTATGCAGCGACCGTGCTTTGCCTTCGGTACGTTCGTGCTCGATCCCGAAGCGGGGACGCTCCGGCGCGAGGATATCCTTGTGCCCATTGCGTACCGCGGGCTGTTGCTTCTGGCGGCGTTTGCCCGACGTCCAGGCGAGGTCTTGCGCAAGGCCGATCTTCTTGAGGCAGCATGGCCGGGACTGGCCGTAGAAGAGAGCAACCTCTCAGTTCAGATAGCTGCCCTGCGGAAGCTTCTTGGTCCGGGCCCTCAGGGCGGCGAGTGGATCGCAACGATCCCTCGGGTCGGATACCGTTTCACCGCCCAGGTTCAGAGCTTCGGTGACGACCAGGGGTCGCCGCCGCCCGCGGCCCGACCATCGATCGCTGTACTGCCCTTTTGCGACATGAGCGACGATCTGGGGCACGCCTCCTTTGCGGATGGATTGACCGAGGATGTAATCACGGATCTGTCGCGGGTTCCGGACCTGTACGTCGCCGCGCGGAACTCGAGCTTCGTGTACAAGGATCAATCCGCTGACGTGCGCAGGATTGCCCAGGAACTGGGGGTCCGCTACTTGCTAGAGGGAAGCGTAAGGCGCGCCTCGGATCGTGTGCGTATCAACGCGCAACTGATCGATGCAATCGGCGGAGGACATCTCTGGGCCGAACGTTTCGACCGAAGCCTCGAGGACATTTTCGCGGTCCAGGACGAGGTTGCCCGGAAAATTGTCAAAGCGCTCATAAGCCAGCTCACAGCTCGTCCACCGCACCAGCAACTCGCCAGTCGCGAACCCTAGCGCGGCGATTGCGGGCGAAAAACCGCGCATACTTTTCCTCAGTCGCTCTAATTCGCGCTCACCTTGGCCGCATAGGACGCCAGCAATCCACCCCATCCTTTCTCAGAATCGAGCACCCCGCGCAGATCCTCGGCCCTCACGCCGTAATTGCCGAGATCGCGGTGCTCGAGCGTGACGATGGTCTCGCTTTCGCCCTTCGCCTCGAACCAGACTTCGACTTCGGTCTGGAATGTCGGGTCGAAGTCGAAATCGGCGTTGAGCTGCCAGGCGAGAAGAATGCGGTGCGGCGGATCGCAGGCGATGACGCGGCCCCATTCGCGCTCCTCGCCGGCATTCCCGACCTCGTACCATCTGCCGCCGGCTCTCGCCTCGATGATCACCGTCCTCTGTCCGGACTCCGTCAGGCTGTGCTCTTTGATCCACCAGTCCCCCATGCCGTTAACGAAGACCTCGAAGGCCTTCTGCGGGGATGTGCGGACGGCAATGGATTTGCGGACCGGAACCGGTTCGATCCTGTGCATGAGGTTTCTCCCGGTTGTTGTGCCTCTTTCAGGTGGTCGTTCAGCCTTCCTCCCGATCGGCCACCGCATCGACCTTTGATTGGAAGGCGGCGAGCTGCTCGATCCAGAAGCGGTCCAGCCACTGCCGCAACGGCCCCAAACCACCGGGATCGATGGAGTAGATCCGCCGCGCCCCCGCAGGTTCGTCACGAACGAGACGGGCTTCCTTCAAGACTTTCAAGTGCTGCGAGATCGCCGGTTGCGATACGGGCATGGCGCGCGACAGTTCGGAAACCGACTGCCCGCGAGCTGCAAGGCGCTCGAAAATCGCCCTTCGCGTCGGATCGGCCAGCGCAGCAAAGAGCCGAGTTTCATAAGTCATGGCTTATTATAAGCCTTGGCTTATTGCCGTCAACCCAAGCCCCTTGTCGCAAGCCGCAAGAGCTCCGTTTAAACGGGCTCGGCCACCCTGCCTGCCTGCAGTTGGAGGTCGGCGAACGCCTCACGGACGTGATCGGCGACCGCCAGCACCGGTGCCGGCGCATCCTCAACCACCTTCAGCCCGATATCGTAATGGCCGAGATCGGGCAGCCCGTCACGCTCGCCGAGCTGCACCATCTCCCCTTGGACCAGATAGCGGGGCAGCGGCGCGATCGCGAGGCCGGCGAGCACCGCCGCACGCTGTCCCGTCGTGTAGGCGCTCAGGAACGCGACGCGGAATTTGCGTCCGGCCCGCGACAGCTTCTCGACTGCATCGGCGCGCCACACGCATCCGTCTTCCCACATCGACACTGGCAGGGGATCGCGCATATGCGCGTTGCCGCACTTGGCGCCGGCCCAGACCAGCTTTTCCTGCATCAGGATTTCGCCGTCCTTGGACGCCTCGTCGGAAAGGCTATTGTAAATGGCAATATCGAGCCTGTGCTCGTCCACGCGCTTGCGCATGGCGTTGCTCATGCCGATCGACACGTCGACCGTGACATTCGGATAGGTTTCGGCAAAACGCTTCAGCACTTCCGGCAGGATGCGCTCGCCGACATCTTCCGGTGCCCCAACGCGGACGACGCCGTTCATGTCGGGCAGCAGGAAGCGAGACACCGTCTCGTTGTTGAGCGACAAGAGCCGGCGGGCAAAGCCGAGCAGCAACTCACCCTTCGGCGTCAATGAGACCGACCGCGCGTCGCGCAGAAAAAGAGTACAGCCCAGCGTCTCCTCGAGCTTTTTGATCTGCATCGAAACCGCGGATGGCGTGCGGTACACGGCTTCGGCCGCAGTCGTAAAGTTGCCGGTTTCGGCAATGGCGACGAAGGTCTTCAACACATCCATTTCAAGCAGGGGAAGCGCGTGGCGCAGGATCATGTTCATGGCGGCCTCCTCATTCAGAAAATCTGAAAGATAGCTTAACTCCATTTCGTTTGATTGAATATCACATAGGAGCGATAGTCAAGCTCGCAAGGAGGCGGGAAGCACCCCGCAAAACGCAAAGGAGCAAGGTCATGACCGCCCTGACATTGGCGATCGACAACGCCGCAACCCCACGACGGCTTACTGGCACTCCTATATTCGGGAACGGGGTAACGGACGGATCGACGCTGCAACATGATCGCGCCGTCCGGCAGGCAGGTGACGACGATTTCGTTCTCGCAACGCTGTCCCGGGTCCAGATCCTCATCGAGCGGATTGCGAACAGAAGGCGCGCGATGAAGCTCGCCAGAAATCGGGTGGAAACCCTGCGCCAATTGGCGAAACTGCCGGCAAGGGTCAGAAATGACCTGTTACAAGCGGAACAGAAGGTGATCAGGTCGCCTGATACAAGCTGTTACGTGCAGCAGTAAGAGATCACGATGTTTGATGAAATGTATCAAACATATTCGTTTGATTGATCAATATGGTTGCGCCATAACCAAGACGTGGTCGCGACCTTTTGAGAAGCTCAGAAGGAACCAGCAATGTCTACGAACCAACATTCGTCATCGTCGAGCCAGAGCCTTGCGGCTTTGCCCGGTCTTTTCAGCCTGCGCGCCCGCGCCTGGGCCGCCTGGAAGCGGCACCGCAACGAGCGCATATTGGAGAACCTCTCCTATGACACGCTGAAGGACATCGGCTTCCCCGCCGTCGACGACGCCGTGCATAAGACGGAACAATGAACAGCGACACGACCTGTCGAAAGCCCCGCGCCTGGCGGGGGTTGATGAACTGAAGAAGGGCATTCCCAATCGGGATGCCCTTCTTGCTTTAGGATATGCGCTAACCTTCCGCTGCGACCCGACCATGCCCGACCTGATGTCGTCCTGCAGATGGACTTGTTCTGAGCTAGTCCCGATGCGGCTCTTGTCAGATACCGACACCCTCCGCCGCCTCCTCGAGAAAGTCGCAATCTGCACAATGGCCTCAGCAACCCGGACATGGCGACATTTCGGACGTCGGACGACATTTCTTGTCGAAATGCGCCACGTCAGCGGGCCCTTCTGTCGCTTTCGTGCAATCGGCAATTCCTCGGACCGGAGAAGGTCCATTGTCGCGATGTCGCAATGCGAAATTTCTTCCCGGTCGCGGCTTTCCATGTCAATGTCGTAAACAGACAAGCCGCGTGACATATTACAAGCGACGAATAGACACCCTCGTCCAGCATGGGAAGCCTCATGAACAAGCCTCTGACCAAAAAGCGCTCGCTCGTCTTCTTTCTGGTGCCGAACTTTTCAATGCTGCCTTTTTCCGCGGCGATAGAAACGCTGCGCATCGCCAATCGCATGCTCGGCTACGAGGCTTACACATGGCGCCTCGCCTCGACAGACGGCCAGAAGGTCTTTTCATCGGCCGGCATCGCCCTCGAGGTCAATACGTCGCTTGCGGACGAGCGCAAGTTCCTGGCCGGCGAAAACCGCCCCTCCATGGTGCTTGTCTGTTCGGGCGTCTACGTCGAGGAGTTCCAGAACAAATCGGTCAATGCCTGGCTGCGCGAGGTCTACAATCGCGGCATTGCCGTCGGCAGCCTGTGTACGGGCGCCCATGTGCTGGCCTCCGCGGGCCTGCTCACGGGCAAGCGCTGCGCCATCCACTGGGAAAACCTGCCCGGCTTTTCCGAGAGCTTCCCGCAGGCGGAGGTCTATGCTGACCTGTACGAGATCGACAGCAACATCTATACCTGCGCAGGCGGCACCGCTTCGCTCGACATGATGCTGAACCTGATCGATCAGGACTTCGGCGAGAGCCTGGTTAACCGGGTCTGCGAGCAGGCCTTGACCGATCGCGTACGCGGTCCGCATGACCGCCAGCGGCTTCCACTGCGCGCCCGCCTGGGGGTCCAGAACGCCAAGGTCCTCTCGATCATCGAACTGATGGAGGCGAACCTCTCCGAGCCGCTCTCGCTCCTCGAAATCGCGGAAAGCGCCGACCTGTCGCGTCGCCAGATCGAGCGGCTGTTCCGACAGGAGATGGGCCGCTCGCCGGCACGCTATTACCTGGAGATTCGCCTCGACCGCGCCCGGCATCTGCTGATCCAGTCATCGATGCCTGTAGTCGAGGTGGCCGTCGCCTGCGGTTTCGTGTCGGCCTCGCACTTCTCCAAGTGTTATCGTGAGCTTTACAACCGCTCGCCGCAGCAGGAGCGCGCCGAGCGCAAGCTGACGCTGCAGATGGCGCGCTGAGCCCGGCTGGAGCAAGGCATCGAAGGCGGGCCGCCATCCGGCCCGTCAACACTCACGACGCCAGCGCGTCGAGCAGCGTCAGCTCGGAAATGACGCGGTTTCGCCCGGCATGTTTCGCCATATAGAGAAACTGGTCGGCGGCGTGCAGATAGTTCTCGAAGGCTTCCGGCGCTTCGATCGTCGCAAGCCCGATCGAAACGGTGATCGCCAGTTCCTCATCGTCGGCGACGATCCTCGTCTTCGCCAGTTCCGCCCGCAGCTTTTCGCAAAAGGCGAAAGCATCGCGCACGCCGAGGCCATCGAACAGGATACCGAACTCCTCGCCGCCGAGGCGCGCCAGAAGATGCTCCTCTCCGACGAGCGTCTTCAATCGCGCCGCGACATGCTTCAATACGAGGTCGCCGATCTCATGGCCGTAGGTGTCGTTCAGGCGCTTGAAATGGTCGATGTCGAGGACGGCGATCGAGGTCCCTTCGCCGCGTCGTAAATGTTGATCAACCAGCCGCGGACCGGTCATGAAGAAATGGCGGCGGTTGAAAATTCCCGTCAGGTAGTCGCAGGCCGCGGCGAGTTTCAGGGCCTGGATGCGCTTCTGAAGCATGGCGGCGTGCCGGACGCGGCCGCTGAACTCAGCCTCGAGGAAAGGCTTGCGGATGAAATCCGTACCGCCCGCCTCGATGAAGCGGGCTGCGACGCGTGCGTCGCCCTGTTCCGAGAGACCAATGATCGGTACGGCATCCTCACCTTGGCGCTTGCGCACCTCTTCGAGCAGGGCAAGACCGGCAAGGTCGGCAAGCCCCGTATCGGTGACGACGACGTCGACGGCACCGCCTTGGTCGAGGACCTGCAATGCTTCCCACGCTTCCGACGTCTCGATCACCGCAAACAGCCCACGCCGCAGGACGCCTGCCAGCTCCTGTCGCGAGGCCGCACAGGAATCCACCAGCAGCACATTGGTTCGTCCCTTTGTGAGGACCCGGTCGACCGCCGCGATCAGCCGCTCGATCGAATCCGGCTCGTTCTTGACGATGCAATCGGCAACACCCCGGTTGAGAATCTGATCGCGCGTGCTGTCGTTGAAGGCGGCCGTGAAGACGATGGCCGGGACATTGCTCGCCAGGATGAAATCCAAGGCCTCGCAATTCGGTGCGTCCGGCAGGTTGAGATCGAGGACCGCGAGCGAAAACGCCCATTCCTCCGCCGCAGCAACCTCGGCCTTCACCGCGGCGAGTGAGGCGCAATGGGCGACATTAATTCCGTGCATAAGTTCCAGCCCGTGCTTGAGAGCGGCCGCGAACATCCGTGAATCCTCGACGAGCAGCAGACGCTTGTCGCGGTGCTTCTGAATATTGTTCGCCCGGCCCGACGCGCGGCGCAATCTCACGACCCCTGCAACCCCATCCCCTGCGGCAGCTCGTTCCCAGTCGCAGCGACGCCGAGGTTTCTTGCCTCTGCGCGATCCGACTCTGCGGCGGAGCCCCGTGACCCAATATGCACTTGCGCCCATTCGCACCGTCACCGAAGCCCCTCGGTGAGCTGCGCCTATCTGGGAATTCCCCAGTTCATTATGTCGCGATTGAACGGGTTGCCGGTTGCAATTTCGTTAACGCAGCAACCACCAGCATGGAATTTCAACCGCTTGCTTGAAAATTCGCGCGAGCGTCAGGCGGGTATTTTCACTCTTTCGCTCAAAGTCTTGATTTTCGTCAAGGTGTCGAGATTCTGGTTGACGCGGCAATAGAACTCCTCGTTGACGAAGGGACGCACGACGAAATCATTACCGCCGGCCTTGAGGAAGCGTGCGGAAAGCAAGCGGTTGGTCGACGATGAGACGCCGATGATGCGCAACTGATGCGGTCCGTGGGCCGAGCGGATTCGGCGCGTCAGCTCAAACCCGTCGATGTCCGGCATGTTGTAGTCGGTGATGACCAGCGCAATATCGGGACTTTTCTTGAGGATCTCCAGCGCCGCCGCCCCGCTTTCGGCCGAGCTGGTGCGAAAATTGTAGCGCTTCAGCTGCGTTGTCAGCAGCGCCCGCGCGGTCGGGCTGTCATCGACGATCAGCACGTGATGCTTCTGGTTGGTGAGGAATCGGCAGACCGATTCTGCCAGCATATCGACCGCGAAGACGCTGTCCTTGATCACATAGTCGACGATGTCCTTGGCGAGAATCGCCTCGCGCGTCTTTTCCTGGAAGGAACCGGTGAAGACAACCGTTGGCACGCTCATGTCGATCAGATAGTTGAGCGCCTCGCCGTTCTCAGCACCCGGCAGGTTGATGTTGGAAATGGCAAGCGAGGCTGGAAAGGACGCATTCTCAACGGCGAACTGCAAATCCTCGTAATCGCGGCAGACGATCACGTCGATATCGAACAACTCCTTCAGTCGTTTCGAAACCATCGCTGAGAACAGGTTGGAGTCCTCGGCAAGCACAATGCGGTGCTCGCCAAGGGATTCGCCGGAATAATACATTCCGGAAACGCCGAAGAATGACATTGATCGCCTATGTGAAAGAGTGTTCCCCGAAAGCATCGTAGGGCAAGAGACTTTATCGGGTGTTAATGGGAGGCTTCGCGGGTGAAGCGCCGCAGTAAAGCTTGCGGATAAGGCTACCCTCACCTTGCCGGCAAAAGCATGACCGAGCCCCGTTTCGCGGAGCTGCTACTCGCGCTCTTTTAGGCAAGACAAATCGCCTGACCGTGCGGCAGTTTCCGTATAGAATGCCGCCATGGGTGAAGCTCAGACGCTATTCGAAGTGCTGCGCCAGTCTGTGAAGCCGGAGGTCGCTGATGCCTTCGAGCAGCTCGTTCGCGATGGGCCGGATCGCAAGCTCTGCCGCATCAATGCACTCGCCTTTGCCAGCGCCGAGGGGCTCGAGGAAGAAGAAGCGATTGCAGGCTTCCTGCACGCCTCCCGGCTCGGCATTTTCGAACTTTCCTGGAATGTCCTCTGCCCCGGCTGCGGCGGCGTGCTCGATGCCAATACCTCGTTGAAGACGGTGCAGAGCACCGAATACACCTGTGCGCTCTGTGCTGCCGGATACGAGCCAACCCTCGACGAAATGGTCGAGGTGACCTTCACGGTGAGCCCGCGCGTGCGGCACATCGAGGCACACAATCCGCACGAGCTGGCGCCGCTCGAATACTTCCGCCAGATGTATTGGGGTTCCGGGATCGATCTGCCCGAGAACGACTACGAGGAGAAATTCGACGAGTTCATGATCGAAACGCTGGAATTGCCGCCGGGCGAAAAGGCGGTCATCTCGCTGCAACTGCCGGCGGAATTCGTCATCGTCTTCGAGCCGGTGACGCATGCGGCGCAGTTCCTGGATGTCAGCGGCGAGCCGACCAGGGAGCGGCGGAACCTTTCCCTCGTCTTCGACCGCGCGCACCGGCATGCCGAAACGCTGAAGATGCAGCCCGGCCCGCTTCGCATCCAGGTGGAAAACCATGCGGAGGTCCGCACCCTCCCCTCGGTCTGCATGGCCAACGAGACGCTGCACGGCATGCTCGGCCGCCGGCGGCCGTTCCTGACCGCCAAGCGGCTGCTCTCCAACCAGACCTTCCGCGACATCTACCGCACCGACATGCTCGACGTCGATCAACGACTGAAGATCACCAGCCTTACCTTCCTTTTCACCGATCTGCGCGGTTCGACCGAGCTCTACGAGCGGGTCGGCGATCTAGCCGCATTCGATCTGGTGCGGGCGCATTTCCGCGTTCTAAACGAGATCGTTGCGTCCGAGGCGGGCGCCGTCGTCAAGACGATCGGCGACGCTGTGATGGCGACCTTTCCGACACCTGACCGGGCGGTCGCCGCGGCCATGCGGATGCGCGACGGCATGCGTACGCTCAACGACGAACGCGGCAGCGAGGACCTGCTCCTGAAGATCGGCATCCACGAAGGGCCGTGCATAGCCGTCAATTTGAACGAGCGGCAAGACTATTTCGGCCAGACCGTCAACATCGCCTCGCGCGTCCAGCACTTGGCCACGTCGCGCGAGATCTTCGCAACCGGCTCGGTGCTCGAAGACCCGCGGGCCTCCAACCTGCTTTCGGATCGGGGTCTGAGCCCGATGTCGCACAATGTCACCCTGCGCGGCATTGCCAACGAGATCAGCATCTTCGCTATTCCGTGAGGCCGCGACTGAGAAAGGTGCCGCACCTGGAGTCCATCGTTCAGTGGACGTTCAGGCTCGGAGGCCCACTCTGGCGGGAGTGAAGGAGGAAGCCATGCGTATCCTGCCGTTTCTACTTGTCGCCGCGGCAATGACAACCGAAAATGCCGAGGCCGGCAGTCAATCGTCGAACACGAGCTCGAACAGTTCATCCAACAACGGAGTCGTCAACGAGCGGATCGTCGACACCTACTGCGAGGACGGCTATTGCGAACGCCGCGTCTGGCGCCGGACTTATCGCGAAGGGCGCCATGGGGGCGAAGGCGAATGGCGCCGCTATTTTTATCATGAGGACTGACCTGATCGATTTTCGAAGTTAGGCCGAAATTGTCGCTGGCGGCTGTCGGAATCAGCCCCCACCATCCGTCTTAGTCGATATCAGGAGGCGACTAAGGAGAGAGCGATAATGAGAAAGATCATCGTTGGCGCATTCGTAAGTCTGGACGGAATCATGCAGGCGCCGGGCGGACCGCACGAAGATCCCGTCGGCGGCTTCAAATATGGCGGCTGGGCCTTCCCCTATTTCGACGAGGCCATGGGACAAGCGGTGGACGAGATGTTCGCCAAGCCGTTTGACCTTCTGCTTGGCCGGAAGACCTATGACATCTTCGCGGCGCATTGGCCCTATGCCGGCGCGGACGACCCGATCGGCTCATTGTTCGACCGCATCACCAAATACGTCGCGACGCGCAATCCGGACCTGAAGCTCGACTGGAAGAACAGCCAGACATTGGGCAACGACGTGCTTGCTACACTGCAAGAACTGAAAGCTGAGCAAGGACCGGACCTGCTGACGCAGGGCTCGACCGATTTCCTCCAGACCCTTTTCCGCCATGACCTGGTGGACGAGATGTATATCTCGTACTTTCCCGTCATTCTCGGAAAGGGGAAGAGGCTGTTCGGCGAAGGCGCAGCACCGATGGCGTTGAAACTGGTAAGTTCGAAGGTCTCCGGAACCGGCGTCACGGTCAACAAATATATCCGCGGAGGACCGGTCGTCACCGGTTCATTCGAATTCGATCAGCCATCCGAAGCGGAACTCGAACGGCGACGAAAATTGACGTGAGCGATTTCGCGACTGTGGACCGCATCTTTTCCACGAACGTGTAAAGTTCGTGCCGAATTCGCATCGAAACACCGGATTCCAACGATTGGCCATGTTTCAGGCGTGTAATGCGGCTGAGTATAGCAAGGGAGGATATGATGAGAACCGAAGAAGCGATGCATTCCGGTGTTCGTTGGATCGGCCCGGAAGCGGATCTGCGAACCATCGCGCGGATCATGAAGGAGGAAGACATCGGCGCGCTGCCGGTCGGCGAGAACGATCGCTTGATCGGAATGGTAACCGATCGCGATCTCACTCTGCGTGCATTGGCGAACGGCCGCGACGTCTCCTCGCTGACGGCTCGCGACGTTATGACCAGGGAGATCGTCTATTGCCGCACCAATGAATCCGTCGAAGACGCCATTCACCTGATGGAGTCGAAGAAGATCCGGCGGCTGCCGGTGATCAACGATGACAAGCGCATGGTCGGCATGCTGTCGCTGGGCGACATTTCCCACTGCACCAGCCAGCAATTGGCAGGCGAATTGGTCAAGGCAGTCAGCGCTCACCACGCCTGAGCCATTGGACACAATTGTCCAGCATTAAGGAGCGGCGGGGCACCACGGTCCCGCCGCCTTCACGCGACCGGCTGCTCCATTACTTCACCACAACGGAGCCGTTGACGATTTCGATGGTCTCGTCGCCTTGAAGGCCAATATGGTCGCCGCTCGGAGCGGTCACGAAGCAGCCGCTCGGGCAGATCATTTCCGTAGCGCCGGAATCGACGACCACCTCTATCCGGCTTTCTCCCTCGACGATCACCAATATGGCGGATTCGCCATCCTTGTTGGTCACCATTGCAGCATTCGCGACGCCAGCGGCAAACATGCTGCAAAGCAAGGCAGCAACAACTGTCTTCATCGCCATCGGCGCGCTACCCGCGCGCCGCCCCCTTTGGCCGGTCACCCTTTCGCCCCGTGGCAAAAACTACCGGCCCCCCTTCAGCCCACGCCAACCTAGACAATGGCCGGTTGAATTGCATGCTTTTTATGAGAGAACTGCTGAATAGGCGCTGAATGGCGCGTTGAGCTGTCGTTCAGAAGGACGAAGGCCGGCAGCTTGTATCGTGTTCTTCGACACGGGGACCGGAGCCGGACGCGGCGGCAATTTGCCGATCTCCGCAATATCTTTGGACGAGATCTCCCCCTGCCCCTTGATCCGGCGATTGTTGACGGTCTATGCGTTTGCGACGCCGGCCCGGCGTTTTCGGGGATCAGGGTATACAAGGATTACCGCTTATGGAGATTTTCACGTCCGCCGGACTATTGGCGCTTATGCAAGTTATCGTCATCGACCTCGTGCTTGCCGGGGACAACGCCGTCGTGATCGGCCTCGCGGCAGCGGGCCTGCCGATAGAGCAACGCAAGAAGGCCATTCTCGTCGGCATTATTGCGGCGACCGTACTTCGTATCGTGCTCGCGGCCTTCACGGTTCAGCTTCTGGCTATCATCGGGCTTCTCCTCGCCGGCGGCATTCTCCTGCTTTGGGTCTGCTGGAAAATGTGGCGCGAGATCCGTTCGGGCGGCCATGAAGAACTCGGATTGGACGCCGCCAACGCGCCGAAGAAGACATTCAGGCAGGCCGCGACGCAGATCGTCGTGGCAGACGTGTCGATGTCGCTCGACAACGTGCTTGCGGTCGCAGGCGCCGCACGCGAGCATCCGACCGTCCTCGTCTTCGGACTCATGCTCTCCATCGCCTTGATGGGCGTTGCGGCAACCTTCATTGCCAAGCTGCTCGCCCGCTACCATTGGATTGCCTATGTCGGTCTGGCAATCATTCTCTACGTCGCTCTCGACATGATCTATCGCGGCGCCCTGGAGGTATGGCCACACGTCGCGCCGGTCGCCCAGGCCATGGCCGGGCTCTAAAGCGGCTTCGATCGGGCGGCCTTGCGCCGCCCCGTTGGGTTGTCACCCTGTTGGGACCCGGTGCCTGAACGCGCCGGCTCCCCTTACTGCAGCGACACGACAACTTTGTGGAACGCCAAGGAGCGTGCCATCTGTGCCGGTGATGCAGGTCGCCTACACAGCGCGGTGCTTCTTCAAACGCACGAAGATCGCTTTAGCACATTGAATTGCTACCGACGCCCTCCGCGAACCGGCTCCCCGGTGACGAGCCTTCAAAATTCGCCTCAGCGGCGGCTGCTGCGCGTTCCGAAGGACCGGCGGCGCGTCTCGCTCTCCTCCGGCTGAATTTCCGCTTTTTCTTCCTCAGCTGCGGGGATTTCGATGTCGGATGGCGTCGCTTCCTCCGGCGTGGTGTCTTCCACCTTCACCGGGAATGGGGCGCCGATCTCCTCGTCGCGGAAACGCTCGTAGATCGAGACGCGAATGTCGTTGCGGACGTTGCCGGCCGTAAGCACGTCGGCGACATAGATGCGCAATTCGAAGGTCATGCGCTCGTCGCCGAAGGCGGTGAAGCCCACATTGGGCGCCGGATTCTTGAGGACCATCGGATGAGCGGCTGCGATTTCGTGCAGCACGTCGATGACCCGCCGCGGATCGCTGGCATAGCTGAGGGTGACGGAAATTTCGGAACGCCCTAGCTTGTTGCGATGCGTCCAGTTGCCGACCGACGCGTTGATGAGCAGCGAGTTCGGCATCATGATCGACTGGTGCTGGAAGGTCTCGATCTCCGTCGCGCGGACGGAGATGCGCCGGACGAAGCCCTCGGTCGTGCCGCTGACGATCCAATCGCCGACCTTGAAGGGCCGTTCGACAAGCAGGATCAGGCCCGAGACGAAATTCGAGACAATGTTCTGCAGGCCGAAACCGACGCCGAGCGAGAGCGCACCGGCGACAAGAGCGAGGCTTGAGAGATCGATGCCCGCCGCCGACAGGCCGATGAGGCCGGCAAGGCCGACGCCGATATAGCCGATGCCGGTGCGGATGGAATTGCGCACCCCGGCATCGACGCGGCTGCGCGCCATGACGTTGCCGTCGATCCAGCGCTGCACCCAACGCGTGAGCACGAAGCCAATCGCAAAGAAGAGCACGCCCGCGAGAAGGCCGACGAGCGAGATCGTAATCGTGCCGATCCTGATCTCTGTAACAAACCGATAGACCCAGGATTCGATATCCGCGATCTGAAAGCCCCATTGCAGCAGGATCAGCGGGATGAAGAAGAGCGCGACGAGCGCATATATCCCGAGGCCGGCAACAAGCCCGATCTGGTCGAGCCCCACCTGTTCCAGCTTGAAGCGACGCTCGAGATAGCGTCCCCCAACCGTTTCCGCGAAGGCGCCCTGTTTGGACACCGACCGACCGGTGAGAATGCCGATATACATCGTCACCAGGATGGCGCCGGTGACGATGATCTGGGTGGCGATGAACCGCGCCAGACCGACATAACCGGCAAGGGCTATTGCAATCAGCCCTGCTCCCAACAACAGCAGCGATACGGAAATGACCCGCGGCCATGGACGGCCCGGTGCGTCAAACGGCTCGTCCTGCCTGAGCGTCGGGCGGATCCATGCCATCGCCATCAAAATGAGCCCGATGATGATCGATGCGAGAAAGCTCTTGGCCACGGTCAGAAGGACCGGCGAACCGAGGGAATCGCTGATACTTCCGAGCAAGTAGTCGAGACCGTTGACCAGCACCATTGCGAAGATGGGCACCATCAGCATGCGTGCGCCGCGATCCGAAACGCGCACGAGACGCCAGCTCGAGCGCGCCGGCGAAAGCACGGCACTCGCGAGCCTGGTCACGAAGAAAACGGCGACACCCATGCCAAGCGTGACCGCAATGATGGGCGCTATGTCCGGCCGCAGGACATTGAAGCTGCTCAGAAAGAAATAGCTGGAGGCTGCGAAGGCGATCAGCGCCATCGTCGGTATAAGGGTGGACCAAAACGCCAGCGAAAGCTGCCGGAAATAAGTGGGCTCGTCCTGCTCCTCGTGCTGCAAAATGAACGGCGAGAAAAGCCTATAGCCCCCGACGAGAAAAATCATCGCCCCGCAGAGCGAAAGAAAGATCGCGGTCAAGAAGGGAATGCGCTTGTAGTTCCACGCAAACGTCAGCCAGCTGCTGACGCTGCGCCACAATGCCCTGCTCTCGTCAGCCGTGGTCGTGATCGCCTCGCTCAACATCGCCACGGAAACCTCGGTGCGCTTCAGCAGGGTGTTGGAGAACAGCGCGCGGCGGGTGGCAGTGATGCCGTTGGCGAGCTTCCTGGCCTCAACGGAAAGATTTTCCGCTCTCCCGGTCAGAGCGTTGATGGCGCCGCGCTCGGCCAGCAGGCGCTTTCGCTCCTCGGTGACGATTGCCGCCTCGGGCGGCTGGCCCTCGCCCGGCGGATCGCCCAACTCGGCAAGCCGCGCCTTGATTTCGTCGAGACGCGACCGCGTCGCCACCGATGCCGAGATGATCTGCTTCGACAGCTCGTCGACCTGCACCTTGAGTTCGGCAAGCAACGTATCGTCATCGGCAGCGGCGCCGACACGATCGGCCAGCCGCTTAAGCTCTTGGTCCGCCTGGTCGAGCTGGTCTTCCGCCTGCTGCAGCAAGGGTGAAGCATCTGCCGGGGCGTTGTCGGCTTCGCCTCGCGCCGCCGGAGCGGGTTGCGCTGGCTGCCCTTCCGGGCTCGGCTGGGGCGGCTGCGCAGCCGCCGGCGTCGCGGGCGCGGCGTGTTGCGGTTGCGCCGCCTGCTGGGCCGTCGCCGTGCCTCCGCCGGCGAGCGTCAGCACGACGAACGAAATGGCAATCGAGAGAACGGTCAGTTTCGCAGCGGAATGCAATTCGATATCCTTCGAAATCCGGGAGCCACACAGGCGAAAATCGCTTGCGTGATCAGTTCGTCCCCTGTGCATAGGCAAGACGGCAAAAAGATGCAAAAGCCGCGCTGGGCGACGAATTTCTACGTGAATCGGCGCCAATTCACAATTGTTTCACGGCACCCAAGTCCGAGACGAGGCGCTCTTCCGCAGACAACGCGACGTTCTACGAGTCGGGCTTCCCGGCCCATTCCGCATATTCTTGCAACAGGTCCTCATACTCCTCCATCGCCGGGATCGTTTCGTAACTATGGACGGCGGGCGTGGTCGCCCATGGCAATTTCTCGCTTGTCCAGGTTTCGATGAAGGGCGTGTACCAGCTGGCGTCGTCGAGCATCGTCGCGCGAAGGTTCACGAACCAGTCCATTCCTTCAGGGCGGGTGAACATCCAGCTCATGCAGTGCGGGCAAAAATAGTGGCGCGTCGCACCGTGCAGTCCGCCGATCACCGGGTCCCCCTTGGTTACCGCGAAGCCTTCGCTCGGGACTGCGACGCTCAATGAGTAAGTGCTCGCCGTCATTCGCTGACACCCCGTGCAATGGCAGGCCATGGTGACAAGCGGCGGAGCGCTGACCTCGATGCGCACCCGCCCGCAGCGGCACCCGCCTTCCCACGGCAGCCTTTTCATGCTCATGGCGTTCCTCCCTTGTCCACGGTCGCTGCGTCTGCTGAGATCGCAAACGGCGCTGTTGACCTGTTCTGTCTCGAGTAGCAGCTCTAGAATCCGGCGCCCGGTTGCGCGAGATAGTCCTCTTCGGCCGGCGTCGAAATTCGCCCCAGGATCGCGTTGCGATGGGGAAAGCGCCCGAACCGTTCGATCACTTCCCGGTGACGAATGGCATAGTCGAGATAGCCGGGGTCGCCGAGCGCCGTAAACAGCTTCACCGACATCGTCTGATCGGTCAGGTTCTCGGAGTGTTCGAAGGGCATGTAGAAGAACGGACGCCATTCCGCCGGCACGGCAATATCGGCACTGGCACCTACGGCGAGCTTCGCCTCGCGCAGCGCAAGACAGTCGGTAGCATAGACGAGTGGCGAGCCTCGATACATGTTCCGCGGCAACTGATCGAAAAGGAGGACCGCGGCGAGCCAGTTGCCCGGCGTCTGGCGCCAGCTATCGTCGAGCTTCCTTGAAAGCGCCAGATGCGACGCCTGAAACCGCTGCGCGCACTGCCGATCGAGCTCGGCACTCGGCGTGAACCAGTGGTCATAGGAAAGCTCCGTGAACCAGAACTCCAAAACCTCTTCCGGCGTGCAAATCTCCGCCCCATCGCTCATGTGACCGCCTCTCGTGACTCGTTCTTCAGATAGGAGCCGATCTTGCGGTTTCCACCGTCGATCTTCAATGTCGCCGATGCAGGCTTCAGCGCCGCCTCCGGAGGCCTGCTCCACAGGGCAGCTTCGGCAGGAGGCGCATAGAAACTGGGTGACCGGCCGCTTGCGTCTCTATCGCAGCGGCCAGACCCACATCAGCATCGGCACGGCGACGAGGATGATGACGATGGAGAGCGGCAGGCCGAGCCGCGGATAGTCGCCGAAGCGATAGCCGCCTGGCCCCATCACCAGCGTGTTGCACTGGTGGCCGATCGGCGTCAGGAAGTCGGAACCGGCGCCGATCGCCACGGCCATCAGGAAGGCATCAGGCCTGTAGTCCAGCGCCGATGCGAAGCTCGCGGCGATCGGCGCCATGACGAGCACGGTGGCGGCATTGTTGAGAAAAGGAGTCACAGCCATGGCTGCGACGAGGATGAGCGCGAGCGCGCCGGCCGGAGGCAGGTTGACCGCTATGCCGCTCAACCAGCCCGCTATCAGATCTGAGCCGCCGGTCGTGCGCAACGTGTCGCTGACCGGGATCAGCGCCGCCAGCATGACGAGGATCGGCCCGTCGACGGCCCGATAGACCTCCCGCAGCGGAATGACGCGCAGGACCACCATGGCAAGCGCGGCTGCGAAGAAAGCAACCTGTACCGGCAGAATGCCGACCGCCGTCGCGCCCATGGCCGTCGCCAGCACGATCAGCGGCACGGGCGCGCGTCGGGTCGTCCCGAGCAGGATGTCCCGCTGAGCAAGGGGCAAGCAGCTGAAATCCTGGAGAAACGCCGGCAGCTCCGCACGCCGCCCTTGCAAGACGACGATGTCTCCGGCCCGCAGCCTTATGCTGCCGAGGCGCTGCTTCAGCCGTTCGCCTTGGCGGCTTACGGCAAGCAGGTTGATATTGTGATTGTGAAACAGCGCGAGCCGCTCCGCAGACATTCCGACCAGCGGCGAGCCGCTGGCAATCACCGCCTCGATCGCCTCGACCTCCGTCCTCGCCGTCTCGGTGGACGTTGGCGATCGATCGCCGGAAATTTTCAGTTTTGCCTGGGAAACGATGCGGTCAAGCGCAGCAGGGCCACCTTCAAGCAGCAGAATGTCATCGGCCTCGATCACCACGTCAGGAAGCGGCGCCAGGTGGGTGCCGCGACGGAAGATGGCAATGACGACGGCGCCGCCGTCGCCGAGCTTCACGAGGTTGCTGAGCGACTTGCCGATGGCCGGAGAACCGGGTGCCGCCACAGCTTCGGACGTATAATCGGTGATTTCGATGGCGTGCTGCACCGAGACCTGCTGGCTCTTTCGCTCCGGCACGAGCCGATAGGCAAAGAGCAGAAAAATCGCCCCGACCAACGCCAGCGAGGCGCCGACGGGCGTGAAATCGAACATGCTGAAGCTTTCACCGGTCAGTTCCTGCCGCATACGCGATACGACAACGTTCGGTGAGGTGCCCACCTGCGTCATCAGCCCGCCGATCAGCGCGCCGAAGGCCATGGGCATCAGGAAGATCGACGGCTGCACATTCGAGCGCCGGGCGAATTGGAAGGCGACCGGCATCATGATGGCAAGCGCGCCGATGTTCTTGATGAAGGACGAAAGGACCGTAACGGTTACCACCAGCAGCGCGAGCTGTGCCCTCACCGAATTGAGGTCCGGCAGGAAGCGCTGGATCGCCGCATCGACGATGCCGGATCGCGCGACGCCGGCGCTGACGATCAGCGCACTGCCGACGATGATCACGATATCGTCGCTGAAGCCGTCGAAGGCGTGGTCGTAGGGTACGATGCCGACGGCGACCGCGAGCATCAGCGCCGAACAGGCTACGACGTCATAGCGGAAGCGGTCCCAGATGAAGAAGACCATCATCGTGCCAATGACGAGAAACGAAAGAGACTGTTCGACAGTCATGCAAAACACCTGCGGCGGACTGGTCGCGACATGCCAACAAGGACGCCCGCAGGGCGGCAACGCGTCATTGCCTGAAAAGGTCCACGTTCCCCCCGCGACGTCGCTGGTTGCGTGTCCGGCTGCCCTAAATCATTCAATCTTCCCGTTCTGCGCAACCGAAATGTTCGAGAATTTGAACTGAAATATCGTGTTTCACCAGAAATCCGCAGAAACGCGTTCCGCTCTTTGATCGTTGCGGCTTCGGGAATACAATGATGCACCAGTTAAACGTGCAAACAACTCCTGCGGACGCCGAGTTTACCGCGGCGTCGCGGCCGGAGCGGAGAACATCGCCATGCGGAGTGCCCTTTTCGCCATTTTCGCGGCACTGGTGCTCGGCGCTTGCAGTTCGACGCAGACCGTCGGCTATGGGCCCAATCTGGAGCCGATACCCGGCAGCATCACTTATGGCGGTCAGCCGCGCACCAAACTCACAAAGGCGCCTGTCGGCAGCATCGTGCCGCACCGCTTCTTCGACGATTTCGGACACCGCGTCTCGGAAACCTATATAATTGAGCCGGATCGCTCGCTGCGGCTGACGAGCCGGCGCATCGATTACGATATCTTCGACTGAGGCGGCAGGAACTCTGCAATTCGGAGATTGCCATGAAACACACACTTCCCACGCTCTGTACGGCCCTCTTGCTTGCCGGTTGCGAGATGACGACGTCGTCTGTCGGCTACTCGTACGGCCTTGAGCCCATTCCCGGCAGCATCACCTACGGTGGCCAGCCGCGTACGAGACTCACCAAGGCGCCGGTCGGCAGCATCGTGCCGCACCAATTCATTGGTCCGTTCGGTCGTCGCGTTTACGAGACCTATGTGATCGAGCCGGATCGGTCGCTACGGCTTGTCAGCCGGCGTTATCGGGATTTCCTGCTTTTCGACGACGACTGACGCGAAAGAGCCGTTCGAACCGGGCGACGAGGGCCAACTTCCCGAAGGCCCCGGGGGGGTGCGCACCGCACATAGGCTACGCTGCCCTGATCAGCATGATCGCCCGCCGGGCCGCATCGGCGAAGGTGACGCCGAGTGCCGCGCCGCCGATGCCGATGACGCCAAGCGCCCCCATGCCTATCAGCTTCCATTTGCGGACGTCCTCGGTCACCGGCTTCATCTCGGCGATCTCGTCCTTGACGAGCGTCATCGACGTCTCGAGCGTTCCAACCCGGTCGACGAGTTCGTCCATGCGCCGATCCATGGAGTTTCGCCCGGCGTCGGACCTGTCCTCCGCCCGGCGGAAATCCTCCCGCAGGTTCTTCACCTCGGCAATCAATGTCCCAAGCTGTTGGTGGACCGTGGCGTCAACCATCGCGAAGCTCCCCGTGTCTCATGCATTCGCTCTTTGTCCAGACCGAAGCGGCACAAAGGCCGACCACCGTCCTGTCGATCCGGTGCTGGTCTGCCGCCGTCGCGCCGCGAGCGCCGACGAGGTCAGTGCCGACCACCGCGCGCAGGCCGCTCACATTTGCCGGCGCCGAAGTTCCACAACCCGCCAGAATGAGAGCAGGCATCATAGTCAAGGCGCTTCGTATCAGCGCTATTCGCCGCTTCATTGTTTTGCCTTTCGATTGAATTGCGGACCGCCTGGGCACCGTTCTCGCGAATTTCCAGCACGGCCCAGGAGAGGGCGGCAAGCACGATCATGCCGCCTAATAACTTGACCCAGGGAAAACTCATCGCCCGAGCCCCAGCGCATCGCGTACCGCCGGCATCGATGAGATTGCGTAGATCGCGAAGCCGACGATCGTCGTCAGGATGGCAAGCTGCACCCGCCAGTCGAGCGCCACGAGGTTCAATTCCTTGAGCGCCGTGATGGTGGTTCCGCCGGCGGTCAACAGCCACGTCCAGAACCGCCCGGAACGGGCAACGGGTTTGCGCCGTACGTCGGGCCGCGCCATCACGGGCGGCACGTCCTCAGCTGAGTCCGGAACCGCTTCCGATGGTCGAGACGCAGCGAACACCTGGCGAAGCACCACCTCGACCTCGTCCGGTTTCACCAGCGCCCTGTTGAGTCCGTCTCCGGCATAATAGGACTGCCCGCGTTTCACGCGCCGCCGATCACCGTCCGTCTCCGCAAGCACCGGAAGCGATGCCCATTCCATGGCCAGCCGCCGGCCAAACTCGGTCAGGGTGATCTCGCCGGACGCGAAGCTTGCAAAGCCCCTGCGGTTCAGGAGATGGAGCCCCAATCCGTCCTGCAAGCCAGGCTCGAAGAGCTGCCCCTCCTCGAGCCACGGAACATCCCGCAGCAGCCCAACAAGCGTCGCGCGCATGAATTGGTAGGCGCCGGCCGCACTCGACCCATGCGTCTTCGACCAGGTCTTCTGGGCGGCGATCACCTCGCCAAGCGTCATGGCGGTCAGCGGCTTCTGCAGGCTGTTCTGTCTGTGTGCATAGATCACCTCATAGGAGCCGCGATCCTTTCCGCCGACTTCCGCTTCGCGGATGAAGCCAAGCAGAAGCGCCGCGCCCGGAGGCATGGTGTGGGTCATGGTGGTTACCTTTGCTGTTGGGGAAAAGGCTGATCGTACTCTTGGAGATGTAGACGGGCCTATTCTCTTTCGGTTCTACTTGCTGTAGGGATGCCTTCTGTTGAGGCAGGGCATCATTTCGTGGACAGCGTTCTTCTCACGGGAGCCAGCGGCTTTCTCGGGCGGCACATTCCCCAGTTCAGTTTGAAACCAGGCCTTGCAGTCCACACTCTGGGGCGGACGCCGTGGCCGGGACAATCGGACTGCGTGTCTTTTTCACGGAGTGAACCTGTTGTCCCCCGATGCGGACACATTCGAGCAGATATCCCGGATCGGAGCCGACACGCTGATCCACACGGCCTGGTGCACTAAACCGGGGGCTTACTGGAACAGTATAGAGAATATCCGCTGGCTGGCGGCCTCATTGCAGCTTGTCGATGCTTTCCTACGGGGGGCGGCAACCGCGTCGTCGTCGTGGGCACCTGCGCCGAGTACGACTGGCGATACCACACGCTGGTAGAACGAGAGGGCCCCTCAATCCGCCAAGACCTATGCTGCCTCGGAAAACCAAATGGTGAATACGGTGCGGACAGCCATAGCGGATATCAACAGCACGGCAGTTTGGGGCATGGCAACGAAAGGCGTCATGCTATCTTGCCTCATAAGCGACGGCCTCATTGGTGACGGCATCGACATCAAGCCAAGAAAGCAAGGCAAATTTGCTCCCCTGTCCGGCGTTCGCATTCGTGGGCCCGAATGGCTCAAGAGTCATCCTGTCCAAACGATTTTGGTTATGAACGGTAACTACGAGGCTGAGATCAGAGACGCAACGAACAAAATCGGCGTTGCTGCCAAAGTCATTGCAATGTAGTACCGGAGTTCGGCGCACGTCTGAGCACAGCGGGGATGATGCCGTCGTGAATGCAACCAGTTGCAGGCGATGGCGGCATTCTATATGAGCGGTACGATTCCAATCCCGAGATGGTGTAATGGCCAAATCTAAGGTCGTGGTCGTTTTTCCCGTATACAACGGCGAAAGGACCCTCAGAAGCAGTCTACAGTGCATCGCTGATCAGACCTATAGGGATTTCGAAGCGATCATTCTCGACAACCAATCAACAGACGACACACTGCACATCGCTCAGCAATTTTGCAGAAAGGATCGTCGTTTCTCCGTTGTGAGATCTGAGCAGCATGTGGGTGCACTGGAAAACTTCGCTCGCGCTGTCCAACTCGGCGCAACTCGTGGAGAATATTTCTGCCTGCGTGCATGCGATGACTACTCCTCTTCAGATTTTTTGGCGTGCCTGGTCGGAGCGCTTGATCAGAACGACGGAAAGTTACTTGCAGCATGCTCTACAAAGCTGGTTGGGCCGAACGGAAGCAAAATAAAATCTCCGGACAAATCCATATTTGATTTCACAAAAGGGTATGTATCTGGACGCGTCCCGAGAAACCTGACGTTTCCCGCAGAATGGATTTACGGTCTCTACAGGGCCAGCGCGAAAGACGTGTTGATGCCCCGCTGGTTCGAGCTCGGCAATCCATGGTGTTTCGCATCCTATGTCGTCTCAGAATTAGTAATTCGAGATCTTGTGGCGTACGTAGAAGGACCGACTTACGATTTTACAGAGGGCTCTGGATCAGAGCAACGTTATGGAGCAAAAAGCTTTCGTGACAAGCTTAATCAAAGGCTGAAATACACATTGGGATGCTACAAGATCTCAGAAAAGCTGCCCGAAGTGAATTTTATAACAAAATTTAAGTTTTTCAGAATGTGCTGGAACGATGCGCGACGGAAGACCCGCTACAAGCTCTTGTGGATTTTTTAAATGAAGTATCCTTTTGACCGTGACTTCTCGTTTCCTGAGCGGGGCATCGTTGATCGTCTGCAAACCCTCTACGACACCTGGCGGGTCACTGCGAGAGAGCGTAGGAACACTGAGGAAGCCATCATTCCCCCGCAAAGGACGTGCGTCCGCTGGATGCGGCGGATCTGCCGCTAGTATTCGTCACACACAATGAAATGTCGCTCATTCCCGCATTCCTAAGCCACTACCGAAAACTTGGCGTTACGCGGTTCATTTGCCTCGATGACGTTTCTACAGACGGGTCTCGTGAGCACTTGATGGACCAGCCGGACGTTGACGTCTGGACATCGCCCATTCGCTTTGAAGCGGCCCGAAGGGGGCGCCGGTGGCGTGAAGAATTGTTCGAGCGTTATGGATACAACCGCTGGTACATCAACGTCGACTCGGACGAATTCCTTGTCTACGATCAGTGCCCTCGCGAGCCGCTAAAAGCGCTGATTGAAGTGCTCGAAGAGCGCGACATCAAGAGACTCCCAGCGCCTATGCTGGATTTTTATCCATCCAACGAAGCAAAGAGCGGAAACGGCAACATGCCGTGGCATTCCGTAGACCATGTCGATGGCAGCGGGTATGAAGTAGAATTTCTCAAGCGCGGCATCAGTGTCAAAGGAGGTCCAAGAAAGCGTCTCTTCGACGAAGAAAATGAACTGATTAAATTCCCGGTGATTTATTGGGACAGGTATTGCTATTTTGGGAGCAGTATCCATCGCCCACTCCCTTTTTATCGTAATTTCTCGCAGATATGGGGCGTGTTGCTGCACTTCAAATTTTTTACGAATTACCGAGATAAGATTCACGAAGCTGCATCCAATAAGCAGCACTACAACGGCTCGCAACATTACTTAGCTTTGAAGAAAGAGATCGACAGGGCTGGCGTTATAGATTTTGTTAGCAACTCGTCGATCCGATTTCTTCATCCGGAACAACTCGTTGAACTAGGCTTCATGCCAACGATTGAGTTTGATCCCGACGATGTACGCCTCGGGCCACCGCGAAATTGGGGGTTATCGAACGTATAGCTGAGGACGAACTGGCTTTTGGCGCCGCGGCCAAACAAGACACCCCCAGATGATGAGGATTGGGGCGGCCCGCAGCAACCAATTCGCCTATAAACTTGCGGCATCTCTCCACATTGTATCGATTTGCTCCTCCGAAAGCCCGAGGACCACGCAAATGGTGCCAATTAGGTGATGTGCGCGATCAAAAGTAGCCGCGTACTCCCACTCTATCCGCGCTCGATCCTTAATCGCGCCGGCGGGCATAGCGCCGATTGCTGCCGAGACCTCGCTCGGCGAAATACCACCGTCAAGAAGGCCAAGTCGCAATTGCCGCGCAGTCAGAGGTGGCATCGAGGCCCGTATCTGCTCACTAGTTGGCGGAACATAAGGCTCAATCGTAGCGTCCGGGTTTTCCTGCAGCCATTTTCGGACAGAAGGATTGAGACCATAGGGATCGTCCGGTCGGCTCATATAGATAGTGTCATAGCTAGCTCCGGTGATGTCCGTGATATTAGACGACAGTTCGTAGACATCTTGGTTTCGGGTCGCTCTCACTGAGTGCACCTGGTTTAGTTTCATTAGGCTACCCTTTGCAAAATGTAGCGATCGGTGCCGCCCACAACACCACACGATCGCCACGTTCCCGACAAGGATGTACCGGCCCCGGAGGTGCCGCTTGCTACATATTGCATGGTGTCTGAGCTATATAAGCATGGCGCAACGGAGGCACGTCGTACGCATCCGAGGAGGGCCGCCTTGCTGAGAAGTGAGGCGAACTGGATGTTCTGTCTATATGGACGTCAATATAGACA
>NZ_LNQC01000074.1 GCF_001651855.1 Sinorhizobium americanum | reverse complement strand
GAAAACCGCCAGAAACTATCTCGCCGTCGTCACCATCGCAGCTATCGTGCTATGGATCAGATAATTGTCCACACGACCTAGGCGCGCACTACACCCCGCGCGCCTATGTCGAGCGGCTGGTGATCGCCACCATCGTCGATCCGTTGCGTGCCGAGTGGGGACAGGTGCTCTCGACCGCGGAACGGCAGAAGGCGGAGGGGCGGAACGACGCGGCGGTCAAGTCCGTCCAGGCGTTCCACGACAGGCTCTGCGAGACGCGAGTCCTCGATCCCGCCTGCGGCACCGGCAACTTCCTCTACGTGTCGCTGGAACTGATGAAGCGGCTGGAGGGCGAGGTGCTGGAGGCGCTGGCGGATCTCGGCGGCCAGGAGGCGCTGACCGGCCTCGAAAGCCACACGGTCGACCCGCACCAGTTCCTCGGCATGGAGCTGAACCCACGCGCGGCGGCGATTGCCGAGCTGGTGCTCTGGATCGGCCACCTGCAATGGCATTTCCGCACCAAGGGCGCGGCCCCTTCGGAGCCGATCCTGCGCGCTTTCAAGAATATCCAGTGCATGGATGCGGTGCTGGAATGGGACGGCTACCCGCTGCCGCAGGTGAAGGACGGTGTTGAGGTCTACCCCAACCCGCGCCGGCCGGATTGGCCGAAGGCGGATTACATCGTCGGCAATCCGCCTTTCATTGGCGGCAAGGACATTCGCGCCCGCATGGGCTCGGCCTATGCAGAGGCGCTGTGGAAGGTGCACAAGCACATGAACGACAGCGCCGACTTCGTCATGTACTGGTGGGACCGGTCGGCCGAGATCCTGCTCAGGAAGGGCTCCGGCTTGAAGCGCTTCGGCTTCGTCACCACCAATTCCATCAGCCAGGTCTTCCAGCGCCGGGTGATCGAGCCCTATCTCAACGCCAAGAAGCCGCTGTCGCTGGTGATGGCCGTTCCCGATCACCCCTGGACGAAGGTGACCAGGGACAGCGCCGCCGTGCGCATCGCCATGACGGTTGCCGAGGCGGGCAAGCACGACGGCCTGCTGATGGAGGTGACGGCGGAGGAGGGCGTCGAGACCGACAGTCCGGTAATCCTGTTTGAGGAGAAGGGCGGCAAAATCAATTCGGATTTGACGGTCGGGGTGGACTTGGGAGCGGCATCGCCGCTCACGGCTAGCGAGGGACTGTCTTCACGTGGCATGTCACTGCACGGTTCTGGTTTTATTGTCTCGCCAGAGGAGGCCGAGCATTTGGGTCTTGGCCGCCGCGCCGGGCTGGATCAGCACATTCGCGTTTACAGAAACGGGCGTGATCTGATGGACCGACCGCGCGGCGTGATGGTGATCGACCTGTTTGGCCTCGATGCGGATGAAGTGCGCGCTAGATTTCCCGAAGTTTATCAGCACCTCTCCATGACCGTGAGGAAGGCCCGGGAGGATCAATTCGCAAAAGTACCGACCAAGGATGCTGAAAGTTATGCAAAGTCGTGGTGGATTTTTGGAAAGCCGCGGCAGGAACTCCGTGCCGCACTCGTGAGTTTGCCACGCTACATTGCCACCGTGGAAACCGCCAAGCACCGCGTTTTCCAGTTTCTCGACGGCTCGATCTTGCCGGACAACATGCTGGTGGCGATTGGCATCGATGACGGTTTCCTCCTCGGTGTTCTGTCCTCTCGCTGTCACACGTCGTGGGCGTTAAGGGCAGGTGGTTGGCTGGGCATGGGCAACGACCCTCGCTATTCCAAATCCCGCTGCTTCGATCCCTTCCCGTTCCCTGCCACCACCGACGAGCAGAAAGCCGCAATCGGCGCCATCGCCGAGGAACTCGACGCCCATCGCAAGCGCGTGCTCAAGGCGCATCCGCATCTGACGCTGACCGGACTCTACAATGTCCTGGAGCGGCTGAAGGCGGGCACGAAGCCGGATGACCTCGACGCCAGGGAACGCCGCATTTTCGATGACGGGCTGGTGCTGATCCTGAAGGAACTGCACGAAAGGCTCGATGCCGCCGTCGCCGACGCCTATGGCTGGCCGATCGACCTGCCGGAGGAGGAGGTTCTTGCCCGCCTCGTCGCGCTCAACAAGGAGCGGGCGAAGGAGGAAAAGCGTGGCCTCGTCCGGTGGCTCAGGCCCGACTACCAGATCCCGCGCTTCGGTTCGGAAAAGGAGAAGGCCAGGCAGCTCGAAGCCGATCTCGGCGGCGCGGCGGAACCGGCAAAGCCCGGCGCCAAGCCGGCGTTTCCTGTGGGCGACGCCGAGCAGACGGCCTTCGTGCTCAACGTGCTGGTCGAGTCCGCCGGCGCGCTCAACGCCGCAGACATTGCCGCCCGTTTCAAGCAGGGCCAGAAGGTACGGCCTGCGGTTGCGAGCGTGCTCACCTCGCTCTACCGCATCGGCCTGATCTCCACCGCCGACGGCGGCAAGACCTTCGCCTGGCGCCGGGCGGCGTGATTCTCGCGGCTCTCCAAATCCGCTCTGTAAGACCCCTCCCCAACCCCTCCCCACAAGGGGGAGGGCTTGGCGGCCGCTGCGCCGGACTGCCATTTTCCGCCTTCCCATCTGCCGCTACCAATGAGAGGGGGGAGCGAGGGCGGCAGATTAAGCCCCTCCCACCTGTGGGGAGGGGTTGGGGAGGGGTCTTTTTGGGAGGAAGCCCTTGAGCGGCCCGTGGGACGGGCGCGGTCGCCTCGCACTTACCTCAGAATCGCGTGATCACATTGATGCCGAGGTCCGTCGCCCGGTCCATCGTCACGAGCGCCGGCACCGCCTCTTCGAGCGAGATCTCGCGGCCGATCAGCCGCTTCGGTTCAAGCTTGCCGACCACGATCATCGACAGCATTGCGTCGTAGCGCCAGGCCTGCATGCCGTGGCTGCCGTAGATTTCGAGCTCGTGGCCGATCACCTGCGCCATCGGGATCTGAGGCGTCGCATGTTCGGCGAGCATCAGCCCGACCTGCACATGGCGGCCGCGGCGGCGCAGGTTCCTGATCGAGTTGAAGCAGGTGACGGGCGAGCCGAGCGCGTCGATCGAGACATGCGCGCCGCCTTGGGTGATCTCCTTGACAGCGGCGGCGATGTCATCCGTGTCACGCGCATTGATCGCGGCGACCGCGCCGAGCGTCTGCGCGAATGCGAGCTTTTCCTCGGAAATATCGATGGCGATCGGGTTAGCGCCGAGCGCTGCGGCGATCATGATCGCCGAAAGACCGACGCCGCCGCAGCCGTGCACCGCCACCCATTCGCCCCCTTGAACGCGGGCCTGGTCGGCGATCGCCCGGAAGGAGGTGGCGAAGCGGCAGCCGAGGCTGGCGGCCGTCGCAAAATCCATGCTCTCCGGCAGGTTCACGAGGTTCTGGTCGGCGAAGTCGAGCGCCACATATTCGGCAAAGGAACCCCAATGGGTGAAGCCCGGCTGGAACTGTGCCTCGCAGACCTGCTGGTTGCCGGAGCGGCATTCGCCGCAGCGTCCGCAGCCGGAGACGAAGGGCACGGTCACCCGGTCGCCGACCTTGTAGTTGAGGACGCCGCGCCCGGCGGCGGCGATCGTTCCGGCCAGTTCATGGCCGGGCACATGCGGCAGGCGGATGTCCGGGTCGTGGCCCATCCAGCCGTGCCAGTCGCTGCGGCAGAGACCGGTCGCCTCGACCTTGATGACGACGCCGTTTTCGCTGGGGCTCGGATCGGGCAGCGTCCGGATTTCCGGCGTTTTCTCGAAGGCTTCGTAATACATCGCTTTCATTGGCGATCGGTCTCCATTTCTGTTTCGTTATTCTGGCACGCGGTGCGGGGAGGCTCCACAATGGACGCCATGACATTTTTTGATGTACCCATTCACTCTGATGCTGCTTTTTCGGGCTAGATCGGGACAGCAGCGAAGGACAAGAGGAGAGTCCGATGGCCGTCGATACATCCCCCCGATCCACCACCTGGACCTATGTCGACGGCGAATGGCTGTCCGGAAACCCGCCACTGATCGGCCCGACGTCGCACGCCATGTGGCTTGGCTCGACGGTGTTCGATGGCGCCCGCTGGTTCGACGGCATCGCCCCGGACCTCGACCTCCATTGTCAGCGCGTCAATCGTTCCGCGGAAGCGCTCGGCCTGAAGCCCACAATGGCCGCCGAGGAGATCGGAGCCTTGAGCTTCGAGGGCGTGAAGAAATTCGACGGCAAGACGGCCATCTACGTCAAGCCGATGTATTGGGGCGAGCATGGGTCCTGGAGCGTCGTGGCGGTCGATCCGGAATCGACCCGCTTTGCGCTGTGCCTGTTCGAGGCGCCGATGGGCAACGCCCATGCCGGTTCGGCGCTGACGCTGTCGCCCTTCCGCCGCCCGACGCTCGAATGCATGCCGACGGACGCCAAGGCCGGCTGCCTCTATCCCAATAACGCCCGCATCCTCCAGGAAGCGCGCTCGCGCGGTTTCGACAATGCGCTGGTGCGCGACATGCTCGGCAACATCGCCGAGACCGGCTCTTCCAACATCTTCATGGTCAGGGACGGCGTCGTCTTCACCCCGGCCGCCAACCGCACCTTCCTCGCCGGCATCACCCGCTCGCGCGTCATGAGCCTGTTGCGCGAAGCGGGCTTCGAGGTGATCGAAACGACGCTGACGATGACCGATTTCGAGGCGGCCGACGAGATTTTCACCACCGGCAACTATTCGAAGGTGCTGCCGGTGACCCGCCTTGACGACCGCGACCTGCAAGCCGGCCCGATCACCGCCAAGGCGCGTGATCTCTACATGGACTGGGCGCATTCGAGCGGCGACGTCTAGGACGGTGCAAGCGCAACATTCCGGCTGACAAAAGCCGTGTGAGCGGATAGGTTGATGCACGGCCGGAGGCGGCCGGCAGCCCGCGCCCGACAAGGGCATGGCGAACGCCTCCACTGATCCTTGCTCACCCGTTCGACAGTCGGGCGAAGGCGTTGGTAATGCGGGCGCTAACGAAGGCTTCGCCGTGACAAGGAACGGAAATGCGCGACTATCGCGATGCCAAGGCCATGGCGAAGGCCCTGCGTGATGCCCTTGCCGACCATCAAATGACGATCGCCCACAGCGAGGCGCTCGAGATCGTCGCCCGCCAGTTCGGGCTTGCCACCTGGAACATCCTGTCGGCGAAACTCGAAGCCGCGGGAACCGCTGGGGAGGGCGCGGAGATCGCGTTCGAACAGGCGGTGCCGATCGTCCGGATCTTCGACGTGGCAAAGGCCCACGAATTCTATCTTGGTTTCCTGGGCTTCGCGGTCGACTGGGAACACCGCTATGGCGACGATTTCCCGCTTTACACGCAGATCTCGCGAGGCGGACTGAAGCTGCATCTATCAGAGCATGCGGGAGATGCGACGCCCGGCGGCAACATGTGCGTCTACATGAGAGGCATCCGCGCGTTCCACAAGGAACTCATCGCCAAGAACTATCGCTACATGCGGCCTGGTCTCGAGGACGAAGGAACGCGGCTCGAAGTCACAGTTATCGATCCCTTCAATAACCGCATCCGCTTCATGGAGTTGAAGGAGCGATAGGCCGGCCACCTATCTGATGGGGAGCCGTGGCGATGCCCAGCACTGGCAGGACGAACGGCGGCCTCCCGACCTGAAAGGCTCCAACCTCAAATCTCGACGGGCCGGACGACCACATCGGCGGACGATCGCGTCGTTGGCCCATGATGAACCGCCTCGATATTGTTGCCGTCGGGATCCAGCAGAAAGGCGGCGAAATAGCCCGGGTGATAGTGGCGCTCGCCGGGCGCTCCGTTGTCCGTGCCGCCATTGGCGAGGCCGACATCGTAAAAGCGCTGCACCGCGTCCGGACCGGAGGCCTGGAAGGCGATATGGACGCGGGTACGATAATCATCCGCCTGATCGACGAAGAACTCGTCGAACGCAAAAAATGCGTCGGTCTCGTAGGTGGGCCGATGGCCAAGCGCCCCAAGCACTGCCTGATAGAAGCGCTTGCTGACGGCGAGATCCCGGACGCGCAGGTGCACGTGGTCGATGAGACGGCCCTGATGGAATTCCATTCTTTCCTCCTGTGCCGACGGCGAAGTCAGTTGGTTCGTCTCCGTTAAATAGGACAGGAATCCTCTGCGTCGACATTCGCGTCAAACGCGCACCCGATCGCCGAATGAAAGTATTTTGCGTGGCTCAGAGAAATTTTGGCACCGCATCGGTTGCCTCCCGCAAAGGCGGTGCCTATGTTCCCGCTCACTGATTTCCGTCACGAAATCCAATGCCAAGAGGAGATGCCACAATGGCTTTCGAATTGCCGAACCTTCCCTATGACTACGACGCGCTCGCGCCCTATATGTCGCGCGAGACGCTCGAATACCACCACGACAAGCATCACCTCGCCTATGTGACGAACGGCAACAAGCTCGCCGAGGAAGCCGGTCTTTCCAATCTTTCGGTCGAGGAGATCGTCAAGAAGTCCTACGGCACCAACCAGCCGCTGTTCAACAATGCCGGCCAGCACTACAACCACATCCACTTCTGGAAGTGGATGAAGAAGGGCGGCGGCGGCACCAGCCTGCCTGGCAAGCTCGACGCGGCCATCAAGTCCGATCTCGGCGGCTACGACAAGTTCCGCGCCGACTTCATCGCCGCCGGCACCGCCCAGTTCGGCTCCGGCTGGGCCTGGCTCTCGGTCAAGAACGGCAAGCTCGAAATCTCCAAGACCCCGAACGGCGAAAACCCGCTCGTGCACGGCGCCTCGCCAATCCTCGGCGTCGACGTCTGGGAGCATTCCTATTACATCGATTACCGCAATGCCCGTCCGAAATACCTCGAGGCTTTCGTCGACAATCTCATCAACTGGGATTACGTCCTCGAAATGTACGAGGCAGCGGCGAAGTAACCATTTGGTTCTTATGCACGAGATTCGGCCCGGCGCTTGCGTCGGGCCTTTTCGTTGTCGGTCCGCCGGCGAGACTGATATTTTCTTCGCGATCAATTACACTGTGCCCGAAGCGAAAGATCGAACGGCATTTATCTTCCAGCCGGCGATCCACGCTTGCCGAAGCTTCTCGCCTTCACCTCGGAAGAAGGCCCCGATCGGCTCGCAATGCTCCACCCGGTCGGCGCGGAAGTTGCGGATGTCCTGGCGCAATTCGCACCAGGCGACCATCATCGCATGCTCCGAATAGTAGATCAGCGCCAGCGGCCAGACGGTGCGCTCCGTCGACCGCCCGAGTTCGTCGCGATAGTCGAGCGCGAGCTTCTGCTCGTCGCGGATCGCGCGGCGGATCATGGCGAGGTCGACCGCGGGCGGCGGGGCGGCGATCGTGCCCCAGGCGTGCAGCGCCTGCGACTGGAATGTTTGGCGCAGCGGTTCGGGGACGGCACCGGTGATCTTGCGATTGACGCGTTGGGCCGCGGTCTTCAATTCCTCGTCGCCGGTGCGGGCCAGCAGCGCTAGCGCCAGGACGATCGCTTCCGTCTCCTCGATCGAAAACATCAGCGGCGGCAGATCGAAGCCGGGCCTCAGAATATAGCCGAGACCGCGCTCCCCTTCGATCGGCACGCGCATCGCCTGCAGGGCGACGATATCGCGATAGATCGAGCGCGGCGTGACCTCGAGTTTCTCCGCGATCTCGGCGGCCGTGATCGGCTTACGGGCAAGCCGCAATATCTGGATGATCTCGAAAAGCCGCGCCGCCTTGCGCATCGCGAAAACTCCGGAAGTCCGAACGCTCCTGACAGAACCCTGTCAGTTGAGCGGCGCTATAGCAAGCGTCAACGGATTGACAACTCGGCAATTCGGACCTGAACTTCCATACAACGTCGATGAGCAACTGACATGACCTACGCTGAAAATCTCTGGCTTTTCTTCACCCTTCTGTTCGGCATCATCATCGTCCCGGGCATGGACATGGTCTTCGTGCTGGCCAATGCGATAACCGGCGGGCGGACGTCCGGGCTGGCCGCGACGGCGGGCATCATGGCGGGCGGCGTGCTGCATACGCTCTATGCCGCGCTCGGCGTCAGCGTCGTGCTGCATCTGGTGCCGGAGCTCTTCAATGTGCTCCTCGTCGCCGGCGCCGCCTATATCGCCTGGATCGGTTTTTCGTTGCTGCGCAGTTCGATCACCATCGGCGGTGTCGACGAGGGCAGGCGGCTGTCGCGCTGGGCAAGCTTCCGCCAGGGGGCCATGACGAGCCTGATGAATCCCAAGGCCTATCTCTTCATGCTCGCCGTCTATCCCCAATTCCTGAAGCCGCAATTCGGTCCCGTCTGGTCGCAGGCCGCGGTGATGGCTCTGATGATCGCCGTGACGCAGCTTGCCGTCTATGGCGGGCTGGCGCTCGCCGCCGGCCGCGGCCGCGACCTGCTGGTCGGCAGTCCGGTAGCGACGGTTGCCATCGGCCGCGGTGCCGGCCTGCTGCTTGTCGCAATCGCCATATTCACCGTTTGGCAGGGTTGGAGCGCCGCCCGGTGATTTGCTGTGCTCCCTTCAAGTATTAAACATGAACAAGGAATTCATGTTATTGTTCGCGCAAGTTCTGCCGCGCCTTAAGGTATAGCGCGGCGAATTGTGCTGAAATGACAAGCACATCAAGAAAATGTTACTTCCGTCGAAAAGCCAAGATGCCATCATGCCGGCGCCTTCAACAGGAAGCCGCGCGAGCGGGTTCGAACGACCGGAGAACATGATGAAGATACGAGCTCTTATGCTTGCAGCCGTCCTCGCAGGCTTGGGTGTGACCGCCGTCACCGCCGCCGGTGAACCTCAGGCGGTCCGCCAGCAACTGATGAAGAAGGTGGGCCAGGCTGCCGGTGCGCTGAGCGGTATCGCCAAGGGCGAAAAGCCTTATGATGCCGAAATCGTCAAAGCGTCGCTGTCGACGATCAGCGAGACGGTCAAAGTCTTCCCGAATCATTTCCCGGCCGGCTCCGAGACCGGTATGGAAACGGAGGCGAGCCCGAAGATCTGGCAGAACATGGATGACTTCAAGGCGAAGGCCGCCAAGCTCGGTGGCGATGCCGAGAAGATTCTTGCCGAGCTGCCCGCCGACCAGGCCGGCGTCGGCGCCGCACTCGGCGTCCTCGGCAAGGATTGCGCCAGCTGTCATGAGAGCTATCGTCTGAAGAAAGAATAGCGGACGCCACTGCTTGGTCCGTTAAATGCGCCGGTCTACCCGGCGCATTTATTTCTGTCTTGAAGACGAAGGAGAGATGATGAGGGCGCGCGCGGGGCGGCTTTTGTCCGGTCTGGTTCTACTTGCAGCGGTCGGCGCCGGCGCCTTCTGGTGGCTGACGAAGCCCGCCCCCTGGCATGCCGCCCATTGGGAGGGGCTGGGCGAGCCGGATCTCGCCAATGGCGAGCGGGTCTTCTGGGCGGGCGGCTGCACCAGCTGCCATGCAGCACCCCGTGCCGAGGACGATGCCCGACTGGTGCTGTCGGGTGGCCGGCCGCTGAAGAGCCCCTTCGGCACCTTCTACCCCCCGAATATCTCGCCGGACGAGACGGCCGGCATCGGCGGCTGGACGCTCGCCGAGTTCGGCAACGCCATGACGCGCGGGGTGGGGAGGAATGGCGAGCATCTCTATCCGTCCTTTCCCTTCGGTTCCTATGCACGGATGACCGCCAAGGACATCAACGACCTTTACGGCTATATGCGGACCTTGCCGAAGAGCGCCAATGTGACGCCGCCGCATGATCTGCCTTTCCCCTATAATATCCGTCTGGCGCTCGGCGGCTGGAAGCTCTTGTATCTCACCGACGAGCCGCGGGTTCAGGTCGACAGCGCCGACCCGAAGCTCGCCCGCGGACAATATCTCGTCGAAGGCCCCGGCCATTGCGGCGAGTGTCACACGCCGCGCGACGCACTCGGCGGCTTCGAAGCGGGCCGCTGGCTGGCCGGCGCTCCGAACCCGGAAGGCGAGGGGCGGATTCCCGACATCACCCCGGGCTCCAGGAGCATTGGCGGCTGGAGCGCGTCGGACATCGCCTCTTACCTGGAGACCGGTTTCACGCCCGAATACGATTCCGTCGGCGGCTCCATGGTCGAGGTGCAGAAGAACATGGCAAAGCTTCCGGCCTCCGAGCGCGAGGCGATTGCCGCCTACCTGAAGGCGCTGCCCCCGTCATAGGCTATCGCCTCCTCCGCTCAGCCCAGCTTCTGCATATAGCGCATGCCTGTCACCGGCCGCGGCACGAAGCGCTCCGACTCGTAGAAACGATGCGCCTGGAAATTGCCGGTTGCAGCGCTGACGGCAAGGTAATCGCAGCCGGCCATCTTCGCCTGTTCCCGCGCCTTGGCGACGAGATGGCGGCCGATGCCTGTGCCGCGATGGCCGGGGCGCACGAAGAGGTGATGCAGCTCCATGCCACGCGCGCCTTCGGCTGCCCGGTATTGGGGAACGAGAATTGCGTAGCCGATCAACTGGCCGCCGGCCTCGGCGACAAGGGCGGTGATCCAGGGGGTGCGGCCGAAGAGGTCGCGTTCGAGCTGCTCCGAGGTAAGCGGGGCCGCATCGCCGTGATGGGCGGAAAGCTCCGCGATCATCTCACGCAGTTCGGCGAGGTCGCGCAACTTGGCGCAGCGGATCGTCACCATCGGAGCGCGGACCGACGGAGTAGGATGAAGGGAGGGGGTGGCAGTCTGCAGCATTCTCGGCTCCTATGGGTTTCCCGCCATCAGGTGCCGTGAAAAACAAAAGCCGCCTGATGGCGGCCTTGTTGAAAATGATCAGCAGGCCGCTCCTATCGGAACAGCCAAAAATACGCGCGGCAGATGGGTGCGTTCTTGATCATGCGCGTAGATTGTTCATTTCCGCGAATTTGTCAACGGGGATACTTGGTACAAACATGCCTCAGTGCTCGCTGTCGCACAGCGAATGGTCGGCAAGGGCCCGGATGACATAGCAGTCGCCGATCGTGTGATCGCCGTGGCAGGCGACGATCCGCTCCAGTTCCTGCTCGAGCTTCGTGAGGCGGGCGATCTTCTCCCGCACCGAAGCGAGATGTTCGCTGGCAATGCGGTCCGCCTCGCCGCAGGGCCGTTCCGAATGTTCGCTGAGCGCCAGCAATTCCCGGATCGCTTCGATCGAAAGCCCTAGATCGCGCGCGTGACGGATGAAGGCAAGCCGTTCGAACTGGCGTTTCTCGTAACGCCGCTGGTTGCCCTCCGAACGTTCCGGCGCCGCGATGAGACCCATTTGCTCGTAATAGCGGATCGTCGGAATTTTCACGCCGGTCCGCCGGGAAAGGTCTCCGATCGAGTACATAGGCGCGCTCCATAGCTATAGTCTCTGGAGCTATATAGATACCGCTCCCTCAGGGCACAAGGCCGCCACATTCCCTGCCTAGCGAGTAAGAGCGTCGCATTGACGGAAATTAATATTCAAGATCAGTAATTTAGCCTCAGCGGCTGCTCGCTCGCCAAACGGAGGAAAGACATTCCCCTGCTCATCAATCGCCGCAACATGCTGATCGGCACCGCAATGCTTTATCCGGCACTGGCACTTGCCGGTGCGGCGCGTGCCGCCACTGCGACCGGTGACGATGTGACGAAACTGCTCGCCGAGCTCGAAAAGCGGACCGGCGGGCGCCTCGGCGTGGCCGTGCTCGACACGGAAACCAACATCTCCTTCGGTCACCGTGAGACCGAGCGCTTCGCCATGTGCTCGACCTTCAAGGCGCTCGCCGCCGCGTGCGTGCTCGCGCGCGTCGATCGGGGCGAAGAAAAACTCGACCGGCGGATCACCTTCGGCAAGGATGTCCTGCTGCCTCATTCGCCGGTCGCCGAAAAGCATGTTGGCGGCGATGGCATGACGGTCGCCGAACTCTGCGACGCCGCGGTCACCATCAGCGATAATGCGGCCGCCAACCTGCTGCTCGAAAGCTTCGGCGGCCCGGCTGGGCTGACCTCCTGGCTGCGGTCGATCGGCGACCGGACGACGCGCCTCGACCGAACCGAACCGGATCTCAACGAAGCCAAATTCGGCGATCCGCGCGATACAACGACGCCGGTTGCGATGCTCGAGACGATCGGAAAGCTTGCCTTCGGATCGGTTCTGGCGGAGAGCTCGCGTCGACAACTCGTCGAATGGATGGTCGCCAACACGACCGGCGACGCGCGGCTTCGTGCCGGCCTGCCGAAGGAGTGGCAGATCGGTGACAAGACCGGCACGAGTTCGACCGGCGCAGTCTCCGATATCGGCTTTGCGGTGCCGAAGGGGCGCGGCCCGATCCTCATCACCGTCTATACCGGCGAAGCGAAGGTGGAGCCGGCAGAGCTAAATCCGGTGTTCGCCGAAGTCGGAAAAATTGTCGCCGGCATGGTCTGAGCGCTTCAGCAGGCGCGCCGCCGATGGCCATCAGGGCAGCGTATAGGCGATCACATAATCGCCCGGCTTGGTCCCGACCGAGCCGTGCCCGCCCGCGACCATCAGCAGATACTGCTTTTCGCCGACCATATAGGTCATCGGTGTCGCCTGGCCGCCGGCCGGCAGCCGCGCCTGCCAGAGCTGGTCGCCCGTCGTCACGTCATAGGCCCTCAGGAAGTTGTCGACCGTAGCGCCGAGAAAGGCGACGCCGCCCTTGGTGATGATCGGTCCGCCGATACCCGGCACGCCGAGCCTCAAGGGAAGCGGCAGCGGCGTCATGTCATAGACAGTGCCGTTCTTGTGCTTGTAGGCGATCTTGCCGGTCCTGAGATCGGCACCGGCGACATAGCCCCAGGGCGGCGCCTGGCAGGGAATCCGCAAGGGGCCGAGAAACGGACCCATGTAGACGCCGTAGGGCGCTCCCTCGTTGCGGTTCAGCCCTTGCTCGCTGCCCTTTTCGCCTTCGCCCTTTGGCGGGATTTCCTCGCGCGGGACAAGCCGCGAGGTGAAGGCGAGATAGGTTGGCATTCCGAACATCACCTGGCGCTCCGGATCGACCGCGACCGAGCCCCAGTTGAAGGTGCCGAAATTGCCCGGATAGACGAGCGTTCCCTCGAGCGAGGGAGGCGTGTAGCGGCCCTCATATTTCAACGAGAGGAACTCGATCCGGCAGGCGAGCTGGTCGAACATGGTAATTCCCCACATGTCGCGCTCCTGAAGCGGCGGCGGCATGAAGGTGAGGCCGGAGACCGGCTGGGTCGGAGCGGTGAAGTCCTCAGCGATGGCGCCGCCGGGGGCGGGCACTTCTTCGACCGGAATGATCGGTTCTCCGCTGCGGCGGTCGAGGACATAGACATCGCCCTGCTTGGTCGGGCCGACGAGCGCCGGCACGACGCTTCCGTCTTCCCTGGTGATGTCGATGAGGGCCGGTTGCGCCGGCACGTCCATGTCCCAGAGATCGTGATGCACCGTCTGCCTGAACCAGCGCAGCGCGCCCGTGTTGATGTCGAGCGCGACGATCGAGGAGGAATATTTCTCCACATGCTCGCTTCGCCCCATGCCGAGCTGATCGGGCACCTGGTTGCCGAGCGGGACATAGATCAGCCCGAGGGCCTCGTCGACGGAGGAGACCGACCAACTGTTCGGCGAATTGGTGGTGTAGAACTGGCCGGGCGGCAGCGGCGCCGTCTGATCGGGGTTGCCGCTGTCCCAGTTCCAGATGAGCGCCCCGGTCTTGATGTCGAAGGCGCGGATGACGCCGGATTGTTCCTGGGTTGAATAATTGTCGTTGACGGCGCCGCCGACGATGAGTTTGCCGGCGACGGCGACCGGTGGCGATGTGGAATAGTAATAGCCGGCGGGATTGTACCGCATGCCCTGTTCGAGGTGCAGAACGCCCTGGTCGGCAAAGCCGGTGCAGACCGTGCCGTTCGCGGCATCGAGCGCGATCAGGCGGGCGTCCGAGGTCGGCAGGTAGATGCGCTCGGCACAGGCGCTGCCGGCGGCCGCCGCCGGATCGGCCCAATAGGTGACGCCGCGGCAGGTCTGGTGCTGGCGGTCCGGGTTCAGCCCGGAGTTCGAATCATATTTCCATTTCTGCCGGCCGGTCGCAGCATCGAGCGCGATCGCCCAATTGTGCGGCGTGCAGAGATAGAGTGTGTCATTCACCTTCAGGGGCGTCACCTGATAGGTCGTTTCGCCGATATCCTCCGGCAGCTTGACGTCTCCTGTCTGGTACTGCCATGCGATCTTCAGCGTAGCGACGTTCTCCCGGTGAATTTGGGCGAGTGGCGAATAGCGCTGGCCGAATAGCGTGCGGCCGTAGTGATGCCACTCGCCGGCCGGCACATTGCCGCCGAGATTGGGGTTGGCCGCGACGACGTCAGCCGGCAGGTCGCCGCGAATATCATGGACGTCCTGCGTCATAGAATAGAGCGCGACGCCGATCGCGACGAGGCTGGCGAGCGCAAGTGGCCAGGCGGCTGCGCTGTAGCGTTCGCCCGACGGGCTGATGAAACCGAGCGGCCGGCGGATCCACGGGGCAAGCAGCCAAAAGCCCAGCAGGATGATCACGCCGCCGCGCGGTCCGAGCTGCCACCAGTCGAACCCGACCTCCCAAACGGCCCAGGCAAGCGAGCCGAGGACCATCAGCGTATAGACCCAGATCGCCGCCGCGCTCTTGCGGTAGAGCAGCAACGCGGTGAGCAGGAACGCCAGGCCGGTGATGAGGTAATAGGGACTGCCGCCAAGCAGGACGAGCCTCGTCCCCCCCGCACCGAGCACCAGACCGATCAGTGCGAAGAGAAGGGCGGTCAGGACAATGGGCATGAATTCGAACTCCCGAATTGAAGAACGATGCGGCGGCACCTTCGGCCCGGCCGGGCCGCACAGAACGACAGACGAAGAATGAGTGCGGATTCCGCGGCAATTCTCCCTCGCAAATTGTGCGCATCATCCACAACGTCGATTGCGAAGGTAACGCGACGCAGGTGCCTTTCAATGGCGCCGCCCTTCTGCGCAATCACCTTTTGGATGCGCAAGACATTGCGGCAGGACGTTGATTCACTGGGAATATTTCGAATTGGCGGACCATCGAGCCGCGGTGGCCGAGGCGGAGCTGCGGTTTGTCAGGTGCCGCAGAAGGTTTGCAGCACTTCTTCGCCAGGTTGCGGCGGCTCGGCAAAGGCGGCATGTCCCGGCTGGTCCTCGTAAGGTTTGGAGGTCACCTCGAGAAGCGCCTCGAAAAGCGAGAAATCTGCGTTCTCGGTCGCCGCTTCGATCGCCTGCTCGATGCGGTGGTTGCGCGGAATGAAGGCCGGATTGACGGCGCGCATCGCTGCCGCTCTTTCGACCGGCCGGCGGGCCTCACGTTCGAGACGGCGGCGCCAGTCCGCAAGCCACGGCGACAACGACTCCGGCGTCTGGAAGAGTTTGGCAAGCTCGGCATCGGCGCCCGCGTCTTCCGCCGACGCAGCCAGCCTTCTGAAGGTGAGGGTGAAATCCGCGCCTCCCTTATGCATCAGCGCCAACAAGGCCTGCACCAGTTCCAGGTCGCCGTCCTCCGCCGTCGAAAGCCCGAGCTTGCGGCGCATGCCGTCAAGCCAATGGTTCTGGAAGATAGCGCCATACTCGCCGAGGGCGTCATTGGCGAGGTTCACCGCCACGTCGGCCGTCGGATCGAAGAGCGTCACGAGTGTTTCGGCGAGCCGGGCGAGATTCCACTGGCCGATTGCCGGCTGGTTGGCATAGGCGTAGCGGCCGAACTGGTCGATCGAACTGAAGACCTTTTTCGGATCGTAGGCATCCATGAAGGCGCAGGGACCGAAGTCGATCGTTTCACCGGAAATCGTCATGTTGTCGGTGTTCATCACGCCGTGAATGAAGCCGATATGCAGCCAGCGCGCGATCAAAGCTGCCTGTCGCGCCGCCACGGCCTTGAGGAGACCGAGATAGGGGTTCTCGTCTGCCTTCAGTTCCGGATAGTGGCGGTCGATCGCGTAGTCGGCCAGCGCCTTGACCGACTCCATGTCGCCGCGTGCCGCGAAGAACTGGAACGTGCCGACGCGGATATGGCTGGCCGCTACCCGCGTAAAGACGGCGCCCGGCAGGATCTGCTCGCGATAGACCGGCTGGCCGGTCACCGTTGCGGCAAGCGCGCGGGTGGTCGGCACCCCAAGCGCATGCATCGCCTCGCTGACGATATATTCGCGCAGCACCGGCCCGAGCGCTGCCCGGCCGTCGCCGCGGCGAGAATAGGGTGTCTGGCCGGATCCCTTGAGCTGGATGTCGCGGCGCTTTCCATCGCGGTCGACGACTTCGCCGAGCAGGATGGCACGGCCGTCGCCGAGTTGCGGGACGAAGGTACCGAACTGGTGGCCGGCATAGGCCATGGCGAGCGGCTCCGCGCCCGCCGGGACCGTGTTGCCCGAGAAGATTGCCGCGCCATCGCGCTCGAGCGCTTCGATATCCAGGCGCAACTCTTCCGCGAGCGGCCGGTTGAACTTGATCAGCCAAGGCTCGGCCACGGGTGCCGGCTCGACCCGGGCGTGGAAATTCAACGGCAGTCGCGCATAGCTGTTGTCGAAGGGAAACGGGGCTGTCGCCGAGCCCGGTTGCGGCGGTATGGAATTCATCACACTTTAGCGGCGTTGCCCAGGAAATACCGGCCGCCCTTTCCCGACAAGTCTACACGAGCGATCCGTTTTTCGCGAGCGTCGGGATACTGGGAGCTCCTCCCGCCTTGCTGACAATGGGAGGAGCGCTTCCGGTGGTCAAGCACTCAGTGCCGTCGCCGGCAGGCAGGCCTCGCAGATCGCCGCGATATGGCGGTGGTCGGTGCCGCAGCAGCCGCCCAGCACGCGCAAATGCGGCATGCGGCCGGTGAGCGAGCGATAGCGCCGGGCGAGATCTCCGATGTCGCCTATGTCCAGGGTCTCGCTCTCGTCGAGTTCCGCATGGCTCTTCGTCGAGGCGTTGGCGCGAATGCCGCCAATCCGCCGCACCCACGCCTGGCGCTGATCGAGGCTGCTTTCGAAATGGCTCGGATGGGCGCAATTGACCATGTAGTAGTGCGGATAGCCTTCCGTCTCCGCATCGACCGTTTCGATCGCTTCCTGCAGCGAAACACCCGTCACCAGCCGGCCGTTCGTCTCGACGGTGAACGAGATGGCGCAGGGCATACCGTGTTTCCTGGCCGCTCTTGCGACGCCGGTCGCCTCGTCGACATTCGTCATGGTCACCGCCGACACCATGTCCGCTTCGCTGTCAGCGAAGGCCGCAACCTGAGCGCTGTGATATTCCTCAGCTTCCTTCGCATTCATCAGGCCGGCCTTGTAGCCGTCTCCGCGGGGGCCGATAACGCCGTTGAAAACGATCGGCACCTGGGGCCGCTCGTACTGCGCGCGCAGTTCGGTGAGCAGGTGGGCGGCGTCCGCGTTGACCTGTCTGAGCGCCTCGGCGTCGTAGCCAAGTTTCTCGCCCCAGTCGGCGTTGGCGCGCCAGGTAGCCGTGTCGAGCACGAAACCGGTGTCATGCAGCCGCGCAATCTCGAGATAGCGCGTGTAATAACGCAACAACTGCCGGCGGCCCTCCGGGGTCGACAGCAGGACGAAAGAAGCGAAAAGCGGCAGATCGGCTCCTTCATGAAAGATCAGCGCCGTCTCCATGCCGCCGTCGCTGAGGAAGGTGCCACCCCGTAAAAGCGGCAGGTCATGTCGATACTTGGCGATTTCGTATTGCATCGGTCCCTCCCTTTTGCGGCCGCTCCGGCGCGACCTCTGAGGAATTTCTGCCGTTTTATCATCTGCTAAACTAGCCGGCTTGCGGTACACTATGACCCACTAAGCCGCATAGCGATGTTACATCAGGAACTTGCCGTAAGATTCGAGGCGACAGGCGAATGGCTCGCCGTCCTTTCCAGAGAGAAAACTTTACCGGCGGTACAGGAGTGCACCATGCGAAAGGGCGAGGAGACGCGTGCCAAGATCCTGGATGCTGCCGAAGCCGCAGTGCTGGCAAAGGGTTTCGGTGGCACGTCGATCGACGAACTGATCGTCGAGACCGGCATAACCAAGAGCGGGTTCTTCTATCATTTTCGCGACAAGAACGAGCTCGCCAAGGCACTGCTCGAGCGCTACATCGAGAATGACGAGCGGATCTATGACGAGATTTTCGGCCGGGCGCGGGAACTGGCGGATGACCCGCTGCAGGCGTTCCTGATCGGACTGAAGCTGCTTGCAGAATTGCTCTCCGATCTGCCGAACGGTCATCCGGGCTGCCTGGTTGCCACCATGTGCACCCAGGAGCGTGCCTTCGACCGGGAGATCCAGGAGATGAACCGCCAGGCGGCGCTGATGTGGCGCCGGCGCTTCGCCGCCATGTTCCGGGACATCATGCAGGTCTATCGGCCGCGGGAGGCGCTGGATGCGGATCAGCTCGCCGACATGGTTTCGACCGTCCTCGAGGGCGGCATCGTGCTTTCAAAAGCATTGAAGGAGCCGCAAAGCCTGCCCGACCAGCTCCTTGTCTTCCGCAGTTTCGTGCGGCTGCTGTTCCAGCCCGCCGCGTGAAGCCGCGGGACGGGTCAGGCGCCGTCGTCCTCGAGAGCCGCGGCCAGTTCCGCCAGCTTGCGCACGGTGTTGAGATTGCGTGCCGTGCCGGGTTTGAGCGCCGGCAGCTTGAGCTTCGACCGTCCCGATCCATTCGGATAGTGGACATAGATCTCCCGCCCGTCGATCTTCACCTCTTCTCCGTCCGGGGCGACGAGCTTGTCGAGCGCGTCCGTTGGCGGCGGCTCCGGCAGGAATGCGACGAGCAGGAAATTCGGCTTGGCGTCCGGAAACGGCGCCTTTGCCGCGATCGTCTCCAGGTCACGCCGGCTGCGCAGCAGCACGCCCAGCGTCTTGCCCATCTTCGCCGCCAGCGCTTCCTCGAGTTTCTTCTGAACGTCGCCTTCGGCAAGCTCGGAGCGGAAGAGCACGTTACCGCTCTGGATGTAGGTCTTGACGTCGGCAAAGCCGAGGCCCTCGCAGATGGCCTTCAGCTCCGCCATGGGAAGCGAACCGGTGCCGCCCACATTGACGGCCCTCAGCAGCGCGACATAGACCGGCACCGGCGCCTCCTACATCTTGCCGGCGACCTTGATGGCGAAGGCATATTCGAAAGCGATTTCCTCCAGCCGCTGGAAACGGCCCGAGGCGCCGCCATGCCCGGCATCCATGTTGGTCTTCAACAGGATCGGTTCGCCGCCGGTGGTCTTCTCGCGCAGCCTGGCGACCCATTTCGCCGGCTCCCAATAGGTGACGCGCGGATCGGTGAGGCCGCCAAGCGCCAGGATCGCCGGATAGGGTTTGGCATCCACATTGTCGTAGGGCGAGTAGCCGGCAATGATGTTGTAGAACTCGGCGCTCTCGATCGGATTGCCCCATTCCGGCCATTCCGGCGGCGTCAGCGGCAGCGTGTCGTCGAGCATGGTGTTCAGGACGTCGACGAAGGGGACCGCGGCGATGATGCCCTTGAACTTCTCCGGTGCCATATTGGCGATCGCTCCCATCAGCATGCCGCCGGCCGAGCCGCCTTCGGCGATGATGTTCGCGTAGGATGTGAACTTCTGCTGATTCAGATGGTCAGCCGCGGCGATGAAGTCCTTGAAGGTATTGGACTTCTTCGCCATTTTGCCGTCTTCGTACCACTGAAAGCCCTTGTCCTTGCCGCCTCGGATATGGGCGATGGCATAGACGAAGCCGCGGTCGACGAGCGATAGGCAATTGGTATTGAAACCGGCCGGAATCGTGATGCCGTAGGCGCCGTACCCGTAGAGCAGGCACGGTGCCGAACCGTCTAGCGGCGTATCCTTGCGATAGAGGAGTGTTACCGGAACCGACGCACCGTCCGCAGCCGGCGCAAAGACGCGGCGCGTGACGTAATCGTCCGGATCGTGGCCGGAGGGCACTTCCTGGGTCTTCAGGAGCGTGCGCTCGCGCGTCGCCATGTCGTAGTCGAAGAGCTGCGAGGGCGTCGTCATCGACGAATAGGAGAAGCGGATGACGTCGGTGTCGTATTCGGCCGCCCCCGAGAGGCCCAATGAATAGGCTTCCTCGGCAAAGGCGATCGCATGTTCCTCACCGGTCCTCCGGTCGCGAATGACGATTTCCGGCAGCCCCTCGCGGCGCTGCAGCCAGACGAGGTGGCGGGCATAGGCCATGTGGCTGAGGATCAGCGTGCCCGGCCGGTGTGCCACCACCTCGCGCCAGTTTGCCTTCTGCGGCGCTTCCACCGGAGCTTCCATGATCTTGAAATCCTTGGCGCCGTCGGCATTGGTGAGGATGTAGAAGATCTCGCCGCCCTCGGTCATCGAATATTCGAGACCGGTGACGCGTTTCGCCACGATCTGCGGTTCGGCCGTCAGGTCTCTGGTCGAAAGCAGCCGGTATTCGCTGGTCTCATGATCATGGATGTCGATATAGATGAAGTCGTCGAGCAGCGACCCGCCGACCGACATGAAGAAGCCGGGGTCCGTTTCCTCGTAGACGAGCCGATCCTCGGACTGCGGCGTGCCGACGACGTGGTGGTAGATTCGCGACGGCCGGTGGTTCTCGTCGAGCACGGTGTAGAAGAAGCTCCGGCCGTCCGGCGCCCAGGCACCGCCGCCGCCGGTATTCTCGACCACGTCGGTGAGATCCTCGCCGCTCGAAAGATCGCGCACCTTCAGCGTGAAATATTCCGATCCCTTGTCATCGTAACCCCAGATGCCGCGGGCATGATCGCTCGAATGGTCGAGGCCGGCGATGCGGAAGTAAGCCTTGCCCTCGGCTTCCTTGTCGCCGTCGAGCAGCACCTGGCGGATCGCCTCGTCGCCCGTCGCGCCGTCGCGCGGGATGCGAAAATAGCGCGGATGCTCGCCGCCCTTCACATAGAATGTGCCATAGGCAAAGGCACCGTCCTTCATCGGTACGGAGGAATCGTCCTCCTTGATGCGGCCGCGCATTTCGGCAAACAGCGCCTTCTGCAGCTCCTTGGTGTCCGCCATCGCGGCGTTCATGTAGTCGTTTTCGGCATCGAGGTGGCGGCGGATTTCCGGATCGAGGATCGAGGGATCCTTGAACATCGCCTGCCAGTTGTCGGCCCTCAGCCAGGCGTATTCATCGGTCCGGCTGATGCCGTGGCGCATATCCGTGAGCGGCTTCTTACGAGCGACGGGCGCGGCGGGCAGGTTCTTGAAAACAGACAAGGGTCTCTCCGGGATCTCTTCGGTGGGAGATCATGAGATAGAGAGCGCCCGGGCGGCGATCAAGCGGAAAGCGCCACCGGGCGCCGGCGGACAGAGCGACGGATTGCCCGCTAAGCTCAGGCTGCCGAAGCCGCGAGGTTGAGGCCAATCCCCCAGGGATCAGTGAGACGATGGATGCCGCCTTCCTCGCGCACGGGAATCTGGAGTTCGTCGAGCTTGCGGATCGCCGTGGCGAGCCTGTCGCTGTGCCGGAAGCGGATCGTGTAGTCGGAGAGACCGGTCATCTTGGCCTCGCGTTTCGCCGCTCCTCGCGAATGCCAGATATTGGCGGCCACGTGATGGTGATATTTGCCAGTGGCGAAAAAGCTTGCTCCCGGATAGCGCGCCATCAGATCGAGGCCGAGGACGTCGCGGAAGAAGGCATCCGCCTGCGGAATGTCGGAGACCTGCAGATGGATGTGGCCGATCACGGTGCCGGCGGCAAGACCGCTCCAAGCCTCCTTCGGCGCCTCGTCATAGAGCGACTGCAGGTCGAGCGGCAAGGTGTTCATCGCCACCGTTCCGTCCGCCTCGTAGCGCCATTCGCTGCGCGGCCGATCGCGATAGACCTCGATGCCGTTGCCCTCCGGGTCAGCGAGATAGATCGCTTCGCTGACGAGGTGGTCCGAAGCGCCCTGCAGGCGAACGCCGTTGTCCGCCACATGGGCCAGCCAGCGTCCCAGTTCGTGGCGATCGGGCACGAGGAACGCAGTGTGGAAGAGACCGGGCGCGCTGCGCGGCGCCCTTGTCGCTTGCGCATCCGTTGTCAGCGTCAACAGCGGCTTTCCGTCGAATCCAAGCGTCTCTCCGCTGGCGCTCGCTTCGATTGAAGCAAGGCCGAGCACGTTTTGATACCAGGCCGACACCATTCGCAGATCCTGAACGACGAGATGCGCCCGGTGGATATAGGCGGGCATCGCGACCGCATGGTCGGCGGGAAGGTTGGTCACAGGCTGCGATTGCATCGTCTTTTCCTTGAGCTACGCCTTTCGGGAGGCGCTCCGGGCTGCCGCGGCGCCCGAACCGTAGCCCAATATGAGCACGTGAAGGCGTTCGGGAAAGCCATTATATTACTTGATGTTGTGTTCGACGAACGTTGACGGTCGCGGCCGTCGCGCTACCTCATCATAGATGGTGCGAGCGCGGGGGAGCGGTGGCCGATTGATTTCGATCATGGTCGGAGTCGCCGCCTCCGCCCAATTTGGATCTGCAGGGCGGGAAAAGGCGGAGAAAGGTCCGTCCGAGTCTCGGCCTCGGGCCCGAGGATCGCCCCGTTTTCCAGCCGGCGACCGGAACGCAACAGAAGGAGCGTATCTGTATGTACAGGAAGATTATCGTCCCGATCGCCATGGATCAGCTCGAACACGGTGAATCCGTTCTCGGTATCGCCGAAAAGCTGATCGATGAGGGTGGAGAGATCATTCTCCTCAACGTCGTCGAGGACCTCAACGCCTATGCGCAAGGCTACATGATCGTCGATTTTCCGCTCGAGATGATCGAGGAATCGCGCAGGCATGCGGTCAGGACGCTGGAGGCGCTGAAGACCAAGCATGGCATCAAGGGACGGATCGAGATCCGCACCGGCGGGGCGGCCGGCACCATCAATGCGCTCGCCAAGGAAGAGAACGCGGACCTGGTGATCATTGCGTCGCACCGTCCGGGCCTGATCGACTATTTCATCGGTTCGACCGCCAGCCGCGTGGTCAGCCACTGCCCCTGTGCCGTTCTCGTCGACCGCTAACCAACAAGAAGAATGCGGTGCGGCCTTGCCGTGCCGCGACCAAGGGAGCCCCATGATGGACAAATACGCGCTTGATGATTTCCGCGACAAGCTTCTGCGCCGCAAGGACGAACTCTATGGCCGTCTGGTGAAAATCGAGGAAGATCTTGACCAGCCGATGAATGCCGACGTTCCGGATCGCGTCACAGAACGGGAAAACGATGAAGTGCTGGAAGGGCTGGGGCTCGCAGGCCAGGGCGAGATCCGCGCCATTGATGCGGCTCTCGACAGGATCGCGGCCGGAACCTACGGAATCTGCGCGCGCTGCGGGGACCCGATTTCTCAGGAGAGATTGCACGCGGTCCCCCACGCACCGCTCTGCCAGACCTGCGCCGCCGAAGTTGCCTCGCGCACGCGATGAGGGCGGCGCATCGCGCCGAGCGGGCTCGATTTTCCAGCACGCCCGCGTCTTACCAGACGAACAGGGTCTTCCTAGCTTCGTCTCGGAACCTATAGCGCTGCGCGTCTTATCAGACGCGCCAAGGCCGCTGTAGCACTTTGAATTGCTGCATGTCTTTGTCCTTAAATCGAGGACGATTTAAGGACACGTGCCTTCCCGCGCGACGTCGTCGCGCGGGGTCGGCCAAATGTTTTTATGCGTTGCGGAATTTGATCCTTTCGCCCCAAACAGGTGCTTTGCCGGCCAAGAACTCTATGGCACGATAAATCGATCCGTCGGAAGGGGCCGCGGTGTTGGGGGCGAGTTTGTTCGACCAGATCACTGCGGTTCGGAGACACGGTGCCGATGTCGGAATCGATGCGGGATCTGGAGGGGCCGCGTGGATATCAGCGAGTTCAGATGGACCTATGACCGGTCGGAACTGATTGCCGACGGAATTGTTCACGGCATCGGCCTGTGCGCCGCGCTCGTCGGCGTCACTGCCCTTATATTCTATGCGACGGTCTGGAGCACCTCGGGACAGCTTGCCGCTGCCTGGGTCTATGGTGCGGGCCTGATTCTCACCCTGTCCGTATCGTTTCTCTACAATCTCTATCCCATCTGCCGGACGAAGTGGCTCCTGCGTCGCCTGGATCATTCGGCCATCTTCGTGCTGATCGCCGCAACCTATACGCCTTTTCTCCAGCGCGGTTGGGATGATCCGTTCCTCTTTTGGATGCTCATCGGCATTTGGGCCGTAGCCCTTCTCGGCATTTCGATCAAATGCCTCCTGCCGGGACGGTTCGACCGCTTGGCGATCCTTCTCTATCTCGCCATGGGCTGGGGCGGCGTTCTGGCCGCCAAGTCGCTCTTCGCAGCCCTCAATGCGACGACCCTGCTTCTCGTCCTCATTGGCGGCATCATCTATTCGATCGGTATCATCTTTCATGTCTGGGAGCGACTCCGCTTCCAAAACGCCATCTGGCACGGCTTCGTGGTCGCCGGATCGGCCGTGCACTATTCTGCCGTCCTCACTTGCATCAGCGGTTCAGCCGTCGCCTGACCGGCCGCATCGGCAGCGCACCCACCTCTCACTCCGGAGGCCGGCAATCGTCCGAGGGGCGCAGCGCCGCCGCCATCCGCGAGATGACGCCATCGAAGCTTGTCAGCTTCGATTTGCGATATTGCAGCCGGAAATAGGCGGCGCTGCCGTCGCAGAGCGCGATCGCCCGTGTGTAGAAGACCTCGCGGCCTCGAGCGCCTGAGAAGCTCGCCCAGGCGGGCGTGACGCGCGAATAGAGGATTCTCCAATCGTCGTCTTTCTCGTAGCCGATCCGGTCGGTGACGTCCGTCTCGAAATCGCCCGCCGGCGGGTGCGTGCCGAACACGATCAGCGTCGCGCCATTGTCATCGGCATGGAAGCTCGCGCCGTCGTTGTTGTCGGCCTGCTGGTGCATTTCGAAACCCGGCGGAATCTCCACCGTGTAGCCAAAACGCGGATTGGAATAGGGGTGCCAATCGTCCTGCGCGCCAGCGGGCAGGCCGGGTCCAAAGAGGAGAACGAACGCAAATATGACGCGGCGCATGCGCAGAGCATTCCTTCGGTTACTTACCTGCCGCCTTGCCTTCTGCACGTTTCCTTAAATCGTAGCCGATTTAGGACAAAAACATGCAGCATTTCAAAATCCTACAGCGACTTTTGCGCGTCTGATAAGACGTGCGGCGCTGCAGGAGAGTGGCGCTTTTCGCGGGACGCGTAAAGGGCACTTGCGACGACACCGAGACAGCCGCATTGATCTTCACCGACCGTTCCTGATTACCACGAATTCGATAGTCCTGGCACCACAGCTTATCTATTCCCGGCGGAACAGGACACGCGGCCTTGCGGCAAACAGTGAGCCCCAGCCGGATTCTGTCGGCCCGGCGCCGATGCGTTGCGCTTGGCTGCGGCTTTGTTGCCTTTGCACAGTATAACCGCCCGCTTGACTGAGACTTCAACCGATTTCTCTTGAGACGAACCGGCCCTTCTTCTATGTCCGATATCAGATTGACCAGATGATCAACGGGGAGCACGCCACGCGATGGATGTCACGGCACTGACATTTATGGCGCTCGCCCTTCCTTTCGCCGCGGCCCTTGTCGCACCCGGCCTGACCAGGCTCCTCGGGCACAACGCCGCCTGGGTGCTGGCCGTTGCTCCCGCGGCAATCTTTTTGCATTTCCTGCGCTTCCTTCCGGATGTCGCGAGCGGCGAATTCGTGACAGGCGGCTATGCGTGGATACCGTCTTTCAATGTCAGCTTTTCCTGGCTGATCGACGGCTTGTCGCTCACCTTCATGCTGCTGATTTCCGGTATCGGGGCGCTCATCGTTCTCTATTCGGGCGGCTATTTGAAAGGGCACCCGCAACAGGGCCGTTTCTTCGCCTTCATCCTCCTGTTCATGGGATCGATGCAGGGACTCGTCGTCTCCGACAGTTTCCTCATGCTGTTCGTCTTCTGGGAATTGACGTCAATAACCTCCTTCCTGCTGATCGGCTTCGACCACGCCCGCGAGGCCGCGCGGCGCGCCGCGCTGCAGGCGCTGGTCGTCACCGGCGGAGGCGGTCTTCTGCTGCTCGCCGGGCTGCTGATCCTTTGGAACGTCAGCGGCGTTACGCAGCTTTCGCTGCTGCTTTCCTTCGGCTCCGAGGTGAAGGAGAGCCCCTTTTATCTCGCTGCACTGCTGCTGGTCCTCGGCGGCGCCTTCACCAAATCGGCCCAGTTTCCATTTCACTTCTGGCTGCCGAATGCGATGGAGGCGCCGACACCGGTTTCCGCCTATCTGCATTCGGCGACGATGGTGAAGGCCGGCGTCTATTTGTTGATGCGTCTCAATCCGGTCCTTGGCGGAACACCGGAATGGCAGCTCCTTCTGCCGCTCTTCGGTGTGACGACGCTGGTGATCGGCGCGGCGCTCGCGGTGCGCCAGACCGATATGAAGCTGATGCTGGCCTATACCACGGTGGCCTCGCTCGGTCTTCTGGTGATGTCGATCGGGCTCGGCTCGCCGCATGCGATCGAGGCGGCCGCGCTCTATCTCGTGGCACACGCGCTTTTCAAGGGCGCCTTGTTCATGGTGGCCGGCATCCTCGATCACGAAACCGGATTGCGCGACTTCACGAAGCTCGGCGGCCTGCGTTCGGCGATGCCGCTCACCTTCGCCATTGCCCTTGCCGCTGCGCTCTCCATGGGTGGCCTGCCGCCCTTTTTCGGATTCCTCGCCAAGGAGGAGCTCTATTCCGCCTTCTCCGCGCCGAATTTCCGCTCCGCGCTCTTTGCGATACTGGCTGTCCTCGGCAACGCCCTGATGTTTGCCGTCGCCTTCGCTGTCGCCCTGAAGCCTTTCCTGGGACCGCGCGTGAAAACGCCGAAACATGCCCATGAGGCGCCGCTGCTACTATGGATAGGCCCGGCCGTTCTCGCCCTCAAGGGGCTCTCCATCGCGCTCCTGTCGGGTCTCGCCCATCGGTTCGTCTCATCGCCCACCGCCTCGGCAATCGCCGGCGAGCCAAGAACGGTCGACATATCGCTTGTGCCGCATCTTGGTCTGCCGCTCGTGCTTTCGGCTTTGACGGTGGCGCTCGGCGTCGCCTTCTATCTCAATCTCGCCCGCTTGCGCGCCGCGATGGCGGCGATCCTCGTCGACATCGGCTGGGGGCCCGATCGGGGCTTCGACCAGTTCATGCGTGGCCTCGTGCGCCTTGCCGTCGCGGTCACACGGCGCCTGCAGGGCGGCCGCCTCGACGTCTATATGACCGCCACCTTCTCGCTGGTCGCAGTCATTCTCTTGGCACTGCCGCTGCGATACGGCGAATTTCCGCGCGCCCCCTTCTTCTCCGCGGACGTTCCGGTGCACGAGCTTGCGATCATCGCGATCGCCGTCGGCGGGCTCTTCGCCGTCGTGGTCGCTTCCGACCGCCTCACCGCGATCGTATCGCTCGGCATTCAAGGCTTCGCGGTCGCCGTCATCTATCTGCTCTACGGCGCCCCGGACCTGTCTTTCACCCAATTCATGGTCGAAACGCTGTCCGTCGTCGTGTTGGCGCTGGTGATGACCCGGCTGCGGCTCTCGCCCGCCGACCATCGGCCACTCCCGGAGAAAGCGCGTGACGCGACGATCGCGCTTGCCTGCGGCCTCGGCTTCGCCTTGTTTCTGCTGCGGGCCACGGCCGTACCCTTCGACCGGTCGCTCACGGACTTCTTCAACCTCTATTCGAAGTCGGCTGCGCACGGGGCGAATGTCGTCAACGTCATTATCGTCGATTTCCGCGGCACCGACACGCTCGGCGAAATCGCCGTGGTGATGATTACCGGCCTTGCGATCCTGGCGCTCGTCCGGCTGAGGGCCGGTTCGCTGAAGCGCGCCGTCGTCGCGGAGGCCGATGAGACGGCGGTGGAGGAACGGGCATGAAGTCGGTGATCTTCCGCACGCTCGCCCCGGTCCTGACGAGCTTGATGATGCTCTTTTCCATCTTCGTGCTGCTGCGCGGCCACAACGAGCCGGGCGGCGGTTTCATCGGCGGTTTGATCGCCGTTTCGGCCCTGGCAATCTATGGCATGGCGCACGGTGTCGAGACGGTCAGGCGGGCCATCTTCTTCCACCCGATGGCAATCGCCGGCGCCGGGCTCCTTGCTGCCACCTCCGCCGGCCTGATCGCGATCTTCGCAGGCGTCCCGTTCATGACCGGGCTTTGGATCTATCCGGCCGTTTTCGGCCGCGAGGTCCCGCTTTCGACCGTGCTTCTCTTCGACACCGGCGTCTACCTGGTCGTCGTCGGCGCCATCAGTTCGATCGCGCTGTCGCTCGAAGAGCGGGGAGGGGAGTGATGGAGGCTTGGTTTGCCCTGCTCGTCGGCATCTTCTTCACTGTTGCCGTCTACCTGATGCTCTCGAAATTCATCATCCGCGTGCTCTTGGGTGTCGCAGTGCTCGGCAATGCGGTGAATCTGCTGATTTTCACCGGAGGCCGGCTGACGCGCGAGGTGCCGCCGATCATACCCGAAGGAGCCGAGTCGCTGGCTGCTCCGGCGGCCAACGCGCTTCCCCAGGCGTTGATCCTGACGGCGATCGTCATTTCCTTTTCCTTCTTCGCCTTCCTGCTCGTCCTCTCCTGGCGCGCCTATAGCGACCTTGCGACCGACAACACGGACGAAATGCGCGTTGCCGAACCGGCGGACGAGCCGCTCCCTCCGCTTGGATACTGACCCCGCATGGCCGCTACGATCTCCCCTCCCGTCGATCTTTCCGCTGCGCTCGTTGCCGCGCCGCCCACGCTTGCCGAATGGCTGGTGATCCTGCCGGTCGCCTGGTGCCTCGCGATCGGTGCGCTGCTCGTCATGCTGCGCCGCCCGATCGGCCTTCATCCGGCCATTGCCATTGCCGGTCTCGCCGGGCTCGTGCTGATCGATGGGCTGCTTCTCAAGGAGATCGCTGAGAACGGCCCGTTGACCATGGTGATGGGGCGCTGGCTGCCTCCCTTCGGCATCGCCTTCACCGCCGACCTGACGGGGGCCTTGTTCGCCTTTGCCGCGGCGCTTGTAGCGCTGGTCGCCGGTGTCTTCTCGCTTGCCGATATCAACGACAGCGGCCGTCGCTACGGCTTTTATCCGTTGCTGATGTTGCTGATGGCCGGCGTCTCGGGGGCCTTTCTGACCGGCGACATCTTCAATCTTTACGTCTGGTTCGAGGTGCTGCTGATCTCGTCCTTCGGCCTTCTCGTCCTGGGCTCCGAGCCTGAGCAGATCGACGGCACGGTGAAATACGGCTTCCTCAACCTCATCGCCACGACGCTGTTCCTGATAGCGACCGGCTATCTCTACGCCGTTTTCGGCACGCTCAACATGGCTGATATCGCCACGAAGGCCGAGGCATTGCGCGACCGCGCGCCGCTGATGACGCTCACCGGCCTGTTCATGCTCGCCTTTGCCATGAAAGCGGCCGCCTTCCCGGTGAATTTCTGGCTGCCGGCTTCCTACCATACCCCCCGCGTCGCCGTCTCCGCGCTCTTTGCAGGCCTGCTGACGAAGGTCGGGATCTATGCGCTGGTGCGGGTGATGGTCATGCATTTCCCCGTGGAAAGGGAGGAACTGAGCTTCATCCTCGCGGTCGCCGGGGCGCTGACGATGATCGTCGGCGTGCTCGGCGCCCTGGCGCAGACGGATTTCCGCCGCATTCTCGGCTACCTCATCGTCTCCGGCATCGGGTCGATGCTCGCCGGTATCGCCGTCGGCGGACCGGGCGGCATTGGGGGCGCCATCTTCTATGCACTGCATTCCATGCTCGTGATGACCGGCCTTTACTTCGCCTCGGGAATCGCCATGCGCCTCGGCGCGAGTTCCTCGATTGCGGCGCTCGCCGGCCTCTACCGCCGACATGTCGGATTTGCCGCTCTTACCCTGATGCTGTGTTTCGCCGTCTCCGGCCTGCCTCCCTTTTCCGGTTTTTGGCCGAAGGTCATGCTCGTAAAGGCAGCTCTCGATATCGGCGCCTGGTGGCTCGCCGCCGCGCTTCTCCTTGCCGGGTTCCTGACGACGATCGTCACCGGCCGCCTTTTCCTTCTGGCCTTCTGGCGCGAGGCTCCACCTGCGGACGGCGAAGCAGTGTCGCTGTCGCCCGCGGCATTCGGCCCGCTGGCCGTGCTCGCCGGGCTCACTTTGTTGATCGGCCTTTATCCCGAGCCGCTGCTGGCGATAATCCAGGACGCGGCGGCGGGGCTCGCAGAGCCGTCGGCCTATGTTAACTCGGTCTTCCCGGAAGGTGGGCCGCAATGAAATTCCTGCAGATCAACCTGATTTTCACCGTCATTTGGGGTGCCATCAGCGCCAGTTTCACGCCAGCGAACCTCGCGCTCGGCTTTGCTGTCGGCGCTGTGTCCCTGTGGCTGATCCGCCGCGAGCTGCAGCCCGTCACCTATCCGCTGAGACCCTTGCGGCTGACGCTGCTGGCGGCTCTGTTCGTCAAGGAGCTGGCCGTATCGGCGGTCAAGGTCGCCATTCTCGTCCTGCGCTCGCGGATGGGCCTGAAGCCCGGGATCTTCGCCTATCCGCTGACCGCCAAGAGCGATTTCGAGATTACTCTCCTTGCCAATCTCATCACGCTGACGCCCGGCACGCTTTCCGTCGACATATCCGAGGACCGCAAGACCCTTTACGTGCACGCGCTCGATTGTGCCGATCCGGGTGCGTTGCGCCAGGATATTGCACGCGGCTTCGAGCGGCGCATTCGGGAGGCTTTCGAACGATGATTTCCGGGACGATCCTGGCGGGGGCGACCAGCCTTGCGCTCCTGCTCCTGTCGCTCGCGCTGCTGATGACGATGCTGCGCATCATCCGCGGTCCGACCTTGCCGGATCGGGTGCTCGGCCTCGACATGCTGGTCGCGATCGCGATCGGGTTCATTGCGGTCCTAGCAATCAAGACCCGCTTCAATCTCTATATCGACATAGGGATCGCCCTCGGCCTGGTCGGCTTCCTCGCAACCGTCGCCTTCGCGCGCTTCATCCTGACACGTGGCCTCGCGCCGGAAGCGGAACAAGGCGCCGCCGTAGCCAAACCAGCCCTGAAGAGGGGCCGGGCTCCCGAGACGGCCCGTCGCAAACGCCGGGGAGGGCGCTGATGGGCACGTTTATCGTCGCCGGGATCACAATTTTGGTCGCCGTCCTCATCGTCGCCGGCGCAGGCTTTTCGCTGCTCGCGGCTCTTGGCCTCCTCCGCTTCCCGGATCTCTACACGCGCATGCACGCAGCTTCCAAAGCGGGTACCGTCGGTTCCGGCCTGCTGCTCGTCGCCGCCGGGTTGCACTCGCTCGATCCCGCCATTTTCGTTCGCGCGCTTGCTGGTTTCGTGTTCCTGGTGCTGACGGCGCCGATCTCGGCCCATTTGCTGGCGAAAGCCGCTCATCAGGCGGGTTACAGGATGACGAAACAATCGGTTATAGATCAGCTGCCACAAAAGGAAGAGCCACGGCGGCATTGATGGGCGGCATTTCTGACTCTGTATTTCGGGACAATTCCGCCACAGCGGACAATTTTAGTGACCTGAAATAGATATGCTGCTCTTTGCCAAAAATTATGTTTTGACATTTTGCGGATCAGTGTTAAGCCAGTATCCGCAAAGTGTCGTTGTGATCAATACTTTGAACTGGAATTCCAGCTTGAGTTGTGATTCTTATCCGTTGCTTTGAGGTGCCAAACGGTGCGGCACCTTGGTGACGGATTTCGCTGTCGCGAATCGAGCCTTGATGTTGCGGCGGGGCGATGCCCCCGTTGCGCGGTTATCGCTCAGTTCCAAGGCGGAAAGCGCTGTTCGGCGGCATTTTGGCATTTCCTCCCTCCTGAAACACCGTTTCAGGACTTGTTGCTGGATTCCGATAGGAGAAAAAAATGAGTGAAAATACGCTCGGTGCGAGCAACGAACTCCTGGTTGAACTGACGGCGGAAATCGTTGCCGCCTATGTGAGCAACCACGTCGTTCCGGTTGCCGAGCTGCCGACGCTGATAGCCGATGTTCATTCGGCGCTCAACAATACGACCGCTCCCGCGCCGGTCATCGTGCCGGTCGAGAAGCCGAAGCCGGCGGTCTCCGTGCGCAAGTCCGTGCAGGATGACCAGATCACCTGCCTCGAATGCGGCGGCACGTTCAAGTCGCTGAAGCGCCATTTGATGACCCACCACAATCTCTCTCCGGAAGAGTATCGCGAGAAGTGGGATCTGCCTGCGGATTATCCGATGGTGGCACCGGCTTACGCGGAAGCCCGCTCGCGTCTCGCCAAGGAGATGGGGCTGGGTCAGCGTCGCAAGCGCCGCGGCAAGTAAGCGGGTTCGCCCGGCAACAAGCCGGGCGAGTCTCAGGCTCGGCAGTCCGATGCCTGAACGGCAGCAGAATATCTGGTGTTAGGTGGAAGCCGGGCTGTCTCAGTCCGGCTTTTTGATGCCACGGCCCGTCCGACTGACCGGCGGTATGCCACTGCAAGGTGATCTTACGCGGGCAAGCGCGTTTCGGCTTCGCCCTTGATTCTCCGGATCATCGATCGCAGGCCGTTGGCACGCTGCGACGAGAGGTGCTCGATGAGGCCGATCTTTCCGAAGATATCGAGGGCATCGATTTTGGCGATCTCGGAGGCGCGCTTGCCCGAAAAGATTGCAAGCGCGATCGCCACCAGGCCGCGGACGATGTGCGCGTCCGACTCTCCCTCGAAGGTCAGGACTGGATCATCGGGATCGCCGGACGTATGGGTCACCAGCCACACCTGGCTGGCACAGCCCTGAACCTTGTTCTCACCGGTCCTCCAGGCTTCAGGCATCTCCGGCAGGCTTTTGCCCAGCTCGATGACGTAGCGGTAGCGATCTTCCCACTCCTCGAGAAAGGCGAAATCGTCGATGATCTGGTCAAGTGAAGCCATGGCTGATCCGCATGTGGCGCTCTGGCGACCGACTGCCGGTCGCCGCGCCTTACTCTCCGTCCCGTGCCAATTCAGCTCCGGGATACTTTCACCATTCATATAGGGGATATGGGCCGCAAAGAGAACAGCCCATGGCTTAAGTGGATTCCGTTCCGCTGAGGGCTTGAAACAAAAAACCGCCGCGAGGCAACGAGGGCCTTTGCGGCGGCACAGTTGGCAGTGGGCTTACTGGCAGAACTGGTCTAATTGGTCGCAGCCGCCTTGGGATCGAGACGCTTTTCCGGGACGGGCGTGCGCTTGAAAACCGGCATGGCTTCATTCGCTGGCTCTCCGGATGAGAGATTCTCAGCCGGCCCCACGGTGCCGGTCATGACTTTGGCGTCGGGCGCTCCGGTCTCGGTTTCGGCAAATTGGCTGTCGAGGAATTCGTAGGCAATGCGTGCACCCTCACGGGCACGATGGCCGAGGGCGACGAACGTCTCGGCGCCCTTCTCGCAGACATCCGGCTTCTGGATGCAGATCGCACTGATATACTCGAAGGCGTCATTGGCGGCGGAGAAAGTGTCGCCGATCTCCACCTTCGGTCCGTTCTCCAGTTTGGCGCTGCTTGACGGGTCAAGGAAGGGCAGCAGCACGAGCACGAGCGAGAACCAGAACGCCGCCTTTACGAGAAACCACATGGTCTGCCATCCCTCTGTCAGGCCGCCGCCCCGGTTTTCGCCGGATGTATCTTCGGCCCTCGACTGCCTATTTAGTTACGCTTTGCCCAGTGGCCGAAATGTTGCGCCGCGGGGCATCTAACGTGAGCAACGCTAGAGCGGGAATCACAAGACTGCTTTTCCAGAAATGCGCGGATTTGCTTCAAATCTTAGCGAACTGGCCGATTCTGGTATTGCCGGAGAGCGACTATCCGGCATTTTAACGATCGGCGTTAAGGTTCGTGGCAGCCGGAATGCCGCCGCGCCCGAGCGGCTCGACACCGCCGCCGGCGGGCGCTGCCCAAATCGTTAATGGAAACCGGAAAATCCACCAAAATCCGCTGCTTACGCCCCGTTAACCACAAGAGACGAAGCCCGCCGGAATTGCTTCGAAATGGGAATTTTCGCCCGTTTCGCCCGCCCGCGCAGAGGCCGCGCTTATTCTTTCATTAAGTCGGGAATGCGAGATTCGAACCATCACGAGGCGGCTCGGTCTACCCGACAGGAGGGGCTGCGCCTGCCTCGCAAAAACAATAACGGTGGCAGGGCAAGGCGTGAGTGTATTGCGTAACATGGCTGGCAAATGGGCATCCCGCGTGGATGAAGCCGCCGCAGCGTGGTTGCCGCGCCGTCCGGATGGCCCCGTTGCAGGACGCTATGATTTCAAACGACTGCGCACCGTGGCCGCCGTTTCCCTGACGGTGCTGCCGATCGTGCCGCTTGCCCTGTCGGCGGTCCTTCCCGTTTCCGTGGCCTTGCCGGCGGGGACGGCGCTCTGGGCCTCGGCCTCCTTGCTGGCCGCGGCCGCAAGCCTCGCACCGCGCCGCATAGCGCCGGCGGCGGAACCGCCGGGCGTGACCGACCTGCCTGATCTCGCCGTGGCCTACGATCTCTTTGCCGGTCTCGTCACCGTTCACGATCCGCGCGGGCAGGTGCTGTCCGTTCACGGCCGCGATGCCGCCGACTACTTGAAGTCGATGCGCGATCCTCACGGACGCGGCTTCATCGAGCAGGTACACGTATCCGACCGGATCAGCTTCCTGAAAGCGATCGATATGTTGCGCCAGGACGGCGAGTGCTCAGCGGTCGATATCCGTCTCGAACGCCCGTCAGCCTCTGCCGATGGCGCGCAATTCGTGCATATGCGCTGCGAGTTGACGCCCCTTCGCGATGCCGAGGGGCGTCTGATGGCGATCGTTGCGCAATCCCGCGACGTCTCGAACGAGAACCGCCTGCGGGCGGAAGTTGCCGCCAAGGCGGCGCATGCCGAATCGGCCAACGATGCCAAAACCCGGTTCCTCGCGGCCGTCAGTCATGAATTGCGCACGCCGCTCAATGCCATTCTCGGCTTTTCGGATGTTCTTTCCGGGGAATATTTCGGCAGGCTGGAGAATGACCGGCAGCGCGAATATGTTTCCCTAATTCACCGGTCCGGCACGCATCTGCTTTCCGTCGTCAACACGATGCTTGACGTCAGCAAGATCGAGGCCGGCCGTTATGAGCTGGTGCCCGAGCCTTTCCGGGTGGCCGACGCGATCGCCGCCTGCGAAGCGATGCTGTCGCATCAGGCGCGCGAAAAGGGTGTGCGGCTGACAAGCCGGGTGACGCGGTCGGTGGGTGAAATCAACGCGGACCAGCGCGCCGTCCAGCAGATCCTCATCAATCTCGTCGGCAATGCCGTGAAATTCACGGAGAAGGGTGGCCTCGTCACCGTCGATGCGGAGGTCGAAGGCGCGATGCTGAAGCTGACCGTCAGCGATACCGGCATCGGCATTGCTGAAGATAAGCTGGATACGCTCGGCCAACCTTTCGTCCAGATTCAAAATGACTATACGCGCCGCTACGAGGGCACCGGGCTCGGCCTGTCGCTGGTCAAGGGGCTCGTCGAATTGCATGGCGGCAGGATTTCGATCCGCAGTTCGGAAGGCGAGGGGACAGTGGTCGTGGTCACGATACCGCGGGATGGTACCGGAATTTGCGAGCGGCAGCAGGTGAGCACAGTCGGGACTGTGGAGTTTCCACCGCGACTGAAACTGCGCGACGAAAAGGCGTGCGATTTGCGATTGCAGACAGGGGCTTCCGAAGGAACAGTCAAGGAAAGGCGACATGGCGCCGCGCAAGCGAAAACAGCCTGAGCGGAAACGTGGCGGACGGCCGCGGCAGGGCATCGCGCTGCGCGGACTGGCGCTCGCGGGCCTGGGCCTCGGACGCTGCGCCGTCCTTGCCGGGCGGGTGATCGCGCACCATCCGGTGGGAGCCGGCGGGTTGGCAACCTTTGCCGTTGTATTCAGCTTCGTGGCGGCGAACGCCATGTGGTATCAGCATGGCAGTCATCCCTCACCGCTGTTGCGTACCCGAGTTCCGCTGGTCGGCTCGGAGGTTGCCGAGCGTTTGGCGGCCGCCAATGGCGAGCCCGTCGAGCAGCGCAAGGTGACGACCTTCGTCATCGAGCGCGAAGGTGAAGCGGCTCCGGTAAAGGCCGCCGACGACGCGGTCGCCGCGCAAGACGATTCCTCCACGCAACGCGCGCCGCGGCCGGCGGAATCCGTGCTGGAACCGGACAACGCCTTGCCGTCGGCCCTTGTCGCCGATGTCCAGAAGGAACTTGGCCGGCTCGGATTTTACGACGGCACGCCGGATGGCCGCAGCGGTCCAAGGACAGTATCCGCCATCCTTCGCTTCGAAAAAGGCGCCGGCCGCCCAGAATCCGGCGTGGCGAGCCCCGATCTGCTTCAGGCGCTCCTGGCAACCCAGCGTTCCGAAGTGGCCGTTGCAGCGCCTGGCAATCGCCCTTACGCCGATCCGAAATCGGCGCCCGCCGAAATTGATCCCGTCGCCGCTGCGATCCGCACAGCGGAAGGTGACAAGGCGCTTATCCCACCCGCCGAAATTCCGGCGTCGAACGAACTGGTCATGAACATCCAGAAGGGGCTGAGCAATCTCGCCTACGCCGATATCGTTGTTGACGGTGTCGCCGGCGATCAGACGCGGGCGGCGATCCGCCATTTCGAAAAGCACTACCGGCTCCCGCAGACCGGCGAGCCGAACGGCAAGGTTCTCGAGAAGCTTAAGGAAATCGGCGCGCTCTAAACCGGCGACCGAGAAGCGGCGCCGTTGAAGGTCATTTGCATATCCACCATCACGCGTGTATCTGCCTCGAATGCGCGTGAAAACCCATATATTTGTCACCTCGCTGCTGCGCCGCGTGTTCGCGAGCGGCGGCTATGCGGCGGTGCTGCGCAAGGGGGCGGAAGAGGCCGGCGCGATTTTCATTCGCCACCGCAACCGTCTCGGGACCGAAACGCTCTATGCGCCGGCGCCGCAGAGCTTTTTCGAGGACGAAGACGACGATATCCGCAAGTTCGAAGTCCGGCTGCGAGATGCGGATGGAGAAAATATAGACGGCGCCTTGTCGTCTGAAATCCGCTTCGACCCGGATTGCTGGATCGTCGAGATCGAACTCGACGATGTCGGCGACCTTCTGCAGGTTGTCGAGCCCGGCCATTGAGCCCGCCAAGGCCGCCGTTCGGGCGGTGTTCTATTTCCGACCGACGGTCCGCTTCGGCTGTGCAGCGGCCGGCGGGGCGGCGGAAGCCGTCCGGGTCTCCTGCAAACGCGGATCGGAGAGTCGATTTTCGGCGAAGTAGCCTTCGTGGCTCACCGGCCTTGCAGTTCCATCGCGGTCGGCGCGCACCCAAGATTCGACCCGTTCGAGGCCGGTCTTCCGGTCGATGCTCCTCAGCAGCGCCTCGGCACGGTTGCTTGAGCCGAGCCTTTCGGAAAGATGCGGGTAGAGCGCCAGAAGCAGCGGGACCAGTTCCTCGTCGGGCAAGGCGAGCGCCGTCAGTGTGACGGCGAGCTGTTGACCGGAAACATCCAGCAGGATTCTCTCGGCAAGTGCGCGGCTCGCGGAAAGGGCGGCGGCAAGAGCCGTCGCGAACAGGACTGCCTCGCCGCTGCGGGCAAACCGCATGAGCAGCGCCTGATGCAGTTCGTCGATCGGCTGAAGACGACCGGCTTCGTGGAGAGACCTCGACCCGGCGCGCGCCAACCCCCGGATTTCGTCGCGCAGCTTATTTTCGCGGGTCACACGGTCGGAGGAGGGGCGATCCTCATCTTCTGCCGTTGCAGGCGGTGCGGCGATTGAGGGTGGAGGGATTTCGACGCGGGATACGACGGCGCTGAACTGATGGTATTCGACAAGTGCGTCGACGATCGACGGCGAGAGATCCTCCCGGTGCGCGATCGCATTCGCGTGGGCTGGGCCCTGGTGGCGGATGATCGAGATCAGCGTCCGGTCCGGGATCGCTTTCGAGCGGGTGAGAAAGATCGCGGCGATCGAGATTGGCATGCTGCCGATGAGCAGCGCGACCGATTCGGGCACATGGGCGCACTGCGACAGCGCCGCTGCCGCCTGCCGGCGCGCTTCGTTGCTGGAACCGAGGAAGAGCGGTTCGAAGAGTTCGGCAAACTGCTTCAGGTCGGACTTGCGGGGGATGCGAAGGCTTTCGAAGCCGGTGACGGTCGCCATCAGCACGACGTCCTTCAGCCGGCCCGTCTGCGGCCTTTCCAACTCACGAAACCGGTTCGTCACGACAAATCCCAGATGCAAAAGCATGACGCCATTGCCGATGGCTCGGAACGGCACACGTCTCAAAAAATAGATCGAAATCGTTAGCGTAGCATTAACTATGGACCTTGAGGCTTTATTCAGGCTTGCGGCATCCGCGTGTCGACGTCCGCCGGAGCGGCCACCGGGCCAAAGCGTGGAGCTCAGCCATAAAAACTCCACATGCAGGCCTATTCCCTTGTCTTGACGGTGGAGGGCGGTTCCGCCCGCCGAAGCACAAGGCCGGATGGCCTTCCTATGGGAGAAGTATCTGTGAAGAGTAGGTTCTTGCGGGCGGCGGCACTCTGTGCGCTTTCGCTCATGCCGATCGTTGCCGAGGCCGCAGAGGGCTTTGCCACCGCCAATGTCAATATGCGATCGGGTCCGAGCACCCGCTACCCTGCCGTCACCATTATCCCGTCGGGTGAATCTGTGGAGATCCATGGCTGCCTGGCCGATCGGCCCTGGTGCGATGTTTCCTTCTATGGCGGCCGCGGATGGGTGGCCGGGCAATATGTCCAGGCGCTCTATCGCAGTAACCGGGTCTATGTGGAGCCCGAATACTATCGGCCGCTTGGAATCCCGACGGTCGTCTTTGAATTCGATCGCTATTGGGATCGCAATTATCGGGGACGCGATTTCTATCGTGACCGCGACCGCTGGCGCCGCGGGCCCGATTGGGCCGAGGACGGCGACTGGCAGTGGAGGCGCGAAGAGGAGCGCCGGGATCGGCAGCGCCGGCAGCAGGCGGAACGGCGCGAATGGGAGCGCGAACAGGATCGCCGCGATTGGGAGCGCGAACAGGCCAGGGAGCGTGAGCAGGCGAGAGACCGGCAAGAGGCGAGAGAACGCCAGCAGTGGCAACGCGAGCGGGAACGCGACCGTCGCGAGTGGCGGGACCGTCGTCGTGACGAAGAGCGACGGGAAGACAATTCCGCCGAGAACTATCAAGGAGCTCGCAAGGAAGAGCGGGCGCGTCAGCTCCGCGAACTGCGGCGGGATGGCGAAGTCCGAACGGTTCCAAAGTGCGTGTTCAACGATTTCGCCTGTGAGAACGACTGACGAAACTGCACTTCCGGCGGAGCTTTTGGCGCGTCGCACGAGCGACAGCGGCTGCTCCGATCATGGTGCCGAAAGGCGGGCGGCGACTATCCGCCCGCATTTTTTCTTGTCCGCATTTGGCGGCGCCTTGCGGGAACCAATCCCCATTCGACGCGTTGATTTCGCGCGAAAGGTAAGGAGCGGAGACAATGGCGGAAAAGAAGCTGGCAGCGGTGGGCGCCGATATGGAAACGGAGAAGACCGCGGCCGACACACAGATGGAATTGCAGGCCCAGGTCGCTGAGTTGAGAGCGGAGATCGTGCGTCTGACGGAAACGGTTTCGGCCATCGGCAGCGGCGCCAAGGCGGTCGTGCAGGGGGAAGCGGAACTGATGACGGAAAGGCTCAGGGAGCGTGTTCGCGATGATCCGATCTCGACGCTGCTGACGGTCGCGGGAGTAGCCTTCCTGGTAGGGCTCTTCGCGAGACGCTGAAGGCTTTTTGGCACAAACTAAAATACCACCAGAAATGGCAATTGCGCTCGGTTAAGGCGCCGTGGTCTGGATTAAGATATGGTTAACCGGGCTATGGCTCTATCGAAGTGGGCGGGCTATTATTGGTTCGCATCTGATTTGCATTAACGGACGAGATCCGGGTGACCGGAAGAAGGAGTGAGTTGAGAACGGCGCGTCTGCCCGGGGGTACCGGGAATGCGCCAGCCCGCAATCGGGCAGGGTGAAATCTGTGTTCATCCGTCTCATGCAAGTATGGAGACGAGCATGGCAGACGTAATCAGATTGCAGGACCGCAAGGTGAAGATACCGCGAAAGCGACCCGTCACCGCGGGCGGCGCCAAGGTGTTGTTCTTCACGGGCATCCGATACGAGCGGCTCGACGGGCGTGGCCCCCAGCCGAGCGCTCCGACAGGACGGCAGGTCAAGAAGCAGTAGCCGGTCCGGCGTGATCGGCTCTAGTGCCGTGGGTCCGCCGACGATCGGCGCTGCGCGGCTCCTTCGCCTCTCTAATCCCCTATAGTCTCGTCACTGGCGCCGAAACGGCGCACAGCTCGAATCGGTGAGGAAGTCGCGGACCTGCTCCTCGAAACTATCGAGCGGCGCCAGAGCGCGCAGGACTGCGTAGCCCTCCTCATCCTTCATCTCGATCATGATCGACTGGGCGAGCGCCTCCGGGGGCATCTTGCGAAGCTCCACCAACTGGATCGGTGTGGCGACGACGAGATCGAGATCTCCGTTGACGGCAGTCTGGTCGTTCATGCTGAAGACTTCGTTCGAGCCGCTGTCGAAGATCGATAGCGACCAGAACGGCACGGAACCGCGCGCAATGAAGCGTGCCGGAGCGTCAGCGATCGAGAAGCTGCAGACGGCGGTGCGCAGAAACGGGTCGTTATTATCCAGTCCGGTCGGGCCCGGCTCGGCGGCGAGCGGAAAGAAACTGTCCATCTCAAGAAGGCCGAGGACGCGCGTATAGGCATCGCGGCCGGTGAACCGCGGCAGGGCAAGGACGAGGGCGATATGCAGGAGGGCGGCGCCGACGAGCCCGACGAGGAAGGTGAACAGGGCTCTACGCATTCCCGCACCCCGTCTTGACGATCTTCGGCATTGCGAGGTCGATCAGCCCGGAGGAGCCGGCCGTCGGCGTATCGAGCAGCGTCAGCACGAGCTGGAAATTTCCCGTGTGGCGGATGGCGAGCCAATTGTCCGGCTGTGCGACCGGCGAGACGTGAATGACGAAACTGCTGTCCTTGGCGCGCAGCACCGTCCACGAATTGACCGCCGAGGGCAGGTCGGATCCGGGTCGTAGGGTCGCACCGTCGGTGGTTGCGGTATGGAGCGTCCAGAACCGGGCGGGTGGGGTCATCCCGGAAATGTCATAGGAGCACGCGGCCGAAAGGCGCGCGCCGGTATCGTCGGTCGCTGCCGTGAACTTCAAGCCTTCTGCGCCGCCATAGAGCAGATCCCCAACCCGGGCGCGGTGCGCCTTTGCATAGGGGTCGGCGGCGACGGTCTGGGCCTCGGGGAAGGCCACCCAGGGGCCGATCGCGATCGATCCGAAGCCGACGGTCGCCTTCAGCGCCCATATGGCTGAGGTGATGCCGCCGCCGAAGGCGACGAGAAGTGCGAGAGCGACGAGGAGGGGAACGCGGAACAAGGGGGGCTCTATCGAATGATGTCTCGTTTATCCTGCCGGCAATGAATCGATCGTGCGGCGCCGCAGGCCGCCAGAGAACGGATTTGTGGTGGCGAAGTCAATTCTCGGCGGCATTTGTCACCGAAGGCGTGGCTGGCGTTCCCTCTGGCGTTTCGAGCGCTGCAACCCGGCCGCCGGCCTTTTCCTTGGGCTTCAGCGGTGACGCCTGTTCGAATGCATTGCCGATCGCCTTCAAAAGCCGGGTCACGTCGGCGGACAGGGAGCGCGGCCGGACAAGCGGCGGCAAGGCGTTCTCATCCGGCTCGGCGACGGCCTCCGGCTCCTTTGGCGTTTCGGTCGGCGGGGCCTCGATGCCGGGGATTGCGCGATGCTCGATGCCCTGTTCGGCATAGTCCATCAGCCGCTTGAAGGTCATCGCCGGCAGGGAGCCACCGGTCATTTCCTCGGTGGAGGTGTAGTCGTCATTGCCGAACCAGACGGCCGTCGTGTAGTCGCCGGTGAAGCCGACGAACCAGGCGTCGCGATAGGCTTGCGTCGTTCCCGTCTTGCCGCCGGTCACGAGCCCGTTGCTCAACGCGGCCCTGCGACCGGTGCCGATGACCGGAATCTGGGTGAGGATTCTGTTCATCGACGAGGTGGCCTGCTCGCTCAGAATGCGTCGCGCGGGCGGCGCGTCGCGGCCGAAATCGTAGAGGATATCGCCGTCGTAGTTCAGGATTTGGCTGATGCCGTGGCGGCGGGATTCCAATCCGCCGGCGGGAAACACGGCATAGGCGGTCGCCTGGTCGAGCACGGTCACCTCCGACGTGCCGAGCGGCATGGTCTTGTCGGTGCGGATCGGCGTTTCGACGCCCATTCTTTTGGCTGTTTGGGCGATAATCTCAGTGCCGAGCTTGTCCTTGGCGAGGCGCACCGGAACGGTATTGATCGATCTCGCCAGCGCATTCATCAGCGTGACCCGGCCCGCATATTTGCGGGCGTAGTTCTGCGGCGACCAGCCGCGCCAGGTGATCGGCGCATCGACGACCACCGTCTCGGGCGTCATACCTTTTTCCATCGCGGCCGCATAGGTATAGACCTTGAAGGAGGAGCCCGGCTGGCGGAGCGCCCGGGTGGCGCGATTGAACTGGCTCTCGCCGTAGTCTCGGCCGCCGACCATGGCGCGCAACGCACCGCCGTTTTCGATCATGACCAGGGCGCCCTGCTTCACCTTGTAGCTCTCGCCATATTGCCGGAGGCTCGATTCGATCGAATCCTCGGCCGCCTGCTGCAAGCCCATGTCGATCGTCGTTCTGACGATCAGCGAATGCTGTGCGAAGGGAGCGGCAATGCGCTGGACCTCTTCGAAGGCCCAGTCGAGGAAAAAGTCCGGTGCCTTGACCTGGGCGCGATCGATCACGGTCGCCGGATTGAGGCGCGCGGCGAGCACCTGGCCCTCCGTCATCAGGCCGCCCTGGACCATGTTTGACAGAACCTCGTTGGCGCGGGCGCGTGCCGCCGGCAGATTGACGTGCGGCGCGTAGCGCGCCGGGGCCTTGAACAGCCCGGCCAGCATGGCGGACTCGGCGAGGTCGATGTCGGTGATCGACTTGCCGAAGTAGAACTGAGCCGCCGCCGCGGCGCCGAAGGTGCCGCCGCCCATATAGGCGCGGTCGAGATAGAGGCGAAGAATCTCTTTCTTCGAGAGATTGGATTCGAGCCAGACGGCGAGGAAGGCTTCCTTGATCTTGCGCTCGATCGTTCGCTCGTTGGTGAGAAACAGATTCTTGGCAAGCTGCTGCGTCAGCGTCGAGCCGCCCTGGACCACGCCGCCGGCGCGGGCGTTCTCCGTCATGGCGCGCGAGAGGCCGAGGAAGTCGATCCCCCAGTGGTCGAAGAAACGACGGTCCTCCGTCGCCAGGACCGCCTTGATCAGATGATCCGGCAGCTCGTCGATCGGAACCGAGTCCTCATGGATGATGCCGCGATGGCCGATTTCGTTGCCATAGCGGTCGAGAAAGGTCACGGCGAAGTCGCTTTGCGCTCGCCAGTTGCCCTTGGTTTCCTCGAAGGCGGGGAGCGCCAGCGCAAGCATCAGCACGGAGCCGGCCGTGCCCCAGGTCATCCCTTCTCCGAGGACTTCGAAAACCGCTCTTTTCCAGCCGCGCATACGAAAACGGCGGAAGAAAATGGTTGTGTCCTCCCACCACTCCGCCAGGCGAAACCCGGCATTCCACACCGTGGAATCGATCCAGGAATCGATCCGCAGAAAGATGTGCCGCTTCTTCGGCCGGTTTTCGTCTTTTCGCGGTTCCTGCACGGTTTTCCTGTCCCGAAGCTTTCTGCCACCCTATGATATTTGCACGGCGCGACGTTCCAATCTACTTGCATATCGCGCCGCCGGCCTTAAAAAACCGGCAATTTTCTGCAAACTTCCGGTGTCGGCGTTGAAGTGACGAAAGTGTGACGCAATGGGTGAAATGCCTTTCTGGAAAACGAAAAGCCTGGACGAGATGACCAACGCCGAATGGGAAAGCCTCTGCGACGGCTGCGGGCTCTGTTGTCTCAACAAGCTGGAGGATTGGGACACGGGCGAGATCGCCTGGACCTCGATCGGCTGCACGCTGCTCGATGGCGAGAGCTGCCGCTGCAAGGACTACGACAACCGCCAGGCGACTGTTCCCGACTGTGTCCAATTGACGCCGCAGGCGGTGCGGGAGATCAGCTGGCTGCCGCCGACCTGCGGCTATCGGCTGGTCGCCGAAGGCCGCGACCTTTACTGGTGGCACCCGCTCGTCTCCGGCGATCCGGAAACGGTGCATGCGGCCGGGATCTCGGTGCGCGGACGCACCATTGCCGAGGACGGCATCGACATCGAAGACTACGAAGACTATCTGGTTACCTGGCCGCTGGAAGTGGGACTGGCACCGGCCGAGTAGCTGCGCTCGTCAGTGGCCGCCGTTTTTCCGGACGAGGCTCTTCGGGGCGGCATTTCTCCAGGCCGTCTCCAGCGACTGCCGAATGACTTCCTCGTCGGCGTCCACGAAATAGAGCGACGTCCAGCCGCGGGCGCCCCATCCGCCAGGCACAGCGGCGCAGACGCCGGGTTCCATTTCGAGTAGCATGCGCTGCTGGTCGGGCGTCAGCTTGAAGACGGCACGGCCCGCTTCCGGCAATGTCATGAATATGCGCTTGCCCACGCGGAAGTCGCGCGTTCCGAAATGGGCGTTTTCCTGCGTCCCGGGAAGGCTGAGCGCCAGCTTTTCGATCTCTTCGGTTAGCATCCGAAAAGAGTAGCACGAAATCGCCAATTGACAAAAGCTCGCGCCCGCCGTGGCCGGCGGGCGCGAGACGATGTTGTCATTGGCTGGAGGTGCTCCCTCGAGGCGAATGTTTGCCGGTCGCGAGCCGCTACTCTGCAGGCGGAACGGGCTTTTGAGCAGTTTCGCTGGCCACGCGCATTTCGCGCCATTCGCTTTCGAAACGGTCGAGCAGCGATTGTGGAATCCTGGACTGCGGCGCTACGAGCGGCTTCTTCGCGAGTGTCTGCATCCGGTCCTCCTATGCGAGACAGTTGGGTCAGCCGGACCATTTCATATGGCAAATACTTTGTAAATCAGGGCTTTAAACTATTTAAACGATTTAGAAATCTTTAAATCGATTAATTACATGCGCATCCACAGGCGTGATTGATGTGTCCGTGCGGATGGCTTCAGAAGGCGGAGAGATACGCGCAATCGCGCCGGATTATCTAAAATTGTCGGTCGAAGAACCATTCGAGAGCCAAAAGGCAGGCTGCTCCAAGGGCTTACGCGCTTCCCCGGATTCAACTTCCGAACTTTCTCACTCGATGTCCGAAGATCCCGAATCGAATTCTAGGGAGAAGCCCGCAAGGGAATTCGGCCGGCTCGCGAATCGGCGACTGCTCGAGCCGGAGTGCAGCACGTTTTCGGGTACGTCGCCGAACCGTCCTGCCGATAGTGTGACGCAAAGGTCTTATCGGATCGCTGATGGGGCGCCGCTGTCCGCCCGAGCATTTGCAATCCCCGGTGGATTTTCGGATTGTCGGTGCCGATCCCTGCTGCGCGATGCCGCGGGGGCTAGCGGCCGACATTCATTTGCCATTCAGCCTCTATCGGCTAATGATTTTGCCATGATCTTCCCAAGTTGAAAGTGCGTTCATGTCTTCATCAGTGACCATAGTCGCGCTCGCCGCAGGCCTCGCAGGTTTTTCGCTGCCTGCCGTTGACGTGCCTAGGGTTGTTGTTCGCGTGGCGGGTGACTGCAGCGCTGCGGCAGCGCAGGTCGTCGCCGAGACCGGCGGCGAATTGCTCTCCGCCCAGCCGACAGCCGATGGAAAGTGCGTCGTGACCGTGCTAATTCCGGGCAATGGCGGGCGGCCGAAGAAAGTGACGGTCAAGGTGCCGATGTAGGCATCGGCGGCGCCCGTCAGCGAAGGGAAGTAAGAGCAAGATGCGCATCCTGATAGTCGAGGACGACGTCAATCTGAACAGGCAGCTCGCCGACGCGCTGAAGGAAGCCGGTTACGTCGTTGACCAGGCCTATGACGGCGAGGAGGGGCACTATCTCGGCGATGCGGAGCCCTACGACGCGATCATTCTTGACATCGGGCTTCCGGAAATGGACGGCATCACCGTGCTGGAAAAGTGGCGGGCCGACGGCAAGACGATGCCGGTTCTGATCTTGACCGCCCGCGACCGCTGGAGCGACAAGGTGGCAGGGATTGACGCCGGCGCCGACGATTACGTGGCGAAGCCGTTTCATGTCCAGGAGGTCCTCGCCCGCATCCGGGCCCTGATCCGCCGCGCCGCCGGGCATGCGAGTTCCGAGATCGTTTGCGGCCCGGTCCGCCTCGACACGAAAGGCTCCAAGGCGACCGTCGGCGGTGTCGCGTTGAAGCTGACCTCGCACGAATTCCGGCTGCTCTCCTATCTCATGCATCACATGGGGCAGGTGGTTTCCCGTACGGAACTCGTCGAGCACATGTATGATCAGGACTTCGACCGCGACTCCAATACGATCGAGGTCTTCATCGGCAGGCTTCGCAAGAAGATCGGCAACGACCTGATCGAGACGGTGCGCGGTCTCGGATATCGGATGCAAGCACCCGGCAATGGCCATTAGATCCCTCACGGCCCGCGTTCTGGCGGTTTCGACCGTCTGGGCCGTCGTCGCCCTCGTGGTGATCGGAGTGGTCATCTCGGCGCTCTACCGGCAGGGCTCCGAGCGCGGCTTCCAGGATCTTTTGCGCGCCCAGCTCTACAACGTCATCAACTCGATCTCGGTTGACGAAAAGGCCGCCCTGACCGGCAGCCCGCAACTCGGCGACCTGCGCTTTTCCCAACCGCAGACCGGTTGGTACTGGATCGTCGAGCCGATCGGCGAATTCGACACGCCGCCCTTGCTGTCGACGTCGCTCGGTTCCGCCAAACTGCCGATCGTCAGCGTCGACGAGGTTCCCTTCGACATTCGTTACGAGCGCTTCTACACGACCGAGGATCCGTTCGGGAACGTAGTCGAGGTGGCCGAGACCGAGGTGGTACTCGACATTCAGGGACACACGGCGCGCTTCCGGGTCGCCGGCAACCGCGATGTCCTGGAGGCAGACATCGACCGTTTCACCCGCAACCTGACGATCGCGCTCTCGATCTTCGGTCTCGGCGGGCTCGGCGTGAACGCCTTGACCATTCTTTTCGGCCTCAGGCCGCTGGACCAGGTGCGCCGCTCGCTCGAAAAAATCCGCACGGGCCAGAGCGAGCGCCTGGACGGTGCCTTTCCGCGCGAGATCCAACCGCTCGCCAACGAGGTGAATGCGCTGATCGACAGCAACCGCCGCATCATCGAACGCGCGCGCATGCAGGTTGGCAATCTCGCGCACTCCCTGAAGACCCCCATCGCCGTGCTGCTCAACGAGGCGCGTGTTCTCGAGGTCCCCCACGGCGAACTGATCAGGACGCAGGCCGACGCGATGCAGACGCAGGTCCAGTCCTATCTCAGCCGGGCCCGGATTGCGGCGCAGCGCGGTTCCATTCTGGCGAGGACCGAGGCTCAGCCGGCTCTCGAAAGAATCATCCGGGTGATGCGGCGGCTCAATCCGGAGAAACGGTTCAGCCTGTCGATCAATCCGCCGGGGCTGGTGCTGGCCATGGAACAGCAGGATGTCGAGGAAACTGTCGGCAACCTGCTCGAAAACGCCGCGCGATACGCACGCGATCACGTCGTGCTGAGCGTCGAGCCCGCCACCGACCAAGATCACAGCAGGGAGTCCGGCCGCGAATGGATTGTGCTCAGGATCGACGACGACGGGCCGGGGCTTGATCCGGATCAGATCGCATTGGCAATGAAGCGCGGCAAGCGGCTCGACGAGAGCAAGCCCGGCACCGGGCTCGGACTGTCGATCGTTAGCGAGATCGTCGGCGAATACCAGGGCAGCGTCGAGCTTAGCCGACGCGAGGAGGGAGGCTTGAGGGCCAAACTCGTTCTGCCGGCGGCCGTCTAAACGGGAGAGGTGCACTTTGCGAGGCTGGTCCAGACCTCGGAGGTCCTTGGCCCCATCGTGATCCGGCGGTCACACCGGCAGCCGAAAATATCCCCTCCTCTACGGCGCGCGGTTGCCTAGCGAGGCTGGGGGTGCAAAAAGAAAACCGAAAGCGCCGCCGCTTTGTCGCGATCGACCGGATCGCGGGGTGGCGGCCGGTCAACGAGGGTTGAGTTGTCGCGTATCATGAGGATTAACGCAGATATGGGGCGAGCCGTCGCCTTGAGCGGCAGAATCGTGGTCGTCGCGTCGACTGTCGCCCTTGCCGGCTGCGGAACTTCGGGCGGTCAGCGCGCCGGCGCTGCCGTTGCGAGTCTCGGTGCGGGCGCCGGTGGCGTGTCATCGGCCGCCTATATCGAAGCCCTGCAAGGCGGCGTCATCGCACGTCTCGGCAATATTGAACTCGGCAAATCCGACCGGCAGCGCGCACTCGAAGCGGAGTATCGCGCCCTCGAAGCGGCCCCGGGCGGCCAGCCGGTGGCGTGGGAAGGGCGCGGCGTCGGCGGCTCGGTTGTCGCTGCCGCCCCCTATCAGGTCGGCTCGCAGAATTGCCGTCAATACAGCCATACGGTGCTGGTCAAAGGGCAGTCCTCGACGGCCCGTGGTGCTGCATGCCGCAACAGCAATGGCACCTGGTCGCCACTGACCTGAGGCGGAGGCGGCGCGTTGCCGATGGCCGTGCCGCCTTGCCGGACCCCGCACCGTTGCGGCGAAACGCCTCAAATCTCCGTCATTCTCGGTTTTCGAGTTGGAAAGCGGGGTAGCTCATAGTATTTCCGCATCCATGTTGTTCTGGATTCTTGTCGCCATCTTGACGGCGGCTGTCGCTGTCGCGCTTGTCCTCCCGCTGATGCGGGCGGTGGCGCCCCTCTCGTCTCCGCACAGCCATGACATAGAGGTCTACCGCGACCAGCTCGGCGAGCTGGCGAGGGATCGTGAGGCCGGGCTGATCAGCGACGAAGACGCGGAAACCGCCAGGGCCGAAATCGGCCGCCGCCTGATCGCCGCCAACGCCGCTGACGCCTCCACGACGGAAAGTGCTTCCGGGCGGCTTGGTGCGACACGCCTGGCACAAGCTTTCATTCTCCTCTGTCTTCCTGCCGTGGGGCTCTGTCTTTACTTGGCGACGGGTAGCCCAGGCGTGCCGGCGCAGCCGCTTGCAGCGCGGCTCGCCAATCCTGGCGAGGACATCAACATTCTGATCGCCAAGGCCGAAAATCACCTGGCCCTCAATCCCGACGACGGGGCAGGGTGGGACCTGCTTGCCCCGATCTACATGCGCAATGGCCGCGTCGACGACGCGGTTGCCGCCTATGACCGAGCTATCCGTCTGCTCGGGCCGACGGCCGCCCGGTTTGGCGGCTATGCCGAGGCCCTGATTGTTCAGTCAGGCGGCCTTGTGACGGCAGCGGCGCAGGATGCCCTGAAGAAGGCGCTGTCTCTCGATCCCAATGATCCACGCTCGGAGTTCTATCTTGCCCTCGGACTCAAGCAGGAGGGAAAGCGCGGCGACGCGCTCGCCGCCTTCCGCAAGCTCGCCGACACATCGCCCGCGGGGGCGCCGTGGTTGCCGCTCGTCAACCAGCATATCGCCGAGCTCTCCCCCGACAAGCCAGTTGCCGGCGGTGCAGCGTCCGGAAACCCGACCTCCGAGGATATCGCCGCCGCCGAGGGAATGAGCGCCGGCGATCGTCAGGAGATGATCCGCGGCATGGTCGACGGGCTCGCCGGCCGGCTGAAGGAGAATCCCGACAACTTCGAGGGCTGGATGCGGTTGGTCCGGGCCTATGTTGTCCTTGATCAAAGAGATAAGGCCGAGAATGCTCTACGCGACGGTTTGCAGGCCTTTCCGGCCAGCGGCGATGAGGGCCAGCAATTGCTGGCTCTCGGGCGCGAACTCGGCATTGATGGCGGCGGAGCGAGAGAATGACGCGTAAGCAGAAACGGCTGGCGATCATCGGCGGCGGCGTCGGCTTCCTGACGGCCGCCGTCCTTCTGGTCATGTTCGCCTTCAGCCAGGCCGTGGCCTATTTCTATGTCCCGGGCGACCTTGCCAAGGCGGATCTCGCGCCGGGCACGCGCATCCGCCTCGGCGGGCTGGTGGAAGCGGGTTCGGTGAAGCGGGGCGACGGCAAGACCGTCACCTTCAGCGTCACCGACACGCTCGCGACGGTGCCGGTGACCTATAGCGGCATTCTTCCGGACCTCTTTCGCGAGGGCCAGGGGGTCGTGGCGGAAGGGAGCTTCGCCGCTGGACGTTCAGTTTTCGTTGCCGACACCGTGCTTGCCAAGCATGACGAGACCTACATGCCGAAGGACGTGGCCGACCGCCTGAAGGCTCAAGGCGTCACGCTCGGCGGGAAGGAAAACATTCAATGATCATCGAGCTCGGACACTATGCGCTTGTGCTGGCGCTTGCGACCGCGCTCATCCAGTCGGTGCTGCCGCTCCTCGGCGTGCGGCGCGGCGATCGGGCCCTGGTCGAACTCGCGGGCAGTGCCGCGATCGTCTCCTTCCTGCTCGTCGCCTTCTCCTTTGCGGTGCTGACCTTCGCCTATGTGACCTCCGACTTCTCCGTCAGGAACGTCTGGGAAAACTCGCATTCGCTGAAGCCGCTGGTCTACAAGATCTCCGGCGTCTGGGGCAACCACGAGGGCTCGATGCTCCTGTGGCTCTTGATCCTCGTCTTTTTTTCCGCCCTGGTGGCGGGCTTCGGCCGCAACCTGCCTGAAACCCTGAAGGCGAATGTTTTGGCGGTCCAGGCCTGGATAGCCGCCGCCTTCACGCTCTTCATTCTGCTGACGTCCAATCCCTTCGCCCGCCTCGTGCCGGCCCCGGGGGAAGGCCGGGACTTGAACCCGGTGCTGCAGGACATCGGCCTCGCCATTCATCCGCCCTTGCTCTATCTCGGCTATGTCGGCTTTTCCGTCTGCTTTTCCTTCGCGATAGCAGCGCTGATCGAGGGGCGGATCGATGCCGCCTGGGCGCGCTGGGTCAGGCCTTGGGCGCTGACCGCCTGGACCTTCCTGACAGCCGGCATCGCCATGGGCTCCTACTGGGCCTATTACGAACTCGGCTGGGGCGGCTGGTGGTTCTGGGATCCGGTCGAGAACGCTTCCTTCATGCCCTGGCTCGCCGGGACCGCGCTGCTCCACTCGGCGCTGGTCATGGAAAAGCGCGAGGCGCTGAAGATCTGGACCGTGCTCCTGGCGATCCTCACCTTCTCGCTGTCGCTGCTCGGCACGTTCCTGGTGCGCTCGGGCGTGCTGACCTCGGTTCATGCCTTCGCCACCGATCCGACGCGCGGCGTCTTCATCCTGGTGATCCTCATAGTCTTCATCGGTGGCGCCCTGTCGCTCTTCGCTTTCCGTGCCTCCCACCTCAAGTCCGGAGGGCTGTTTGCGCCGATCTCGCGCGAAGGCGCGCTCGTCCTCAACAATCTGATCCTGACGACGGCGACGGCAACGGTGCTCACCGGCACGCTTTATCCGCTGGTGCTCGAGGCGCTCACCGGCGACAAAATTTCGGTCGGCGCGCCGTTCTTCAACATGACCTTCGGCCTGTTGATGCTCCCCTTGCTGTTTGCGGTTCCCTTCGGGCCGCTGCTTGCCTGGAAACGCGGCGACCTCTTGGCCGCCGCCCAGCGGCTCTTCGCCGCCGTCGGCGCCGGCCTGCTCTTCGCCGCCGCGGTCTACTATGCCAGGAATGGCGGTCCCGTTCTCGCCGTCCTCGGCATCGGGCTTGGGGTTTACCTGATTGTCGGTTCGATCACCGATGTCGCGCTTCGCTCGGGCCTGGGTAAGGCGGCGGGCCGCGTGGCCCTGCGGCGGTTCCTTGGCCTGCCGCGCTCGGCCTATGGTACGGCGCTTGCCCATATCGGCCTCGGCGTCACGCTGATCGGCATCGTCGCGGTGACGGCCTACGAGACGGAGACCGTCCTCGAGATGAAGCCAGGAATGCTGGTCGATGCCGGCGGCTATAGCATACGCTTCGATGGCATGCGCCAGGGCCGCGGGCCGAATTACACCGAAGATACCGGCCACTTCACCGTCAGCCGCGGCGGCGTCAAGGTGACCGAGATCTGGTCGTCCAAGCGCCTCTATTCGGCGCGCCGGATGCCGACGACGGAGGCCGGCATCCGGACCTTCGGCCTCAGCCAACTCTATGTTTCGCTGGGCGACGAAATCACCGGTGGTGGCATCGTGGTGCGCATCTGGTGGAAGCCGCTGATCCTCTGCATCTGGGGTGGCGCTCTCGTCATGATGGCGGGCGGCATCGTTTCCTTGAGCGACCGTCGCCTGAGGGTCGGCGCTCCGTCGCGCGCCAGGACGGCACGGCTTGCCGCAGGAGCCGCCGAATGATCCGCGTCCTCGTCGCGCTCTTCCTTTGCATTGTTTCGGTTGCGCCGGCCTTCGCCGTCAACCCGGACGAGGTGCTTGCCGACCCGGCGCTCGAAGCGCGCGCCCGGGCAATCTCCGCCAAGCTTCGCTGCATGGTTTGCCAGAACCAGTCGATCGACGATTCCAATGCCGAGCTCGCCAAGGATCTGCGATTGCTCGTGCGTGAACGGCTCGAGAACGGCGACAGCGACGAGGCGGTGATCGCCTATGTCGTCTCGCGCTACGGTGAATTTGTGTTGCTGAAACCCCGCTTCGAGGCGAAGACACTGGTCCTTTGGGGCATGCCGGTCGTCCTGCTCGTTCTTGGCACGGTCACGCTCGTGGTCGCGGCGCGCCGGCGCGGCAGGAGACCGGCTGGTGCGCCGCTCTCGAAGGATGAAAAGGAAGAGCTGGACAAGCTGCTCGGCTCGTAGCGACCAGTCGACTGCCGTCGTAAGTTCCAACGGCAATCTAATCAATGTGTTAGAGGCGTGCTTCGCCATTCCTTGAGCGGACCCGCGGATCGGGTACGTGCCCCTCGTCTCCGCTCCGTCGCAACATTACCAAAAATTCATCTTCCGGACAGAACCCAGTAAGGTCCCATCCGTTACACCTTGCGTCATAGGCTGTTCTTCCAGTCACAGCCATACGAGCGGGTTCCGGGCGGTTCGCCCGGATCCCTTGCTCGTGGTCAAAGTTTCGAAGCTGTCCGTCTGTCAGCGGTGGCTTCATGCAAGAGAGAAGGCAAATCGAATGTCCATCATCAAAACTCCGCGTCCCTCGCTGAAGACCGTTCTCAAGACCTCCACGGTTGCCGGTCTTGCGGCAGTCATGCTGACGACAGGCCTGCCGGCGCAGATCACCCAGTCCTTCGCTGAGGCGGTCAGCGTGCAGGCCCCGGCTGTTCCGAGTTTCGCCAATGTTGTCGACGCCGTTTCCCCGGCAGTTGTCTCGGTTCGCGTCCAGGCGCGGGAACAGGCATCCGACGACGAGAGCAACTTCACCTTCGACTTCGGCGGCCGTGGTTTCGAAGATCTGCCAGACGACCACCCGTTGAAGCGCTTCTTCCGTGAATTCGGCGGTCCCGATTCCCGCGATGGCGATCGAGCCGATCGTTGGCGTGATCGTCACGGTCCACGTGGGGAAGGTCGCCTGCGCCCGAGAGCCCAGGGTTCCGGCTTCTTTATCACCGAGGATGGCTATCTCGTCACCAACAACCATGTCGTTTCCGATGGCTCCGCCTTCACTGTCATTCTGAATGACGGGACGGAACTCGACGCCAAGCTGGTCGGCAAGGACAGCCGCACCGATCTCGCCGTGCTCAAGGTCGACGCAGCCAACCGCAAGTTCACTTATGTCAGCTTTGCCGATGACAACAGGGTGAGGGTCGGCGACTGGGTGGTCGCGGTCGGCAATCCCTTCGGTCTCGGCGGCACTGTCACGGCCGGTATCGTCTCGGCTCGTGGCCGCGACATCGGCTCCGGGCCCTATGACGATTATCTGCAGGTCGATGCGGCGGTGAACCGCGGCAATTCCGGCGGCCCGACTTTCAACCTCTCCGGCCAGGTCGTCGGCATCAACACGGCGATCTTCTCACCGTCGGGCGGCAATGTCGGCATCGCCTTCGCGATTCCCGCTTCGGTCGCCAAGGATGTCGTCGATGCCTTGATCAAGGACGGCTCGGTTTCGCGCGGCTGGCTCGGAGTTCAGATCCAGCCGGTGACCAAGGACATCGCCGAGTCGCTCGGCCTCTCGGAGGCGAGCGGCGCACTGGTCGTCGAGCCGCAGGCGGGTTCGCCCGGCGAAAAGGCGGGCATCAAGAAGGGTGATATTGTGACCGCCCTCAACGGTGAGCCGATCAAGGATCCGCGCGACCTGGCGCGCCGGGTGGCGACGATGCGCCCCGGTTCTACCGCCGACGTCACTCTCTGGCGTGACGGCAAGTCCGAGAGCGTCAAGCTTGAGATCGGCACGCTGCCGGAAGAGGCCAAAGCCACTCCGCCGGATACCCGCGACGAACAGACCGACCAGGGGCAGGCGAGCGAAGAGGCGCTGGCGGATCTTGGCCTGGCGGTCACACCCTCGGAAGATGGCACGGGCGTTTCGATCGCCTCCGTCGACCCGGACTCGGATGCTGCCGATCGCGGCTTGAAGGAAGGCGAGAAGATCGTCTCCGTCAACAATCAGCAAGTCAAGACGGCGGACGACATCCTGAAGGTGATCAACAACGCCAAGAAGGATGGCCGCAGCAAGGCGCTCTTCCAGATCGAGGCCGACGAGGGCAGCCGCTTCGTCGCGCTGCCGATCGGCCAGAGCTAAGGCGCGGCACGCCACCCGCATCCTGACTGATGATGAGGCGCCGCGACATCTGCCGATATCGCGACGTTCTCTGTTCCGGCCGAACCCTGCATTCGGCCCACGCACCGAAACCGGTTGAGACGAACAGAGGTCCGGGACTATGGTCACCCGTATGAAGATTCTGATAGTTGAAGATGATATCGAAGCGGCCGCCTATCTTGCGAAGGCGTTCCGCGAAGCGGGCATCGTTTCCGATCACGCCAGTGACGGCGAGAGCGGCCTGTTCATGGCGAGCGAGAACGCCTATGACGTGCTTGTCGTGGACCGCATGCTGCCACGCCGCGACGGCCTGTCGCTGATCACCGAATTGAGGCGCCGAGGCATCCATACGCCGGTGCTCATTCTCTCCGCCCTCGGGCAGGTGGATGATCGGGTGACGGGCCTTCGTGCCGGTGGCGACGACTACCTCCCCAAACCCTATGCCTTCAGCGAGCTTCTGGCGCGTGTCGAGGTGCTCGGCCGGCGGAAGGGCATGCCTGACCAGGACATGGTTTACCGCGTCGGCGACCTCGAACTGGACCGGCTCTCCCATTCGGTTCGCCGCCAGGGCAAGGAAATCCCGCTGCAGCCTCGCGAGTTCCGTCTGCTTGAATATCTGATGAAGAATGCCGGGCAGGTAGTAACGAGAACCATGCTGCTCGAGAATGTGTGGGATTATCACTTCGATCCGCAGACCAATGTAATTGACGTGCACGTATCCCGCTTGCGCTCCAAGATCGAGAAGGATTTCGATCCGCCGTTGCTGAGGACCGTTCGCGGCGCCGGCTACATGATCAAGGACGACCGGACCGCTGACGCATGAGCAAAGTCGGCGTTCTGTTCAGGACGACTGCGGTCCGGCTCTCCGCGCTCTATCTCGTCCTCTTCTCCCTTTGCGCCGTCTTCCTCGTCTTCTACGTGACCGGCATGTCCGAGCGTCTTCTGCAGCAGCAGACGCGTGAAGGAATTGCCGTCGAGGCGGCCCAGATCGAGGACATCTACGAGCGTGCCGGCGTCAACGGCCTGCTTCGCTCGTTGGAGCGCCGGGCCCGCCAGCCGGGCGCCAACCTTTACGTCATTGCGGGGCCGAGCGGGGAAATCCTGGCCGGCAACGTCGCGGGCCTCGAGCCTGGCCTGCTCGACGACGAGGGGTGGACGTCGGAGCCTTTTCACTACCGGCGCTTCACCGATGAAAACCGCACGGGCAACCACGTCGCACTCGCCCAGGTGCTCCTGCTCGACAACGGCCTGCGCATCCTCGTCGGCCGCGACTTGCAGGAACCGGAAAAGTTTCGCGTTCTCGTCCGCCAGGCCCTGGTGGTGGCGCTCGGCATCATGGGGCTCGGCGCGCTTGTCATCTGGTTCGGCATCGGCCGAAACGCCTTGAGGCGCATCGATCGGATGTCGGAGGCAAGCACCAAGATCATGGCCGGAGACCTTTCGCAACGGCTGCCGACGAGCGGCTCGGGCGACGAGTTCGACCGGCTGTCGGAATCGTTGAACGCGATGCTGGGGCGGATCGAGAAGCTGAACGAGGGGCTGAAGCAGGTCTCCGACAATATCGCGCACGATCTCAAGACGCCTTTGACGCGGCTGCGCAACAAGGCCGAAGCGGCGCTCGCCAGCAAGGAAGGTGGCAACCAGAACGGTGCGCTCGAGGAAATCATCGGCGAGTCCGATCAACTGATCCGGACCTTCAATGCGCTGCTGATGATCTCGCGCGTTGAGGCGGGCTCCGCCGTCGCCGAGATGAGCGATGTCGACTTGTCCGGCATCCTCGCGGATTGCGTCGAACTTTACGAGCCGGTCGCCGAGGAAGGTGCCCTGCGCCTGGAAGCAGACGTCCAGCCGGGCATCGTTGTCGCCGGCAATCGCGAGCTGATCGGCCAGGCGCTCGGGAACTTGATCGACAACGCGATCAAATATGCCGAGGGAGCGGAAAACCCGCTCATCCGGGTTGAGATGAAGAAGAGCGGCGCCAATGTCGTCCTGAAGGTTGCCGATCATGGTCCAGGCGTGCCGGAAAATATGCGCGACGAAGTGGTCAAGCGCTTCGTGCGGCTGGATGAGAGCCGCACGAAACCCGGCACCGGTCTCGGTCTTTCGCTTGTCGAGGCGGTTATGGAGATGCACCATGGATCATTGGATCTTTCGGCGACGGAACCGGATGGAAAGGGCCTCACGGTACGCTTGGTTTTCCCCGCCGGCGTGACCTGATACACCGGTCACGGCAATTACCGGTTGGAGCGATCGAATTCCGACGATCCGAAGGGGAGGAGAAGACCGATGGTGGACGCGACTGAAAGGCGGCTGTCCGATATCGAGGTAGTGCCGATCCGTCCGGCGAGCCAGACGGACGCGAAGGTCGCCCTTTCCGTTCTGAAGGACATGGCGAAGGGAAGCGAGCCCATCGCCAGGCTTCTGGCGTCCGATACGCCGCTCAAGCACTTGATCCTCGCCGCTTTCGCCCTCTCGCCTTTCCTGCGCGATACCGCGGCAAGCAGCCCTGCCATTGTCGAGGCGCTGCTGAGCGAAAGCCTCAGTGGATTTTTACGAAGTCGGATCGATGCGGCGCGGCTGGCGTGGCAAAGCGGGGTCGCAGGCAAGGCCCTGCCGGATACGGAAATCATGGCGCGGCTGCGGCGGGCAAGGCGGGAGGGTGCCTTCGCCGTCGCACTTGCCGATCTCTCGCGGCTGTTTGATGGCCGCGAAACGACGCGCTGGCTGAGCGAGTTCGCCGGCGCGGCGGTATCGGCGACGATCGATCACCTGCTGCTCGGCGCGCATGAGAGCGGCAAGTTCGTCCTCCCGGATGACTCGGCGCCGAGCGTCGGCTCGGGCGTCGTCGTGCTCGGCATGGGCAAGCTCGGGGCGTGCGAGCTCAACTATTCCTCCGACATCGACCTCGTGGTCTTCTATGATCCGCAGTCCGGCATCCTCGTCAGCCGCGATGAGGCGACGGAGGTCTTCGCGCGGCTCTTGCGAAGGCTGATCCGCATCCTGCAGGAGCGGACCGGCGACGGCTACGTGTTCCGCACGGACCTGCGGCTTCGGCCCGATCCCGGCTCGACGCCGCTCGCAATCCCCGTCGAGGCGGCGATGCTTTATTATGAGAGCAGGGGGCAGAACTGGGAGCGGGCTGCTTTTATCAAGGCGCGCCCGATCGCCGGTGACCTTCCGGCCGGCGAGCGTTTCCTCAAGGAACTGACGCCCTTCGTCTTCCGGAAGTACCTGGATTATGCGGCGATCGCCGACATTCACTCGATCAAGCGTCAAATCCACGCGCACAAGGGCCACGGCGAGATCGCCGTGAAGGGCCACAACGTCAAGCTTGGCCGCGGCGGCATCCGCGAGATCGAGTTTTTCGTGCAGACCCAGCAACTGATTGCCGGCGGCCGGACGCCTGCGCTGCGGCTGCGCGAAACCGAGGCGATGCTGCATGTGCTGGCCGAGGCCGGCTGGATCGATCGCGCCACGGCGCATGAACTGATCGCTGCCTATTGGTTCCTTCGTGACGTCGAGCACCGCATCCAGATGGTGCATGACGAGCAGACCCATCTGGTGCCCGAGAGCGAGGCGGAACTGAGGCGCATCGCGTCGATGCTCGGCTTCGAAGATACGGCGTCCTTCTCCAGGGAGTTTTCCCGGGTGTTGCGGACGGTCGAGCGACGCTACGCCCAGCTTTTCGAACAGGAAGCGAGACTCTCTGCAGAGACCGGCAATCTGGTCTTCACCGGTCAGCAGGATGACCCGGACACGCTCGAAACGCTGAAACGGCTGGGTTTCCAGCGTCCTTCCGACATCGCCCGTATTATTCGCACCTGGCACTACGGGCGCTATCGGGCGACCCAATCGGTCGAGGCACGCGAACGCCTGACGGAATTGACGCCGGAGCTTCTGCGCGTCTTCGGCGAGAGCCGGCGCGCCGACGAGGCATTGCTGCGCTTCGACCAGTTCCTCTCCGGCCTCCCTGCCGGCATCCAGCTTTTCTCGCTGCTCGGCAGCAATCCGGGGCTGTTGTCGCTGATCGTCAATATCATGTCCTCGGCGCCGCGCCTGGCCGATATCATCGCCGCCAGGCCCCATGTCTTCGACGGCATGCTGGACCCGGGCCTGCTCGCCGAACTGCCGACGCGAGATTATCTGGCACCGCGGATCGCCAGCTTCGTCGCCGGTGCCCACCACTACGAGGAGGTGCTGGACCGCCTGCGCATCATCGCCGCCGAGCAGCGTTTTCTGATCGGCATCCGGTTGCTGACCGGCACGATCTCCGGCCTGCAGGCGGGCAGGGCCTTCACAGATCTTGCCGACCTGATCATCGCCGCTGCGCTGGAGGCGGTTCTGGCAGAGGTTCGCTCCGCGCACGGCCATTTCCCGGGTGGTCGGGTCGCCGTCGTCGGCATGGGAAAGCTCGGCAGCCACGAACTGACGGCCGGTTCCGACGTCGACCTCATCCTGCTCTACGACTATGACGGCAACGCCCACCAATCCGAGGGCGCCAAGCCGCTCGACCCGACGCGCTATTTCACGCGCCTGACGCAGCGGCTGATCGCGGCTCTTTCCGCCCCGACCGCCGAGGGCGTCCTCTACAATGTCGACTTGCGGCTGAGGCCCTCGGGCAACAAGGGCCCGGTTGCGACCCGCATTACCGCCTTTGCCAAATATCAGCGTGAGGAGGCCTGGACCTGGGAACATCTGGCGCTGACCCGCGCCCGATGCATCTGCGGCGACAAAAGCCTGATGGGCGAAGCGGAGGCGATCTTCGCCGAGGTCCTGTCGCAGAAGCGAGACATCGCCAAGGTCCGCAAGGACGTCGACGAGATGCGCGATCTCATCGACAAGGAGAAGCCGCCGAACGACATCTGGGACTTCAAGCTCATTCCCGGTGGCCTCGTTGATATCGAGTTCATCGCGCAATATTTGGCGCTAGTGGCGCCGGCGAAAGGCGAGGTACCGCCGCCTGCCGGAACGCATACGATGGAGGCGCTGAAGGCGCTCGGCGCCGCCCTGATGGATGCAAACGATCGCGACATGGCCGTCGAGGCGCTCGCGCTCTTTACCGAGGTCTCTCAGATCGTGCGGCTTTGTATCGACGGCGATTTCGACCCCAAGGAGGCCCCTGCCGGCCTTGTCGATCTCGTTTGCCGGGCTGGCGATTACCCGGACCTCAAGCATCTGGAGGCTGACATACGCCGCTTCTCCAAGGCGGTGCGCGGCATATTCCAGTCGGTCCTCGCGGGCTGAGCGGCTCGCTGACTACGGCTGGGTTCAGGCGAGGTCCGGGATCCGCACGGAGATGATCGTGCCGACGTCTTCGGCGGAATGGATTTTCATCCGTCCCCCGTGGAGGCGCGTGAGTGAGCGGGAGATGGCCAGCCCTAAGCCGGAGCCGCCCTTGCTCTTGGCATACTGGCTCTGCACCTGTTCGAAGGGATGGCCGATTTTCTCCAGCGCGTGCCTGGGAATGCCAATGCCGGAGTCGGCGATCGTCAGCGTCACCGCGCCGCGAACCTTGCGTGCCCTCAGCGAAATGCGGCCACCCTCATTGGTGAACTTGACCGCATTGGACAAAAGGTTGAGCAGCACCTGCTTCATCGCGCGGCGATCGGCGAACATCGTGAGGCCCGAGGAGATCTCCTGGACGACACGGATGTTCTTTTGCTGCGCCGGTATGGTGGTGAAGCGAAGGGTTTCCTCGATCAGCGGTGCAAGGTCGATCCTTTCGCGCGTGATGCGCATGTGACCGGCCTCGATCTTCGACATGTCGAGTATGTCGTTGATGACGTTGAGCAGGTGCTTGCCGCTCTCGTAGATGTCGCGGGAGTATTCGTGATATTTCTCCGAGCCGAGCGGCCCGAACATCTGGTTCTGCAGGATCTCCGAGAAGCCGAGAATGGCGTTGAGCGGCGTGCGCAACTCATGCGACATGTTGGCGAGGAACTCGGACTTTGCGCGGTTTGCCGCCTCGGCCCGTTCCTTTTCCGCCTGGTAATTAGCGTTGGCGACGGAAAGCTCCTCCTTCTGCCGTTCGAGCGTGATGCGCGAGGCCGAGAGATCGCCGATCGTCGCCATCAGCCGCCGCTCGGATTCGCGCAGCCGCACCTGATGCCGCTTGAGCAGCGTGATATCGGTGCCGACCGAAACGAGGCCGCCGTCGCGGGTGCGTCGATCGTTGATCTGCAGCCAGCGCTCGTCGGCGAGTTGCACTTCGCTCGTCTGCGAATGATTGCTGCGGTCCGGGTCGGCGACGCGCCGCTCGATCACCGGTCTCGCCGCTGCCGCATGAACCACCGCGCGTTCGGTGCCCGGCACGAGGACATGGTCCGGCAGTTGGTAGGCCTGCTGGTAGTGGGTGTTGCACATGACCAGCCGGTCGTGCTTGTCCCACAGCACAAAGGCTTCCGACGTACATTCGATGGCATCCGTCAGACGCTGGTCCGCCTCCGCATAGCGCTGAGCGAGCCGATGCTGCTCGGTGACGTCCATGGCGATACCGATGAGATGCGTGCGGCCCGAAACCGTGCGGATGACCTGGGCGCGCGCCCGAAGCCAGACGTAATGGCCGTCCGCGTGGCGCATGCGGAACACCTGGTCGATCTGGCGCTCGCTGCCCTTGGCGATCGCCCGCGCCACCCGGTAGACACCTCGATCCTCCGGATGCATCAGCCGAGCCGCGTCGCCGAACGACAACACGCTGCTGTCGCCGGGCATGCCGAGCATTTCGTACATGGAGCGCGACCAGAACAGGCGCCGGTTGGCGAGGTCGAAATCCCAGAGTCCGCAGCGGCCGCGCGACAATGCGGTTTCGACGCGCAGGTTCGATTCGGCGAACACGGAATCGGCGTCTCGGGCGCGCTTGGCCTGGATATAGTAGGCGTAAAGCACGACAAGCAGGATTGCCGAAATGCCGGCAAACAGAGTGACGTTGAGCGAGACATCGTCGCGCCAGGCGGCTTCGAACCGGGCGACCGGCGTTGCCGCTAGCACGACGCCCGCGGATGCCGGCACCTGCATCAGGGCGATCAGATGCTCGACGCCGTCGATCGTCGCCCTCATCGCTCCGGCGCCTTCGCCGAAATACTGTAGCGATGCCACGTCCGGAGCAATCGAGGTGAGCGTGCGCCCGATGAAATGCGCCCCAGCCTGCGTGCTCGCGAAGATACGGCCGTCCCGGCGAACCGTTAGCAAGAACATGCCGCTGTCGAGGAGTTCAGCAGGCAAATATTCGGCGAGACGGCGTTCGGCTTCCCACCGCTGCCCCTCACCGAAGAGCTCCGATCCACCCGCCTTAAACGCTGCCGTCGCCGCGGTCGCCGCCAGGCTGACGGTCCGGCGCGAACTGGCCTCCATCCGGGCGTGCTCGTCCATGATGCCCGACATGCGTGAAATGGCCACGATCAGCAGGAAAGCGATGATCAGGACGGGGATTGACCGCTTGAGAATGGGCTCGGCCGGGGCGAGCCGGCGTGATGCCGGTTCGACAAAGAGCCTCGCTTTGTCGATGAGCTCCCGTTCCAGGCCGAAAAAGCCCGGAAACTTGAGTCGCAACCGCCCGTCGGCTGCGCTTCCCCGTCGCGCGTCCGCTATCTTTCCCAATTTCTGCCGTCCTCGAGAGCGTCCCGCATGTGGATGCGAAGGGACGCTGTGATCCTCTTAAACCGAAGCGTCATCGGAAATCGCGACGCTTTGGTGATTCGGTACACCGCCCGCCCGAATCTGACTCAATGAATCACAGGGCGATTCGCCTTGTCTAGAGGCGCAGGTAAAGATTTGTTAACCAATTTTCATCGTTGGAAAGTCATAGCGCCTGCGACGCCGCATGTCCTATCCGACGCTCAGAAGTCGCCGTAGCGCTTTGAATTTCAAGCTGTTTTCCTTGAATTAGCCCGGCTTAGGAGAGGTGCAGTAGGCCGGGTCGAGCGCGCGGCGATTACGCCGCGCTGCCGTCGCTCAGCATCCGGTCGACGATGTCGCTGACGTCGACGGAAAGATTGGCGGCCCCGGCGACTTCCTTGAGCGCCTCCTGGGCATGCTTGGCACGCACCTGCTCCAGCGACCGCCAGGAGCGCATCGATGTCAGGATCCTTGCTGCAAGTTGCGGATTGCGGGGATCGATGTCGAGGATCTGGCGCGCGAGGAAGCGGTAGCCCTCGCCATCCGCACGGTTGAAGCCTGTCGGGTTGGAGAAGGCGAAGGTGCCGACGAGAGAGCGCACGCGGTTCGGGTTGCTCGGATTGAAGTGGGGATCGGACATGAGCGCCTTGACTCGTTCGAGCGTCGAGGCGCCGGGGATCGTCGCTTGTATGGCGAACCACTTGTCGATCACCAGCGCATTGTCCGCGAAGCGTTTCTTGAACGTGGCCAGCGCATCGAGCGTTTCTGCCGCATCCGGAAAACGGTGAGCGAGCAGCGTCAGCGCCTGGCTGAGATCGGTCATATTGTTGGCCGAATGGAACGCGCTGACCGCCTTCGCCGGCTGATCTTCGCCGTAGACGAGATAGGAGAGGGCGGCGTTGCGCAGCGCCCGCTGGCCGGCGCTCGCGGCGTCGGGGCGGAACGGGCCGGAAAGTGCCATCTCGCCGAGCAATCGGGTGAAGATGTCCTTGCCGGATGCGGCGACGGCGGAAAGGATCGCCTGGCGGCCCGACTGGATCGCGTCCGGATCGTTGTCGCGGCCGATCTCCCGGGCGATGTCGGCTTCGCTCGGCAGCGAGAGGACCTGTGCGCGGAACGCCGGCTCCAGCCCTTCGTCACCCGCCGCCGCCAGCAGTCCGCCGATCAGCGCCTCGTCGCAGACGATCGGCTGGCCGTTTCGCGCCTGCGCCGCTGCCTTGGCCAGATTGTCGAGAGCCATGGCATTCAGCGCCTGCCACCGGGCGAAGAGGTCGACCTCGTGGCGCGCGATGAGGGCGCGATCTTTCGCGCTCTGCTCGATATGCAGGTTTATCGGCGCAGAGAAGCCGCGATTGAAGGAGGGCACGGGCCGGGACGGAATACCAGCAAAGACGACGGTTTGCTTGCGCTCCGTCAGATGCAAGACGTCGCCAGTGACGTCGGCGCCGGAGACGGCTGCAGGCTTGGCCTCGCTTCCATCTTCAAGCAGGAGCCCTACGCGGAGCGGAATATGCATAGACTTCTTGGCGCTCTGGCCCGGTGTCGCCGGCACGGCCTGTTCGAGCGACAGGGTATAGCTCTGCTTTTTCGCGTCATAGAAACCGGAGGCGGTGATGAGCGGCGTTCCCGCCTGGTGATACCAGAGCGAAAACTGGCTGAGATCGCGGCCGCTCGCGTCCTCGAAGCAGGCGATGAAATCTTCGATCGTCACCGCCTGGCCGTCATGGCGGTCGAAATAGAGGTCCATGCCTTTCTTGAAAAGATCGCGTCCGAGAAGGGTCGCGATCATTCGCGTCACCTCGGAGCCCTTCTCATAGACGGTCGTCGTGTAGAAGTTGTTGATCTCGCGATATTGCGTCGGACGCACCGGATGGGCGAGAGGGCCGGCATCCTCGGGAAACTGTTCGGACTTCAGGTGCCGTACCTCGGCGATGCGCTTGACGGCGCGCGAGCGCATATCGGCGGAAAATTCGTGATCGCGATAGACCGTCAACCCTTCCTTCAGGCAGAGCTGGAACCAGTCGCGGCAGGTAATGCGGTTGCCGGTCCAGTTGTGGAAGTATTCGTGGGCGATGATCGCCTCGATATTGGCGTAGTCCGTGTCGGTCGCCGTTTCCGGATCGGCGAGGACGTATTTGTCGTTGAAGACGTTGAGGCCCTTGTTCTCCATGGCGCCCATGTTGAAGTCGGACACGGCGACGATCATGAAGATGTCGAGATCGTATTCGCGGCTGAAGACCTCCTCGTCCCACTTCATCGACCGTTTGAGGGCATCCATCGCGTAAGCCGCGCGCGGCTCCTTGCCGTGCTCGACATAGATCTTCAGGGCCACCTCGCGGCCGGATGTGGTCGTGAACTTGTCCTCGACGACGCCGAGATCGCCGGCGACCAGCGCGAAGAGATAGCTCGGTTTCGGATGCGGGTCGAACCAGGCGGCGAAGTGACGTCCGTCGCCCATGTCGGCTCCGCCGAGATAGTTGCCGTTCGAAAGGAGAAGGGGAGCGGTCGCCTTTTCGGCGATGATGTTGACCGTATAGACGGCGAGCACGTCCGGCCGGTCGGGGAAATAGGTGATGCGGCGGAAGCCTTCCGCCTCGCACTGCGTGCAGTAGACCTTGTTGGTGCGGTAGAGGCCCATCAGCTTCGTGTTCGTCTCCGGCGACAAGAGCGTCGTCACGGTGATTTCGAAGGGGGCGGTCTCGGGCAGGCCGCGGATCGTCAGCGCGTCGTCCGCCACATCGTAGAGCGCCGCCGGGATTTCTTCCTGGTCGAGCAACAGGCCGGTCATGGTCAGTTCGTCGCCGTCAAGGACCAGCGGGGCGGAAGCGTCGACGCCTTCGCGACGGTGGAAGATGAGCCGCGCCTCGACCTTCGTCTCCCTGGGGTCGAGTTCGAAGGTCAGGTCCACTCTTTCGAGAACGAAATCGGTCGGCCGGTAGTCTTCCAGATGAATGATCTGGCCAGTATTTGTCCGCATGGTCAGTCCCGCTTGCGCCTTCCGTTCCTAAGTTAGAGGGCGCCTGTGATGGTGAAAAGGCCAAGAGGCGAGATTTTGTGCTTGCAATGCCGTCGACCGCACTTCGGAAGCAAACACATTTGATTTTCACCGCCCCGATCGCAGGTTTAACGAAACGGCACTAACAAGAACTAAATCCTACAAGATTTTTTCGCGATCGCTAAAGCATAGCGATGAAAACAGGGCAAAAGGGAAAAGCCATCACGAAAATGCCGCGCCCATCAACAAAATTGATCCAACATGCCGCGCCGTGCAGCTAGAGTGGTGCCTTCCTCCCGCGGTCTGCGCCGTGTCCGTCCTTCCCGCCCGGCTCGCCGGTGACATCTCGAAACGTCCCTCCATGGATGCTGAAATTCACAACCCCATGAAGGGGATTCTGCTCAAGGTCCTGTCCGTCATCATCTTCGTTTGTATGGCCACCTGCATCAAGGCGGCCGGCAGCGGCATCGCCACGGGCCAGATCACCTTCTATCGATCCGCCTTCGCCATGGTGCCGATTCTTGGTTTCCTGGCCTGTCGCGGCCAGGTGCGCGACGCCTTCCGGACAGACAATGTGTTGGGGCATGTGGTGCGCGGCTTCGTCGGCATTCTGTCGATGAGTTGCGGCTTTTACGGGCTCGTGCACCTGCCGCTGCCCGAGGCGATCGCGATCGGCTACGCGATGCCGCTGCTTGCGGTTGCTTTCGCGGCCCTGTTTCTCGGCGAGATCGTCCGGCTCTATCGCTGGTCCGCGGTGGTCATCGGCCTTATCGGCGTGCTGATCATCACCTGGCCGAACCTGACTTTGTTCGATGAAGGAGGATTCGGTTCGTCGAAGGCCTTGGGGGCCGTCGCCGTGCTGCTTTCGGCGACGCTCGGAGCGGTCGCGATGGTGCTTGTGCGCAGGCTGGTGCAGACCGAGCGTACGCATACGATCGTTCTTTACTTTTCGTTCTCCGCGGCGGTGTTTTCCCTGGCGACACTTCCCTTCGGCTGGCCGTCGATATCGTGGACGTCCTTCCTGCTGCTGATGCTCGCCGGGTTCTGCGGTGGCGTTGCCCAGATCCTGTTGACGGAGAGCTACCGCCACGCCGACATGTCGACGATCGCGCCCTTCGAATACACCTCGATCGTTCTCGGCATCGTCATCGGCTATTTTCTTTTCGGCGACATTCCGACGGCGGCCATGCTGGCCGGCACGGTGATCGTCGTCGGCGCCGGGATCTTCATCATCTTCCGCGAACACCGGCTGGGGCTTGAGCGGAAGGGAGCGCGCAAACACGTCACGCCACAGGGCTGAACATGGCCATTGCTCCTGCCGCTGCGACAAGAGGGCCGACGGTAATCGCTGGAAGTCGATTTTGCCGATGCTCCGAGGCGCCGCTCTGTCGGTCGCGATAGAGAAGGCGAGGGGATCAGCTGGGCAGCAACGGGCTCACGGCCACACGGTGCGCGCGGCGGCTGTCTTTAATCGTGCTGAGCCTGCTGAATTCGCGCGAGGCACGCACGGCGGTGCCGATATCCGAAAACGTGTCGAGCAGGCTGCGGATAGACATGGTGGTGATGATCGTTGAGGCGAGCGGCGGACGGCGCCGCGCGTGATCAGTCAGCGCTGAATGAAATCGGCGTAGATCTGTGCCGGGTGACGCGTCGTACGCGCCAGGCCGATTGCCGTCATCTGCTCGTTGGCAACTTTGCCGAAGCTATTATACGGCGACCGCACAGCGACGCGGGCCTGACGGAGCGTCTCGAAGCTGCTGTGGATCGGGCGAAAACGGGCAGTCATGGTTCAGTTCCTTAATCCATTCCTCCCGTGCTTTCATATTGCGATGCAGCATCGACTTTGCAACGCATTAAAACGCGGCGCTGACATGCGCAAATTGCATGGCTTTGTTCATATTTCCTTCACCTGTCGGGCGCGGCCGGTCAGCCCATGATCCGCGCCTTGAAGGACAAGAGGTCCAGCCAGGCGAAACGCTTGTTGACCGGCGCGGTGATGAGATCCTGCGGATGCAGTGTAGCCAGCGCCGGAACAAGGTGGCCGCCTGCGGAAAGCTCGCGCCATTGCCCCCTCGTCTGATGGATCGTCTCGTTGGTCCCGAAGAAGAAGCGGGACGTGAAATTGCCGAGGAGAAGCAAATGCCTCGGCTCGGCGAGCGCAATCTGTCGTTCGATGAAGGGGCGGCAGATGTCGGCCTCCCGACCGCTCGGCACGCGGTTGCCGGGCGGCCGCCAGGGCACCACGTTGCTGAGCAGAACCTCGGTCCGTGACAGGCCGATACCGGAAAGCATCCGCTCGAGCATATCACCGTGCTTGCCGGAAAATGGCTTGGCGTCCCGGTCGTCGTCCGCATAGGGCATCGGCCCGATGACCATGATGCCTGATGCGGAGTTGCCGTCGGCGAAAACGAGGTTTCGGGCGCTGTTCTTGAGATTGCAGCCGGTGAAGGACTCCATCGCCGTGCGCAGCTCGGCAAGCGATCGCGCGCTTTCGGCGGCGAAGCGCGCCTCGCTGACCGCCTGCTCGTCGGGGATCGCGACCGTCGGCGGAACGCTTGCCGGGCCGCTCGGAGGAGTAGCCAGGGCCCTGCCGGGCGTCGCCGGCTGCCCCCGGCCTCTTTGCGCTTCGGACGCTTCACGCTGCCGAGTTTGCGGCGCAGCTCGCGCGTCGGCGCGCTTGGCCTTCAGCGCCTCGAACTCCGCCAGCCGGTCAACGGGCGCGTCTTCGAGCAGCCACTCGACGCCCGCCTCCGCATGGAAAGCAAGAAGTGCGGCGAGTTCCGAAGGGGAAAGGTCGTTGGCCGAAATCATCGGCGGAACTTAGCAGATCGGCGACTGTGGTCCAGCATCCGGAGGATATTTACGCGGCTATCGTCCAGGCCGTGATGTCCTCCCGCTCGCCGATCAGCGCAAGCCCGTGGGCGATCGACAGGAGCTCGCCGCCGCTTTCAATTCGCTCGCGGCCGAAGCGATCGTCGAAAAGGCGGCGAACGGCCGGCACGAAGGAGGTGCCACCGGTCAGAAAGATCCTGTCGATGTCGGCCGGCGCAGTCGCCGTCGTTGCCAGTACCTCGTCGAGGGCCGCTTCGATGCGGGCGAGGTCGGGGGCAATCCAGGCCTCGAAATCCTTGCGCCGAACGATTCTTCGCGAGCGCTCGCCCAGCGGCGCGAAGAAGAATTCGGTTTCCTCCTCTTGCGACAGTCGCATTTTGGTGGCCGAGACCGCCTGATAGAGCGGGTAGCCTTCGTCATGCTCGATCAGATCGACGAATGCCTCCAGTTTCTCCGGCTCGAGGCTTGTGCGGACGAGCTTCTTCAGCTCCGCAAAGTCCCTGAGCGTTTTGAAGATCGACAACTGGTTCCAGCGGCCGAAATTGGCGTAATAGCTCGACGGGACTTCAAGCAGCTTGTCGAAGCTCTTGAACAGACTCCCCTTTCCGATCAGCGGCGCGACGATGTTGTCAATGATGCGGAAATCGAAGTGATCGCCGGCAACGCCGACGCCGGAATGTCCGACCGGCGTGGCGCTCAGCCGTCCGCCGCGGCTTGCGAAACGGATGATCGAATAGTCCGTCGTCCCGCCGCCGAAGTCTGCGACGAGCACCGTCGCATCGCGCTCCAGCTTGCGGGCGAAGTAGAAGGCGGCCGCCACCGGTTCATAGACGTAATGGATTTCCGGAAAATCGAAGCGCGCGAGCGCGCGGCCATACCGTTCGATCGCCAGCTTCTCATCCGGACTCGCACCGGCAAACTGCACCGGACGTCCGACGACGAGGCGCCGCAACGCGCCATTCCAGTCGTCGCCGGCATAGTCCCTGAGCCGGGCCAGGAAGCTGTACATCAGGTCCTCGAACTCCTGGCGCTTGGCGAAAACGAGTGTGCCTTGAAAAAGCGCGCTGGCGGCAAAGGTCTTGATCGACTGGAGGAAACGGCATTCACCGGGATTGTCGATGAATTCGCGGATCGCGGCCTGTCCCGCTTCGACTTTCATGGATCCTTGGCCGTGCTTCAGGAAGGAGAGGGCGGTCCGTGTGGTGTCGAACCTCCCGGCGGGGCTTTCGACAAAAAGAGAGCGCGTCGAGGCACCCTGCGCCAGGGCCAGGACGGAGTTGGTCGTTCCGAAATCGAGGCCGAGGGCCGAGGCCATGGCTGTCTCCTTGCGACATAGAGGGGCCGGCCTCGTTGCATGCGGGCACTGCAAAATCAAGCTGGCAGCGGCTGTTTCGCTGAAGATTTGTTTACGTTTACGTAAAAGTAATATAGTAGAACCGTGCTAAACTCATGAACTCATGCGCAAATGCAGAGACAGTCTGTCGCATCCCGGCTCGACAAGGTTTGCGGCATTTGTCATGACGGGATGATTTGACTGGGACGGAGCCGGCGGAGAACGGCAAGACTGGAGAACGCGACAATGAACGAGCCACAAGACCTCCCCGAGCGCGAGAGCATGGAATTCGACGTGGTGATCGTCGGCGCCGGTCCGGCCGGGCTTGCCGCGGCGATCCGGCTGAAGCAGGTCAATCCGGAGCTTTCGGTCGTCGTTCTGGAAAAGGGCGCCGAAGTGGGTGCGCATATCCTTTCGGGCGCCGTCGTCGATCCGATCGGCATCGACCGGCTGCTGCCCGGCTGGCGCGACGAGTCGGACCATCCGTTCAAGACGGAGGTCAAGGACGACCAGTTCCTCTTCCTGGGCCCGGCCGGGTCGATCCGCCTGCCCAATTTCCTGATGCCGCCGCTGATGAACAATCACGGCAACTATGTCGTCTCGCTCGGCAATGTCTGTCGCTGGCTGGCGACGCATGCCGAGGCGCTCGGCGTCGAGATCTATCCGGGCTTTGCCGCGACCGAGGTGCTCTACAACGACGAAGGCGCGGTGATCGGCGTTGCCACCGGCGACATGGGCATCGAACGCTCCGGCGAGCCGGGCCCGAACTTCGCCCGCGGCATGGCGCTGCTCGGCAAATACACGCTGATCGGCGAGGGCGTGCGCGGTTCGCTCGCCAAGCAGCTGATCGCCAAGTACAAGCTCGACGCGGGCCGCGACGTGCCGAAATTCGGCATCGGCCTGAAAGAGCTCTGGGAGGTGAAGCCGGAGAACCATAAGCCCGGCTTGGTGCAGCATTCCTTCGGCTGGCCGCTTGGCATGAAGACCGGCGGCGGCTCCTTCCTCTACCACCTGGAGGACAATCTCGTCGCCGTCGGCTTCGTCGTGCACCTGAACTACAAGAATCCTTATCTCTACCCGTTCGAGGAATTCCAGCGCTTCAAGACGCATCCGGCGATCCGCGGCACCTTCGAGGGCGGCAAGCGGCTCTCCTATGGCGCTCGCGCCATCACCGAGGGCGGCTACCAGTCGGTGCCGAAGCTCTCCTTCCCCGGCGGGGCGCTGATCGGCTGCTCGGCCGGCTTCGTCAACGTGCCGCGCATCAAGGGCAGCCACAACGCCGTGCTGTCGGGCATCCTTGCCGCCGAGAAGCTGGCGGATGCGATCGCCAGCGGCCGCGCCAATGACGAGCCGATCGAGATCGAGCGCGGCTGGCGCGACAGCGCCATCGGCCAGGACCTGAAGAAGGTGAGGAACGTCAAGCCGCTCTGGTCGAAGTTCGGCACGGCTGTGGGCGTGGCGCTCGGCGGCCTCGACATGTGGACGAATACGCTGTTCGGCTTTTCCTTCTTCGGCACCCTGAAGCACGGTAAGACCGATGCGCAGAGCCTCGAGCCGGCGGCAAAACACCAGAAGATCGACTACCCGAAGCCGGACGGCGTGCTCACCTTCGACCGGCTCTCCTCGGTGTTCCTGTCGAACACGAATCACGAGGAAGACCAGCCGATCCATCTGCAGGTCAAGGACATGGGACTGCAGAAGCGTTCGGAATACGACGTCTATGCCGGTCCGTCGAGCCGCTACTGTCCGGCAGGCGTCTACGAGTGGGTGGAGAAGGACGGAAAACCGACCTTCGTCATCAACGCCCAGAACTGCGTGCACTGCAAGACCTGCGACATCAAGGACCCGAACCAGAACATCAACTGGGTGCCGCCACAAGGCGGAGAGGGACCGGTCTATCCGAATATGTGATAGTCGGAAGAGCAGCGGTATGGCCTCAGGGATGCTGCGATGGGCCGGCGATCCCAATTGAGCTCGGCAGGCTGCCGCACTGCCCCTCAACGGCCAAGGCGCGCGTCCGAGGAGAATTTCCCGGCGCTTCCGCACGCCTCGGCGCGTCGGCAGCACATGAAATTTTTGCCGGCGAGGCCTTCAACTGTTTATCTTTATGAAAAAAGACAATGAACGCTCTCGCTGACGCAAATGGGCAAGCCTTTGTCCGAGAGACTCGATAGCAATAACATGCGCCATCGATCGGGAGTTTTGGATCGCTGGCGACGAAGACCATCCATTCGGTCCCGGTCCGGAAGGAGGGTCTGGTCCAATCGCTGTCCGCTGCCGCGGTGAGGCTGGCAGTTCGTCACGGGTGCACCGTCAGAACAGAGGGAAACGAGATGAAAAAGCTACTTGCAACGACGTGTCTGGCCGTTGGCCTCTTCGGACTTGGCAGCGCCGCATCGGCGCAGGAATGCGGCGATGTGACGATCGCCAACATGAACTGGCAGAGCGCCGAAGTGCTGGCGAACGTGGACAAGATCATCCTGACGGAAGGTTATGGCTGCAGCGCCGAACTGGTCGTTGGCGACACCGTGCCGACGATCACGTCGATGATCGAAAAGGGCGAGCCGGACATCGCTCCGGAAGGCTGGGTCGACCTGCTGCCGGACGTCGTCAATCGCGGTCTTGAGGAAGGCAAGATCGTCGGCACGACGCTCTCTCTGTCGGACGGCGGCGTTCAGGGCTGGTGGGTTCCCAAGTACATCGTCGACGCAAATCCCGACATCAAGACGATCGACGACGTGCTGAAGCACAAGGAACTGTTCCCCGATCCGGAAGACCCGAGCAAGGGCGCTGTGTTCAACGGTCCGCAGGGCTGGGGCGGCACGGTGGTGACGACGCAGCTCTACAAGGCCTATGGCGCCGAGGCAGCCGGCTTCACGCTCGTCGACACCGGCTCCGCCGCCGGCCTCGACGGCTCGATCGCCAAGGCATATGAGCGCAAGCAGGGGTGGGTCGGCTACTATTGGGCCCCGACGGCGCTTCTCGGCAAATACGAGATGGTGAAGCTTGAGCACGGCGTACCGGCCGATCCGGCCGAGTGGAAGCGCTGCAACACGGTCGCCGATTGCCCGGATCCGAAGAAGAACGACTGGCCGAAGGACAAGGTCCAGACGCTCGTAACGAAGGAATTTGCCGATCGCGCCGGCCCAGTGATGGATTACCTCAAGGCCCGCTCCTGGCAGAACGACACCGTCAACAAGCTGATGGCATGGATGACGGACAACCAGGCAAGCGGCGAGGAAGGTGCCAAGCACTTCCTCGAAGAGAACCCGGACATCTGGACCAAGTGGGTCTCGCCAGAGGTCGCTGAGAAGGTCAAGGCGGCCCTCTGATCGACGCTCTCCTCAACGAACGGCGCGCATGAAGGCGCGCCGTTTTCATTTCGCCACGCGCAGGAATTCGTTCACCGCGTGTCGGTTTGAGAATAAGATCGGGGAGTTTCTTCGGTTACAGCGCACTTATGCGTTTGAAGGTCGGCGGCATCCAAGAAAAACAACGACGTGCCGCCTGAACGATTGCAAAGGGGAATCAAGACATGGAATGGCTGACCAAATTTCCGCATATGAATGACGATAGCCTTCGAGAGCTCAAGAAGGCGATCGACGAGGGCTTCCGCACATTCACGCGTGCCTATGGCGACGGCATTGAAGCCTTCTTTGATCCGCTGCAGTTCTTCCTGATCGAGGCCGAGCGTTTCATGACACGCACGCCCTGGCCGATCATCCTGCTCCTGATCGGCCTGATCGCCTGGTTTGCCAGCCGCAACTGGAAGGTCGTTGCAGGCGCCATCGGCACGCTGCTGCTCATCGGTTACTTCGACATGTGGGACGACACGATGAAGACGATCTCGATGATCTTCGTCTGCACCGTGCTGTCAATCGCCATCGGTATCCCGCTCGGCATCCTTATGTCGCGCTCCGATCGGGTCCAGAATTTCGTCAATCCCGTGCTCGACGTCATGCAGACGATGCCAAGCTTTGTCTATCTCATTCCCGTGGTGATGCTGCTCGGCATCGGCAAGGTGCCGGGCCTGATCGCCGTGGTCATCTATGCCATCCCGCCGATGATCCGGCTCACCAATCTCGGTATCCGACTGGTCGACAAGGACGTCCTCGAGGCGGCCGACGCCTTTGGCTCGTCGAGTTGGCAGAAGCTCAAGAACGTGCAGATGCCTCTGGCGCTGCCGACGATCATGGCCGGTATCAACCAGACGATCATGATGGCGCTGGCGATGGTGGTCATCGCCTCGATGATCGGCGTCCAGGGTCTCGGCCAGCCGGTGCTGAAGGCGATCGCCAACCAGTACTTCACGCTCGGCATCTTCAACGGCCTTGCCATCGTCGGCATCGCCATCATCTTCGATCGGGTCAGTCAGGCCTATGGCCGCCGCCTGCAGCGGCACCGTGAAATCGTCCACGGCTGACAAGGACCGCTGATTGCGGAAAAAGCCGCGGCCCGGGACCCATCGTCCCGGGCCGCTTGCATTGAGGACTATGAGTGCCGGGCCGAGAGGATACCGGTCGAGAGCGCGACGCCGGTGGCCGTGACGACGGCAGCGGCAATCTCGGAGGGACCGAACGCCTCCTGAAGCAGCAGACCGCCGCCGATCATTGCGAGCACCGGCGTCAAGGCCGTGAAGGCGGCCGCCTGCGTACCGCCGAGGCGCCGGACGGCAAGGCCGTAGGCGAGCGTGGCGATAAGGCCCGAAAGCACGCCTTGGCTGATCACTTGCAGGCCAATCTCCTGCGCCGGCACGGTCGCGAGCGTGCTGCCGAAGACGAGCGCCAGGGCGAGATGGATGAGGAAAGACCAGACGGCGATCAGCCCGCCGCCTTGGAGGGGGCTAAGACCCGAGCGCCGGAAGGCGTGCGTATAGGTCGCCCAGAGCGCGGCGGCGGCTGGCAGCAGCAGGCAGCCGCTCCAGTTGTCCGAGGCGCCGAGGCTGCGGATGAGCAGGATCGCCATGCCGATGATGATCGCCGCAAAGCCGAGGATGCGCATGCGATCCGGGCGCTCCCGAAACAGCGTCACCCCGATGATTGCCGTCGCAAGCGGCATCGAACCGCCAAGCAGCACGCCGACGGAAGCCGCCGGCGTCGCGTGGATGGCGAAGGCCGCCACCTGGAAGAACACGGCGCCCGAACCAGCGACCATCAGGACGAGCAGTATCGGCGGCAGCCCTTTCGGAGTTAGACCCGTCTTTAGCCAGACCGGCGCAAGGACGAGCGCCGGTATTCCATAGCGGATGAGACCGAGGTCGATGGTGCCGAGGCTGGTCGCGGCAGTGTGCCGCGTGGCCAGAATCCAGCCCGCCCAAATCAACACCGTGACGAAGGCACCGGCATAGCCGGATACGGGCGAGTCGGAACCGCGATCGAGTGTCAGCGCAACCATGGTCTTGCTCCTCCAGGGGCGAGGTGTTTCGGATGTGTGAACCCTAGCGCCAACACGTGGGGCATGTCCTTGCTATCTCTGCCTGTTTGGAGGTAAGTTCAGCAATGTTCTGCCAACGTGATGATTGAAACAGTCTTGTTATGCCAAAGCTTGACAAATTCGATATTGCCATCCTCAAGGTCCTGCAAGAGGATGCACGCGCCACCAACGTCGAGATCGCTGAGCGCATCAACCTTTCGCCGTCCCCCTGCCTGCGGCGCATCCGCAATCTGGAGAGGTCGGGCGTGCTGCGCGGCTACCGTGCCGATATCGACCGCAAGGAGGTGGGACTGGGGTTGACGGTCTTTGTCGAGATCAAGGTCGGTCAGCACAGCCAGGAAAATGCCCGGCGGCAGCAGGAGGCGCTGCTCGCCATACCGGAGGTGGTCTCCTGCTTCCTGATTTCGGGCAATGCGGATTTCCTCGCCGAGGTGGTGGTGGAGGACCTGTCGGCCTATGAGAGGCTGCTCACCGAAACCTTGCTGACGCTCCCCGGGGTGACGGACATCCGCTCGAACTTTGCCATCCGGACGATCAAGACTGCCGGTCCCCTGAAGCTGCCGGTCTTGTGAGGCGGCCGTACCGAACATTGCCGGTCGCGGGGGCTGTCCGCGAAACTCTTTGTCGGCCGGCTCTGGAATCCCCCGCTGCCGCCCTTATCTCAGGAGCAGAAGGGGCTCATCGGATGAAAGCGAGGCCAGTCGTTGAAAGTTAAAGCCGTCTTCAATCGAGATGGGGGGACTTTCCGCACCACGGATATGGAGACCTATGGCAAGCGGGTCGAGGAGGTCTTTCGCGCCGCCGGGCATGACATGGAAATTGCCGTCGTGGCCGCAAGCGATATCCTGCAGGCGCTCGAGACGGCCTGCCGCCGCGATGACCTGGACGCGATCGTTGCAGGCGGCGGCGACGGCACGATTTCGGCCGCAGCCGGGGTTGCCTGGCGCACCGGCATGCCGCTCGGCGTCATTCCGGCGGGAACGATGAACCTGTTCGCCCGCTCGCTGAAGCTGCCGCTCGATATTTGGAAGGTCCCCGAGGTCCTCGCCAACGGAAGGCTCATCGATGGCGACATCGGTAGCGCCGACGGCAGGGCCTTCGTGCATCAATTCTCGATGGGACTGCACGCCCGCATGGTGCGCTATCGAGAATCCTATAAGTTTGCCTCGCGCGCCGGCAAGATCGGCGCCAGCGTGCGCGCCGCCATTGGCGTGATTTTCAACCCGCCGGATTTCGAGATCGAATTCGATGCCGACGGCCACCGCGAGCTTCGGCACGTATCGGCTATTTCGGTGTCGAACAACCATTTCGGCCACGCGACGTTGATGTATGCGGATGATGTGACGGCAGGGCACCTCGGCTTCTACACGGCTCCGCCGCTAAGCCCGGCGGGCGTCGCAAAGCTTGTCTTCGACGTTCTGCGCGGGCGATTCCGGGCAAGTCCGTTCATCACCGAAATGAGCGCACTGGCGGTCGATCTGCATTTTCCGAAGGTTGACCGCAAGATCAACTGCGTCATCGACGGCGAGCTCCTGCCGATCCGGCGGCGCGATGTCGCCTTGCGCGTTCACCCCGGCGAATTGAAGCTCCTCGTCGGCGCGTAACAGCACCGGTCGCCTATTCGCCCACCCAGATATAGTTGAACCGATAGTGATCCGGTCCGGCCGCGTAGATGTAAGGCAATTCGAGCTGGCGCGGCATTTGCGCCGATTCTTCCACGCCCGATGCCTTGAGAGCCGCCCTTAGCGTGGCGGGAAGCGGCGACGGGTTCTTCTCGTCGCGCCACACCACCAGCAGCGGCCGTTTTGCCGCGTCTGCCGGCGGGAAGTCCGACAGATGGGGGATCGCCACCATCACGTCAGCAAGCCGGGTGCGGATATTGCCGGCTACCTGCTTGTCATTGGTCAGCACCAGCGCGGGCGGCCGTCCTTCCGCCTCGACGACCGCCTCCACGAAAGAGGCGTAGGGGATGTTCAACTTCGAGTAGTCGCCGAACCACGGGCGCACGACGGCCCGGGCCGACACAATCACGAGGGTGCCCAGCACGATGCAGGCAACCAAGGGCACGAAGCGCCGGAAGCCCGGCGCCGGATCGATCTGGGCCGCCTCGATCTTGAGGCAGAGATAGAGTGGCAGCAGGACCAGGAAGAGCACGAGCCATTTCTCGCGGACATGGGTCGCAGCGACACCAAGGACGACAAGCAGCACGGCAAGAAGACAGAGCACGAGTATGCGCCCGATGAGGCGGGTCCATTGGCTTTCCGCCTGCCAGATTGCGCGGATTTTGCCGCGGAAGACGAGGCCGAAGACCAGCAAGGGCACGAGGCTGCCGCCGATTATTGCCGAGGCGAGGGCAAAAACGCCATGCAACGACTGCATGAGGCGCCCTTCCGCCTCGCGCTCCTTCATTTCGTTCAACGTGCCCGACGAGGCGGCGTCGAGATTTTGCAGCACCCACACCCCGTGCGGCAGGGCAATGGCGGCAGCAATGCCGATCGCCGCCAGGATCCGCCAGTCGAAAATGCGCTTGCGCAATTCCGGTTCGGGCAGCGCCGCAAGGATTGCCGCAATCGGCACGACGACGAAATTGTACTTGGAAATCACGCCAACGCCGACCGCAACGCCGGTCAACAGGTAAGAAAAAAGGCTTGGACGGGTCAGCGTCCGCAGAAAGCCGTAGAGGAACAGCGATACGGCGAAAAGCGCGGCGACCGTGTGGGAGAGATCCCGCTGCGCGAGCAGGAACACCGGCGGCAGGCTCAGGATGCCTAGCATGGAGATCGCCGAGAGGCGCCGGTCCCTGAGGACAAGCTGCGCTGCGAGGCCGTAGAAAAGGCAGCAGAGGAACAGAAGCCCGTTCTTGAGAAGGGTCATCGTCGCGAGCGACGGGCCGAGCAATTGCGCCAGCCCGTATTGCAGCCAGTTGTAGAAGGGCGGTTGCGGCCCGTATCCGAGCTGCAGGAATTGCGACAGGTAGGCCTGTTCCGCCTCATCGATCTCGAGCGAGGGCGAGGCGGCAAGGCGCAGAACGACGCATAGCAGGAAGTAGCCGGCCAGTGTGATGAAGACCAGGTTCGGCCGCCGGTCGACCTTGTCATGCATGCGGCTGATCCTGCCCGAAGACCTGGCGGACGATATAGCTCGCCGTATCGTCGTCGCGGAAATAGGCGCGCGCCATCATTTCCGCGAGAATGCCCGTGGTGATGAGTTGCACCGAGGACAGGAACAGCATGACACCAACGATCAGCATCGGGCGGGTACCGATATCGTTGCCGAAGATGAACTTGTCTATTGCGAGATAAAACAGGATGAGGGCGCTCAGGCTGCCGGTCGCAAGTCCGATCGAGCCGAAGAAGTGGCCGGGACGCGCCTTGTAGCGCATGAAGAAGAGCACCGCGAGCAGATCGAGAATCACACGGAAGGTGCGCGAGATTCCATATTTCGACGCGCCGAAGTGGCGGGCGTGGTGCGTCACGGCCATCTCGCCGATCCGGCTGCTTGGCACCACGCCGGCGACCCACGCTGGAATGAAGCGGTGCATCTCGCCCATGAGCTTCACCTGCTTGATGATCGCGCTGCGATAGACTTTGAGGCTGCAGCCGTAATCGTGAAGCCTCACGCCGGTGATCTTGCCGATCAGGAAATTGGCGCACCAGGAGGGGATCTTTCTGAGCAGCAGGCCGTCCCGGCGGTTTTGCCGCCATCCGACCAGGAGATCGAGTTCGCGCTCCTCGATGGCGGCCACCATCTCAGGAATATCCTTCGGGTCGTTCTGCAGGTCACCGTCGAGCGTCGCGATCAGCCGCCCGGCGGCGGCATCGATCCCGGCCTGCATGGCGGCCGTCTGGCCGAAATTTTTTTGGAGCTCGATGATCTTCAGCTTCAGGTCCGGACGCAGCAGCTCCTTGCGGGCATTCGGCAAGGTCCGGTCGGTGCTGCCATCGTCGACCAGGATCAATTCCCAGGATCGGCCGAAACCGGCCATGGCATCGTGGATGCGGCTGACGAGCGGCGCGACGCTGTCCTCCTCATTGAACACAGGCACCACTATGGACAGCTCGATCGGCTCCATCGCGCCCGTCATTGCCGTCAGCGGTTCTTGCATGTCAGTCAAGGCGGTCTCTCCGGTGTGCCGTCGCAGGTTTTCTTGCACAGTTAACGGTGATAACCAACGCTGAATTGCGTGGCTCTCTACAGGAAATCGGTATCGCATGAATTCAGACGGGCAGTTGAGCCGGCGCTCGTGGCTTGCGCGCAACCGTATGGCGCTGATTTCCGTGGCGGCCATAGCGGCTTATGCCGTTTTCGTCGAGTGGGTCTGGGGCTGGGCGGTCCAGCTGCGGCAATGGGCCGAGATCGGGTTCTCGTCGGTGTGCGTTGCGCTTGGGCTGCTCGTCGCGACCTATTTCGTTCGCTGCTACCGCATCTATGACTACTTTCCGCATGAGACGGCGGGCCGGTTTCTGCTGCTCTTTCGCGTGACTCAGGTCCACAATCTTCTCAACATCATGCTGCCCTTCAGGGCCGGCGAGACGAGCTTTCCGCTGCTCATGCGCGCCGAATTCAACATTCCGCTGCTGCGCGGCACATCGGCGCTGCTCGTCATGCGCCTCTTGGATCTGCACGCGCTTCTCACAGTCGCGGCGGTGGGCCTGGTCATCGGCCGCAGCAATCAGATGGTCGCTTGGCTGCTTTGGACGATGGCGTTGCTCTCGCCGCTCCTGTTCTTCCTGCTCAAGGCCCGGATCCTTCGCGGGGTTCGCCGCGTGTCGCCGGCGCGGTTCGTGCATCATGTCGACGAGATCGAGGCGGGGTTGCCGGAGCATCTCCCGGCCTTCCTGCGCGCCTCGGCGATGACGATTCTGAACTGGGGGGTAAAAGTCGCGGTGCTCGCCTGGGTGCTGGCGATCATGGGCGTCGCGCCGCTTGCCGCCTCGTTCGGCGGGGCGCTTGGGGGCGAGCTCTCATCGGTCCTTCCCGTGCACGCACCCGCCGGAGTCGGTACCTATGCGGCGGCGATCGTGGCCGGCGCTGTCTCCTTCGGCGCGGCCGGCGGCAAAACCGCGCTCGAGGTTTTGGGGCGCGCCAGCGTCAATGCGCACCTGCTGATCATCGTCTCGGCCGTGGCAGGCACGCTGCTATCGCTCGTGCTGCGGCCGAAAAGTTGACGCCTTCTACTGGAAAGACGTCTCGTAGAAGCTTCTGAGCTTGCGCGAATGCAGTTTCTCCGGCGGCATGGCCGCGAGCTTCTGCAGCGCCAGGATGCCGATCTTCAGGTGCTGGCTCACCTGTGTGCGGTAGAAGGTCGTCGCCATGCCGGGCAACTTCAATTCTCCGTGCAGCGGCTTGTCGGAGACGCAGAGCAGCGTTCCATAGGGCACGCGAAAGCGGAAACCATTGGCAGCGATCGTCGCCGATTCCATGTCGAGCGCGATGGCGCGTGCCTGCGACAGGCGCTTGACCGGGCCGCGCTGGTCGCGAAGTTCCCAGTTGCGGTTGTCGATCGTCGCGACGGTGCCGGTGCGCATGATCCGTTTGAGGTCATAGCCCTGGTAACCGGTTACTTCCGCCACCGCATCCTGCAGGGCGACCTGCACTTCCGCCAGCGCGGGGAGCGGGATCCACACGGGCAGATCGTCGTCGAGCACGTGATCCTCGCGCATATAGGCATGCGCCAAAACATAGTCACCGAGCCGCTGGCTGTTGCGAAGGCCGGCGCAATGGCCGAGCATCAGCCAGACATGCGGCCGCAAGACGGCGATGTGGTCGGTGATCGTCTTGGCGTTCGACGGGCCGACGCCGATATTGACCATGGTGATGCCGCCATGGCCCTTTTTCTTTAGGTGATAGGCCGGCATCTGCGGCAGGCGAGCGAGCGTGTAGTCGGTCTCCGGTTTGTCGGCGCCCGCGGGCGTGAGGATATTGCCGGGCTCCACGAAGGCCGTGTAGCCGTTGCCGCCTTCGGCCATCTGCTGGCGCGCCCAGGCACAGAACTCGTCGACATAGAACTGGTAGTTGGTGAAGAGCACGAAGTTCTGAAAGTGCGTGGCGCTGGTCGCCGTGTAGTGGCTGAGGCGGGCGAGCGAATAATCGATGCGCTGCGCCGTAAACGGTGCAAGCGGGGAGGGTTCCCCCGGCCCGGGCTCATAGGAGCCGTTGGCGATCTCGTCGTCCGTCGTCGTCAGATCGGGCGCATCGAAGAGGTCGCGCAGCGGAATGTCGATCGTGTCGGCCGCTGATGCTTCGACATGGGCATTCTCGCCGAAAGCGAAGTGCAGCGGGATCGGTGTCGACGATTCCGACACGGTGACGCCCACACTGTGGTTGCGCATCAGATGACCGAACTGCTCCTTCAGGTAGTGGCGGAAGAGCCGCGGCCGCGTGATCGTCGTCGTGTAGACGCCGGGTGCGCTGACATAGCCGAAGGAGAGCCGGGAATCGACATGGCCGAAGCTGCTCGTCTCGATGCTCACCTGCGGATAGCAGGCGCGGAAGCGCGTGAGCGGCCGGCCGTTCTTGCCCAGCCCCTCGAAGGCTTCGCACAGGAACCGGGTATTGCGTTCGTAGAGGGCCTGAAGGCAATCGACGGCCGCGGCCGGATCATCGAAGGTCTGCGGCTCGAAGGCTTCTGGGGTGGCAACGGAGAGAATGGGGGTTGAAGAGATTCGTGTATCCATGGCGTATTATAGGCTGCGGTACCTAACAAGCAAACGACAAGATACGCGTCCGGCGGGTGGCCCCTAAAGCGCGTCGCGTTCAAACGTATTCACGCGGCGCGCTTTAGGTCTGTGTTTTTGTGCATGTCGTCATCCCAAAAGCGCTGCTCACTTTTGGGCGACATGCATTAGCGCGGGCCGACGAGAATGATCGTAGCCCCGACAAGCACCACGGCCATGCCGGCCAAGTCCCAGCGGTCGGGCCGCACGCCTTCGGCGAGCCAGAGCCAGACGAGCGAAGCGGCAATGTAGACGCCGCCATGGGCGGCATAGGCGCGCCCCGCCGCCGGTACGTCGACCATCGTCAGGAGCCAGGCAAAAAGCGCCAGCAAGCCCATTCCGGGAACAAGCCACCAAATGGACTTGTCGAGCCGGAGCCATGCCCAGAAGGCAAAGCATCCGGCGATTTCGGCGAGCGCGGCGAGCGAATAGAGGGCAAATGCGGGCATCGGGTCTGACCTTTCAGCCGCGAAAAGGAGCGAAAAGTCAGAGTATGCGCAAGAGAGAATTTCGGTTCCGGCGGCGCCGCCGTCGGAGCAGGGCAGGTTTTCAGCTTCTCTGTGCGGTGGAGGTTCAGCTCATCGCCTGCCTTTGCAGCGTGACGAAAAGGACGAGGCCGGCGCCGTGCTTGCCGATGCCGCCGCTTGTGGCCTTGCTGTAGGCGACCGCTCCGATCGGCGCCATCAGCAGGCCCGTGAGTGCTAGGAGCCTGAGCGAGAGGATGGCGGAGGAGACGAGAGCGGCCATTTGAGCATGCCTCTACAGCTTGGCTTGGCAATATTGCGCGGTATGCGCGGTGCAGTCGGTCAGCGAACCGATATAGGTGTTTTGACGGCGGCGCTCCGTATCTGCGCCGACCGCGGCGGCAAGCGACATGGCGAATACGACCATCAGCAGGCTGATGATGGTCAGGCGGCGAGCGAGAATATCCATTGTTCCGTCCGTGGGCTGGAGCGCGTTAAAATCGATTGAGCGTCTTTTCGCACAACCAAACTGAATTCTTGCTGAGGTAGTCGTTCATCTGGCGTTCATCTTGGACGGCGCGCCTCTTGCCAGCGCCGGAGTGCGTCCCTACGTCTGTGTGCCCACAACCCGAGGAGAGACCGCCTATGACCGCTCCCATCGAGCTCTACTACTGGCCGACGCCGAATGGCTGGAAGATCACCATCATGCTGGAGGAGCTCGGCGTTCCCTATGTGGTCAAATACATCAATATCGGGCAGGGCGATCAGTTCGCGCCGGATTTCCTGAGGATCTCGCCAAACAACCGCATGCCGGCCATCATCGACCCGGACGGACCGGGCGGCGAGCCCATCTCCATCTTTGAATCGGGTGCTATCCTGCAATATCTCGGCCGGAAACACGGGAAGTTCTACCCGACAGACGAACGCGCCCGCGTCGAGGTCGAGCAATGGCTCTTCTGGCAGGTGGGCGGCTTAGGGCCGATGGCAGGCCAGGCCCATCATTTCCGGCAATATGCGCCGGAAAGAATCCAATACGGAATCGATCGCTACACCAATGAAGTGAACCGCCTCTACGGCGTGATGAACAAGCGGCTGGCCGATCGGCCGTTCCTCGCCGGCGACTATTCGATCGCCGACATGGCGGCCATCGGCTGGGTGATCCCGCATGAGAACCAGGGCCAGGATCTCAACGATTTTCCGCACCTGAAGCGCTGGTTCGACACGCTGCTTGCACGGCTCGCTGTCAAGAAGGCGATCGAGGTCGGCAAGGAGGAGCGGGCGCGTCAGAAGAGCCTGGCCGAGGACAAGGAAGCGCAGAAGATCCTGTTCGGGCAGCGCGCCCGCTGATGCGAAAGCGAGGGCGGGCGGCCACAGCGGACCGCCCTCGCGGAATTCGGAAAGAACTAAAGCCGCGTCCAGGTCTGCGACTTGCACAGCACCTTCAGCACGCAGCCCTTCATCTTCAGCGAGTTGCCGTCGACCGACCCCGAGCCGCTATAGGTCTTGTCGCTCTCCGGATCGGTGATCGCGCCGCTGTAGCTGCCATCGGTGCCGGCGAGATTGCCGATGCGCTTGCCCGCGTGCTTACCCGTCTTCAGCGTGACGCAGAAGGCGCCGCCACATGGGGCGATTTCCGCCGTGGCTCCGCTTGCTGTCTTCCAGTTACCAACAATCGGTTCGGCGGCATGAGCCGCTCCCACCGCTCCGAAGGCAAGTGCCGCGCTGACGAGCAAAGTACGAATCATTCAATGTCCTCCCTTGGAGACGGTCGGTTGCCCGCCGCGATCTGGATGCCTCGCATCGGAGGCCTCCTCGCCGTCCGAACGCTGCACGATAACTTACGCGTACGTAAAGGTAAATACGTGTTGCGATGCGAAAAGTAACCGCGGTGGAGCCCCTCATGCGAGTCGCGGAATTCGGCGTCAATCGCCTGGCAGGTGCTTTCTTGGTTAGCGATCGGTTGAAATCCGAGTTTGAATTTTCCGTAAATTTTGAACCGGATCGCCGCTGCCGCAGGCGCTTCGATGCTTAACGAAAACCCAAGTTTACCAAGTATTTGAACTTTGTTTGCGTCAAATTAAGCATGGATTTTAAGCGCCCGTTGAAGGCTGCGGGGGCATATTTGAAACCATAAGACGAGCGGTGAAAACACCCCGCCAAATCAGCCGGAGCCGACGCCGCAACAAGATGGCGCGACATCGGAATGCCCGCCAAGAGGCAAGACTGAAACAGGGACAACAAGAGCAAGCGACTGAAGCCCGGCGCGCCCCAAGGGGCGTGCCGCTTCGGCCAAACCAACAAAGAACGACAGGGACAAGAAAAATGGCACGCTTTGACTTCGAGATCACGTCGGATGCGGCAATGGGTGGCGAAAACCGGGCCGACATTCTTTGCGAAATGGGTCTTGCCTATGCGACCGGCCGCGGCCGGCCGGTGGACCTGGTGGCCGCCCATAAGTGGCTGAACATCGCTGCCATCAAGGGCTCGGACCGCGCCGCCGACCTTCGCGCTGATCTCGCCGCGACGATGAGCAAGACCGATCTTGCCGCAGCCCTGCGCGCCGCGCGCGAATGGATGACCGTGCATTGATACCGCACAGGCGGCGGTAGCAACTCCAGTTTAGCGCTCGGCCATGCTCCTGAGCACGGCGGGCAGGGCGGCCTCGAGCAAATCCATCTCGGCATCGGGGCCGGTGCTGATCCGGACGCACCGATTGAGCGGCGCGACGCCCGGCATGCGGATGAAGATGCCGTGATCGCCCATCAGCCGGTCGACGATCGAGCGGGCATAGGTTGCATCCCGTCCGCAGTCTATTGTGACGAAATTCGTCGCCGACGCCAACGGCAGCAGCCCGTTCTCCCGCGCAATGCCGGCGATCCGGTCGCGCGACGCTGCGATCCTCTGCGTCACTTCCTTCAGGTATTGCTGGTCGGAAAGGGCGGCCTGCGCCGCAGCCACACCGATGCGATTCATGCCGAAATGGTTGCGGATCTTGTCGAAGGCTTGTGCGGTACCCGGCGTTGTCAGCGCATAGCCGACGCGCGCGCCGGCGAGACCATAGGCCTTGGAGAAGGTGCGGGTGCGGATGACGTTCGGCCGGTCGATCAGGCTCTCGCTCGACGGCAGAGCTTCGGGCGGCGCCGTTTCGCAATAGGCTTCGTCGAGGATGAGCAGCGTCGTATCCGGCAAGGCGGCCGCAAACTCGATGATTCGCGCGGCCGGCCACCAACTCCCCATCGGATTGTCGGGATTGGCGAGATAGATGAGCGGCGCCGCCTCGCGCTTGACCGCAGCGAGCAGGCCATCGAGGTCTTCGCGGTCGTCCACGTAAGGCACGGTGACGAGCCGGCCGCCATGCCCTGCCACGTGATAATTGAAGGTCGGATAGCCTCCGAGCGAAGTCACCACCGGGGTGTCCCTCTCGACGACAAGGCGGACGATCTCCCCGAGCAGGCCGTCGATTCCCTCTCCGACGGCGATATGGGCAGGCGACGTGCCGAGATGCCCCGCAAGTGCGCGCCTCAGCTCGTAATTTTCGGGATCTGCATATTTCCAGGTTTCGCCGGCGGCTCGCTGGATGGCGAGGAAGACCGAATCGGCCGGCCCGAAGCCGCTCTCGTTGGCGCCAATGCGCGCGGCAATGCGGCGGCCGCGCTGCCGCTCGATCGCTTCCGGACCGACGAAGGGAACCGTGGCCGGCAGCGATCGGATGAGCGGCGTGAAACGCGAGAATGCGGACATCTGGACAACTGAGCTCCGTTCGAAAAGCGCCGCGGAACTTATCGCATCGGAACGGCAAGCGGAATGCGCAAAAAGGCGCAAGGGTCAGGGGTTGCCGCCCCGGAGCAAGGCAACCGGCGGCCGCGGCGGGGTAAGACGACCGGCGCCCGGGCCGGTTCCAGCTGTTTTGACGTTGCCGGCCTGTCCGGTAAAGAATTCGTGGCGCACGATTTGATGGAGGAATGCTTCGTCGATGGGCTTGATGAACTGCACCCCGATTCGGTTGTCTCGCCGGTGAACCTCGGCGCAGCCGATCCGGACATTCGTTCCGACGATGTGGAGATAGTAGTGCGCAGGCAGGCCGATCGTCGTGCTGACCGAGAAACTCGCTCCACCGCGCGAGATATCGATCATCTTGCAGGCGCGGATCGACACGCCGCCGAGGGCTGGCCGCACCGACATCAGCGTCGCGGCATGTCCGATCGCGAAACGTTCGTAACGCCGCTCGTAAAGCGGCGATGGGACAAGCGAATACATGGTCGACTGCAACATGCGTCGTGCTCCGATGATAGCGCCGCTCGCGAGACGTCGTGCGGTTCTTACGCCGCGGTCAACGGAGCTTTGCCAGACCCGGCAAGTCATTTGCCGGCACCTTCGAGACGGCGAGGCGCGCCTGAACGGTCGACGGCCACTTTCCACCAGCAATCTTGCAATCGCTTGAAAATATTCAATAGAAATCTAATGAAGCGCCCGGCCCAAGCGTCGGTGCGTCGCCCGCACTCATAATCCGCTCGAGAACTGGAGGCGAATCAGCGTGCGCAGGAATTCCTGTGCCAGCAGCATGTTGAAGCGCACGCCGAGTTCCGCCCCGCTGCGATGCACCTCGGCACAGCCGATCTCCTCCTTGAAGCCGTCGATCTCCAGAAAGAAGTGTTTCGGCAGCAGGATCGCAGCGTTGAAGTCGAGCATGGCGCCGCCGATCGAAATGTGCCGCAGCAGCGGCTGATATTTGGTCTTCGCCTTCAACTGACTGCCGATGACAAGAATGCGGCAGGGGCGCTCGATATGATAATGCGGATAGGCAACCGCCGACTGGCCGGGCTTTCCGTGAGCGACATGCATGATCATCGACATGGCGTGATCCGGGGAATACCTGTCTTGTCGGCGGGAAAATCCGCATGCACGGACTATCCTGTGGCGACGGACGTCACACTCGCCGATCCGACTTGCTTCAGCCTTGCCGCCAAGCGGTCAGAGCCGTCCGCACGACCACGACGAAAATGGCGGGAATTCCCGAAATTCGACAAAAAAATCTTGCATTGAAGGCGCGCTGCCACTAGTCAGGCGCTAACGGAGAGGTGGCCGAGTGGTCGAAGGCGCTCCCCTGCTAAGGGAGTATACCGGAAACGGTATCGAGGGTTCGAATCCCTTCTTCTCCGCCATATTCCAACAAAGCCCTTCACTCAGCTGCTGGCCGTGTTCCGGCAGAGCTGACATCAACACTTCCGTCGGCGCCCGTCGAAGCGCCGCTTCATGGTGCCATTGCCGAACGACTTCTCGCGTAAGGGTGGGCCAGCCTAAATTCCCCTCGGGTCTCTGCGCGAGTCGTCGGACATGCGCGAATCTCCAGCCGCTGATTCTCCGGGAATCGCTCGAAAAAGGCCTCGGCTCCAACTCCTCGGATGCCCGTCCTGGCGAGTCGAGACTTGTGCGAAGGCGGCGCGCGGTAGCTTCGCTGCCCGGTTTTGCCCTGTTTTCGGCCTCGTTCTGCCTCTTTCTGAAACAAAAGCGGTCCCGTGGGTCTCCGCTAACTCCCCATGGCTAAAGGATTTTCTTAAGACTTTGTTAAGAACCCCGGGCCGTCTTGGGCGATTTTGTGTCGTTTCAGCAACAGGGATCAGGGAAGGGCGGCGCAAAGGAGTTGATCTGACAAGTTGGACATTGCGCGCCCCTCTCCGTTTTGTATTTTCAACTCCGGAAGCAAGGGCGGTTGATCGTCCGACTTCTTGAACGTTGGGGATGGGGCAGGGAACGCTGTCCTTCAGCAAAGAAACCCAGACCCGTTTGAAACTTTTGACTGGAGGTCAGAAATGAACATCAAGAGCCTTCTTCTCGGCTCCGCTGCTGCTCTCGCAGCAGTATCCGGCGCCCAGGCTGCCGACGCTATCGTCGCTGCCGAGCCGGAGCCCATGGAATACGTTCGCGTCTGCGACGCTTTCGGCACCGGCTACTTCTACATCCCGGGCACGGAAACCTGCCTCAAGATTGGCGGCTTCATCCGCGTACAGGGCGACTTCGGCCGTGACGCTGCTGACAACCGTTGGGAAAACCCGCTGCAGTCCACGTCGGACTGGGACGTCTTCTCCCGCGCTTACATCTCGTTCGACGCCAAGAGCGACACCGAGTACGGCACGCTCACCGGCTTCTTCGCTGCTGAGTTCAACGCCGACAACGACTCCGACGAAGGCGACAGCCTGATCGACGTCGATGAAGCTTACATCCAGCTCGGCGGCCTCAAGGCCGGCTTCTTCTACAGCTGGTGGGATAAGGGCCTGAACGGCGAAACCGACTCGATCGGCGAAAACACCGAGTTCAACTCGATCGCTTACCTCTATGATGGCGGCACCTTCCAGGCCGGTATCGCTGTTGACGAACTCGAAGCTGCTACCACGAAGGCTAACGGCGTTGGCATCGAAGGTATCGTTTCCGCTACGCTCGGCGGCGTATCGTTCGACCTGCTCGGCGGCTTCGACACCGAACTCGAAGAAGGCGCGATCCGCGCTCTGCTTTCTGCAGACGTTGGTCCGGGCACCCTGCAGGCTGCTGCGATCTGGGCATCCGACCCGAACGCTTACTGGTCTGACTCCGAGTGGAGCGTTGCTGCTTCGTACCGCTTCAACGCAACCGAGAAGTTCGCAATCACCCCCGGCGCTCAGTACTGGGGTGACCTGAACGACGGCGCTGGCGGCTTCGACTCCGGTGACGATCAGTGGCGCGTTGGTATCACGGCTGATTACCAGATCACCGAAGGCCTCGCTTCGCGCTTCACGATCAACTACACGGACCCGGATAACGCTGAAGAGCAGGTCAGCGGCTTCCTCCGCCTGCAGCGTGACTTCTAATCTGACTTGACCTCGGTCAGTGGAGAGAAGCCCGGCTCTTGAGCCGGGCTTTTTCTTTTTTGGATGTAAGATACTACGACACTGAATAAGGCCCTGCTATGCCTCACCAACTTGGGGAGCCGGGCGTCATAGGAATATCCGTCAGCTTTGAATGAAAGCGGCGATTTCGTCTTTGAGGCCATCGACGTGCAAAAGCGGAGCGTGGCCCTGGCCGGGCGCGGTGATCGCAATCAGGCCGGAATGCCGCCGGGCCATTTCCTGCACCGTCGCCGCACTCAGCAATCGTGAATGCTCGCCGCGAATGACCATTATAGGTGTGTCCGCGAAGGCGTCGAATTGCGGCCACAGCGACGGCAGCACTGCTTCGCTGGTGAGGCCCCTCAGTTGCGCAGCGATCGCCGGGTCGAAGTCTGCCATCGGAACGCCGCCGACATCGCGATAGATCGCATCCGCCATCTCTCGCCAGTCCTGTGGACCGAGACGGGCGAAGTCTGGTCCGTGGAGGCGCTGGAGGAGGTCTGGGGCGTCCGCCCAGCTACTTGGGCGCGCCGGAGCATTGAGGTAGTCCCTGATCCTCAGCAGTCCTTCGATCTCGATCACCGGACCGATGTCGTTGAGCACGACCCGGCCGATGAGGGCAGGGGCGGACGCGATGAGGTAATGCAGGATGAGCCCGCCCCGCGACGTGCCGATGAAAGTCGCCTTGCTTATGCCGAAATGGGCGCAGGCCGCGACGACATCCACTGCCTCGACCGCGATCGTGTAGCGGCTCTTGTCGCTGTCGCGCTCCGACTGTCCGCGGCCGCGATAGTCCAGCGTGACGACGGGATAAGCACCGCCGTCGGGCGAGGCAAGGAAAGCTGCCAGGCGATGAAAATCGCGGCTGTTGCGCGTCAGCCCGGGCAAGCAGACGATGGGCGGTTTGCCACCGCCTATGACTTCGCTGCCGTAGCACCTGCCATAGAGCCTGAGGCCGTCCCTGGCGTGAAAATAGTGCTCCCGAAACACTTGTTCCTCACGCACCAGATGCTCTCGCATGGCACCACCTTTGCTTACTTGCAGGAGATTGTCCTTGTCTGGGGGGCCGCCCTCAGGAAGGATCGCGGCCCGTCCTCAGGTCGGCGACGATGTCCGCCTTCTGTCCGAGACGGGATTTGTAGACCTGGTAGTTCTCCATCACCCGCTGAACATAGTTGCGGGTTTCCTGAAAGGGAATGCGTTCGATCCAGTCGACCACCTCGTCGATCGGCTCGCCGCGCGGGTCGCCGTAGCGCGCCAGCCATTCCGGCACCCGGCCGGGTCCGGCGTTGTAGGCGATGAAGGTCAGGATATAGGAGCCGCCGAAGCGGTCGATCTGCTCGCCGAGATAGTGCGAGCCGAGCGTTGCGTTGTAGCCGGCGTCGCTCGTCAGCCGATCCTTGGAATAGGCAAGGCCGTAGCGGCTGGCGACGCCCTTCGCCGTAGCCGGCAGAAGCTGCAGCAGGCCGCGGGCGTTGGCGGCCGACACGGCGGCCGGATTGAAGGCGCTCTCCTGGCGGGCAATTGCGTAGGCAAGTGCCTTGCCGGCGCCGCTGATATTCGCGTCTGTCGGGATGACGCCGAGGGGAAAGGCGAGCGCGGCGACATCGATGCCGCGGCCGAACGCGATCTTGCCGATCTGCAGGGACAGTTGATGATTGCCCGCCTTTTCCGCCCGTGCCGAGAGAATGGCGAGTTCACCCGGATTGGTCAGGTCCTCGGCAAGCGCCCGGTAGAGGCTTTCCGCGCGCCAGCCGTGGCCGGCGGCTTCCAGGCGTTCGATAGCCCGAACGGCTTCGCGACCTTCCAGTCGTGCGCGATCCTCAGGGGTCGGCGAGGGATAGGCGACGTTGAGGGCTGGGCGGCCAAGCCGGGCTGCGGCGAGCTGGCCATAGAACGTGCCGGGATAGCGAGAGGCGTTGGTGAAATACTCGTCCGATTTCCCCGGGCCGCCGGCCTCGGCGGCACGTCCCAGCCAATACCAGGCCCGCGACGCCGAAATCGGCCGGCTGGACGTCTCCAGGATCTTCCGAAAGTGTCGCGCCGCCGTCGTTGGATCCTCCAACCCGCGCAGCGCATACCATCCAGCATGGAATTCGGCGTCGACGATGTCGGTCGCGTCGATGGCAGCATGATGGGCGGCAATGCGGTAGGCTCCGCGGAAATCGCCCTCGTCGAGCAGGCCGCGGCTGACGATCCTTCGTTCGGTCCACCACTCGCCGGCATCGACGAGGGCGTTGCTGTCCTTCGGCGCCAAAGCAAGGAGCTCCGCGGCCTCCTTAAATTTCTCCTGTTTGCGCAGATACTCGATGCGCAGGAAAAGATAGGCGGGACTGTCGCGCCAGGACGCATCGACCGCTTCAACCAGCGCCGCCGCCTTGCCGCTGCCGCGGCTGACCGCAGTCCAGGCCCTGTAGAGCGATTGCGCCTTGCCCAGGTCGCTGAATCTCTGCGCCTGTTCGACACGGCTGCGATAAAGGAGCATCTCCATGCGGCGCCTATGGTCGGCAGGCGTGAGCAGGGAGGAGAATTCCGAAAGGATTTTGCTTTCGGTCTCCTTGTCCAGCGTTTCCTTTAACCAGAAAGCACGGAGCTGATGCGCCGCCGCATTAGCCTTTCCTTCGGCCACGAGTGCCCGCGCAAGGATGATGGCGCCTTCAGCTGTTTCCGGCCGAGTCGAGCCGAAGGCGGCGACTACGTCTGCAGGACTGGGATTTTCGCGGTAGAGCGCCCGCTCGGAATAGGCGCGCAGCGTCTTCAGGCCGGGCCAGCCGCGAAGCTCGCGCTGCGCTTCGGCGATCTCGTAGGAGGGGATGTCCTTTTGCCCGGACACGGCGATCGCCCAGGTGAGGACATGGCGGTCGAGCGATCCCGCACGCATGCGGTTGCGGATAGCCATCGCCTCGGCTGGCTTGCGATCGAAGAGCGCATCGAGGCCGGTCTTCAGATCGGAAGCGACCGGCGCTATTGCGGCCCGTATGGCGCCTGTGACCTCGTTGGCGACAATCGATGCCGGCGCGCGCGTACCGGGCCTGTCCGTCGGCACGGGGATGCGGGTCTCGTTTGCAAGGGCGGAGGACGCCAGCATCGCGGCGCCGGAAATGGCGGCGACAGCCAGAAAGTGTGGTCCGCGCATCAAGCCCCGTGCTTCCCCGTTTCTCTCAACTCATTAGCTGCCGGATTTGCTAACGAAAAGTTAGCGGCCATCCGTCATCGCTGCAATCGCCGGCAAAGGCGGATCCTCGTGCATCCCTGGCTTCCCCCGCCGATCGACGCGCGTCGAGCGGTCGAATTGCGGGAAAACTGCTAGGAAATGCGCCTGTCCGGCGCTTGCCGCGGCCATGTCACATGATTATGGTGCGGCAGTTTCTAACCGTCGAATGCGGCCAAAGCGTGGGCGCATATTTGCCCCGTCAGCCGTCAGGAGTTGTGCATGTTCAAGGGTTCCATTCCCGCACTCGTAACACCGTTCACGTCCACCGGCGCGGTGGACGCGGCAAGTTTCGTCGCGCATGTGGAATGGCAGATAAAAGAGGGCAGCCACGGCCTGGTGCCCGTGGGCACCACCGGTGAATCGCCGACCCTTTCGCACGACGAACACAAGCAGGTGGTGGAGCTCTGTGTCGAGGCGGCGGCGCGGCGCGTGCCGGTTATCGCCGGCGCCGGCTCCAACAACACGACCGAGGCGGTCGAACTGGCGCAGCACGCCGAAAAGGCCGGCGCGGATGCCATCCTGGTCGTGACGCCGTACTACAACAAGCCGACGCAGAAGGGCCTCTTCGCTCACTATGCGGCGATTGCCGAAAGCGTGAAGCTGCCAATCGTCATCTATAACATTCCGGGCCGCTCGGTCGTCGACATGAGCGTCGAGACCATGGCCGCGCTGGCAAACGCCTATCCGACGATCATCGGCGTTAAGGATGCGACCGGCAAGATCGAGCGTGTCTCCGAGCAGCGCATGGCCTGCGGCAAGAATTTCGTCCAACTTTCCGGCGAGGACGCGACAGCGCTCGGCTTCAACGCCCATGGCGGCGTGGGCTGCATCTCGGTAACTGCAAATGTCGTGCCGCGCCTCTGCGCCGAGTTCCAGGAAGCGACGCTTGCCGGTGACTACGCCAAGGCGCTGGAATATCAGGACAAGTTGATGCCGCTTCATAAGGCCATCTTCATGGAGCCCGGTCTCTGCGGCGCAAAATATGCGCTTCATCGCCTCGGGCGGATGAGCCGCGCCGTGCGCTCGCCGCTGCTGCCGACGCTCGAGCCGACGACCGAAGCGGCGATCGACGCGGCGCTCAGGCACGCGGGATTGATGAACTGATGGCACCCAAGGGCAGCGAGCGCACGGTCAGGAAAGTGGTGGCGGAAAACCGCAAGGCCCGCTTCAACTACGAGATCGTCGATACCTACGAGGCCGGCCTTGTGCTGACCGGCACGGAGGTCAAGTCGTTGCGCGAGGGGAAAGCCAATATTTCGGAATCCTACGCCACCGACGAGGGCGGCGAGATCTGGCTGATCAATTCCTACCTGCCGGAATATCTCCAGGCCAATCGCTTCAATCACGAGACCCGGCGGCGCCGCAAATTGCTGTTGTCGAAGCGCGAGGTGAACCGGCTGCAGGGCGCGGTCAATCGTGAGGGCATGTCGCTTATTCCGCTCAAGATCTATTTCAACGAGCGGGGCCGGGCGAAGCTGGAACTGGCTCTCGGCAAGGGCAAGAAGCTGCACGACAAGCGCGAAACCTCCAAGGAGCGCGATTGGAACCGGCAGAAAAACCGGCTGCTGAAGGAGCGCGGCTGACGCGTTGCCGCGCAGCATCTCCGTCGCCATTGCGAAAAGCGAGCAAAAAGCAGGCTAGATGCATCGTCCCGCGCGCGGAAAAGCCGGGGGAACGAGCGGGATTGAAGCCGGTGTCAATTAAAGCTCGGCGTCGTTGGAAACGGGCTCGGGCGGGCGTGCCATGCGTTCGGACGGCTCGCGGCCGATCTCGCCCCTCAGTGTCGCCAGATCGATGAAGTGGTCGGCCTGGCGGCGCAGGTCGTCGGCGATCATCGGCGGCTGCGTCGACATCGTCGAGACGACCGAAACCTTGCGTCCCTTGCGCTGCAGCGCCTCGACAAGCGTGGTGAAATCACCGTCACCCGAAAAGATCACCAGATGATCGACGGTTTCGGACTGCTCCATGGCGTCGATCGCCAGCTCGATATCCATGTTGCCCTTGATCTTGCGCCGACCGAGCGAGTCGGTGAATTCCTTCGCCGGTTTGGTGACGACCTTGTAGCCGTTGTAATCCAGCCAGTCGATCAAGGGGCGGATAGAGGAGTATTCCTGGTCTTCGATAAGTGCGGTGTAATAATAAGCGCGCAGCAGGTAACCACGTTTCTGGAACGCCTTCAGCAGCTTTCTATAATCGATGTCGAAGCCCAGGCTCTTCGAGGCGGCGTAGAGATTGGCGCCATCGATGAAAAGAGCGATTTTTTCGCGAGGATCGAACATCGTAATTTCCTTTTCCATGCCCTGCGCATTATAGCCATCTGCCCCCGCAGAAGGCGCGCAGAAAATAGGCGCATTACATTAATAATTGCTGATATTGCAAATAATGTAAGTTATGCCACGCATTAATCCAAGCGGCGTACGGTGCATATAGCAAGTTTTAGCAGTTGCTCCAGTTCATCCACACTTCAATTTACGATTGCTGGTGGAGATTTCGGCTGGCGCCTCCCAAAATACAATCCATATATGTGGACCTCGGCCGCATCGCGGATATGTCGTATTCTATCATGGGGCCGGGAATGATGTGAGCGGTGGACGCAGGAAAAACTTGAACTTGTGCTGTTTTGATTGTATCCGGGCGATTAATTCCAGAAATCGGAGCCGCAAGTGCCGTCCTGTCGCGGCGTTCCGGTTTCGTGTCGTTAATCCTGCCGCGGCCGCCGCCGCGCTCTCGCAAAGGACAAGGCCATGGCCCGCGTCACCGTCGAAGACTGCATCGACAAGGTCGAAAACCGTTTCGAACTCGTCCTGCTCGCCAGCCACCGCGCACGCCTGATCTCTCAGGGCGCTCCGATCACGGTCGACCGCGACAACGACAAGAATCCGGTTGTCGCCCTGCGCGAGATCGCCGACGAGACCCTTTCGCCGGGCGATCTCAAGGAAGATCTGATCCATTCCCTGCAGAAGCATGTGGAAGTGGACGAGCCCGAGCCCGATGCGGCCGCGATCGCCCAGTCGGAACCGGCCGCTTTTGCGGAGGCCGCGGAAGACGAGGAACAGCCGGAGGCTTTGACCTTCGACCGCATGTCGGAAGAGGAGCTGCTGGCCGGCATCGAAGGCCTGGTACCGCCGGAAAAGAGCGACGACTACTGAGATCCGTTCGCGAACAGCCGTTCCAAACGTGTTTTCGAAGCAGTGCGCCACTCATATGATTGGCGCACTTTTTGTTTGTCCGACTGTCATGGAGCCGCCTGCGAATGATGCGCCAATACGAGCTCGTTGAGCGCGTTCAGAAATACAAGCCCGACGTGAACGAGGCCTTGCTGAACAAGGCCTATGTCTATGCCATGCAGAAGCACGGGCAGCAGAAGCGGGCAAGCGGCGATCCCTACATTTCCCATCCGCTCGAAGTGGCGGCGATCCTCACGGAAATGCACCTCGACGAATCGACGATCGCCGTTGCGCTGCTGCATGACACGATCGAGGACACCACGGCGACGCGGCAGGAGATCGACGAACTCTTCGGCGAGGACATTGGCGCGCTGGTCGAAGGCCTGACGAAGATCAAGAAACTCGACCTCGTCACCAAGAAGGCCAAGCAGGCGGAGAACCTGCGCAAGCTGCTGTTGGCGATTTCGGACGATGTCCGCGTGCTTCTGGTGAAGCTCGCCGACCGGCTGCACAATATGCGCACGCTCGACCACATGTCGGCGGAGAAACGCGCCCGCATCTCCGAGGAGACGATGGACATCTATGCGCCGCTGGCCGGGCGCATGGGCATGCAGGACATGCGCGAGGAGCTCGAGAACCTTGCCTTCCGCCATATCAATCCGGAGGCCTACGAGACCGTCACGAGGAGGCTGGAAGAGCTCTCCCAGCGCAACGAGGGCTTGATCAAGAAGATCGAGGAGGAACTGAGCGAGTTGCTGCAGGCCGAGGGCTTGCGAAATGCCCAGGTGAAGGGACGTCAGAAGAAGCCCTATTCCGTCTTCCGCAAGATGCAGTCGAAATCGCTTTCCTTCGAGCAGCTGTCAGATGTCTGGGGCTTCCGCATCATGGTCGACGATATCCCCTCCTGCTATCGGGCGCTCGGCATTGTGCATACCCGCTGGCGCGTCGTTCCCGGCCGGTTCAAGGACTATGTTTCGACGCCGAAGCAGAACGATTACCAGTCGATCCACACGACGATCATCGGGCCTTCGCGCCAGCGCATCGAGCTGCAGATCCGCACCAGGCGCATGCATGAGATCGCCGAGTACGGTATTGCCGCCCATGCTCTCTACAAGGATCGCGACGCCCTCACGGGCGATCCGACACGGTCTCCGACGTCGAACGCCTATGCCTGGCTGCGGCGCACGATCGAATCGCTTGCAGAAGGCGACAATCCCGAGGAATTTTTAGAGCATACCAAGCTCGAACTCTTCCAGGACCAGGTTTTCTGCTTCACACCCAAGGGGCAATTGATCGCGCTGCCGCGCGGCGCCACGCCGATCGACTTCGCCTATGCGGTGCACACCAATATCGGCGACACCTGCGTCGGCGCCAAGATCAACGGCCGCATCATGCCGCTCGTCACCCGCCTCAACAACGGCGACGAGGTGGAGATCATCCGCTCGGGCATCCAGGTGCCGCCGCCCGCCTGGGAGGAGATCGTCGTCACCGGAAAGGCACGCGCGGCGATCCGGCGCGCCACCCGTGCCGCCATCCGCAAGCAATATGCGGGTCTCGGCTACCGCATCCTGGAGCGCACATTCGAACGGGCCGGCAAGAGCTTCTCGCGTGAGGGGCTGAAGCCGGTGCTGCACCGGCTCGGCCAGAAGGAAGTCGAGGATGCGATTGCCGCCGTCGGCCGGGGTGAGCTCTCCTCGCTCGACGTCCTGCGCGCCGTCTTCCCCGACCATCAGGACGAACGGGTGACCGTGAAGCCGAGTGCCGACGACGGCTGGTTCAACATGCGTAGTGCCGCCGGCATGGTCTTCAAGCTGCCGGAGCGTTCTAAGGAGGCAGCCGCGGCGGGGCAGGTGGAGGGTCCGGAAGCGCTGCCGATCCGCGGCCTTTCCGGCAATGCGGAGGTGCATTTCAGTCCTGCCGGGGCTGTTCCCGGCGATCGGATCGTCGGCATCATGGATCGGGACAAGGGCATCACCATCTATCCCATCCAGTCGCCGATCCTGCAGAAGTTCGACGAGGAGCCGGAGCGCTGGATCGACGTTCGTTGGGACCTCGACGAGGCCAACAACAACCGCTTCATGGCGCGGATCGCCGTGAGTGCCCTGAACGAACCCGGCACGCTGGCCGAGATCGCCCAGGCGATCGCCACCAGCGACGTCAATATCCGCTCGCTTTCCATGGGGCGGGTTGCCGCCGATTTCAGCGAGCTGCAGTTCGATCTGGAGGTCTGGGACCTGCGTCAGCTCAATCACCTGACGACGCAGCTCAAGGAGTTGCCGAGCATTTCCCTGGTCAAGCGGCTTTTCGACTAGGCCTGCCTCCGCTTCATGCCTCTTTTGTGAGCAATGCGAGGCATAAAATCGGCATGTCATGCGCTGTATGCATGGCTGCCGGCTGATCATGGCGCTGGTAGAACACCGATCGCTAAACTACTTATCGGATCGGGAGGTAAACGAAGAGGTTTGCCATGTTCAAGCAATTGAAGAAAATTACCCGTGCTCTGCACATCCCCACCATCGAAGAGCGCGAAATCGCCTATCTGAACGGTTCGATCGACCGCATCGACCTCGAATACCGTCAGCGCCAGATCGACCGCGGCCTGTTTCGCAAGGACTTTTGATCCGCAGGTAACCTAAGCTGATGCGCTTTCGGGATCCCATGGATCCGGTGGCGAAAAAGACATGGACCGCCACGGATCAGTGCGGAAGTGTGTTTTCGAGCTATGCATATGCTGAATAGCTCGAAGGACAGCTCCAGCCCTTGGCCGTCAACCTTGCGCCTTGCGGGTCTGACGCCTATCTTTGCGCCCATCACAGGGCGCCGATGGGCGGTTTCAAGATGCGACGACCACAGAATGCTATTTAGGCGCAGAGAACCGGTCACGATGTCCGAACGGCTTCGCGCCTTCTTCTGGCCGCGCAAGGGGCTCTCGCGCGGTCCGCGTTATATCGCCCTGCGCATACTCCGGCTGAATTCCTCTCCCCATTCGATCGCCGTCGGCGTAGCGGCTGGCGCAGCCGCCGCGTGCACGCCGTTGTTCGGCCTGCACATTGTCCTGGCTGTCATGCTCGCCTGGCTCTTCTCCGGCAATCTCGTGGCAGCGATCATCACCACTGCGCTCGCCAATCCGATTACCATTCCGGTGATCCTGACCGCATCTTACGAAATCGGCGCCGCGCTCACGGGACCGCAGCCCGGGCCGGGTGTCGGCTCGGCAGAGTTCGCCCGATTGATCGAGCAAATGCAGCTTGCCGAACTTTGGGGGCCGGTGCTCAAGCCTGTGCTCGTCGGCTCGCTGGCGCTTGCGCTCGCCGGCGCATTGATCTTTTACCCGCTTGCCTTCCAGACCGCCCGGATATTCCAGGTCCGGCGGCGAGAGCGGTTGCAAAAAGCCGGATACACGTCATGATCATCGGCATCGGCAGCGATCTCATCGATATTCGCCGCATCGAGAACTCGCTCGAACGATTTGGCGAGCGTTTCGTCAACCGCTGTTTCACCGACATCGAGATCGCCAAGTCGGATGCGCGCAAAAACCGCGCGGCCTCCTATGCCAAGCGTTTCGCCGCCAAGGAGGCCTGTTCGAAGGCGCTCGGCACCGGGCTTGCCCAAGGCGTCTTCTGGAAGGACATGGGTGTGGTCAACATGCCGGGCGGCAAGCCGACGATGCAACTGACCGGCGGCGCGGCCGCCCGCCTTCAGGAGATGCTGCCCATTGGGCACCGGGCAGCCATTCATCTGACGATCACCGATGACTTCCCGCTTGCACAAGCTTTCGTGATTATCGAGGCGCTGCCGGTTGCCCCCGCCGAGGGAACGGTTTAGAGCACTGCCGGATAGTGCCGGCTCCGGCAGTCGCTTGAAGCGAACTGACCCGGTGAACACGTGGATGCGGTTGCGCGGCAGGACGACAAGGAAGAACTGAGCGTGGAAGAAAAGACAGAAACGCACCAGAGCGCCCTCTGGGAGAATGTGAAGGTCATTGTTCAGGCGCTGCTCCTGGCTTTGGTCATCCGCACCGTTTTCTTCCAGCCTTTCACGATTCCGTCCGGCTCGATGATGCCGACGCTGCTCGTCGGCGACTATATCTTCGTCAACAAGTTCGCCTACGGCTATTCGAAATACTCGCTGCCCTTTTCGCCGGACCTTTTCAGCGGCCGGATCTTTGCGAGCGAGCCGAAGCGCGGCGATATCGTCGTCTTCCGCTTTCCGCCCAATCCGGACATCGACTATATCAAGCGTGTCGTAGGCCTGCCGGGCGACCGAATTCAGGTCAGGAACGGTGTCCTCCACGTCAACGGCAAGCCGGTCGATCGGGTCCCCGACGGAACCTTCCGTGCAGACGATAATTATGACACCGGCGGCGACGTGCCCGTCTACCGCGAGACCTTGGACACGGGTGTGACCTATGACACGCTCGACCAGTTCCCGGATTCCAGCGGAGACAACACCCGCGAATTCCTGGTGCCGGAAGGCCATTATTTCATGATGGGCGACAACAGGGACAATTCCTCGGACAGCCGCTTCGACGTCGGTTTCGTGCCGGCGGAAAACCTGGTCGGTCGCGCCAGCATGATTTTCTTCTCCCTCGGCAATGACACGTCCTTCCTAAAAATCTGGAACTGGCCGGCGAATCTGCGTTACGACCGGCTGTTCAAGGTTGTCGAATGATGAAGGGACGGTCGCTGAGCGCGGAGGATCGGGCGAGGCTCGAGACCGCGATCGGTTATCAGTTCGCCGAGAAGGAGCGCCTCGACCGCGCGCTGACCCATTCCAGCGCCCGCAATGCGCGGGCAAGCAACTATCAGCGGCTTGAATTCCTCGGCGACCGCGTTCTCGGACTTTGCGTCGCCGAACTTTTGTTCCAGACCTTTCTCGACGCCAATGAGGGAGAGCTGTCGGTTCGATTGAACCAACTTGTCAGCGCCGAGAGCTGCGCCCGGGTGGCCGACGAGTTGTCGCTGCACGAATTCATTCGCACCGGCTCCGACGTGAAGAAGATCACCGGCAAGCACATGATGAATGTGCGGGCCGATGTGGTAGAGTCGCTGATCGCCGCGATCTATCTCGATGGCGGCCTGGAGGCGGCGCGTCGCTTCGTGCTGCGGCACTGGACCGATCGCGCCGCAAGCGCCGACGGTGCCCGCCGAGACGCCAAGACGGAATTGCAGGAATGGGCGCACGCCAAGTTCGGGGTTGCGCCGAGATACAGGACGGATGATCGCTCCGGTCCCGACCACGATCCGCGTTTCACCGTGACCGTCGAGGTCGACGGCATCGAGCCGGAAACCGGGACCGATCGCTCGAAGCGCGGAGCCGAGCAGATCGCTGCAATGCGATTGTTGGAACGCGAAGGTGTTTGGCAGAAACAGTCTGCCGGAAATTGACGGAAGCTATGACGGACAAGGAACAGGTTACGGGCGCCGACGGCACGGCGACCCGCTCGGGCTTCGTGGCGTTGATCGGCGCAACGAATGCAGGCAAATCGACGTTGGTGAACCACCTGGTCGGCGCGAAGGTATCGATCGTCAGCCACAAGGTGCAGACGACGCGGGCGATCATCCGCGGCATTGCCATTCATGACAGGACCCAGATCGTCTTCATGGACACGCCCGGCATCTTCAAGCCGCGACGCCGGCTCGACCGGGCCATGGTGACGACGGCCTGGGGCGGCGCGAAGGATGCCGACCTGATCATGCTGCTGATCGACAGCGAGCGCGGACTGAAGGGCGACGCCGAAACGATCCTCCAGGGTCTTAAGGACGTTCACCAGCCGAAGATCCTGGTCCTCAACAAGATCGACCGGGTTCGCCCGGAGGACCTCTTGAAGCTTGCGGCCGCCGCTAACGAAGTCGTTCCGTTCGAGCGTACCTTCATGATTTCGGCACTTACTGGCTCCGGCTGCAAGGATCTCATGGATTATCTCGCCACGGCACTGCCGGAGGGGCCGTGGTACTATCCGGAGGACCAGATTTCCGATTTGCCGATGCGGCAGCTCGCCGCCGAGATCACCCGCGAGAAGCTGTTCCTGCGCCTGCATCAGGAACTCCCTTACGCGTCCCACGTCGAGACGGAGAAATGGGAGGAGCGCAAGGACGGCTCGGTGCGCATAGAGCAGGTGATCTATGTCGAGCGCGACAGTCAGAAGAAGATCGCGCTCGGCAAGGGCGGGGAGGCGATCAAGGCGATCTCGACCGCGGCCCGGAAGGAAATTTCCGAGATCCTGGAGCAGCCCGTGCACCTCTTTCTGTTCGTCAAGGTGCGCGAGAACTGGGGTGACGATCCGGAGCGTTTCCGCGAAATGGGCCTCGATTTTCCCAGATAAGCGGTTAACGTAGCGGCTATTTTTGGTCATTCGAGGCGGCGAGCCTCTTGTTCAGAAGCGGTCCGATCGTCTCGGCCCGATTGGTCCAGACGTAGCCGGAAAAATTCTCCGGAACGAGGGCGAGCTGTTCGGCGCTGTCGATTCCGGATGTGAAGTCGCCGCCACGATGCGGCCCGAGCAGGATGATCTCGCTTCCGGCGGCCTGCATTCGGGCGGCAAATCGATTCGGCCACCCCCACAGAAAGGGCGCGTAATTGGCGGGTACGACGATCAGCGTATCGCTGCAGGCTTCGGGCAAGATCCCCGTCCAGCCATAGGCGGCATAGCGGCCAAGGCAGGCCATGGTGGATTGCCGGTCGTAGCCCCTCAGCCCGCCGACCAACCGCAGGGTCTCCTGCGTCGGCGCTCTGCCTCCGTAGACCCCGAAGATCAATTTGCGCCACTCCGGGTGAAACCGCAGCATCACGGCAAGGGTCGCACCTTCCTCGCGCCGCTCGCTCTTGAAATTGATCAGGAAGCGGCCGTGGGGCAGGGCGGTGAAGACTTCCCTCAGTGTCGGCATCTCGCCTTCTCCCTGGCCGCGGAAGGGAAACGTCTTGCCGCCGTCCGCCGTGTAGCCGTAACCGATGTCGAGCGTCTTCAGCTTGGACATCGGCGTCTCTTCCGTGACGCCCGCTCCATTGGTGCGGCAGTCGAGCGTCCAATCGTGGAAGACGGCGAACTGGCGGTCCGGCGTCAGGTGGACATCCAGTTCGATCACCTCGGCGCCGCTGTCGAGTGCTGCGCGCATGGAGGCGATCGTGTTCTCGAGATAGGCATGGCGCGGCGGTTCGATACGCTCAGCCGTGCAGGTGTCGTTGCCCACCTCGTCCAGACTGAAGACCTGATGAATGCCGCGATGGGCGAGAACCTTCGCGGCGCCGGCGGGCGGTGTCACGAGATAGGACGTGTTGAGGACCCAGACGATGGCGACGATGATGACCGCGACGACGGCGATGACGGCGAGTTTCCTCATCGTAAATCCTCCTCTCGCACCGTGCTCTGCTCGGCATAGCGGCGCTTCCGCACGTGCGCCGTCACGCTTCCTGTGATGCCGATTGCGAACAAACTGTCACCTCGGCGCGCGATTGACCGGTAGTGAGCCCCATGGGAGGTAGGCTCCCGAACCGCCCAATGCAATGCCACAGGAGAACTTAGGTGCCGCAGCTCGTCCAGGGAAAATGGGTCAAGAATGATGTCGCGGCAAGCGAGATGAAGGACGGTGCGTTCCATCGCGAGCCGACCCGCTTCCGCAATTGGATCACCGCTGACGGGCAATCCGGGCCCGACGGCCAGCCGGCATCCGCCGCCGAAGCGGGACGTTACCGGTTGTTTGTCTCCTATCTCTGCCCCTGGGCTTCCCGGACGATCGCCATGCGCAATCTCAAGGGACTTCGGGAGATCGTCGGGCTTACGGCCGCAAATCCCGTCCTCAGGGAGGACGGGTGGACCTATGACGAGCCTGTGGATGCAGGCAGCCGCGTCGGCCGCATCCGCTACCATCATCAGCTTTATACCGCGAGTGACCCGGCCTATACCGGCAAGGTCTCCGTCCCTGTGCTCTGGGACATGCAGGAAGGGCGCATCGTCAACAACGAGTCGGCCGACATCCTTCGCATCCTCAACACGGCCTTCGACCACTTGTCCGGCAACCGCCTCGACTTCTATCCGTCGGCGCTCCGTGCCGCCATCGATCGCTGGAACGGGCCGATCTACGCGTCTGTGAACAATGGCGTCTACCGGGCCGGATTCGCCAAGACCCAGACCGCCTACGAGGAGGCCGTCATGGTCCTTTTCGACATGCTCGACGAACTCGAGTGGCATCTCGACGTGAAACGATATCTCGCAGGCGAATATCTGACCGAGGCAGACATCCGCCTCTTCGTGACCCTGATCCGCTTCGACGCCGCCTATCACGGCGCCTTCAAATGCAATCTCCGCCGGCTCGACGATTATCCCTGCCTCTCCAACTACCTGCGCGAGCTCTACCAGTGGCCGGGAATTCGTGAAACCGTCCGGATCGAGGATATCAAGCGCGGATACTACGGTATCAGGCACATCAATCCCACCGGGATCGTGCCGGCGGGTCCCGTGATCGACTTCGATCGCCCACATGATCGATCACGTCTTGCCGGTCTCGGAGTTTTCGGCGCCTAGACTAAGACTAGCGGGTCACTCGCGGGCAACCCCACTCCGGCAGGCGTCCGATTTTTTCGGATTGTACTAAGGAAGCAAATCCTTGAGGGGCCACAGCACAACCCCATTGATTAACCGCCGAACGCCGCTAAGTTAATGTAAGTTCTGATGGATAGGAGCCTCACGAGGCTGGCCTGACGACATCCCGGTTGCAGCCCCGTGCCTTTGCACGGCGCCAGCCCGCCGGAGGCCGTGAGGCTTGCCCGAGCCGGTTCTCGCTGCTTCTGGACTCAACCAGCGCTGTTGCGGCGCGCACCTTCCGGAGGCCGACCCGAACCGCCCGCTCCATGCGGAAGAACCCATATGTCCGTATAGGTCTGGCGCTGAGGTTGGATATGAATGCAGCATTGTTGAAGTTGCTTCGCCGTCTTGTCCAGAAGGGAACTCTGACGGTCATCTTTTCATCGGGAAGGAAAGTTGTTCTTGGTGATGGTACGGGGAAGCCCGCCGCCATGCATATAACGGATGATGAGGCGGAAAAGGCCATATTGTACGACCCCGGCCTGAAATTCGGCGAAATGTACATGGACGGCCGTATCGTGATCGAAGAGGGCGATATTTTCGACGTCCTGGCGATCATCAAGAGCAATGGTGTGGAAAACGCGGCGACCTTTGCCAACTCCATCGTCGCACTTGGGCACGTATTGCGTCAGCAGCTAAAAAGTCGGCTGCCGGTCAACCGCAACCGATACAATGTCGCCCATCATTACGATCTTGACGGCAAGCTCTTCAACCTCTTCCTCGACGAGGACTGGCAATATTCCTGCGCCTATTTCCATCCGCCGGGCATTTCGCTCGACGAGGCGCAGCGCGCCAAGAAGCGCCACATCGCGGCGAAGCTGCTGCTCGAGCCGGGCCAGAGCGTGCTGGAGGTCGGTTCCGGCTGGGGCGGTCTGGCGATGTATCTTGCCGAAGCAACGGGCGTCGACGTCACCGGCATCACCCTGAGCGAGGAGCAGCTGAAGGTCTCGCGCGAGCGCGCCGCCCGCCGCGGGCTTTCCGATCGCGTTCGGTTCGAATTGCAGGATTACCGCACCCTGCAGGGACGGCAGTTCGACCGGATCGTCTCCGTGGGCATGTTCGAGCATGTGGGCATCGGCAACTACAGCAATTTCTTCCGCAAGATGAAGGAACTGCTCAAGCCTGACGGCGTCATGCTGCTTCATTCGATCGGCCAGGTCTACAAGCCCTGGGCGACCAATCCTTGGATCGAGAAGTACATCTTCCCCGGCGGCTACATCCCGGCGCTTTCCGAGGTCCTGCCGCCGGTCGAAAGCACGCGCCTGCTCGTCAAGGACATCGAGATCCTGCCGATGCACTATGCTTGGACGCTCCGCGCCTGGCGCGAGCGTTTTGCCGCCCGGCGCGAGGAAGCGGTGAAGCTCTATGACGAACGCTTCTTCCGGATGTGGGAGTTCTATCTCGCCGCTTCCGAAACTGCCTTCCTCTACGACAAGCACTTCATCTTCCAACTCCAGCTTTCGCCGTCGCTGGAGACCGTACCGGTCTCGCGCGATTACATCGAAGCGAAGGAGCGCGAATTGCTGGAGTTCGAGAAAACCCGCTCGCGGTTGGAGCTCGTCGCGGTCTAGCGAGAGTTCGTGAAGCGGCGGGTGTTCTCGCCCATCGGCCTCCTTCTCCCCGCAGGCGGAAGGAGACGCGCCGTGCCCTTTCGTCCCCTCTGCCGCGCGCGAAGAGGGCTACTCCTCGGCTTAAACGCGAGAGAGGGGCGGGTCCGCCTTGCCCGCGACGTCGGGCGCTATAAGAGTCTGCCAATCTGCCATCTGTTGTGGAGTTCGAGTACCCGACTACCAGCCCTCACTTGGCCTTCATCATCTGCACCTTTATGGTCCGGCTGGAAACAACGGACGGAACGCAGACATGACCGCAAAGCCCATCGCCGCCATCATCGCAAGCGAGATCAAGGCGACTGCCGCCCAGGTGGGCGCCGCCGTCGAACTCCTCGATGCCGGAGCGACGGTGCCTTTCATCGCCCGCTACCGCAAGGAGATCACCGGCGGTCTCGACGACACCCAATTGCGCACCCTCTCGGAGCGGCTCACCTATTTGCGGGAGCTCGAAGCGCGCCGGGCGTCCATTCTCGAGTCGATTCGTGGCCAGGGCAAGCTCACCGACGAGCTTGAAGGCAAGATCGCTGCCGCCGTAACCAAGGCGGAGCTCGAGGACATCTACCTGCCCTACAAGCCGAAACGGCGAACCAAGGCGGAGATTGCCCGGGAGCGCGGTCTCGGGCCGCTCGCCGAGGCGATCCTTGCCGATCGCTCGATTGCGCCGGCCGAACGGGCGGAAGTCTTCATCTCAGCCGAGGTTCCGGACGTGAAGGCGGCGCTCGACGGCGCCCGCGACATCATTGCCGAAGGCATCACCGAAAACGCCGACCTGCTGGGCCGGTTGCGCAATCATATGCGGGAGACGGCATTCCTGCGGGCGAAGGTCGTCGACGGCAAGCAGGAGGCGGGGGCTAAGTTCTCGGATTACTTCGATCACTCGGAGCGCTGGGCAACGGCGCCGGGTCATCGCGCGCTGGCGATGCTGCGCGGCTGGAATGAAGAAATCCTTTCGGTCGATATCGTCGTCGACCAGGAGGCGGTCTCTCCGCAAAAGCCGGTCGAGCGCATGATCGCCGTCGCCTACGAGGTCGGCGGGCACCTGCCCGGTGACAAATGGCTGCTGGAGGTGATCGGCTGGACCTGGCGCGTCAAGCTGTCGCTGTCCCTGTCGCTGGACCTCGTGCGCGAACTGCGCGAGCGCGCCGAGGAGGAGGCGATCCGCGTCTTTGCGCGCAACCTCAAGGACCTGTTGCTTGCGGCGCCGGCCGGCTCGCGTCCGACCATGGGCCTCGATCCGGGCATCCGGACCGGCGTTAAGGTCGCCGTCGTCGACGGCACCGGCAAGCTGCTCGAGACGACGACGGTCTACCCGTTCCCTCCGAAGAACGACGTTCGCGGCACGCAGGCAGAACTCGCGGCGCTCGTCCGCAAGCACAAGGTCGAACTGATCGCCATAGGCAACGGCACCGGCAGCCGCGAAACGGAGAAGCTGGTCTCCGACATGCTGGTCCAGATGCCGACACCGAAACCGACCAAAGTGATCGTTTCCGAGGCTGGCGCCTCCGTCTATTCCGCTTCGGAGACGGCGGCGGCGGAATTTCCCAACCTCGACGTATCGCTTCGCGGTGCCGTGTCGATCGCCCGCAGGCTGCAGGACCCGCTTGCCGAGTTGGTCAAGATCGAACCGAAATCGATCGGCGTCGGCCAGTACCAGCACGACGTCGACCAGTCGCACCTCAGCCGTTCTTTGGACGCCGTCGTCGAGGATGCGGTGAACGCCGTCGGCGTCGATCTCAACACCGCATCGGCACCGTTGCTGGCGCGTGTTTCCGGCCTGGGCAAGTCGTCGGCCGAAGCGATCGTGGCACATCGCGATGCGATGGGGGCCTTTTCAAAGCGGCAGGATCTTCTCAAGGTGTCGCGTCTCGGTGCCCGCACCTTCGAGCAGTGCGCCGGCTTCCTGCGGATAACCAACGGATCCGAGCCGCTCGACGCCTCGGCCGTGCACCCCGAGGCCTATGGCGTGGCCAAGAAGATCGTCGCCGCCTGCGGCCGGGATGTGCGCTCGCTGATGGGTGACAGTGCGGCGCTGAAGAAACTCGATCCGCGCAGCTTCGTCGACGAACGATTCGGTCTGCCAACGGTGAAGGACATTCTGTCCGAACTGGAGAAGCCGGGCCGCGATCCGCGCCCGAGCTTCAAGACGGCGACCTTCGCCGAGGGGGTCGACGACATCAAGGATCTGAAGGTCGGCATGCAGCTCGAAGGGACGGTGACCAATGTCGCGGCCTTCGGCGCCTTCGTCGACATCGGGGTGCATCAGGACGGGCTCGTGCATGTCTCCCAGCTCGCCGATCGTTTCGTCAAAGATCCGCATGAGGTCGTCAAGGCCGGCGACGTGGTGCGGGTTCGCGTCACCGAGATCGACGTGGCGCGCAAACGCATCGGGCTCAGCATGCGCAAGGATGGAGGCGCCGAAACGGGACGGGAGGCGAGGGGGCAGTCGTCTGGGAGCGGCAATCGCAATGCTGCAGCACGACCGCAACAATCTCAGGCGCCGACCCAAGGTGCATTTGGCGCTGCGCTCATGGAGGCGATGAAGAAAAAATAAGAGCGCTGCAATGGAACGGCGGCGCGCCGAGCATCGTTACGTGCTCATCGGCTCGCGGTGCGATGGTCGCGGCTGGGTGCCGACCATAGGAATGCCGGATACGGCGGAACAGGTCAGCGGAAACCCCTCTTCCGCCGGAGTCCCGGCGAGAGGAGGTGCGTTATGGTACCCAATGCAATTCGCATCCTTCCGCACGCCATTCTTCTGGCGGCGGCAACCCTATATCCCCAGATGGCTGGTGCGCAGGCGGTCCTGAATTGTGCCGATCGTGCGAAAGTGATCGAGTTTCTCGCCAAGCAATATTCCGAGAAGCAGGCCGCGGTCGGTATGGTCAATCAGCAGGCGGTGATGGAGCTCTACGCCGCCGACAGCGGCACCTGGACTTTGGTCATCACCGACGTCTCAGGCCGAAGCTGCGTGATCCTCGCCGGCAAGAGCTGGGAGACGATCATTCCCGTCGGCCCGAAGGCCTAGTCTTAGTCTAGTGCCCGTCCATAAACGGTAAACTGCTGAAATTATTGGGTGAATCGCGATATCTGCGCGGGCAAAGCCCGGCGGCTTC
>NZ_LNQC01000073.1 GCF_001651855.1 Sinorhizobium americanum | reverse complement strand
TGTCTATATTGACGTCCATATAGACAGAACATCCAGTTCGCCTCACTTCTCAGCAAGGCGGCCCTCCTCGGATGCGTACGATCCGGCCGCCGTCACGAACTGTTCAACGATCGCGGGCTTCAGGGAAGGGTGGGCACAGTCTTTGATCAGGGCAGCGTCGAGCATGGTGTCTCCTTGGGCATCGTGTATTGAGGGCGCCATCAGGTGTTGAAGGAAAAAACAACCGGTTTTGCGAACAGCTTCGCCCAGGCCGCGGTGCTGGCACGCTGGATGGCGACAATGGACGTCCCTTTTGTCCACCAGCCGTTGCCGACAGCCACGATCAGATCCGGATCACTAAGCATCGATTGAAGGATTGGCCAGACGATCAGTTGCTCATAGCAGATCAGTGGTGCGACTCGTGTGGCTCCGAGAGTGAGAATCGGGTTTGCGAAGAAGTGCGCCCGCGCCCCGCCGCTTTCCTCTAAAAGCGCTCGCCACGGCTGCCACATTGAACCCGGCACCGGCATCCGTTCCCGGTAGAGGATCTGACCACCCTGGGCAGACAGCGCGATGAGCACGTTATCGTATCCGCGTGCGTTGACGACCGCGGCACCCGCGAGAATCGTGATGTCCCGCCCCTCCAGCGACCGCGTCCACAGCCGCTCGATCCTCGGCGTCCAGAAACCCAAGGTACTCTCGGGAAGAGCAATGTAGCGGAGGTCCTCGGCTGCTCGATCCTTCACTCTGGCAATCAGATCACGGTGACGCTGTATGCTGGTGTCCCGCCCAAGCGAAGCACCCAGTTCGAGATTGACGCCCTGCCACGCTTGCGGTGGCGTCGGATCCGTCCAGAACGCGGCGGACCCGAGCCAGAAGCCGGCGAGGGCGATAGCAACAGCCGTCCTTAGGCGTGAGACGAGACCCGCAACGCCGGCTGTCGTCGCCGCCAGGCCCCACCATCCCCATCCCGGAAATAGCACGCCGGCAGCCGTGACGGGATGAGCCCAGCCGGTAATACCGAGAGGCGGAACCGTCATAAGGACGGCCGCCTGGACATAGCGGTAGGGCAGGCTGCCGGTATCCTTCGTCCAAAGCAGCGCGTGTAACGAGACAAAGCTAGCGGAGGCACTTAGCCACAGCAGCAGGCCCGGCCAGAGATCCGAGGCATAGAAAGTTGCCACACCTTGCGGCAGGCCACGCGACGCCGCCAGGAAGTACCCGATCGAAACGAGTGTTGCCGCGGACCTCGTTCGCGCCAGCGACCACAGGACGGGGAATCCCAGCGCGATCGGCAGCAGCAAGAGATCGCCGTTCCATGCTACCGTACCGGCGATGACCGACGCGATGATGAGCAGCGTTGGCCGGAGCCAATCACGGCGCATAGGTCAGCACCTCCTGCGCCAGGCCGAGAACGCCGGAAGCCGGGAGAGGCCCGAAGTAGCGGGAATCGTAGGAGCCGACGAACGAGGAATGCAGAAAGACGTGTCCGTCTGGCACGACGCCGCTTGGGAAAGGCCTCAGCGGCCGACCTTTTCCGTCATGCTCTGCCAGAGCGGAGGAAGGAAGCGCGCGCCCATCGATCGTCACCTCGGCGCCGATTTCGACGTGCTGCCCAGCGACGGCGACGACTGTCTTGATGAGCGGCGCGACACGGCCCGGGCAAAGACCGGAGCGGAGATATCCCCGCGCTCTTGCCTCGGGCATGGCGGCCTTCCCGGCTGGGCAGACAAACAGCAGATCTCCGACGCCCGGCGGACGATGTAGCGGAACAATGCGCCAGAGACCGAGAGCCTCGCTTGGAGTCTGGTTGATCCGATAGCCGCCCAGGAAGCCAGCTACTGCGATAAGGACGATGACGGCCGCGGCCACCGACAGAATGCTAGCCGTTAGCCTCCGTCGCGGGATAATCGGTAGGCGTTTTTCAGCTCCAGCCCTCATTTCAGGGAGAGCCCCTGGCTCTTCGTCTGGCGCATCGTTTCCGCCTGCTTCAGCGCCTCGGCGGTGCGCTCATGGGCTGCAAGTTGCTGCACCGTACGCATCGAATTCCAGGCGGATTGCAACTCCGCTTTCTGCGCTTCCGACATGCCGTCGCTCACAGACTGGAACGCCTGTCCGCCCGTGTCCTTGGCGGCAAGGGGCAAGAAGGTCCGTTCGCCGAAACGCTCCGAAACGGCTCTGGAAAATCCTTCGAGCTCCGCTTTCACCATCTTGTCGGCAACCGCGTATTCGAGCCCTGCGGGAAGATCGTTTCGGTCGATGGCGTCTCGGACGCGCTCGAGCGTCTGCTTTGCCGCCGGCGACAGAGCCGGGATGTGGAATGCCACCTTCAGTCGCATGGCGCGTTCTTCGATTACATACTTGCGTGCCGCCACGGTCCGTTGACGCAGATAGCGTTCGAGATTCCGCGCCAGTGCGGGAGCGTTGGCGATGGCTGTTTCACGGGTCTGCTTCTCCGCGCGGCTAACTAGCATGCCGGTCTTGCCCTTCAGCGGGCCAAAGGCTTTGGGCTCCGAACCGATCCTGGATATCGTGGTTTTTGCGGCAGCTCCGTCCTTCAGCATCGCGTCGACATCGGCGGCTTTGAACGCCGCTTCCGGCTGGGCATAGACAAGATGGAAACGTGCCGAGACTTCCTGCCATTGCTTCATCAAGCCGGGATCGGCGGCAAGCCTGTCCTCGACAGCCTGCTCGAGAGATTTCGCGAAGGTGGTGATGCCGGAGACCATGGGTTTCAACTCCTTGACGGTGCGCGGTTGAGAGGTCCCGGCTGCGGCAGCAGACAAACCGAGCTTGCCGGCGATCGCTGAGAGACGTGCGCCGAGCTCGGCGAACCTCGATTTCTGGCGGACTGTCCATTCGAGCCGATCGCGGACGAGCGTTCGGGCGACACTGACGAGGTGGAAACCCCGAGCCCTGGCAAAGCGGAGCGCCTGGCGGTACAAGCGGCCGTTCGCATAATCGAGCGTGGTTTCCTTGGCGTTTTTCCGCGACAGGATCGGAATCAGGCCGCCGGCCTTGGCGAAAGACCGACGGCCGTAATAAATGGCAAGATCCTCGCGATGACGTGTCATGGCGACGTAAGCAAGATGGCGGTCGAGCGACAAGGACGCCAGCACCTTGACCCGATCGACGGTGACACCCTGGCTCTTGTGAATCGTGGTGGCATAGCCGAGATCGACGTTATTGTAGAAGCGGCTCTCGACCGTAACCCGCCGCCGGTGTTCGGCTTCTCCGACTTCAGCAACGATGCGGCCGGGCGCTGCGTCGACTACCTTCGCCAACATGCCGTTCTTGACCCCGAGCGCGCCCTCGTTCTTCAGGAAGACAATCTGGTCGCCGGTGGCGAACTTGCGGCTTCCGTCCTCAGTCCTGAAGGCAAATCCCTCGTCGACGATGCCGCGCTCGACGAGCTTTGCGCGCGCCATTTCGTTGAGCATGCGAACGTCGCGACGAAGATGAGCGAGGATCAGCGAAGTTCTGGTTGGATCGTAGTCGCGGTTCCAATCGGTGATCAGCGCCTGCATTGCCTCGGTTTTGAGCGCCGAGCCAGTGACGTGCCCATGTGCACGATAGGCCTCGACCGCTTTGCCGACATTCCCGCGTGCCAAATCAAGCGAGGCGTCGCGCATCCACTGCTCGCGTTGGCGGTAGATGGTTCCGAGCTCGGCATAACCGATACGATCGGCAATGGCGCGGAACGCGGCTCCGGCCTCAATCGGTTGGAGCTGTTGCGGATCGCCGATGAGCACGAGCTTGGCGCCGGCCTTGGTTGCCGTTTCGACGAACAGCGCCATCTGTCTGGACGAGACCATTCCGGCCTCATCAAGCACGAAGACGGTCCTGTCGTGGATCAGATCACGGCCCTCGCTCCAGCGAAGCTCCCATGACGACAGCGTACGGGACAGAATGCCAGCTTCCTTTTCCAGGCCCTCGGCGGCTTTGCCGGCAAGCGCGCCACCTACAACGCGGTAGCCGGCGGCCTCCCAGGCCTCGCGGGCCGCCTTCATCATCGTCGTCTTGCCGGCGCCGGCACGGCCGATCACAGCGGCGATCCTTTCTCCCGCAACAACGTGAGCGATAGCGGCCTTCTGCTCTTCCGACAGACGAGTGTGACGCGCAAAAGTCGCCTCCAGCACGGCGTCTCGAATACCATGGGACGATTGTAGAGAGAGCCAGTTTGCCCGGTCGGCCATCTCGGCTTCGAGCCGGATCAGCTCCCTCGTCGTGTATTTCGCCGGTGCACGAAGCCCGCTCGCAAAATCAATGCGCTCGCGCTCGAGGCGGAGCGTTTCCGGGCTCTGCAGGATTCTTGCCATCAGGCTATGGAACCGGCCGGCATCGTCGAAATAGCGGTGCAGGATCTTGGCGACATCGCGCTCGTCGAAGACGCTTTTCTCCCGGGTGATCAGGTCGAGAACGATCTCCGGACGGCGCTGGATGCGGCGGGCGTTTTCGCCTCGACGCTCTTCCTGCAGCTCCAGCCGTTCCAGCGAAATGTCCCGGCCGGCTTCCGCTGGCTTCCGCTCGATCGCCTTGGCCCCGACGCCGAGATGAATGGTCGGCGTGAGCTCGATTCCCTGCTTCTCGAAGGACCGGCCGTCGATCCGTATATCGAGGCCGGCAAGTGACAGATGCTTGTTCTGGCAGGCGAACCAGCCATCGCGGAAGGCATTGAAGTCGGCGGCGCTGCCGGCCCAAAGCTCATAGAGGATCTTGCCGGAATTGTTGCGGATCGGAGTGCCGTCGGGCCCGAGGACTGCAATTTTCTTAGCGCCGAATCCATCTTCGGTAAGCGGTCGCAGCGTCGTCATCAGGTGCACATGCGGGTTGCCGGGTGCATCGTGATAGACCCAGTCGGCAACCATACCTTTCGAGGTGACGTGGCGGTCGATGAAATCCCGTATCAGCACGATGTTCTGCTCCGTCGAAAGTTCGATTGGGAGCGCGATCGTTATGTCTTTGGCGAGTTGCGCATCGGCGCGTTTCTCGAATCCCTCGACTTTGTTCCAGAAGGCTTCGGACGCGCCAGACACCGAATGATCTGCGATCATCGCCCGCAGCCACTCCGGTGCATCGGCCGGAACGACGAACTCTTCGTGCAAGAGCCCCTGCTTGCGGGTGTAGTCGATCGTCCGGGCTTCCCGCTCGAAGCCCATTTTGGCGCAATGCCGATAAGCCGCCGACAGCACGGCGCTGCGGCCGGAGCCGCGAGCGACAATGCTAACGGAGAAATGAGGGACGGCCACGGCGGAATTCCCGATTACGAGCGGAATCAACGTGTTCGACAGCGAGATCGGCCCCGCCGGGCCTCAAGAAGAACGTCGCGCCAGCGACGTATAATTGCGCCCTTGGATGCCGCTCTCGCCGAGCGGCCGGGATCATTCGCGAAAGCATCGCCGTTGGCGATTGTATGATTCACAGTAGTGCGTTCCGCACTCACCTCCGGAAGATTGGGTTCGAAAGACAGGCTTTCGCGCCCAAAGGAGACCGCCGAAATGAAAAAACCAGCTTTTAGAATTCGCGACGAAATCGCCAAGCTCCAGGAGCAGCTCAAGCTAGCCGAGACCCGCGAGGCCGAGCGCATCGGCCGGATCGCGCTCAAGGCCGGGTTCGGCGAGATCGAGATCGAGGAAGGTGAACTGCAGGCGGCATTCGAGGATGTGGCGAAACGCTTTCGCGGAGGCGAGGCCCGTTCGACCGGAGGAAAGAGGGCTGCCGGCGCCGGAGAGAGCAGCACGCCATCCGCGCAGAACGCGGCTGGCGCGGCTCAGGGCAGGGCTGGCGAGGCTTGAGCGGATGCGAAGAACCACGACATCCGATGCCCGCAAGAAGGATACGCGCGAAAAAATCGAACTCGGCGGATTGATCGTCAAGGCGGGGCTACGCTACGAGAAGCGGGCGCTGCTGCTTGGGCTCCTTATCGATGCCAGGCGTAGGCTGAAGGGAGACGAGCAGGAGTGCTCCCGGCTAATGGCGATCGGTGCAGAGGCCTTCGGTGAGGCCAATGACTAGGATCCTGCTTTTCCTTGCACCCTGCGTGTTGATGATCCTCTCGGCCACGGGCATGAGCGGGATCGAACAATCGCTTTCCGAATTCGGCAAGACGGATGCCGCACGGCAGATGCTCGGCCGCGCCGGCATCACTTTGCCCTATGTCGTCGTGTCGCTCGTCGGTATCTCCTTCCTGCTCGCGAGCGCGGGCTCGATGAGGATCAGGACGATCGGATGGGGCGTCGTCGCGGGTGCGATAGGGGCGCTCTTCATCGCAGCCATACGCGAGACAATGAGGCTCTCCGCATTCGCCGAACAGGTCCCGGCCGGCAAGTCCATATTCAACTATCTCGATCCCGCGACTGCGATCGGGGCCACCATCGCGCTGATGTCGGCGCTGTTCGGCATTCGGGTAGCGATTGGCGGCAACGCCGCTTTCGCCAGAGCCGAACCGAAACGCATCTACGGCAAGCGGGCTCTGCACGGCGAGGCCGACTGGATAAAGCTGTCGCAAGCCGGAACGCTGTTTCCCGAGAGCGGCGGCATCGTCATTGGCGAGCGCTACCGTGTCGACAGGGACAGCGTCGCTGGACAATCGTTTCGCGCCGACAGCGCCGAGACGTGGGGAGCGGGCGGCACGTCGCCCCTGCTTTGCTTCGACGGCTCGTTCGGCTCGTCGCACGGAATCGTCTTCGCCGGCTCCGGCGGCTTCAAGACGACGTCAGTCACGATCCCGACGGCGCTCAAATGGGGTGGCGCGCTCGTCGTCCTCGATCCGTCAAACGAAGTAGCGCCGATGGTTTCGAAGCACCGTGGGAACGCCAACCGCGACGTCTTCGTTCTCGATCCGAAACACTCCGAGATCGGTTTCAACGCGCTCGACTGGATCGGCCGCTTCGGCGGAACGAAAGAGGAGGATATCGCCTCCGTTGCTTCGTGGATCATGAGCGACAGCGGTGGCGCGCGTGGCGTCCGCGATGACTTCTTTCGCGGCTCGGCGCTGCAACTGCTGACAGCGCTCATGGCCGACGTTTGCCTCTCCGGCCACACTAAGGAAACCGACCAGACGCTCCGGCAGGTGCGAAAGAATCTCTCCGAGCCGGAACCCAAGTTGCGCCAGCGCCTGCAGTCGATCTACGAAAACTCGGACTCGGATTTTGTGAAGGAAAATGTCGCTGCCTTCGTCAACATGACGCCGGAGACCTTTTCGGGGGTCTACGCCAACGCGGTGAAGGAAACGCACTGGCTGTCCTACCCGAACTACGCCGCCCTGGTTTCGGGAACGACCTTCACGACGAGCGATCTTGCCGGAGGAAAGACGGACGTCTTCATCAACGTCGATCTCAAGACACTGGAGACGCATTCGGGCCTGGCGCGCGTCATCATCGGTTCGTTTCTGAACGCGATCTACAACCGCAATGGCGCGATGCAGGGGAGGGCGCTCTTCGTCCTCGATGAGGTGGCGCGCCTTGGTTACATGCGGATCCTGGAGACCGCCCGGGACGCCGGCCGTAAGTATGGGATCACTCTTACTATGATCTACCAGTCGATCGGTCAGATGCGCGAGACCTATGGCGGCCGAGAAGCCGCCAGCAAGTGGTTCGAGAGCGCCAGCTGGATTTCCTTCGCCGCGATCAACGATCCGGAGACTGCGGAATACATTTCCCGCCGTTGCGGCACAACGACGGTGGAGATTGACCAGGTCAGCCGCACTGTCCAGTCGAAAGGGTCATCGCGCACACGATCGAAGCAACTTGCAGCTCGACCGCTGATCCAGCCGCATGAGGTGCTGCGCATGCGTGCCGACGAACAGATCGTTTTCACCGCCGGAAATGCGCCGTTGCGCTGCGGACGCGCGATCTGGTTCCGGCGTGACGATATGAAGGGGTGCGTGGGCAAGAACGGGTTTTCCGAAGCCGAGAAACACGCAGCGAGCTTGCTTGATCGGCCGACGCGCAGTGCAACGAGCAAGGTCGATCCGGAGAGATGAAGAGCATCGGAGAAATCAGCATAGCGGCCGTCTCAGGGCGGGATTTCGGGAATTCTCGTCGTGCGAGGAGTGGGAACAGCGCAGCCGCAGGAGCCTCAACAAAGTGGCCCGAAGGGAGGCGGGACCGACTGCGCCCCGCTCCTCGCACACCACCCGAAGCTCGGCATGTCCGTGAAGACAGATGAAACCGAGTCCAAGATAGGTTGAGCCAAACTGAAGAGGACGGGCAAGTGGCGAAATCGAATGTGGTTCCGATCAGAAGCGCGGAAGTCCGGCAGCAGGAAAGATCGAAATCGCCCAAAGGGAAAATGGCCCCGATCGGGAAAGAACGGCCGGCACACATCGCGGACAGCGGTCATCTTAGCCATCATCATTGCTGCGGGAGGATGGCTTGCCTTCGGCGGCGCCGGCGATCTCTCGGGTGTCCTCGCTCTCACCTACATGCCTCCGACGGATACGTCGGCGGCCGCGTTTTCATTCTGCAGTGATAGCACGCGAAAGAACTGCGTCGTCGATGGCGACACGTTCTGGTTTAAGGGGGAGAAGATCCGCATCGCGGATATCGACACGCCGGAACTCAGCCCGCCGCGCTGCGAGGCGGAACGGATCAAAGGCGAGGCGGCGAAGGCACACCTGCTGGCGCTGCTCAATGCCGGAAAATTCTCGCTATCGGCCGGTTGGAGCGACGAGGACAAATACGGCCGCAAGCTCCGTACCGTCACGCGAGGAGGGCGCTCACTAGGAGACAGTCTCATCGATGAAGGCCTCGCGAGGCGCTGGGATGGCGCAAGACACGGGTGGTGCGGCTAAGATGTCGCGAGACAATCGTCACTCGGATGGCCAAAACTGCTCTCGCGGGTTGCGCGAGCGAATGGGGCGTGCGCCGCAGGCGTTTTGCTCAAATCCCTGCGGAAGGCCTCGCTTATTATCACTGATGTGAATCGATCCTTGCCGAACGATTCATAACTGTCGTTGGACGTGATTCCCGGGATCGGCGATTCTGATCTCATGATCTCGCAGCCCTATCACCTCTATGTCGAACGCACGGATGCGGCAAGGAACATGGCGCGCTACTACGCCATGTCGATCGAGCCGAACCTGTTCGGGGATGTTTGCCTGCTCAGGAGGTGGGGCCGCATTGGCGCAAAGGGTCAGACAATGATCCATCATTTCGGGCGGGAAGAGGAAGCCGTCGAACTGTTTCTCGATCTGCTGCGACGGAAGCGAAAACGCGGCTATCGTCCGCGCGCCTCCGCGCCAACATGAGAGACTCGCCGGAGCGGGCCATGATGCCTCATCGGCGCCGCTGGGCCGCGCCGTCCTTTACGCAGGCGAGCAGCCGGAGGACAGGGTCGGGGGGGAAACCCTGACAGCCGTGACCCCGGTGGATCCGGCGGACCGGCTCAAAAAGGTGCCGCCTCAGAAGGGCGGCCCGGTCTCGATCGCACCGTCCTGTTCGGCAAGCATCACGGCCAGGCCAGCTTGGGCCAGCTCGAGCTCGGCCTGGATCTGGCGGCGCTCGACGGCATCGCAGGCGCTCTTGAGCTCGGCCCGCAATTCTTCGACGTGCTGTTCGATGGTCATCGTCTCATCTCCTTGAGTTCGTGAAAGACGAGGCCGCAGACCGGGAAGAGATGACGCGGGTCAAGGAACGCGGAAGCGACCGGCGGAGCCGGCGCGTGGGGGAGCCGATTTTGTTGGAGCGCAGGTACGAAGCGGAGGCAAAATTGGGGGAACCGCGCGTCCTTTGACGCCGGCATTTGCTCCCGGCACAATAACCTCATCTGAGCAGACAATAGTCCCTCTCCGCATCGCACCGAAAAAGCCGGCGGCAGGCTCGATGCCTGCTTCCGGCTTGTCCTTGCACCAAGTGGCCCCGCCTTGCGGGCGGGGCCTTGTCCGGGTCTCAGTCCCGGTTGGGGCGGGACCAGATCAGCTGGTAGCCGTCCTCGCCTTCGACTTCGGTGAGCGTTGCGTAGATCGGCGCGGGGAAGCTCGGGTCGTCGAGCTTGACCGAGAGGTAATCACGGTCCTGCTCGGAGCGCTTCTGCCAGGCGGCGCCGAGCTCGACATTGCCTGCGTAGATGCGGAAGTGCGGGCCCTTGTCGGAGGGGTTTTCGATGCGGGCGATGCGGGCCTTGACGTTGAGGGCGAGCGTGCGGATCGAGCCGTTGAAGCCGGTTTCGGAGGTGGTGAAGGTGCCGATGGTTGCCATTGTCGTATTCCTTTGCTGTTTCGGGCCGCGCCCATCGCGGCCTCGATGGCTGTCGCAAGGATCGGGGACGATCGGACTGCACCTGAAAGGCCGGAATGAAATGGAGGGCGGCCCGGAGAAACTTTATTGTTCCGCGAGGAATGAGCGCGTAGCGCTCAGGGGAAGAAAGTTTTGGAAGGCCGTTGCGGGAAGACGATCGAGGCGAAGCCGGTCTTCGATCAGACATGCCTCATCGAGCCCGCGAAGGTCGTGGCCTGGCGCAGTGGTCGAAGGGATATGGTAATGGCGGCCCGTGCCTCGACTGCTCCCCGAACGCTGCAATGATCGGTCCGCTGTCCTGACCACATGCCAAACCCAAACCTCGCTGAACCACCGAGCGTGGGGCGTTGCATTGCCCATCCTCCGCGCTATCGTCGCGCCTCGCGATTCGTCGCCTGGGGATCTATGCGTCAGCAGACAGAGCCGTTTATCGTCGAAACCAAGCCGTCCCGGAAGCTCAAGCAGATCGACCGGAAAACCTCGATCTGGGGCAAACTGGACCTCGCGGCTGATCGTGACACGCCGACGGGACCGAGCGGCAAGAGTTGCCGGCCGCTGGCGAGACCAACGACCGGCGCTGACAAGTCATTACGCAGCGAGCCGCTCGTCGGCTGCGTCGGGCTGCAGCGAATGCAGGAACGTTACGGCCCGTTGCGCATGCGCTGCCGCCTGGAAAATCGCCCGTCTGTCGTCGGTCAGGACCTTCAGCCAGGAGCTGAGGTAGGACGCGTGATCGGGGCGGGGCTCGAGCTCGGGAACAATTCCAAGGTCGGCGCAAAGGAAGCAGCTGCCGAGTTCTGCGATCAATTCCTCGCGAGCACGCTCAGTCTGGTCTTTCGCGTAGCGGCTGAGGTCGCGGCCCACACGGTTGTCCGGCGCCGTCCAATGGGTGACCTCGTGACTCAGGGTCGCGTAGTAGCTTGCAGCGTCCTTGAAGCTCTCGAACAGCGGCATCTGAATGAGATCGGCGGCCGGCGAGAAGAAGGCCTGGTTGCCGCCGTGGCGAACAGAAGCACCGGTGTTGCGGAAGAACCGATCGGCATGCTCGATGCGCTCGACTGGATCGAGAACCGGCGCCTGCCGGTGATGATACTGGTCGGGAAGCCCGTCGATCTGTTCGACGTTGAAGACACTGTAGGCCTTCAGGAAGGGGATTTCCCGCTCCACCTCGCCGCCGTTTCCGTCGGTTTCGGCCTTGGTGAAGCGGCTGGCGAAGACGACCGTGGCACCCGTCTCGCCCTTGCGGACGGCAGCACCGAGTTCGAGGGCCTGCTTGAACGTCATCCACGTGGATGACGTATAACCCCGTGCGACACCCTCCGACCATAAGAGCAGCACGTTGACGCCAGAATAGGGTTGACCGTTATAGCGCAGCGGCCGGGTGATGCGACCTGCCGTGTTCGCCGAATTCCATGGCTTCATCCAGGGCCGCACGCCTTTCGTCAGGTCTTCGACGATCCTGTCGGTGATGCGGCTGTAGAGATCGCCCCGCTGATTTTCTGTGCTGCTCATATTAAAACCTCCGTTTCAAGGCCGCGCCAGTCGCGGCCCGTTGCGGAGGGGCAAGGGCCGGAGCAAGTTAGCCGGCGGATGCACCGGAACGGCCGCAACGAAGTGAAGGACGGCGGAGCCGTTGCGTCCGCCGGCGGCTCCTGCAGACCCGACGAACGGAACGGGCCGCGGCGGGCGTGCCATCGGTTTCATTTCCTTTTGCGCGTCAGCGCGTCCGCGACACGAAAAAGGCCGGTCCCGCCATGGAACCGGCCGTTCTGGTGTCGATTGAAGAGCGGGGGGAGCCCCGCTCGAAGGATCTAATCGAAGGCGGAGATTTGCGCTTCGGCGGCCTTGCGGCTGAGCGACGTGCCCGGCTGCTCGACCGGCCGGTCGAAAGGCTTCCAGGTGTCGCCGATGACCTGGGCATAGGCAGCGACAGCGCCTTCGGCCGCCATTCTGAGCGAATGGGCCTGTATGCCGATGTCGGCGGCAAACTCCCGCTTGCGCTGGGCGGCGCTGTCATAGCCGACGGGCCCGTCGAGGTCCTCGTCACGGGCATCATTGGCGGCCTTGGCCGTAGCATCGCGCGCCTCGGTGACGGCGCGGCTGTAGAACTGGCCGGCGCCGTGGGCAGAACCGACATAGGCGCCGACGATCCGCTGCAGGTGGATCTGCATGGCCTTGTCGCCGAGGCCATCGGCGAGAGCATCGGCTGTCTCGGTGATCAGGCGCTCATGCAGGTCGCGGATGCCGTCGCTGTCGACGACGGCGGTCCCGAAACTCTCGGCGATCTTCAGCGCCTGGCTGGCGTCGGGGCAGGTGAGCCGGATCATTTCGACGGTGGCGCCCTTGCGCAGTTGCACGACGCGTGCGGATTGGCGGGGAGAGGATGCGGGCTTGGCCATGGTCGTTTCCTTTCGAGGTCGTCCGAAGCGGCTGCGGCCCCATGCCGGCTTGCCCTTCGGTGCGGTCAGCCCGAACCGGCGGAAAGACGGGCGCTTCAGGGTCCGGCCCCACCTGGACGAGCGGAGCCGGCTTGCGTGCGTTGAGGGCAAGCTGCCCTCGACGGAGCACGCGAGCCTGCTCCGAGAAGGACGGCGGGGTCCGGCCGCACCGCGGCGCGACAGCGGCCTTGAAGCGCACGGCCGCCGGTTCAGACCGCAACAAAACCGGAGGGCAATCCGGCGTGGAGAGGAAGATGACGTCCTCGAATGAACGAGAGGCGCTCCCGCCAAACCCGGTCTTCTCCACGCGCTGGACATGAACGCTCGGGCTATCGCCTGGCCGGATTGCGCAACCCGTATGATTGCAGCCAGCTCGGAGCGTGCGAGTTGCGAAGGCCGCGCCGCAGACCGCCGTCATCATGCGGCGGCCCGCCCATCCGGGCGGTGTTGAGGATCGATTTCCAGCGCCGCCCATGCCTGGCGGCATAGGCCTGAAGCGCCGCTTGCTGCTCCGCCGTCAGGGGCGGCAATGCTTCACGGCGACAACGGGCAACACGCGTGTTTTGCCAGGAAGCAGGCTCTGCTTCGCTGGCCGCGATCAGGCGCCTGAGCTCGGCGGCGCCGGCGTTCAGAAAGGCTTCCCCTTCGAGGTGGTGAAACTGCCGCCAGAACGCGGTTCGCTCGGCCGGCGATCCTCCGATGCCGGCTCTCCGTTCCAGGTCCCCGATGGTACTCATGGCAACGCCTTCTGGACAGTTGCGAGGACGTCACCACCGGATCCGGCTCGCGCTCCAAGTGCGGCGATTGCCGCGTCCTGCCGAGCAGGTTTCCGCGGGAGCGCATCGGCTTCCGGCTGGCGCTCGGCCGTCAGAGCTGCCAGATTTGCGCGGTAGCGTTCGAGGAAGGCGCCCGGCTCCGGCGGCTTGCCGCGGCGGTAGCCTGGTTGGCGCCGGCCAAGCAGCGGAATGAGCGCTGTCATGCGCCGCGTGATCTGCCGGTCGATGAGATCGAGCTGGTGCTGCGTCTGCCGCTGCGCTGCTTGCATGCGGGTTAGCTGCGCCGCCTGTTGCTGAGAATCGGCCATCACGCCACCCTCCCGCGCCAACCGGCGAAACTTGGAGGGCCGTCATAGGCGGCATACTTCGCCTCATCGATGACGAAACCGAACCGGCCGACCGCATACTCGTCGCTCGGCACAAGGAAGCGGCGCTCGTCCACGTGGTCGCCGCGCTTACCGCCGACCGTGGCGATCACCTCGGTCATGCCGGGATGACGCTCCGACCGCAGCGCTGAGATGACGATCCAGTCCTCGACATGCTCGCGTGCGAACGCCTGGGCGTCCTTCTCGTAAGATTCACCGGGTGCGAGCGATCGGCCGAAGATCGCTTCCCAGGCATCCGGCCATCTGTCGCGGATCGTCTTGTCGGCGCACTTGCGTTCGTAGGCCGTGAACAAGTCCGGAAAGGTAAGTGCAACGATCGCCCAGGCGGCATCCTCCTCGTACCAGCCGCCCTCTGCCCTGAGCGTCGGATGGACCTTGGCATTGCGAGCGGAGGAGAGTTGGAAGCCGCCATGGCCGGCCGTCATATGGGAGACCATACCGTCGGCGTAGACGGTGGCGCCTTGCGACGGACCCCAGGGCGTGCTGCAGGTCACCCGGACGATTTTGCGGGAAAGCAGCCCCAACTCGCGGCAATGGTCCGCCTGTTCGATCATGCGGTCGCGAAAGGCCGCTTCGTCCGCGACCGAGCCATGATGGGAATAGAAATCATCGCGCTTCAGCACAGTGAGCGGCCGCGAAACGTGCCATGCACTGGCGAGTAAATATTGCCCGCGACCGGCGGGAACCATAGCGAAGACGAGATCGCCGATGCGCGCGACAGCCGTGCCGTCGGCGGCTCTGGCGAATTCCACCCCGAAGTCTTCAGGGGTGGAGACTTCTGTTTGAAGCGAGCGTGCCGGGTTCATGCCGCAGCCCTCCCTTCGACGTGATCGGCGGCGACCTCGTCGGCGGTCACTTCCTCGACAACGGCGTTGGGATAGCCATGTCCGGAGAGCCATTCCTCGGCCGCTTGCCTATTAAAGGCGAGGTGGACGAGTTCGGCGCACGAGCCGGCCCGATCGAAGACGCGAACAGATCCAAGCGCCGGTCGCTCGACGACTTTGAACGTCAGCGTGGTGTCGAGCGAAAAGGTGCGGTGAATGCGGATGGCGATGACGCCATTTGCGCCGAGATCGCCCTCGTGAAGCGTAAAATTTGGCGAAAGGCTGGTGGCGCCGACGCTGCGCTCGCCGACCTTGCGGATCAGCCGGCCTTGGCTGTTGCGGGTCTTCCACGCGGCGAGCTTTTTCCTGAAACGCTTGGGCGGTCGTGGGGTACCATCCGACCAGGCGACGATGGAACCAACAGGGGCGAGGTCATAGATCAGAGACGCGGACATTTGCGCATCCTCCTTTGAGTTTAGATGGTGGTTGAAACGAAACCGCCGGGGCGACCGGCGGCGGAAAATCATGCGGAAAAGAGGGGCTGCTATTCCGCCGCAATTCCGTAGGCGGGTTCCTCCTCGTCGGAGGCGTCATCATCAGTTGTAGTCACCGCATCAGCGCCAGAATCTTTGTGATCCAGATCCGGTGCGACTGAACCGACGGCGTCGCCGCTAGCGTCTGGCTGCACATCGCACCTGACATCGCCGGTCGCCTCTTCGACCAGGCCATTCTCCTCGTCGAGGGAATCGGCGTGCTTTAGGAGATCGGCGATGTCCTTCGGGTCGGGCGCGAACAGCGCAGCCGGAAGGACGAAGGTTGCATCACCCGCGAAGTGGTCGACGAGTACCGCACGCGTTTCGCGCACCCTCGGCCGGGGCTGGACGCCGGCCTCCTTAACCGCGGCCTCCAGCGCCTGGCGCGACAGGCACAGCAGGAAATCCTCCGTTCCCATGTTCGGCAGGAAACCGTCCGCACCGATCGCCGCGCCGGCAATCCGCGAGACGACGCCGCTGTTGGATATGCCGCGCCTGCACGAGAGCACATCGATGAGGACCGAGCGGGCGGTGACGCGCAAGCTGTTCATATCGAACGACAGCCTGCCATCCGCGGAATAAAGGCGCGCGACATGACGTTGGAACCGCTTCGACCCGAACACGGTGTCGTTGGCGCCGGAATCGACCCGGACATTCGTGCCGGCAAAGGCCATCACCAACAGCGCCATCAGCATGTCGTCCTCGATCGGGGCGTGGGCCAGCGCCTCATGCAGCGCATCGGTGCGAAAGTCGCCGATCATGTCCTGGCCCTTCTGCGTGACATCAGGCCTTGTCTTTCCGGCGACTGCCGCCTCGTCGCTGGCCTCCTCCGCCCCATCGGCTGCCGGGCCGGTCTGACCTGCGGACTTCCTGACCTCCGGCATCCGGTAGTGCACGCTCTGCACCTTTCCCTCGCGATCGAGGTACATTGCGGTGCAATCGCCTTTACCTGGCTTGCCATAGACGCGTTCGGCTTTCTTCGGCAGGTCCGGCTGGCCCCAATTGTTGACCTCGACGATCGCACCCTTCTTCGGCAGGTTGCTCGTCATCCATTCTTGCTGGGCGCCGAGAAAGGCTTCGACATTGGTGGTGTAGCGATTGTCTTCGTCGGCGGGGCCGAACAGGTCCTCCGCCCACTCGATGCCATAGGCCTGGCGCAGATCGTCGCCAAAACGCGCGTCGCGGGCATACATGCGGGTCTTCGAAAGACCGTTGGCGATCTGCCACCACGCCGCCATATCGCCCTTCTTCGGCTTGTGCGCCTTCCAGACCTCTTTCTGCTCATCGTTCGAGGCGGCTGCTATCGTCCTCAGCTGCTGCTCGCTCGGCATATCGCCCTTGGCCATCTGATCGAGCATGGAGGGCAACACGTTGGCGAGCAGCCGAAGCTTGCGGATTTGGCGGACGGGAAGGGCAAGCGCTACGGCGATCGCCTCCTCGGTCCAGCCGAGCGCCACTAGCCGCTCGATGCCGCGCCATTGGTCGACGGGGTTGAGCGGCTCGCGAGCAATGTTCTCGATCATCGAGCGCATCGCGCCGTTGTCGTTGGCCGCCTCCACGACGATCACGTCGATCTCCTCAAGACCGGCGGCGATCGCCATACGGGTGCGCCGGTGACCGGCTTCGATGACGTAGCCATTGCCGCCGGCTTCCGGGAAAATGACGGGCGGCTGGATCATGCCGACGGCCTTGATCGTCGCCAAAAGCAGGGCGTCGGCCTGCGGCGTCGACTTCGACTGACGCGTGTTGTCGGGGTTGTCCTTCAGCGCACGCGGATCGACCTTCATGAGTTGCATAGGATGCTCCTTCTCGGGGATTTGGACACGGCCCTCTGCCTGTCCTTCTCGCGTCTTCATCTCTCCGAAGACATCTCCCGGACCGCGGAGCGGGCGGTCGGGTGCAACTGCGGCCGAGCATTCCTGCCACGAAGGATAAGCGGGGCTCATAGCCCTGCGAAGACGAGTGGCCGCGATTGCGAGCGGCGCGGTTGAGCGTCAGCGCCGCCCGACTACCCGCTCTGCGAGCACTCTTTCTCCACTTTTCTCCTATTTCTCTTCGCCTCTTCCTTGATCTCAGCCTCACCACACTAATCGAAGGATGCGTAGAGCACGTCCGAGTGATGATTTGAAAACATCAGCCGGTGCCACTCCGGCGTTTCATGCCAACGGCACGCCGCAACATGCTCACAGAGCCCGCGGAAAACGTCATTTGGCGCTCCTCTTGGCAGGAGGCTGTTTGACTCTGATCCGCAGTGGTCTTCCATCTGAGTGATCTATTTCGAAGGCGTTCGTCTTCTTCACGAGATCGCTAAGCTTCCTGAATCCATATGTGCGTGGATCGAAGTCAGACGCGAGGTTTGCAAGTTGCGTCCCGACTGCGCCGAGCGGTACCCAGCCATCCTCGCTCTCCATCTGGGCAATGACCTTTCTGATGATCGGCGTCGCTGCACTTGGCGGCTCGAGCGACGCTGCTGCCTGGGCGGCGTCGCCACCATTTGTAGGCGCCGAAGGGAGGAGGTTTTCAGTGTATATAAATCGGCGGCACGCCTGGCGGAAGCTTTCGGGCGTTTTCTGCTCGCCAAAACCGAAGACATCGATGCCTTGCTCGCGGATGCGCGAGGCGAGGCGCGTAAAATCGCTGTCGGAGGATACAAGGCAAAAGCCGTCGAAGCGGCCACTGTGGAGGAGGTCCATGGCGTCGATCACAAGCGTGATATCCGATGCGTTCTTGCCGGTCGTGTAGGCGAATTGCTGCTGGGGAATGATCGCGTGCTTCGCGAGGACATCGATCCATGCTTTCGAGCGAGCGCTTGCAAAGTCGCCGTAAATGCGTCGAACGCTGGCCTCGCCGATCTTGGCTATTTCCTCGAATAAGCCGTCAGCGATTTTTGCCGACGCATTGTCAGCGTCAATGAGTACAGCAAGTCTGGGAGACCGTGTTTCAGGCATTCGCTAGCTCCAATCTGTCCCAACAACCGAAGGCCACAAAATGGACAAGCGGCTCATCGCTCACAAGACCGAAAGTGTCAGATGCTCCAGGACAGCGCGAGAATTGCTCGCAGGGGCACGCGTCAAGCTTTGGGCGGCTAAGAAATGGACATGGTCAAAATGAGCAAAAAAATGGGCCAGCGGAAACCGCGGCCCATGAAGTGTGAAGGTCAATGAACCTCCGGAGGGGAACAGCTGCTGCAGCGGCACTGGAGCAGAGGCCGCCATGTGCATCAGCTGCGTGCAGTATGAACATTAGTTGAGCAGACGGAAGTCATTTATTGTGTGCAGCTGATTGCATGCTGCACTGCATCTAAAAACACTGCAATCGACACGGCCTCGAGGCTTAGACTGCCTCTGCCCTGTCCCTCGATTCTCCGCGCGCCTCCGTCGCCAAGGCCTCATCGACGTTCCGAAGCTGCCGGCGCTTTTCGTCGAGTTCGTGCGCAAACGCGAAAAAACCGCCCTCGCGCGAACGATAGGAGGCAAGGCGCCGCTCAGCTTCCTGCATACGCTGACGATAGTGCTCCTGTTCATCATCAAATCCATTGAGCGCCTTCTCCAGCCGGGAGATCGCGCCGAGCGGCGTCACGGTGACGGCGAGAGCGACCTCCTGAGTGGCGCCGGTTCGCTGCAGGAGCGTCTGGTAGTGGTAGCCATTCTCCCTGCCAAAGCGCTCGCCTTCGAACAAGAGATCGAAGCCGCCGATCGCGGCGATTGCACTTCTACCCTGCTGTTGGACTTGGACGCGCGTGAGGATTTCTTTCATCAGCGCCCGACCGGCAAGCTTGCGCTCTTCGTAGGTCTCGCCCTTGACCACCATCACGAAGGCGTCGCCAGCCGTCGGAACGAGGCGTTCGATGTCCTTGCCGACCTCGCCGATGCGCTGGATCGAAATCTCGATATCGCGTTCGGCATCGCGGATCTGTCGGCGAACCGCGTATTGATCGTCATCATGGGCAGCGCGCAGCCGTTCCAGGCGTGCGATGTCGGCCTCGAGCCCGGCCTTCTGCATCAGTCTTTCGTCGCCACTCGCAATCGCCTTGGCCATGGCGAACTGGTTTGCGGCCCCCTCGCAGAGGTCTTCGAGCCTGCGGATCGAACTATCTCCTGAGAGTGCCGCGGCAATGAAGCGCGCCTTGCGCTCGTTGTTCTGCCACATCGAGGCGTCGAGCGAGCCTTGGGTGGCATAGGCGAAGATGTCGACCTCGTTATGCTGGTTGCCCTGCCGGACAATCCGGCCCTCGCGCTGTTCGATCTGAGAGGGCAGCCACGGGACATCGAGATGATGCAGCGCCTTCAGGCGAAGCTGCGCATTGACGCCGGTGCCCATCGTGTCCGACGAGCCAATCAGGAAACGGATCTTGCCCGCCCGCACATCGGCGAACAGACGCTGCTTCGCCTCTGTCTTCTTGTAATCCTGCATAAAGGCGATTTCGGATGCCGGAACGCCCATGCGCACGAGCTCGTCGCGGATCCATCGATAGGCGGAAAAACCTCTGCTCTTCTCCACATTGATGGTGCCGAGATCGGAAAAGATCATCTGCGCCGCACCCGGCAGATCGAAAGACTTGCCGTCGGGGCGAAGATACGTGCTTTGCGCGGTCTCCTGCCAGATGCGGAATGCGTTCTGGACCAGCAGGTTGAGCTTGTTGTCCGGTTCGTTGTCATTGTCCGCGTCGACCAGGCGGAGATCTATGGCGGCATGGCGACCGTCGGTGATGACAGAGAGAAGGATGTCGTCGCCGGGCTGCGCCGGTCCCTCGCGCATCTCGATCGCCTTGATACGGGCATCGAGGATCGTCTGGTAATTCTTGAAGGCCTGGGTCGGCTTGGCCGTCAGGATTTGCCGGCGGCCGGTCGAGATATCAGGCACCTTGACATAGTCGCGCAGATCTTCAGGCATCACCACGTCGGCGAAGCTGCGGAACATGGCGATCAGTTCCGGCACGTTGACGAAGGAAGCAAAACGGCTGACGGGCTTGTATTTGCCTGATGGCTGGATCTCCAGTTCCGTCGTCGTATCACCGAAGGTCGAGGCCCAGGCGTCGAATTCATGCAGCCCGCGTTCGGCCAGCGCCGCGTGCCCGAGCAGGCGTTGGACCGAGAACATCTCGCCAAGCGTATTGGTGATCGGCGTGCCGGACGCCAGAACCAGAGCCCGGCCGGGGTTCCTCGTCTCGATGAAGCGAGACTTGACGTAGAGGTCCCAGGCACGCTGCGAACCGTTCGGATCGATGCCTTTCAAGGTCGACATGTTGGTGGCGAAGGAAAGCTTGCGGAATTCCTGCGCCTCATCGACGATAATCTGGTCGACGCCGATTTCGGAAATCGTCAACAGGTCGTCCTTGCGGGTGGAAAGCGCTTCCAGCCGTTCCTTCAGGCCTTCCTTCAGCCGCTCAAGCCGTTTGCGCGAGACCCGATCTTCGCTGTCGACCTTGGTCAGCAGTTCCTCGTAGAGCTGCAGTTCATCCTGGATCATCTGTTGCTCGAAACTCGACGGCACGGCGATAAACCGGAATGCCGAGTGGGTGATGATGATTGCATCCCAGGTCGCGGTCGCCGCCCGCGACAGGAAACGAGCGCGTTTGTCCTTGGTGAAGTTGGTCTCGTCGGCGACAAGAATGCGGGCGTTCGGATAGAGGGCGAGAAACTCGCGGGCGGCCTGGGCGAGGCAATGGCCCGGAACCACCAGCATCGCCTTGGCGATCAGCCCGAGCCGGCGCTGTTCCATGATCGCGGCCGCCATGGTCATCGTCTTGCCCGCACCGACGGCGTGCGCGAGATAAGTCGAGCCGGACGAGATGATCCGCCAGATGCCGCGCTTCTGGTGCCCATAAAGAACAAAGGCGCCAGAGGCGCCGGGTAGCTTCAAATGCGAGCCATCAAAGCGCCTGGGCGCTATATTGTTGAAACGGTCATTGTAGACACGTGCCAGCCGGTCGGTACGATCAGGGTCGGTCCAGACCCAATTCTGGAAGGCCTGCTTGATCTTCTGCAGCTTGTCGCGCGCCGCCTCGGTATCGACGATATTCAGCACCCGTCGCTCGCCGTCCGCATCCTTGAACACATCAAAGATCTGCGGCACCCGGCTGTTCAGCGCATCGGCGAGCAACTCTCCGGCGTGACGTCGGTCTGTACCCCATTCGGATGTCCCGGCCGCCGTCCATCCCAGCTGCCGGGCCTCAACGGTCCAGGAGCCGAGTTCCGGCATGTGATGGATCCTGATCTCGGCGCCCGTCGTCTCTTGCACGAAGTTGACGATATCGGTCGTCGGAATCCAGGGAGCACCCAGCCGGGCTGTGATGTCCGAGGGGCGGAGGTCGGCGGGCTGCACTGCCTGAAGCGCACGGACGTTTCGCTCATAGGCGGCATCGAGGACGGCCGCGGCTTCCGCAATCCCAAGCTTGGTGCGCACGGCGCCGGAGAGATAGGCGTCGGAGGTTTGCCAGGAGCCGTCCGCCGGATCACGGAAAACAGTGTCACCGAGTCCATCGAGAACCGCATCCGTGTCGTAATGCAGAAGCTCGGCTATATGATCGAGATCGACCCGACCGCGCTCGTTGAGGACGACGGCCAAGGCATCGGCTGCGGAGGTGATGACGGGCGGGGAAGGGGGCGCGATGACGCGTTCGGAAAAAATCGGCCCGGGCCTGGCGGTGTCGGTTTCGAGGTCATAATCCTCGATGGAAGCTACCAGCCAACAGTCCGGATCATCGCGAAATGGCAGAAGGTTCGGCTGGCGATGGGTTTCACGAACCTCGCCCGTCGTCTCATCCTCGATGATCGAAACCGTGGTGTGGTTGATCGGGCCAAAATCGCGCACAAAGCTCGACCAGGCGATGCGCAGCCGCACCTGCAGTTCGCGCCACGGCCGGTCCAGTTCCTGGGCTTTCAGGACGTCGCGCACGGCATCGCGGATCGGGATCAGTTTGCGGATGATCCGGACGTGCTTTTCCGAAATTCCCGCGCCACTGCGGGCCTTACGCTCTTGAACCGGAACAGGCTCACCGTCGACGACCTGCATCAAGCCGTGTTTGATGTCGACAAAATAGCTGCCCTCGCGCACCCTGGGATTGTCGGCACGCAGATCGACGATCTCGGCAAGCTCCTCCTCTAGATCGATGTCGATGGCGGTCGGCTCGCCGTCATAAAGGCCTTCCGGAAGAAGCGCGATGGCTGCCGTCAGCGCCGCTTCAAGCTCCTCGCCGGCGCGTGGCCGGCACGTATAGGTCTCGCCGAAGGGACCCGAGGTCAGGGCATGATCGCCGAGCACGAAGCCCGGATGCTGCGCAAACCACCTGTTCACGCGGATCGCACCCTCGTCCTCGGCAGCCGGTCGGACGTCCTCCAGGTTAAGCCACGAAAGGTCGCTTTCCGGCTCGCCTGCTTTGCGTTTGCGAAAGAAGAGGATATCGACCACGACATCCGTTCCGGCGTCGCGCCGAAAACTGCCTTCAGGCAGTCTGATCGCGGCGATCAGGTCTGCGGACTTGGCAATGTGTTCGCGTGCGGTGCCCTCTGCCTTGTCCATTGTGCCGGCGCTGGTGACGAAGGCGGCCAGGGCGCCCGGTTTCAGGAGGTCGATCGACCGCGCGATGAAGTAGTCATGCAGCCGAAGACCGAACGAACGATATCGCCGGTCGGAGCGAACCGTCCGATCGGAGAAGGGCGGGTTGCCGATGGCAAGATCGTAGGTGGCAGAAAGGTCGGTCCGGGCAAAGTCGCCATTGATGATGCGTGCCCGCGGCTGCAGCAGCCGCGCGAGGCGCGCCGTGACCGGATCGAGTTCGACACCCGTAACGTAGCTGGTGTCACGATACTCGGCCGGCATCAGCGCCGGGAACAAACCTGTCCCGATCCCCGGCTCCAGCACGCGGCCGCCGCGCCAGCCGAGCCGCTGCAGACCTTGCCAGATTGCCCGGACAACGAACTCGGGCGTGAAGTGGGCGTATTGTGTGCAGCGCGCAAGCGAAGCATAGTCCGTCCCGGTGACCGACGCCTCCAGCGATCCGGCGAGATCCTCCCAGCCTTGACGAAAACCAGCATCGCCTGGTCGGCGGAACATCCCGTTCGCCAGGTCCGAACTGCCGAAACCGGTATACCGGACCAGCCGCGCCTGCTCGTCACGCGTGGCTGGTCGATCCTGCTTGTCGATTTCACCGGCTGTGATGATGGCCGCGACGTTCATGCGCGCGCGTTCCTTCCAGGTGGCGGCCAAACCGCGATCGCCATCGTCGAGATAGAAGTTGGCGCGCTCGCACTCGTTTCGGGGCGCCCTCGGAATGACCGCCGGGAGGGCACGCGCCGGGGCAGGAGCGGGCGGCGTGGGATCCGGATCGTCGTCATTGGCGGCGAAACCGCCAAAGACGGTGCCGCCGAATCCGAGACCTGACGACGGCGCGCTTCCGGCAAATATGTCGAGGGTGAAGGGATCGTTGCTCATTGAAAGCTCCTTATGAAAGAGCGAGCGTCGCCTTCCGGTCGTCGGAAGACAGCAGCCGGCTCGCAGAGGGTGAAAAGGGAGCAGCCGTCTATGGCCGCCGGTACGGATACGGTGGCGAAGCGCTAGTCGCGCTCGACCAAGAACAACTGCATGGCGTCGGACGTGAAGACGATGCGCAGATGCGAGGCACCGGGGTTGGCGGCCATCATCGCCTCCAGTTGTTCGGCGTTTGACCTCGAACCAGTGTTCTTCCCGGCCGGATTGCATTCGTCGGCATAGACGACGACGGCTTTCGCACTGTCGGCGAGCTTGCAGTTCGACTTAAGGCAGACGCCGTAATCTCCGGCCAGTTAAACACCCGGCTGTTCATCCTTACCGGGTGCGGTAACCGCCATTGGCTGTGGCATCGCCGCGGCCGCGCGCCATCACTTCGCACACTGATGCGATCGGGAAAATGAGCATGGCAGCACCTCCTCATGCTGCGATCGGTGAGGGGAGATGGCGCAGCTGCACAGGCAGCTTGGCGGCGACCTCGTCGTCAGTGAGATCTTCCAGGAGCTTCAGGAAGCTGCCCTCTTTGCCGCCATAAAGCAGCACCGTGCGCTTGCCGCGCGCCACAGCGGGCCAGCGCTCACCGGCATAGCCGCGGTAATCGTCGGACGTAATGCTCCAGATATGCTCGAGGCGCTCCTCGCGCGTCATTGCGCGCAACGGCCGGCTCTCGCGTTCGACAATGGCGACACGCATGGCCTCGACGGACGCCTTGTCAGAAAGGTCGCAATAGCCATGGAAATAGCGGGTCTGTTCGTCGATCCTGAGCGCGAAGAATACGCTCGTCACCGAGCCGGTCAGGAATTCGCGCATGCCGAACATCGAGCCGCGGATCCACAGCGGCGGCAAAACGTCGAACATGTAATCATGCTCGGGCTCGGCGATCTCGAACCATTCCCCGGCGTAGAGCGGGGTGGCGTCAGTTTCCCAACGACTGGGTCGCTGGGAATGGCGGTCGAACATGCGGAACATCTGCTGGCGGCTTGCGACGCCCTGAAACACCTTGCGAATTGCGGGAGAAGAGGTCATCTGCGGCTCCTTGCGCGGATTCCGGACCGAAGCGCGGCACAGCCTTCTCGACTTCGCCATCCCCTTCAGTCCTTCATGACCCCTTCCGGGCCGCCGGCATTGCGACTGGCCGGGTCAAGGGCCGGCTGAAGCCGGGCGTAGCCTCCCTTGACGCGGGTGGCGCGCATGCGGCACGCCTTTCCCCGTTCCCTCCTTTTCCTCTCTTCCTTTTCATTAAGCTTCAGCGTTTCGTTCCAGTCCTCCTCCGACGGCCGGAGCCGCGTCCAGTCGCAGCCGGCATCACCGGCGAGCACCCGCAACCGCTCGGCAAACAGCTCGCCCTGGGGATTGGCGTCAGTGGCCGCGACGAGTTGGACGTCGGGCTGCCTGACCAGTTCGCGAAGCGCCGCGGCCGCGGTCGGCGACCAGCCGCCACCGGTGCTGAGATAGAGCGTACCGTCGCGCAGTCCCTCGATTGCCGCGAGGCTCATGGCGTCGATGGCAGCTTCCGTGACGGCCAGGCGCAGTGCAGTTCCAGACCCGAAGCGGAAAAGGACCTTCGTTCCTCCGGAGGAGAAACCTCGGTATTGCGGACCCCGCGCCTCCCAGCCGGTGACTTCACTCGCCTGGTTCGTATGTGCGGCCCACATGCTGCCGCGGGGGCCCTCGCGAAGGAGGTTGCCCTTGATCGCTGCGCGAAGCAGAGCCACGGGCAGGCAGCGCTCATCATGGAGGTAGCGCCACGTCGATGAGCCTGGCCAAGGGCGGCGTCGCGCTTGCCAGCGATCGGCAACAGAAAGATCGGGTTGGTCGTCAGCAATGAGAGGCTGCCACTTGGGGCCGGAAACTTCGAACCCCACGAGGCCCGCGACCTTTTCGAGGCATTCCAGGAAGGCGACGCGATCGAGATGCTGGACAATCCCGAAGACATCGCCTTTTGCATCGCTGAGAGGGTCGAACCATCCGCGGCCCTCATGCGTGACGATAATGATCTCGCCGCCGCGCCGAAACTTCAGGGCCCGCCGGGTGCTTTCCTTGGGGTCGTTGGCAAAACCGGCCTGTTCCAGCACCGCGACGCAGCTTACCTTGTCGCGGAGCGCTTCTATTTCTCGTCTTTCCATTTTCCTTCCGATCGCGAGAGCGATCGCCTCCAATTCGTCAGCTCTGTCCGTCCGCCGCTTGAGCGGCCGCGAAGAGCAAAGGACGCAAGGGCGCGGCTGGCAATTTGGTGAATCATGCAAAGGTCGGCCGCGGCGAAGCCTCCCTTGCGGCCTGCCGCTCGCAAGCGGCAGGCCGCAGGCTATGCCGGCGGCTCAAGGCCAAGGCGTGTATTCATGGACGATTTCAAGAACGTCGTCCGGCTCGATTTCGTCGGACGGGAGAACGCCGTATTGGCCGTCGACGGTGAAGAGGGTGACCGGGACCATCAGGTCGCGGGAAAGCTGAAATGCGTGGGACTGTGCGAGTGAGAGATCGTGCGACATTCGAGAGCCTCCAATCGGAGCGGGCCAATCCCGCTCGATGGCTCCTCAAGGGCACGGCTTCCGGACGCGATCACCGCAACGCGAAGCGGCAGCGGCCGCAGCTTGGCGCACGGACCCCTCGCGGGTTGATCGTGGAAGATCCGGAACCGTGCCAGGACGCCATCCCAAAGAAGCGGGATTGGACTGCTCCGGTTGAAACTCCACCGTTGCGCACGGCTTTCGGAGTTGGTTGCTGAATCGGTATTCCCGACCGCCCATTGGGGCGGATGCCCACGGCCAATCACCTGCTTGGCAACTGAGTGACCTATTCAGCCAAAGGGCATTGTTGAGCTTACGCTCGAAAAGGCGGTGGCGCCGGAGGCTGCATGTTGCTCCTGCAGACGTGAACCAGGCTAAGCCCGGCGATAGACGCACGCGGTCGCCCGTCCGCACATTACCACCGCTTCAACGTCATTCTTGGCGAGGCGCTTCGTCCGCAGCCTTTTCGTGGCAATCGGCATGGGTCGGTCCCTTTCGATCCTGCGGCTGAGTCCACCGAGGCGCACGAGCTCCGGATCTTGCGACGGCGCCGCTGCAACAGGTTTCCACTGGCGTGAGAGCCGGACGCCTGTCGGATGCACTGCCCGACCGAGTTCCCTTGCCCTACGATCCCCAGGTGCAAGCACCACTTTTCTGGTGAATGTGTTAGATCCTGTGCGCCACTTTCTTTCCTGGTGTTGAACGAAGGGCGGTCGTGCAAGCCGGGCGCTAACGGCGCCGACGTGTGAAAACGTGGAGCACTCGTGTCGTTGCGTATCAGTTTGCGACAAAGCCCTTCTCCCGGCGTGTGATGCGGCTGGAAATAGCCTTGCACCTACCGTGCCAAGGAGAAATTCGCCTGGAAGTACGGTGGTACTTCAAGACTGTTGTGACGTTTGTCGGATATTGTCGGGCATGCGACAACGAAAGAGCGCACTTGAACGCTCTTCTGTTCACGTGCCCAAGTTTTCATTTCGAACTTAAGGCAGCGGCTCCATGGTGTAGCGGGCTGCGAGCCCGAAGATCGAACGGGAAAGGTGTAGTTCGCCGGAGCCCGCCCGCTCGGTCATTGCTCGGAGATAGCCGTCTGGCGAGGAGACTTCTTGCCGATCGAGCTTCTGGAGGGTAATCGCGATCGCAACGGCGGCCCGGTGCTCGCCCATCTGATCGACGGCGCGGCGCCGCGCATCGTCCGAAATTCCGGCAATTCGGCACATTTGCGGAGCGATCCGGGCGAGATCGGCCCAACTGCGGGGCAGCGCCAAACCGTAAGTGCGCAGTGCTGGTATGGCTCGCAATATGTCCTGCAGTGCGACCATCTCCTGCCGCGAACGACGTGGTTGTTTGACTGCGCGCCTGCGGCCTGCGTCAGGAGTCAATTCCCTGGCTGAAGTCATTGGTCCGGCGGTAGCCGTACACTGGCTATCGCTACTCTCTTCATGTGAATCAGGGCTTGTACTCTGTCTGTGCATGCCGCTTTCGGCACACCTGCATGCCGAATCTTGTGGCGCGAACGCGACTTCAGGTCGACGTGGGAGACGCATAGCCCGTTCGACAAACCACTCAAGAAGCGCGGTCGCGCGGAGTAAAAGGGCGCTTGGTGCCCGCGTCGCGATGCCGACCAACGTGGCGACTTTTTCAAGACGCACTTCAAGCCGCGCCCGGATGCGCTGGGGAAGGCAGTAGGCGGATGCGAGCGCTCGTCGCAGGTTTCGCAACGTCCCGCGATACCGCCGCAGCGCGGCATTTGCGGCGGCCTTTTCGACCCTGGCTTGCCTTACGAGTTCATCAAGCTCGCGGTAACGAACGATGAGTATTCGCAGGTCGATCCCGCAGCCGTCGACAATGACGCCTTCGACGTCTCGGGTGGGATATCGTTTGTAGTTGCCGCTGTCCTGCATGGTGATCAGCCCGGCATCGAAAAGCCTCGACAGCAGCCGGCTTACGCGTCCAGCCGAACGATTGATTTCGAAAGCGAGTTGCTGGTTCGACTTGAAGATGATTGGCCGGCCGCCTTTGTCGAAGGCTTCGGCAGGTGCCGTGTTGATCAGTGTGGTCAAAAGATACGCTTCGGTCGCATTGACCATCCCCGTGCAGGGCAGATTCTGCGCAAGCACGGCGAGCTGTCCGCGTGTCACGGTCCCGATTTCAGCCGATAGTGCCAGCCGGCGGAATTCGGCACGTGTGGGCGTCTGTCTACGGCCGATCGACCGCTTTGGTGGCGTCGGTTCTCGCACTCTCGTCTCCTGTGTTGGAGACCAGACAAAGAAACCCCATTCACCGAATCGGTGTTTTTTAAGTTGACGGGGGAAGTGAGGTTTGCTACTGACGATTTGGCAAAATTGATTATTTAGCAAACCGCTTCCGGATCTGTTTCGGGGCGGTTTTCTTTTCTGGTCCGGTCGGTTTTTCTCCGTTGCACGTTTGGAATACTTTGCTCAACCGAAATGACCTTCGGCGCATTTCGCGCGGACGATAACCCGAATCATCTTTTTGGCGCAACAATCGTGCAGCGCGCAACTGAGTGGACGAGTGGCGCCAACTCCTGATTGACTCAGCGCCGCGCGTCTTATCAGACGTGCAAAGGTCGCTGTGGCACTTTGAATTGCTGCATGTCTTTGTCTGCAAATCGAAGTCGATTTAACGAGACATGCAGTAGCGGGCCCGCCGTGACGCAGGGCTCGCGACATGCCACCGATTTGCATTTTGAGCACGCGGCCTGCTCTGCCGACGCCATTGCCGTGCTCCAGCGTTCCGCCTCTATGGCTTACTCCTTGGCTTTGATGCATGTCGTTTTAAAGCCGCTGCAGCTTTTTGGCCGGACGCATTGTGCGACGATTGGCGCTCGGCTGCGACAAGCGGCCTCCTAGCCGGTACCTGCTTCCGGAGCAATCATGGATCATTGAGGGTGGCTGCGAGCGCCTCGGTCTAGCAAAGGCGAAAGGAAGCACTCATGAGACCACGAAGGGTGCCCGTCAGTTTGCCGAACCCTTGGCTTCCGGGAGCAGACTGGGCCGATCGTCACGAGCTTCTCCTCTTCGCCGAGCGAATGACTGCCGCCGAAGCGGCACTACGAGCACTTCGGAACGCAGCGGGCTGGTTGCGAAGTTTTGGGGAATGGCGCAACTGCGTGGCAGTTGGCCTTGGGCTGAACGCAGCCCCGCAGCCCACGCAATCCGACCTGATCGGCAGCATTCCGATCATGTACAGCGGCGATCGGGAAACCGTCGTTGGCTATGATGCGCGACACTTGCATTTTCGTATTGTGGTGGATGTTCGTGACGGCCCTGCCGACGGCCAGGTTATCGGAATGACCACCTTGGTGCGCCGCCGGAGCGCGATCGGTTGGCTCTTTTTCGCCGCGGCAATTCCTTTGCACAAGGCGATCGCCCCGGCCTTGCTGAGGGGAGTTGCACGACCCGGCCAAGGCTTTCCAGGGGAACGGTAGGGCACAACGAAAAATTGAAGTCGTCCGCACGCTTTGCCTCCATTTATCGCGTCCCTGCCTCGGCCGCTCTTCTGCTGCGATGCTGCATCGATGCCGTGGATGGATTGATAGATATCCATCAAAATACATCATGCCTTTGCATCCTTTCCGATGACGATTTATCAGATAGAGCCATGACCAAGCGTCCCACAATTGGCGATCTCGCACGCGAATCCGGACTAAGCGTTGCGACGGTCGATCGACTTTTGAACGCCCGCCATCCGGTACGGGAAGAGACCGCGCGGCGCGTCTACGAGGCGGCGCGCGCGCTCGGCTATCCTACGGCTCGCCTCATGGAGCAGCGGAGGCAGCGCAATCTCCCTGACTACCGGCTGGGTTTTATCCTCAAGAAGCCCGCGCACCCCTTCTTTGCCGGCCTTGCACGCGAAGTCGAGGCGGCAGTGAAGGCCGCATCCTCTTTTCATGGCATTCCGTCCATCGAGTTCGTTACGTCGAATGCACCCGGCGACCTGGTCGTGCTACTCAAAAATATGGGCGCACGCTGCGATGCGATTGCCATGGTCGCTCCGGACCACCCGACGATCACGGAAGTAGTCGAAGATTTGAAGGTAAAGGGCGTCCCGGTCTTCTCCCTGCTTTCCGATTTCGCTGCGGGCGCGCGCGCCGGCTATGTCGGGCTTAACAACCGGCAAGTCGGGCGAACGGCTGCCTGGATGGTGGCCAAGGCCGCAAAACGGCCGGGCAAAGTGGCGGTCTTCGTTGCGAGTCACCGTTGCCTGGGGGAAGAGCTTCGGGAGATCGGCTTCCGTTCGTATTTCCGTGAGAACGCGCAGAGCTTTGAGGTGCTCGCTACGTTGGTGAGCCCTGAGACACGGCAGCTCACCTATGAAGCCACTCTCGATCTCATCCACCATGAACCTGAGCTCGTCGGTTTTTATGTGCCTGGTGGCGCTATGGAGGGAGCCATCGCGGCTCTGCGCGAGGGGCGCGAGAGCCGGGATCTTGTCGCGATCGTCAATGAGATTACACCGGACTCACGGGCGGCGCTGGCAGATGGCGTCATCACGATGGCGATCGCCACGCCGTTACGGCGGCTGTGCCGCGAGCTGACGACGTTGATGGCGCGGGTCATCGAAACCGGAACGGCAATTCCTTCAGGGCAAATCGACCTGCCCTTCGACATCTACTTGCCGGAAAATGTTCCAAATTCGACCGAGATTCGCGAGCTTTAGAAATCTATCATGATGATAGATTAAAAGATAGAATCCTATCATCTGGCAAGAAAATTTGTTGACCCTCCTCTGTCAGTCTGGTCTCGTGAGCCTGCTTCTACGGCGTGGCGATCTGACGCAGAAGATTCGGCCACGCTCCAAAGTGGGACGCAAAACTGGGCTCCACTCCGCTTAGCACTCAACTAAACCGCGAGTCCTCGGACGTGGAGACTGAAACGGAGAAAGATATGCCTGACGCAAAACTGCAGAGCGTGCTTTCATCTCTTTCGCAGCAGGCGAGTGAGTTAAATGCGCTGCCGTCCATTTGTACGATGCCTGATGCTCGTTGTGTCAAACTCGACACGAATGAGAATCCATTTGCGCTGCCGGCGCCCGTGATGGAGTGCGCCGTTGCGGCGCTCGAACGCCAATATCTCTATCCGCAAGATGATAACATCAGCTTGAGGGAAGCAGCCGCTAAAGCGTATGGGCTGTGCAGGGATCAGGTGATCGCCGGTAACGGATCCTCTGAACTGCTAGGGCTTATCTACAAGGCTTTCCTTAGTCCAGGCGACGCCGTGGCGATGATTTCGCCAGGATTTGCGTTCAACCGCAAACTAGCCACTTTGCAGGGCGCTCGATTTCTCGAAATACCATTGACCGAAGCTTATTTGCTGCCGACAGAGCAACTGCTTTTCGGCCCTGCCAAGGATGCCAAGTTCATTCTATTAGCCAATCCGAACAACCCTACGGGAATGTTTCTTCCGGTTGCCGAAATCGAGAGCCTCGTAGCCCAGTCGGACCGATTGATCGTGCTGGATGAGGCCTATGTCGACTTCGCTCCGGACAATGCGCTGCGCCTTCTCGATCGCTATTCGAACCTTCTGATCTTGAGAACATTTTCGAAAAGCTATGCCGCCGCCGGCATTCGGATTGGTTTCGGTTTGGGTCATCCTGAGCTTGTTGGAAGGCTGCGTAATCTTCAGAACGTCTTCAACATGAACGTGATCGGGCACGCCGTTGGCATCGGCATCCTTTCCCATCGTGAAGCGTATGAAGAGAACCACATACATATCAAGCGGGAAAGACAGAGAGTGTGCGTGGCGCTGTCGCAACTTGGCTTCTCCGTGACACCTTCCAATGCCAATTTCCTGCTGGCCCAAGTGCCTCCAGGGCAAGACGGAACTTGGTGGCAAGCATCTCTGAAGAAGCGAAAGATACTCGTTGCCGTATTCCCTGAAGATGGCCTCGAAAACTGCATTCGCGTCAGCATCGGTACAAGAGCCCAAATGGATGCTTTCCTCACAGCTGTCAGAGACATTTCTGGCCGGCTTCAGCACGACCCTGGCCGTTGAGTTCTGACTGCTAAGCCAGAGGCACGCGTAACTCACTGATCTTCCAAATTCAGCCAAGCCCACATCCTTGCTTCGTAGAACCGCGAACCAAGAATGGCATCGCCTTTCGCTGGAGCCACTCAGCAAAGCTCCAGAGCTAAGCCGTGCGGATTGACGGTCACCGCTGCCGCGCTGTCCGATGCCGCTGAGAGGACCAATATCGAAATGAGGAGCAAAGGCAATTCTCGGACCAGAGACACATCAATCCCAGCGGCCGCTTGGGGCCGACGGCCAAAATATCCAGATTTCCGCGCCAGAGTTGGAGATAATTGAATGAGAAACGCCTCTTCTTCTAACCTCACCATCGGCATCTTCGATCACCTGGACGAGGACGGCAGCGATATCGCCCGACAATACGCGGATCGCCTGACGCTGGCGGAGGCGTGTGATCGCCTCGGTTTCTATGCGTATCATCTCGCAGAGCACCATTTTACCCCTCATGGGAGAGGTCCGTCGCCAAATCTGTTTCTATCGAGCGTCGCACAGCGCACCCAGCAGATTCGTCTCGGCCCAATGGTAATGCTGCTTAGCCTTTGTCATCCGCTACGCGCGTTTGAAGAGATCTGCATGCTGGACCAATTGAGCGGTGGCAGGTTAGAGCTGGGCATAGGGCGCGGCTCTCTCCCGATCGAATTGGGTTACTTCGGGATCGGTGCGGACGCGGCACCAGAACGCTATGCCGAAGCCAGCAAGATACTTATGAATGCGATGAGAGGGGGCACGCTATCCTATCAAGGCGACTATTTCGAGCTGAACAGCGTTCCGTTGACGCTGAGGCCATATCAGCGTCCACATCCGCCGACATGGATCGCCACCAATCGACCCGAGTCCGCAAGCTGGGCGGCTGCGCACGGTGCAAACATCGCGTGCGTAGGGCCTGCCTCTTCAGTTCGCAAGGTTACTGACGCCTACCGCGCCCACCGAGAGCGCAGCGTCAACATCGACGATCGAGCGCCCTTTCTGGGCCTGCTTCGCATGGTTGTAATCGGACGCTCGGAAAAAGAAGCGGTTTCGCTCGCGATGCCTGCTTACGCCCGGTGGCTCGAAAGTTTTAAGTTTCTCTACGAACTCAACGGGCTCCCGACACCACCAAATCTCCCTTTGACCTTCGATGCAGCGATCGAAGGTGAATTGTGCGTAGCAGGAACGGCAGCTTCTGTGCGGCAAGCCCTTCTTGATCAGCTGGACGCGGCAGGCGCCAACTATCTGCTGTGCCAACTCGCATTTGGAAGCCTTCCATTAGAGGCTTCGCTCTACACCGCGACAACCATTCGGTCGGAAATTATGGAGCGAGTTGCCTGACGATGAGTACACCAACTCGACGCTCAGCCATGTTAGTCGGGGCTGCGATGAGGCTCAGCTTACGCCCGTGTTGTACTCTGCACCACGATGGCGGCACCCCGCGCTGCGGCTTGAACGCTTGAACCGGGGACGCCGGGACGTCACCTGGACTCCCGCGGCAAAGCCATGCGGGATGCCTCCTCTACCAACATATCGCGCATCCAGAGGCTCGCAGGATCACTATTGTGAAGGGCAGGCCATTGGACTGCCTCGGTGAATGGGGGAAGTGGCAACGGGAGCTCGACGATCCGCAGGGGAATTGTTTTTGCGAAACGCTGCGCCAGTCTCAGAGGCATGGTCCCTATACGCTCGGTACCAGATACCATGGGCGCGATCATGCTGAAGCCCTGCACGACAACGTCGACACGTCTCTTCATGCCGTGTTCGAGCAAATACCATTCCTCGATGGATGGCTTGCGCGTATTGCCGAACTTGACCACAACATGCCCCATAGACATGTATCTCTCGAATGTAAGCGGCTCCGACAGTTGCTCGTTCGTGCGACAACCGACGCACACATGTACCTCGTCGAACAGTTTCGCTCTGGGATGAGCGTTTGACATGAAGATTTCCGGCAGGATCAGAAGATCGATGTCGCCGCGTCGAAGAAGGTCCTCATAGTCGTCCGCAAGAGGCAGAAATTCGAAGCTGACGCCGGGCGCTTCGCGCGCAGCACGCTCCACGATCTTCTCGAAAAAGACGAGTGTAGCGTAGTCGGAGAGGATGATTTTGAAGCGACGATCCGACTGGGCCGGGTCAAACGGATCCGAGGAAATGATCGAGACCTGGACGTGCAGCAGGGTCTCGCGGACCGCCGGCGCAAGCCGTTCCGCACGTGGCGTCGGAATCAGCTCACGGCCAATCATTGTAAAGAGCTCATCGTCGAAATAGGTGCGCAGGCGCCCGACCGCCGCGCTCATGGCCGGCTGACTGAGATTGATGCTGCGTGCCGCAGCCGTGAGGTTCCGTTCGGTCATCAACGCGTCGAGCGCGACGAGGAGATTTAGATCAAGGCCCTTGAAACGCATTTCCTCATTTATCCGTGGCGTGGATGCATGACATCCAAACTATCGATTTTACGTATTTACCGGCTTACTCCATTAGATCGTGGTCAATCGAAAGAAATCAAGGCATCAACGGCAAATTGCGAGTGGTGCAGGAAGTAACCGAAGTGGTTGGAACACGTATCTGCTCTGGAACATTGCGCTATGCCACGAGCTTCATCGGCTAGCAGCGCATTGTGCGTGCCCGCTTCAGATGCTCGCTTTCAATCGCGTAGCCTGTCTCAGAACTAAACAAGAAGGAGAGGTCTGTGCATGGGCTCTGAGGTGCGGTGGAAGCTGTGCTGGGAAAATGAGTTGCAACTCGCCGACCATATCGAACTCGCTGAGTTCTTTCAAAAGACATATGGGCCGACCGGCGAATTCAACGCCAAACCATTCGAAGGCAGCAGAAGTTGGGCCGGAGCGAGGCCGGAGCTTCGCGCGATTGCCTATGACTCGGGCGGTGTAGCGGCCCATTTGGGCGTGTTGCGCCGTTTCATCAAGGTTGGTGCGGTTGACCTGCTGGTGGCTGAACTTGGCTTGTATGGGGTGCGTCGGGATCTCGAAAGACTCGGGATCAGTCATTCAATCCGCGTCATGCTTCCAACACTGCAGGAGCTTGAGGTTCCGTTCGCTTTCGGCACGGTCAGGCCCGCGCTGCAGCGCCATGTTGAGAGATTCGGCAGGCATAGTCCAGTGACTGTCTTGTCGGGGCTTCGCGTGCAGTCCACGCTGCCGGAAGCTCGTCTCGACAAGCCGCCCACGCGTATCGAAGATGCACTTGTCATCGTTCTGCCAGTGGGACGGTCAATCTCCGATTGGCCCGCCGGTATGACGATAGAACGCAACGGGCCAGAGCTATAGCAGCTCTTTTTCTTTTGACGTGTACGAAGTCTGCCCCGAGGTACCCAACTGCGTGTTGCGGACACGCAAGGGCTCGGTACCCACTCAGGCGAGCCCTGATTGAGTAAACCACGAACATCGTTAGGTCTTCTACTTCGCGTGGAGTGGTCAGGCCGCCGTGATTGCCAGCACGGCGTTGGTGCCGCCGAAGGCGAAAGAATTGCTGATCGCTGCCCGCACCTTGCGCTCGCGCGGAATGTTGGGTGTCACGTCGAGGTCGCATTCGGGATCCTTCTCCCGGTAGTTCGCGGTCGGCGGGATTAGACCGTCGCGAAGCGCCATGACACAGGCAATCAGCTCGAGAGCGCCGGATGCCCCCATGCAGTGGGCATGCATCGACTTGGTCGAGGACACCGAAAGGACATCGGCGTGATTGCCGAAGACGCGGCGAATTGCCTGGGTCTCGAGCCGGTCGTTGTATTTGGTGCCTGTGCCGTGAGCGTTGACATAGTCAATGTCCGCGGGCAGGAGCCCGGCATCGGCAAGGCAGGCCTTGATTGCGGCGATCGGGCCTTCGACGGTCGGTGCGACAATGTCGGATGCGTCTGCGGACATTCCAGTGCCGGCAAGCTCGGCAAGGATCGGAGCGCCGCGCGCCACGGCGTGCTCATAGGTTTCGAGGACCGCCATGCCCGCGCCTTCGCCGAGCACCAGGCCGTCCCGGTCGGCCGAGAACGGCCGGCAAGTCTCGCGGGCGACGGCGCGCAGCGCCTCCCACGCCTTCAGCACACCGTAGGCGAACGGCGCGTCGGTACCGCCAGCCAACATGACGTCAGCCCTTCCGAGCCTCAGCTGGTCGATCGCAGATATGAACGCGTGGTTTGACGACGAGCACGCCGACGTTACGCCGAACACCGGCCCACGCAGCCCGTAGACCATGCTTACCTGACTGGCCGGTGCGCCTGGCATCGAGCGAGGCACCGCAAAGACATTCGTGTGTGATTTCCCGGCGATGAAGAGCCCGCGATAATTCTCTTCAAGCGTCTCAGCACCGAAGATGGCTGTGCCGACGACCGCGCCGATGCGATCGGTGTTGACATTGTCCACGATGAGCCCCGATTGCCGCAGCGCCTCGCCGGCGGCAAGAACAGCCAGCAGGCTATAGCGGTCCATCGTCGCAAGACGCTTGCGATCGAACTCGACCTCGGGCAACTGCTTGACCTCTGCTCCTGTGCGGATTTTCGTCTTATGGAGGGGGACCCTGGTGATCTCGCCGATCGCCGAGCGGCCTGCGCGCATTGCTTCCCAGATGGAGGGCACGCTGACGCCCAAGCCGCAGATGCCGCCGAGGCCGGTTATGACGATGCGGGACCGGGCCATGCGAAAGCTAACTCTTGGCTGTAATCAATGCGCGTGTCGCCTCGACGAGGTCGCCGACGTTCTTGAGGTTGCTCCAGGCCTCGGAAGTGCTCATCTCGATTTCAATGCCGTAGGCAACCTCGAGATCAAAGACGATCTCGGTCAGTTCGAGCGAATGGATTTCAAGATCCCCGAGCTCTGAGTCCATCGTAATTTCTTTGTCTTTGTCCGCATGAGCTTTTATCTTTTCGATAATCTCGGTTGCCAGTTGATCGGCCATTGCCTCACCCAAATTCCTGGTTCAAATTCCCTGCGCAACGAAGCTGAGCGGGCCAGCTGCAGCTGCCGTTCCACACTGGAACCTTGTCTTGTTCAGTCTACCCTGTGGTCAGTCTTCATTTTGCATAGAGTCCGCCAAGGCCAGGCAGACGCACACAATCACGGAGAAGTCCGCGTGAGGCCTGCGCGAAGTGAAAGCCGTAACTCTTTGAAATACGGGGTTTAAATTCGTGTAGCGGTCGCATGCCCTCGCTAGGTCGTGTAGCAGTTAACATTCGACGCGACGGTTCAAGTGGTGTTGCACGAGAATTCGCGTCGTTCATCCATGCCGCTTTCCGCAACATTGGTAAAATCGATTGTATGAATGGCATGCATCCATATGTTGGATTGGCGCTTTGCAATCGCTGGCGTTAGGAGGCGGGGTGCCGGTTGGGCGACGTCTTGCGAGGACTCCACCGGCCGGCAGTCCCCTACATCGGATCCCCAGGCGGGCCAATGTAGGATCGAGTTTTTGATCTGGGGACATCCTCAGCCGGTGCGTAACCGCGACGGACGGCCGGACGGAGCCCATTGATGCTGAGCGCCTGCCAGCTCGCCCGTCAGAGGTCCAGAACGACACAGGACAAATTAGCTCGAGGGCCGCCAAGCCATCCATACCGTGGATGCATGCCATCCAAACAATCGATTTTACGAATTTATCCGCCTGCTCCATTAGAAGGCCGTCACTTGACGGAAATCAAGTTCCATCGACGGCACATTTGCGAGTGGCGCAGGAAGGGACCGGAAGTGGTTAGGCAGCCCGGCAGTTCTGGAACGGTGTTACGAAAAGGCTCGAGCGTTCCAGTTACAGGTCATTGCGATCGCTAACGACAGCCTCTGACGATTTAACAATCGCTCGCAGCTTCGATCGTGTGATCGGGCGCTAGCAGCAGCAAAATGAGGAGGTCTTTGCATGCGCTCTGAGGTGCAATGGCGTCTATGCTGGGAAAACGAATTGCAACTCTCCGACCATGTAGAGCTCTGCGAGTTCTTTCGAAAGACCTATGGGCCGACCGGCGAGTTCAATGCAAAACCCTTCGAGGGTAGTCGAAGTTGGGCCGGAGCGAGGCCTGAGCTTCGGGCAATCGCCTATGATTCCGGGGGAGTTGCTGCCCACATGGGCTTGCTGCGCCGTTTCATCAAGGTTGGCGAGGTCGACCAACTTGTGGCTGAACTAGGATTGTACGGGGTACGTCCAGACCTTGAGGGACTCGGGATCGCGCATTCGATCCATGTCATGCTTCCAGTACTGCAGGAGCTTGGCGTTCCCTTCGCTTTCGGCACAGTTCGGCACGCGCTGCGCAAGCATGTTGAGAGATTCGCCCGGTACGGTCTGTTGACCGTCATGTCTGGGGTTCAGGTGCGGTTCACCCTGCCAGAGGCGCGTCTCGACAAACCGCCCATACGCATCGATGACCCACTTGTCATCGTTCTGCCGGTTAAACGGTCGATCTCCGACTGGCCAACCGGCTCGATCATCGATCGGAACGGACCAGAGCTATGACGCACCCCGATTGCTTGTCTGAAGTGCGCAGCGGGTGCACTGACGTTATCGCTGAGCGCAGCGTTTACTTGACGTTCGACGACGGTCCTCACCCATTTTGCACGCCGGCAATCCTCGATGTGCTGGCGGAACATCGGGTCCCGGCAACATTCTTCGTCATTGGCCAGTTCGCGGCCGACCAGTCGAGCCTCGTCCGGCGAATGGTAGCGGAAGGGCACGAGGTCGCTAACCACACGATGACACATCCGGACCTGTCCAAATGCGGACCAGGCGAAGTAGAGCGTGAAATACTCGCGGCGAACAGAGCCATCAAGGCGGCGTCCCCTCTCGCCTCGGTGCGGCACATCCGTGCTCCGTATGGCATCTGGAGCGAAGAAGTGCTGACGGCATCGGCCAAGGCTGGGCTGACCGGGGTGCATTGGTCGATCGATCCTCGAGACTGGTCCTGCCCCGGCGTCGACGCCATTGTCGATGCAGTGCTCGACTCTGTCCGGCCAGGCGCAATCGTGCTCTTGCACGACGGATGTCCTCCCAACGAAATGCAGCCCGGCACTGGCCGCAATCTGCGCGAGCAGACCATCTTGGCGCTATCCAGCCTGATTCCGGCCTTGCATGGCCGCGGTTTTGTAATCCGCTCGCTTCCTCAAGATCACTGAAGAAGAGATCCCATGAACTTTCTTGATACAACCAGTACCGTCGCCATCTCGCTTTATGCGCTGCTTTCGACTGCTTATAAAAGCATGCAGGCGGTTTACTCTCAGCCGGCATTCGATTCATCGGCGTCGGAGCGCCCGGTCGGCTTCGACGAGCTGCCGAGCGTGGACGTCATCGTACCCTGCTTCAACGAAGACCCGGGCACGCTTTCGCAGTGCCTGGCTTCCATTGCAGATCAGCAATACGCCGGGGAAATGCGCGTCTATGTGGTGGATGACGGTTCTGGCAATCGCGACGCCTTGCGATCCGTGCACGAGACCTTCGCGCGCGACCCCAGGTTCGATATCATTGTGCTTCCTCAGAATGTCGGAAAGCGCAAGGCACAGATCGCCGCGATACGCCGCTCTCATGGCGATCTGGTGTTAAACGTCGACTCTGACACGATACTCGCGTCCGATGTCATCACGAAGCTCGTACCCAAGATGCAGGATCCGGCCGTCGGTGCGGCCATGGGACAGTTGACGGCCAGCAACCGCAGCGACAGTTGGCTGACCCGTTTGATCGATATGGAGTACTGGCTGGCTTGCAACGAGGAGCGTGCGGCACAGGCTCGCTTCGGTGCCGTTATGTGCTGCTGCGGCCCATGTGCTATGTATCGCCGTTCTGCGCTCGTTATGCTGTTGGACCAGTACGAGTCACAATATTTCCGGGGCAAGCCGAGCGACTTCGGTGAGGATCGGCATCTCACCATTCTCATGCTGAAGGCAGGCTTTCGAACCGAGTACGTGCCAAGCGCCATCGCAGCTACAGTCGTTCCGAATAAACTAGGTCCGTATCTGCGCCAACAACTGCGCTGGGCACGCAGCACGTTCCGGGATACGTTGCTTGGGCTGCGCCTGCTGCCCGGCCTCAATCGCTTCCTGACGCTGGACGTGGTCGGACAGAATCTCGGACCGCTGCTTCTGGCGCTATCAGTGCTGACGGGGCTCGCACAGCTCGCACTGACAGGCACCGTGCCTTGGTGGACAGCCCTGATGATTGTGACCATGACGATGGTTCGCTGCACCGTTGTAGCGTTTCGGGCCCGCCAACTTCGATTCCTGGGCTTTTCTCTGCACACATTCATCAACATTTTTCTGTTGCTGCCCTTGAAGGCCTACGCGTTGTGCACACTGAGCAATAGCGACTGGCTGTCGCGCAGCTCTGCTGGCAGCTCGTCGAAGAAAGCGGCGGAACAGGCCCCGGTCCAACGTCCGGCGACTGAACTACGCACTACAGAATGTTCAGCACATGCGACGCCGCTTCGAAGGCTCAACCTTGCGCGTGATTCTTCGAGGCTTGTGACGTCTGACTGCATTTGCAGCGACGAGTAAGAGCTACATACCCGAGGTGAACGAGTTGACACAGATCGATAATTATCAATTGCTGAATCGGGAACTGGCTGCAGACGATCCGTGGGGACTCGATGCCAATCCATTCGAGCGTGGGCGCCACACGCAAATGCTCCGCCTGTCGCTTGCCCAGGGATCTATCTCAAATGCGCTCGAAGTGGGGTGCGCCGCCGGCGCCTTCACAGTGCAGCTAGCACCCCACTGCCAACGCCTCACCGTGATCGATGTTGTGCCTCAGGCTATAGAAAAAGCGCGCCGACGGATGAATGAACCGCCGCACATCAGCTGGATAGTCTCTGATGTTCAACAGTTTTCACCTGATGAGCGGTTCGATCTGATCGTTGTGGCGGAAGTGCTCTACTACGTTGGAGGAATAGCCGAGATGCGGGCCGCCGTCCGCAATCTGGTGCGGATGCTGGCGCCAGGAGGACATCTCGTTTTCGGATCGGCGCGCGACGCCAATTGCCGTCGCTGGGGCCACGTTGCTGGTGCTGAGACGGTCATCGGCATGCTGAACGAAACTTTGTCTGAGGTAGAGCGGCTCGAGTGCCGGGGTGAGTCGGTCAACGAAGACTGCTTGATCGCCCGCTTCCGCAATCCGGTTTCTGCTTCCTGACGAACTGAACCGTCGACTTTAGACATGGAGACACTATGCGCATCTGTGGTATCAAGCTGACCCATGACGGGGCGATCGCGCTTGTCGAGGACGGACGGCTCGTCTTCTGCATTGAGCAGGAGAAGCGGGACAACAATCCGCGATATCAAACCGTCGACAATCTCGACGCAGTTGTCGCCGCTTTGGCGCAACACGGTCTCAATCCGCGCGATATCGATCAATTCGTTATCGACGGCTGGGATGGTGAGGACGAGTCACAGTTCCAGGTCCTCAGTGGAGTGGCACCCTTAACTCTAAAAGGGGCGCCTTATGTCGAACGCCATGCCAATGGCCTTCTCGAATCCCTGGACGGCTCCGGACTCATTCTCGATGACCGGGCGTTTCCTTACAAGAGCTATCCTCATGTTACGGCCCACGTGGCCTCCGCATACTGCACCAGCCCCTTCGCCAACACCGGACAACCCGCATTCTGCCTCGTTTGGGACGGCTGCATCTTTCCGCGCCTCTATCATGTGGACGGCCGAGGCGCACGGTTCCTCGAAAGCCTGTTCCCGGTGATAGGCCAAGCCTACGCCGCGGCGGGCCATTATTTCGGACCCTATAAGAAGGCGAGCCGGGGAGGTTGGGACCTAGGGGTGGCTGGCAAGCTGATGGCCTATATCGCGCTCGGCTCGGTTGACGAAGATATCGTCGCGGTATTTCAGGAGCTTTACGAGGAGCACTTTGCGGCCGATACGGCACTTGCCAGCCGCTACCGCGCCAACATCACGGACGCCGAGTCCTCGCTCGCAGCTGTGCATGGTTTCTTCGAAGCCAGCGTGGTGCGTTTGGAGACGAAGGCACCGGAAGACGTGCTTGCGTCGTTTCATCTCTTCCTTGAGCGTCTCCTTGTCCAGGAAATGACAAATGCTGTGCGGCGCCATTCGTTTCCGGGACCTCAGAACTTGTGTATAGCTGGGGGCTGCGGTCTCAATATCAAATGGAACAGTGCACTGCGGGAGACCGGCCTGTTCGATGCCGTCTGGGTACCGCCATTTCCGAATGACAGCGGCTCGGCAATCGGTGCCGCTTGCTGCGCAATGGTGGAGCAGCAAGGTTTCGTGCCCCTGGAATGGTCGGTCTACAGCGGCCCGGCCCTGCAGATCGGGCGTGTGCCGCCGGGATGGGAGGCCCAGCTATGCGGCATGCCCGAACTTGCCACCATCCTCGCCAGCAACAAGCCCGTGGTTTTCCTTTCCGGGGCCGCCGAGCTTGGGCCTCGAGCGTTGGGAGGCCGAAGCATTCTGGCAGCCGCGACTTCGCGGAAAATGAAGGATTTTCTGAACGACGTCAAATTTCGCGAACACTTCCGGCCCGTGGCGCCGATATGCCTGGAGGACCGGGCGCCGGATATATTCAGCCCTGGAACTCCGGATCCCTATATGTTGTTCGATCATCAGACGCGGAGGGAATGGCAGGACAAAATTCCGGCTGTTGTCCATCTCGATGGATCGGCACGATTGCAGACCATATCCAGGCACTCTCTACATGAAGTCGCCGAGCTCATCGTCGAATATGAAAAGCTGACGGGCATTCCGCTGCTTTGCAACACGAGTGCCAATTACCATGGACGGGGCTTCTTCCCGGATGCTGCCGCAGCCTGCGAATGGGGACGCATTGAACACGTATGGTGCGACGGCCTGCTCTATACGAAAACGCAGGTAACCCAAGAAGCGCCAGCCGACGGCGTCGCCCTCACGGCAAGATGAGCGCATGTCCATGTTTTCAATCGACCTTTCCGGCGTGAGCAAGACATATGGCGACAAGGTTGTGGTCGACAAGCTGTCGTTCAGTGTTGCCCCGGGGGAATGCTTCGGGCTGCTTGGACCGAACGGCGCGGGCAAGAGCACGATTGCGCGTATGATCCTCGGCATGACAGCGCCTGATGCCGGGAAGATTACTGTGCTCGGCGTGCCGGTGCCGGCAATGGCTCGCTTGGCGCGAAGGGGCATCGGCGTGGTCCCGCAATTCGACAACCTTGACCCTGAGTTCACCGTACGCGAGAACCTGCTGGTCTACGGACGCTACTTCGGCATGAACACACGCAAGGTCAAGGCGGTCATGCCGTCGCTTCTTGAGTTCGCACGCCTGGAAAGCAAGGTGGATGCGCGGGTCTCCGAACTTTCGGGCGGCATGAAGCGGCGCCTGACGCTTGCACGTGCATTGATCAATGACCCGCAGCTGCTTGTCATGGACGAGCCGACCACCGGTCTCGATCCGCACGCGCGCCACCTCATCTGGGAGCGCCTGCGTTTCCTGCTGGCGCGCGGCAAGACGATTATCCTGACGACCCACTTCATGGAAGAGGCTGAGCGGTTATGCGATCGGCTTTGCGTGCTCGAAAGAGGTCGCAACATCGCAGAAGGACGTCCGCACGCGCTGATCGATGAACTGATCGGGTGCGAGGTCATCGAGATCTATGGCGGCAATCCGCATGAACTGGACTCTCTGATTAGACCATATTCCGATCGCATCGAAATCAGCGGTGAGACACTCTTTTGCTACGCGCCCGATCCGGAAAAGGTGCGAGTGCGGCTGCGCGAGCGCGCAGGATTGCGTGTCCTGCAGCGTCCGCCGAATCTCGAGGATGTGTTTTTGCGGCTGACCGGTCGAGAGATGGAGAAGTGAGCTATGGGTGAAGGTTGTGCCGCGGCTCTGCCCGCCAACGCTTGGAACTGGATCGCGGTATGGCGACGCAACTATCTGGCCTGGAAGAAGGTAGCACTTGCGTCAATTCTCGGGAACCTGGCCGATCCTATGATCTACCTGTTCGGCCTCGGCCTCGGCCTCGGACTTGTTGTAGGTCGCGTCGACGGCACGTCTTACGTTGCGTTCCTTGCAGGCGGCATGGTGGCGACAAGCGCGATGACGGCTGCGACATTCGAGACGATTTACGCGGCTTTCGCGCGGATGAACGCCCAGCGAACCTGGGAAGGGATCCTTTACACACAAATGACACTCGGGGACATCGTTCTCGGTGAGTTGGCATGGGCAGCCAGCAAGGCGTTTCTCGCCGGTACGGGCATCATGATTGTCGCCACCGTGCTGGGCTATGCGACGTGGCCGTCCGTCCTTTATGCGCTACCGGTCATCGTGCTCACTGGATTTGCCTTCGCGAGCCTGGCGATGGTGGTCACGTCGCTTGCGCCCAGCTACGACTACTTCATTTTCTACCAGACGCTCGTCCTCACACCAATGCTGTTCTTGTGCGGCGCGGTGTTTCCGATCACGCAGCTGCCCCAGACCTTTCAGCAGGTAGCGCAATTCTTGCCACTATCGCATGCAATCGACCTCATACGTCCGGCAATGCTTGGCCGCCCCGCGGGCAGCATAGGCCTGCATATGGGCGCGCTTTGCCTCTACACAATCTTGCCGTTCTTTCTGTCGGCGGCACTGTTTCGTCGGCGCCTGATGTCTTGACGCTACTCACGACCACACGAGAAGGAGAATCGCGATGCAGCTTCGCGAACTTGGCCGCAGCGGTCTGAAGATAAGCGTGCTTGGCCTGGGCACAATGAGCTGGGGAGAGCAGAATACCGAAGCGGAGGCGCACGCGCAGATGGATGCGGCCCTCGATGCCGGCATAAACTTTGTCGATAGCGCAGAGATGTACCCCGTGCCGCCCCGCCTCGAGACGCATGGCCTGACGGAGCGTTACATCGGCAGCTGGATACGAAAGACCGGCCGCAGGCAGGACATTGTGCTCGCAACAAAAGCCGTCGGGCCTGCTCGGGTAGGAAAAGCGAACCTACCTTATGTGCGCGACGGCCGGGTCAGCTACACTCGCGCCAATCTGCTCGAGGCCGTGGACGCCAGTCTTCAAAGGCTTGAGACGGATTATATCGATCTCTTCCAGCTGCATTGGCCAGATCGTAGCACCAACGTCTTCCAGCTGCTCGACTACCAGTACGAGCTGGACGACGATACTGTTCCGATCCTGGAGACGCTGGAAGCGTTGAGCGCGCTCGTCGAGAGCGGCCGCGTTCGTCACATCGGGCTCTGCAACGAGACAGCTTGGGGCCTTGCGCGCTTCCTGCATCACGCGGAAGCACAAGGGCTGGCGCGCGTGATAAGCACCCAGAATCCCTACAATCTGCTCAACCTGGATTTCGAATATGGTCTCGCCGAGATGGCTCTGCGCGAACAGGTGGGGCTCCTCGCCTATTCGCCGCTCGCGATGGGTACGCTCACCGGGAAATACCTGGGGGGCCACCGGCCAACTGGCTCGCGGCTGAACTTGTTCGGACGGTTCTTCCGCTACAGCAACGAGAGGGCTCAGCACGCGGCGCTCGCATATACGTCGCTCTTCCGCGAACATGGCATCGATCCAGTGCACGGGGCGTTGTCGTTCGTCAGAGGCCGCCCATTCGTGGCAACGACCCTGATAGGGGCCACCTCCGTGCAGCAGTTGCAGCACAACATCGCCAGCCTGGAAGTCAACCTTTCACGCGAAGTCCTGGATGGTATCCAATCGATCTATCAGCGCTATGGAACGACAGCGCCATGAGCCGGGGCGGCCTCCTGCTGCAACATACGCCAATTTGGTTTTCTGTAAGTCACGCGGGTGAAACTGGACTCGCGCGGAACGGGGTGGGCGAGTTCGTCATGCTGGCGCCACCCAAACCTTCACGAATTATTTGAGTCGGGAACACGTGCAATGACCCACACCGCACCGGCGCCTCAGCCATTTGCGATCCTTGGAATGCCGAGAACTGGAACGCACTACCTCGAAGAGTTGCTGAATGAGCATGCGAACGTGTTGAGCAACGGTGAGCTCCTTAACACGTATGACGCGAATTGGCCCGATAAGGATCGCCTGCTACGCAGCGATCGCGAGCTTCTGGAGCTCGCTTATCTGCGATTTCCCACGCGGAGCGACAAGGAGGTCACGCATGTTGGATGCAAGATCAACGAACCGCAGTTTCAGGAACGTCCAAGCTTTTTCAACGAGCTGGCGCGTTGGCCAGGGCTCAAGGTCATCCTTTTGTCTCGCAGGAACACCTTGGAGTCGCTGCGTTCGCTGGTGCAGGCAAGGCAAAGCCGCCAATGGCTGAAATTCAGTTCGGATGACGATACGGCTCCGCCGCCACGCGTCAACTTGTCGATCGCATCCTGCGAGGACTACTTCAGGGCCGCTGATGAGTTTCATGCCCGCGTCGCGGACTCCTTCGCTTCGAGCAGGTTGCTGGAGATCGAGTACGAGAGACTTCTGCGTGAACCTACCGCATGCCTGGAAACGGCCTGGCGATTTCTGGGCGTTCCTGCGTTGCAACTTTCAGGCAGTGGTACCCTTCAGCGCCTGGAACAGCGGCCGCTGGACGACACGGTAGAAAATTTCGAAGAGTTGCGGCGTCATTTCGCAGGCGGACCTTACGCGAGATTCTTCGAGCTTGATGACGCATTGATGCCGGAGGGGTAAGTGANCAAACTTCTCGTCCATGTCAACCAGGACGGCGTCGAGCAGGGTATCAATCCCTTTACGCATGGGTCCAACCTGCACACCCACGTCATGAAGACGATGGCGCTGAGGCAGGCCCTCGAGAAATACGGCTTCGACGCGGCTTTGGCGGGAGCGCGGCGGGACGAGGAGAAGTCGCGGGCCAAGGAACGCATGTTCTCGATCCGCAACGCCCAGCACGGCTGGGACCCGAAGCGCCAGCGGCCGGAGATGTGGAAGACCTACAACACCCGCGTCGGTGCCGGTGAGACGATGCGGGTGTTCCCGCTCTCCAATTGGACCGAGTTCGATATCTGGCAATACATCCATCAGGAGAATATCCCGATCGTGCCGCTCTACTTTGCGGCGCGCCGGCCGGTGGTGAGCCGCGGCGGCATGCTGATCATGGTCGACGACAGCCGTATGCCGCTTGAACCCGGCGAAGAGGTCGTGGAGCGGATGGTCCGCTTCCGTACGCTCGGTTGTTACCCACTGACCGGCGCGATCGACTCCGAGGCTGCCACGGTTCCGGACATTGTGCGGGAGATCATGACCGTACGCACCTCGGAGCGGCACAGTCGCCTGATCGACACTGACGAAGTCGCGGCGATGGAAAAGAAGAAGCGTGAGGGGTACTTCTGATGTCGTATATGCCGTCGATACCGCCGCATGACATTGAGGCGCAACTGGCCGAGCACGACAACAAATCGATCCTTCGGTTCATCACCTGCGGCTCCGTCGACGACGGCAAGTCGACGCTGATCGGCCGGCTACTCTACGACGCAAAGCTGATCTTCGAGGATCAATTGGCCAATCTCCGACGCGTCGGGGCGGCGAACGGCAATGAGATCGACCTGGCGCTGCTTCTCGACGGCCTCGAGGCGGAGCGCGAACAGGGCATCACCATTGACGTCGCCTACCGCTATTTCGCCACGCCGAAGCGCAAATTCATCGTCGCCGACACGCCCGGCCACGAGGAATATACCCGCAACATGGTGACGGGCGCCTCGACGGCCGATCTCGCCATCATCCTGATCGACAGCCGCCAGGGCATTCTTCAGCAAACGCGGCGGCATTCCTATATCGCCTCGCTGCTCGGCATTCGCCACGTCGTGCTGGCGGTCAACAAGATCGATCTCGTCGACTTCCGCCGGCAGGTCTTCGACGAGATCGCAACCGATTATCTGGCCTTTGCCAGGGAACTCGGCTTTGTCAGCATCCAGCCGATCCCGATCTCGGCGCGCTATGGCGACAATGTAATCTCGGCCTCGGTAAACACGCCGTGGTACAAGGGGCTCGCACTCCTCGAATACCTGGAAACAGTGGATCTCGACCCACCCGCAAAGGAGCGGCCGTTCCGGTTTCCAGTCCAACTGGTGATGCGGCCGAATGCGGACTTTCGCGGCTATGCGGGTCAGGTTGCATCGGGCCATATCTCCGTCGGCGATCCGGTGGTCATTGCCAAATCCGGCCAGCGATCCACAGTCAAGGAGATCGTGACCTATGCCGGGAATCGCGAGGCGGCAGGGGAAGGAGAGGCCGTCACACTCGTCCTTGCCGACGAGGTCGATGTCTCGCGCGGCAACATGCTGGTCCCCGCTGCCGCGCAGCCGTACGTGGCCGACCAGTTCCAGGCGCATGTGATCTGGTTGGATGAAAGTCCGATGTTCCCGGGGCGGAGCTACATCCTCAGGACCGAAACCGACAGCGTCAACGCAACGGTGACGACGCTCAAGCATCAGGTGAACATCAACAGCCTCGTCCGCGAAGCCGCGAAATCGCTACAGATGAACGAGATCGGCGTCTGCAACATCTCGACGCAGTCACCCATCGCCTTCGACGCCTACAAGGACAACAGGGCGACTGGCAACTTCATTTTCGTCGACCGTGTGACAAACGCCACCGTCGGCGCCGGCATGATCGACTTCCCGCTCCGCCGCGCCGACAACGTCCATTGGCATGCACTCGAAGTGAACAAAAGCGCGCGCAGCGCAATGAAGAACCAGCGTCCTGCCGTGCTCTGGTTTACCGGGCTTTCCGGTTCCGGCAAGTCGACGATCGCCAATACGCTCGACCGGATCCTGCATGCCCGCGGCAAGCACACCTATCTGCTCGACGGCGACAATGTGCGCCACGGGCTCAATCGGGATCTGGGCTTTACCGACGAGGATCGCGTCGAGAACATTCGCCGCGTTGCCGAGGTGGCCAAGCTGATGGCCGATGCCGGGCTGATCGTGCTCGTGTCCTTCATTTCGCCATTCCGCGATGAGCGGCGCATGGCGCGCGAATTGATGGAAGAGGGCGAGTTCATCGAGATCTTCGTCGACACGCCGATCGACGAGTGCGCGCGCCGCGATCCCAAAGGGCTCTATGAGAAAGCTTTTGCGGGAAAAATCGCAAATTTCACCGGCGTCTCCTCACTCTATGAAGCGCCGGAAAATCCGGACCTGCATCTGAAGACGGTCGAAGAGGACCGAGTCGCCCTTGCGCTCAAGATCGAGGCATTCCTCGACCAATGGATGGAGGAGAAATGACGCCCCTTTGCGAAGTCTTGGAACGAATTGCGCTCAATACGGGAGCGGCAGTCTATGATGTGTCAACGCGGCACGCGCCAAGGTGTCTTGCTAGGGCGTGCGGGACCAACGTTCTTGAACACTGACGAGGCGTTCTTGAGTGTCTCCTATTACTGTCAGGAGCCGTCTTTCAGAGCGTGCTCCGATGATCCTGCCCGGCGGAAGGAACATCCCTATGAAGCCGCGTGAAATGGTCGAAGAGTGGATTAGACGCTTCAACAGGCGTGATGCGATCGCCGTCGCAGAACTATATCGGGAAGATGCCCTGCACCTTCCAGCAAAGCAGCGTTCTGTCGAAGGTCGCTTTGCAATCCAGAAAATGTTTGAGGAGGATTTCGCGGTCGCGGGAATGACCTGCGTTCCAGAGGTCATATACGAAATAGGTGGTAGCGCAGTACTCGAATGGCGCGATCCATCCGGCCGGCGAGGATGTGGCGTCTTCGCTGTGCGCGAAAGTCGCATCTCCTTTGCGTACTGGGACGAACGTGCATCCGTTCGGATGCAAAATCTTCCGATCCAATGATCGTTGAAGGATGGCCCGCGGGCATTGGGGGACTGTGAAAGCCACCGCATATGGTGGTGGGTGAGTGCCGCGATAGCAGTTAGGAGGCCTTCGATGGGGACAATCCGGGCGATCCAGTATCTGCGGGCCGGCGCCGCCCTCGCTGTCGTGATCTTTCACGCTGCCGAGAGGACCGGGCATCATTTCGCTGTCGGTGCGGCAGGCGCCGATGTCTTCTTCGTCATCAGCGGCTTCGTCATGTGGGTCATCAGCGAGCGCCGACCGTTGGCCCCCGCGAAGTTCATTGCCGATCGCATCCGCCGCGTCGTGCCGATCTACTGGCGTCTGCCGGCTGTCGTCGGCCTTTTCCTGCTGCTGGTGATTGCGGGTCTCGAAGTCCGCTGCGAAAAACGCGGTGGTGCTGACCTATACGCGGGCCGTCATTTCTGGAGTTCGTAGCCGGAATGATAGGCGGGCTCTGGCTGAAGGGTAGGATGCCCCCGTGGTCTTTGGCCTGGCGCTGACGGCCTTGGCATTCGGCGGCTTTGCTCTTGTGGATATTCTTCATCTGCCGTTCGACGAATGGATGATCGGTCCGCTGGCGGTGCTGCTGGTCCTCAGCGCGCTGACGTTAGAGGCCGCGGGACGAGTGCCTAGCCTGCGGGTCCCGAGCCTTCTCGGCAATGCATCCTATTCAATCTATCTTTGGCCCACGTTCGCAATCTCCTTGGCGGCAAAGGCCGTAGCCACGTTCAACCTCGATTGAGCGTTTGCGATGGCCGCGGCGGTACTATCGGGTACGCTTCTGGGCATTGCCGCTTACGCGATGCTCGAACGGCCATTGGTGGCGGCGGTCGAAAGCTCGGCGGCGCAACCGGATAGGACTTCACGCAGGCAATTTGCCTTTCGATGGTGCTCTCGTTTTTCGGTTCAGGGACAATCTGCGGTCGGCAGCGTTCCAATGCCCCGTTGTTCTCCTCAGCACTGGCGGTCGCTGCTTGCGTTTATCATCCATAACGCGAATGGAGTCCATCCATACAATCGATTTTACCGGTACCGCGTAATGCTGCATTGACGAAAGCCCGGGCACTGAGGCCCGCCTGCGCGACCAAACCTCCCAGTCGTGCATGATTCCAACACTGGATGGCCGCGGATTTTAATCCGCTGCGTCCTCAATCGTGTCCTGCCGGCCGTGACCGGTAGGAGGAGGCGAACCAGGCTCCATCTTAGAGAAGCCGCAGGGGTAAGATGCCGATGCTCAGCGTTGTCATTGCGCACGACCAGAATGTCCTCAAATTCGACGACGTCTGCACGCCGGCTATTCTTCGGACTCAGCCAAGGGCGGCGGAGTTTTCTCTGGTTTTTTCTCAGAAACCGTCGTCAAGCTCCGTAGTTGCATGCCGGGATGCTGAGGCGCCGGAACTTTCCCCTGATGTCCTGCAAGCGCAGGCCGTGTCGCTCGAATCCTTGGTTCTCCGGTATCCCGAACGACAAGGTCTCGAAAGTGCACTTCTGATTCAATTTCAACATAGAGCATCAAGCGAGGCGCCACGGAAATGAATCACAATGCTCTTCTCGCTATCGCCGGAGCGCTCGGACTCTTTGCCGGCGCTGCTGGCACAGGGCTTGTCGTGTCGTTGATCTTCCCCTCCGCCAAGTCCAAGACTTTGGCGCGTCGTCGGAGGCTTCGGCACTGTGGCCTACCGCATCTCACCATGCTTTGTCTTTGGAACCGGAAGCACAAAATCGCGCATGCGACAGGCCAATGTGTGCTCGCGATCGCAACTTCGCTTGCAGGTCTAGGTCAATATGCCTCCTCAGTTGGAGCAGGTTGATGAGACCGGCGGCTTTGCCGGCGTCTGACGCGGCAATCGAGAGCTAAAGCCGCTCTGCAGCCGGCTTTAACGTCACCTGCCCATTTCTTCTATGCAGTCAGCTCGATCGTGCTCATGGCCCTTCATTTCTTTTGCTTAAAACGAATTCCATGTCGGAAGCAGATACGCTGGGAAGAAGGTAAGCTTTTGCCTGCCAACAAGCCTCGTCACCCTTCTCGACACCTCGCGACGGGTAGATGAAGACATGCGGTTCAAGGGCCTTGATCTAAATCTCCTCGTCGCACTCGACGCCCTGATGGCTGAGCGTAATCTCACGGCGGCGGCACGCACCATCAACCTGAGCCAGCCTGCCATGAGCGCGGCTGTCGGCAGGTTGCGCACCTATTTCAATGACGATCTTTTTACCATGGTTGGCCGCGAACTCGTTCCGACCCCGCGTGCCGAACGGCTTGCGCCCGCAGTGCGCGAGGCCCTGCTGAACATCCAAATCTCCATCATCTCCTGGGACCCGTTTTGCCCGGCCCAATCGGATCGCTGCTTCAAGGTCATTCTCTCCGATTACGCCGCGCTCGTCTTTTTTGAGAAGGTCGTGAAGCGTGTTGCCCGGGAGGCGCCCGGCGTCTGCTTCGAGTTGCTGCCTCTCGCCGACAACTACGATGAATGCCTGCGGCGCGGTGAGGCCGATTTTCTCATCTTTCCGGAATTGTTCATGTCGCGCGCGCATCCTAAGGCGACCCTGTTCGAGGAAACTCTCGTGTGCGTAGGCTGCCGCTCGAACAAGCAGCTGTCAGAGCGACTTACATTCGAGAGATACATGTCGATGGGGCATGTTGTGGTGAAGTTCGGGAATGCCCGGACGCCTTCCATTGAGGAATGGTATTTGCTTGAGCACGGGCTTAAGAGACATATCGAGGTTGTCGTGCAGGGCTTTAGCATGGTTCCGTTCATGCTTTCAGGGACCGAGCGCATAGCGACGATGCCCTTACGCCTTGTCAATCAGCTCGCAAAAACTATTCCCCTGCAGATCGTAGAACTTCCGCTGCCAATGCCCGCATTCAACCAGGCCGTCCAATGGCCGGCGCTTCACAATAGCGATCAGGCAAGCCTCTGGATGCGAGACGTGTTATTTCAGGAGGCATCCCGCATGCCCTCTCCACGTGAGGTCATGAGACGTTTCAGATTTCCCTAGCCGGCTATCCTCTCACCACTTCTAGTCTCAATAGCCGAGATGGTCGACGTCCGGTGCAATGGGGCTGCGACTGCCTTCAAGTATCGACAGCCCGACGAACGCCTGACGGACGCTTCGTCTCCGCAGCACTCCTTGGCTGCACTTTCCTCATCCGATAAGCCGAGCCGCAGCCTCGCCCGTCGGCATGTCGATGAGCGTAATCGCGCTTGCTGCGAGGAAACGGCGTTCGTTGTTGGTCAGCGCTGCCGCATCGAGCACCGCGAAGCGTGGGCCGTTGGAACGCTTCATGATCTGTCGGGCGTAGGTGCGCAGCATCTGGTCGTTGAAGCGGCAGCCGAGGAAGAAGAAGCCCCTGTTGGTGCGCCGCTCCTTCACCGCTTCAGGGATCGGCCTCTGAATATCGATCTCGGTCAGGACTTCGACATAGTCGGAATCCGAGACGAGAAAATTTGCCGCCGGCCTGACGCTGCCGTGAGGCGTGTAGAGAACCGTCTTTGCCGCTGATCCGGTTCCGATTTCCCTTCCGGACAAATCGTAGGCTTTCGTCCAGATGTCGCCGTATCCGGTTGCCCTGGTGACGCCTTGTATCTCAACCACGTCCGTTCGGCCGGTCTCGGCAAGGGCCGCCCGCATCGTCGCGTCGTACCAGCTATCGATGATGAGGGAGAGGGGTAGCGTTGCGAGCCAGGCATGCAGAATGGTCGGTGCCACCGGCGATGCGAATATATCAGCCATCCAGGTTTGAAGCGTCCGGCGATGCCGGCGCTGTTCGATGAATTGCGCGACCGACCACATATTGGTGCGTATTCTGGAGGGGGCTGGCGCCCGCGTGTTGAGTGCCGCCGCGACGGCTTCCGGCTCGTGCGGTACAGTCGGCCGCGCAGAGCTGAGCCTTAGAAGACCCGGACCGAGATAGGGAACGACCGCATCGGCGGCGAGCGCTTCCTTCAGCAGTTGAAGCCGCTTTTCCGCATCGCTGTTGCGCACCAAAAGGAGACTGTCGGTGGTCACGATCGTGTTCATGCTGCTTTCTCTTGCCGTTTGTCCTCGATTATCTGCAGCATCAGTCGTCGTCGAAAATCCTCCTGGCCTCGACGGTGACCGGCAGACGCGTATCGCGCGGCAGGTCAGGGAGGGCGAGCCGCCAGCCGTTCTTGAGCGTTACAGTCCCGCCCCACAGCTCTTCATTCTCGACCTTGATGATCGGCTCCTCGAGATCCTTCTTAGGAACATAGGCCGACAAGCCGGCGCTGGTTCTGCGGATCATTACCTTCATCTTGCTGTTCCTTCGCTGACAACGGTGGCGGCTTTCTCAGTGCTCGTCAGTTCACGCGCGCGCATGCCGACAACGGTGCCGCGATCGATCCATTCGACCGCATAGATGTAGAACTGCTGGAGAAAGGTACCGATGTCGCGCACATAGCCTTCGTCGCCTTTCCGCACCAGGTTTTCACCGATGGTTTTGCCGGGATAGGTGCCGTCATTCTTTACGTGGCGTGTAGCACGGACCCGCTCACCGGGCATGAAAAGTGGCGGCTTGCGGATCTCGACCTCCTGTTCGCGTGAAAGGCCCATTGCGTTCTTTCCGTTTTGAACTGCATGATATCGATAAAGGAGCGCAACACGTGCCGGGGGGGGAACCCCGACTATGCCGGAACGGGAACGCAGGTCTTTGGCACTGGACATACGTAGGCACATTGCTGCAGCTCGAAAGCTCCCTTGCATTCGGTGCACTTGTTCGGATCGATCACGTAGGCCTCGCCCTTGAACTTGATCGCGCCGGAGGGACATTCGAACTCGCAGGCACCGCACTGGGTACATTGGGATGCGATGATCCTGAAGGCCATTTTCAGCTCCTCGTTCGGTTGGAATCGGGCTCAAGCAGTGGCCGTCAGTGGTTCGGCCCCAGACTCTTCGGCATAAAGTGCGCTGATGGCCGTTTCGATGTAGTCATAGCCATAATCGTCAATTGCTCGGATACCAGCATCCCTGAGCTGATCTTTGGGGCAATCTCCAATTTTGGCGCACAGGACGATATCTATGCCTTCGAGCGCGGCGATGGCAGTCTCGAGCGCATGTTCCTCACCCCAGCCGCCGCGGCAATACTGCTCTACCTTGCGATGCCCCACGAAGTTGATACCGCTCGCCGAGGCTTCATAGACCTGGAATTCCTTTGCATGTCCGAAGTGTTCGTTGATTCGGCCGCCGCCCTTCGTTGCCACTGCGAAATGAAGCGATCCGTTGGAGCCCGCCGCTTTGATCATTCCGATCGCCTCCTTCTTGGCAGCCAGGTGATCGTCTCGCTCGCGCGCGACCACCTCACGATAGGCCTCGCGCTTGCTGGCGTCGTAGCTGACCTCATCCGGGATCTGATCGAGGGTAAATTCGCCGCCGCGATCCTCGCCGAGCAGGCCGACTGCATCGGCCCGGCACTGCCGACAATGGCGCATCAGCTTCGCACCCCCACCGAGACGATCTTGAAGCGCCTTCAGTTCGGTCGCCCGCGGGCCGCGCTGACCGGTCAGGCCATAATGCGTTCCATGCGCCGGGTCGGAGATCAGCGGCATCACGTTGTGCAGGAACGCACCGCGATCCTTGACCCATCTGTTCACCTCGAGCAGGTGCTCGTCGTTGACACCGGGGATCATCACCGAATTGACCTTGGTGAGGATGCCGCGCGCCGTCAGCATCTCCAGACCCAGCATCTGCCGCTCATGCAGGATTCTGGCGGCTTCCAGCCCGGTGAAGCGGCGGTGGTCATGAAAAATCCACGGGTATATCTTCGCGCCGACTCTCGGATCGACCATGTTGATGGTGATCGTCACGTGATCGACATTCATGTCGGCAAGCTCGCCGACATGGTCCGGCAGCGCTAGACCGTTGGTTGAAAGACACAGCTTGATATCGGGGATCTCCCGGGCCACGCGTTCAAATGTCGCCTTTGTTTTCTTCCAGTCATAACAGGCATCGCCTGGTCCGGCGATGCCGAGCACGGAAAGCTGCGGGACTTCATTGGCGACCGCAACGACCTTTCTGAGCGCCTGGTCAGGCGTCAGCTTTTCCGAGACGACCCCGGGCCGGCTTTCGTTGGCGCAGTCATATTTACGATTGCAGTAGTTGCACTGGATATTGCAGGCTGGTGCGACCGCGACGTGCATGCGCGCGAAATAATGGTGCGCTTCTTCTGAGTAGCAGGGATGATCCTTGATCTTCTCCCAGACAGCCGGCTCGACGTCGTGCGGCTTTGCGGACGAACCGCACGATGACGCGGCGCAAGCAGTGGACTTCGCGGTGGCCAGCAGCTGGTTCATGGTCGTGGTGCTGGTCAGACTCTTGAGCGAAATCATCGGTGGGGACATTGAAGGCTCCGTTGCTGCGTAACTTCGCGGTTCAGAAAGCAAAGGCCATGCCAATGAAAAGAGCTGCTCTTTTCAACAGCTTAGCTTTTTTGTCCGCTTCCCTCCATTTGCGACCAGACAGTCATTTGTAAGGCATTCGACATGGACAAGACACGAGGTAAGATGGCGGGGCGGCTCGAGTGCATGAGGGGAGGAGGGCAGGTCGGGCCTGCCGTTCGACCACACCAGGTCTAGAACTTCTTCACCTCGATTTGATGCCGGCGGATGGCATAACCTACCTGACGTGGCGTGAGGCCGAGGAGGCGAGCCGCCTTGGCCTGAACCCAGCCGGATTTCTCCATCGCGTCGACCAGCCGTTCGCGCTCAGTCAGGCGCGCACCGATTGCAGGGCAGGCAGGATCGTTCGGATCACAGGCCTTGGAGGAGACCTCGCCTAGAGAGGCGCCGTCGCGCCTGGCCGCGAACGGGGATCCAGCCGACATTGTCCTCTCTCTGGTGGGCTCATCGATGCCATTGTCGCCGATTAAACCGTTCGGTCCCTTCCACAGAAGCGCGGAGAGGCACTGGCTGTTCTTGCAGGCGAAATCCAACGGACCGATCGTCCTTGACGGCGCGAGAGTTGCCGTCCTTCGCACGCAGTTTTCAAGTTCACGGACGTTCCCGGGGAAGCGGCATTGCGAGACCAGGTCAAGCGCCGCCGGCGCGAATGTGAGTTCGCGGCCATTCTCCTTGTTGAATCGCTTGAGGAAAACTTTTGCAAGGCGAGAAATGTCGCCGGGTCGATCCCTGAGCGGCGGCAACACAATCGGCACTACATTGATGCGGTAATAAAGATCAGCCCTGAACTCTCCATTGGCGACAGCCGTTTCGAGATTCTTGTTGGTGGCGCATATGAGCCGAACGTCGACCTTTAGCGTTCTGGTGCCGCCAACCCGCTCCAGTTCACCTTCCTGCAAGACGCGCAACAGCTTGGCCTGAAATGCAGGCGAGATTTCGCCGATCTCGTCAAGCAACAGTGTTCCGCCGTTTGCCAGTTCGAAACGGCCCGCGCGCTGCGAGATAGCCCCGGTGAAGGCACCCTTCTCATGCCCGAACAGCTCCGATTCAAGAACGCCTTCGGGCAGCGCGGCGCAGTTCAATCTTACGAAAGATTTCTTCCTTCGAGGTGAAAGCTCATGGATGGCCTGTGCAAAGAATTCCTTGCCGGTGCCGCTTTCGCCCCGCAGGAGTACGGTGGTGTTGGTCGGGGCCACGGCCGAAACGGTTGCGAGCACCTCCTTGACAGCGGGGCTTTCCCCGACGATCCAGTCGATTTTGGCAGGCAACCGCCCGCCGATGTCGTTCCGCTCACCGTCGGGAGAGCTCTCGTGGCTGCGTTCCTCGTCCGTGAGCCGCTTATCATCGATGCCAAAACTGCGATGGAGCCAGATCGTCTGGCCGACAAGGTTGGCGACCATTGTGAGAAAGCCTACGTCATCGTCATGGGGAATGTCGATGGTGTCGCCCCTGACGCGAAAGATCGACAATGTGCCAAGTATTTTGCGCTCGGCCTTTACCGGAACACCAATAAAGCGGCCTGGGATGGTGGTGCCGATGGAAGACGCTTGACGGTCGAGTTGAAGGAGCTCCGACTTGCTGGCATCCTGTATGACGACCGGTGCTCCGGTAGCAACGATCTCGTCAATTGTGGCCTGGGATACAACTCGGCCGCTGCCGGAGTGAGGTGAGGGTGTAATGCCCGCAGTCGCGACAATTTCTGGCTCGTTTTCATTTTCCAGGACGACGATTGCTGCGTCACGCATTTCCAGCATCGAGGAGAGGATGTTCACGACATTGGTGAGCGTGATCTCCAGCCGGGTAGGTGCGGTCAGGACTTTCGATATCTGGTAAATTCCGCTGACAAAGGGATCCGTCTTGTTGTTCGTGCCTGATCCAGACCGCCCTCCTTCTTCGAACCGACCGCGCAGCATGTGAGCCATTGAAATTCCTCAGTGGTTGTCAGGTGCTCCTCCCAAGCGACCTTTTGCTTCTGAACTTTGGAAGCATATTACCCCAACTCCTTTTTGCATGTTTTCGACAACCTGAACAAGCGAATGCTGGTTCCGATACGCGCGCGAGCCTCGTCATCCAAACTTGAAGAGGACGCCGTAGCCGCCTCGCGGGTAATTCCACTCGATCTCACCACTTGCCTCGCACAGGATCCTGCATGTGCCGCATTCCATGCACCCGTCGGCGGTGATCTCGACTTGGCCGTTGTCATTCAACTCATAGCATTTGGCCGGGCAAACGCTCGTCAGGGCGAAGAGGTTCGCGCTCGGCCACTTGTGCGGTCGCACTTTAATGTGCGGACGTCCTGAGTCGACGACGTAGCGGTTCTGGTAGAGCTTGTCCTCTACACGTAAGTTGGTGACTGCAATCGTCATCTCATCTCTCCTTCAGCGCCAGGCGAATGCCAAGCGCACTGCATCACCGACCAGCCCCCATCGCGAACGAGCCTTGATGAAGGCGGCAGTGGTTGCCCGTTCCTTATCGAGCTTCGGGGTGCTGTCGACACGCATGAAATTCTGTGCCGCCTGCGACAGCAATTGCGGATAAGTCGTGAAGAAATTGCGGGAATTCGTGTGAAGAAGGGCAGGCATATCCTTGTATTTCCTCAAGTCTTTGATGACGAAGGACTTGTCCAGCATTGACTTGTAGAGGGCGAGGTTTTCCTTCGTCATTGGCCGCCCGCCTTTCCTGACCAGGAAGATAGCCTCACCGGCAAGGCGCCCGGACGTCATGGCGAGGTTGGATCCTTCGCGGTGCACCGCATTGTTGAGCTGGGCTGCGTCGCCTACCACCACCCAGCCGTTTCCGAAGAGCTGCGGGATGGCCCTGTAACCACCTTCCGGAATGAGATGAGCGGCATATTCCTTGACCTCCGAACCTGCGATCAGCGTCCGGATCGACGGATGGTTCTTGAAGCTTTCGAGCAGCTCGTAAGGGCTCTCCATTGTCGCGGCGAAATCCGAGACGAGGCAGCCGATGCCGATCGAGATCGACTCTTTGTTGGTATAGAGGAAGGCGAGCCCGGCCATGCTGCGGGAGATGGTGCCCGCCGCCTCGATCACGCAGCCTTCATTTGCCTTCAGGCCGAACCGCTGGTCGATCACCTCTTCGGGCAGGAAATGCATTTCCTTGACTGCGAGCGCCACGTTTTGAGGCTTTGGCGTCTCACGCAAGCCAGCCCGCGTCCCGAGAAGCCCATTGACCCCTTCTGCGAGAACGACCACGTCCGCAAGGATCATGTCGCCGGTGCGGTCGGTAAGAACGCCGATCACCTTTCCGTCGCTGTCCCGGGCGAGTTCCGTCACCGTCGTCTCGCAAAGAACCGTCGCTCCCGCCTCGCGCACCTTGCGGGAAAACCACTTGTCGAACTGGGCGCGAATGACCGTATAGCGGTTGTGTCTTGACTCGTTGAAGTCATCCGACCGGTACTGCATCCCGATGTGGGATGTGTCGTCCATCATCCAGAAGCGCTGCTCGATCAGATGCCGCTCCAATGGCGCATCATCCCGAAAGTCAGGGATGATTTTCTCCAGCATGTTGGAGTACATGATGGCGCCCTGGACATTCTTGGAACCTGGGTATTCGCCGCGCTCCAGCTGCAGCACCTTGAGGCCGCGGCTCGCCATTGTGTATGCGGCTGCGTTGCCGGCCATACCGGCCCCGATCACGATGGCGTCGAACTTTTCCTCGGTCATGGCCCGTATTCCTCAGTTCGCAAGCTTGTCGCGACTGTGCGGCGACAGCCGATGGGTGAAGACTTCCGTCAATGACGGCAGGAAGCGGATTGCATCGGTTACGACGCCGAGGTGAGCGAAATCGAAGATCGGCGCGTTCGGGTCGGTATTGATCGCTACGATGAGATCAGCTCCCCCGACGCCAACCCGGTGTTGGATGGCGCCCGAGATTCCGGCCGCAATGTAGAGCTTCGGCCGGATAGTCTTGCCCGTCTGGCCGATCTGCCGATCAGCCGGCATCCAGCCCTTCTGGACCAGTGGGCGCGAACAGCCATATTCGGCCCCAATCACCCGTGCGAGATTTTTCACGAGCTTCAGGTTCTCGGCCGCGCCGAGACCGAGACCGCCGGCAACCACGACGTCGGCATAGGCGAGGTTGGCGTTCGAGGACTGGCCGTCGGACAGGAAACCGAGGGCCTTGGTGACGATCTCTTCCTCTACCATCGGCACTTCGTGCTGAATGACGCGACCGACCGGCTTGTTCATTCGCTCCGGCATGGCCATGACCCTTGGCCGCACCGTGGCCATCTGCGGGCGGCAGTTGAGCGTGTAGATCGTGCAGAGCAGGGAGCCGCCGAAAGTCGGCCGTGTTGCCGCAAGCGAGCCGTCGGCATCCACGTCGAGTTCGGTGCAGTCGGCGGTTAGCCCTGTCAACAGCGTCGTCGCCACGGAACCGGCAAGATCGCGGCCGAGCGTCGTCGCACCCAAAAGCAGAACCTCCGGTTTGTAGGTCTCGACCAGATCCGTCATCGCTTTGGTGAAAGGCTCGTTGCGATAGTCGGCGAGCAGTGGGGCCTCGACGATGTAGGCAAGGTCGGCGCCATATGCGAAGGCCTCGGCGACGGCATGCCAGGTAGCCTCCCCCGGCGGGCCCAGAACGACGCCGGCAAGCTCGACGCCCAGCTTGTCAGCGAGCTTGCGGCCTTCGCCGAGCAGCTCGAAGGAGACGGGATGAACCTGGCCGCGTTCCAGTTCGATAAAGACCCAAACGTGCCGATAGTCCTTGAAATGCTCTGGCAGTTCCTTCTTCATGCCGGCCCGGCCAGCGGCTGGAGGAGGGGTGTCTCGCTTCGTGTCCAACATCGGCTCTCCTTGCCATCAATCGTCGCCGTCGAAGGCGAGCTCGTCTTCCAGCGCCGGCTGGCGCGAGAAGATCCCGGCGATCAACTCTTCAGCAAGATCGCGGGACGTCTTTTCGGTGGTGTCGATCTGCTCTGCTTTTTCGGCCCGCGCAGTTGGGGCGAAGACGCGCTTGACGACGGTTGGAGAACCGCGCAGGCCGCATTTGGTAAGGTCCTCAATGCCGGCGTCGGCCGCGTTCCACTTCACGATCTGGCTGCGTGCGGCGCGGAGCGCGTCGTCGAGCGAGCCGCGGCGGATCTCGTTGGTGCCTTCCAGCATTGTGATGAGGCAGGGGAGCTTGGTCATTAGCGTCTGCGTGCCTCCTTCCGAGCGGCGCTCCACGGTGATCTCGCGCGCATCGAGATCGATCGAAACGATCTTCGCGACGTAAGTGAGCTGCAAAAGGTCGAGGCGCTTGGCGATGCCGGGCCCGACCTGGGCGGTGTCACCATCGATCGTCTGCTTGCCCGTGAAGACGATGTCAGGCGCACCGAAGGTCTCTCCGATCTTCGCAATGGCCTGAGAAAGAGCGAATGAGGTCGCCAGGGTGTCGGAGCCGGCAAAATACCGGTCGGTCAAAAGGACGGCGCGGTCGGCGCCATAAGTGAGGGCCTTGCGCAATGCGTCCTCTGCCATGGGCGGCCCCATGGTCAGTACGGTGACCTCGCCGCCATGGCAGTCGCGCAATCTGAGGGCTTCTTCAAGGGCGAACAGGTCATAGGGGTTGATGATGGTCGGCACCCCCTGACGCATGATTGTGTTCGTCACCGGATGGACGCGTATCTGCGCGGAGTCCGGCACCTGCTTGATACAGATTAGGATGTGCATGGCGGTCGCTTACTCTTCCCTGTCCTAATTTTCCGGCTCGTCGCCTTTAGCCAGCATCATTTGTGCCAAACGCTCCGCACTCTCCTATGCGACTGAAAGGAATGTAGATTTCCGGACAAGGGGGTGTTTGCGCCGCTACTGGTTTGTCGGAGTTTCGACAGCATCTTGTCGCAAGCGCGACGCGCTCATTCCCTCCCAAACGGTTTCAGGACGGAGTCTAACGGGACAAAGGCGCGGGCTGATGTGGCGGGATTATCCGGATCGTGATCCTTGAGCACCTTGAAGACCCGGTGCTTGAGGGGCGATGAAGTCGCGAAATCCTCGTAGGCCCGTTCCAGCATGGCGTGGGCCCGGGCCGCGATCACCTGATCGGGTAGACCGGAGAAGTCCTCTTCGGCGAGGTATTGGCCCATACGCTTCATGATGTGGAGTCGCGAGACATCGAGCACTTTCGGGTCATAAGAGACGCCAAGCACTGCAAAGAACTCCTCTGCAGCCGACAGACCCTTCAGCCGCGCGAGGATGTCACTAGCATTAATATGGTCAGTCCTATTAGAGCACTTGCACATTGTATTCTCCGGTCGACGATAGATGGCGCGTTAGAATCGGCAAGCACGCCGGAGCGTTACTGTCATCGGCGATCACGGAACGCTTTTTTCACGGCGTACGGCTGCCATATCGACCAAGCCGGCGGAGCGGAATGACATTGTCCGGCTCACTCGCTTCCAAGATAGCGGTCTGACGATGCACGACATAGTTCGTCGTAAAGCTTGACCAGTTGGGTTTCAGTGACGGTCGATTTGGTCTCGCACGCCTGGGAGCGGACGCGGGAGATGATCGCGGCTGCTAGATCCGGGTCAAGTTCGCGCCCCTTTTCTTTCAGCACTTGTGCAATGGCAGTGGCGTCAGAATGCTTGCCGATGACAATCTGTTGGCGGCGGCCAACGAGAGCCGGATCGAGACCCTGGTAAGTACAGGGTTCCTTGAGCAGCTCTGCGACATCCAGTCCGGTTTCCTGGGTGAAGCTATCCGCGCCGACCACCGGCTTGATGGCTGGTATGCGGCGGCCGACGACACGCGCCACGTGGGCGGCGAGCTCGGGTAACGCTTTGAGGGCAATGCCGATATTTTCGCCGTCGAGCACAGCCAGTGCTGCAGCGACCTCTTCGAGCGCGGCATTGCCGGCGCGCTCGCCCAGGCCGCCGACGGTTACGCAGGCATGCCACGCCCCGGCGCGGATCGCCGCCAGCGTGTTGGCGGTAGCAAGGCCGAAGTCGTTGCGGCCATGAAATTCCAGATCCATCAGGAACTGTGACGCCAACTCGGAGACAAGATCGAACGTCGAGAAGGGGTCGAGAACTCCGATTGTGTCGGCCAGCCTGACGCGGCTTGCGCCCGCGCGCGCAGCCGTCTCGATCACATGGGCGAGATGAGCCCGGTCGGCGCGCGATGCATCCTCGCATTCCACCGCCACGAAGAGTCCCCGATTGGCTGCGCGCCCGACCATCCTCTCGACGACTTTGAGCGCTCCTGCCCGATCAAGGCCGAGCTTGCCGGTCAGTTGGATGTCCGATGCGGGCAGGGCCAGATTGACGGCGGGCACCCCGCATTCAATTGCTGCGTCGAGATCCTCTGACGTCATCCGGCACCAGGCGACGAGCCGAACGGGGAGACCCAATGCGACCACCGCGCGAATTGTTTCGATCTCGTCGGGGCTGATGCCCGGCGTGCCGATCTCGATTTCCCAGACGCCGGCGGCGGCGAGCGACTCGGCGAGCCCCAACTTTTCTGCCGTAGTGAAGGCGACGCCAGGCGCCCGCTCACCGTCGCGCATGGTGGTATCGTTGAGAAAGATTTGCCGTTTCATGAGCCGAGGCCGCCTCTTCTCCTCAGCGCAGACCAGATCGCCGCTCTTCCGCAGGCGATCCATATCGGGGCATGTCGCGCAACTTCTCGACTATCCCGGGTATCACCTCGAGCACCCGGTCCACATCCTCCTCGCTGTTGTGGCGTGAGAAGGAGAAGCGGATTGTCCCGTGTGCCGCGCTATCAGGGTAGTTCATTGCCTTCAAGGCATGGCTCGGTTCCAGCGAGCGGGAGCTGCAAGCGGAGCCGGAGGAGCAGGCAATCCCATAACGGCTGAGGAGAAACAGCATGCCATCGGCTTCGACCTGGTGGAAGGAGATGTACGCAGTATTCGGCAAGCGCTCCAGCGGGTCGCCGGTGACGACGGCGTATGGAACACGCTTGAGAACACCTTTCTCCAAGCGGTCTCGCAGTGATTTTATCCGTGTGTTCTCATCGTCCATGAATTTCAAGGCGAGTTCGGCTGCTTTGCCTAACCCGACTATGCCAGGCGTATTCTCTGTACCCGCACGCCTGCCCCGTTCCTGGTGCCCTCCCTTGATCAGCGAGCGGAAGGGTACGCCACGCCTTATGTAAAGTGCGCCGATCCCTTTCGGACCGTGCAGTTTATGGCCGGAGAGCGAAAGCATGTCGATTGCAGTCGACTTGAGGTCGATTGGAATCTTGCCGACGGCCTGGACTGCGTCGGTATGGAAAAGGGCACCGACCTCCTTTGCTGAATTTGCGAGTTCGATCGCGGGAAAGATCGTACCCGTTTCGTTGTTCGCCCACATGATCGAGACGATTGCCACACGCGGGCTGAGCGCGGCCTTGTACGCGTCGAGGTCTAGCCGCCCAAGGCGATCAACTGGGACCCTGTGCACCCTGATGCCCCGCGTTTTCTCAAGATCCGCGCAGAGCGTCAGAACGGCGGGATGCTCGACCGTCGAAGTCACGATCTCCGTGCGCTCAGGCATCACCTCAAGCGCCGAAAGGATCGCTGCATTGTCGCTTTCCGTCCCGCCTGAGGTGAACGCCATCTCGTAGTCGAACTCTGCGCCAATCAGCGCCTGCAACTGCCGGCGCGCTTTCCTAACAGCCCCGCTGGCGGAGGAGCCAAACGCGTGCGTCGAAGAAGGATTTCCAAATTGATCCGTGAAGAATGGCAGCATCTCTTCGACCACTTCGGGATCGACTCGTGTCGTCGCGTTGTTATCCAGATAGATAGATCTCATGGACGCATTCTCGGCTGGCCGGGAGCAACGTGAACATTTGTGTGCTCGACCCCCTTGCTTGCTCGTGCGCTTAATGACTGAGGCGGCCAGACACGGGACCGAGGCACGTGGTGACGTGAGGCAGCCTGAACACCGCTGAGATCAGGAGTGTCGCGGTCCCGACAGGCTTCAGGCGAACGCAGGTCCTTGACAGTGATGCGACAGGTCGACTTTGCATCGACGGCGGTCTTTGTTTTGCCGACACGCCTTCTCTCACGCAGTGAGGGCTTCGGTGAACATTGCTGCACGGCCCCCGACAAGCATTTCCTCCAATGCTTTGGAACATGTAACTCCGCTGCTACCAGGCTGCGTGTCGTGAGTGACTTGCCGGTTGGTGGCGAGACAGTTGATGCGGATGTCCTGATGATCACCCTTTCATCAACACTGAAGCTTTTGTACACTGGTGCGCCTCGCTCGCGAGGCCAGATGCGACCCATACCGCGGGTTTTGGCCCTTGCAACAATTCGCATTGCGGGACGTTGCGTCCTCTCCTGCAGCAGCCTATCGATAAACCCCGCCGTCTCCCGATGGGTCAGGCGGCACGCTTCGCCGGCAGTCGTACCGACGATGCGCTCGGCACATTCCGGCAAGGCGGCAATCGCAGAGCTGCAGCGCAACAACTGGGATTTCGCGCCAGTGATCGCTTCCGCATCGACTTTTGTGATCCGGTCAAGCCTATTGCCGCAGGAGATGGCGCCGACCCTAGTGACCTCAAGAACGCCGGCATTCACATCGTTGAAGAAACATTCTTCGACCATCTCGAAATAGTTCCCCATGGCTTTTTCCCTTGAGTCAGGTGATCAGCCAAAGGATTTTCCGCAGGCGCACGTCTTTTGCGCGTTCGGATTGTCGAAAACAAATCCGGCGGATTCGACCTCCGTGACGAAGTCGACGGTCATGCCAGCGACTTGCAATTGCGATGCGACGTCTACGAACACCTTTACTCCGTCGGCCTCGATTATGGCGTCGTCCTCGCGCGGCGAGCTTTCCAGCCCCATCAGGTATTTGAAGCCTGAGCAGCCGCCCGCCTGGATCATGATTCGAAAACCTTCCACCGGCTCGGCGGATCGCGAAAGAGCAGCTTTCATGACGGCGACGGCATTCTCGGTGAGCGTGATCATGCGTTGGGTTCCCTCGGACGGATGCGTTCGGCGGGCAATCACGCATCCGCCGTGCCAAAGGAAAAACTGTTTGCAAACAACAATATGCCTCTGACACTGGTGTCCTATGTCCGACATCGTCGCACATGGGACAGGAAACCGGGCTCCAGCCGATACGTTGCAACAAAGTATCGTTGTTGGGTTGCCCTTAACTGGACTTCGCCTCGGCTCGCTCTCCGCGGCACTGCCAAGTCATCGATGGTTGCTGCAGATTGTGCCCGATGTCGTGAGATGCATTTTCTCACGCGGCAGTTGTTACCGGCTGACGTCGCAACACCCTGTGCAAGATCATGAGCGTATTTCGGCGAGATCGGCTGAAAGTGCGGCGTGTGCGCCTGGGTTCGCAGACCCGCTCTGACCTGGTTCCAGCCTTATGAATTCTCCCACGTTCAGCGAGTCTGGCAAGATTCTGCCGCGACCGCAATTTCCTCACTGTTTGAGGGTTGGGGCGGAAGAACGCCTTGCCTTCGAGGCTTGCGACCAGGACAGTCTGGTCGCAGAGATGCGAGCGAAGGCCCGTCAGGTGCGACAGGCGCTTTTGGAAGGCTAGCAGAGACCTGGTGTGCCGCACGGGCGGGGCGTGGGCATTGACCTCTTCACTCAACGGCTTCGAGCGTCTCGAAGTGAAACGGGCCGCGTACGCCGGTTGAAAAGCGCTCGGCCGCATTGAGCGCCATCGCCACCCTTTCGTGAGGCGGAGAGTCGGCCGATGCGAAAAGCGCGCCCAGTGCGATTTGTTGGCCGCATCCACAGGCGTCGTAGCCATCAGCCGCCTCGCCAACCTGATAGTCCGTGTGGATTTTGAAGAGCCGTCCGTGATAGCCGACGAGGAAGGTGCCACCGGTCTCAGCTTCGTTGTGCTTCTGTGCGAAGCCGCCATCTTGCAGGCATCGGCGAAGCGCGTTGACAAACTCGGTTACCATAAATGCGTAGACATCTGTTTTAGCATGCTTTTCCGGCGGATCGAAGGAGTGTGCCAACAACTGGCCCAATCTAAAGGAGCCCGTAAATCCGAAGATGAAGTCTTGCTTGCGGAAAACCTTGCGATCGGCCCGGATGGTAAGCGATTGGCCGCCCACACCAGCGCTGTCGCCGCCGATGTGAACTGACCCATTATTGGTAAGACCGACAATGCATGTCATTCGCCGCTGCTCCTCCTCATGTGGGCTACATCCAGCCTTCTGAATATCGATGGTCGCGCGAGCAGCCTGGGCGTGGCCCCACAGCTTTCGCTTGCCCCGAGCGTAATCTGCAAGCACCGTACCAACCAGCGCCCGAGCTTGGGCGATCGTGACACCTTTTGGGACGGTCTTCTTCGTTTCGTCTTCGGGTATCGGGCACAGCGCGCCACGTGCTCGCATCCGGCGGCGCCGAGAATCGACCCCGAGACGATTGTTTGACGCATCGGGAGGCGGCGCTGTCGGGTTTTGTCTGTTCCGAGACACCGTGTTCGACCCGTTCCTGCTCAAACTCTCATCTTAAGTTGTTGAATGAAGCTTGGAAAATCGGTTTCAGGAGGTTTCTCGCGCAGCTGGCACGAGTTTTGAAATTCCCGTGTCATGGGTGGCGGGACCTGCCGACCGATATGACATCCATGGATGAGAACGGAAGGACGAGCAGCATGTCAGATCGGCGTCAGATGCGCATTTTCTCCGGGACGGGCATCACCCGTGGAGTGCGTATATCCTACCGGTCCAGTCGGCGGCGACACTCACAATCGTCCGGCACTGGCGGGTGGCCGCGTATGGACCTCGAGATGGATTTCGACGAACATGTGCTTGCCTGTGTTCTTTCGCGTGCGCTGGAGGAGATCGAGGCGGGAGAGGCGACGGCGACCGAGGCAACCGGCCTCTCAAGTGGAGAGTTGCTGGACATCCTGACGCGCTGTTTTCCAACAAGCCTCATCCACGGCTTCTCCTTGGATGAGGTGAGCGATCCCGAGCCGGGCATGGAAGAAGAACTTCTGCGTCGCCTGCTTAAGACGCATGCCCGCCCCAGCAACCCCGCGAGCGCCCGTTTCGCCAAGATTGTCGCCCGGCGTGCCTTGCGCGATGGCCATCTCTGGCAGGAGCTCGGCCTCGTCGACCGGTCCGAGCTCAGCCGTTTGCTTGAAACGCATTTCCCTAAGCTCGCGGAGGGCAACACAAACAACATGAAATGGAAGAAGTATCTCTACCACAAGCTCTGCGAGGCTGAAGGCTTTTCCCTTTGTTCCGCGCCGAGTTGCCGGGAATGCAACGAGTTCAAGAGTTGCTTCGGACCGGAGGAAGGCGGCTAGGCGGCCTCGCCGGGATACGCTCGGGATCATTGGCCAGCGAAACGGGGGCCGTCAGGCTTTTGATCGCCATTGAATCCGTACACGATTTTCGCGGCGGCGTTGCACGGAGGAGGGTATGTTCATTGCCTCCCGATACTTTGTGACGGTGCGGCGCGCAATGCTGATGCCGGTTTCCTTGAGCCGGGCGACGATTTCATCGTCGGAAAGCACTTCATCGGCGGCTTCTGCGGCGATGATCGCCTTGATGCGATGGCGGACAGCTTCAGCGGAATGCGCATCCCCGCCTTGGGTGGAGGCGATCGCGACCGTGAAAAAGTACTTTAGCTCGAAGACGCCGCGCGGAGTGAGCATGTACTTGTTCGATGTCACCCGACTTACAGTCGACTCGTGCATCTCGATCGCCTCAGCGACGGTCTTAAGGTTGAGCGGCCGAAGATGGGCAATGCCATGCTCCAGAAATACATCCTGTTGGCGGACGATTTCAGTTGCTACCTTGAGGATCGTTTTGGCGCGCTGATCGAGGCTGCGAACCAGCCAGCTCGCGTTTTCCAGGCATTCGTTGAGGAATGCCTGATCTGCTGAATTGTCTGCGGTCAGGCGAGAGACTTCGGCAAAATAGGTTTGGTTGATGAGCACTTTGGGCAGAGTGTCGGGATTAAGCTCGATTTGCCATCCACCTCCTGGCGAGGGCAGAACCCAGACGTCGGGTATGATATAGTCCGGAGCTCCGGATTGGTATCGGTTTCCAGGCTTGGGATCGAGCGTGCGGACTTCATGCAACATGTCGAGGAGGTCGTCTTCGTCAACTCCGCAATGCCGCGTCAAAGCCTGAAAGTCGCGTTGCGCCAGCATCTCAAGATTGGCGATCAACGCCGCCATCGCCGGGTCGAAGCGATCTCGTTGGCGTAGCTGTATCTCCAGGCATTCGCTGAGAGTTCGAGCGAATATTCCGGGTGGATCAAGGAGCTGCAAGGTTCCGAGAACCCGTTCTACATCAGCCTCTTGGACATTCAGCCTCAGGGCGAGCTCCAACAGGTCTACATGAATATACCCAGTGTCTTCCAGATGACTGGCAAGCTCGCCGGCGATCAGCCGCTCCTGTGGCGTGAATGCAGTAAGGGCGATCTGACGGGCGACATGGTCGTGCAATGTTTCCGCTGAGGCGGCAAACTCCTCCAGGGCAGGCCTTTCGCCGGCGGCGGTGTTGGTTGTGTCGCGGATCGACTTCCATTGCCCGAGCAGTTCCGAGTTTTCGGCCCTCGGCCCATCTGCGTTGTTTGCGCGCGCGCAGATGCTTGGATCTTCCCCCGGGGAGGTCGATGAATCGGCAGAGGCGGCGGTATCGTTTGACGCCAACTCCAGGAATGGGTTCTTCTCTATTTCCTGCTCGACGAACTGATGCAGTTCGGCATGCGCCAGTTGCAGCAAGCGTATCGACGCGATGAGTTGGGGCGTCATCACGAGCGATTGCTGCTGACGCTGAAGAAGGCCTACAAAGGGCTCCATGAAGAGCGAAACTCCTGTCGAGCGACGCACTTTGCCGTGCGTGATGGTAGCGGTGAAACGGTGGCTGCTCCTCTAGATCATGCGGCGGCCGGGGCCTTCAGCCTCTCAAGAATATTTTGCGGAGAAGTGACGCCATAGGGGTCGGCTTCGCAGTTGTCGGACAGGCCTTCCTCCTCGAACCACTGCTCCACCACGCCATTGTTGATTATTGCTGCGTAGCGCCAGGAACGCATCCCGAATCCGAGATTCTCCTTGGCGACCAGCATGCCCATCTTGCGGGTGAATTCGCCCGAGCCGTCGGGAATGAGCTTGACGTTTTTCAGCCCCTGGGCCCTGCTCCAGGCGTTCATGACGAATGCATCATTGACGGAGAGACAGTAGATCTCGTCGATGCGCTCCTTCCGGAACTCGGTGTAGAGATCCTCGAAATCGGGTAGCTGATAGGTGGAGCAGGTCGGGGTGAAGGCGCCCGGCAGCGAGAACAGGATTACCCGCTTGCCCTTGAAATAGTCGTCCGACGTCTTGGTTTCCCACCGGTATGGGTTTGGCCCACCGATAGACTCATCGCGAACACGCGTGCGGAACGTGACGAAGGGAACCTTCCTCTTCATGGCCATCAATATTGCTCCTCTAGGGTAGTAACTAACGCAGTGCTGCTTAGTTAAGGCTCACGCTGATCGACCTAGCCGACATTCCGGTCAAGCAAGTGCCATGCCGATTCCAGATTGCAGGGATCACGCTCTCTTGCGCGGGTCGTCGCGTTTGCTTTGTTGCCTACGTGTCTAGGCCGCGAACTTTCCTGTGTTCGAAGTCAGACAAGAATGTCGGCCCCCCGACCAAGCACGTCGGACCGCGTTCCATAGGTGCGGCGACGATCGCCGTTGCGGCGGTGTGTTGCAAGCAGTATGGCAAGGCTTGACTGCCACCTCCTATAGCCGCGCCTTGGAAGATTTCGCCGATGCTAGCGCTCAGGTGACGTCGAGGAGATCATTTGGCGCTTCTGGGGCTCGACCCGAGCTTTTGTAGCGTTTAGCGTGAACGTTCGAAACAAACGAAATATGACAGCAGGAGATTGCTTGCCATTGAGTAGTTTGGAGGGATTTGCTCGCGTACGTGCAGCTGCTACGCCCTCAAGGCGGACAGCGGTCATCAACTTCACGGCGCTCCGTCGGCATAGAAATCAGCAATCTACTTTTTAGCTTCGGCAAATTCACATACCCTGCAAAGCAAAAAACCATCCTTGCCGTTCATGCGATCGGCGATTTCCCTAAAAACTGGCCCTTCGAAGAGTTCTTGATATTCGTCGCGCAGGAGATTGCCCAAGACGTGGCGCCGCTCGAAATCCATGCAGCAGAGAGCAACGTCGCCATTTGGGAGAAGAACATTCCGATACTGTCGTTCCTCAGCACATGTCAGTGCTCCGACCACGCGCGGTCGAGTTTCGACGATCCTAGAATCGACGCTTCCACCTCTGCTACTCAGCGGTCGCGTCCGAACTAGCGCTCCCGCAGGAACTATCCCGGCGATATCGGGATGGACTTCACCCAACACTAGAAATCGAATTGAGGGAATATCTGAGTCGACCAGTTCACGGATCAAGTCCAGATATTTTCCACGGACAAGGCGGCTATTCATGTACGCGCCGTCATCGAAAACATGGACCACAAATACCCTGAAGCGCAGCGCCTGCAAGCGTCCTAGATCGCGCCTGTTCATTCCTACAAGTGTCGTGAAAATCCGGATGCCATGGCCGGACATGTGAGCATGCTCGACCATTTCGGTGCAATCCGGATTGAGCCAGGGCTCGGAGTAGCCGGCAAAACTAACGTCTACAGCTGTCGGTACGCGCGCCAGGCATCGCTTGAAATCGTCAAGACAAAGATGCTTCACACGGGATACTGCTCTTTGCCGGTTGGCGAACTTTTCCTGCGGACAATAAGAACATCCGACGACGCAGCCTGTGGTGGTCGTTATTTCCAGTACCCTGCCGCCAGGAATGGCAGCGCGCAATTCCTGCAGGTTTGTCGAGTTTGACTCGGCCACTTTCTGGATCTCTCAATTGACCTGGAACAAAAGGCATTCCCGACAGACAGCCGTCGAGTGCACCCTTCGTGACGGCTAATCGTCCATCTTCTCGAACGAACTGCCCGGAGCAGTGTTTTTGTTAGTAGCTCTAGTGCTTTGATGGGATCTTGCCAAAGAAGAACAAGGGCCACCATTGGACTGAGGTAGATAATCACGCATTGCAGCGGTTTGATCGTGAGGACCATGCCATGCCAACGCGCAAGCGCGCGACGTTGCGAAGGCGCATCTGCCGGGATTGGGGACTCAATCCCGCGGTCCTGTGAGCGCTGAGCTTCGATAGGTCGACCTATCACTATACCTCCCAGCTTCTGAGCGTTAGTGCCGCGTTAAGGCCACCTATGTTGAAGATGGCCGCGATGTGCCTCATAGCAGACTGGAGGAACTCGGGGTGCTTTTGCCCATGAGTAGCTGCTCGCAATCGCGGATTAACGGTGCAAGGGCGCCGCGGACGCACTGGCGTTGATAGAGCTTTCCGAGAACGGCAGGATTGTCGGACTCGGCGTCTGGAGCGACGCCTTTTTCAAAGTGCTTTTCCCAATGAAGGGCGAGCTGCAACTATACAGATCACCAATCCATGTGCGCCAAAGTCGGTCCCGCATCAGAAGAACATGAAATCCGACGCGGTCAGGCCCAGGCCAGCCAAGTGGAGCAAACTTTGCACGTTGCCAAGGTGCGCGAAGTCGTCCACTTGGTTCTCGGAGGTAACATAACCCAGGTCCGCCGTCATGGTCTTATAATTGAAAAAGGCTATTATATCGCCTGCAGCCTCGCCGGAGATTTCCCTGGCTGCCGCCGAGCCATCGGCGAAACTGTGATCAGTGATCACTACGACGTGCTCGCCGTTCGCTCCATCGGCGGGGCCGCTGTAGAAAGTGTCCACCTGATTGCCACGCGTCGCGTGGTTCACGAAATTCGCTTCAATACCATCGCTGCCAAGACCTACTGCATCGAAGGTGAAAGTATCCTGCGCTGGGTCAAAATCCACAATGGTGGTGTGGTCAGCGTTTGGCCCGTAGTTTTTATCAATTCCAGGGGCCGGGTTGTGGAACTGGAATACAAAGGTGTCCTGGCCGGCACCCCCGGTCAGAGAGTCTCTACCGTCGCCCGCGAAGAGGACGTCGTCGCCGGGGCCGCCATAGAGCTTGTCGTTGTCCGCATTGAGGATGGTCGCAGCGAGGATGCGCGGTTTGCCGCGGCCAAGGTCGCCGTAGAGGTAGTCGTTGCCCTCGTCGCCAAAGACGTGGTCATTGCCCACGCCGCCGAAGACCCGGTCATTGCCCTCGCCGGCCGAGATAGAGTCGCTGCCGGTACCACCATCGATCCAGTCATCTCCCGTCGGATCGAGGATTACATCATCCCCATCGCTGCCAAAGAGACTGTTGCTACCCTGGCCGCCTCGAATTGTGTTTTCCATTGCGATCCACCTTATCTAACAGCCCGACGACGCGTCGCTAAACTCATTCATATGCCTTGTCGGCTAGTTAGAGTAATTGATTGTTTGGATAGAACGCATTGACATAGCGGATGTAACCGCCACGTGCGCTTCGCCAAAACTTAGAACTGACATGGCCTCAAGCTGGACCGATTTCGGTTAGAGTTTTCCCTTTCTTTCCCCCAGGAAAGTCACCGGAGAACCCTATCCGGTGCTCCAGAAACCTCGGGCGGTTCAGCAGGCACAGGCCTCCCGCGTGGAGGTAATCGTGCTCAAGTATGTGATGGCAGCCATTTCATCCCGCTTAGGCCGGTTCATACTTGCGATTGGATTGCGGCGTTCGCAACGTTCTCTCTCGCGTGTCTACCCGCAAGGCTCCTTTGTGTCCGAAGCAGAACAACTATGTCGGAAACCGGACCAAAATAGTTGTCCAAGGCATGCAGCTGGTGTGGATAAGTCGTGCGGCGGCAACGGCACGGAACTTGCATCGATGCTTTGGCAGGGCGGATGGCCGCAGTACCTCAAGGAGCTCACGGGTGATTGATCAACATCTGAACTTCAGCGCGCGTAAGCTCAGTCTTCCTGGACCAGGGGCCCGGATGCTCTGCTGCTGAGATTTGCGACCGATCTCATCCGCGCTGGTGCGTGGGTCGGGGGAGCGTTCAGCAGATGGGGGATAAGACGGGGCCGCCCCAGTATTCAACATCGATGATCGCCGGGCGAAAAGTCGAGTGCATGAGTGCATGACCTTGAGGAGACACCACGTGGCCTGCAAGCCGGTTCCAGATCATGTCCCGCCCGAAATGGTGAAGGACTTTAGTCTGTTCACGTCGCCTGGCATGGAACGCATGCCCAACGGGGATCCACACGCAGCTGTCGCTTGTCTCCATGACGCGCCGCCGATCTTTTACTCTCCCAACAACACGCGGGATGGCCGGGGAACCTGGGTCATCACGCGCGCCAAGGACCAGCGTCGAGTGCTGCAGGACACCGCGACATTTTCCAGCCATCGCAGCATCTTTGCCTCCGCGCTCGGCGAAAACTGGCCGATGATACCACTGGAACTTGACCCACCTGCGCATGGCGTCTTTCGCTCGCTGCTGAACCCGCTGTTTTCGCCTAAGCGGGTCATGGTTCTGGAGCCGGTCATTCGTGAGCGCGCGATTACGCTGATCGACAGGATCTTGGCGGCGAGCACAAGCTGTGACGTTATGAAGGATTTCGCGTTCCCCTTTGCTGTCAGTATCTTCCTTGGCTTTCTTGGTCTATCGGATAAGGAACGGGACACGTTTGTCGGCTGGGGAAGGGATCTGCTTCACGGAGAGAATGTCAAACGAACGGCGGCGGCCCTGGCGATCGTGGGGTTTATCGACGAACTTGCAGCCATGCGCCGCAAGGAACCGGCCGGCGATTTCATGAGCTTCGCAGTTGGGGCGCAGGTCAACGGTCGCCCGCTGACCGATGAGGAGGTCCGTGGCATCGGGGTCCTTCTGTTCGTCGCGGGACTCGACACCGTAGCAACGGCGATAGGATTTGACCTAGCCCATCTCGCCCGCAATCTTAAAGATCAGCAATTGCTGCGCAGCGAACCGGATCGGATCGGACTTGCCTCCGAAGAATTGCTGCGCGCCTATTCGACCGTACAGATGATCCGCGTGGCAACGAAAGACATCGATTTCGATGGCGCGCCCATCCGCAAGGGCGACTACATTTCCTGCGCCACGATGATTGCCAATCGCGATCCGGAGGAATTCGATTGTCCCAATACGATCGATCTGGCACGGGAAGACAACCGCCACACCGCCTTTGCCCATGGCCCCCATCGTTGTCTTGGTTCGCACCTTGCCCGGAGGGAGATCGTCATCGGTCTGGAGGAATGGCTGTCCCGCATTCCCGACTTCCGTATCAAGGGAGGTACGGCACCCATCACCTTTGGCGGTCATGTGTTCGGAATCGAGAATCTGATTCTAGAGTGGTCCTGACCATAGGCGCGGTCAAAGACATGGAGTAGCGCATGCGCATCATCGTCCACAAAAACAAATGCCAAGGGCACGCTCGCTGCTGGGCGCAGGCGCCGGACATCTTCAATCTGGATGACGAAGGCTACATCCTACCTGGAGACATCGAGGTAGCGGAGAGGGACGAACTCCTCGCCTCTCGAGGCGCTCGATCCTGCCCCGAGCGTGCGCTGGAAATCGATGCCACAGCCGATGCCTTGCTCACCCGGCTATTGTTCAATCAAGCCTGTGGAGGGGTCAAATAGAAGGCAGCCGCGGAGACCAGGATTGCCTCTGCCCAAGCAACGGGTTTGTCCAAGCTCCGCGAAAATCTAAGGCACTGAGCTGTTTCAGTCGACGCGCAAGCGGGCAGGCAGGCGCGCCGTGCGGCTGCTGACCGGCGAATAACACCGAAAACTGCACCTGCATAACGGGATGCGCGGACACGCCTCTTCCAACTCAAGACTTGCGACAAGGCCATGGACCACAAGAAAATTGTCGAATTACACGACCGCGAAGCGATCCGCGACTGTCTCTATCGGTACTGCCGCGGGATAGACCGGGCGGACGAGGCGGCGCTGCGTAGCTCCTACTGGCCCGACGCGCATGACAATCACGGGGCGTATGCCGGTTCGGCTGAGGGTTTCATTGAGTTCGCGCTGGGTGTCTTCAAGACCGAACCGCGCAACATCCATCAGATCACGAACATTCTAATCGAGTTTATCAGCCCGACTGAAGCCGCCGTCGAAAGCTACTTCACTGCGCTCCAACGCGGGCCGGACGGCGGCAGGACAATACGCCAGGTTCTCCTATGTGGTCGCTATTGCGACCTTTTTCAGAAGCGGGAAGGGGAGTGGAGAATTGCCGAGCGCACGGTGGTCTACGATTGGCTCGAGGAGCAGACACCTCAGGCGATGTCAGAGATTGAGCGGTTCGGTCTCAGGCAGCCGATCGGAACATCGCATCCGGATGACCCGATCTACGCGCTTGGCAAACGCCGCATTCCTTCACGAGTACGAAAATGAGGCGGTTCGTTGGAATGCACCACATCTGTCGGGGCCTAGACTGCGTCACCATAACTTGCCGCCGTACGCGACGGGCCCCTTCGCCTCCAAAACGCTAACGCTGGTCAGGAGAAATTATCTTCATGAAGCAAGCAGAACGCGTCATCATCATTACAGGCGCTGCAGGCGGAATTGGCCGTGCCTTGGTCGATGCTTTTGCAGAGCATGGAGACACGGTCGTCGCTGTAGACCTCCCGGGCAGCGGCGTGCTCGAATTGGTCCGCGGTCTCGGCGCCGGACATCTCGGCCTTGAGTTCGATGTCTCGCGAGAGGATGATACTCTTGCGCTTTATGATCGCGTCGAGGCACGGTTCGCGCAGATCGGCGTGCTCATCAATAACGCGGGTGTCGGGCCGTCAATGGCTTCGACCATTGACACCGGTGTCGACGTTTTCCGACGTGCCTTGGGAGTAAACCTGATCGGTCCCTTTGCCATGGCCGGAGAAGCCGCACGGCGTATGCATCCGGGCGGTGTCATCATCAACGTCGCCTCTCTGGCGGGCGTGCTCGGCAATCCCCGGCGTAACGCCTACGCCGCCTCGAAGGCAGGCCTGATCTCGATCACGAAAACATTGGCATGCGAGTTGGCGCCGCGCGGCATCCGCGTGACGGCAGTAGCGCCCGGCTATGTGCGGACGCCGATGGTGAGCCAACTGGAACGTGCCGGCAAGGCGGATCTCGCTGCTATTCGCCGACGCGTACCGATGGGGCGCATGGCGCGTCCGGACGAGATCGCCGGGGTTGTGCGTTTTATGGCTAGCCCACGGGCGGCCCACGTCAACGGGTCGGTTCTGACGGTTGATGGTGGTTGGATGTCTTTCAACCAGCCGGGCGACGCGCACCCACCGGTGTATGGAACACCAGAAGCCGAACTCTCCCGTCCAGCCGATTACAGCGGGGAGCGAATCGTGCTTGTCACGAGCGGAGCGAACGGTATAGGCGCGGCCATTGTTCGAAGCTTTGCCGCAAACGGTGATACCCTCGTAATTGCCGATAGAGACGGCGCTGCGGCGGCAAAGCTTGCGGGCGCTCTCGGTGGCAAGCACATGGCGAAACCTGTGGACCCTGCCGTCGAGAGCGACGTGGTGGCGCTTTTCGACGAGGTACGAGGGCGCTTCGGCAAGCTAGACGTACTCATTAACGGTAGCGCTGCGAACGAGCCTTCTGTTGCGGTGAGCCAAAAACCAACAGAACAGGTCCAGCGTGTCCTGGATGTCAATCTCACCGGCGTGTTCACCTGCGCGCGTGAGGCGATCAAGATGATGCGCCCCGGAAGCGTAATCCTCAACGTTGGATCGATGGTCAACTTTCTGCCCCTCCCACAGCGTCACGCCTATGAAGCCTCCATGGCAGGGATCGAGATCCTGACACGATGTCTGGCGGCCGAACTAGGGCCAGTCGGTATTCGGACGGCCACCATCGCTCCCGGCTACATACGCGCTTCCGGAGGCTCCGGGTTGGCAGAGGTCGGCAGCGTCGCCCCGGAAGCGGTGAGCCGGCGCATCCCGATCAAGACGGGAGAACCTGAAGACGTCGCCGAAGCAGCGTTCTTCCTGGCTTCGCCTGAAGCCTCATACGTCAACGGGTCGACCTTATGCGTGGACGGCGGCTGCACGTCCTTTCATGAAGCTGGATTTGAAAGTGGAGTCAACGAAGAATACCCGGTGGCGGCCGCCAAATGGTTGTCGATCATGCCTTAGTGGGTGAGCGACGGCACGCTGCAATGATTCCAGCTTTCGTGGCACGACCTTCGAATGGCGAGCGAATCGTCGACCGTCGAGTTCGCAAACGTCCTCCATGAACATCAAGTCGCGACGCCGTCGATCAGCCGGATCGAGAACCCTCCCGTACCGAAGGATTTGCTATGGAATTCGCGACATTTCTGCTTGCCGCCCAACGGGGCTATCATCAATCCCCCGACACGGTCATCCGCAACTCAATCGAACAGGTAGTGCTTTCGGAGCAGGCCGGCTTCAACACGGCGTGGTTTGCCGAGCACCACTTCAATAATTACAGTCTCGTTCCCTCTCCATTGATGATGGTGGCGCATTGTGCCGGCCTGACGAGCACGATTCGTCTCGGTACCGCCGTCTGCGTACTGCCGCTCTATCAGCCGCAGCGCCTGCTTGCCGAGATCGGGTTCGCCGACATCGTGTCGGATGGTCGCCTTGAGCTTGGGGTCGGCTCCGGATACCAGCAGTTCGAGTTCGAGCGCTTCGGTGTCGATCTCGACGAGGCGCCTGCCGTCTTTTCCGAGTACCTGGATATCCTTCTCAAGGGGCTCAGCCAGAAGGTTTTCGAACACGACGGCCAGTATCAGAAGATACCTCCGACGGCGATTTCATTGCGGACCGTCCAGAAGCCGATCCCGCCGATCTGGATCGCGGCCGGATCCGCGCGCAGTATGAGGCGGGCCTATCGTGAGGGCCACAATCTGTTCGTCACGGCATTTCACAACGGCTTGGACGCTTTGCGCACGCTGCGCGAAAGCATCGAGAAGGCAGCGATCTGCGAGAGAAAAAATGTCACGAAAGCCAAGATATCACTGCTGCGCTGCTGCTATGCCAGCGACCACGAGGCGGAGATCAACAGCTATCTCGACAACGCCCGCTTTCAGCGGCGGCTATCTGAAGCGTTGCAACAGCGCCGGCAGCAGAGCGAGGACGGTTATATGCTTGAGGAAGTCCCGACGAAACAGGACCTGTCGTTCGAGAGCATGCGCGAGAACCTGCCGATCGGCAATGTGAATCGGGTGATCGACCGCCTGCTTGAAGAAATTGGCGTGCTGAAGCCGACGCAAATTGCCATTCAGACCCAATTGGGCGAGTTCGACCAGAAGACGACGCTGAGGCAAATTGAACTTTGGGGAGACAGGATCATCCCGGCGATCAGCTCGGCCACGCGCCACCGCTCGGCGAAGGTCGGGTCCGGCTCCGCTCAACATGATGGGCGATAAGGTCAGAGCTGGCGCAGTTTCAAGCAACTTCCAGCCAACGTGCTGTCTCCCGGTGGTTGCCCCGCGGCTGAATGGCAGCGGCCATTCAAAGGGTTACCGACCGCCTCGGGCGATCCTGCATAAATGTGGCGGCGTCCGCCTTGATTTCGAACAATTTGTATTACTAATTAAGAATGCTGGCGGTTTCGGGGTGGCAACCATCCACGTTTTGGATAGATGACGCATGCGGTTCAAGGGCCTTGATCTAAATCTCCTCGTCGCGCTCGACGCTTTGATGAGCGAGCGTAACCTTACGGCGGCGGCGCGTCGCATCAATCTCAGCCAGTCGGCAATGAGCGCGGCCGTTGGCCGGCTGCGCAGCTATTTTCGTGATGAGCTGTTCACAATGGCGGGGCGCGAATTTATCCCGACGCCGCGGGCGGAAGGGCTCGCCCCGGCGGTGCGCGAGGCTCTGCTGCAGATCCAGCACTCCATTGTTTCCTGGGAGGCGTTCAAACCAGCCCACTCGGATCGCCGCTTTAAAATCGTGCTCTCCGATTACGTCACGCTCGTGTTTTTCGAAAAGATCGTGGAGCGTGCGGCGCGGGAAGCTCCTGGCGTCAGCTTCGATTGTCTGCCGATTGCCGACGACTTCGAGGAGCTTCTGCGGCGAGGCGAAATCGATTTTCTGATTATGCCGGAAGCGCGCATGTCGTTGCATCCTCACGCTGCGCTGTTCGAGGATATATTTGTGTGCGTCGGCTGCCGAACGAACGAGCAGCTGTCGGAGCCGCTTACATTCGAGAGATACATGTCGATGGGCCACGTTGCGGTGAAGTTCGGAAATACGCGGAAGCCCTCGTTCGAGGAATGGTATCTGCTCGAGCATGGTTTCAAGAAACGTATCGAGGTCGCAGTACAGGGCTTCAGCATGATCCCGCCAATGCTGTTGGGCACCGAGCGTATAGGAACCATTCCTCTACGGCTGGCGCAGCATTTCTCAAAAACAATACCCCTGCAGATCGTCGAGCTTCCGCTGCCACTTCCCCCGTTTATCGAAGCGATCCAGTGGCCCGCCCTTCACGACAGTGATCCGGCAAGTCGTTGGCTGCGCGAGATGCTCGTAGAGGAGGCGTCTCGTATGGTCTCGCCGCGTGCCCAGGAACCTCTGGAGGATCCCGGCTTTAATCGCGTTGTTCAATAACACCCGCCGCGCGATGAGGCGCTGCTCCCGACAAGTGCGCCTCCTAATCGCCAGCTTTCCATAAAGGCGGTGTTGCCGCCCTCTCTGTTGAAAATCCCCTCGACATCGCTTCCTCGCCGCAAGTCGGTCTTCTACCCAAGCGCGGGGCCAGCCCACTTGGTTAAGCCGCCGTCTCAACCGAGCCAGAGCTCGTTGGCCTTTCGAGGTCGGTGTGAGCCAAAGCTCCATCGGTTTGCTGCGGCACTTTAGCACTCTCGACCAAAGAGTGCTAAAAACTCTTGAATTCAGTTTTCAACTGAACCAGAATCAACCGCTGCCAGTAGCCGGAACGGCCTTGCCCGTCCGCAGTGCATTCGTCTGGCGAAGAGCATCACCGATTGATTTTATCCAGGAGGAAGGCATGAAGTTCCAACCGCTCCACGATCGCATTCTTGTCCGCCGCGTCTCGTCCGAAGAGAAAACCAAGGCCGGCATCATCATCCCCGATACAGCCAAGGAGAAACCGCAGGAAGGCGAGGTGATCGCCGTCGGCCCGGGCGCTCGCAATGATCAAGGTCAACTCGTCGAGCTGGACGTCAAAGTCGGAGATCGCGTTCTCTTCGGCAAATGGTCGGGCACGGAGATCAAGATCGACGGCGAGGACCTGCTGATCCTCAAGGAAGCCGACGTGCTCGGCATCATCGAAGATTTGAGCGCGGATAAAAAGGCCGCCTGAGAGCTGCCACTGACCAGAATTCAGCGAAGGAGCAAATCATGGGTGTAAAAGACGTAAAATTCCATTCCGATGCCCGAGATCGCATGTTGCGCGGCGTCGATACGCTTGCGAACGCAGTGAAGGTGACGCTTGGGCCAAAAGGCCGCAATGTCGTCATCGACAAATCGTTCGGCGCACCGCGCATCACCAAGGATGGCGTTACGGTGGCCAAGGAAATCGAGCTTGAAGACAAGTTCGAGAATATGGGCGCGCAGATGCTGCGTGAGGTGGCCTCGAAAACAAGCGACATCGCCGGCGACGGCACCACGACCGCGACGGTGCTCGCGCAGGCGATCGTCAGGGAGGGCGCAAAGGCCGTTGCCTCCGGCATGAACCCGATGGACTTGAAACGAGGCATCGACCTCGCCGTCGATACGCTCGTTGCCGAGCTGAAAGCCAAAGCGCGGGAAGTTTCGAACAATGAGGAAATCGCCCAAGTCGGCACCATCTCGGCAAACGGTGATGCGGAGATCGGCCGTTACCTCGCCGAAGCAATGGAGAAGGTCGGCAATGACGGCGTGATCACGGTCGAGGAAGCCAAGACCGCGGAGACGGAACTTGAGGTAGTCGAGGGAATGCAGTTCGACCGGGGTTATATCTCACCCTATTTCATAACAAACCAGGATAAGATGCGGGTAGAGTTCGAGGAACCCTACATCTTGATCCACGAAAAGAAGCTCTCCAACCTGCAGGCGATGCTGCCCGTTCTCGAAGCTGCCGTACAATCGGGCAAGCCGCTCCTCATCATTGCCGAGGATGTCGAAGGCGAGGCGCTTGCCACCCTCGTCGTCAACAAGCTGCGCGGCGGACTAAAGGTCGCGGCCGTCAAGGCCCCTGGCTTCGGCGACCGGCGCAAGGCCATGCTCGAGGATATTGCAATCCTGACGGCAGGCACCGTGATCTCCGAAGACCTGGGGATCAAGCTGGAGAACGTCACGCTCGACATGCTCGGCCGCGCCAAGAAGGTCTCGATCGAGAAGGAGAACACGACGATCATCGATGGCGCCGGCACCAAAGCCGACATCGACGGCCGCGTCGCGCAGATCAAGGCGCAGATTGAAGAGACGACGTCAGACTATGATCGCGAGAAGCTGCAGGAGCGCCTTGCCAAGCTCGCCGGCGGCGTCGCGGTCATCCGCGTCGGTGGCTCGACGGAAGTCGAAGTAAAGGAACGCAAGGACCGCGTCGACGATGCGCTGCATGCAACGCGAGCGGCAGTCGAGGAAGGCATCCTGCCAGGTGGCGGCGTGGCGCTTCTGCGTGCAGTCAAGGCTCTCGATGGCGTGCAGACCGTCAATGACGACCAGAGGGTCGGCGTCGAGATCGTTCGCCGCGCCATCGAAGCTCCGGCGCGGCAGATCGCGGAAAACGCTGGTGCGGAAGGCTCGATCATCGTCGGCAAGCTGCGCGAGAAGGCGGAATTCTCCCATGGCTGGAATGCCCAGACGGGGGAATTCGGCGATCTCTTCTCGATGGGCGTGATCGATCCTGCCAAGGTCGTCCGCACCGCGCTACAGGATGCGGCCTCGATTGCCGGCCTGCTCGTCACCACCGAAGCGATGATTGCCGAGAAGCCAAAGAAGGAAGCTCCGCCGGCAATGCCGCCCGGTGGCGGAATGGACTTCTAGTCCCCCCTGACCGCGTTCCGCAGCTTCGGCTAGCCGAGAAAGGTGGTTCGCCCCGTCGGGGCCGTTGGTATTCCAGCGACTCTCGACGGGGCCAAATAGCTGCACTTGTCGCGCCGGGCAGCATTCAACGCCGGCTTGTCTGTGGAAGTCGACATGCCGCAAACGTTCGGCTGGATTAACCCGCATATTTGCCTCAAGGCCTGAGAAAGCTGCCGCTTGGGCATAAAACAGTTGAGCGGCCAGCAGCGCTAGCGCGTCCCCATCTCGGAGGGCACATTTGGGCGAAGTCGATAAAATCCGGGCAACACTCAGGACTAGTCAACAGAGAACTTTTCCGCGGCAGATACGGGAGTTCGGGCTCGATCTGATCGTGCGAGAAGGCGTTTTTCCTCCCGAAGATTTCCAAAGTTGGCGTTGGTTTAGCGAGAACTTCCCTCCATTTGCGCGAAAGCGGATCTTGGAGATCGGCTGCGGTTTCGGTCTCCCGGGTCTCCTTTTGGCAAAGACCGGAGCGCTGTCGTTGCTAGCCTGCGATATCAATCCGCGGGCTGTCGCGAACACGTTGGAAAACGCCGCAAAAAACAATATTGAAAATGTCGACGTAATCGAAAGTGATATCTTCAGTAATATTCCTCCTGGAAAGAAGTTCGACATTATTTTTTGGAACTACCCCTGGAATCTCGTTCCAGCAAAATTCGAATTCGGCGATGACATTGAGCGCGGAGCATTTGATCCCGGCTACGGCCAGCTTGAGAGATTTCTGTCGGAGGCCCAAGCATTTCTTGCGGAAGGAGGAAAAATCCTTTTAGGATTCGGCATCAATGCCCGCGATGACCTTCTCGAGTGCATAGTGGCTGCGAATGATCTCAGATCGGTGATTGTGAAGTGGGGGCCGGGCTCCAACATCGACTTAGCTTACAGGCTGTTCTCAATTCGCAGCAGCGCTACAGCATATGGTTTCCGACCCTCACGTGGACTGCTCTAGCCACCATTTCGCCCATCGCCTTGGATACGGTGACGCAAAGATCCGGATCCATGACGCGACGCTCAATAAAAGGACCGATCTCTGTCTACAATCGGATATTGACTCCAACGGGCCTTCTGCGAAGTTGCGGTTTGCGCAAGTGACCTACCGCCACCGCTATCTCTTTTTATTCAAGTCAAAGCTTACGTGCCGCCGGACAGCGGCATCACCGAGCACGAGCTGCTGCAGACATCACGCGCATCGACGGCCGGCAGGCCAGGGAAGTGCTCGGCGACGACGGGCGGCCTTGGAGACGACGGCGGAAATGGCGGAGGCGGCGGAGCGCGCCCCGCACCCGTGAGAAGTCCAACGCTTAAGGATCACCGCTCCACCGCAGCTCCGCTTGCAACTATCAAGGGGCAGGCACCAACCTATGCGGAGAAGACGTGGACCGTCGCTCATCGACGCCGCGATTGACGCACTTATCAGCCTTGACCAGACTGCGAGGGCGGAAATTACGCCGATTGCAGAGAAAATCGCCGCGTGATGTCCGATCGGGTTTCTCAAATCGTATATTTTTGAATGGGTGATTTTCCAGCGGCCGCCATAGAGCGGTCTTCTCTTTGGGGCGCTGCCGAACCGCGGACGTTTAAACTCGCGAGGTCACGGGACTGCCCCAACCCTAATATCTCCACCTCGGAGCGCGCTTCGCATTGTAAAGCAATTCGGAAGCCGTGGCGAAATCGCCAAAGATGAGGGTTAGCCGCCGTTCTTCCTCCTGGCACAAGCGTTGCCGGCGGCAAAAATCGTGAATATTCCACACCTTAGTAACAGCATGCGTGGAAAGTTTATCGGCTTTGACGCGTACAACCATCCTTGCTCCTCCCGAAGCGATGGCGCCACACTATTATACTAAGGTATGATGAAGCAAGAATAAATGTAAGTATTACTTAATGCCTTAAGTATTACTTATTGCCTGATGCCCACCCTGCTGTGGCGACGGGCGATTGTGCGGCCGCTCTCCTGCATGGCGGGATTGAGCGGCCGCTTGTTGCTTAGACGATCAACTGCACGATATGAGCGAACGGCGTCATAGCCCATTTTCCGCTGTGATCCTTCGCCGTTCGGTAGATTATGAAGTCCCGGCCGACCGTGAACTCTGCATGCATGGTGATCTCGTTACCGGTCGAGAGCACGGCCCTTAGTTCGGTCACATGGCGTTGCCTGATTTGTTCGCTGATTAGATCAGCGAGCGCCTGATTGAGGACCATGGCCATTTGAAGCCCTAAGTTTCCTTCGCATCATACACCAACGTTAGCCCTTCAGTTTGTTGGCCGCCTTGTCCGCAGCGTCCCGATCGCCGCCATGCTGTTTGATGATCCGTCGCGCATCCGCGGCATTGATGCCGTGCTTTTTCGCGAAGTATGCAACTTCGTATTTTTGGGTGCCTGAGACCAGGCGGCGATCTGCGGCGGTTTTCGTTTTGTCGTCTGCCATCAGAGGCCCTCCTTCGTTGATCGGAGGACAACGCATACGGGAATCGTAGGTTCCCAGGCCTAGAGTTTGTATCGGCCATGTCCCCAGCGAGCGGATGCGCATCGCTAATCCTGGCGGGTTAGAGAAGCATCTTCTGTTCCCACGCTGTATCGATTCCGTTCGTACTTATTTCAGCTATTCATAATGCATCGTAGGCCTCATGCTGAATGACATTCGCAGCGAAGGGGCGGAGGAATACCGACGCCTCTACCGAACCGCCCGCTGGCGCGGGTTGCGTGAGCAACAGCTTCCCCGCCGACCTCTTTGTCAGTGGGGCTTGGAGCTCGAGATTGTCGAGCCGGCCACTGAAGTTCATCACCTTGTTGCACGCATCCCGTTCTGGTCAGGGCCTTTTCTCAGCACCTGCGCTCCGTGTCACGCCTCTCGCGGTAAACGCGAGGGGTGACCCAGACATTCGGAGCCGACGGCTGGCCGGTGGACGGATAGGGGGTGGGGTGCAAGCTCCGGGCGCGGCCACCGCGAACCGTTGGCTCAGCCGCGCGCGTTACGCCGCAGGTTTTAAGATTATTTTTTGAGAAGCCGAGGAGAGGTCATGGGCAGGGGTCCACGCCCCGAAACGCCAGAAATGCAGGCGGTGAAGGGCAATTCTGGCAAGCGCAAGAGGCGCGCACCATCCGTTAAGCCGGTCGGCGAGATGGTCATTCCCAATTACCTTCAGGGGGATGCGCTAGCCTGCTTTCAAATGATGGCGGCGATGCAGCCTGGCTATTTCGCCGTGACGGATACCGGTTCTATTGCGGTCTACGCAGCGGCGTGGGCGGACTAGAAGGCTGCTACCGAGGCGCTGGCTGTCGAGCGCCATCGTGCCTGGTTCCACAGGCAATCTGCAGCCCAAATCCGGGTCAAGATCAAAACGAGGCGGCGCGCATCATGATGTTGATGGGAGATCGCCTTGGGCTTGATCCGGAGTCGCGGGCTGCAGTGTCATCGCCAGAAGAGAAGCCGAAATCGAAGTTTTCGGGACTTATCGGCGCCGATAAGTAGTGAGGCTGCCAGCGTGCAGCGCCCCGACTGGGCGAAGCTCGGTGACGGCGTCACCGATTCTGGGCTGGCATTTGCGCAAAAAGTCATCGACTTCATCGAACTGCTGAACGTGCCAGCGGCGAGGCACAGGGCAAACCGATCAGGCTCCGCCCTTTAGCAGAAGCATTGTGCGCGATGTTTACTCGCCGCGGAATGAGGCTGGCCGACGGCGCGTGCGGCGCGCGATTTTCTCGGTTGCTCAAAAGAACGGGGAAACCGCGCTAATTGCGGCTCTTGTCCTCGCGCACCTGATCGGCCTTTTGCCGAAGTGAACCGCAAGGCGTCGATATCGGCCTGTTCGTTGTCGACGGCACGGTTGAGAAGAACGCGAGCCGCATGATCGAGCACAGACCCAGCGGGTCTCTTTTGCGACGTCTATTCCAACAACTACCTCCATCGGGTGCCTCGCATCGTTGGGAGCCGGCGCAGGCCTGGGATCGCCGACATCGCCTTACTTAGCCATTGCCGGCATCGAGCAATCAGCGGTCGAACCAAGGGCGGTGAGACAGGCGGCCCAGCCGGATCATCGATTACGGCTTCGCAGCGAAGCGGATCGAGCAGATTCGACATGACGACTAGATCGCAGGCATCGCTTATGATCGGTGACGCATTGAGCAGCTGTTGGCGGAATTCGCTCGATTCGCGTTGATTCCTACATCGATGGCAAGGATCAACGATAAAACTCGCGTAGATCGCCGGGACGGCTTCAATTCCAATGACACGATCTGGCGCAGGCACGTATAAGACCAGACACGCTTAGTCACAGCGCACCCCGTCTGGTTACTCGTAAACCGTGGTCTCGTCTATGCTTCGGCATGCGCCCACGGTACAGCATTCGACATGCTTGCAAACGGCTGGCGTTGTAAACCAGCGGGATCCATTCCGCCTTCGCGTCGATACTCCATTGCCTGGCGCTTCCTCCTCTGGCGACTGGCAACCATGCGGCCGCTCTCCCGCATCGCGGGATAGAGCGGCCGCTTTGTTTTGTGTCTGTTTTTGTCGATCGACAGATTCAACAAAATGTTGACTTGTTGCGGAATTCGCAACATATAAGAGGAAACAGGAACTAGGAGACCTTGAGATGCGCGGTCCTGGCCCGATCAAGATCTAAGTTGAATATCACTACTCGTCTTTGCAAGTCGGCGTCGGATTGTCTATCCGGCGCTTTTCGCTTTTTGCGTTGCAGGCGGTATTCGGGGTAAGTTCTCTCCATCTGGAGAAGTATCGACTGACCGATTTGAGCGCATTCAAATGCGTAATCAACAATATCGTCGATAACAGATGCTCTACCATTTTCTGAAATAACACCGAAGCTCGGCAGATAGACACCCTGAATCTCGGTGCCTATTCGCTCCATTATGCCGTAAAATGTCACTACATCAGCAATGTATTCATCCCCTGCGTGGTGCAGCAATCCGATCTGAGATTTGTATATCTCTTTATGACGAGAATCGGTGATGTGGGGAATGAAGTCTTTGTTCTCCTTAATTTTCATTATGACCTCACCAACTGAGGCGGAGAGTTCTATGAATTTTTCCATGTCTCTGGTGTTGTAGTCGATCTCGGCAAAGAGAGCCCTTATATACTTCTCTTTCTCGTCTCGCCGTTTCTTTTTATCGTCGTCGACTGTGCGCCACTCCTTTGCGATCCAAAGGAACATTGTGATGCTGCCAGTTAAAACGGCAGCAAGAAGAGGCGGCCCAAGCCACGGTTGCGGTTCCACTGCCATGCGCCCCTCGATCGGTCGATTACAAATAGAAAATGCCTAGCGAATCCCGGCGCCATACGCAACGATGATGATGGTCGTCAGGGCCGACCATCATCGCGCCGATTTCGGACACCTGTCGATATCGTCGGCGCCGATGTCGGCGTGAGTTCATGCAATGTCCACACTAAATCGGCAACGTACCGCAGCATCCGCCTACCACCACTGGTACGGTCTCAAAGCCTGGCAAGACGCCCGCCACATGCAGCTGTCCCGACAGCCCCTTTGTGAGCGCTGCCAGTTGTACTCGACGACAGGGCCGCTCCGACTTCGGCATGCTGCAACGGGCACTCGGTCGCCGACCTGCTGCGCATGCCCCCGACGAAATCATCTTCTTTGCCTTCGACATCCTCTATACGGAAACGCCCCCCTCGGGGGCGTTGCTTTCCCCGTTGCTGCGAATTAGCCCATTTGGGCAGCTTTTGCTAACATGAGATGCCATTTACCCTCATGACCCGAAACTTGGCGGAGAGGGGCATGCGTTACCGCGCACACCGGGGCCGTCAGCAGAAACGGTCTGTGCTGTCCTATCCTGGACTGCTGATCGGCGCGCTTGCCGTCGGTGCAACCGGGGGCATGACTGCGGGCGACCTTCTTGCCTCACTGACTGGCGGTTCTGCTGGATCCTGCGATATCAAAGGCAATGTCAGCATCGACACCGGCGAGCGGATATTCCACGTGCCTGGTCAGAGATATTACTCGCAGACAAAGATCAGCCCGCAATATGGGGAGCGTTGGTTCTGTTCGGAGTTCGAGGCTTGGGCCGCGGGGTGGCGGAAGTCGAAGGTGTGACGCGATGCCGTCCATTGATGACTATTGCAGATCGGACAATCTGCTGGAACCACTCGGCCACGCTTCCTAGAACGGGTTTGGTTTTCAAGCACCGGCGTAACTGTGGCTTGCTCCGATAACAGATCGGGACGTCGTGAATGGAGCAGGAGGACGCGTCGCGTCGGATTTGTCCGCTTTACGACGATCATGTTCGGCGAGCCACCTCGAAGCACATCCACTCAAGCCTTTGACCGACACGGGAAAAAAGATCTACCACGCTCCCGGCCCGACTGGCACGATATTTGAATCTCCTTCGAGCGTGGCGCTGGCGACCTGGTGACCGCAAGTGCTCTGCCGAAAACGGCCGAGCGCAATCGGTGGAGTAAGGCTCCATCACAATTGTCTGCGCCTCGCGATGTCACGTCTTGACGTGCTCGAAAGGTCACCGACGGTGGGTTGCGCCGATTGTGGCGCGCTTTCGAAAGAAAGGAACGAGTATGAAGAAGCTTGTATTTTCTGACCTTGAAAAGCGCATCTCCGCTATCAGCGAAGAAGACGCAACGTACAGCAAAGGCAAGATTATCCTCGTCTAGGCTGTAGATCCGGGGGCGAAGTCAATGCGCGACTTCGCCCTTCCTTTTGAGCGAGGCATCTCGTGGAGTATGCAAAACCCTTATTAAAGCGGTCCCACCATGTTCTGGTAGCAGAGGACGGGAGCATTTGCATCGGTGAAATACCCGGAAAATCAAAGATCATCCAGTCTCCTCCGCCTTGGGTTGCAGTTGTGCTTTCGAGACTAGACGGCGAGCATACAATGCCGAGGATACTGAAGGAGCTTAAGGCAGAACATTACGACGTCACGGACGGTGACGTGCACGATTTTGTCTCAGCTCTTGCTGGCTTCGGACTTATTGAAGAGAGCTCCCGATTTTCCAGCTTGCTGAGCTCAGAGGAGATCGAGCGCTACGACAGGCAGATGCTGCAATTCTCACTCATCGACGAAGATCGAGTGGATAATGCGACAGCCTATCAAGAGCGGTTAAAGCAGGCCCGTGTGCTCGTGTTGGGAATGGGGGGTTGGGGAACGTGGTGCTCCCTCCTCCTTGCACGATCGGGGATCGGCACATTGCGGATCGTGGATGGGGACGATGTCGAGCTTTCCAATCTCAATCGCCAGGTTCTCTACAACACCACTGATCTTGGGGCACGAAAAGTAGATGCCGCGGCCGCAAACGTTCGGAAACATAATCCGCATGTTCGCGTCGAACCCTTCTACGAGTTTGCCCTACCGGATCGTGTTCGCTTGGGAGAGCTGCTGAAAGGAGTTACCGTTGCAATTCTGGCTTGGGCGAGCTTGGGGTACTATCGCAAGGACAGCGTCGAGAGGATAGTCCACGAGATCGCTCGCGATCGACAGATCCCGGTGATCGAACTTGGCGGTGACCCGCTCGATATATCGGTCGGTCCAATTTATCTTAATGACGGCAGCCACCCCTCATTCGAAGACCTGCGGCGCATTTCGCAAGACCGATTCTATAGTGATGACGCACTGGTCAGAAGCTTCCAGGAAGCCCGGCTGAAAAATGAATTCGCCAACGGCAATCGCAGCGTCAACGCGTGGCAAAGCTCACCATCGTTGGCGGTAATGGCAGGTCTTGCAGCCGACCAGGTCCTGAAACTTATTACAAAGTACGACAACTGCAACCTCGTGGGGAAGCGATTCCACATGTCGTTAAGGACATACGCAACGCGTGAAGAGGTGCTTTTTGAGCAAGATTGAATCGCTACGCGAGACGTTTGACGTCGAAGGATTTGTCTATTTCGACTTATCCGAATTCCTGCCCGGCTTGCCTCGGATCGGTGAGGGCGTCGAGAGGATCGAGGATCGCTTCTGGTCAGCAATCATCAAAAATCGAGATGGTGTGGCGGATTACTATCAGGATAGCCGGGCAGCCGCTGCTCACGAACTGGCAATCGCCGATTACACTGCGGGGAAATTCTCCTATTCGTTCAAGCGGTTGGAAGACACCCCAACCAACAACCGGAACTTCGTATTTTGGGGTGTGAAGACACTTTTGTCGTCGGAACCCATGTTTGAGCTCTTGAAGCAGATTACAGGACGACAAGCCACGGCCATCCGGCGCTTCTACTTCAATCGGTTTGACGAAGGGGAGTTTCTATCTACGCATACAGATCCCGGCCAGAGTTTCGGTCTCGTTCTTAACTTGACGAAGGGGTGGGAACCGAACCACGGCGGCCTCACGATGGTGCAGACCGAAGATCGCAAAGCGATTAGAGCATGCTTGGTCCCAACTGAGTTTCAGACGCTGATCTTTGATACCAGCTCCCGCTTGATTCCGCATTTTGTGTCGATGGTGACTGCTCGGCCGAAGGCAAAACGAATAGCAGTAGTCGTCAGATATGACGCGGAAGAGTAGAGCTGTCTTTGATATGAGGTCCTTGCTGGCCCTGCTGGCCGGGGGAGCCGTTGTCTTGATTTGGAGCACAGCGTTCTCCCTTTCTCGCGAGGCAATCAAAGATCTGGGTGTTTGGCCCTTTCGCTTTTACAGTCTACTGGCGGGCCTTCTTCCAATAGCTGTATTCCTTCCTAAGAGCATCCGGGAGCTTCGAACAGCGTCAAACGGAGAACGACACAACACGCTCATCGTTGCAGTCATCAACGGGTTCGTCGTGTCGACGGTCAACGTGATAGCTCTTGCATTTTTTCCCGCGCCGGCGGTTCTGACGTTGATGTACACGATGCCCGCCATTACGAGCCTGATCGAGATTGTGTCAGGAAAGCGCCTCCATCCGTTCGCAATGATTGCACCTGTCGTAGCGGTCGTCGGCGTATTGTTGTACATCGGTGGCAGCAGCTTCGGGGCGGGTGCGATGCTGGTTCTTATAAACGCGAGTGCCTGGGCTTTTGCAACAATCCTGGCAGGAAAACCATCCCACTCAATTTCCGGAATCAGTAGGGTGGCGTTGCAATGCATATTGGCTTTCGTCCTGAACCTTCCTTTCTTCTTCATTTTCACGGTGGTGCCTAACGGATCAATTCCACTTCCGAGCTGGAACGATGTGCTAGCTATTCTCTATTCGGGTGTGTTGAACGGTGCTGTCGCGTTTCGGCTTTGGTACTACGCAATTGCCGGTATCGGCGTGGGCAGGGCCGCGTACTTGACGCTGCTCGTGCCGGTAGCAGGAAGCGTTTTCGCTTCAGCTTTTTTCGGAGATGAACTTGGCCCCCGGCAGGTTCTTGGCATCGCTCTTGTCTCCGGCAGCATGCTTCTGAGGCTTTCCATCCCGCGATGACGCCGTTGTTGGAAGTGTTCGACATGGAGATCGGCACGTCTGATGCCAGACGATCTGGATGCAGTCTAGGCGCGACGAAATCCCACAGTTCTAAAGCCGACGTTCGTAATCCGAGACCTCTATAGAAGCGGCTTCGGCATGAGCGGGAGATCAGAATGAGACGATCCGGGCGGCCCTCCACACTCGGCCGGCAGCGGGGTTGATTCCGCTGACGACAAAGGATGCCCTAACCCGCTTGTGCACTTATTGCCGACGGACGCTCTGCAGTACGATTTCCTCAGAACGACAGGTGGGGAGAGGGCATGCACTATCGCCATAGGCGCGCACAAAGATCGCTGCCGTTTCGAGCGCCCGGGCTGGTGATCGCTGCGCTCGCGGTTGGTGCATCCGGTGGTTTCACTCTTCCAGACCTCATCTCCTCCTGGCAAGGGCGCTCAGTCGCAAGATGGTCCTGCGATATCAAGGGAAATGTCATCATCGAAACCGGGGAGAAAATCTACCACGTGCCGGGACAGCGCTTCTACGGTTCAACTCGCATCGACACGAGATACGGCGAACGGTGGTTCTGCTCGGAAACAGAAGCACGGCCGCTGGATGGCGCAGGGCGTACAGGTGACCTTTCGGTTAGGCCGCGAAGAACGACATTGAGAAAACTACTTAAGTCCCAATGCCGGCGTGGGTCATCCCTGTCTTGCCTCGCTCTTCGTCAAAACCGACGAAGGGTCAGGCCCGGAACTTACGGGTTAAATGGGCGGGATGCCGGTGGTTTATCCACGCGCGCGTCGTCACCGCCACAATTGGACGAGCGAGCTTTCACCCGGTCCTGATCATTAAACGAAGGACATCAGGCTGTCTCACTCCCGACTGAAACAGCCTGATGAGCTTTCCGGCAAGCTCATCGGCTCGGTCGCTAGTGATCGGAATGCGTCGGACCCTGATTTCCTCATCAAGGATGCTCTGGAGCAAGTCGAGGTCGTCAGGTGAGAGAGCAGGGCTATAGGAATCGTTGCCAGAATACATTGCGCATCTCGCTCGGTTGGGGCGAAAGCGCAGATCTTCCAGCCAGCGGCGCCCGTGTAACCAGCCGCTGATGAGAGCAGTGTACCCCCTATTGGCAGCAGCACAACAGAGCGGGCCAGTTTAGTCAGGTAGCGTACACAAAAAGGCCGGGCTGAACCCGACCTTGCTGCTGCCAAAAGCCGGTACGTCCGTGGACAACAGCTATAAGGTCATTTGGTAGTCGCGGATCATGGCGAGATCCATCCGTAGCGGTATAAAATGCGTATTTGCAAACAAGAGGCGTCTGGTATCGCTGCCAGCGTGACGCCCGTTCCGTTAGTCCAGCAGGAAGGTGGAGGTTGGCACTCGAAGTGCCGCCGCGATGCGCCTGAGCTTGTCCGGGTCGACATCATCACCCAGTTCAATCCTAGTGATTTCTGCGCCAGTCAGTCCGCAGGTCAATGCAAGATCCTCGATGCTGTATCCAACCGCTTCTCGAGATCGCCGAACAGTATCACCGATATCAACGTGGCCTCGCTTCGCCACCGGCGCACCTGTATTGTTCGCTGAATTTGGCATGGTAACTCCTTCGATCATGCACCACAGGGAGACGGCAACCACAGGGCAGGACAAACCGATTATGGTGCAGTGCAGCATAGTTCCTTAAGTATGACAATTGCAAGGCAGGCACCGCATGATCCGACAAACGTGGTGACCCTTTGAGACCTAGAAACTTTTGACCGCTGACATTGCCGAATGCGCGAAGCTGCATCTGAAGAGCGATATAGGAGCTTTCTTCTTTGCGGCCGATCCTTTGTGCAAGGCGAGCATGTAAGAATTGCCAGCTCGGGCCGAAGAGGAGGCTCAGCTACCCTCGCGAGTCGAGGCGGATGCCCGGTCAGGGAAAGCCGACCTCTATTGTGCGGCGGCCGGAATAGTGCGCCTGCGTGTGCCGCCAAAAGTCGCCCGCCGGGCCTGCTCAGGCATGAGCTTTGCATCAAATTGGATCATTGTCTGCCACATTGCATTCAGGGCCGGCTTTCTTTCCCCCTCGATCTCAACTGTGGCGTCATAGACAATCATCAGCATGCTGGCGGCACAGAAGCGAGCGTCGGCCAGGGTGAATCGGCCGCGCACGCGTGCGCCACACTTGACCGGTGCCATGAAGCGAACTTTATCGAAGCCGTAATTTATCCCCATCGTGAGCTCGCGGATCTTAGGCAGGCAATCGTAATTCATCGCCGAGAGCAGCGAGAGAGACAGGAAACCATGCGCGATCGTGCCGCCGAACGGTGTCTCCGTTGCTGCGCGAACCGGGTCGGTGTGAATGAACTGGAAGTCTCCGGTTGCCCCCGCGAAGTTGTCAATGGTCTCTTGTGTCACGGTGATCCAGTCGGAGACGCCTATCTCCTTGCCGATCAGATCCTTGACATCGGAGATTGAGATTTCTTGCGGCATGTAGTTATCCTGATAAGGGCCTCGAGCCGAACTGTAGTTGTTAGGCGAGGCTCCGGAAGAGCGGCGGTACCATTGTAGGAAGCTATCGGTGCAGTCGCCTGTAGCCCAACGATCACGGTAGTCGGGACCGCGCCGCTTGTGTGTCGCGCCGCGGTTGATCACGACGGAAGTCGCCTGGATCTCCCTCAGCTATTTTCTAAGTGGCTGAGACAGTGATCCTGGACCAGTCGCTATTATGGAGACGGACCGCATCGTACCTATGGGAGCACGCAAAACTCCTACCTTTGTTCTTTACTTCACCTTATCTAATAGCATTTGACCAGGTTTGATAAATTGATTGTGTAGATGGCATCGATCCACATCCTCAATATATGGAGCCTATATGACGCCCTGCCTTTACAGATCTTGATTTCGGCTCTGCCGAGCTCGTGGTGCGGCCTCTGGCAGTGACGTCGTCGGTGGTGTGAGCAAAGAGGCATGCTAATCCAAGCGAGTTAATCTCGAATGCGGTACGGTTGAGGACACTGACGCTTTTGTTCGGCGTAGCTGGCCGCAGTTAGATCCGTGATCATGAGGCATCCGCCGGGGAAATCAATCGCGGGTTCAAGGAGGCGATGGCTTTCAAGGTCTCATGTGGGGACGCGACCATGTCCGCTGCGAGAACGCAGGACCGCATCACCCCTTCAGCCGCGGATTGGCCTGCTGGTGGTTTTCACCTCCACCAGAATTGTTCAGGCGGACCAGCGCTCATGGGGGCAACACCGGCCTCGGATCGCGTGTCTGCCGACATCCGCTTGATATGCCGCTGGGCGCCGGACACCCTCATTCGCTCGTCACGTGCCTGGCCATCCCTGAACAGCGGCCTGGCAGATATTCTATATAGATTGTCAGTTCATCGAAATACGCCCAATTTAGGATGCGCTAAAAGGGCCTGGCGAGCTTAATGCGCTTGCCGTCGTCGCAATACTAGGCCACAGGCGGGCCTAAGCGTCGGAACAGGATCCTTTCATGCTGGACTTCGCAGCCTCCCGGAAACGAACAAGCCCAGACGCCCCTACACCTCGCATTGGGGCGCGTTTTCGGCACGAGGGGACGATAGACAGCTGCCGCATGCCGCGACCCGGGTCCGATCGATGTCGTCCAAAACTTTTCCGCTGCTCTACATCAAAGCGCGCGCGTCGTACACACCATGGTGCGCAAGGGGTGACTGGAGAACGGCCGGGGCCCGGACGAACAGCATGGACTTGAAGAATGTGTTCCGCTGAATTGGGATGCGCCGTTTGACCTCCTGTCCATTGAACTCGCCCGCCTCCGAGACGTCGGCGGTTGCTATACCTGGCAATGCGCCGGCCGCTTCCATGCCCGGCGTCTCCCGCTTCCTGAACATCGCCTGTTGCGGCTGTGTGAGATCGGTCGCCAGCTATTCCTGCGGGTTAATGCAGGTTCTGATCCGCCAGATCCTCGGCGATCATGAGGGCCTGTTAAACCGGTGGCGCCCGCGCTGTGATCCGACTGCGTCTCGACGAAGCGAGCAAGAAACTTGCGCGTAAGGTCGACACCTCCGAACTTAATTCAACAGCAAAAAAGGTCTTTGCATGCGTTCTAACGTGCAGTGGAAATTGTGTTGGGAAAACGAGTTGCAACTCTCCGACCATGTCGAACTCACGGACTTCTTTCGAAGGACCTATGGACCGACAGGTGCGTTTAATGCGAAGCCGTTCGAAGGCAGTCAAAGCTGGGCAGGGGCAAGACCCGAGCTTCGTGCCATCGCCTACGATTCCAGCGGCGTAGCGGCTCACATGGGCTTGTTGCGCCGCTTCATCAAGGTTGACGGAGTCGACCTGCTCGTGGCTGAACTCGGCCTGTATGGAGTGCGTCCAGATCTCGAAGGGCTCGGAATCGCCCATTCGATCCATGTCATGCTTCCAACACTGCACGAGTTTCAAGTTCCATTCGCTTTCGGTACCGTCCGCAACCAGCTGCGGAAACACATTGAGCGGTTCGGCCGACACGGCCTGGTGACTGTTATGTCTGGGATCAGCGTACGATCCACGCTGCCACACGCGCGTGTCGACCTGCCGCCGACGCGCGTCGAGGATCCACTTGTCATCGTCCTGCCTGTTAGCCGGCCGCTCTCCGACTGGCCCGCCGCCAAGATGATCGACCGGAACGGACCAGAGCTATGAGCCGCCTTGACTGCTTGTCCCAAGTGCCGACGCTCATTGGCGAGCTCACGCGGTCTCGCCCGCAGTCCAAAGCCGGTGCCCGGCGGGACCGACGGCGCATGGCCCGGTCGGCGGATCTGCCGGGCGTCCGTTGGAGTTCTGGCAGTGACCTTTCTTGACCTAAATCTCCTCGTCGCGCTCGACGCCCTGAGGACCGAGCCTCAGCGCCACGGGCCGCGGCACGCAATTTCAGCCAGCCGGCGATGAGTGCCGCCGCCTGGCTACTGGCCTATTCCCAGGACGAGCAGTCGCTATATAAATCGCTCAGTGCGAATTCGGCGGAAATCATGGTCAGTCCGAGCCGCGCTTCAACGCAATTAGGAGACGATTTTTTCGGCTGCAAGGACCTCCTGTCAAGCAAGTCTTCGACGGTAACAAGGCGCGGCGCGGACATCCGGCACTATCGCGCCGCAATTGGAATGCATGCACATCTCTCGTCAGGTCATTGGAAATTGAAGCAAGCAGGAACGATAAAAGCAGCAATACTGAACCTGGAGAATGCATGATGGAAAATAGCGCCGGTGATGCCGTTTTTCGATATCGTGGTTCCACGTTCGACAGCATGATCGAAACCCTGGGAGGGGTTTTCGGCACATTCGACGCCGAGCTCGTCGGCCGTGCTCAAGACTTCCATTGGGGGATCGATCTTTCGGCCTCTGAGAGCGCAGTGTTGATTTCTGGTCACCATCAGACAGGGTTTCAGTTCCGTGCTCAGTGGTGTGCCGGTGCAACAGAGCACCTATCGATCGTGGTGCCGCGCAGAGGTGGCATGGGGGTCACGTACGGTTCTCGCATGGCCGGGGCCGAACCCGGGAAACTGCTTCTTTACAGGAACTTCGAGCCTGACGGCATCTCAATGCACGGGCAATCCAATCTGATAGACGAGTTGGTGCTTAATTGGTCGTTGATTCAGCGGACCATTGGCGAAATTTTCGATGTGCCGTTTAATGGCTCGCTCGACCTGTTGCCCGAAGTGGATCTGTCAATGCCGGTCGGCAGGACAATCGGCAACGTCACGGAAGCGATAATCGAAGGCATCCGCGATAATGGCCCCCTCATTCAGTCCCCTGTAGCGATGGCCCATATTACGCAGGCACTCGCCGACATGGTAATAAGGATGGTGCCTCATCGGTTGTCGCATCTATTGAATAAGAAGCCTTGCATGATTGCTCCCGGACATGTGCGCCGCGGGATCGAGTTCATGTGCGCCAATATCAACAAGCCGATTACGATGCCGATGGTGGCAGATGCAGCGGGTGTTTCCACCAGGGCACTCGAAGCGGGATTTCGTGCTTTCAAGGACACAACGCCTGCAGCCTATCTACAGATGCTTCGATTGCGGGCAGCGCGGGAGGACCTCCTCGATCCAGAGAACCATATGCTCTTGAAGGAAATCTGCCTGAAATGGGGATTTTTTCAGTTCGGGAGGTTCTCCGCACTTTATAGGGCACACTATGGAGAAAATCCGTCCGCAACGAGGAGGCGCGTTAGCGGGTCGCATTCTCGTAGGTCCCCCTAAGAAGGCATGGCGAAGGCGCTCACGCGATACTAGCATGACGGTCCGCGCGAAAATCGAAAGACAGGGATGCCGCAGATAAGCCTCTGCGCCGTCGGATGATCGCCCTCGGGGTCGCCGACGTTCTCCTCACCACATCCGTCACGTCCACCCGCTTCATCTAGTCGGCAATTCGCAGTCCGCTTCAAGGATGAACTTCGCAAGCGACGCAGGAGGAACTCGCTCCGCGTTGTTTGACACCCGTACTCGCTGTCGACGACCGCCAAAACGTGTCGACCGAAGTCAGAACAATCGGGATGGCATGACGGAAAGGGCCGACCGTTTACCCGCTGAAAATCGCCGCGGGGCGAGGCTGGATCGCTCGCCTTTCCCGAACACGCGTCCACAAATCACCGCAATGTTCAAATTCGCGTTTAATGTCCAATTCGCGAATGAAAGTTTCCGTACCGGGTCTCTGTGCTGTGAAAACGTCAATTTATATTACTAATAAAGGATGCGACATACATCCACACTATGGATAAAGAGACATGCGTTTTAAAGGCCTTGATCTAAATCTCCTCGTCGCGCTCGACGCTCTTATGACCGAGCGTAACGTCACGGCGGCGGCGCGCAGCATCAATCTCAGTCAGCCGGCGATGAGCGCAGCCGTCGCGCGATTGCGCAGCTATTTTCGTGATGAGTTGTTTACAATGGCGGGGCGCGAATTTATCCCCACGCCTCGTGCGCAAGGGCTGGCGGCCGCGGCCCGGGAGGCTCTGCAGCATATTCAGCTCTCCATCATATCCTGGGAGCCGTTTAATCCGGCCCGATCGGATCGTCGCTTCAGGATCATCCTTTCCGACTACGTGACGCTCGTGTTCTTCGAAAGGGTTGTGGAGCGTGCAACGCGTGAAGCTCCCGGCGTCAGCTTTGATTTTCGGCCTCCCACCGACGACAATGAGGACCTTCTCCAGCGCGGCGAGGTCGACCTTCTGATTCTGCCGGAGATATTCATGTCTAACGCTCATCCTCGAACGAAATTGTTCGATGATGTACACGTGTGTGTCGGCTGTCGTTCGAACAAGCAGTTGTCAGAGCCGCTGACATTCGAGAGATACATGTCGATGGGGCACGTTGTCGTTGGGTTCGGGGACACCCTGAGGCTAGGCCTGGAGGAGAGATTCTTGCTGGAGTACGATCAAAAGAGACGGATCGACGTCGTTGTGCACGGCTACAGCATGATTCCGCCCATGCTGTCGGACACCGATCGTATAGGAACCATGCCGTTGCGCCTGGCGCAGCATTTCGCGCAAATTCTTCCGCTCCAAATTGTCGAGCTTCCGCTACCACAACACCTTCCGTTCACCGAGGCCGTTCAATGGCCTGCGCTTCACGATAGTGATCCGACCAGTCGTTGGCTGCGCGAGATGCTGGTAGAGGAGGGGTCCCGACTGACCTCTCCGCTTGCTGCGTCCGAGCTCCTCATCAATCCCGGCCAGCACGGATATTGTCCGGCCCAGCTCTGATCCGCGGCCTTCACATGGGCCAAGCAAAAACAGGCGGTAGGTCACCCCTTGGCAGTGAAGCGCGTCAATGCTGCCGGCGGCGATCACCATACGCTTTCCCCGCTCCCGGCGCAGTTGAGGGAGCGGCCGCCTCGAAGCAAAACAGGGGTAGCTGTCCGGATCGGCCGGGGAAGCTCGAACGCTGCGGCGTCCCGGGGCGTGATTCGTCTACGTCTGATCGGTTTAATCCGCACGAGCGTCGATCGTTTATGGGCAGGCAGCATGCGCTCGGGCTCCCGCGATCATGATGCCACTCCTGAGCGTCCCACCTCTGGCTTAGCGCCGGAGCGCATTGAGACCATTGAGCCAGCAGCCGGCGGCTGTCGGAATGTCGAGTCTGCGACACGGGAGTGTTCGGCCAGCTGTTTGATTGCTCCCACTTTAGTCGTGAACCCATCCGGGAAGAAGGTAGTGCAGTTGGCACAACTTTTGACTATCAGGAAGCGAGGAAGGAATGCGACATCCCTGATTGGGAAATTCCGGCCCTCGGAGTGCTTTACGATCATGGTGTTCTTACATGAGCGGTATCGATTCTCACCCGAGACTGAATGCCGCCGATGAGATCCTTATCTCTGGTTTGAAGACATCGACGGCGAAGGCGCCCTTGTCTGGGGTCGCGAAGCAATCGGTAAGAACACTGGCACTGCTCGGCAGATCGCAGTTTTTTCCGATTACCGATATGCGCCGCTCCACGAAGCTACTCGCAGGCGCGAGCTGGAGCGGCGAATGCGGCGGTCCTGATAAGTTGGAGAGAATCAAACCAAGGCGATTCTACCGCCGATCCTGCTCGCCACCACGAAACGTGACGATCGGCTATCCGGCCTACCTCAACGAACCCGATGTCGGCGGTCATGGTTTCGGCATGGACAACGGTGAGCGCGCCGCCTTCTTCGCCGCCGCTACTATTTCGGCGAAGCGATCGTTTTTAGCTGAGTCTCCGTGAAGGCTCACGATCAGTGCTTTGGCCAACCTATCGAGACGGGACCGGAGCCCCGCACGTCATTTCCCGGAGGGGATGGCATTCTGTCAGCGGCCGATACTGCGCGAAAACCGTGGGGCGCATGGATGAAAACAATCGTTATTCGCAATGCTGCCATCGTGGATGGCACCGCTGACCGTGCTGCGGATCGGGTTGATGTTCTGCTCGCGGATGGCTTCGTTGCCGAAGTCGGAGAGCGCTTGAAGGCCCCGGCCGACGCCCGCATTTTTGACGCGGCGGGGAGGTTCGTCATGCCGGGGCTGATAGATTGCCACGTGCATGTGGTTGCCGTTAAAGGAAACCTCGCCGCGAACGCTGAGCTACCCAACACGCTCGTCGCGCTCCATGCCGCAAATACCATGCGCGGAATGCTGAGCCGTGGCTTTACGACGGTTCGCGACATGGGCGGCGCCGATCAAGGCCTAGTGGACGCCGTCGAGCACGGGCTTATCGAGGGACCGCGTCTTGTGATTTGCGGCAAGGCATTGTCTCAGACAGGCGGCCACGCTGATTTTCGCCATAACCACAATCAGCGCCCCGCAGATTATTACCTCGACCAGCTCGGTGCGCTTGGCCGCATTTGCGACGGCGAACCGGAAGTGCGACGGGCGGCCAGGGAGGAGCTGAAGGCGGGAGCGCGCTTCGTCAAGGTCATGGGCAGCGGAGGTATTTCTTCGCCAACCGACCCCATAGATGCGGTCGCGTTCAGCCTTCCAGAACTGCAGGCGGTGGTCCAGGAAGCGGCGCACAGGCACACTTATGTTGCCGCCCACCTCTACACGGATGAAGCGATTTCCAGGGCGCTTGAGGCCGGGGTGCGGTCGATTGAGCATGGAAATCATATTACCCCGGCAACCGCCAAGCGGGCACGCAAGTCCGGCGCCGTACTGGTTCCTACGAACATCACATATGCCGCGCTGGCACGCGAGGGCGCCGAACATGGGATGCCGGCGGCTTCGCTCGAAAAGATCGATTTCGTCCTAACCGCGGGTCTGACGGCATTGGAGACCTTGCGGGAGGCCAGAGTAACGATGGGCTACGGCTCGGATCTACTCGGCGGGATGCACGAGTATCAAGCGCAAGAATTCGAGCTACGCGGCCGAGTCCTACCGGCACACGAAGTGATCCGCTCCGCCACCGTGGATGCGGCCCGGGTCCTCCAGCTGGAGGAAAGGGTTGGGATCATCGCACCAGGGGCTTTCGCAGACGTGATCGTTATCGACGGCGATCCGCTGAAGGACCTGTCGATCCTTGCCGATCCCAAGCGCATTCGCACGATCATCAAAGGCGGCCGTGTTGTGAAAGAACCGCCTCGCTGCCCGAGCTCGCGGCTGTGAGAGCTCTATCAGGTCAGTGGGGTAGTGGCTTTTCCGCGGGGGATTGTACTCCACTGCTTTTGCCGCCCGCGGGACGAATATCCCACCCAGGCATCCAGGAGAATGTAATCCGCTTCGTCGCTGGCTGGAAGAGCAATTCAGACTGCAGCCGCCGAATTAGCGTGTCAGGTATCTGACACGCTGATGTTCGCCCACGGTCAGGCCACGCTCTCGTTCAAGCAGCCGAGTACATCGAAAAAACAATGTCCTTGATCTGTTGGCACAACTTTTGAAGGTGACTGATCACCGGCAGACGAAGCTACCGTCCTGGAGAAGGCGGAAGCAAACATGTCAGGTCCACGTGAGATCATAGCTTTTATTCTGATCGCTATAACCATCGCATTCTCAGTTTCCGCGCATGCTCTTGCGACCGCGACTTACCCGCTGCCTGCTGATCTGATCTATAGGAGCTTTCCGACGTTCCCGTTTTCCGAGGCGAAGGAACTCGACGAACGTACGAAGCCGCGCGTCATGAAACGTCAGAGCAGCTTGCTTGAGGAGCGATACGATCTTTCTGACTGTCCCGTGAAAGGCGTGATGATGTCAGGACGCCGGAAGGCGGTTCAGGCAGGCGTTCGCGTCAAACTCCCGAAGGGCGTAAGCTGGGACACATTGGCCGCCAAGAGCCCAGACGAGATCAGAGACCAGGGGCTATTGCCGCGCGGCTTTCTGCCGCTGCCACATGTAAAGCAGTCGACGGGCGGCCAAGTCTTTCCCGAGGTGCAGATTAATGAAATCGGCCGCCAGGAAGGCAGGGATCTCAGGCGTTTCGATGTCGGCTTCGACCTCCCCGATCACCTGACGCCGGAGTTCCCGCCGCCAATCTTCCTGACCACGCATCCGGAACTTGGTGACGTGTCGCATGGCGAGCTTCTGACGACCAGGAACTTCTATGAGATCATGAGCGGCATCATCACGCCGGTGCAGATGGAAGGGCTTCGGCTGCTGCTAACGCCCTTTCCGCAAGAAGAGTTTAATGAGACCGAGGATCGCAAGGTTGCCGAAGAGAGCCTGGGCGTCGCCTGCCTGGACTGCCATTCCAACTTCCATACGAATGCCGCCTTCCACCTGACCCCTGACGTCCGGCCACAGGCGCAGCGGTTTCGTCTCGACACTACCAGCCTGCGCGGACTGTTCAATCAGCAGATCCATGGCTCGAAACGGTCTCTTCGGTCGGTTGAAGACTTTACTGAGTTCGAGCAGCGCACGGCCTATTTCAACGGCGATCATGTAAGCGCGGCGAGAAAGGGCGTGAACCTGCTCGATCGCGCGAGCCAGGCCTCGCTGATGGCGCAGATGGAGAATATGATCGACTTCCCGCCGGCGCCCAAGCTGGATGCGTTAGGACGCCTCGATCCAAGCCTTGCGAGTAAGCAGGAATTGGAGGGCGAAAGGGTATTTATGGGCAAGGGTCGCTGCGCCCTTTGCCATTTCCCGGGGACCGCCTTCATGGACAACAACATGCACGACCTGAAGCTTGAGCGCTTCTATAAGATCGGCCAAAAGGCCAACGATCTCTTGATGTCACCGGATGGTCCGATCAAGACTTTCACTCTGCGCGGCATCAAGGACTCTCCGCCGTATTTGCACGATGGGCGGCTGCTGACACTCGCCGATACGGTCGAGTTCTTCAATCTGGTTCTCGGAACAAAGCTTGCACAGCAAGAAAAGGATGCGCTGGTGGCCTATCTGGTTGCCCTTTGAGGTCTCTTCGTCTTCGGTCCTGAAAAGCTCTGATGGCGGAATTCAGGAACTGCGGCCGACTGACCTGGATAGTGTATTTGGATTGCTAGAGATTTCTGGAGGAAGAAGCACAGGCGCACGCCCGCCTGAATGCATGTTGCGCCTCGCGGTATCCCGCAACCGGATGTTCAGGAGTTCGTCGAACATGAACAGCCCCGGAATGTCCGGGGTCCGGGGTTGCCGAGCATCGACCGCGGCCTTCGGTCCCTCACGCAGCCACATAAACGTCCTGAAAAGAGTGCCTGTGCAGCGCGCGAAATCGCCTTCCGGAAGAGCTTCCTCCGCACGGGAGTCGAACATCAATTGCTCGAATTCATCAAGCTGGTCCTTGATATCCGCCTTGTTGCGCAGCACATGGCTGCCGAGATAGCACAGCGGATCTTCGACGGCATTGGAGCGGACCACCTGTCAGCCTTTTTTGAAGGCTTTGACGATCTCGCTACGGTAAGCCTCGCCCTTGAGCCCACGTGCGGTCAACTTCTTTGGGTGAGACCTGTACGCTTCAACTCCTCGATAATCGGTTTGATCGCTTTGATGATAAACCGCTGGGTTGCACTTCTAGCGAAAAACGAGCGGGATGCAACCCCGCGATCTTGTCGGGCGTGGTTCCGATCATCTGGGCCATTGCCGCATTGCACGCAACAATTTTGTCATATCCGCTACCCAAAATGCATCTGGTGATCGGTTGAAGATGAAATCTGCAACGTTCTCTTCAAGGGTTTTCCTTTTTATTGTAAACATGGCGGAGCCTTTCGAATATGACAGAGAGTAACGCATCCTTTGGTAAAACAGATCTAACTTAGCTTTACCGAAAGACAGCATTTCAGGAGTGGTCCTATAAATTTCTGACTAGGCAATCCGATTTCGCAGCTTAGATCAGACGGGCAAAAGCGGCGGCGACAATGATTGGACGGACGGCGGCGCAATGATACCTATGTCGTCAATGAAACCGGTGACGCCCATCGATGAAGTCTCCCATGGCGGTAGCGGCGTTGACACCGTCGGGTCTTCAATGTCCTTCAGTCTCCCAGCACGAAAGTTGTGGGTGCGGTCGAAAGCCTGACCTTGCTTGGTCTCGCCAATTCTCGTCGGCAACAGTGGCAACAACATTGTGAACGGTGGGGAGATAATAAGCTGACGGGGGGCTTGGAAACGACACCTTCTTCCTCAATTTGGAACTGAGCGCCACAACCAACGTGGACAATGTCGCCGATGACGCCATCCGGCTGGAAAACTCTGTCTTCACAGCGATCCTGGGGCGCTAACGGCAGCACAGTTCGTCAAGAATACCACGGGCCTTGTTGCCGATGCGAGTGATCGGATCATCTAAGAGAGTGACACTGGCAAGCTGTTCTACGACAGCAACGGAAATGCTGCGGGCGGCTCAGTTCATTTTGCGACGGTCGGCACAAATCTTGGGGTCACCGCGGCGATTTCTTTGTAGTCTGAAGCGCCTGAGGCGTGGGGGCCTGAGTGCAAGGGCGACTCTCCATGTGACCTTTGACAGCCACACTTTTCGAAGCCGCCAAAAGTCCTCTTGCAGTCGAGGCCTCAGAGGTGATAAGCGAGCAATACCCGATTGAACCCAGAGGTTGTGCAACGCACGGTCGTTCATTGAATGGGTGGTTCAGCGGGCAAGTCTTTTCTCTATTTGTGTAGGCGTGGCAACGCTGAGGGGAAAACCGTGAACGTACTTATCTGGACTACGCCTTGGCCCACTCAAGGCGGCGAATTATATTTCGGCTACAACGCTTTTGTTGGGCACCTGCTGAAGCAGGGAAAAACTCTTGCTGAAGCAGGATGCGCCGTGCACGTGGCGTTCCCAGACACGTTTACATCATTCCTTCGCGATAAAAATTTCAACGCCAACTTCATTGAGTTGAACGCACTAGAGTCGACCAAGATCGTTGGTGGATGGACCGACCCATCGCAAGAACTATATGAACTTGGCCCTGCGGCTGATGTGAGCCAGCGGATTTCCACATGGCTGAGGCCGCATCTTCCCGAGGAAATCGATGTTGTCTTGTGCTGGGAAACGCCAGTGCCATACCTTCGTAGCCTCTACCCGGAGGCTCTAATAATCAACCAGATGCCGGGCCAATTCAGTAGAACTCCTTACCCTCATACTGTGATTTTTGACAACGAGGGCCTCTACAAGAAGGGAACTCTATTCAAGAGCGCGGCTTCCATTATCAAGGTGGGAGAGACTACCAATTTAGCCAGTTCTTTTTCCGCAACTGCAAAGGGACTATTTCGAAAATATCCCTTCCCCGTTCGAAACAAGCTTGCCAGAACAGGAAAGACGAACTTCAACCTTCTCCCACTGCAAATCTCCGAGCACTACGCATTTCGTGGAGACACTGGATTTGTGAGCCAAGCGCAGTTTTGTGTCGAGGCGCTAAGCTCTGTACCTGATGAGCCGGTCTACGTAACACAGTATATTTCTCGTCTATACCGCGACACGGTTATGACTCCCCAGTTCGTCAACTATTTAGAGACGCATTTTCCTAACGTGATCTATGATGCGGCGACCGAAAAGCTCTCGTCAGTGAGCCAACATGTTTTGCCCCAATGCTCGCAGCTTCTCGTTGCATCCTCGGGGATAGGAATTCAAGCTCTAATATGGGATGTGCCGCTCAAGGTCATTGGAGATACCTTCCTTAGGCCCTTCGATAAGAAAGAGCTAACCACCACAGTTGAACGAAATAGAGTCCTCTCCTTTGTTCTCGGACGGCACGCTCCGCTGGCAAACAAGGTCGTCAACGATGGGGGATTTATAACAGCCCTCATTGAGGAGATGCGATCACGGCAAGGTCTTGTTGGCGTCGAACGCTATCCCCGCTTCAGCGACCTGGACAGCCTGTATGAAGACAAACTGCTTTCGTCGTTCACTGAAGGTGACATTGCAAAGGTTTATCAGAGCATCAAACTGTCGCCAACGCCAGTTTCTAAAGCACAGCAGTTCTCTGGTCTAATACAGAAGCATCAACCGAAACTCATTTCATTTGATCTGTTCGATACTTTGGTCATACGGGGGTTCGAGGCCCCTGCAGATCTCTACAAGCTGCTGGAGTATGATCTGCGGGCTAAGATGCAGCACGTTCCCTTCGATCTGGCTGGAAAGCGACTTACTGCCGAACTCAAAGCCAGGACTGAAGCTGAGGGAGAAGAGATAACTCTTCGGGACATTTATACGTGCCTTGCGGCCTCTGAGAATATTCCTGCTGAGCTGTGCGAAAAGATTATGGAAAGGGAGATTGAGCTAGAAATCAAAGCGTGTCAGCCCCGGCCCATTGGCATAGAGATGTTAAGAATAGCGCGTGCTACTGGAACACCGGTTTGCATTACAAGCGACATGTACTTGCCAAGGCATGCCATCGACAGCATTCTGTCGGCAACTTTGGTAGAAGTCGACCAAGTATATCTGTCCACAGAGATTGGATTGACGAAGAAATCGGGCTCGCTGTTTGATTTCATCACCACCGAACGCAAGCTCAACAACAAAGACGTCGTTCACGTCGGCGACACATTGAAAACCGACATCGAACCGGCCACAAAAAGGGGTATAACGGCTTTTCACATTCCCAAATCGACCGAGTATTTGCGATCGCATCCGTATTTCTCAAAGACCTTCGGAAAGCGACCGCCGATTACGGGCCTTGGACGCAGCGTCATCGCGTCTGCAATCGCCCATAAGATGTTCGATGATCCTAAACAAGTCGCAACTGACAGCATTGCGAAAGGTGATCCATGGCTTCTAGGATACAACGTTCTGGGACCACTTGTCTTAGGTTTTGTGTCTTGGGTCCGGCGGCGTGCGGTGGAGGACAATGTATCGACTCTGTACTTCCTCGCGAGGGAAGGAAGAATATTTAAAGACGTGTTTGATCGTCTAGAACTTGAAAACTACTCTGGAGTAGAGAGTAAATATCTTCTGGGCTCGCGCCGTTGTATCCGGGTTGCACAACTTAAGTCCCTTCCTGACATTCTAGAATTGAGCGGTCAGACCATCGATCGACATGCATCGCTTCGTTCGCTTCTGGAAGGTAGGTTCGGGCTTTCAGCCATAACCGTTCCGCAATCCGACATCGCTGAGGCTGGCTTTACCACGATTGATGATGTTATCCAGGAAGTGCCTAACTGGAGTTCAAAGCTCAAGCTCCTGCTGGGACTGCTCTCCGAAGCTATTCTAGCGCAGAGCGAACAGGAGCGATCGAATTATGAGGCGTACCTTACGTCAGTAGGTTTTGTCGCCTCGCAAGAAAATGCTGTCGTCGACGTTGGCTGGAACGCCAACATGCAGGGTAGTCTTGGGGATTTGGTCGGAGAGCCGCTTAGAGGCTATTATTTTGCGACACTGGAGGCGGCCTCACGGTGGCGCGCTCAAGGCCATCTTATACATGGCTACTACGCCGAAAATTGCACCATCACAGATGATGACGAGATTTTGTCAACCCGTCTGCTCCTCGAGCATATGCTTTGCGACCTCATTCCGAGCGTGCTGTCCATCAAACGCAGGGGACTAGAGTTTAAGCCAGATTTTGGTCGAAATCATGTGTCGGAGCAACGCCTCGATTTGGTGGCACCAATTCAGGAAGGTGCAAAGTGCTTCGTCGATGATATCTGCCGGACTCTTGGATCAAACATTGATGCCGTTGATTTCCGCCCGGACGTGATGGCCGCACTTATGAAGACATTTCTTGCGACTCCAGCCCCCTCAGACGCGGCGCTTTTCCTCGGGCAACCGCTGGATGATAGCTTCAGTGGCGCTCAACGGCGCTATTTGGTTGCGCCCCAAGTTGACAAGTCTATCCTGAACACAACCCCTTCTTATTGGCTCGCCGGCGCGCAGGCAATTAGGTCGCGCAAATCACCGGGAAGGAATGAGTCTCCAAAAATTTCCCCTACGGAACTTTTAGCGGAACCGACGACAGGCAAACGACGGAATGGCAGCCACCAAAGCCTACCTGCGGTGACAAACGGTCGCGAGTCGTTGCGGAGCCGCATAGTGCTGAGTGTCGCCTACCCGATTTTGAAGCCACACCTGACCGACAACGAAAGGAATTCTTACAAGAGCAATCCAACGGTTTACTTTAATCGTGTTAAGCACCCGATACTGCGAGCTGTTGGGAAAGCTGCCGGCTTGCGGCGATAGAAGGGATTTGACTTGCGTAGTCCCAGCAACAAAGTTACGAACTTGCTTGGCGCCGGTGTGGGCAATGTTGTCAAAATCCACGAATCTGTCGTTTTGCCAACGTCGCACTCAGTTCTTTCTCACGGCGATAAAAACCGAATCGTCATGAGCGGCAATTGCGATGTCGAGAACTTCAATGTGGAGTTTCATGGTAGTGGCAACAGACTTCTAATTGAGCGCAGCTGCCGCCTTAACACCAAATTTGTTTTTAAGGGCAATGACAACACCATTCATATTGGCCATCATTGCCAATTCATCGAGGCGGTCATTCAAGCGGAATACGGCACGAGAGTACAGATTGGGCCAATGGGAATGTTTGCTCGAGGACTAATTGTCAGATCGGGCGACTCCCATTCTGTCATAGATATAGCAACCCTCAAGCGTGTGAATTTTTCGAAGTCCGTATTGATCGCTCCGCGTGTTTGGGCGGGTTACGACGTCAGCATAATGAAAGGGGTGACCATTCATTCCGATACCATTATCGGCGCGGCGTCCGTGGTCACAAAAACTCCAGACGAAGGGCGGTGCATTTTAGCTGGCATCCCGGCGAAGATAGTGAGGCGAGGTGTTTTCTGGGACAAACGTTCGTTGGGCGACGATGTCCCTGAGCAGTTTTGGATCGACTCGCTAAATGAACGGGGCATCGATAGGAACGATTACTTAATCCCCGAAGATTGTGCGATTGAGACAGAAAAACGTACGTGACAATGATAATTCTTTCGACTGACAAAAAGTCACTGGCATCGTCTACGAGGGGACACGGCTTGGTGATGACCGGAGAATGCCACATCGGAGGAACGCTGTCGTTCGAAGTCCCCATAAGGTTAGCTTCGACCACAACGATGAACGAATGCTCCATTGGGTTCATGAGTTATCTCGGAAAAGGGACAGTCATTAAACGCAGCAAGATCGGGCGATATTGTGCCATTGGCGAGCGTGTTAAGATCGGCGCTCCAAACCACCCTCACGATTGGCTTAGCATTCACCCTTTTCAGTACGACGGCGTAGATTATTTCCGGCCGTACGAGGAATGGAGCATTGCCCAAGGCCTCCGGTACCGGGGCAATTCAGCGACCACCGTCGTCGGCAATGACGTATGGATAGGGGACAATGTCCTAATAAAGCAGGGCTTGAACATTGGCGATGGCGCCGTCATAGCCGCCGGGGCGATTGTGACTAAGGATGTCTTGCCTTACCAGATCATAGGTGGTGTTCCGGCAAGGTTCATTAAAAATCGGTTCCCCGATGAAATAGCCCGAAGGCTATGCAAGCTTCGATGGTGGAACAAACAAATCCCTCCAAATTCCGGCATTCCTTTTGATGATGTCATCGCACAGATCGATAAAATCGTGGCACGATTTTCAGAGTTCGAGGATTTATGCCCAACACAGCTGCGTCTTGCCATCGATGGCTCAAGATACAGTCTTTCGAAAAGAGAAGTTGTAAGTGTCGACGGCGCATGACCTGGGCCGGACCGGGGCTGTCAATGGAATCATCGCGAATAAAAGTTCGACCCGGGTGCTAAAGCGTGTAGCATTTAATCGGCCTCATATCCGGCCGCATTGAAGTCGTTTCTGCATTCTGTAACGGAGAAGAGATTGCAGATGTCGCCGAGAGGCGCCCAATTGGGATTGGACGGAAAACTCGCTATTCACCGGCGCCAACACGCGGGCCGAGACTCTGTCCCGTGCCATGACGATCATCGAGACGGCCAAGATGAATGGCGTCGATCCGCTAGCCTATCTGGCCGACGTGCTCGACCGCAACCACGATCACAACATCAGTCGGCTGGACGAACTGCTCCCATGGATTGGGCACCCGTTGCCGTGATCTTCGCAGAGGCCGCCTGATGGCCACCATCACCTACGTCTTCACCATCAACCATGTCGCCGAAATGCTCGGCGAAGACCTGGAACTCCTCAAGGCCATCGTCCGCAATTCCGACAACCTGACCTATGGAAGTATCATCAGCGTTGTACACGGTGACGATGTGACAATCACCGCACTGACCGACGATGGCATCGATGAGCTCAACCAGATGCTCTCCACTGCTCGCCGTTCGCCCGAAGCCTGGAATGACTTCCTCGCCAGCTTTGTCGACGACGAAGAACTCATCGCTCGCGTCAAGGCGAGATCTCCGCGGTAACAATCGGCCGGTTACCATCGTTCCCCGAAAGCACTTTTAGAAAACCCATCGGATCGTGGGCTCACGCAGAGCATGTGCAGCGCAAGGCTCTCGCCGTCGCGAAGGATCATGTCCGCGACACTGCTAAGAGAGCGGTGGCGCTTGGACAGCTCTGTAGGCTTTGTCGAAACCGCGACACAGGCTTGTTGCCAACATGTTTCGTTGTGTCGGCGGCTAAATAGCTGGAAACAAACAAAAGACTCTTGGCTGGGCGGGCTCAGCCAAATTGGCACGAGTTTTGAACCCTTCATTGCGAGGCGGCGCGGGCTGCCAACCGCCATTGCGCGCTGGATGGAACGAAGGAAGGAAGGCAACATGTCAGATTTGCGTCAAATCGCATTCTACGGCAAGGGGGGCATCGGCAAGTCCACCACCTCCCAAAATACGCTCGCGGCCCTTGTTGATCTCGGGCAGAAGATCCTGATCGTCGGCTGCGACCCCAAAGCCGACTCCACCCGCCTTATCCTGAACTCGAAAGCGCAGGACACGGTTCTGCATCTCGCGGCAGAGGAAGGCTCGGTGGAAGACCTCGAACTCGAGGACGTCCTCAAGGTTGGCTACAAAGGCATCAAGTGCGTGGAGTCAGGGGGCCCGGAGCCGGGCGTCGGTTGCGCCGGCCGCGGCGTCATCACCTCTATCAACTTCCTTGAGGAGAATGGCGCCTATGACGACGTCGACTACGTCTCCTACGACGTGCTTGGCGACGTGGTATGCGGCGGCTTCGCGATGCCGATCCGCGAAAACAAGGCGCAAGAAATCTACATCGTCATGTCCGGCGAAATGATGGCGCTCTATGCCGCAAACAACATCGCCAAGGGTATCCTGAAATATGCCCATTCTGGCGGCGTGCGGCTCGGCGGGTTGATTTGCAACGAGCGTCAGACCGACCGCGAGCTCGATCTCTCCGAGGCGCTGGCTGCCAAGCTCAATTCCAAGCTCATTCACTTCGTGCCACGCGACAACGTCGTCCAGCACGCCGAGCTCAGGAAGATGACGGTCATCCAGTATGCGCCGGATTCCAAGCAGGCCGGGGAATATCGCGCACTGGCCGAGAAGATCCATGCCAATTCGGGCCAGGGCACCGTCCCGACACCAATCACCATGGAGGAGCTCGAGGACATGCTGCTCGACTTTGGCATCATGAAGACCGACGAGCAGATGCTTGCCGAACTTCAGGCCAAGGAAGCCACGCTGGCGGCTGCCCATTAACCTCCCCCGCCGCCGGCAGGAGCGCGCCGGCATCGACCCCGGCGCGCTCTTCCTGAAGAACAACGCCTCGTCGGCGAGGCGTCACCGAACCTGAAAGGGACCAGGGCCCATGAGCCTCGACCATGAGAATGACGGCGCTCTCAATGAGAAGCTTATCGAGCAGGTGCTGTCGCGTTATCCAGACAAGGCGGCAAAGCGCCGCAAGAAGCACCTGAGCGTCGCGAAAAGCGGAGACGAGGCCGGCAAGGAGGGAGAGATCCTTTCCGAATGCGACGTCAAGTCGAATATCAAGTCGATTCCCGGCGTGATGACGATCCGCGGCTGCGCCTATGCTGGCTCCAAAGGTGTGGTGTGGGGTCCGGTCAAGGATATGGTCCATATCTCACACGGGCCGGTCGGTTGCGGCCAGTATTCCTGGTCGCAGCGTCGCAATTACTATGTCGGCACAACCGGCATCGATACGTTTGTGACGCTGCAGTTCACCTCCGATTTCCAGGAGAAGGACATCGTTTTCGGGGGCGACAAGAAGCTGGAGAAGATCATAGACGAGATCGAAGAGCTGTTCCCGCTGAACAATGGCATCAGCATTCAATCGGAATGCCCGATCGGCCTGATCGGTGACGACATCGAGGCGGTGTCGCGCAAAAAGGCCGACGAGCACGACAAGACGATCGTGCCGGTGCGCTGCGAGGGCTTCCGCGGCGTCTCGCAATCTCTTGGTCACCACATTGCCAACGACGCGATACGCGACTGGGTCCTCGACAAGACGGAAGTAGACTTCGACGCCGGCCCTTTCGATGTCAACATCATCGGCGACTACAATATCGGCGGCGACGCATGGGCGAGCCGCATCCTCCTGGAGGAAGTGGGGCTGCGGGTGGTCGGCAACTGGTCGGGGGACGCGACGCTTGCTGAGGTAGAGCGGGCGCCGAAGGCCAAGCTCAACCTCATCCACTGCTACCGGTCGATGAACTACATCTGCCGGCACATGGAGGAAAAGTACGGCATTCCCTGGATGGAATATAATTTCTTCGGTCCCTCACAGATCGAAGCGTCTCTGCGCAAGATAGCCAAGCATTTCGGACCGACGATCGAGGATAAGACCGAGGCGGTTATTGCCAAGTACCGCCCTTTGGTCGACGCGGTAATCGACAAGTACTGGCCGCGCCTTAAAGGCAAGACCGTGATGCTCTATGTCGGCGGGCTCCGCCCTCGCCACGTCATCACGGCCTATGAGGACCTCGGCATGGAGATCGTCGGCACCGGCTACGAGTTCGCCCACAACGACGACTATCAGCGCACAGGGCACTACGTTAAAGAAGGCACGCTCATCTATGACGACGTGACCGGCTACGAGCTGGAGAAATTCATCGAGGGGATCCGCCCTGATCTCGTTGGCTCCGGTATCAAGGAAAAGTATCCGGTGCAGAAGATGGGCATCCCGTTCCGCCAGATGCATTCCTGGGATTATTCCGGGCCGTATCACGGCTATGACGGCTTCGCCATCTTCGCCCGTGACATGGATCTGGCGATCAACAGCCCGGTCTGGGACCTCTACGACGCCCCTTGGAAAAAAAAGGCCGGGCCGCCAATGGCGATGGCTGCCGAATGAGAACCAGGGCCTCCGAGGAGCAGGGGGCCCTAAACGTCCCCGACTCCATTCAGGGGAAATCCGAAACATCTCGACGTCCCCTGTGCCGCCGTCCTGGTGCGCCAGATGAAAAGAGGTAACCACCATGCCGCAGTCGGCCGAAAAAGTTCTCGACCATGCTCCGCTGTTCCGCGAGCCGGAATACAGGCAGATGCTTGCCGAGAAGAGGCTGAATTTTGAATGTCCGCACCCGGACCAGATCGTTACCGATCAAGGCGAATACACCAAAAGTTGGGAGTACCGCGAAAAGAACCTCGCCCGCGAAGCGCTTGTCGTGAATCCTGCGAAAGCCTGCCAGCCGCTCGGAGCTGTGTTCGCGGCCGCAGGCTTTGAGCGGACCATGTCCTTCGTTCATGGCAGCCAGGGCTGCGTAGCCTATTACCGTTCGCACCTGTCGCGGCATTTCAAGGAGCCATCATCGGCGGTGTCGTCCTCGATGACGGAGGACGCAGCAGTGTTCGGAGGTCTGAAGAACATGGTAGACGGGCTCGCCAACACCTATACGCTCTATGATCCAAAGATGATTGCCGTCTCGACCACCTGTATGGCGGAGGTCATCGGCGACGACCTGCACGGCTTCATCGAAAATGCCAGGAACGAAGGCTCGGTCCCGCCCGACTTTGATGTTCCTTTTGCGCACACGCCGGCCTTCGTCGGCAGCCATGTCGATGGCTATGACGTCATGGTCAAGGGCATTCTGGAGCACTTCTGGAAGGGCCAGGAGCGCAAGGAAACCCGCGGAACGATCAACATCATTCCGGGATTCGACGGCTTCTGCGTCGGCAACAACCGTGAGCTCAAGCGCCTGCTCGACCTGATGGAGGTGTCCTACACCTTCCTGCAGGATGCTTCCGATCAGTTCGACACGCCGTCGGACGGCATGTATCGCATGTATGACGGCGGCACGATGATCAAGGACGTGAAGGCGTCACTCAATGCCGAAGCGACACTGTCGCTGCAGCACTACAATACCCGCAAGACGCTGGAATACTGCAAAGAGGTCGGGCAGGCGACGGCCTCGTTCCACTATCCTCTCGGGGTGAAGGCGACCGACGAATTCCTGATGAAGGTCTCAGAGATTTCCGGCAAGGATATCCCAGGGGCAATCGGTATGGAGCGCGGCCGACTGGTCGACGCCATGGCGGACAGCCAGGCCTGGCTGCATGGCAAGAAATACGCGATCTACGGCGATCCCGACTTCGTCTACGCCGTCGCCCGGTTCGTCATGGAGACCGGCGGCGAGCCGACCCACTGCCTCGCCACCAATGGCACTTCAGCCTGGGAAGCCGAAATGAAGGAACTGCTTCAATCCTCGCCCTTCGGCAAGGATGCGCAGGTCTGGGCGGGCAAGGACCTCTGGGCGATGCGCTCGTTGCTCTTTACAGAGCCGGTGGACCTGCTGATCGGCAATTCCTACGGCAAATACCTGGAGCGTGACACCGGCACGCCGCTCATTCGACTTATGTTTCCGATCTTTGACCGGCACCATCATCATCGCTTCCCTCTCATGGGCTACCAAGGGGGTCTACGCGTCCTAACGGCAATCCTCGACAAGATCTTCGACAAGCTCGATCGCGAGACCAGCGAGCCGGGTGTAACGGACTATTCTTTCGACCTGACCCGCTAAGAGATGCGGTTGGCCTTTGCTGAAGGCCGGCCGTAATCCCCGATGGAGTTGAAAACCGGCGCAATGTCACCGCTCTCTATAAAAATCAATGCTGTCTTCGACGAGCCCGCCTGCGAGAAGAACCGCAGCAAGGATGCAAAGGCGCGCCAGAAAGGCTGCTCGAAGCCGCTGACCCCCGGGGCGGCAGCCGGCGGCTGCCCTTTCGACGGGGCCAAGATCGTGCTGCAGCCGATCACCGACGTCGCGCACCTGATCCATGCACCGCTTGCCTGCGAGGGCAATTCCTGGGACAACCGCGGCGCGGCGTCGTCGGGGCCAACGCTATGGCGCACCAGCTTCACGACAGATCTTACCGAACTCGACGTGGTGATGGGGCAGGGCGAGCGGAAGCTTTTCAGGGCGATCCGCGAAATCAAGGAACAGTATGCTCCGCCGGCGATCTTCGTCTATTCGACTTGCGTGACGGCACTGATCGGTGACGACATCGAGGCGGTCTGCAAGCGCGCGGCTGAAAAGTTCGGCTTGCCGGTAGTGCCGGTCAACACGCCAGGCTTTGTCGGCTCCAAGAATCTCGGCAACAAGCTTGCCGGCGAGGCCTTGCTCGATCATGTCATCGGCACGGTCGAGCCCGACAATATTGGTCCTTACGACATCAATATCCTCGGCGAATTCAACCTTTCCGGCGAGTTCTGGCTGGTGAAGCCGCTCCTTGATCGTCTCGGGATTCGGGTGCGCGCCTGCATTCCGGGCGACGCGCGCTACTTGGACATTGCCTCCGCGCATCGTGCTCGGGCGGCCATGCTGGTGTGCTCGACCGCGCTCATCAATCTCGCCCGCAAGATGGAGGAGCGCTGGGACATCCCGTTCTTCGAGGGCTCTTTCTACGGCATAACCGACACCTCGGAAGCACTCCGGCAAATCGCCAAGCTGCTTGTGAACAAGGGCGGCGATCCGGAGCTGATCCAGCGCACAGAAACACTGATCGAGAAGGAGGAGGCGATTGCGTGGAAGAAGCTTGAGGCGTACCGACCGAGGCTTGAAGGCAAGCGCGTGCTGCTCAACACCGGCGGCGTGAAGTCCTGGTCGGTCGTCCATGCGCTGATGGAGATAGGCATCGAGATCGTCGGCACGTCCGTCAAGAAATCGACGGTCGAGGACAAGGAACGCATCAAGCAGATCTTCAAGGACGAGAACCACATGTTCGAGTCGATGTCTGCGCGCGAGCTTTACGACATGCTTTCAGAGGGCAACGCCGACATCATGCTGTCGGGCGGGCGCACGCAATTCATCGCGCTTAAGGCCAAGACTCCTTGGCTCGATATCAACCAGGAGCGACACCACCCCTATGCCGGCTATGACGGCATGGTGGAGCTCGTACGCCAGATCGACCTTGCCATTCACAACCCGATTTGGCGGCAGGTGCGGGAGCCGGCACCATGGGAATACCAACCTGCCCTGGAGGAAGAACTTCCGGGCACGCAGAGCGGACCCGAGACACTCCACGACTTCGAAAGAGCATCCCTACAACAGCCGGCGGTTTCCGCAAGCGTTGAGGTGAGCCGATGACCCGCATCCTTCCCCAAACCAAATCGGTGGCGGTCAATCCGCTAAAGTCCTCGCAGCCGCTGGGTGCCGCGCTCGCCTTTCTGGGAGTGAATGATGCGGTGCCCTTGTTCCATGGCAGCCAGGGCTGCACCAGCTTCGCCCTGGTCCTTCTCGTGCGGCATTTCAAGGAAGCCGTCCCATTGCAGACGACGGCGATGGACGAGGTGGCGACGATCCTCGGCGGCATGGACCATCTGGAAGAGGCGATTCTCAATCTGAAGAGCCGCACGAACCCGGAATTGATCGGGGTCTGTACCACTGCGTTGGTGGAAACCCGTGGTGAGGATTTTGCAAGGGGTCTCGCAAACATCAAGATGATGCGCGCCAAGGAACTCGCAGGCACCGAGATCGTGCTGGCCAACACGCCGGATTTCGAGGGAGCGATCGAGGAGGGCTGGGCCAAGGCTGTCACTGCCATGATCCAAAGGATTACTCTGCGCGGTGAGCAGGTAAGGCAGGGCAAGAGGATCGCGATCTTGCCAGGCTGGAACCTCACGGTCGCTGACATCGAGCATGTGCGCGAAACGGTGGAAAGCTTCGGACTCAAGGCGGTGATTCTGCCCGACCTTTCCGGTTCGCTCGACGGTACGGTGCCTGATGACCGTTGGGTCCCGACCACCTATGGCGGCACGGCCGTCAAGGATATCCAGGAGCTTGGCACTGCGGTGCAGTGCATCGCCATCGGTGAGCATATGCGCCGTCCGGCGGAGGTGCTGGAGAGACTGACCGGAGTGCCTTACGCGCTGTTCCAGTCGCTTACAGGATTGAAAGACACGGACCGTTTCGTCTCCCTGCTTTCGGCAATTTCCGGTACGCCGGCGCCTGCGAAAATCCGCCGTCGCCGCGCACAGCTGCAGGACGCCTTGCTCGACGGGCATTTTCATTTCGGCGGCAAGAAAATCGCCATCGCCGCCGAGCCGGACCAGCTTTACCAGCTCGCCACCTTCTTCACCGGCATGGGCGCCGAAATCGCAGCTGCGGTCACCACGACCGGCACCTCGAACATTCTTGAGAAAGTGCCTGCCAAACAGGTCCAGGTCGGCGACCTTGGCGACCTCGAAGGACTTGCCGGAGGTGCTGATCTGCTTGTCACCCATTCGCACGGGCGCCAGGCAGCCGAGCGTCTCGGCATTCCGCTCATGCGCGTGGGGTTCCCGATCTTCGACCGGCTGGGCAGCCAGCACAAGCTCACGGTCCTCTATCAGGGGACACGCGATTTGATCTTCGATGTCGCCAACATCTTCCAGGCCAACCAGTACGCGCCGACGCCTCAATCACTCGATCCGTTCCGTAACCGGAAAATGCCAGATGACAGCCGCCCGCCGACTTTCTCTCGTCACTGACGAGGTTCGCCCACCGGGGCCGAAAGGGAAAACAGGCTCCTTGCGTGTAGCGATCGCCACGCAGGATATGAAGAGCCTCAACGCCCATTTCGGATCGGCGAAGTGCTTCGCCGTCTATGACGTGAGGCCCGATGACTGGAATTTCGTGGAAGCCGTCGCCTTTGAAGATGTTTCCGACGAGAGCGGCAAGCACCGCAGCGAGGGCGATGACCGCATCACTCCAAAGGTGGAGGCGTTGAAGGGGTGTCATCTCCTGTTCTGTCTGGCCATCGGCGGGCCCTCTGCAGCAAAGCTTGTTTCGGCAAGAATCCATCCGATCAAAGTGCCACAGCCCCAGTCGATTGAAGACGTATTAACCCGCACCCAGACCATGCTCAGGACGGCTCCTCCACCCTGGCTGCGCAGGGTGTTGATGGAAGCGGGCGCTGCCAAAAGGCAATCCTTCGAGGACGAGGACTGAACGATGAGATCACCGTTAGATACCCCGGTCATCCGTGCCGTCGACCCGGACGAGAGGGCCCTTGCTACGCCTTTTCTCAAAAGCCTTACACGCCTGATCCGCGCACAGGACACCTATGGAATGTGGGAAGATAAATCCGACGCCGACCTGCTCGCAGACTTCATCGTCACCAAGGAGCAGCGCCGTGAGATCCCGATCATCGGTGATCCCGATCCGGACGTCCTGTGGAGGCTCCAGATTTTCTACACCTGCGTAGCGCTTGCGATCGAGGAGCGCTCCGGGCTGCTTGCATCGTCGACCATGATGATGAGCCCTGAGGGCTTCGGCCGTGTGGTTCTCACTACCGGCCGATTGGTGGTTCTGTCGAAGACCCTGCGCGATGTCCACCGGTTCGGTTTCGACACACTCGGCAAACTCGCGAAGGCGGGTGCGAAACTGGTCGATGATGCCATAGCCGCTATCGAAGCATATCCCGACGCGGCACGGGCGTGATGGAAGCGATCTTCGCGCAAGCGGATCATGCCAAGCCTTGAGGACAGTCGATGGCCAGCCCATTCAACCGAGGCGATCGAGGCCGATTCGGTTCTCGGGGTAGTGCTGATGAAGCCATTGGTCCTGATCTGTTCACAAGATGTGGAGTTATATCTGTTCCTCAGCCACATACTGGGGGTGGACGGCTTCGCGAGTGAGCCGGCAGGTGACGTGAAGGAAGCACTTGCATTGGCCGATGAAAGGGAGCTCCAAGCGGTGGTGTTGGACTGTGCACCAACAAACGCGACAGGTTCCACAATCTGCGCCGGGCTCAAGGGGGAACCCCGAACCGGGGGCCTGCCCGTTATTGCCCTGATCGGACCCGGCGCCGAGAACCAATACCTCGATCTTTTAAAGGCGGGCATTGACGAGAGCTTTGTGCGGCCGATCGCGCCGGCCAAGCTGCTTGACTGTCTACGGACGAAGCTGGCGCTGCCGAAGCCTGGTTCAAATGGGATCGAGAATGGCAGCTGGCTTTGCTGCGGCAGCCTTGAGATGAAGCCCGACGCCCACCGGGTTCGCGGCAATGGGCACGACATTCATCTCGGACCGATCGAGTTCAACCTTCTGCGGCATTTGCTTGAGGCTCCCGGGAAGGTCTTTAGCCGAGACGAGCTGATCGACGCGGCCTGGCCGGATAATATCCATATCGGTGCACGCACCGTCGACGTACATATCAGCCGGATTAGAAAGGCGCTGAAGACAGCCTCCCCCGGCAGCGTCATCCGAACCGTCAGGTCCGCCGGGTACTCGCTTGAGGAGCCGGACGGCTAGAGAAAGACCGTGGTGCCTTTTCCCGTTAAGTTGTGCTGAGGGCAAGTCTCTTGCGGCTTCGAAACGCACCTACAGCAAAGCGTACTCAGCATGACGGGAGCTAACCGCTCCGATCAGGCCGGGAGCTGAACAACGACTTAACTTCGAGTGTAGACGGTCGCGCTTGCCGGAGTCGGCGGGGATCGACTCAATCACATTGTCATCGTCAGGTAGCATCTTCGGCGTTTTCAAGCCGGGCCGGCGCGACCCGCGTCCGCGGAGAGTTCACCGGCCCGCGCATGCCGGCACTCTTTCTGGTCTTTTTGCGCCACGATCAAAGTCGTCGATCTGACGATGGCGCGGAATGGGCGAGCCGCAGTTGGACCGGTTTCGTCGTGAGGAGCCCCCCATGTCGTCCAGCTAGGAATTCAATCCGGAGGCGGACGAGGGGGAACAGGCCGTGCGCGGATGGAGCGGGCTTTGCAATTGGGGATGGCGAGATCCCGCCACCGCCTAAGGGTCCGGAAGGTCAAGAAACTCATGCTGTGGCATGAAGCGGACGATCATGCCGAGCCTCGCGGTAGCCAACGCAGTCATGGTGTCCATCTGCTCTTCCCTTAGCCCGAATGCATGTTGAGTTGTCCGTGCCCACGCTTTTTAGCGGGGCGAAGCGCGTGGATTCGTGTCCAAAACCTGACAGTGGCAGAAAACACGTCGGGCTCAATGTAACCCGCCATCTTGGCACATGGAGGTTTTTTACAGCGTAACCATGTGCTTACCGTGCGCTGCGCGCGCCTGGCACGGCTCTTGCTAATTGAGGTGCGGCAACAATCAGTGAAGGTTGGCCATGATGCGGAGGTGCTGTGGAGACTCGACATCTTCTACGCTGCCTTGGGGCGGAGGCCTGTACGTCGACGATGCGCCTGGAGCCGTTGAAGCGTACCCGACACGGTGCGGGCGTGATGAAACCAATTTTCGAGGACGGATGAATGTCAGAGCTTGAGGAGGTGAAGCAGAACGTCCGCAAGCTGCGGTCGTGTGCGGGAGCTGCGAAGATGGAATTGCACGACCTTGCCGAGGACCTCCCCGTCGATTGGACAGAGATCAAGGCGATTGCCGAGAAAACGTTCGCCGCCTTCGCCGAGTTGGACTCGGCCAAGAGAGATCTCGCTGCGTTGGAGAATTCGCGATGACGAGCGCTTTCGTCACCCGCGACGGCTCCACATGGATGCCGGAGTACCTCACCGCTATCGAGGGCACGACTTGCATCGGCTGCGGCCGTTGCTTCAAGATCTGCTCGCGCGAGGTCATGCACCTTTACGGCGTCGATGACGCGGGTGAAATCCTCGGCATCAGCAAGGGTCAAGACGACGATTTCGATGGCGAGCTCAATCGCATGGTTATGGTCGTCGATCATGCCGGCCGCTGCGTCGGCTGCGGAGCCTGCTCCCGCGTCTGCCCGAAGAACTGCCAGACCCATATTGCGGCCGACAAGGTCGTTGCATGATCTGGCGAACAAACCAGGAGAACGGCGTTGCCATTTAGAATCTTTTATCGCGTCCTGTTGCTGGTCCTGTGCAGCACCGCACTGAGTGTCTACTTCGCTTCTCATTCCATCCGCACAGTAGCCGTCACGACGCTGACTTGTTCGCTGCTCCTCCAGGTCGCCTATTTCGCAAGTGTGCTTTTTCTGATCTGGCGGTCTAGCTGCGCTAGCAGAGCTGGCTAAATGGCTAAGCATTTGGCAGTTGCAAGGAACTTGGATACTAACCCGTCGCACGATGATGAGGTCAGGAGTGAACCTTCAGACGTGGCCTCGTTCCGATGGGCGGCATATCGCTGCTCCGTTGAGGAGCGGTGACAAGATCAGAGCTCAAATTTGCGCCACGTAGATCAACCTTGAACATTGAGCGGATCGTGCATGGAATACTACGCTTGGTATGGTCGGAGACGACAGCATTCTGATCGTTCTAATCCCGGGAGATGCCGTTTCTCAGTTCGATAGCATTGGCAGTCTATCGCAGCCACGCCGTTGCTTGGTCTCGATGACGGACGAGCTGCAACTGGTAAGGGGCATTCCTGGAATATCGGGAGCGCAGCTAACCTACAATCAAACGCGCTCCTAAATATGACGCGTGCATAGAACCAGGTCCATCATGTGTAGCTGGAGAGAACATGCTCGAGAAGTTCGATCGTTATCAGCTCACCTTTGGACCCACGCCCATCGAGAAGCTCGAGCGCCTCGGCAAGCATCTAGGGGGAAAGGTGGAAATTTACGCTAAGCGTGAAGACTGCAACTCCGGTCTTGCGTTTGGCGGAAACAAGCTCCGCAAGCTCGAATACATCATCCCCGACGCGATCGCGTCAAATGCCGATACGCTTGTCTCGGTCGGAGGCGTGCAGTCCAACCACACGCGGATGGTCGCCGCAGTCGCCGCGAAGATCGGCATGAAATGTCTCTTGGTTCAGGAAAGCTGGGTACCACATGAGGATGCCGTCTACGACCGGGTCGGCAACATTCTCTTGAGCCGCATAATGGGGGCGGAGGTGCGCCTGGTCGCTGACAGCTTTGACATCGGCATCCGCCGCAGTTGGGAACAAGCACTCGATGAGGTCAGGTCAAGGGGCGGCAGGCCGTACGCGATACCGGCTGGGGCCTCAGTTCACAAATATGGCGGCCTCGGGTACGTGGGGTTCGCGGAGGAGGTGCGCGCCCAGGAGAAACAGCTTGGGTTTGCCTTCGACTACATCGTCGTTTGCACGGTTACGGGCTCCACGCACGCCGGCATGATCGTCGGATTCGCAAAGGACGGTCGACAGCACAAGGTGATCGGTATCGATGCCTCTGCCACTCCCGCCCAAACCAAAGCCCAGGTGATAAACATTGCCCGACATACTGCGAAGCTCGTCGGGCTTGGCACTGAAATCGTCGAGGATGGCGTGGTGTTGCTCGAGAAGTACGCCTCCCCGTGTTATGGTATTCCGTCCGAGGAAACCAAGGATGCCATGCGTCTGTGCGCGCAGTTTGAGGGCATTATTACCGATCCCGTCTATGAGGGCAAATCGATGCAAGGGATGATCGACCTCGTCCAAACGAGCTTCTTTCCAGTGGGATCGAGGATCCTCTACGCGCATCTAGGCGGGGCCCCCGCGATCAACGGCTACGGCTACACCTTTCGCAACGGCTGACGCTCGACAGATTACGATTTCCCGGTCCTGCCGTGCTGGCGATGCGCTTAAAGCTCGCTCCGAGGGTCAGCTCAATCGAGGAGGCTTGATCTGACCCCGTTGAAATAATCAATTTTGAAGTAAGCTCTGGTCTATTGTGAGGTGCTCTCCCTGTTAGGGTTCCCCGAAAGCGGAACTCCGGGGCTGATCGCTTACAGGGCTGTAGCCGCCGATGAGCCTTTGGTAGGCTAAACAAGTCTATGCACGTAACTGCCCAAGGAGATCGTGTTTGGAGACGTGACGGGGCAATTGCGATTCCGCGACGGCATCGATTTCGCCGCGACGTTCGCCCGCGCGGCGGCTAGGCTGATGAATTGAGAGATCGCGGTACAAGGTCGAAATCGGCCTTCTTGAAGCACAAATCTATCTTTTTCAACATCTTGCGATCACATCGCCGAATGGTCTCTCTCATCGGACTGGCACAATCGCGGGGCCGCTCGCCGCCACTGCTGACAAGATGTCGTTCCACCAACACTGCTTTCTGGTTTGTCGGATACGCTACACGGTGAGTCTCCGGGACCGGCTTTCTGCTGTATTCTCATGTAACCAATTTAGATAATAGTTATCTTTTCTGCGGCTCGTTGCGGCGCAACTGGCACGACTCTTGAGTCTGCGGCATTGCGTTTAGCATGATTCGCTCGATATCGGCCTCTGCCGCGGCTCAACGTGTCTGAAAAGGGGGCCGTGCCACATGATTGTAACGGACCTCATGATAGGCTGTCTGCCTGTGATAGGCTGTCTGATCCCAACGAATCAGCTCCGGCTGCAACACTATGGCTCGTGCCAGGGCCAGCTGGTGCCCCGAGGCATGTGTGGTATTTGCGATGGCATTTCTTGGGCGGATCTCAATCGAAGCGGAGTACTTCAACCAAGCCAAAGTAAAGGCGAAGCAATTTGATGATGCAGCAGAAGGTAAATGGCCGCCAGAGCCGCCGCGAAAGGCCACCAATTCCATCTGTCCTACAGGAGATAACACATGGACACCGTTGATCAACATAGCCCACTTAGACAAGCTGCGCTAAAGCGGATCAAGGCTTCACATGCACTCGGCGGTGATGCCGATTGTTTGGCGCAATACTATCGCAAATGGGCCGATTCCTACGAGCTGGACGTCGATCACGAATGTTACCGCGGCCCCTCAATCGTGGCGGAATTGGCGGGAGCAGTGCAGGCGGCCCATATCGGCAGAGAGCGAGCAGCCACGGCAATCCTGGATGCTGGCTGCGGTACAGGCTTAGTTGGCATTCAACTGGAGCATCTCGGGTTCCGCTTGATCGATGGCTTCGATCTCTCCGAGGCGATGGCCGAGATGGCGCGCGAAACTGGCGTCTACCGCAACGTCGATCACGACATTGATTTAAACCGGCCCCTCTCGAACTACTTGAGCGCGAGCTATGATATGACCGTCTGCTGCGGCGTCTTCACCCTCGGGCATGTCCACCCGCATGCACTTCGCGAGCTGGCGCGGGTCACCCGTCCGAACGGGTTCGTGATCGCAAGTTCCTGCAAGACTTACGCTGGGACAATGCCGTTCGAAGATGAGGTGATGTGTCTACAGGAGGCCGGCGTCCTCACTCAGGAACAGCGTCTGAACGACGGTAGGTTCCTCGGGGAGGAGGACGCAGATTACTGGACTTTGCGAGTGCTCAAGAAGCCGGCGAAGCAGCAACAATGACCTGCGTTTTGCAGGCTCTGCGGGAGCCCGCGCTTCAGGCCGTGCACCCACCGTGGCCCGCTCTTCACGACGCTAGCGCAGTCACGACAGGAGCCTCTGGCTGCAACGAGGGGTGTTTACATGCCAGAGCATACCACGACGGCTGTGTTGGCCGGTTTGGGGTAGTCGACGGTCTGACAGCGGCAGCAGCGTTCCACACGGAAGACGCGGATCGTCATTGGAGAGCCTTCAGACCGGCGCTGACGTGACGCTCAGACACGCTCTCGCGCCGCAATTACTGCCCTCGATCGCTCGCATTGCCCAAATGCATGGCCTCGGCTGTCGGGCGAAATGAAAAACTAACCGCATTGCCTCAAGCAAAATGTTACCGATAGTGTTGATGCTCCCGATGGGATGGTCACGGCTCGCTATCCCGGCTCGGGGGATGGATGGCACGGCGGATCAGCATGGTGACACGGACGGAATTGGTTGAGGCGCTCATCGAGCGATATCGATCGAGCTGCCGGTTGGACAAGCGAAGGATTCTAGATGAGTTCGTCGCAGTTACCGGATATCACCGTAAGCATGCGATCCGAGTACTCCGCCATAGGGAGACCGGACCGCCTTGCGCCCGGCAATATGTCGTCCAGTATGGCCCCGAGGTTCGGGAAGCGCTGGTAGCTCTATGGGAAGCGTCCGATCGTCTCTGCTCGAAACGTCTGAAGCCGCTGATCCCGATCTTACTGCCAGCCCTTGAGCGTCACGGCCGGCTCGATTTGAGCAGCGAGCTCCGCGACAAACTGCTGACGGTCAGTGCCACAACGATGGATCGGCTGCTGTCGGAGGTACGTGTGGTGGCTCGCGGTGGCCAGCGTCGCCGTGCCGGAATGAGTTCCGCGGTTCGCCGGTCGGTCCCGGTGCGCACCTTCGGGGACTGGAACGATCCTCTGCCCGGTTTCGTCGAGGTCGACTTCGTGGCTCATTCGGGGAGCTCTTCATCCGGCAGTTTCGCGCAGACGATGGTGCTGACCGATATCGCTACGGGCTGGACCGAGTGCGTGCCGGTGCGGACGCGCGAAAGCGGTCTCGTGATCGCTGCCCTCAAGCAGGCTTGCTCGCTGTTTCCCTTTCCGCTGCTGGGTGTTGACTTCGACAACGACAGCGCCTTCATGAATGAACTGGTGGTCTGCTGGTGCCGTGCCCAGGGATTGGAAGTAACCCGCTCCCGAGCTTACCGGAAGAATGACCAGGCTTGGGTCGAGCAGAAGAACGGCGCGATCGTGCGACGGCTGGTCGGTTATGGAAGGCTCGTCGGCGCGGACGCGACGGTTGCCCTTGGCCGTCTCTACGGTGTGGTACGTCTCTACGGCAATCTGTTCCAGCCTTCGTTCAAGCTGCGAGAGAAGACACGGATCGGCGCCCGTGTCATCAAACGCTACCATCCGCCCGTGCCGCCGATAGCGCGGGTGCTGGCCCATTCCGGTGTGGCCGAGGCCGACAAGGATCGGCTGCAGGCGATGCTGGAAAGGGAAGATCCGGTGATGCTGTTTGTGGGGATCCGTGCCGCCCAGGAGGAGCTCGGAAAGCGGGTCGATCGCCGCGGCTTGAATGCGGGGCCCGAACAACCGGTTGCCATCGATCTAGGCCGATTTACCGCGAGTCTGAAGACGGCCTGGCAGGCTGGAGAGAAACGGCCGACACATCGGCGGCCATATCGACGGACCAAGCCTTACCCGAAAAGGGCGACCATGCTGGAACCATTCGAGCCCCAGATTCGGGCGTGGCTTGAGGTGGATCCGGCGCTCTCGGCAACCTTGGTCCTGCAGCGTCTAATAAGCGCCGATCCGTCACGCTTCACGGAAAAAAGCCTGCGGACGGTGCAGATGGCCGTCAAGGCTTGGCGTATGGAAATAGCCGGGCAGATCATACTCGATGGCGACTGGATGAAGCGCGCGCCGTTCTCTTCTCCCGCCGCGGCAGGAGAAGAGAACGGCCATCTCAGCGCACAAAACTTCGGTAACATTCCTGGATGAGGCAATAGGAGGGGTCAAATCTTCGCTTCGCTTGACATCGGCTACAGGCGTGGACGACGCAGTGATCGACGGGGCATCGGTCGCGGGTGACCCGCACCTGTACGTGCGCCCAAGGGGTCGCGTCGAACGGCGAGATAGATACCAGTTCACGCAAACAGGATCACTTTCTGCACAGCGTTCTTGATCCTCCGAAATTCGTTGAAACGCTCCATGCCACGCCGACGTCAAACAGTGCAACAGAACCTATAAGTAATTTCACAGAATGTTTGCGACGTAAATTCGCTGACAATGCTACGTTCACCCAAAGTCTGAGGTCGGCACCTAGCGTCCTAGGTACTTGAAAGTATCTCAGCTGAAACGCGAGTCCATTGTCCGATGATCCGGTTTCTCGTCTCGTAGCGGCAATCACACTTTAATGTATTGACGGTGAAGTGATATGGCGATCCGAAATTTTACCGATTCTGTCGGCCCTACGGGAAGCGGGGCGAATACGTCGAGAGATCTTCTCGAAGCGGCTGCCGATGAAGTTTGGAGGCCATACATGCTTCACCAGACGTTCGATGGCGCAGAAGCGGCCGAGATCGCTGCGAACGGGCAGCAGCCAAAGGTTCATTCTAGTGAAGCTCTTTGTTGTGGCACATTCGGCGAGTTGCTGCAAGGCCAGCTACCGAGCGGCTCCGTTCCCGGGGACCCACACTTCCTGGTCACGATGCCCATCGCGGTCTTTGCGCGAGCTCACTTCATACCGATTGCAGGCACACGATCCGTGACCGTTTATCCGTCACATAAACTCAAAGCAAAACAGCTGGCTGAGAATCTCGTGGTTGCGCTCGGCGCCTCAGGAGGCATCCTCCTTTTGCAATCTGAGCTCCCCGAAGGCAAAGGTTTGGCGAGTTCGTCTGCGGATCTTGTTGCGGCTGCACGATCGATCGCCCGCTGCTTTAAGCGTACAGTCCGGACATCATTCGTCGAGAAGCTAATGGCGGAGATCGAGCCATCCGACGGGGTGATGTACCCAGGAGTGGTCGCATATCAGCAGCGAGCATGTAGCCTTCTCTCCTTCCTTGGGCAAATGCCGCCGCTTGCAATCGTTGGTATCGATGAAGGAGGGACGGTCGAAACCGTCGACTATGATCAACGGCGAGGTGAAATCTCCGCCAGTCACAGAGCAGAGTATCAAATATTACTCGACCACGCACGGATAGCAATTCCGCGGGGCGACACGGCCGCAATAGGCAGGATCGCTACGGCCAGTGCGCGTCTGCATCAAGAGCGGGTCCCAAAGGAGCATCTGAACTCGATGCTGAAAGCATCCGAGGCCACTGACGCTCTCGGGGTCATAGTCGCGCACAGCGGCACAATGATTGGGATCCTGCTTGATCGAATGGCGGCTGACTTTCCACGGAAGCTTAGGTCCTTGCTCGCCCATGTATCGCCCCTCGACAACTCGCCAAAAATATATCTGACCATGACCGGCTGCCGGTGAGGTAAGCAATATGGACGCTGTTCGCAAACGCCTGCCATTTTCCGGCTATTCTGACGCATATGCTCTCCCCAGCATTATTAGGTGTGAGCCAAACCTTTATCTGGCGCAGTTCGCGTTCATGAAGCTTCTGCCCGCGAAGTACATTATTGACCAAGCGCTGGCTCGAAAAACTCTGACGGATGGCATGAAAGTTCTCGAGACCTCGAGCGGAACCTTCGCGCTGGGGTTGGCCGTAGTTTGCCGGGAACGTGGATTCGAGCTCGAAATCTTCACAGACCCAGTGATGGACAAGGGCCTAGAAAACAGGCTGAGCTCCTTGGGAGCCGAAGTCTTCATAATAACCGCAAAGGCGGAGCAGGGTGGCTATCAAAGAAGCCGCCTAGATGCATTGCACGCTAGGATGAGACAGTTGGGGCACTCCTGTTTCTGGCCCCGGCAATACGAAACACCAGACAACCCTGCAGCCTATAAGCTCTTCGCCGATCAAATATGGCGGATGCTGGACGCCGACGTAACTTTGGTCGGTTCTGTGGGGTCAGGCGGCTCTACTTGTGGAACGATAGAGGGCCTCCGTCAAAAAGCTCCTGGCGCGCGCCTGATTGGAGTGGACACCTTCAATAGCGTCATTTTTGGCCAACAGGATGGCGAACGCAACCTGCGGGGGCTGGGGAACAGTCTTGTGCCCAAGAACGTGAAGCATGAACTGTATGACGAAGTGCATCTCATCTCGGCTTCGCTCGCATTTTCTGCGACGCGACTCCTCCACGAGCGGCACGCCGTCTTCGCCGGTCCGACGTCCGGAGCGAGCTACATCGTGGGACGGTGGCGCGCTCGGCGATATCCAGAAGAGACCGTAGTAGTCATTTGCCCGGATGAAGGCCACCGCTACGTCGAGGCTGTATACGACCGCGAGTGGCTCAAGCAGTACGGATCTTTAAATGAAGCCGACGTGCTGGATGAGCCGGCGACCGAAAATCATCCGTCGGTAGCTCTCCCACCCTGGAACCGATATCTTTGGAAGCGGAAAACCCGGGAAGCTGTCTTAAACGATTTGGAGCAAGTTTGATGAGCCGAGGTAGCTTCCTTTTCGTAGAAAGCAACACGACGGGCACTGGCGAACTATTTTTGAAGCGGGCCCGAGCTTTAGGCTTTGAACCGTATCTCGTGGTACGCAATCGAGCGCGCTATCCGTTTTTAGAAGACTCCGCGGCGCCTCAAGTGATCGAAGCTGAAACTCGCAATTCAGATGACGTTATCGAAGTGGCCAGCAAAATAGCAAGGCTGAAGGGAATATACTCATCGTCCGATTATTTCGTGGAAACTGCGTCACGTGCCGCGACGGCAATGGGATTACCAGCTGCAAATCCTGAGGCCATATCGACATGCCGAAATAAATGGAAACAAGCACTCCAGTTGCAGCGAGAATCAATCGCAATTCCTGCAACTCGGCTGGCCGCATCCGTCACTGACGTCGAGAACATTCTTACGCAAGTCGCTCTGCCCGTGGTGGTGAAACCAGTCTCCGGAAGCGGTAGTAGCGGCGTGCGACTGTGCGATAGTGCCACAGCCGCCATTAAAGCGTTTGAAAGCGCAAAGAACGCACTGTTGGATCAAGTGGAGCTGACCAGTCCCGAGATCCTCGTTCAGCAATACGTGGAGGGGAAAGAATACTCTGCGGAGTTAATTGCCTATGATGGTGCGCTACACTGCCTTGGAATCCTTGCCAAGCACAAAGGACCGATCCCCAGCTTTATTGAAATAGGGCATGACTTCCCGGCCGCGCTTCCGCAGTCGTCTCTCAAGGACCTGGCTTCTTTTGCTGCGGGCGCGGCATCGGCTCTGGGCTTGGAGTTCGGACCGGCTCATGTGGAGTTCGTCATAACGGAGGCGGGGCCTGTCATCATCGAGGTCAATCCCAGGCTGGCTGGAGGAATGATTCCAGTCATGCTTTCACATGCCTTGGGTACGTCAGTTCTGGATACGGTGATCAAACTTTACGCAGGGGAGGCATTCGCGCCTCTCGGGGCTAGCACGAGGGCGGGAGCCATTCGTTTCTGCCTCACGGATAAGCCTGGCGAGCTCAAACGCCTGAGCTTTTCTCGAAGTGCAGACGAGACAGTGCCGGAGGCGGGTCTGCTGAAATCTGAAGGGGAGGAACTTCAAATAAGTGGCGATTTTAGAGACCGAGTAGCCTACGCCATAGGGATCGCAGATGAACTCAATGCCGCCACCATGGCAGCTGAACGGATGATCGATTCGATTGTGATCGATATCGAGGCGGCTGCCTGCGAAGCGGACAACGACAAAGTCGCTGGGTCAAGCCAGAGCAAGTGGAACCTGCATCCCGACGCGATGAAGTTGCTCGCTCCGCCGATCCAAATCGCGCGTGACGGTCGCCTTCTGCGGCACCAAGCGTCCATAGACCAAGCACATCTAGTGATGCTCGCGGACCAGGGCTTGGTCAGCCAAGCAGTGGCTGCCGATCTCCTCAAGCACATCTTAGCCCTCCAAGACGAGGGCTTTCAATCTTTGGATGGCCGGGATGCTCCGCGCGGTGTCTATCTGGCCTATGAGGCAGAACTTACCGCGAGAGCTGGTCCCGAAAAGGCTGGCTGGCTGCACCTTGCGAGGTCTCGCAACGACTTGAACGCGACAATTTCCCTCCTTGTGCTGCGGGAAACTGCGTGTTCCATCTCGCAACAGATAGGAACTGCACAAGATGCCCTACTTCAGCGGGTGGAGGAAGCATCGAGACTAGTGGCTCCGTTGTACAGTCAGTATCAGATCGCACTCCCCGGATCGCCGGGGCACTACCTGCTTGGCGTCTTCTTCGCTTTGTCGCGCGAGCGCCAGCGCCTCCATTGGCTCCTGGAGGACATCAGGAATTGCCCTATGGGGGCTTGTGCCGGCGGAGGCACCAGCATGCCCATAGATCCCACGAAGACAGCAAATCTTCTGGGATTCGAACTGCCGTCATTCAACTCGCTTGATACTGTTGCAAGCCGTGACCATCACCTGCAAGCGCTTTCGCTTTTCGCTGGTGTTTCGATTTTGCTCAGCCGTGTGGCCCAAGACCTGCAGGTGTGGACAACGCGGGAGTTCGCGCTTATCGATGTTCCTGACAATCTTGCTGGCGGCTCTTCCATGCTGCCCCAAAAGAAGAACCCGTTTTTGCTTGAACACATCAAGGGGTCGGCAAGCACCGTCATTGGCGCGTATATTTCCGCAGCAACGGCAACCTGCAAAGCACCTTTCAGCAACGCCATCGAGGTAAGCAACTACGGCTGCTCTTCACTAGGCCCAGCAGAAGAAGCGCTAAATCGCGGCATAATCCTAACGTCGCTAATCGTGAAGTACTTGTCTTTTAACGTTCGGCCGATGCGCCAAAATCTGGAAGACGGCTCATCGATGACGGTCGTCGCCGCTGAACGTATGGCGTCGCAAGGTGTTCCTTTTAGAAGGGCTCACACATTAGTTGGCGACATCGCGAAGGGCGTATCGCAGAAGAGTAGCGCAGCGGAGTCGCGAAGCGAGTTGGCCAGCCACCTCGCTGGTGTGGTGCCGGCCACTCTTGAAGAGTGCAGAGATGCTCTGCAGTTCGGAGGCGGACCCGGCAAAAGATCAGTAGATGACCAAATCTTCGCGGCAAGAACACTTTTTCGGAACACGCAGCTGCAATGCGCGGACATACGGGCACATTGGGCTCGCGCTGAGATGCACCGCAAACAGCTGGTGCAAGAACTCATTGATAGGAACCGGACTGCCTGATGTGCAGGTTGGGACATCCAATGGCCGGCAGTCAAGTCTTGCCTCATCATCGTCATGGCTGGCAAGCCGCTGGAGGCGTTCAGCGCCCCGTCCGCTGATGACGCTGATGCCCCGCACCGCTGCGGCACGCGACCTGATGCTCGTTTCGCAAGCATCGCTGTCGCAGGGCGTAGTGGTAATACTGGCAGCGTCACCACATGCCATTTGTGATTTTTCGTGGAATGAGAACCCTGGCGGTGATCGCCGCTACTGCCGAGACCTACCGGACCGAGGAATGTATCCGCGCATAAGCGCCGAGCAGCGCCTGTCGGTGCGTAAGGCCATGGCGGCACTGAGGGCGCGGCTGGATCGAATGAGGTCTCGGCCAAGTTCGCCGCTCGGCAAGGCCATCGATGACACGCTGGCGCATTGGCATGCGCTGATCGCCTTCCTCGAGGACGGATGGACCGAAGTCGATCGCAACGTTGTCGAGCGTGCGCTTAAACCAGTTTGCCTGACGAGGAAGAATAGAAGAATAGCCTCTTTGCAGGATCCGCTCGTGGTGGCGAGACATGGGCGGTGCTAGCACTGGTCAACTCGGCACGGCTCAATGGTCTCGGTCCCGAAACCTGGCTCGCCGACGTGCTCGAGCAGATCGTCTCGGGTTCCATCCGGTAAATCGGTCAATCGGCCCGACGAGCTCTTGCCGTGGTATTGGAAGGCAGGCCGGGAAGCACGGTGCCAACTGGAGCGTGTGGCGACATACTCGCCGCCCGCCGCCGCCCGCCGCCGCTCGGCCCGCCGCGGGTCCTCGGTTGCGCCTTCGCGCCCGATGCTGGACGATGCGGCCTTCGAGACGTTCCTGCAAAAGCAGCGGCCGTATCCGCCGGTCTTCGGCAAGTATGGGCTCGACGGCACCACCCTCATCGGGCCCCGCTTCATCGACCCGCGCCGGAGCGGGCTTGCCGAAACGCCGGAAACGTGGCGCCCGCGCTTTGGCGGCGCAACGACGGTTCGTTCGAGCCCATCCACTGGTCGACTGCCTTCCTGCTCGCTACCGGCTATGCCATAAGGCTCTGGCGGCCCGTTCTCCGGAGTTATGCCGCAACCGGCGACAACATCGCCCCGACCCGGGACACAACAGGGGTGAACTCCCGTCTCACGACGCGGGCGTCGCCGCCGTGCAAAGGCGATCGTCGCCATCCGCTTCATGCCCAAGCGGGTCGAAGCGGCCCGCGTCTGAATTCTGAAACCTGCCTCTGTAAAGCAAGGATAGCTGTGCGGTGCTCGTGACGCTTACGATCGACGGTGATCGGATCGCGGCCGTGATCCAGCGGCGCCAGCCTCTGTATCGCCGCCCATGGCTTCCTGGTCTCTCTGAGGGAGACGATCCTCCCTCAACTCCAACTCGCGCCCAAGGGCTGCCAAACACCTGGTCTTACCGACGGTTATCGACCCAGCGGATCCTCCGATCCGAACAGAGCGGCACGTCCCGACCTCGATCCCAACGCTGGCGACGCCTGACTGTGACTGTGGCCCTAGCCCGTCGTCTGCAACGATGTCCGTGCTGCATAAGGCAATGGACAGTCCGCGTCAGGGTCGGAATTTGTTTTGAGAACGTCCCTTTCGATCAAGCACCCGTGGTGCAATAATCGGATCAGCGCTAACGTCGACGTCAGGCCAAGTGCGCGCCCGATTCTTCTTGAAAACACCCGGTAAATAGAATGCGAGTCCGGGGCTAGCAATATACAAAGAAGTAGCAAAACCGTTGAAGTTGGCATTGAAGTGATACTGAGACTTGACTACAACAAAGTCCTGCTCTCTAATACGAACCCCGTGAAATTCGAATATATTGGGGTCGCTGATGAAGCCAGGTTTCGATGTGGCGATAATTTGTAAGCGATTGTCGATTTCAATAAGAGCCGTGTCGCCCATCGCCGCTGACTCGCCGCCAAAATTCGGGCCGATAAGTTTGACGTCTTCGTGATTGATAACCTTCACGACGCCAACGATATCGAACGGCTCAAATTGTGGAGTCAACTTGCCACCGAGCCGCATCGCGAGGGTGGCTCCCGCGCCGGCGGTATGCGCCTGTGCAACGGTTTCGGGATCGTGCACAGTCATAGCGCCTTTGAGGATGGGCTGATAATTCATCGCCGCCTGAAGGATCAAAGTACTGTCGCCAGGTGCGCCAGCAAGTGTCCGATCTCCAAGGTCGGCCAAGGCTTTGGGTAATCGCTCCGGCCTTTCTGCCACCGCATCGAGTGCCTCCTCAATGGTCAGAAGGTCATCATTGAATTCGTCACGTCGCGCCCAAAATTCTTGGGCAAATTCGTAGACGAGTTCTTCAGATTGGGGATAGCGTCCGTTGCTCAGCAATACCGCTGCTTGGCCCATATCCGTAAAGTCGCCGAAACGATAGGCGTTGTAAAGGCTGATATCGACGATCGCCGGTGTTGACTGCTCCAACGTCCGAGCGCGCGCGTGCAGTTGCTTTAGTGGATCCAGATGTGTCTCCAGCTTGCCGGGCGCGATCATGCGCGCCTTGGCGAGCGTGTAAACCGGATCAAGCCTGCCATCAAGCACCTCGAAGACCAATTCGACGACACGTTTGCCAGTGTCGTGATAGTCGTCGTGCGGATTATGTTTGCAGGCGATGCAAATGTCTGCGGCTGACAGCATGCTTGGCGTTATGTTGGCGTGAAGGTCCAGTCCGACGCCAATTACAACGTTCTCTCCTGCGATGGTTCGCATATGGGCGAGGAAGTCACCTTCGACGTCGTCAAGCTCCGTTGTTCCCATTGCTCCGTGGAGGTCGATTATGAGCGCATCAGGGCTCAAGTTATTGACCTGCTCTTCCCAAAAACGCCGTTGGTCAAGGTAGAAGACATGATTGATCGGGCCGCTCGGCGCGATCATCGAGTCCGAGATCGGCAAGAGCTCAACGTCGGTCCGCTCCGTCAACGCGTCTACAATGCCGCCAAGCGTTGTGCCATTTCCCCTCGCGTCCTGAATCAATTTATCTCCGCGCACGACCGTGATGCTTTCCGACATCGTCGGGCGTGCGTAGGCGTGGGATTCATGGAATAGCCGCCCGACTGCAATTCTTGTCAATTCCGCCTCCACCTTCGCCTAGTCAATGCAGAAATAAGACCTCTGCCTGAGCTTGCCGAATTGCCGGGTATAGCGCGACAATCGGGCAGAGGTTGCCACATCTGATGAGAATCTACGTGACAGATGTTTACTATCGACGGGACTCAGCCATTTGATACAACATCCAACATCGAGTCCACCAGAGTTCTAGATTTGACCGCGCAAACCCGAAAAAGCTGTTCAGCACTAGGCAAAGCCTTTCGTTGCCGGATTGACCGGGGGCCCCGTGGACGAAACCACCGTCGGAGGGCGATATCCCCGGCCCTGAGCTCGAAGCCGCGACAAAGGGACACAGACTTGCGCGCAGCTCCTTGCTGTGCAGTTGCATTTGGACACCATCGCCGTCGTCACGTGTTTCAGGCGTCGTTATCTCCCGGTCGGTGCGTGTGGAACTGGCTCAGTTCTAAAGGGTTCGCGCGGATGTCGATACTACGGCATCTGGTAGTTGACGTACATTGCCGGCGAGCAGAGTCAACCAATCAGTTCGCCCACCCGATGCAGCCGCGCCAGAGTGACCGCACCCCGTCGCAATGCGCTCGGCCGACTTCCAGCGCAGGGCGTACAAGCCGAGCTTCTCGGCCGCTCCGGAGAGATCTTCGGCGGCAGGAGGTTACTGGATCCCAGTCGACTGGCTCGCGACCAGCCAGCGGATCCTCTTCGAGGGCATGGATGTAAGTTCAGAACCTGCGGACCGTAGCGCTTCTGTTTGCCCGCGGGCGGCAATGTTTTGATGGCGGCGAACTTCACCTGCAGCCAGGTCGTCTCGTCCTGATCGACGGTAATGCGATGACGTCCCGCCCAGGGCGCCGGAAGTTGGGTAAAGACGCGATGAGCAGCATCGTGGGGGGCAGCATCGGCAGGCCGCTCGCCCGCCTGTTCGTCTGCCCCGCACGAGGAAGCTCGTGCCAGGTCCTGCGCGGTGCAATAGAGCTACGACCTTGAAAGCTCCCGCGGCTGCCATCAAAGCGCGATGGGTCTGCGAGCAGGCCCATCAGTAGATGAAGGAAGAACTCGGTCTCGACCACTTCGAGGGTCGATCATGGCAAGGTCTGCATCGACACGCACTGATGACCATGATCGCGTATGCCTTCCTGCAACATCAACCCCTACACAAGGCAAAGCGGGAAAAAAAGGAAGAGACACGGCCCGCCTAAACCGACACTGCCAGCCATCCGACGCGCGGTCGTAAACGCGCTTTTACCACCGGCAGCTCCAGAGCGATGTCCACACTGCCGAATTCGCTTCCGAACGCTAAAAGAAATTCTGCCAAAGTAGTGCTCGGCTAAGACTAGCACTCGGCTCCCGAAGCTGCAATTCATGTGTATTTCGTATGTTACACCCGTATAAAGCTGGCGAAGCACAAATTTATGTTTAAATAACCCTTAAAGCAGAAACCGGGTGGTAGAACTTTCGCGGATGGCGGCCGGCAAAGAACCACGTGCAGTGCCGCAATCTTATCCGGCCGCTTGTGCGCCGGTGACAATAGCCGGTGCGAATGGCTGCGGAGCAGAGACTATGGAACGCTCGCCGATACCTGCCGCCGCTCAAGTTCGAGGACCGGCAATCGAAGTATCCGACCGGTCTTCTTTGGCTCGCTCGATGAATTTTCCCAACGGAACCAGTGGGGCGTTTGCGGTAGAGTTCGGCCGATTTCTAGAGCAGACCGATGGCGTCGCTCAATCTGAGCAGTTGTTCGATCTATTATGTACTTTTGCACTAAATTTTGATTGTCGGTGGATCGCTTATGGCTCGCTTACTCCTGAACCACGAATCTTGAAGCCGGTCCGATTCGATTCAGCGGTCATGCTGAATTACCCTGTCGAATGGCAGGAGCGCTATCTAAAAATGCGTTATGACAGGATAGACCCGATCATCAAGAGGAGTCGGAAGCGCGCAGGCGCCTTTCAATGGAGTGAGGTGTACGACGACGCAAGCACGACTAACCAAGAACGACGCGTTTTCGATGAGGCTGCGACGTTCGGCTTAAGGTCAGGCATTAGCGTTCCGTTGCATGACCCCAATGGAAGTATCGCGATCATGAGCTTCGCTTTCCCTAAGGACCGCGAATTCCAAGATAGAACCGGCACATACTTGGAACTTGCTGCATTTCATTTCCATGTAAGATTGACAAAATTAGCAAGTTTGGATGGGGCCGATGAAGCTCCCGACCTTTCATCAAGAGAAAAAGAGTGTATACTCTGGGCGGCGAAAGGTAAATCGTCGTGGGAAGTGGGAACAATTCTTGGAATATCCGAAAATACCGTAAATTTCCACATTAAAAACGCGATGAGAAAACTGGACACCGGCAGCAGAACGACCGCAGCTATAAAAGCCATAACCTTTGGAATTATCGACGTTTAAAGACAGACCGACTGATATGGCATCGACCCGGGGAAAGTTTCGGCTTTCGTGGCAGGCCATCCGTTACGAAGGTTGACTCTCCGAGTGTCCGCGGAGGGCGGTCGCTGCAACATTTAACGTCAGGCCAACCAGAGAACAACGGCCGGCCGAGCGAATCCGAAGAAGCTATTCCGGCCAAGGCGTCGAAGAGGTCGGCGCCGGGACCAGCCCTTGCAGATCAGGTAACGGCCCATATCACACGGCCTCGGCTGAGCAATCAGCTTCAACCAGATCAGGTCTGTCCTCAAGCCTTTCAACGGGCGTTTTCGGTCTCTTCCGGTTGTTAGGTGCACCCAGCCATCCAGTAAAAGCGGTATTTGACGCCTGCACCAATTAGCCAAGGGTCCAGCTTGGCCTTGTATATTACCCCTCAGACCGGCGCCGGCCACTTTGACGGTAAAGTCTGGTTCCAAGGTAAGCGGCAAGCAGACCCCGTCTGGCGGAGGGGGTGACGCAGATCCTGAAAGCCTTCGATCGCGCCCGCTTCGGCCGCCGATCGGAAAAGCTCGGCTCCCCAAGCACCGACGACGAGCAGCAGGCCTTTGTCTTCGAGGAAATCGAGACCGGCATCGCCGCGATCCGGGCACAGGTCAACAAGGGCCGCGAGCGTCCGGATGGCAAACGTCCGCCGCGGCCACGCAAGGGCTTCGCACCCCATCTGGAGCGGGTCGAAGTCGTCATCGAGCCGGAGGAGCTGCCGGAGCACGCTGGCAAGCAGAAGGTGCTGATCGGCGAGGACGTCTCGGAGCGGCTGGATGTCATGCCGGCGAAGTTCCGCGTCATCGTCACGCGCCGCCCGAAGTATGCCTTTAAAAACGAGGACGGCGTCATCCAGGCACCGGCGCCGGCACACATCATCGAAGGCGGCATTCCGACGGAAGCACTTCTGGCCCAGATCGCCGTCTCCAAATATGCCGATGGCCTGCCGCTCTACCGACAGGAGGCGATCTACCCCGCGACAAGGTCGACCTCGACCGCAAGCTGATGGCGCAATGGATGGGCAAGCTCGGCTTTGAGCTGGAGATCCTTGCCGACTACCTCTTTGATGAGATCAAGAAGGGGGAGCGGATCTTCGCCGACGAAACCACCTTGCCGACACTCGCTCCCGGCTCCGGATCGACGAAGACAGCCTATCTATGGGCCTATGCCAGGGATGACCGACCATTTGGCGGCAGCCCGCCCATGGTCGTCTACCGCTTGGAGGACAGTCGGGCCGGCAAGTGCGTCGCACGGCATCTCAAGGGCTACCGCGGCATCCTGCAAGTCGACGTGTGTGGACGCCCCGGTAAATGCAAGCAAAATCTTACTTCGGTACAGGCATGTGGTCGGGTTCTGACGTGTGTCCGGCCTCAAAAAGCGACTTCCACACGTCGCGGGCCCTTATGGAATACGTGGATCAGATCCAACTCGGCTACGCGTGCTCTGAGCACTCATCGACTTAATGGTTCTTCTGATCCTGTCTCTGACCGATTGCCCATAATCCTCCGTTAGACCTTACACACTTCCGACGTCTCGCGACTTCTGGAGCTGCTTACGCAGTGCCAGGCGCCGGAGCATGGTAGACGCCGCCGCGAGCCATCAAAGCCCAAGCGGTCCGCGCCAATTTGTTTGCCAAGGCAACTGCAACAAGCTTCAGCGGTTTCTTCGAAAGCATTCTTGCCAACCAAGAACCGGCCGGCACTCCGTATCGTCTTGCCCAACGGACAACGGCGGTTGCACTAAGGACAAGTAGACGACGAAGATCACGCTGGCCCATCTTGGAGACGTTGCCGAGGCGGTCTTTGCCGCCGGAAGAGCTTTGTTTAGGCGTGAGCCCAATCCCATGCTGCAAAATCGCGCCCTTTGGAAAAGGTCTCGGCCGATGGCGCCAACGCCTCGATAGCCGTGGCGCAAATCGCGCCGACGCCAGGGATGGTCATCAGTCGCGAAGCGACCTCATCTTGTCGGGCACGTGTGCGTAGCTCCTTCTCCAGCACGGCAATCTGTTCCGAGAGAAACACGACCTGGTCCAGCAATCCGTTGCACAGCACCCTCGCCACTTCAGGCAAATCAGGTTGTCGCGATCTGCTCGCGCAGGAGCGGAATGTATTTTATCCCCTGGGGAACGATCAGCCCATACTCCATAAGATGCCCGCGCAATGCATTGATTGTTTGCGTGCGCTGACGGACGAGCAGGTCACGAACCTTGAATGCCATGGAGGCTGCTTGTTTCTCGGCACTTTTGACACTCACGAACCGCATCGTCGGTCGCGACGCCGCTTCTGCAATGGCTTCAGCGTCGGCAGCATAGTTCTTTTGGCGTTTAACGAAGGGCTTCACGTAGGACGGGTTAATCAGCCTGATCTCATGGCCCAGCTTGCCGATCTCCCGTCCCCAATAATGGGCGCTGGCGCAGGCTTCCATTGCGACGACACAAATGGGAAGGTTGGCAAAGAACGCAAGCAATCTTCCGCGGTTCAACTTCTTGCGCAGAGCAACTCTTCCGTCGGGGCCAGCGCCGTGAATCTGGAACACGTTCTTTGCCAGATCCAAGCCGATGTTGCTAATCTCATTCTTGGACGTCCTCCTTGCAGGTCCTAAGCACACCCGCATTCTGGCACAATTGATGCCGTCGGGGGGCGTCCACTCCACCGGCTATGCCGCCTATAACAAGCTGATCCGCTCCGATCGTGGCAATGACGGCGTCACATTGGCTGGCTGCTGGTCACACAGTCGGCGCAAGTTCTATGAGCTGCATGTCGCGGAAAGCTCGAAGATCGCAACGACGACGGTCGAGCGGATGGCGAAGCTCTGGCAGGTCGAGGAGACCATCCGCGGCAAAAGCCCTGACGCCCGTGTCGCGGCGCGTCAGCAAACCTCTGCGGCGGTCGTCGCCGAGTTCTTCGCCCTCTGGCAGAAGACCCTGCCGCGGGTCTCCGGCAAATCGAAGCTGGCTGAGGCGCTCCGCTATGCCATCTCGCGGCGCGCCAAATTCGAGCGCTTCCTGACCGATGGCCGCATCGAGCTAGACTCCAACATCGTCGAGTGAGCAATCAGGCCCCAGGCGATTACGAGAAAGAACTCACTCTTCGCCAGCAGCGACGGCGGCGGAAGGAGCTGGGCGACCATCGCGACGCTGCTGCAGACGGCATTATGCCGCGCGCGGCATAAGGCGCTTTATGCCGATCGTCGAACTATGCCGATCAAGCAAGCTTTGCCAACGTTTTCGGTAGCACAGCGGTAGCCTAATCGGCATGGCGTAGGGTCTCTCCGTCGCAATTGACGCGAAGGAGAGGACGCATGAACGCAAGTGACTATTTGAAGCGCAGCGCCCTATATCGGAAGCTGATCCACGGTCCGTATCGGGAGTTTGCGCGCGTTTACGCCGCCAAGATGTCGAACGAAGGCCTGGGTAGGCGATGCACTTGGCGGTCGCTGAGCCTGTTTCGAGACCTGATGGACTGGCACGTCGGCGATGGACATGATCCGCAGGATTTAAGCGAAGGTCATGTCGACCGTTTTCTTGAGCATCGTTTCAAACATTGGAGTCCCGACACGGGCGACCGATCGGCGCTCCGACGCTTGCTTTCAGCGCTACGGCAAGAGGGCTTAATACCGGCCGCCCTGCCGGTTGAGCGCACGGAGCACGAGCAGATTGTCGGAGTATTCGCGGCATACCTGTCGAATGAGAGAGGGCTTGCCGCCTCGACGGTGGGAAGCCACAAGCTTCTGTCACATCGATTTCTGCTGGAGGTCTGCCCTACCGGCGCAGATGGATTTGTAGCGCTCACCCCGGAGATCGTCATCGGTTATGTCGAGCGACATGCGCTCGATGGCTCCGCCGACAGTGGCAAAGCAATGTGCGGAGTGGTGCGTGCCTTCCTGCGCTACTTGCATTTGAAGGGCTTTATTTCCACGGCGTTGGCCGATTGCGTGCCGTCCATCCGTCGGGCGACTTGCCGGTCTTCCAACATTCCTGCCGCCGGAGAAGATCCAGAAGGTTCTCGATGCCTGTGATCGGACGACGGCAATGGGTTATCGGGACTATGCGGTTCTGATGATCCTGGCCAAGCTCGGTTTGCGCGCCAGCGAAGTTGCCACCCTCAATCTTGACGATATCGACTGGCAGTCGGGCACGATCCTCGTGCACGGTAAGGGGCGGCGGCAAGCAATTATGCCGCTACGTCACGACGTCGGAACAGCTATCGCGACTTATATTCGGCATGAGCGGCCAGCTTCAGCGTGCCGTCGACTATTTCTGAGGACGCTCGCTCCGCACGTCGGTTTTGCCTCCGGTTGTGCTATCACCATGATCGCCAAGCAAGCACTCGACCGGGCCGGCATTGACGGCTATGCGCATCACGGCGCCCATCTTTTCCGCCACAGCCTCGCGACCGACCTTTTGCGGTCGGGCGCCAGCTTTGCCGAGATCGGCCAACTGCTCCGCCATCGAAGCATCGACAGTACAAGGATCTATGCCAAGCTCGATGTTGAGAAGCTGCGTGAACTGAGCCTGCCGTGGCCGGGACGTGCCCAATGAGCCGGCTTCGCACTGCGCTCAACCGCTATGTCGGCATGCGCCAAGGGCTGGGATACAAATATGACGGTCCGGCACGACGGTTGTCGGAGTTCGTCGCTTTCATGGAAGCCCGCGGCGCCGAGACAATCACGACTGAGCTGGCAATGGAGTGGGTGACGTTGATGGGCCGGCAGCCGAGTTGGTCCATCCGCCTGGCGATGTGCGCTGTTTTGCCCAGCACCTCACTCATTTCGATCCTCTGACGGAAGTGCCACCAAGCGACGCTGTGCCGCCGGCACGGCGGACAAGGCCCTACATCTACAGCGACATTGAGATTCAGGCGCTTCTGGCGGCGGCCCTGTCGCTGCCGCCGGCCAACGCTCTTCGACGCTGGACATATCATTGTCTGTTCGGACTGATAGCGGTCGCTGGACTGCGCCATTCCGAAGCGCTCGGCCTGCTCCGGGCCGATGTCGATCTCGACCAGGGCATTCTCACCATCCGAGAGACAAAGTTCGGCAAGTCACGGCTGGTCCCGCTGCATGCCACGACAATCGCTGTCCTGTCAGACTATGCCGCCCGACGCGATGCACACCTTGGTACGCCACGCAGTCCCTATTTCTTCGTCGCCGAACGGGGCGGCAGATTGCTGCATCAATACGTGCACCGCGTGTTCTGGCGACTATCCCGCCAAATCGGATTGCGGCAGGAGGGGAATCGCGAAGGCCCACGGATTCATGATCTCCGTCACCGTTTCGCCGTCCAGACCCTGATCAACTGGCATCGCGCTGGCGAAGATGTGGAACGCGAACTGCCGGTTCTCTCGACCTTCTTCGGCCATGCCAATGATCGCGACACCTACTGGTATCTGTCCGCCGCGCCGGAACTGATGAACCATGCGGTGCGGCGATTGGATAAGCGCTGGGAGGTTCGGTCATGAGGCGCACGAACGACCTACCCGTGCTGATCGAACGGTGGTTCACAGATCGGCTCATGAAGCATCGAGGTGTAAGTTCCAACACCATTGCCTCCTAACGCGACACCTTCAGGCTCCTGTTTGCATTCGCACAGACGCGCCTTGGGAGGTCCCCATCTCAGTTGACACTGCGGGATCTGGACGCCCCTTTCATCGGCGCATTCCTGGAGGACCTTGAGACGAAGAGAGCCGCTTCGGTGAGGACCCGGAATCTCCGCCTCACGGCAATTCGCTCCTTCTTCCGATATGCGGCGTTCGAGGAGCCCACACATAGCGCCCACATTCAACGTGTGCTCGCGATCCCCAGCAAGCGATGTGACAAGCGGCAGCTTCAGTTTCTAACCAGGCCCGAGATCGAAGCGATCCTGGACTGCACGGATCGAAGCACGTGGTTGGGACGCCGCGATTACACACTGCTATTGCTGGCCGCGCAAACGGGGCTGCGGGTCTCGGAGATCATCGATCTTGACCGAGACTCGATAATGCTCGGCCAGGGTGCGCATGTGCAATGCGTCGGCAAGGGCCGCAAAGAGCGAAGTACGCCGCTCACCAAGGTTGCACAGCAAGCCCTCCGGCGTTGGCTCAAGGAACCAGGGAAGCGAGGCGCAACGGCTCTCTTTCCGAATATGCACGGTGGCAGGCTCAGCGCCGACGGCGTGCAGGCACTGTTGAACAAATATGTCGCCAAAGCGCGCGAGCACTGCGTCTCCCTTCGCTCAAAGCGGGTATCGCCCCATGTCTTGCGGCACAGCGCTGCCATGGAGTTGCTACAGGCGGGCGTCGACTGCTCGGTCATTGCCCTGTGGCTGGGCCATGAGGCGATGGAAACGACACTGACCTATCTTCATGCACATCTTGAACTGAAGGAATCCGCACTCGCAAAGCTGAAGCCGTACGAACGCGCCAAGACCGAGCGATTTCGACCAAACGACCGGCTTCTGGAATTCCTGAACGCCCTCTGAGCATGAGAACTATGCCGAGTGTCAACCACCGCTTCCCGGCCGAACTGGCCGGGAACGCGCGGCGTACCGTCCCCGTCAGAAGAGGCGTTCGGCATAGTTCGACGGTCGGCATAAATGGCAAAAATGAACAACGTTGATCCGCTCGCCTGGCTCACCCAAACGCTCGAGCGCATCGCCAGTGGCTGGCCGAGCAGCGAAATCGACGCGCTGATGCCGTGGAACTACACCCGCTGAACGGCCTCAGCTTGCCGCTTACGTTCCAAGAAAAGCTTCTTGACATCGAAGTTGACCCTAGTGCCGGAACAGCATGTAGTCGAAGCAGACATGCAGCGCGGCGCCACCCGCAGACCTTCCTCGACGATTACCGCGGCATCTTGATGAGCCACGGCTATTCCGCCGGGTGCACGCTTGGAGGGCGCGATCCGCCTTGGATGTATGGCCCATTCGAGACGACGTTTTGTCAATGCTCTCAATACGAGGAACAAACCCGGCGCGCCGCCGGAGCAGGCGCTCCGGTTCTTCGAACAGCTCTATCGGGTTGAAAGGCAGGCAGGGGACAAGAAGCAGGAGCACGGCGAGACGCAGGCCGACAGCATTCGCGGCTTCCCCAGCAACACAGCGTACCCATCCTGAATGCCCTCAAGACATGGCTCGACGAAATCGCCCCGAAGGTCTTGCCGGACAGCAAGCTCGGCGATGCAGTCTCCTATACCCTGAACCAATGGGAATATTTGACGCGCTACGCCGAAGACGGCAGCATGCCGATCGACAACAACCTTCTCGAACAGGATATCAGAGTTTTTGCCACCGGCAGGAAGAGTTGGCTCTTCAGCGATACCGCCGATGGAGCCAAGGCCAGCGCCGTCATTTACAGCCTCATGCTGACCTGCCGCGCCTCACACGTCGAGCCATTAGCGTGGTTGCGCCACGTCCTCACCGTATGGCCTTGACGCACCGAAGATGCAGATATCACCGACCTGCTGCCCTTCAACTTCCCCAAAGCCTCACCGGCCTGATCAAACCGGATGCCTTCCCATTAGCACACATTCCGTCGATATCGCGGGCGTCAACGTGCAGGAAAATGAGCGTTTACGTCAGTTTCTCATTGACGAGCAATGCGATTCCGTAATGATCGAGCGCATTTGGCCGACGAGGTAAAGCGAAACCGCTAGCTAGTGCCCATCCATAAACGCCTGTTTTTCTGCGGTTTTGCAAGGTTGTTTGCCGGCTGACATCGTTTCTTGGGA
>NZ_LNQC01000072.1 GCF_001651855.1 Sinorhizobium americanum | reverse complement strand
GGTCGTGGCTACCCGCGGAGAGTCCGCTTTTCAAGCATTACTCCCCGATTACATCTAGTGAGGAATGTCGCAGAAGGGTCGGAATTGGACCCAGATGTCTCCGACGGACCGGGGCTCGGCGCGCCGAAGAATTTGTAGGCTGGGATCGCGCCAGCACCTTCTGGGACCGGTCCCGTTCAGATTTGCCTTTCTGAATTGTGACAATCGAGAAACAGAGAAATTGAATTGGCTTGATTATCCGGCGAAATCGGTCTTCATTGTCCCGAATTCGGGGTAAATGGGTGGTCCATGCTGCGTGACTTCAGCGACACGGTGGCGTTCGTAAAGGTCGTGCAGGAGGGCAGCTTCACCGGTGCCGCGCGGGCGTTGCGAACGCCGAAGACGCGGATCAGCCGCAAGGTTCAGGAATTGGAGGCGCGGTTAGGGGCCCAGCTTCTCCACAGGACAACGCGCAGCCTGAAGCTCACCGAAGCTGGCACGATCTACTTCCAGCATTGCGAGAGCTTGCTCAAAGATATCGAGGATGCCGAAAGCGCTGTGGCCGAGTTGCAGCAACATCCCAAGGGCTGGCTCAGGATCACATCGCCATACTGGTTGTCGACGCACATTCTAGCGCCGGTGCTCAGCGAATTCAGAAGGTTCTACCCGGATGTCTATCCGCAGTTGCTTCTGGCCCATGAGGTGCTGGATGTCGTTGCCAAGGATATCGATATCGCGCTGCGTCTGTGGGATGGACCCTTGCCCGATTCTTCGCTCAGTGCCCGCCGGCTTGGCGATCTGCCAATGGGCATATATGCGGCTCCCGCTTATCTTGAAAGGCATGGAAGCCCTGCGAACCCGGCAGAACTCGTCAATCATGCTTGCCTGTTGACACAGTTCTATTTCGACAAGCCAGTCCACGCCTGGCCTCTCACGCGCGAGGGGTGGCGCAACGAGTTTTCGGTACGCCCCGTTGCGGTCGCCGGCGATCCTGAAGGCTTGCACGGCTTTCTACTGGCCGGCGAAGGTCTCCAAATGACCAGTCATCTCCGTGTCAGGGCGGACGTCGCCGCAGGACGTCTCGTCCGCGTGCTCCCCGAATGGTCCGGACCGACCCCCACGCTTTACGCGCTGAGAGCCGGCGGACGCATCCAGCCGCCAAAGGTCAGGGCGTTCCTCGACTTTCTGGTGGCGAGGCTGAACCTAGCTGAGATCCGCGACGAGAATGCCGCTGCTTCGCACTGATCGGCTCTGCGGCAGGGGCACCGTGAGGAGGCTTCTTGTTCCGGGTGGTCGCAATCAGTTGGTTGGTCCCACGGGGCCTATTGAAGCCTGGACTGATCGAAATCGGTGCCGCCCAGACATGAAACCGGCGCAACGGGTTCCGCTCCGTTGCGCCGCATTTTTCAAGAGGCATAGTTGACGGGAACCCATTCGTAATTCGTCGCATCGCGGCGAACATGGCCGATGCCCGGAAAGGCAATGTGAGCGCCGGCCACGAGGTATTTGCCGTCGGTCGCATGCGCGAAGGCCGCCTCCCTGGCACGAATGGCCTCGGACTGATCTGTATCGAACTGGATCGCCACGTCCGGCTCGTCGAACTGAAGCACGTTTCCATGGGTAATGTCGCCCCAGAAAACGATCTTTGCGCCTGCGCTTTCCACGACGATCGAGCTGTGCCCCGGCGTGTGTCCGGCCCGCAGGATCGAGCCGATGCCCGGCAAGATTCCGGCATTATCGGCGAAAGTCCGAACCCTGCCAGCTTCGGCATAGGGGCCCAGGCTTTCGTGCGCCTCGACGAAATAGCTGAGCGGCACATTGTCCGGTCGGCTCCCCACAGGCGTTTCCATCCAGAAATCATGTTCACGCTTGTTGACGTGAACGGTCGCGTTGGCGAACACCGGCTTGCCTTTGATCGTCAGCCCGCCGGAATGGTCGGTATGGATATGCGTCAGGATGACATCGTCAATCTGGTCCGCTTTGTAGCCGGCCGCCTCGAGATTGGCGACGAGCTCGCCGAGCGCGCCATCGAGATAGGCGCCCGTGCCGGCGTCGATCAGCACCAGCCTGTCCCCCGTATTGACGAGGAAGGCGTTGACCGACGTATCTGTCGGCGTGCCCATGAACGCCGCGGCCAGCGCTCTCCGCGCATCTTCGGCGTCGGTGTTTGTGTAAAGCTCCGGAAGAGGCAACGGAATAGTACCATCCGAAAGCGCCGTCAGTTCGAAGTTCCCAAGCTTCATCCTGTAAAAGCCGGGAGCCTGGAAAGGTTGAAAGGGTGCCTTAGCGAGGGCCGGGGTGAACCCGCCCGAAACGGTTCCCGCTGCGACAAGCGCCGCTGCGCTCTTGATGAGGCCTCTACGGGTGAGCATGGCAGTTCTCCGATGTTTGACGTTTCGTCCACCGTTTCCATGTTGATGGCCAACTGGTGTGAGTAGAAAGCTAATCGGGATCGGATGATCGCAGTAGGTGACGAAAATGGGCTGCATTGTCTCGAAATTGGATACAATACAAGTCAGTCTATTGCGTGAGGGGAGACGGGTTTGCGGTCCCGAGTGCGATTAGCACACCACTGCACCGCCAGTTGTTCCAAGGACGAAGCTTGCCAAGAAAGGTGAACATCCGCTTCGCGCCCCATGCACGGACATACCGGCCGTATCGGCGAGCGGCAGCTTTGGGTCGATACCTCGCTCTCGCCGCCGAGACAGAGGACAAGAGCGGCCCGTCGCGTTTGGCCGGCCGGGGGGACGGTCTGGTCGGCCTGATCAGCTTCGCGGCACGTACCGCGAGTAGTGCTCACTCCGGGAGGCCTGCGAGTCGAAGACCTTCGACGTATCGGGCAAGGAGCGCCTTGTCACGATAGGGTGCGCGGGAGCTGTATCGCTCGATTGAGAATTCCGGATTTAGCTTCAGAAGTTCGCTCGCAGCGCGACGCGCGTCCTCAAGGCGCCCAAGTTGAGCATACGTCGCGGCCAGCAAGCGATAGGCTGATCCAAGGTCGGTCATCCTCTCCAGGAGCGACAATGCCTCCAGATAGTTGGCGGACAGGTACTTGCTGGCTGCAATGTTCCAGAGATACCAGTCCGGTCGACTGGGATTGAGGCGCAAAGCGAGTTCTCCGATCCTGATTGCATCCTCGAGACGGCCGAGATAGCCCAGAGCATCGCAATATTCGGCGAGGAGGTCACAGTTGTTAGGTGCCAGCTCGCGGCCGCGCTCGTAGCAGCCGATTGCTCTTTCCGCCTCCCCACGCCAGAGGAATACGACCCCCAGAGCCCAGTGAACGTCGGCGTCGAACGGATCGAGCTCCAGGGCTTTGCTTGCAAAGGCAAATGCACTGTCCAGGGTGGCGACCATGTCGACGCGCTCGTTCCATTTCAATTTCCGTATCTGGAGCCACGCGAGACCCAGGTATCCGCGCGCGTAGCCCGGATCATCGTCGACCGCGGCCTCGAACATCTCCTTCGCAACCTTTACGTCAGCCGGATTCAGGCTTTTTTCGAGGTGTCTGCCCCGCAGGTAGAAATCGTATGCCCTCAAGGCGGTCAGCGGCTTTTTCAAAACGCGCCGGCGCTCGGCTTCCTCGATCTTTATGTTCAGCGCGGCCGGAATGGACCGAGAAAGCTCGTCCTGGATGTGGAACACATCGACGAGCTCGAAATCATACTTCTCCGCCCAGACACGCTCGCGCAGGGCATTCGTCAGACTGGCATTGACCCTGACACGATCGCCGAGCCGTCTCACGCTGCCATCGAGCGTGTATGGAGCAGCCGGGAGGCGCAGTTCTGAGCTCGGCAAACGAACGACCACGCTCAATCCGGAGAAACGCGACAACGCGGCAGCTATGTCCTCCGTAATTCCCGCGGCGAAGTACTCCTGGTCTGGATCGCCGCTGAGGTTCACGAACTTCGATACATAGAGAAGCGTTCTGTTCGACGCGAGCGCGGGGTCACCCTGTACTTCGACCGACGGCGGTGCCATGAGGGACATCGGCGCGCGACCGCGTGGCTCGTCCTCATCGATGATGACATTGAAGATGCGCAGCGAACGCTCGATGTTCTTCAATGTCTGCTCTCCGGCATCCTCGAAGCAGACGGCGAGGCGGTTGCCGACAGTATCGCGCACCGATGCCGAGACCGCAACGCCGCCCGGCTTGGCGACGCTCTCGATGCGCGACACCACGTTCACTCCGTCACCGTAGACGTCGCCGTCCTCGAACAGGATGTCACCGATATTTATGCCGATGCGAAATTCTATTTGCCGATCACGGCGGACATCCGCGTTCCTCGTCCGCATCTCACGCTGAATTCCGACCGCGCAAAGGACCGCATCTTCGACGGTGCGAAATTCCACCAGCATGCCATCGCCCATGAGCTTGATGATGCGGCCGTGATGGAGAGCGACCTTAGCATCCAGAAGCTCTTGTCGGTGCCTCATGAGAGCCGCCAGGGTGCCCTTCTCGTCAACCCCCATCAGTCGGCTGTAGCCGACTATGTCCGAGGCCATGATGACGGAGAGTTTCTGTTCCATCGACGCTTCTCGCTGCCACAACCAATTAGATAGCACATCGGCACCACCGAGGCATCGAGCTTGGTTGGCCACAAACGGGAATGTGGTCAAACGAATGGGCGAGCATCAGCTTCGAGTCTTCGAATTACCTGCGGTTTTACCGACGGATATCCGGAAGGCCCAGAGAATTGGCTTCCGACCCTCGTCACCTGACGGACATGCCAGGCGGCTTTAGGGGGCCGACCCCTGACGTTTCCAAAGGGTCGTAAGAGATCAAAATCCGGCCGTTCACCGCTCCCGCGGCCAAAGGCGGCGCCGAGAATTCACCTTCACCACGTGGGCGGGTCGATCTTTCCGGTTCACTGAGCCAACCTTTACCATCTGGCGTAGAAGTCTAGGAATGCTCTCAGCTTCGGTAGCGTCCGCGCCTGACTAGGGAAGTAGATGAAGAAGCCCGGCATTATCGGCATGAAGTCTTCCACGCACGGCTCCAGCAACCCCTGCCTTACAAGCGGCTCGACATTGTCGGCCACGTTATAGGCCAAGCCGACACCTGAAACGGCTGCAGACAGACTTGGTCCTGACCCGTTGACGATCAACGGCCCCTTTACGGCGATCTCGAACTCCCGCACTTTGCCGCCAGCGTCGAACTGCTCCTTGAATGCCCAGCGGTAAATCCCGCCGCTAGCCAGCCGGAAATTTATGCAGGCGTGCTCCGCCAGTTCCTCGGGGCGCTGGGGCTTTCCGCGCTTTGTAAAGTAGGCGGGTGAGCCGACCACGGTCATCGCAGAGGGGTGGGTCAAGCGTACGGCCACCATGTCCTGCGCTATGGTCTCGCCTATACGGATGCCCGCATCATAACCTTCAGCCACGATGTCGACGAAGCGGTCATCTATGGTCAACTCCAGTTCAATGTCCGGATAGGTGGAGGCGAAGCCAGGCAATATTGGTTCCAGAACCGGTTGTGCCACCGTCGGGAGATTCAGGCGCAGCAGCCCTGCGGGTCGAGCACCGAGCGCTTGCGCTGCGTCATAACCTGCGGCGATCTGCGCGACACCCGCTTGAGCATGGTCGAGCAGCAGCGTCCCTGCCTCGGTCAAGCCTACCGAACGGGTCGTACGAGTGAGGAGGGGTGCGCCGACACGCCCCTCCAACTGCTTGATGGTCCAGCTTATAGCTGCAGGCGTGACGCCCAATTCCAGGGCCGCCGCCGTGAAGCTCCGCTTCTCCGCCACTTTCGTGAAGGCCAGGATTCCCTCAAGCAAGTCTGCCCGCATTATCAAATCCACTTTACAAGCTAGTCAAGAAATCTACGGATTATCAAATAGCACATCGGGGCGCATCTTTCCTCATCATTTAGAGAGGAGACACGGATGACCGCTTCATCTATCACCCGCCGCGCCTTCGGTCTGTCGGTTGGAGCGGCCACCCTATTCTCCCACGTAGGAGTAGGCATGTCTCAGACCCTGAGTGCGCAGCGCGGAAAAATTAAACCATTGACCGTCAGCTTTCCGAGCGGCGACAGCTATGTAGTGGCCCATCTCTATCTGCCTGAGGGCCATGATCCTGCCAAACGGTATCCGGCTGTGGCCGTCGGCGGGTCCTTTACCTCCGTCAAAGAGCAGATGGGCGGTATCTACGCGGGCGAAATGGCTCGTCGTGGTGTGATGGCAATGGCCGTCGACTACCGGAACTACGGCCAGAGCGGCGGCGCTAAGCGTCAGTACGAGGACCCCGCCTCCAAGGCCGAAGACTTGTCAGCGGCGCTGCGCTATCTTGCGAGCCGCTCAGATGTGTCCGGAACAGGTCTTCTCGGAGTATGCACCTCTGGCGGCACCGTCCTGTACACGGCAGCCGAGGACGCCAACGTCGGTGCCGTCGCGACCGTGGCGGGCTTCTTCTCCGAGCCAGAAATGGTAACGGTGATCAAGAAGGGACCAGAGGTCGTCGAACGCCTGAGGGCCGACGGCCGTCTCGCACGGCAGATTTACGATGAGACCGGCGAGATCAAGACTATCCGAGCTTACCACAATACCGATCAGACGGCGGCGAGCGTCAGCCCGAGCCAGTATTATCTGGATCAGACACGTGGTGGCGGCGTTCCATCCTGGCGTAACGAGTTCGCGGTCATGGCTTGGGAGCCATGGATCGATTTCGATCCTGTATCCCGGGCTCCGCGAGTCACTGCGCCTACGCTCGTGATCCACTCTGACGGTTCGGCTTTCCCAGACCAAGCCCGTAAGGTGTACGGGCTGCTGGCTGGTCCCAAGGAGTTGCATTGGGCCGAAGGCGCTCACTTCGACTTCTATGATCAGGGCGACGCGGTGCGCGACGCCGCCGACCGCGTTGCTGCGCATTTCCGTGTCACGCTCGGTTAGCCTCATTCTGGCTTTCGCGCGTCTGCAGGATTACGGGGCTAGCTGCAGTAAGTGGCAGCTTAGGGCCGACACCAGAATTTCCGGTGCGTATCCCCGAGCGACCGCAACGGGTCGGCTCTTCACATTCGTCGACGTCGCAGTTGGGTGAAACGCCGTCATCCTTGATCGGTTCACATCCTAATATAAGGTCGCTGCTTGAGCCTTTCTTTACTCCCATTCGTGGGTGTTCGCCGTCGCGCGCGAACGGAGTTTTCTCTCCAAGTCGGCGGTTGCGCCCCGGGGACTTGACGACGGTGCCTAGCGGCGGCCGCACTCAGCTGCCCATCACCACCGAGAGGAAGACAGAACCCGCGGCGGTCATCAGGGTAACCACGTAGAGCAAGGTGCGACCCAGGGGTCCACCGGCAACGTGGGCGCGGCGTGGGTTCTGAGGGTCATAGCGTATGTTAATGCTTGCCCCCGGGGGGCCGGAGTGGGGAAGTTCCGAGTCGAATTCGTGCGTACGCCCTGTCTGATCCGTGAAGCGGATGATCGCGGTGTCATAGTCCTCCCCCCTGGACACCCGGACGATCTGTCCCTCGGTCGATGTCCCGGTGCGGCGAAGCAGCGCGTCACGTCGCAGTTTCCAGGCGATATCCAAAGCAAGCCACACTCCGACCGCCAGGAGAAGCAGGCGGACCAAGCGAAGGTCCTCGGCAAACCACGCATAAAGCGTGCTGAATGCCGCGTTCAGATCCATGCCCGCAGCACCCGCATATGATCACCACGGCATTTGCCCCGCCGCCCGGCCGCTTTGTGGCCCCGAACGTGCATGATTACCTCCCACCCCTCCCTGCAGGAACTATTGCGCTACCCCGACGTTCAAACACGAAAACACGGGGATTGCCCGTTGAGATTGGCCTCAAATGCTGATCGCGCGCAACACACGATTTGCACAAATGTGAGCCAGACGCCGAGGCGCTACGTCCGACGGGGGCGTGCATTATTGCCGGTGGCCGGATCGCATGGCGACTTCCTATGCGCCAAGCCTGCGCCGGCCGACGAGATCGCCTGCGAGGACGACGATGATCCGGAGGAGCTTGCACCTTCAATAGTGGCGACGAGAACGCCTCGCCCAGCGAGTTGCCCGCTAAGGCAAGTATGCGGCACCCACTTCGTCGCTAACGCTCTTGCAGCATGACTTTCGCACTGTCTGTGTCGGTGATGACGGTCGTCGCTAGTTTCGCCCTTACCAGCGCCAGAAGAATGCCATGCTTGTGCGCGCCGCCCGAGGCGACAATGCGGCATGGAATCCTGCGATAGTCCGCAAGTTCCGGTGAAAGCACTTGGCTGTTGAGGGGGTGGTCGATGGGATTGCCCTCGGCATCGAGATAGCGGCCCAACAGATCGCCGACAGCGCCGCCGGCGATCAGATCGCCAACTTCTGTTCCTTGCGGCAGACCGTAGCGCACCTGCAGCGATTGCTGCGACACATCGCCGGCGCTGAGGTAGGAAACGTCGACATCGCAGGTCTGGCTGAAAATCTTGCTGAACACCGACTGGGCGATGATCGCGTCGCGCGATTGCGGGCTTTCCGCATAGATTGGCGCCACGAAATAGTGGCACTGCGCATTCAGGACTTCGGCAAAGCCCCGGACGATCTCGAAGGTATTGATCTCCGACCCACGCGTCAGCCCCCCCATCATCGAGCGCACGTCCATCTGCGGCTCATTTGAAGGGCTAAGGTGCTGCACCGTTTCGCGCAGCGTTGCGCCCCATCCGACCCCGATCGAAGCGGGTTTTCGAGATTGGATTAGGCGATCCAGATACGTGGCCGCCCCGCGTCCAATTACTGCATGCAGCAAGCGCAGATCGGCCGGGGTGGGCACGACGAGAGCATCATCCAAGCCGAAACAGTCGCGTAAACGCGATTCGAGTTCGACATTCTCGACCAAGGCTGAACGGAAGCCGATTCGAACGACGCCCTGATCAAGCGCCGCTGCGAGAAGCTCATTCACGCGGCGGCGCGTGAGATTCATGCGTTCGGCGATTTCGCCCTGCGTTAGTCCTTCGACGTGGTAGAGCCAAGCGGCCCTCGTCATCAGTTCCAGTTGCCCCATGCGCTCAGTGTTCCTCATGCTGTGAGTTACATACGTCACATCGATGTAACAAATGTAAACTATCTCGCTCTGATCGACATCGGATCAGGCGCCTTTCTTCATGACGGCAAACTCGAGAATATCCGATTGCAACTTACCCATGAGCGGCTTGCCGGCCGCGGCCATGTCTCCGCGCGAACGCCCGCGCTTAGCAAGACTATGTGCAACTTCGCTGTCGATTCCGTGTCACCGAAGTTTCACCCAAACATCAGGAAAACTACGTGCCGCCGAAGCTAAAAGCGAGGTTGAACGGCTCCGGTGGCAGTCGCTCGTTCCATTGAAAAAGAGGGTTTCCCATGCTTTCTATTAATCGGCGCGGCGCGCTCGGTCTCATTGGCGCAACTGCGGGCAGCATGATCCTCCCGCGGCTCGCTTTCAGCCAGGGCAAGCGACCCTCCGTGACGATTGCGGTGCAGAAGATCACCATCAACAATACGCTCGACATCTGGAACGAGACGTCGAATGTCGGCGAGCGGATCTTCTTCCCGAACCTCTGGGAGGGTCTGATACTGCGCGACTGGATGGGCAACCAGGGTCCCGTTCCAGGCCTCGCCACGGAATGGAAGCGCATTGACGAGAAGACGCTCGAACTGAAGCTGCGTCAGGGCGTGAAATTCCACAATGGCGACGAACTCACCGCCGACGACGTCGTGTTCAGCTTCTCGGCCCAGCGCGTCTTTGGCGACACGCAGCCGGCGGGCGGCAAGACGATTTTCGAGGACGAGCACAAGCCGGCGAATGCCAAGGAGCTGCCGGCAATCGTCCCGGGCACCGGCCGCCGCCTGTGGCCGGCGCTCGCCGGTGTCGAGGCCGTCGACAAATATACCGTCCGCTTCCACAATGCGACGCCGGACGTCACCATCGAGGGCCGCCTTTACGCCTTCGGCAGCCAGATCGCCAATCGCCGTGCCTGGGATGAGGCCAAGACCTATATCGATTGGGCGCGAAAGCCGATCACCACCGGTCCCTACATGGTCGGCGAACACAAGCCCGATGTCTCTTTGACGCTTGTCGCTTTCGACGAATATTGGGGCGGCCGTCCGCCGCTCGAAGAAATTCGCTTCGTCGAGGTTCCCGAAGTTTCCTCGCGCGTGAATGGACTGCTTTCCGGCGAGTACGACTTCGCCTGCGACCTGCCCCCGGATCAGATCGCCACCGTCAAGGGCGCGGCCGGTTACGAGGTGCAGGGTTCCACCATCCACAATCACCGCATCTCGGTCTTCAACGTCCAGAACCCGATCCTTCAGGATCCGCTAGTCCGTCGCGCCATGACCCATTCGATCGACCGGCAGGCGATCGTTGAGGCACTCTGGGCGGGCCAGACGTCCGTTCCGGCCGGTCTTCAATTCCCCTTCTACGGCGACATGTTCATCGAGGGCTGGGCGGTTCCGGAATATGATCCGCAGCTCGCCAAAGATCTTTTGAAGCAGGCGAACTACAAGGGCGATGCGATCCCCTTCCGTCTTCTCAACAACTACTACACCAACCAGACCGCCAACGGTCAGATCATGGTCGAGATGTGGCGGCAGGTCGGACTGAACGTCGAGATCGAAATGAAGGAGAACTGGGGACAGATCCATGATCCGTCGGGCCTGAAGGGCGTGCGCGACTGGTCGGCCGGCGCCGCGTTCGGCGACCCGGTCTCCTCGATCGTGGCAGGCTTCGGCCCGAACGGCGAGGTCCAGCAGAAGAAGGATTGGACGAATGCCGAGGTCAACCAGATGGCCCAGATCCTCGAAACCAGCACCGATCACGCCAAGCGCAAGAAGGCTTTCGCCCGCATGCTCGAGATCTGCGAGCGCGAAGACCCGGTCTACCAGGTGCTGCACCAGAACGCGGTATTCACCGGTGTTAAGTCCTCGTTGAAGTGGAGGGCGGCGCCCGCCTTCGCAATGGACTTCAGGGCCTCCAACTGGGCCGGTTGAGACAGTCGCGTTCCGATAGCCTCGGTTGCCGGAACCTTTCTGCTGACACCGGAGCGGTAACGACGCGGCCGAACCAAGCGGGGGTGAAAATGAGCTCAGCCAATCCCAATCTGGTGCAGTTGCGGGATCTTAATGTCACCTTCGATGGTGTTGAGGTTCTGCATGGCATCGATCTCGACGTCGCCAAGGGAGAGGCGCTTGGGCTTGTCGGCGAGTCCGGTTGCGGCAAGTCGGTGACCTGGCTCGCGGCGCTCGGGCTGCTGCCGGGCAAGGCGGCGGTGACGGGTTCCGTGCGGGTCGACGGCCGCGAACTATGCGGCGCCCGGCGTTCCGCCCTGGAAGAGATCCGCGGCGGACGGATCGCAATGATTTTCCAGGACCCGTCGAGCTCGCTGAACCCGGTTCTCAGCGTCGGCCGGCAGATCATCGAGGCGCTTCGCATCCACCGCGGCCTTCGCGGCGAGGCCGCGCGAGCCGAGGCCTTGCGGCTCATGGACGTGGTCGGCATCCCGGCTCCGTCGCGGCGCTTCGATCTCTATCCGCACGAGTTCTCCGGTGGGCAGTGTCAACGCCTGATGATCGCGATGGCGCTTGCGGGGGAGCCGGACCTGCTGGTCGCGGACGAACCGACGACGGCGCTCGATGCGACCATCCAGGCGCAGATCCTCGATCTCTTGAACACGCTTCGGGCGGAGACCGGGATGGCGCTCGTCTTCATCAGCCATGATCTCGGGGCGGTCTCGCAGGTTTGCGAGCGCGTCTGCGTCATGTATGCCGGCCGGATCGTCGAGGAGGGGACCGTGGCGCAACTCTTCTCCGAGGCACGGCATCCCTATACGCGCGGGCTATTCGACGCCATTCCGCGGATCGACGGGTCGCGTGAGCGGCTCCTTGCGATTCCCGGAACGGTACCGAATCCGAAACATCTGCCCGAGGGCTGTTCCTTTTCCCCTCGCTGTCCGCGCGCGGTCGACGCCTGCGGGCGCGTGCGTCCGCCTCTGATGACGCAAGATGACGGTCGCCGGCTCGCCTGCACGCGTCCAGTTTCAGCGGCTGCGCGTGGCGAAGCCAAGAGAAGAATTCCCCAAGGGGTGATGCAGTGAATCCGCTGATCGAAGCGGACGATCTCGTCCGGATCTATGAAACCCGGCGCGGTCTCTTCGGCGGAGCGAGCCCCGTTCGCGCTGTCGACGGCGTTTCGCTCGCGGTCATGCCGGGCGAGACGCTCGGGATTGTCGGTGAATCCGGGTCAGGCAAGTCGACATTGGGGCGGATGCTTTTGGGCATCGATCCGGCGCGAGCGGGCGAAGTCCGTTTTTCGGGCAGCCCGATGCCGAAATCCGGCACGGCGGAATGGCGGGCGCTGCGTGCGAAAATGCAGCTCGTCTACCAGGACCCTCTCGCGGCACTCGACCGGCGCTTGACGATCGCCACACAGATCGGCGAGCCGCTGGAGATCCACCGGCTCGTTCAAAAGGAGCACCGCGCTGCCCGCGTCGCGGAGCTGATGGCGGCCGTTGGCCTTCGCCCCGATCAGGCAGGGCGTTTCCCACATGAGCTTTCCGGCGGCCAGCGGCAGCGGGCGGTCATCGCCCGCGCTCTTGCTTCGCGGCCGAAGCTGCTTGTCTGCGATGAACCCGTCTCCGCCCTCGACGTCTCGATCCAGGCGCAGGTCGTCAATGTGCTGCGCGACCTGCAGGAGCAGAACGGCATCGCCATGGTCTTCATCAGCCATGACCTGAAGGTCGTGCGCAACATAGCCGACCGCGTCGCGGTGATGTATCTCGGCCGGATCGTCGAGGAGGCCTCGTCCGATGTGATCTTCCAGTCCCCCCAGCATCCTTATACCAGTGCCCTGATCTCGAGCGTGCCGGTCCCCGGCAAGCCGCCCGAAGGTCGGATGATCCTGCAGGGTGAGCCGCCCAATCCGGCCGATCGTCCCTCTGGCTGCGCCTTCCATCCGCGCTGTCCGCTCGCGCGCGACATCTGCCGCACGAGCGTGCCGGCGCTTCGCCAGATTGGCAGCGGACGGACGGCAGCCTGTCACGTCGTCGCGGGCGAGACAGCGTCGGTCGAGAGGTTGAGGAAACGGGCATGATCCGCTTCGTTCTCGTGCGGCTGCTTCGAGCCGTGATCACGATTCTGGCCGTTGTGACCTTCGCCTTCATCGTGCTGCGCATGTCCGGCGACCCGGCACAGGTGATGCTCGGTCCGGACGTTCCACAGGACGCGCTCGATGCCTTCCGCAGGACCTGGGGCCTGGATCAGCCACTCTGGATACAATACCTCGCCTATATTAAGTCGATCTTTACCGGCGATTTCGGCGTCTCCATGCGTGACAAGGCGTCGGCGCTTCATCTGGTCTTGGAGCGGGTGCCGGCGACGCTGCAGTTGACTGTGCCGGCGCTGATCCTCAAGCTGCTGATCGGCATTCCGGCCGGCGTCTATGCGGCGCTTCACCGACAGAGCTTCGCCGATCGCGGCGTGATCATGCTGGCGATCGTGGGCTTCACTATCCCCTCCTTCGTCATGGGTCTGGTGCTCGTGCTGGTCTTTTCGGTTCTTCTCGGTGTCTTGCCGTCCGGGGGCCAGGATACATGGGTGCACGGCATCTTGCCTACGATCACGATGAGCATCGGCGGCATCGGCATTCTCGCGCGCTTCTCGCGCAGTGCAATGATCGAGGTGATGGGGCAACCCTATATCCGGACCGCTGCGGCCAAAGGACTGAAATGGCGCGACGTGATCTGGAGTCATGCGTTCCCCAATGCCGCGGTTCCGATCGTCACGATCGTCGGCTTCATGGTCGGCTCGCTGATCGCCGGCGCCGTCGTCGTGGAATCGATCTTTTCCTGGCCGGGCATCGGGCGCTTGCTGGTGGTCTCGGTGAGCAATCGCGATCTCGCCGTCGTGCAGTGCATTCTGCTGATCATCGCTGCGGCGATGGTCGTGTCCAACCTTGTCGTCGACCTGCTCTATGGCTGGCTCGATCCTCGCCTGCGTTTGCATACGGATCATTGAGGAGAAGCGAAATGGCGCCCGTTGGTCGGATCGAGACAGCGTCGCCCGGGCGGCTTCGAGGCTCCGTCGCACTGCTTCGCCGAAAGGTGCCGGTCTCGGTGGCATTCGGTGTCTTCTGGCTGGCGGCCATGGTCGTGATCGCCCTTTTCGCTGACTACCTGCGGCCTTACGACATCACCGCCATGGATCTCACCAGCCGGCTTTCTTCGCCGGGCGCGTTCAAGCACTGGCTCGGCACTGACGAACTTGGCCGGGACGTTCTGTCGCGGCTGGTCCAATCGATCCGCGTGTCGCTGATCATCGCCTTCGGCGCGACCATTTTGTCTGCCGTCTTCGGCACGACGCTCGGCTTTGCGGCGGCACGCTTTCGCGGCGTTGTCGAGCATCTCGTGCTCGTGCTTGCGGACTTCCAGGCGGCTTTGCCGTTTCTCATCATGTCTCTCGCGGTACTGGCTTTCTTCGGCTCCTCGATGGTGCTGCTCGTCTGCCTGATGGGTTTCTACGGATGGGAGCGCTATGCGCGCATCGCCCGCGGACTGGCGATCTCTGCCGGCGGGCAGGGCTATGCGGCCGCGGTGGTGCAACTCGGTGCAACGCCGGCCCGGGTCTATCTCCGTCACATTCTCCCTAATGTCGCATCGACGCTGATCGTATCGATGACGCTGACTTTCCCGGAAATCATCCTGATGGAAAGCGGGCTTTCCTTCCTCGGTCTCGGCGTGCAGCCGCCCGAGACGAGCCTCGGCAACATGGTCGGCTTCGGACGGGAATATCTTACCCGCGCACCCTGGATCATGCTCGCTCCGGCTGCCGTCATCATGCTCACGACGCTTTCCATCTCGCTTGTCGGAGACTGGCTCCGCGATAAGCTCGATCCAACCTTGCGATGAGGGCTATTCGCATGACAAAGATCATCGGCCATCGCGGCGCCCGCAATCTTTGGCCTGAAAACTCGCTGACGGGCTTTCGCCATGCAATGCGGCTTGGCGTCGATGCGATCGAGTTCGACGTGCATTTGACGGACTCGGGTGAATTGCTCGTCATCCACGACGCCACGCTGGACAGGACCGTGCGCGCCACCGGTCCGTTGCGTCGGCTGACGCCCGAGGCGCGGGCGACCACGAGATTGCGAGACACCGACGAGAGCGTGCCGACACTGGCCGATGTGCTGGCCGTCCTTGCATCGACCGACGGGCCTCGCTTGCATGTCGAAATAAAGCTTGACGAAGCGGGTTCGCCTTACCCGAACATCGCCCGGCGCATCGCGGAGGAGCTTCAGCGCTTCGGCGTCGACAATCGCGCCCATCTCACGTCTTTCGATACATCCGTGCTGACAGATTGCCGCCGCCATGTGCCGCATGTCGCGCGCCTCGTTTCCGTGAACGCAGACTGGGCGGCGCGGCATGGCGGCCTCGCCGCTTTTCTTGCTGCCGTCGATAGCCTCGCCGAGATCGTCGCCATCCATCACGAGCTGATGGCGGCCGAGTGGGAGCTGATCCGAACGACAGTTCCCCCGGAGCGCCTGTGCGTCTGGACCCTCAACGAAGAAGCGCAAATCCGTTACTGGCTCGACCGAGGCATCGGCCACCTGACGTCCGACCGGCCCGATCTGGCCCTGCGGCTACGCGACACCGTCACCACCTAATGCCGGCTTACGCCGGTCACTCCAATGGAGAAATCAATGAGCAATATCGTTTCGACTGGTTTCAACTCGGAATCTGCCGACGGTGAACTGGAGAGCCTCGAACTCGATCTTCGTCGCCTGAGCGAGCTCGGCGTCGAAACCATCGAACTCGGGCTAACTAGCGTGGACATCATTGCCGGCGGACGTGTGATCAAGGAGAGGGCAGAACGGCTCCTGAGGCTCACGGGCCAGTTTCCGTTCCGTTACACGGTGCATGGCCTCGTTTCCTCGAACTTCATGGATCCGGCGACTGCGGACTACCAGCTTCAGGCCGCCAAGGCGCTAGTCGAGGTGTGTGATCGGATCGGCGCCCGCACCGTTGTCCAGCACGGCGGGCACCTGCGTGCCGATCAGGTGTTCGAGCGGGCCGAGGCGGATCGGCGCGAGCGCGAGGCTCTGCTCGAGCTCGCCGAATTCGCGAGGCCCTATGGAGTTCGCATTGCATTGGAAAATATCTTCACGACGGAGCCGGGCCAGTACAGGCAGAGCCCGGCGGAAATCGCCGAAACTGTAAGGGCGGTCAGCCATCCCAATCTTGTCGCCCTCATTGACTTCAGCCATGCCTATATCGAATGCACCTATCGCGGTCTGAACTTTCGTGAGCAGATCCGTGCCATGGCGCCGATAACCGGGCACCTCCACGTCCACGACTCATTTGGCCGGCCACAGGGTTTTTACAAGGGCTTCTATCCGCAGGAGGCGACGGCGCTCGGCCTTGGCGATCTGCACATGCCGCTCGGCTGGGGAGATATCGACTGGGATGACATCTTCAGCGAGCTTGATTTCCTGCCTGACACGGTGCTCATGATGGAGATTGGCGCGCGCTACCGCAGCGAGCAAGCCGGCTGTCTGAAAAGAGCAAAGCAGCTTATGCTGCTCAACCAAGGACGTGGCTCATTAGCGGCAGAATGATCCGCACGGCGCCCGATCTCCCGCCGGACATGTAAATGTGAGGCACTGGTTGATGGAAACCGCGAGCCGTGAGCCAAGCGAACCGGCGCCTTTGATCTTTGTCATAACGCAACGGTTCTCGCCGTGGACGTCCTTTGGATGAACGAAAGTGCGCCGGGCACCCGCCTGAACCGACCAAACCTCAAGGGAGGGATTTTAGCGGCAATTCCAGGGAGCAGGGGTCGGGTTCGGGAAGCTCAGGGAAGTTTCCGAGTTGTAACGGCCGGTTCCGTTTTTGCACTTCCGTTGATGAATGGCCGCTTTGAGGGCCAGTACCGGGAGATTGCGGCGCTAGGGTGAATGCCTGCTCAGGGTCGATATTTCCGGTTCGGATCTGTCGCAGTTGAGTGGTTGGACTAAGCCGCTCGCGCGGCTCAAAGAAAATGAAAGGTCATCGCCTGTGGCGGAGTTGCGCGGCAGTCTGCGGGACACCTGCTTTTGGCCGCAACTTCGCGTGTTGCTTTTTGTAAAGGAAGGCAAAGCGGCGCCGATAACTCAGCGGCGTCTAGGGCAGCTCCGCTCCGACAATGGAGGTCGCAGGCCGGGCTGAGGTTATTGGATCGGCATGACGAAGGACGATCTTCCAAGCGCCTTTCTCCCGCCGGAATATGGTGGTGACTCGAAGTGCAATCGGCACCAGCTTGTCGCCGCCACCGATCTTGGCTCGGAACCGCTCGACCTCGATGATGTACCCCAAGTCCGAGGTCGCGTACTCGGAGATGCGCTCAATGCCGGTGACCTCGCCGTCCCGGTAGTTGGTGGAAGCCCGTTCCATGGCCGCGGCGGCCAGTTCCCACCCCTTGGCCGGCGGCCCGAACGGATTGGCTATTATGACATCATCCCGTCGCGAGTAGAGCTCTTTCAAAGGTTCAGGGTCGCCCTTCACAAAGGCATCCAAGGCCCGATGATCCTGCTCGATAATTTTCTCTAGCTCAGGTTCTAACATCTGAGTGTCCTCGGATGGCTTAACCGCGTCAGATCGACTTGAGAAATTCGATCAGCTCACCCTTTTCCCGATCGGTGAGCTTAAGGTCGAGGTGGCGGTCGTAATGGTCCACGATGTCTCGGAGAGTGGCGAACCGGCCGTCGTGATAAAACCCGCCCTTGTGGATCTTCTCCAAGTCCCACAGGGCACGCAGAGGCGCGGTCCGGTATCGTTCGTCCGGCGAGCGCATCGCCTGGAAATCATCGATGCCGATCTCGTCTGCCTCATGCAAGTTCCATCCCGGCTCGGTGAAAATTGGCGGAACGTGACAAGTGGCGCATTTTGCCTTGTCGTTGAAGAGGGCCTTTCCTTTCTCCGCAGCGGCAGTGTCGAAGGTGCCTTCCGGTGGCTTCGGCGTCGGCAGCGCAAGCTGGTAGAAGTGGAGGGCGGGCAGCTTGGCAGTGATCCGGTCTTCCTTGTCCTGCTTGTGGCCCTGTTTCGTCCTGGCGGCGACCGGATACTTTTTGGCGTCGTCCAGCCGCGGGTCGAAGAAGACGCCCTTTCCATGCATTTCTAAATTGCCGACATAAGCATTCCAGTAACTTACCGTGCCCCAAGCCCCGGTCCATGTGTGGTTGTTCACGCCAGCCAGGCCGAAAGCCGGAGGATTGAGCGTGGCGGCGGTTTTGCCGTCCGGCCGGAATGCCTTGCCATCGAGATTGAGCTCGGCATCGAATTTGCCGGGACCCCAGGCGCTTAGCGCCTTTTTCACCTCTTCTTCGCTGATCTGTAGCATGTCGGTGAAGGCGGTCAGATCGGGCGCCAGGGCGACGATCGCGCCAATGTTGAGGTCCCGGTTGGGCCACCCGTCGAGCCGATGCCCAATGCCGGGCGCATAGGCATCGTCCACTGTCGAATGGCAGAGTGAGCACTGGATGCCCACAGACCTTAAGGTCTTGCCATCCTCGCTAAAGAAGCCGGTCACGCCGACCACGGCGTTGGACTTCAGCAGCACAACCGTGCTGGCCGGATCCTTAAGGTCAACCTCGCCCTTGTTGAGCGCCTCGGCCACCTCCTTGGGGAGCGCATTCACATCGACTTTCAAGCCAAGCTCGAGAGCCTTTTCGGGGCTGAGGCCCGGCCCGACGCCGCCGGCCTTTTCGCCCGATATCGCCTCGTGAAGCTTGAGCTTGCCGCCCCAGAAGTCCTCGCTGCCGAACGTGTCGAAGCGGAACGTCTCGCGACCCTCTTCCAAATACCGCTTGGCCTGCTCGGCGACCGTGGCGTCAAACTCCTTGCCACTCGTTGCCTCCTTGCTCATTTGAGCAGCGGCCGGAATGAGAGCTGTCGATAGCAGAAGTGAAAGCATTAAAGCAGAAACCCGCCCACGCGGTTGCATGACACGTTCCTCCTCAATCACGGCTATGTGGAGCTTCGCGGCGAGCCGTGCGCAAGGGTGCTGAAAGTTGGCCTATCACAAAACTCCGCTGCACGTTTGACACGCCTGCCGCAGCGTATATTCCGCCCTTCGTCATTACGACGGTGAGCCTCGTCAAAAATGCTTCCTCACGATCGGCTCGCTCGTCGAGCATCGATACGTTGGGTCGGGGGGAGGGATCGGCGCGAGTCCGAAGGCACTCTTCACACGCGGAACCTGGCATGTTTTGCGATCACACGGAGGCGTGTATTTTCAATCTCGGGAAGTTGAACGCGCGGACTTGCTTATGAATTTGGAAGACTTCTACCGCTTCTTGCGAAATGGCCACGTCGAGCACAAGGCATCGTCGATACCGTTCCCGATCCGATGCTGGCCCTGGACCAAAACCTGCACATTGAGAGCGCCAGCAGGGCCTTCTTTGCACCTCGGCCCTGACAAGACGATCGGGCAGCACCTCTAACGAACTCGGCAATCGCCAATCGGACATCCCTGAGTAGGGCCGCCTGTTTGAAGAAGTGATTCCGAAGCGGTAAGCGGCTCTCGATTAAGGAGAATTTGGTCCATGCGAACGAATAACACGAATCTGCTGCTTTGGGGCTCGGAACCACTGCAGACCTGGTTGTTGAAGCGTTCAACACTGCCGAAGCGATCCCAAGGAACAACTGGCATCCACGAGCGTTGGGCCACTACAAGGAGGAACGACGATGGCCAACGCAGATCTTCATCAATCGCATGATCTCATCGCGAGCGACATGGTGGTCGGCACTAGTGTCTACGACATGAACGGCAATAACATAGGATCAATCGAGAGAATCATTCTCGAAAAACGCGGCGGCCGCGTCGCCTATGCGGTGTTGAGCTTCGGCGGCTTTCTCGGAATTGGCCACGACCATTATCCGCTTCCTTGGGAGATGCTCAACTACAATACCGATCTTGGCGGCTTCCAGGTGAACATCACCAAAGAACAGGTTGAAGGAGCTCCGCGATATCCCGCAGACCGGGAGTTTGCCTGGGGCCCTGAGAGCGGCCGTCGAGTTTACGACTACTATGGAATCGCACCTTACTGGGTGTGATTACGCGAAGAACCCCGCATGAGACGCGCGATTGGTCCGGGCTGCTAAGGCCGTCTTCCTTCAGGATTGGTGAGCTTTTTTAGAAGTTTTGTCTCACGCACACCCGACAGATATACGGTGATCAATCGATCGGCAAACCTGTCTGCTTCATCGCTGTCGCGGGTAATTCGGTATTCATCCAATAGCTGCTCAAAGATCCTCCCGAGCTTTCTTGCATCTTTCTCGTGAATATATTCGGGAGGTGACAGCATTATGCCATGCCTCCGTCAAGGAGTCGGAGCATTTCTGAGCCGTGGCGCTCTTACTATACGCTTGTTTCACGGTCCACACGGGCGATGTTCGTGGGGAATGGTAATCATCATTTAGGGGTAGACCCGGCATGAAAAGTTTGATCGACGATTGGAATCGCTGATCTAGCCGGTTTAGATCCCAGTGGGTGGAAGCGGTCCCTCTAAGAGGGCTGCCTTACACGCCCTGAACGGCAGGATGTATGGTCATTTGGCAAGTCTTCATAGCCAGACAACCAACCTTGCCGGTCAGGTGACGTCACCTTGTCGTTTGCATCAGCAACACGGTCCTTTGCATGTCCATTACGGCATGTAGTAATATCCTGAGAAGCTTGAACGTCGGGAATGGTAATGAATCTGGAAGATCTCTACCGCCTGTTGCGGAACGGTCATGTCGAAGCGCAAGGCATAGTCGACACAGTCCCCGATCCCTTGCTTGTGCTTGACCAGAACTTGTACGTCCGGACCGCCAGCCGGGCCTTCTTTACGACCTTCAAAGTCACCCGCGACGAGACAATCGGGCAGCACCTTTACGAGCTCGGCAATCAGCAATGGGACATTCCTGAACTGCGCCGCCTGCTCGAAGAGGTGATTCCGAAGAGCACGGCGGTGGTGGACTATGAGGTAGAGCACGACTTTCCGAGCATCGGTCGGAGGACGATGCTCGTCAGTGCGCACCGGCTGTTCCATCCCGACAACATCAGCCGCTCCTTGCTGCTCTCAATTGTGGACGCCACGGAGAGACGCCAGCATGAAGCCGAAAAGGATGTGCTCCTAGGCGAACTCCGGCATCGAATGAAGAACCTGCTCGGCTTGGTCCAGGCAATCGCGCGCCAGACCACGGCCGCGGGTCATTCTGGCGAGGAATACCGCGACGCTTTCCTCGGCCGATTCAATGCGCTCGTGCAGGCCCACGATGCGGCTTACTCGCAAGTGGGCGAGGCTGACCTACAGGAGGTGCTTCAGCGAACGCTTGAGCCCTATTCGCCGACCGGGGTTCTCGTCGAATCGGGGCCGACCGTGTCTCTCACGTCGGGGCAAATCATGTCGCTGAGCCTGATCCTGCACGAACTGGCGACCAATGGGATTAAATATGGCGCGCTTTCGACACCCACCGGACAAATTCGCGTCCACTGGGAGGTGGAGGAGGCGAGCGCTCCAAGTCTGCGACTTGTTTGGCAAGAGAGCGGCGGCCCCCCGGTCGCGCCCCCGGTCTCTTCCGGGTTCGGCACCCAGCTCATCGAGTTCGCTGTGAGCCGCGAGTTGGGCGGACGGGTGGAACTGAACTATGCACCAGCGGGTTTGGTGGTCGAGATCGTCGCCCCGCTAGGATCGGTCTCATGACATCGAGACTGGTCTCATACACAAGACCGTGCTTATCGTGGAGGACGAGTTCCTGATCGCGATCGATCTCAAGCTGCTGCTTCAACGGCGCGGCTGGAGCGTGCTCGGCCCCGCGACGACGGTTAAGGAAGCGCTCGCACTGTTGGACGACGAATTGCCTGCCGTCGCAATTCTTCACGTCACCCTCAAAGATGGCTCGGTGACCCTGGTGGCGGAGGCGCTGCGCGCGAGGCAGGTACCGTTTGTCGTGGCAAGCGCCTACAGCAGACCGGAACTTATCGGCGGCGACGTCCTGGCCGGAGCGCCCAGCGTCGGCAAGCCGACAGAGGAGCACCGCTTGCTCGCAGTCCTGGAGAACGCGGTCCGGTCCTGATTTAGATGCCCATTCGGCTGATCTTCTGCAACCACCGATCTCGCAAATATGATGGCGGCTGCTGCTCCCTATTGCGGGCCTATCCCGCGCGGCCGTCCGCTGCAGCAGAATTTGGCGTTTCGCACGAAACGGTGCACGTCTCAACAGCGACACGCGCGATTGGCCGCTTTCAGGGCAAATTCGATCGGACGGCTACGAAGCCTCGCCAATTCAATCTCCAGCGGCCTGCGTTTATTCGGACGGGCGCTGTTTTGGACCGTGTTCACTTCAGCTACATCGCGTGGGTCGCCGTGACGCCAATGCTTCCAGCGGCCATCCAGATTGCCATGGCGATCATCATCAGGTTCTCGGTCAGGGAGATGAAACCAAGGGGGACGTTGCTCGATCCGCCAACGCAGGCGCACTTTAACTCACGCTTGTCGACGTAGACCGCCTTGAAGACCGACACGGCCCCTACCGTACCGATGAACATCGCCACCGGAACCGACAACCATGTCAGAACGCCTGCCGCCATGAGAACGCCAGCCAATCCCTCCGCATAGGGATAGATGTAGCTGTATGGCACCCAGCGCCTTCCCAGGAGGTCATAGTTCAGAAACATCGTCGCAAAGCTCTCGACGTTCTGGAGTTTCATCATCGCCAGAACCACCATCGAAAAGGCGATGAACCATTCGGCTGCGCGCAGGGTGAATGGAGTTCCGAAGACGGCATGGCTCGCCGCCATCGCCGTGAGCGCGGTCAGCGTGAACAGCACGATGACCGGACGGTAGCTCGTTGCTTTGGGATCGGCGACGGGCTTTCCGAGAAAACGGCGCAGATCGTCGTAGCCGCCGACCCGTTTGCCGTGGATGAAGACCTGGGGCGTCGTCGGCACGCCGTGCTGCGCCTTGAAGGCGTCCGTTTCCTCGCGGGTCGTCAGGTGATGATCATCCACCTCGTAGCCCGATCGCTGCAGCAGGTCCTTCGACTTCAACCCGTAGGGGCATGTGTGGCCTGGCATAACCATCCGGTACAGGACGGCCTTCTTGCCGGGATTCTGCGGATTTATCCTGTCCAACATCTTTCACGTCTCCTCGTTCTTGTGAAATCGTCGGCAGGACTATGAGTTCCGTACCATGGTACGGAGTCAAGCCCCCCAGGAATTCACGATCGGGAAACTCGCCGCCGCCGGAGGCGTGGGCGTCGAGACCATCCGCTTCTACCAGCGCAGGGGTCTGCTCTCGACGCCGAAGCGGTCGGAAGGCGTGCGCCGCTATGGCCCGGATGACGTGCGCCGGCTGCGGTTCATCAAACAGGCACAGGCTGCCGGCTTTACGCTCGAGGAAATCGGGCAGCTTCTGGCGCTGGACGCCGGAGAGAACCGCTCGGCCGCGCGTGATCTGGCGAAGAAGAGGCTCGAGCAACTGGACGCGAGGATCGCAGAGCTTCATCGTGCTCGCGAGGCTCTTCGAAGGTATCCGAATGCGCAGAGAGTAAGACGGGTCCTTGCCTAATTTTGTCGTCCTTCGGGGTGTGAAGTTCGGGAATAGGGCATTTGGTCGGGGCGGGGTGGCATGTTCACGCCACATCGCGGTAGACCTCGGCACTCCCGCGATCGTCTCCTGCGGTGCGACCATGACGATGCATCAGGGATAGCTGGCGGGTACTTGGTTGAAATCGCGTCGGCCGGCCTGTCGACCACGGCGTGTACAGTTTTGGCCGTCTGTAGGTCGGTTCAGGGCATGCTCCCCCTAGTGGCTTTGCTCGAGGAGTATCAGGCCAGGAAGATGCCGATCATGGTCGCCGCGAAAATAGCGATCGCCGCAGTAAGCGCAATTGAGAGGATGATACGTTGGTCGACACTCACTGCAGTTCCTCCATCGCTCACTCGAAAGAGAAACGCTTTACGAGCACGAATGTTCATAATAACAATCAACCTTTGGCTGAATTTGCGCTGGCGCTTACCCCTGCCGCCCGTCCTACTATCCACCGACTCCGGTCGTCCAACGTTGCGTTGCCGACATCTACAATGGGCCGACCTTTCACGTTCCACAGCCCCACTTGCTCAGAAATGTCGCACCTCAATTCCGAGTTATTGCACGGTGCTTTCCAGCTTTGTGCTTGAGCAAGAGCTGGACCGCGCAGGTTGCCTGTCTCGTTATAAATGTCCGCCGCCTTCGTCCTCCCCATCGAATGCGCGTCGTAGCGCTTCGATTTCGATGTGGCGATGAAACACAGCATCTGCGCATAGGAGCGGAGGCGTGTCGGGCGGTTTTTCAATGATGCGTGCTCAACACGCGAACGCCTCTTCGGGTAGGTTAAACCTCGTCGCTTTCCAGTAGCGCCTTCAGAAGCTGCCCTTTATCCGTGATATCAAATTCGCGGATCATGTAGAGAGCCCTCAACCCTTCCATCATCGCGGTGTGGCTCTTCGGGTCTATCTGGTGCACTTCGCACCAGTCGGAGACGACTTGCTCCACAAGCCCGGCCTCGCTCTCCTTCGTCGGCGAAATCTGAATCTTTCTTGTTGAGTGCGCCATCACGGCTCCTCCCAGCTGCGCGCAAACTTACATCAACCGTGGAAGCTAGCGCGTGCGAGACATGTTCTAGCGGTGGTTCGGGACCTCTGCGGTCTGCGGTGTGTAGACGACCATTTCAGTTTTACTCTCTGACCAACCCCCGCCGATCGCTAGGTAAGCGAGAATGGCGCCAACCGAGAGCAACAGTAAGCTGATCGGAAAAGTGGTTGAGGCTTTCTTTCCGGGCATATCTTGATGATGCAGGCGATACATTAAGCGCTCCCTTGTAGTCCAGGAGAACGAAAATGGCGTTCGTGGGTTCCCGCTCCCGCTCTCTACGGGACTTTAGTCCCCCCTCGGCATGGCCAAAGGTCCTACCTGCATTGCCGAGCGTTTCTCCCGCCGCATATTGGGTCATTGTGCCGTCCCTTCGCTACGCTCTGGCGCTTCGCCTCCGGGCATTCGCGCGAGGTTCACCATGAACACCGGAAAGGAGGAATTGGCCTGGAGAGCGTTGCCAGATGATTTCGACACTGCCGAGCCCTCCGGGCTTCACCCGAACGAAGGCCGGCTCAAGTTAATTCTGCAGGCGAAAACATGTCTCTAGTTCGAGTAGGCAGAGCCCGCTTGGCGATGGCTCTACCGCAATATCGAAAGCAACTGCTCTCCTTGAAGAGCCCGCAATTGGATGACCTCTTCGAAGCCTACGCCCTAGTCGCCGAGGCACTGGAGACCTTGAATATGCAGGTGCCGGAGCAGCCCGAGCGTTTGGCAGAATACCGCGACATTTGTGCAAGCATTCAAACTGAGGTGCTGAGTCTTCTGCGGGAATGCAACGGCGCCTAACGACTCGTGAGGATCTGTTCGCGGGCTGCTGTCAAGCCTTGGCTGTCGAAAGCTCCCATCGTTGCCGGACCAAGCGATCGCTCAGGTCATGTTTATCAAGGTTGGAAGACGACTCAAGTTGGAAGGCCGTCGCGTGCTCGCTGTGGGCCCCGAAAGGAAGTCTGCTCCGCGAGCCATCACCAGATGTTCCATATGTGATCGGTGGACGAACCGCTCAGGGTCGAGCCTGTGGAAACGCGTTGATATGATAGAGTGATTCCCGTTGAGCGGCGGTCGGGATGAAGCGTTTCATGACGGCGAGGATCGGCGGCAAGCGACACTGCTCCCCGACACGCTGGAATACTATGTCACGCAGGACAACCCGGTTCGCGTCATCGATGTCTTCATTGACATGAGTTCAAGACATCATTCTTCGAAATTGGTCAGATTGGTCTCGTTAGTGTCCACCACGAACACGGCCAGCAGACGCGCCGGCTCGTTGTTGCTGGCATTTGCGCTGACGCGATGAAAGTCGCCCGGAAATTCCGCGAAGCTTTCGCCGGCATGGTAGACCTTCGCCGGCCCGCTATTGACCTGGCTCCGGATCGCCCCTTCAAGAACGGTGGCATAGATGAATGCCGATTTGGGGTGGGTGTGCGCGGGCGAGGAACCGCCGGGTCCGTATTCGACGAGCACCGCCTTGATGCTCTTGCCCTCAACATTGGGTAGTTGCTGATCGTAAACGATGGTCAACTTCGCTCTGCCGTCCTCAGCCTGCGCACCGGTGGCAAGAATGACGGCGAGTGCTGCCGTCGAGAGGATGTGTCTCAACATGTCTGGTCTCCTGTCTGATCGGAATGGCCGGAGCGGGCTGCCGGGAAACTTCACAAAAGCCCGGCGTCCCTTGGCTAGGCAGTCAATTTTTGAGGCGGTTGCTGGCTCAGCCAGTTGTCGAAGCGGATTCGGCCAAGTCGGGCGCTGCTGCCGGGCACGAGCGACTGGTCTTTCAGCTCCACGCCGAAATAGGGGGCGTGCGGATCGGCAACGACCTGGCGCGGATCGTTTTTGGCCGCCAGCAAACGTGCCACGATTTCGTTGAGACGGATTTTCTCGGGGCCGCCAATCTCGATCGTGCGGTTCGCCGGGGCGGCGAGCGCGACTTCCGCCATGACGTCGGCGACGTCATCGGATGCGATCGGCTGCACATAGGCGGGCGACAGATGGACGGTCTGACCGATCGTTGCCGCCTGGGCGATGCCGTCCATGAACTCGAAGAACTGCGTCGAGTGTACGATTGTGTAGGGTATGCCGGAGCTCTTGATCAGCTCTTCCTGAGCCATTTTGGCGCGCATGTAGCCGCTGCCCTGCAGCCGCTCCATGCCGACAATCGAGAGCGCGACGTGATGCTCCACGCCGGCGGCAGCGCCCGCCCTCAGCAGATTGCGACCCGCCGTCCGGAAGAATTCCAAGACAGCCTTGTCCTCGAATGACGGCGAGTTTGCAAGGTCCAGCACCACGCGCGCTCCGGCAAGGGCTTCGGCAAGACCCGTGCCGGTGATCGTGTCGACGCCTGAATTCGGCGATGCCGCCAACACGTCGTGACCCTTCTTGCGCAAGCGCTCCACCGTTTTCGAGCCGATGAGACCGGTACCGCCAATGACTACGATTTTCATTCTTGATCTCCTCACGAATGTGCATTGCAAAGTGTTCGCCGATGGGCAAACCGCGCAGCGCGCAGCCTCGATGGGGAAGCTTTCGGCCGGCGGGGCGGGCGGCGCTAGCAACTGGGCAGGGAGAGGCCGATCCCCTGGGGCGACAGTCTGATGGTTCAGCATGTGTTCTCTCCGGGGCCAGTCGGCCTGACCGATGGCATGGAGGATGCAACGGACCATTCCGCCAAACTACTCTACGGACGTCGCCGTCTTACAATGCAGAGGTATTGGAGTAGCCCCCGTTTCGATCAGGAAGTCTCGATGAAAGGGAGGAACTCGCGCCATGCGGCATCGGAGGAATGCACCCTGAGGGAGATAGCTCACCGGGAGGAGGGGATTGCCGATCCATTGTCGAAGAAGAGCTGTTCCCTCCCGGTCCATTGTACCGAGCCCCTAAGCATATGTGGGCACCCAAGTGCCTATTGCCGCAATACTATAGCCTGACCCACTCAATACCTTCCGGTACTGCCGTCCCAAATGATTGCCCGCTACCTTCGTGCAAACCTAAGGCCCGTGGCCGACACGGCTCGATCACGCAAGAAAGGAGCGCATCATGTCGCAGGTAGAAATAACACCCGTTAACGTTGGTCAGGAGACAAGCATGAGCTTGGACAACGCCTCACACGCTGGTAGATCGGGGCCCGGCGAGCTCGTTCCGTCACGCTACGCGGTGAAGGTCGGCGACATCGACGTGCTGGTGATCAGCGATGGAGTGCTGCCTATACCAACCCCGGTCTTGGCCACCAATGCCGACCCGGCCGTCCGGACGGCCTGGCTGGACGACATGTTCCTGCCGACGGACGTGCTCCATTGGCCGCTGAACGTGGTTCTGCTGCGGAGCGGCGGCCAGACCATACTCGTCGACGCTGGACTAGGGGTGGAGTTTCCGGACTTCCCGCGGGCCGGGCAGACGGTCTCGCGACTGGAGGCGGCCGGGATCGATCTCGCCTCCGTAACCGACGTGGTGCTTACCCACATGCACATGGACCACATCGGCGGGCTGCTCGCCGACGGGGTGAAGGACCGGCTGCGTCCGGACCTGCGGATCCACGTGGCGGCGGCCGAAGTCAAGTTCTGGGAGGCGCCCGATTTTTCGCACGCCTCTATGCCGTCGACGGTGCCGCCCGTGCTTCGGCGGACGGCCAAGCGGTTCATGGCCGAGTACCAGAGCCAGCTGCGGCAGTTCGACGAGGAGTACGAGGTGGCGCCGGGGGTGGTCGTCCATCGCACCGGGGGCCACACCCCCGGGCACAGCGTCGTCCGCCTGGCGTCCGGCGGCGACCGGCTGACATTCGCCGGCGACGCCGTGTTCCAAGTCGGCTTCGACCATCCCGACTGGCACAACGGCTTCGAACACGACCCCGAGGAGGCGGCCCGCGTCCGCGTCCGTCTCTTGCATGAGCTGGCGGCGACCCGCGAGCCGCTGGTGGCCACGCACCTGCCGTTCCCGAGCGTCTGCCATGTGGCGGTCGACGGCGACGTCTTTCGTTGGGTACCGGCCGTTTGGGACCACTGACGGCAGGCCAGCTGGACATGGAAGGCAAAGGACTGGCTGCTTAGCCGCCAAATCGCGCCATTCGCCGTAGCGCATGTGGAGCACACGTTCATCTGGAACCGCTCTGCCGGGCTGATCCCCGGCAGAGCGGTTCCTGGTTAGTCTAAGGCTAATGCATGTCGCCGAAACGTGTGCAGCGGTTTTGCGCTGACGACGTGCACAATAACATAGACCTAAAGCGCGCCGCGTGCATACGTTTGAACGCGACGCGCGTCAGCGGGCGCCGGCCTGGCGCATTTGTGCCGGCAATGTCTCAAAGGCCCGGATCAATTCGCCGACGGACGCCGCTCCCATCTTGTGCATGACGCTGCTGCGATGCGCCTTCACCGTCACTTCACTAATGCCGAGATCGAAGGCGATCTGCTTGTTGAGGCGTCCGCGCGCCACTTCGTAGAGAACCTCGCGCTCGCGCTGCGTCAGCGTCTCGAGACGTTCGACGTTGAGCCGGGAAATCGCCGCTGCGGCACGCCGCTCGGCGTCCATCGCAATGCCCGCAGTGATCGCGTCAAGCAGCGTTTGGTCCCGCACCGGTTTGGTGAGAAAATCCACCGCACCGGCCTTCATCGCCTCGACGGTCATCGGGATGTCGCCATGCCCGGTCAGGAAGATGATCGGCTTCGGGTTGCCGTTATCGGCCAGATGGCGCTGAAGATGGAGGCCGCTCTCTCCCGGCATGCGCACATCGAGGATCAAACAGCCGGGGGCGTCCAACAGACCGGCGTCAAGCAATTGGCGAATCGAGGCAAAGCTGACCGGCCGGAAACCGGCCGACAGGATCAGTTCCGACAGTGCCGCGCGAACCGATGCGTCGTCGTCGACAATGATGACGAGCGGCTCATCCTCTTCACTCCTATGCCGTGGTGACGACGACGACGTTCTCCGCGGGAAAGGCTGGCCTACTCCCATGACACCCTCCTTCTACTTGTCTAGAGCAATGGCGATGGCCGTGAGCAGGGCCTGTGCGTCGAAGGGCTTGCGGAAGAACCCGCTAATGCCTCGAGCGCGGCCCTGATCCGCTATCTCGTGGCGGCCCGTTATCAGAAATACCGGCAGTTCGGGACGTGACGTCCTTACAAGGTCACGAAGCTCCAAACCGTCCATTCCAGGCATTCCGATATCGGTGATGAGGACGTCCAGGTCCGACAGCCCATTGGCGAGCAACGATCCCGCCGACGGGAAGCTGCGGGCCACATAGCCGGCGGATTCCAGAAGGTCGCTCACCGATTCAAGTAGTCTTGCATCGTCATCGACAATTGCGACGACCGGTCTTTTCTTGTTCATGCTCAATTCCCTCCCACTCGACGGGAGTGGGTGATCGGTATTTCCAGCCTCTCCGCGATACGCACGAGATCGGCGAGCGAGGCTGCGGCCATTTTGTGCATCACGTTTCTTCTGTGTATTTGCAGCGTGACCTCGCTGATGCCTAATTCGGCGGCAGCCTGCTTGTTGAGGAGACCGCTCACGACGAGCGGCAAAACCTCGCGCTCACGCGGCGTCAGCTCGCGATAGCGTTGTCCGAGAAGGCTGAGCTCCGCGCGTTCCGCTCTCTTGTCCCGATCTTCAGCGATCGCAGCACCAATTGCGGCCATGAGGTCCGCATCGCTGAAGGGCTTGGTCAGGAAATCCACCGCGCCGCGCTTGATCGCACGCACTGAAGAAGGAATGTCGCCGTGACCGGTAATGAACACGATCGGCGGATGATCGCCTTCCGCGATCTGCCTCTGAAGATCGAGGCCGTTGATATCCGGCAATTCGATATCGAGAATGAGGCAGGCGGGGACATCCGGCTTGTCCGCGCTCACGTACTCGCCGGCAGATCCGAAGGCGATAGCGCGCATGCCGTGTGAGTCCAGGAGGTCGCTCAGCGCCTCGCGGAGGCGTGCATCGTCATCGACGATGAAGACAACCTGATCATCACTCGTCATGGCGCTGCCTTCGCTTCAACCGGCAAGGTGAAGATGAACGTCGCTCCATTCGGCTCGTTCTTCTCCGCCCATAATCGTCCGCCGTGCAACTCGACGATCGAGCGGCAGATCGCCAATCCCATGCCCATGCCGTCTGCTTTTGTCGTGAAGAACGGCTCGAATATCCTGTCGGGAAATTCAATGCCCGGGCCGCGATCGCTGATTTCCGTCTGAATCACCTCCCCGGTATGGTGCGCACGCATGCCAAGCACCCTGTCGCCCGCAACAGAGCCCATTGCCTCCATGCCGTTGCGAATGAGATTGATCAGAACCTGCTGGATCTGGACATGATCGATTGCGATCGGCGGAAGGTCGCCATCGATCTTCAAGTCGATCCGAACGCGCCGCCGCACCGCCTCATCGGCCAGAAAGTTGCGGACCTCGCCGATCACGCTGGCAAGCGCAGTATTGATCCTCGTCCCTATGGATTGCTTGAACAAGGCGCGAATGCGGCTGACGACGTCGGCCGCCGAATTGGCATCCCGGACGATGCGCTCCACCGTCCGCTGCGCGCGTTCGATATTCGGCGGTGCGGCCGTGAGCCAACGCTGGCAGGCGTGCGAGTTTGCCACAACCGCGGCCAGGGGCTGGTTAACCTCGTGCGCTATGGAAGCCGAAAGCTCTGAGAGGCTGGCAGCCTGACTTGCGCGCGCCAGACTCTCCTGCGCGAGGCGCAACTTTTCCTCGGCCCGAACTTCGCCGTCGATATCCAGGCATATGACATTCCACTGAACGATCGTGCCCTCGGCATTGCGCATCGGCGCGGCACGCGTTTCGACCCAGCGATATTCGCCATCAAACCGCCGCAGGCGGTGCCTTCGTGCATAGGGCTCGCCCGTTGCCAGCGAATGGGCATAGTTCTCCTTGACACCATCGACCTCGTCTGGATGAACGCCGGCATCGAGCGTGCCCTCCAATCGGGATTTCCCCGTTCCGTCGAGCTCTTCGAGCTTATATCCAAGGAAGTCACGGAGCTGCGGGTTGCGGTATACCGGCTCCCCATCCGGAGCGGCGCAATCGATCATTGCAGGCAGCGTCTCAACGATCTGCCAGAGGGAGCGTTCTCTTTCGCGCAGCGCCTCCTCGACGCGCAGCTGATCGTCAATGTCATGTGAGAGGCCGTACCACTGGACGATGCGTCCGCTCTGATCCCTGAGCGGCTCTGCGCCGCCTTGCACCCAGCGATAGACACCATCGGCACGCCGAAGGCGATATTGCTTGGAGAAGCGCTCGCCGGTGACGAAGGAATAGTCCAGCGCCTCCCAAAGGTCCACCGCATCCTCCGGGTGGACGGCGGCTTCCATAAAGGCTTCCAGTCGGCTCACGCCCGGTTTCTCCAGGTCCTCAAGATCGAGGCCAAGGAAATTTATCACGCGTCTGTTGAGGAAGGTCGGTTCGCCGTCTGGACTGAGGCGCCAGAGGAGACTTGGGACCATGTCTACGAGCTGGGAGAGCTCGCGCTCACGATCCCGCAGAGCCTCCTGTGCCCGCATCTCGTCGTCTATGTCGACGGAAATGACGTACCATTGCACGATCGCTCCGCTTTGATCTCGCAGCGGTTCCGCGCGACCATCGACCCAGCGATAGACGCCGTCTTGACGGCGCATGCGATATTTCATCGAGAAGGGATCTCCGGTCACGAGCGAACGACGGACCGTCTCGAGCAGATTTCTTGCGTCCTCTGGATGAATGAGGGTCTGTATGACGGCGGTGAGCCGGCTCGTGCCCGGCTTGTCCATATCACCGACATCCACACCGAAAAAATCGATCAGGCGCTTGTTGAAGAAGATCGGCTCGCCTTCGGGCGTCAGTCGCCTGATATGAACCGGGACCATGTCTACGAGCTGCGACAGCTCGCGCTCTCGTTCGCGCAGTGCCTCCTGCGCACGCACCTCATCGTCTATGTCGATAGCAACCGCGTACCATTGCACGATCGTTCCGCCATGGTCGCGCAGCGGCTCGGCGCGGCCCTCCATCCAGCGATACTCGCCGTCCGAACGACGCAGACGATATTTCCTGGAGAAGCTCTCGCCAGTGACGAGGCAGCGGCTGAGTTCGTCCCCGAACTCTGTTGCGTCGTCCGGATGGACGGCCGCCGCGATTGCGGCCGCCAGCCGGGTCACTCCCGGCTTGTCCATATCCGCTACGTCCAGGCCGAGAAAATCGCTCAAGCGCTTATTGAAGAAGGTCGGCTCGCCCTCGGGCGTCATACACGCAATGGCGATCGGAACCACGTCGACAAGCAGCGCGAGCTGCCGCTCGCTTCGCCGCAGTGCTTCCTCGGCATGCATCTGATCATCAATATCGTGGCACAGGCCGCACCATTGGACGATCTTCCCGGCCTGATCGCGCATTGGTTCGGCCCGGCTCGACATCCAATGATAGGTGCCCGCGGCACTGCGCAGCCGATACCGCATGGTGAAGCTCTCGCCGGTGCCGAGGCACCGTCTGAGCGCCGTCCTGAACTCAGCTGTGTCATCGGGGTGGACGACGGTCTCTATGAGTGCCTCCAGGCGGCTCATGCCGGGCTTGTCCGTATCGGCTACCCGAAGGCCAAGGTAGTCGATCATTCGCTGGTTGAAAAAGGTCGGCTCGCCGTCGGGTGCCAGGCGCCAGACGTGGCTCGGAACCATGTTCACAAGCTGCGAGAGCTCCCGCTCGCGGTCTTGCAATGCCTGCTGCGCCTTCATCATGTCCTCGATGTCGACGGACACGCCGTACCACTGGACGATCGCGCCGGTTTCGTCACGCAATGGTTCCGCGCGGCTCTCCACCCACCGATGAGGACCGTTGGCGCGGCGCTGACGATATCTCCACAGGAAGGGTGCGCCCGTCTCGAACGAGCGTGCGAACACTTCATCCATCGCGATCCGATCGTCCGGATGGACGACACTCAGCGATCGCGAGCCATCGGGCGCGATCAAATCCGTAAGGGTGATGCCGGTGACATCGGTCACCCGCTTGTTCAGGTAACACGGTATTCCTTGTGGCGTCGTACACCAGATGAGAGCGGGCACGGCGTCGATCAGCTGCTGAAGTTGGCGCTCGCTCTGGCGCACTGTGAGCAGCGCCAGCTGATGCTGCCGGGATATGGCGGCGACGATCAGCGCCGACAATGCCGAGATGGCCAGGAAAAGCTGCAGCATGATGTGCTTCTGCCTCTGGGACTCGGGATCTCCCGCAAATTGGCTGGACCCGGATATCGTGAACATCAGCGTGATGAGAGCAAGAAGGGTCAGGCTGACTGCGGCGCCTTTGAAATCGAACCGCACCGCGGCCCAAAGAAGAGGCGGCATGACGATGTAGGCGAAGGGCAGGTAGCCGCTGAGTGAAAGGCCCGCGACACAGAGAAGGATCAGCCCCAGGGCGCAGGCTTCCATCCATTGCGAAGTCGACAGCCGCGGCTCGCCATGCCAGCTATTGAACATGACCAGCACCAGCGGCGCCACGATCAGGACTCCGGTGGCGTCTCCGATCCACCAAAGAGGCCAGGCCGTTGTGAAGGATTGCGATTGTATGGCAAACCACGCGAGTGTCGCACTCCCGACGGTCGCGCCCACGACAGGTGCGATTCCGGCACCGAGCACGACGAATGCGAGAACTTCTTGCAGCGTTTCCAGCCGGACCGGCCGCCTTAGCACGCGGTTCACCAGCCATGCCCCGGCCGCTGCTTCGAGTGCGTTGGCAATATATATGAGAAAGGCCGCGGCGAGAGGGCTGTGGAACCATAGGGCATTGCTGAACAGTTCAGCCAGGCAGCCGCTGAGCACCCACCAGGGCCAGCTGGAAGGCGGGGTGAGAACAAGCGTCGCCATGAACAGCCCGCCCGGTGGCCAAATGGAAACACCTGTCCCGGGTACAATTGCGAGCGACTGAGCGAAGGCGCAGCCCAGCACATAGGCCGCGAAAAACAGCCCCAGGTGAGAGAATTTGGGGCGGTGCGACCACACTCTCATCATCAGCTGCTCCTGCCGGACAAACTCAGGCGATCGTCAGCGCGTACAGCACGTGTTCTCGATATGGGCTGGCGAACTCGTCTCGACACCGTAAACCCGCCGCGCCACAGCGGCAATTCATGGAAATCCATACATTGCACAGACGTCGGCGTTACGCCGAATTCGTGGAAAGTTGGATTAGGCGGCGTTGAGGCGGAGGCTGCTACAAGCGCCATTCCTGCTTACTGGCAGTCGCGGAGAGGCTCGGGGGCGGCCGAGGTCGGATTGCGAGCCGCCATTTGCTGCCCTGAGGTGAGACAGGGCAGCAAGCCGACGGCCTTCTTTTTCCTGAGCTGCTTCACGACGTCTCGACGATCGGTGTTTGCGGTCGACCACATTTCGTAAAATGGCCGCTGCCTCACTCCCCGGGCTTTAGCCTGGTGCTCGAGGGCTTGTCCGTTTGGCGACCGGCAAAAAGCTGGATTGCGGCGATCGTCGCGACGCAAAGCCCAAGCAGGACATGTGTCCACATTGCGACGGACTCTGATCCGAAGCCGAGCAGGAACGGGGCGACCACCGCCCAGCAACCCAAGAGGAGATTGGACCATTCGGCCCAAGCTCCATAACGCGTGAGGGCCACGGCAGAGCAGCACACTATCAACGTGCCCGTGATCCCGGCGTTCCATGCCGCGGCGGGTAGTCCGCCGAACATATATGCAGCGTAGATGAAACATACACCCAGAACGAGATTGCTCCACTCCAGCGACTTACTTGGCACTTCGTTTCTCATCTCTCATCTCCTTTTCATATCGGATTGTGCCGTGGCACTTCCGGGACCGTGTGGTCGGCTAGGAGAATGGAGCAGTCTGGTTCGCTCCTCTATTCTACGCAGGCATCTGTCGGGTGATGCCAAAGTCGGGAGCGGCTCGGCCCTTGGATATCGGTGGTTATCCGGGCGCTCGGGGGAGAGAGAAGCCGTGTTGCTTTCGTTAAGCGGTGCGAAGCGTGTGCTCCAATCTAACTTACACGTGATGCCGCCTCAAGCTATTCTGAAGCACCACAGATGGAGATTGTATAGAATGGCGAAGCTCATCTTTGGAATGAACCAATCGCTGGACGGCTATGTCGACCACCAGGAATTTGCACCCGGCCCCGCGCTCTTTCGTCACTGGATAGAGCATGTGCGTGAGCTCACCGGCAGCGTGTACGGTCGCCGGATGTACGAGATCATGCGCTATTGGGACGAAGACCGTCCTGAGTGGAGCGCGGAAGAACGCGAGTTCGCCGCGGCGTGGCGGCGCCAACCGAAGTGGATTGTGTCCCGCTCGTTGAAGTCGGTCGGCCCCAACGCCACGCTTATCGAGGATGGCATCGCGGCGGTGATCCGTGAGCTGAAGGCTCGGCTTCCTGGGGAGATTGCCGTCGCCGGACCAAACCTGGCGCAAAGCCTGACCGACCTTGGTCTTGTTGATGAATATCGCCTCTACTTCCACCCCGTCGTGGTTGGTCGCGGCACGCCCTTCTTCGCCGGCCCCCGGCCGCCGCTGCGCCTTGTGGCCAACGATCTGGTTGGCGAGGACGTGATCAAGCTGACCTATGTCCCTGCCTGATCGCGCAATTCGCCCGACAGCATCAGGTCAGCTGGGGGAAGGGGTAATAAATAAGCAAGGTCGGGCGCGGCGGCTAGCGACGTTGAGTTCCTCTAGTGACGAAAGTTGCCGCGTCCAGGTCGCTGAAAGGATTGGGACGGCATCAAAGGTCGCCAAACAATATCGGATTGAGAAGTTCTGGCCGCCTGCACTTGAAAACCAAAGGTCTTTGTAGATTGCAGCGGCCGTCTCGTCTGGCGAGCGATCCCCGGTCAGCCGGACCGTTACCGCGATCTCTGCCGCAGGCTCGGGATCGGCATGCTCGGCATTTTGGATGCCGGCGACGTCAGTGTTATCGTCGGCTCCGTCTCGCTGATGCCGCGAACCAATCCGAAACGGCGCTCGAAGCTAATGCTTGCCGGGCGAAGTGTCCGATCTTATCCAGCAGACTTATTCCTCGTTGAGCGGCACGATCCGGCTTGTCAGCTCCGGCTTCCGCTCCTCATCGCTCGAACGTGATTCGCTCAACACTGCCTCCTCTGTCTTCCTCCCGCTCAGACCAGTTCGCTCAACATGCAGGTACTTCGGCTGGAGGAAGGCGGTGCCGGCGGGTGTGTTTTTGACAGATTTCAGGGCATTTTGGCTTGTGTGGCCCGTTCAACGACCTCCTTCGCATTGCCAGACTACAACTCGGTTTCTATCCTGACGAATGACCCGCACCCGGCGGTGCGCCGAAGCCCGAGGACACTGGAGGCCGATGGCATCTCAGCTAGACATGTTTCCCTCGCCGCGTGAGGTCGATGATGTCGTTGTGAAGCTGCGACGGCCCTTGAGGCTGCGCGAGCCGAGACACCTTGATGACGAGAGCATGGCCCGGCTTCTGGAGGAGAGCGGCAGTTATCGCGTGCTGCGCAAGCTTGTCGCCCGCCAGATCGTCGACAAGCCGCGGCCGGGATTTCCTCGCCATGGAGTAGTCGTTGACACCGAGACGACGGGCCTCGACCACAGCAAGGACGAGATCATTGAAATCGGCGCAGTTGCGTTCACCTTTAACGACGAGGGCCATATCGGCGACGTCACGGGTGTCTATGGCGGCCTGCAGCAACCGACCGCCTCGATCCACCCTGACATCACCCGCCTCACAGGGATCACCGACGAGATGGTTGCGGGGCAGATGATCGATGTCGGGCTGCTTCGCGCCTTGGTCGATCCCGCCGACCTGGTGATCGCCCACAATGCCAGCTTCGATCGGCCGTTCTGCGAGGCATTCTCTAGCCTGTTCTCAGGCAAGGCATGGGCCTGTTCCGTCAAGGAAGTCGATTGGTCGGCGCGCGGTTTCGATGGCACCAAGCTCGGCTATCTGATTGGTCAAAGTGGTTACTTCCACGACGGCCATCGGGCGGTCGAAGACTGTTTTGCTCTGCTCGAGGTGCTCGCCGGCGCCGGTGGGGCGACGGAGCCAAGCGCTTTTGCGGAACTGCTCGAGACAAGCCAGCGCTCGCGCGTGCGTATCTACGCCGAACACAGCCCCTTCGACATGAAGGATCATCTGAAGGCTCGGGGATACCGCTGGTCGGATGGCAGTGAAGGTCGTCCGAAATCCTGGTGGACCGAGATCGACGAGGGGGAGCTCGCCACGGAGCTCGCTTTCCTGAGATCAGAGATCTACCGGTGGGAAGAGGCCGACCCACCCATCAAAAGACTGACCGCGTTTGATCGGTACAAGGCTTGATGGGGATGGCTTTACCGCGCAGGCTCGGACACCGGTTCTTGTTGAAAGCCGATCTTCATTGTGAAGTCAGCGGGCTACCACAGTCCGGCTTGCTCAAGGTTGGAATACTATGAAAGCACCGTGGAAATTTCTTACCGAATTGACGTCGCGGCGATCGGCGAAAGCGCAACAGAGTGCGATTGGGAATGACCCCGATCCCAAGGCGCCCGAGAGCGAATTGGTTCATACGCCTGCACTTCCGCCCAATTCGCCGGTTTCTGCCAGCCCACCTGCTCACGATGAGGACCTCCCGGCTGACCAAGGGCCGGTCGCATCGGCTCCGGCGAAAGGAGACGAAGATTTCGCGCCGGAACTAAACCCGCCGATCGATACTGATGAGGATCAAGCACCTGCGCGTCATGAAGCTGACAATTCGGGTGCAGAAGCGAGATCGTTGGTGCCGCAACGCAAACCGCGGGTCAAGCATCGAGAACGAGGGAAGAGGGCCAAATCTCACGTGGCTGTGCAGAGCGCTGCCGCCGCAAAGGACCATCGAAGCGTGCAACCCCCGTCTTCACGGGATTCGTTCTTCCATGAAGTGACAATAATCGATGAAGAAATTCAAATGTTGAGGACCCAACTCGCTCAAAAGCTTCATCTGCAGAACATTCAGCTTAAGAAGATGCTTGAGCGATTCGGCGTTTCGTGAGCTGGGGCAGCGGCCCAATTTAAGCGCGCACTTGCGTCATCGTTGCTCGGCGGCAAAACGCTCGCCGCCATACGAGTTCGAGAGCCTGCTAAGCAGTCGGCCATCAAGCGAACGCGCCAAGGTTATTTGCCGCTGCGCCTCAGGACAACCCAGCCACAATACTTAAGCCCAGGTCGTCGCGAATCCCTGCTTGATAAGCCTTGATCAGCTTTGCGGCGAGCGCTTCAGCTTCTTCGGACTTGCGTGACAAAGCTCGCCTTTGCAGCTCGTCTTGGAAGGCCTTTCCGATCAACTCCAACTCGGCAGGCCCGATTGGATCGAAACTCAAGGTGTGAGCTGAATTCATCATTCCCTCTGCCTCCGCCAGTACGATGTGACGGAATACCCTTTGTGCCCCTGCGTTTCGGTGTGATTTGAAAGTGTGCAGTTTCGCTGGAGATCTATCGAAAGTGAGCGGTCCTTAAGGCGGGACCATCCGTGTCGGTCCACTTCAGTGCCGCCATGGCGGAACCGAACAGGAGAGCAGGTATCGCCAGAGCCCCCATGAACCTGAGCATTTGAAGCCGACGCGTGCGCTTTCCATCCCAATCGTATGCCATTTGCCACACCCTTGAAGGCAAGTCGAAAATAGTACGGCAGGATAGAACCAGAGAACGATCTTCTGGTCGAGTCTATTTTCTAGTACTACTTATCAACGAATTTCATCGGGCGGATCTATATTACGGGTCTCACGGGACGGTAGAAATTTAGAAGTAGAGCTGGTCAAGCATTGAAGCAGATCGCCTTGGCCATGGCGGGCCTGTCTCACCATACTGCAATACAGTTCGCGCTCGCAACGAACCTGCGCCAAAGTGCACGGGTCGCCACGATCAATCGGGGACCGTGGTGACCAGGCCGCCGGGTACTTGAGGTAAGAGCTTATAACCTTTCCCCGGTAGATCGTCCGGGCTCCAAGCACAAGCCCAACATCAACTATCCGTAAAGCAGGACTTTAACGGTTGTGTTGACTCTGTAGTGCACTCAGCAGAAAACAGGTGATGACCAAAAGGAGGGAATTGCTGATGGCTGACGAGAGTAATACGGGACCGATTGCTCAGACCGTAGCGACGGACGCAGAAGTGAAAGCACCAACGGCTAAGAAGCAGAGGTCGCCACGGCGTCCGAAGGCGGCTGCCGAACCGGTGCAAGCGNATCAAGAGAAGAGCGAGAAGCTCAAGCTGATCGAGAGGCAAGTCACCGAAGGCAGCACGCTTAAGGACGCTATCAAGAGCGCCGCCATATCGGAGCAGACCTACTATCAGTGGAAAGGTGCTGCCAAGCCCGTGGATAAAAAGGCCACGAAGGGCACCAAGCCCGGTCCGGCCGGCGACGAGTTGGCAGATCTTGTCCAGCTCGAAGAGGAAAACCAGCGGCTCCGCAAACAACTGTCGGAAAAATTGCGAGCGGAAAATGCCGAACTGCGCAAGAGGCTCGGTCTGAACTAATCATGACCGCGAATGCGCGGGGCGACAGTTTCTTTTGCGTCCCCCGTGTCACGCCAGATGCTTGAATTTGCCCCCAGTTGACCTTGTGGGGGCAAACAAGCCCCTGCTGTTTCCCCCGCTCTTTCCGGGTGAATGCACGCCGGCTGTGTGGTCGGCGAGGAGTTGCCGTGCGCGGGGAAGGGCTGTATTGGTGCGCAAGCAGGGATGCAGCGGCGCCAATCGGCGTTGCTTTCACGGTTTACTTGGGATCAAAAAGTAGATGAAGACGCCACAACGGAGATTCGTTGTTGAATTCAAGTCGGGGCGACGACAGTCCAAAGGCCAAACAAACTCAATCTGGGGCGACACAGATCTCAAGGCTTTGGCCCGCGAGGTGGAACAGAAGGCGCCGCATCTGTTCAATTCACATGAGGCACCCGCAACCCCTAATCCGGCTCAAATCACGCCGGCTGATCCGGTAAGTGCAGCTTCTGGCATAGAACGCGTCGGCACGGAGGCTGAAATGCCGGAGCAGCATGAGGCCGATCGTCCGGCCGCCGAAGCTGTTGTGCAAGTGCAGGAGAGCCAGCGCCGTCGAGCGACAGCAACGGGCACTCCTCGAAAGCGCACCAAGCGTGCCCCCGCCCAGGCGACCCTGCATCGCTCGATAAGGGCACTTGAGGATGAAAGCGGACAGCCCCAGGCTGCCACGGATCCGATCCCGTTCGACGGGCTAGCCACCCTTGATGCTGAAAACAAGCGGCTCAAGAGGCTGTTGGTCGAACAACTCCAGGCACAGAACCTGCAGCTCAAGAAGATGCTCGAGCGGTTTGACGCCACCTGAATAGACAGCAACTTCAGGCCGGTCGAAGGTGCAACTGCCGCGCGTGACCGCATGTCGGCATCACATCTGGCAAGTCTAAAGACGCTTCCGTGCCGCGGACAAGGAGTGGTATCGGCGCTGAGCCCCCGAAAAATCTCTTGGCCGCCGTCGAGTTCGCCACAACAATCACTCGGTGGGTCTGATCGAGCCCGGAACTTAGGCAATGGTCTTACCCGGAGCCACAAGTCCGCTCCGCAGCGCCCTCACCCACTTTTCAACTTTGCCCATTGTTCCCCAGCCCGCCACTGCAGCGAAGACCGGGAATGCCGCTGTTACGAGCTCGCTGCCGAGACCACTGCCGGCCTGCGTTGCCGCGCCTGCGGAAGTGCCTGGGTTCGTCACGCTGTCAATCAGCGGACCGGCCACCGCTGTAATCGGTGCCAATTGCGGGAAGAAGATCGGCAGGATTGTTGCCGCGAGCATACCAACGACACCGATCGCGGTCTTGCGACCGTCGAGAGCATGACCGATCGTCTTGCCAAGAGCACCGTTGACCGGCGTCAGCTCGCGGTCGCTGGTCGACGCGAGTGGGTCCGGTTTTCTTCCGTTCAGAATTTCGCCATTGAGTATGGTCGGCTCGGCAATGAGCACCCGCAGGATGTCTTGCAGCCAGATCATGTCGGCTTGGTCCAGCGTCTTGCGCCCGCGCAACATTGCGGCGAGCGTTAAAAACTGTTGCAGCACCTGTGCGGAGTTGAACTCGGCAGGCGTAGGCGAGGGCTGCGCTATGGCGGGCACGGTCGTTTCCTCCTGTGGAACATCTTCCTGATCGACGAGCAAATAATAGAAACTTTCCTGGCCATGCTTCTTCAGCAGGCCGTCCACCAGCGTCTTGAATTCATTCCATTGGTGCGGCGGGACCGTCTGGCAGCCGAGGCTCGAGGTGGACGTGATGCCGCCGCGATGGAGATTGATCCAGAAGCGGCCCGCAGGTGAGTCTGTATCCTCACCTGTCTCGTCGCGGATCACGGCGCAGTTGCTATCCTGGCGAAAGGCCGGATAGGGGCCATTCTTGCGTGAAAACCCATGCGGGCCGGGACGGTACCGGATTGCCTGGCGCGACTTCAATTTGGCAATACCTCGAGCAAACCGGCCGGGATCGGTATTTCCGTTGAAGTTGTGTACGCCGCCCGGTTCGACCACGAATATGGCGTCGTCATAGACGCCTCGATCGTTGGCGCCTTCCTTGCCCATTGTGTTAAGGTAATAGCCACGGACGGCCACCACGGCCACCGCATCGTCTCGTCCCTCCTCGGGAATCAGGTCGTGGAATTTCTGAAGCACGGCCTGCGTGACGGCGGCCGTCTGCTTGGGGCGGTGAAGCGGTAGTAGCTGCGAGATCGGATTGGCCAGCAGTTCTTCGGTGGACTGCTCGTCCTCGGAATTCACTGCACCGTCGAGGAGCGCCTCGATCTGGTCAGCAGTGAAGATCTCCTCCGAACCACCTTTGTTCTCCAGAACACGGACTTTCGGATTGCCGTAATCACCCTTCGAAAACATCACCGTCTCACGCTCGCGGCGGGCGACAAGGCCCTCCAGGACCTTTCCCTTGCTCTTGTTCCAGCGCGCGAACTCGGCTGCAGCGCCGGCCAAGTCTCCGCTGTTCAGCTTCCGCGTCAACGTGGCGCTTGAAATCGCACCTGTGTTGAAGTGCCAGGAGACGAGAGCATCGAATTGATGCTGCGAGAGCACGGCTCTGACTGCAGACTGGACCTGGCTTTCTGTCTTGGCGAGATCGTTGCGGTATATGTTTATGGCCTCGGTGAGCGAGATCGCCATTCCGGAGCGGGGGAGCGGGGGACCGGCAGCCGCGGTGTGGCCGGCGCCGATCGTCATAGTGCCCGTGCCGTCGTTATAAGCCGCCAAGACGATCGCCTCTTCGGCAAGCATTGCGCAAATGCCGCGTAGACTTGTCTTCACTTCAGCCTCCCATTCTTGAATGGCCCCTTCAACGTTTATAAAAGCGACACATTTACTTCTGGATCATGCTTTCCGCCACGACCTGCTCGGGCACGAAAACACCGTCTTTGCTGACCCGCGCGATCATAATTGCGGTCGGAGGGCTCCCCGCGCCGGGAAAGATCACCTCGAGCGTGTTGTCTCCTTCCAAATCGTCAACAAGTGTCGGGGTCTGCCGGAGCAGTTCGAGACGCTTCTGCTTCAGGAGTGGTTGCGGTCTGTTGTGGTCATCCTTGGTCGCATTCGGTATCAGCGTCACCGAAGGGATCATTGGCCCGGAGAAGAGACTTTCGGAACAGCGCCCATTGGTTCCGATCTTGAGCGTGGCCAACTCCAGCCCGTAGCCTCCGTTTTCCTCCTTCGCGGCGACGATGCGCGACAAGAGGACGAGGGCTTCGTCGGATCCGACGGAAACCACGATCGGAGGCCTAGCCAGCCACGTGCCTTCGAATTTCGGCTGGCACGCCGCGGTGTTCGCCGCGATCAACGGCGCCTCGCCCGAGTCGTCGTCCCTTAGCCCCGGCAAGCGCCATTGGCGGATCTCCACGCGGCCCATGCCCGTATAGTCGGACTTCCGTATCGCTACCAGTGATTGGCGCTCGCCTGTCCGACCCAAGGCGAAAAGCGGTTCGTCGTTTTCCTGTATGTCGGCGAGCCACACGGAACCGCGCGACCGACCGGTATCGTTCTTGGGCCTTGCGGTCTTGCGCGCGATGCCGATGCGCCGCACAAATGCCTTCGATTCATAGTCCTTGTCCCGTCGCGCCCAGGTCATGAGCGGATCGCGTTCCAGCGGCGACTGGAAAACCAGCGGCGCAGAGACGTAGTTGCGATAGACGTAGTCTTCTTCCTGTTTCTGTCCGGGCGGTTCTTTCGCAAGCTGATCCGTTACTCGCAGGGGTTCCTGTGGCTGGTGCTTGCGCCGCAGCGCCGTACTGATGAGAATGTCGCGAAAACAGGGTGTGTTCGCACCATTTCCGAGGCAACTGTTCGTCTGCAACGCCATCAAGTGAAGCGTATCTGGCACAGGCTGCGCGCCGTGGGCCGCGACGATCTGGGAAAATCCGCCATCGTCAGGACGCCCGGCGTCTCCCACTTCGACTATTGCTATGGTGCTGCGCGCACCGCACGGATCGCTGTTGCCGAGCATCGCATCGGTCATGCCGGCGAGGTAGAGGCAGTTCCAATCCTCTTTGGTCGCCCGCCGCGGAGCAATCGCCAGGATGCGCCCGCCAGTTTCGCTAAGGCCACGTCGCTGCCACCATACGAACCAGTCTTCCTTGTTGCCGCGATGTGTCGTGGCGATGACAATCGGCGCATTGACGATGTAGGACGGATCACCAGGTAGCTTTACGTGGAGTTCGAGCGCACCAAATTTCGCATCTTTGCTTATGGTCGCTACCGAGACGAACATGCCGGAGGGCCGCATCGAGAACTTGTAAAGCGCCTTCAGTCCTTGACGGCCGTGGGGGGCATCCGCAATTCGATATACGGCGTAGGAAAGAGACCGAACCGGATAGGGGTCGAACTCAAAGTAGGTCGAAGCTCTGCCATCAAGTCCAGCCTTGTTTTCGAGACCTTCCGATAGAGCATCCACGTCCGGGTTCAGCGGCCGGAATGAATCACTGCCGCCGGCGCGAACGCCGAGGGTCACGAGCCTGGCATCGCGGATGCATTTGCTTTGTTTGGCCTCCATGTCACTTCCAGGTTCCCGCCTCTCGATGAAGTAGCAAAGCCGAAATGCGTGCTCCTGGAGCAGGAAGTCGCAATCGGCTTGGGTGTAGCCATAGGTGGCCGCACCGTGCCTGTAGCAGTAATCGTGCGTGGCACAGGCCTGCCGCATCTGAAGGCCGATTGCTTCGCGACCTTCTCTTTGGGGAAAGGCGAGGTCGGCCAAAAGTCTGGGCAGGCTGCAACTCAACCCTTCTCCCCGTCCGCCGATGATCTGGATATCCGCAGAGGAAAAAGGGATCTGACCAGAAGTGGGTGGCATCTCCTTTTCCGTCGGCATGGCGGCGTTCGCCAGCACCTTATCAGCCAGCAAGCGCCCAAAAACGTCCATGCGTATGAAGATGGCCGAAACGGCGAGACAGACCAGAAATCCGATGGTAGCCATGAGCAGATAGACGCGGCGCATTGACCCGTACCCCCTCCATGCTCCGACTTACCATGACATCGTCGCATGCGCTGTTTCATTAGGAACATCTGAAATATACAGGCGAGAGATTTCAGCCGAGGACGTCGACCGCGGCCATGGATCGCAGCTCTGGATTGCGGGTTTCATCGCCACTTAGGCCAGGGCCTGGGCCCTCCGCTTCCTTTGCGACAGTGGTTCTATCGCTCAGGCCCTTCAATCTTCTCTCAATGCCGGCATGAAGGAACGCGAGCGACTGCGCAGTTCTGGCAAGGACGACGACTGGCGTGAGCCATCGGCGAGGGCTTTGCCGTTGCGAAGAAGAAGCGCGGCCTTCTGAAGCGTGGCTGGCCGTCCTCTGCGTTAATACTGACCGACGTGCGCTGCAGCGTTGACAGTGGACAAGCCGAGGCCGTTCGGCCTGCGTAGCCCCAAAGCATGAGTGCGTCAACACCGTGAAACCAGTCAACTTTTACGGGTGTTGCCATATTTCGTACAGCCTGGCATTGACGAACTCAAGTTTTCGAAATAGCTTCACGGAGGGTGGCAAGCTGGCGGGGCGCCAACCACATTCCGGTGTTTGAATTGCCTCGTTCGGGCCGCCAAGGAATTGGGCGCTTTCTTGAACGGATGAGTTGCTTCTGGCCGATCTCAGGATCAGCACAAATGCCTCGCTACGTCTGTGGCCACAACGTTGCGGGTTCGCCACAGGCGAAATTACTCCTGCAGTTCGGACCAGGCGGATGATCTGCAGGCAAAGCGCAGGTGCGAAACAACCATCTGCAACGGCGGCGCCGCGATAGTCAGCCGCTGCAGCTACTTGGGGGAGAATAGATTTGCTTTGGTATGACAGCCACGCGCAGCGCCTGCGCCGCGTTGCCCCTGCCTGGAAAGCTCGGGCTAAAATAGGACAAACGGACGCGGTCGCACCACACTATGCTGAAGAACTGCAAAAGAGGATTGTCGGCACAGTCGTCCTTCCAGGTGACCCTGATTATGATCGCGATCGTCTACTGACGAATCCTCGTTTCTCGGCGTTTCCCCAGGTGATCGTCTATTGCGAGGTCGAGAACGACGTTGCCGAATGCATCCATGTGGCACGCGCATTGAGCCTGCCGGTTGTGGTGCGCTCGGGCGGGCACAGCACCGGAGGGTTCTCGTCGCAAGATGGATTTCTCATTGATGTCAGCCGGATGAATGAAGTCGTTGTCGATACCGCGAATTTGAGCGCCTGGGTCGGGCCGGGGACGAACTTCCGCAAGTTCAACGCCAAGCTCCAGTATTTTGACCTTCACACCCCCGGTGGAGCCTGTGCCGATGTCTGCATCGGAGGCTATATGCAAGGTGGCGGCTACGGGTTTACCGCCCGGATGTTCGGAATGAACTGCGATCAGGTCCAGGCGGTGCGCTTGATGCTCGCGGACGGACGGATGGTCGACGCCGATGAACATACGAACAGCGACCTGTTCTGGGCAGTGCGCGGCGGGACCGGCAGTAATTTCGGGGTTCTGCTCGCGGTCAAGTATCGGCTCTACAAGGGCAATGATTTCGCCGGGTTCTCCATCGTCTGGTCGATGAACACCGATGAAGAAGCGGCCAATGCGGCGAGGGCGCTGGCCTGGCTGCAGGAACATTTCATGCGCACCGGCGCTCCTGACAACCTGGGCTACCAGATGATATGGGCGTTCGAAGGCCCTGTGACCCAGCCCAAGGAGCCGATGCTGCTGATGCGCGGCATGTACCGGGGGCCAACGGACGAGCTCGAAACAATTCTGAAGCCGGTGCTTGACCTGCCAGGATCAACGCTGCAGGCGCTTTACGATCCCCAGCCCTATACGGACCTCAACCGCATCTTGCTCAGCGAACCTTACGAGGTTCCGGAGTTCCCGGCCGATATGGTCCCGATGCCACCGCCCGAAGCCAAGTTGAGCCGCTATTTGGCGCGCCCGCTTGCGGCTTCGGATTGGCTGGGCCTGATCGACTATTTCCGCACCAGCCCGAGTCCCTATACGATTGCAGCCATGGAGATCTATGGCGGAGCTATTGCCGCAGTTGGCTGCGAGTCCAACGCCTTCATCCATCGCGACGTCTATTGTGACCTCTTCTTCGACGTCTTTTGGGTTAGCGAAGACGAGCGCGAGACAATGCTGAGCTTTCTCGAAGGCTGGGAAAAACGAATAGCCCCTTACTGGTGCGGGCGCGTCTATCAAAACTATCCCAGTCCGAAGAATCAAAACTTCGGCGAGAACTACTGGGGCGAAAGGTATGCTCTTCTGAGAGCCATCAAGACGAAGTACGATCCAGGTAACCTCTTCCGTTATCCCCAAAGCATTGCCCTCCTTGAGGAGCCCCTCGATAGCGCAATGATACCCGAATTGGCCGGTCCTATAGCCTATAGCGACGGGACGTGATGAGATGACCACGCAGCAGGCGTCAGCCCGGACGGTTGCCAATTGGCTGGCCGGTCTTGGTCTCGGCGCCTATGCGGATGAATTCGCGCGCGCCGACATCGACCTGGAGGCGCTTGCCCTTCTGAGCGATGCAGACCTTACGGAACTGGGTGTCAGATCGCTCGGTCATCGACGCAAGATCATGGCTGGCCTGTCACATATGGCAGCGGGTGAGACCGTTGATCTCACGGCATCGGAGCTCAGATTCGTGACCGTGATGTTCTGCGATCTAGTCGGTTCGACACGACTTTCGCTGATACTTGGCGCCGAGCGCTTTGCGGAGCTGCTGGACGGCTTTTACAGGGCCGTGAACCAAGCAATCGATCCCTTTGGCGGCTACATTGCTCAATATCACGGCGATGGTGTTCTGGTGTATTTCGGCTATCCGAAAGGCCTTGAAGACGCTGCCATTCGCTGCGTGCTGTCGGCTGTCAAGGTCGTGGCCCGTGTCGCGGAGCTTTTGACACCGCACGGAGAGCGGGTCGCCGCCCGCGTGGGCGTTGCGAGTGGCGTGGCGGTGGTGAACGGGCACAACGGCGGCAGGCACCTCGAAGGCGGGCGAGCTTTCGGTGCCACGATAAACCTCGCAGCGCGGGTCCAAGGCGAAGCAGAACCCGGCACGATCGTTCTAGCAGAAACAACCGCATCGCTCGTCGAAGACCAGTTCGATCTTTACCCACTTGGCGCGCGCCAGCTGAAGGGGATCGACGATGCATGCACACTTTTCGAGGTCCGCGGCCAGCGCTCGCCCGAACTCGGTGCGGCGATGCTCTCTAGACCGGGACGAGCACGATTCGTTGGGCGCCGAACTGAGCTTGTTCAACTCGCCGAGTACTGGACTCGCGTGCTGTGTGGCGGATCGATTGCGGTAACCGTGATCGGCGAGGCAGGCATAGGAAAGACGCGGCTTATCTCGGAGTTCTTGACGCCTCTTCGCGCTCAGGGGAATCCCGTTCGTCGCATCGTCAGTCGGCCAGGGGGCCAGGATATTCCCTTCCATGCATTTCTCCCTGCCTTGGAACGCGATCGCGAAGACGGGGAAGAAGCGCCTGCCGCAATCATGCGGCTGCTGGATGACGCCTCAGGCGCAAACCAATCGGAACGACGTCAACGAAGGACGCAGCTAATAGCGGCAATGGTCGACTACTTTGCCGGTGACGCCCGCACTCCACGAGCAATCTGGCTGGAGGATATGCATTGGGCCGATCCTTCAACGATTGAAGTCCTTTCAGCCCTCGTTCGATGCAAGCGCTCCGGCCTGTTCCTTATCGCGAGCACGCGCGCACCTTTGCCCTTCGACAAGTTTGGTGATGCTGGTCAAATGGCAGCGCTAGAACTTTCTCCCCTGGACATCGAAGACGCGGGACAGATCATTCTGGATATTCTGTCTGACGCCTCGGGAAGTGCAGCGTTTGTTCCGATCCTGGCACAAAGGGCAGAAGGCGTCCCGATTTTTGCCGAGGAGCTGGCCCTCGAGATGCGCGCGAGGCTTGGGGCGCCCGGAACCGGCGATTCTGTTCCTGACGCTGCCCACCTCATGTCGTCGAGCTTGCAACAAAGTCTCCAGGCGCGAATTGGGCAATTGACCATAGCGCGACCTTTGATGCGGCTGGTTGCCAGCATCGGGCGCGAGGTGCCGGTTTCACTGTTGCGCGATCTCTGGTCCGGCAGAAACCCAATCGAACTCGCTCTCATCGAAATCGTCGAAACGGGATTGGCCGAGCTGAAACTTTCGCGTCGTGACGATCAGGAAAATCACCTTGTCGTGCGCCACCAGCTGATCGTCGATTGTGCGTATGACATGATTCTCACGCGTGATCGCATGTCGATCCACTCCCAGATTGCCGACGCACTCGAGAGCAGGGTCTCACAAGGCTTTGCGATAGAACCTGCGTTGCGCGCAGGACAGCTCGAACGCGCAGATCGCCTGTCCGAAGCGGCCGAGCTGTGGGCGGCCGCCGGCCGCCGCGCAGCGCTGCAGTCAGCGGACGCCGAGGCAGTATCGCTCTATCGACGAGCCATTGGCCTGATCCCCCGGTGCGCAAATCGTGACAGCGAATGGGGCGAACGGTTTGAGGCCGATACGTTGCTTGCGATGTTCTCTGCAATCGTCGGAGCCTATGGGTACCGGGCAGCCGGACCTGACATCCTCACTCGCATCCAGGGGCTGAGCAGGCGTCTTGGAGGTCCTGAGCGTGTTTTCTCGTCGTTGTTCGTGCGGTGGCTCCAAATTGCCACGCAGGGCGACATCGACACCGCCCACCAATTTGCCTTGGGTCTTTCCGGTATCGCGGATGCGGACAACACCGGTCTCCAGCGGTTGATGCTTCACCGGATGATCGGCTCCACTTCGATGTTTCGCGGCGAGTTCGTCGATGCCAAAGTTCATCTCGCTGCTTTCCTCGACGCATATCAGCCTGACCAGCACGCCCGCCAGTTGCGTCAGTTCGGTGTGACCGACAACTTTGTCACTGTCCTCTGCTGTCAGGCGGCAATCGAGGGTATATCGGGAACGCACGACAGCACTGTTGGCGCCATCGAGAGGGCCGTAGGAGCCGCAGAGGCATCAGGTCACGCGCACACACTTTGCCATACCTTGACCTTCGGCGCCTCGCTGCCAGCGGCAATCCGCGGGGACTGGGAAATGGCGAGCCGATACACTCACCGTCTCAAGCAACTTACAAATGACCGGGGGCTGGTATTCTGGATGCTCTTCGACGGCATGCTAGGCGGCATACTGGAAGTGGCTCAAGGCGACCATCGCTCGGGGCAAGCAGCTTTTAGACAGGCGCAGGAAGCGCTGGAGGCGCAAGGGTTTCGCTTCATGGGACCGACATTCAAGCTCGTTATGGCACTGGCTGCACGCGATAGCGGAGCATCGCTCGACCTGGACCTCGTCGAACTGCAACATGAACTCTTGGCCGGAGAGCGCTGGCTGGTTCCCGCTTGCCAGGCACTCATCGGCTCTCCTTCAAAGGCCTGAGAGCAAAGCGTCGATATTGTGAAAGACAATCCTGCGCCTGCCGGCCTCGATCATGCCGTCGGATGAAAGGCGCGCAATAACCCGGCTGACCGCCTCGCGATTGGCGCCGACATAGGTTGCAATGGCGTCGTGGGTCGGGGCAGGCTCAAGCACACCGCCTGGCCTTAATTGCCCGGTCGACTGCGCCAGACGTGAAAGCAGCACGCGGACGCGCTTGTCGACATCGTGCACGACAAGGCCGAATATCCGTTCAGTCAGCGTCCGATTTCGTTTTGCCAGGTCTCTCGCGAGATTGAAGCCGATTCGTGGTTCGCGTTCGATCCAACCGCAAAACATCGAAGCGTGCATAACGCCGAGCTGGCTTTCAGATAACGCTGATACGGTAATCGAACGGGGCTGGCCGTCCAGCGCCGCAAGCTCTCCGAAATAGCTGGCCCGTCCGATCTCGGTAAAGGCAACTTCCTTGCCGTTTGCCGAGAGCAGCAAACCAAGGAGGCGCCCCGAAAAGACGATGTAGAGATCGTCGGTACGCTCGCCCTGTTCGACGACGATCTGCCCGGGTTTGACCGACCTCAGGTACAAGCTCTTGGCAAAAGCAGCGCGTGTGCTCTCGTTGAGCTCCGCGAGCAGCGAAACCGATCCGAGCGCCGCGCCGGCACTTCCGCAAGCTGGTAAATTCGCCTGGGTCATGATCGAAGCCCCTTTTGTCCTCGTCGACGGGCGCTAACGCATGCGTAGTCTAGAGCCCTTCCGCGATGTTGGAAGGGCTCTGAGACCACAATTTAGATGGTTAGCGCTTGGCTGAAGGCCGCTTCGGCCGTCACAGGCTGCTCCTCGTCAAAGGCTGACAAATGTTTACCGAGACTTATCGCAGTTGCTGCCCCAGGACGTCGCTCAGCAGAAACTCCGAGCTTGCCTTGCGTGCCTGGCGCAAGTCGAAATCGTGACTGTCGGCTGCTCGCGCCAGGAACAAGCGGACGAGATCCCGTGTTGATCCGATCGGCCAGCCATTGACAAAGTCGATCGTCTTACAGGCTCGGCTCGCAGGTTCCTGCAAGATGGTCATCAGCACGGGCGATGGATCCGCGATAGCCAGATTGTTGATTGGATTGGCTCCTTTCACCACCACGGCGGTACCCTTCGTGCTCGAGACCAGTTCGGCGGTCAACGGTTGTCCGGTGAGGACGCTCACCAGTCGCTGCTGCAAGCCGCGGAAGGCCCAGGCCGGCTGCACCTGGTTCGGCCGATAGAAGATTTCGACGCCGCCGTCGGGATATACGCTCATCAGATCGTTCGCCGACAAATCCGCATGCATCGTCTGCATGCGTCCGGCCAACCCTCCCGAGATATAAAACATCCCGCTTCGGGTATCCGAGTTCAGCGCCACGACTGCTCCGATTGCGGTTTCGACCGCCTTCCAGAGCGGCACCGCCGAAAGATCAGGTCCACCGATTGCCTGCGCAACCGTAACCCCATCTTCAACGATGCGGCGGGACAGAGTGCTGATCGCGTACTGGATGGCCAGGATGGTTTGGCAGTCGTCTTGATCGGGCGGGTTTATCGCGGTGACCACCTGCTGCCAGATCCCGGCGACTTTCTCACGGGCCAACAGCGTCGGAGCTTGCGCGGCAATGTATGAGTCGAGGGACTCCTGCCATTGTTGCTTCAGCCAGAGATCCGGAATCGATTGTATCAATCCGGCAAGCACCCAGGTTGCCATTCGTGCAGTGCTCGTTGCGACACCGGTCCCGAAGGCGTTCGCCGATTTCGGCAGGGCCGCCGCCACTGCGTCCGAGGCTGCTTGCGCGGCCTCGACCAGTGTGTCGTCGTCGCTTTCGAGCACCAGCTTCAGCCGAACGAGCCGCTTGGCGAGCTTGCGATCCGCCGTGTTCGTGGCCAGGGCCTCGCGGATAATGGTCGAGAAGTCGTCGACGAAATAAGGCAGCTGGGGCACCGGGATGCCGTCAGATACGACGCCTTCTTTCTCGACGATCTTGACATCCAGCCAATGTTCCATCAGCTCGACCGTGTTTCGTTTCGAAAGCCCGACGTCGATAAGTTCGCCGTTCACGCCAACCGGGCGAGTCCGGGGCCTCCCTGCGAGGATCTCTGCGGGCTGGCCAGTGCCCGAGGCAAGCGGACGCAGCCGGCCGCTTCCCTGCCTGGTTCGTTCGGTATCTTGTTCGGCTTGGAGTGCCAAGCGCGAGTAATACCTCAACTCCACGGGGCCGACCGACTGTCGCGCAAGGGCGGCGGGCGGCTGCAGATCCGCCTTGTGGCGGTTCAAAAGCGCCGTGTAACCGTATCGCGCCTGATCGAGGAAGGTAGAAACCGTATCGTTTGCGGCGGCATAGGCCGAATACCAGTCTTCGGGAGAAAGGTTTGGATTGATGAGGATGCCCGTATCCCAGTCATTCTCGCCCTTCCGTGCGTTGCCGAGAGCTGTAAACATTGCTCGCCCCCCCTTTCAAGAAGAAGCGGATTACGTCCTCGTTCGTCTTGAACGACGCTTTCAGCGACGTGTTGAGATGGGATAGCCGGTCCTTCAGCAATACGATCTGTGTCTCGTGCCATTCTATCAACCAATCCCACTGAGGTGGGTGCATGGCCTTCGTCGCTGCACCACTGGCGACACCCTTCGAGTCGAGATCCATGGGTGCTGCCTGATCCCCTCCAATGAAGCGGTGCATGAGGCGGAACAGGTAAAAGGGCGCAATATTGTAGAGGCTTCGGGCCGAGGCCACGGCGTTGTCATTCGAGAGCAGCGGCTGGATCAGCTTCTTGTCGACCTCGGCGATATAGTCGCCGATCTTGTCGGGGTCGGCATGCGACGTTGCCCAAGCCTCTGCCGCATTTTCGGCGGGGACCTCGAACAATTGCAGATACGTTGCGGCTGCCTGGATGTTTTCGCCGGCAAACTCGAGCTCCTCTCCGCTCGTCACATAAACGATGATCTCGGCCGCCGCTTGGATCAAGGCCTTCAGTTCGGCCGAAGCTTCGCTAGCATTTTTTTCCGCGATGATCTCGACCAGGTCGAACTGGGCTTTGAGGTCCTTTATCCGGTTGTCTGCCAGGGGCTCCGTATTCGGCTGCAGCAACGAGGGGGCTTCCGAGGAAAGCACAAAGAACCTGCTCATCGCCTCGAATGCTCTTTCTCGTTTTTCGTCGCCGTTGTTTCCGGCGCTCCTTTCGGCCTGCTGAACGACGCTGACATATTCGGTCTCGAGCACCGACATCGGATGGACCGCAACAGCGGACCAGGCGGTTGCGGTCGCATCCTGCGAGGTATTGAACACCGGGGCGGGATTTGGAGGGGGGGGTGTCTGGGCGGCAACCGCCCTTTGCGCCACGCCAGCTATCGTGTCGAAATAGAGATCAACTTGCCTGGTCATCGCCGGGTCCCTTTCATGGGCGTGAAAACGAATGATCAGCGCCGGCCGGAAACCCGGCGCTGACCGTAACGTGCACGCTCAGTTCGGAGCGTTCTGGATTGTGGCACCCCATATCGCTATCAGGCCCTTGTTGAGCTGGTAGCGCACACTCAGCGAGCCGTCCTCGTTGAGCGTATATGTCTCGGTGTGGGTGGCACTCGCGCTTGCCGAGAAGAACGGCCAGATTCCGAAAGATGCCTGCGCTTTGATCTGCTGGAAGTCAGCCTGGGAATAGGTCGCCTTCGAGGTGACGACGAGGTCATATTCACTCACCACCAGGAGTGACGACATGCGCCGTGCAAGCGAGCCGTTGGCGCCGAAGAAGGAGTCCCAGGTGCCCATATTGGAATTGGGATCCCAGATCGTGTTGTCGTTCTTCCCGTTATAGGCACGGCTTACCATCGAGCCGTCGTACCACTCGGCCGCATCCGACACGACGGTCGCGTATTTGCCAATCGTCCCCTTGATGGTGAAGGCACTGCTGGCGGCCGTCTGGTTCAGTTGCTCGAACGAGCCGCCCGCACTGGCGCTGAAAATGTCATAGAAGCCGGACGCTGATCCCGAAACCATAGTCCCGTTCGAGGACGTGGATGCAGTGGTCGAATCGTAGTCGATTGAGGCCGAGCCACCTGTGTTGATCGCCTTCGTTGCCGCGTCGATCGTGCAGGAATAGCTCGGAAGAGTGAAGGACTTGCCGGAGTCATCGGTGAACGTCATGTAGAAGTTCTTGTCGACGTAATTGCTCAGCGCCACGTTCAGAGGATCGCTTAACGTCTTCTTGAAGGCCGTGATAGCCGCGGTTTCCTGATTCGGATCAAGACGCCGGCTGGCCCATTTCTTGAACAGCTCGAGCTGGCTGAGATCACTGGTGTCGGCGTTCCTGTAGGCGATCCAGTTGGAATACTGATCACCGAGTGCGGCGCGAAGGCCACTCGAGGTGCTGGGCAGCATTGCATGCAGCATCTGGTTGTAAGCGCTGGAGCGCTTGTTCTTGCCCGAGGGATCGTAATAGGCGGTGGTCGATTGTGGCGGCACTGAATCAGCCATCAGGAACAGCCCGCTGGAATCGGCGCTTTGCAGGCCGAGGGTGCCTTGCGCCATTTGAAACGTGTTTGAATCCATGCCGAGGGCGCGGACGACCTCGTTACGCCAGCCGGCATTTAGGTCGTTGACGACTTGTTGAACTGAACCACTCGTGAGCTTGAGATCATGTTTCATTGAAGGGTTCCTCCTGTGGCTTGCCCCCGAAATTCGAGGTGGTGAGTGCCTTGGTGGCAGGAGAAAGACTATTCGCAGCGCCCGGGTGTCTCCGTGCGCTGGGACACAATTGGAAGTTTTCTTTTATGCGCCTCTAGTTTTCATGGTGGTTACCGACAAGCCGTTCACAGAGTGGTTCTGCGGGCGCCTGACGCAGGCGTCTGCCTTGAGCCGAGCGGTCCGGCCGTCGGCGGGCGAAAACGGGTACAGCTTGGCAATTCCTGCCGCTTGGCCACAATGACTTCTTCGACACTGTGGAGGCTACGCGTTCCTGGAGTTGTTAGTTACCGACGATGCCCCGGCCAAGGCGACCGCACCTTGCAGCGCTGATCGATGCGACAACACGTGAAGCTCGGCTGGACGCGCGGACCACATGGTCATATGTCCTCAGGGGCTTCACTTAAACGTTGTAGGGAACTGCCTTCGCACATGCTTCCAATTGGAGGCCGCAAATGCTTGTCGTTTTTCTAGTTGGCTTTCGTGGTTTCGGGCAGACGGCGTGTGCCGTCGCTCACCGGCGCGAGCAAGCGTATCTCAAGCTGAAAGATGGCGAATGGAGTAGCTATTGCTCGCAGTTCAGCGCGTGTGAAACATGAGACGACGCTGGATGTTTGAGCGGGGCTGGGAGTTTTGCAGCGACGCAGTCTCAACGTCTCCACCTGACCTCGACGGGTTGCGGCAAAGCAAATGGACATTGAGCAGGGACGCGCACGAATGTGAGCACATCCCCCGAGCTGGGCGACAATCTGGATGATACCGTCACCGACGACTGCGACACCAGAATCTTACCCGGATTGTCGCTTTGCAATGACCACCGCTCCGTCGCTCGCGCGCTACCGCGCTGAACGAGGGCGGGTGGCGATAATGACGCTGGCGACGGCGGCGACAACGATGGCGGCAACAGCATCGCTCTCGGTGAGACCGGCAACGCCAACGGCGGCAGCGCGGCCGATGCCGGTGACGGCGGCGATGCGCTCGGCGCTGGCGTTGGTATCGGCATGGGTGCCGGTGTCGGATCCGGTAATGGCGGCGGCGGCGGTGCCACTGCGAATGGCGGAACGTCCGGCGCTGCCGGCGGCGGGACTGGAACCGGCGGAGCGGCAACCGGTGGCGCTGGTGACGGCGGCTTTGCCCTCACGGGTGCATGGGCTGGCGATGCCTTTGCCGGTGGCGGTGTAGGTGGAGCAGCCACAGGCGGTGCAGGCGGCGCAGGCGCTGCAGGTGGCATCGCTACGACCGGCGGTGGCGGCGCAGGCTCGGGCGGCACCTGGGGTTCCTACAATGGTTACGATAGTTTCCTCGAAGGAATCTCCTCCGCATCGGCCGATGCGGTGATCGACACCAACGCCTTTCCAGTAAATCGTGCTTGGTGCCAACCTCAGGGCAACACCATCGACATGACAGTCGTTGGTGGCAACTACAGCTCGACTGCCATCGGCGAGGACGACGACGACGCCGCGTGACAATGAGACGACACTACCGGTTCGCAACTTCGCAATCGGGCATTGAACTGGACTGCGGGTTCGCCCCGCACAGTCCAACAGCACCGAAATAAAAAAATGGGGCTGATAATGACGCCGGCTTTAGACCCTTTTTGTCCTGAACGGCGACGGGAGAGCAGCCACTGGACGAGTCGCCGACAGGCCAGCTACTGCAACAACGCTGAACGCAAACAGGATTGCACAGCAATATATGTAATGCATGTCGGATTCCTACCGACTTCGCCAAAAACATTGCCCAACGTCGCCGGCCGCATCTGCCGTGTGACAACGACCAACCTGTTCGGTATGCGTGGGATCTAGTTTTGAGCGTACGTCTAATCGGCGGCACCAGGCGCTGCTGAACAAATACGTCGCCAAAGCGCGCGAGCACTGCGTCTCCCTTCGCTCAAAGCGGGTATCGCCCCATGTTTTGCGGGACAGCGCTGCCATGGAGTTGCTACAGGCGGGCGTCGACCGCTCGGTCATTGCCCTGTGGCTTGGCCATGAGGCAATGGAAACGACGCTGACCTATCTTCGTGCACATCTTCAACTGAAGGAATCCGCACTCGCAAAGCTGAAGCCGTACGAACGCGCGGAGGCCGAGCGATTTCGACCAAACGACCGGCTTCTGGAATTCCTGAACGCCCTCTGGGCATGAGAACTATGCCGAATATCAATGACAAGTCTCCAACCGAAACGAAGCGCGTTTCAACTGGTATGTTCGAAGAGGTGCTCGCATGGTTCGACGGTCGGCATAAACCGCCAAGCTCAACGACATCGATCCGCAGGCGTGGCTTGCCGACGGTGCTCGCTCGCATCGCCGACACCCCGATCACCAGGCTCGAGCAATTGCTTCCGTGGAATTGGCAGCCACCGAAGTCCCTACAACATCAGGCTGCCTAACCTGCGGCCCTGGCCGGATGGTTACGTTGGCGATCCAGCCCGGAGAAACTCCCCCGGGATTCTGGCTTTGAATCTTTGAATGGTGGAGCGTCGATATGAGCAAACTCGTGCCTTATCTCGTCGCCGAGTTAAAGGGTGTTCGGGCGAGGTTGGCAGCGCTAAAAGCGTAATAGAGCTTTGGGCGGTTTCCGCTTCAGGCGATCGGCTATCGCTTCGCTGTCACCTTCATCAGGCGGGAGATGTGGCGTTCCGTCGTGGGGAAGCCAGGTTTCAGATGAGCGTGCACTTGGAAGTGATGCAATGCCCTATCGCCTACGCCTGCACGGTCGTACATCATCGCCAATTCAAAATGACTTCTGGAAATAGAAGGATCGAGGCTGATTGCCTGTTGGTGGTTGGCGATAGCCTCTTGGTACTTCCCGTTTCGAAATTGACTTGCTGCCAGCTTTGAAAATCTGAGGCCGTTGGGAGCGTCGAAGTATTCGAGTCCACGCGCGAAGGAGGCTTCTGCCGCTTTGAAATCTCCTTTTTTCTCGAAGTATAGCCCAAGGTGATGATGCGCATCGTAGTTCTCATCGCAGGCCGAAGCTGCTCGCTCAAATGATTGCCTGGCCAGCTCAAGATCCTTCATGCGAAAGTGGGATGCACCTATAAGGAAATGCACGGAAGAGAGGCTAATTTGCTCAACGATTGGCGTGCTGATACTTATGGCGCCTGGATAGTCCTTCTGGACAAAAAACCTTTCTCCGGCCTGCAAAATCCTTTCGCGTAAATCACCATTGATGTGGAAGACAGGAACGTCAAAGGGGGTGCCAATCGCGATATGCGAGAAGAAGCGCCGCAGCTCATTTGTCCGCTTAAATTTGGCCAACACGTTGTGCATTGCGCCTCGTACGCCGAATGTTCTCACCCCATCGATCTGGGGAACCAGTAGCGCGTTGTAGAGATCAAGTGCGCTTTCAAAGCCGTACCAGATGTCGATCGCTGTGCGCTCGTGCTTGCCAACGATTACAGGGGCCAGATCGCTGTATTTTACTGGAGCGGACGGCGAGCGAGGAAGATTCTTGTCAAGCACGATCTGGGGACCGATCGCAACAACGCGGCCGGCGCCGAGGAGCGTTCCGAACAGAATTGCTGCATACCCGCCCATGGAAGTCCCGGCAACTGTAACCCTGCTGAGATCAAACTTTGCGCAGTGCGCCCGTAGTAAATCGAGCAGCTCGTTAGCATTGCCCGAAAGGCCTGGAATAGCGCCATTGTACCAGGACTTCCCCGGATCCCGGATGAAGATGGCATTCGTTTCATATTCAGCGAAGCTTGTCAGTCCCTGAAGCCGAGGGGCATCTGCCCAGCTAAAATAGATCAATAGATCGCCACTTGATGGGACCGATCGTATCGTGAACACTTCGTTCAGATTATGGGATGGCCCGCCCCTCTCCGGAGCGATCGGTTAGATTGCTCTTGTTGCAAACGAGAGAGGAACGGACCGAT
>NZ_LNQC01000071.1 GCF_001651855.1 Sinorhizobium americanum | reverse complement strand
ATTGGAGCCTGCCCGGAAGACCGATCTCCCGCTACTCCCATCAAGGGAGGCCGCCGGAGCCCCAATCATCCGATCTTTTTCGTTCCGATTGCTGGCCCGGTGCGCCGGCCGCCTTACCTCCTGGCACGAGGTCAAGAATTTTCCGCTTGCCGTGTGCTTTATTATGTATATACATTATAGCAAGAGAAGGGCGGAGAGCTGATGAACGGAAAGGCCGACATGGAAGCGGAACGCAGCAGTCTCTGGCGCAACGTGCGCCTTGCGACGCTCCGCGAGGATCTGGGGCCGCTCGGCATTGTCGAAGCGGGCGCCGTGGCAGTTCGCGATGGTCGGATCGTTTATGCCGGCGCCGAGGCCGACCTGCCTTCCTGCCTCTCTTCCCCCGACCGGATGATTGATTGTGAAGGGCGCTGGATGACGCCGGCGCTGGTCGACTGCCACACCCACATCGTCCATGGCGGAAACCGTGCCCGCGAATTCCAGCTCCGGCTCGAAGGCGCGACCTATGAAGAGATTGCCCGCGCCGGCGGCGGCATCGTCTCCACCGTCAACGCGACCAACGCGCTGTCGATCGACGAACTCGTCGAAGCAGCGCTGCCGCGGCTCGACACGCTGCTCTCCGAGGGCGTTGCGACAGTCGAAGTCAAATCGGGCTATGGCCTTAATGTCGAGGCGGAACTGAACATGCTGCGGGCGGCGCGCAAACTCGCGCAAGTGCGCCCGGTCCGCATCGTCACCAGCTATCTCGCCGCCCACGCCACGCCGCCGGAATACAAGGGGCGGAATGCCGACTATATCGACGACGTCGTTCTCCCCGGACTGAGCCGGGGCCATGCGGAAGGACTCGTCGACGCGGTCGATGGCTTCTGCGAGGGGATCGCCTTTTCGCCCGCCGAGATCGCGCGTGTGTTCGACCGGGCCAAGGCATTCGGCCTGCCGGTCAAGCTTCACGCCGAACAGCTTTCCGATCTCGGCGGTGCTAAGCTTGCGGCCTCCTATGGCGCGCTTTCGGCCGATCACCTCGAATATCTCGATGCCGACGGCGCTGCCGCCATGGCGAAGGCCGGTACCGTCGCCGTTTTGCTGCCGGGAGCATTCTATACCCTTCGCGAAACGCGACTGCCGCCGGTCGAGGCACTGCGCGCCGCCGGCGCGCGCATCGCCATCGCCACCGATAGCAATCCGGGAACGTCGCCGCTGACATCTCTTCTCCTGACCATCAACATGTCGGCGACGCTCTTCCGCCTGACGCTGGAGGAATGCCTCGCCGGCGTAACGCGCGAGGCGGCGCGCGCCCTTGGCATCCTCGGCGAGACCGGCACCATCGAAGCGGGAAAATCGGCCGACCTTGCGCTCTGGGACATCGAAGCGCCGGCGGAACTGATCTACCGCATCGGCTTCAACCCCCTCTCCGAGCTGATTTTCAAGGGTGAAAGGATTGCCCGATGACCATTGTTCTGAAACCCGGTTCCGTACCGCTTAGAGACCTGGAGACGATCTATTGGACGGGCGAGCCGGCCCGCCTCGATCGCGCCTATGACGCCGGCATCGAGAAGGCCGCCCGGCGCATCGCCGAGATCGTCGCCGGCAATGCGCCGGTCTACGGCATCAATACCGGCTTCGGCAAACTCGCCTCGATCAAGATCGACAGCGCCGATGTCGCGACGCTGCAGCGCAATCTCATCCTGTCGCATTGCTGCGGTGTCGGTCAGCCGCTGCCCGAGAATATCGTGCGCCTGATCCTGGCGCTGAAGCTGATTTCGCTCGGTCGCGGCGCCTCCGGCGTGCGCCTCGAACTCGTCCGCCTGATCGAAGGCATGCTCGATAAGGGCGTCATCCCGCTGATCCCGGAAAAGGGCTCGGTCGGCGCCTCCGGCGACCTGGCGCCGCTTGCGCACATGGCCGCCGTGATGATGGGCCATGGCGAGGCCTTTGTCGCGGGCGAACGCATGGCAGGTGCCGCCGCCCTGAATGCGGCCGGACTTTCCCCGGTGACGCTCGCCGCTAAAGAAGGTTTGGCGCTGATCAACGGCACCCAGGTTTCGACGGCGCTGGCGCTTGCCGGCCTGTTCCGCGCCCACCGGGCCGCGCAGGCGGCGCTCGTCACTGGCGCGCTCTCGACCGATGCGGCCATGGGATCCTCCGCCCCCTTCCACCCCGACATCCATATATTGCGGGGCCATCGCGGCCAGATCGACACGGCGGCCGCACTCCGCAGGCTGCTCGACGGATCGGTCATTCGCCAAAGTCATCTCGACGGCGACGAGCGCGTGCAGGATCCCTATTGCATCCGCTGTCAGCCGCAGGTCGACGGCGCCTGCCTCGATCTGCTGCGCTCGGTTGCCGCGACGCTCACCATCGAGGCCAATGCCGTCACCGACAATCCGCTGGTGCTCTCCGACAATTCCGTCGTCTCCGGCGGCAATTTCCACGCCGAGCCGGTCGCCTTCGCCGCCGACCAGATTGCGCTCGCGATCTGCGAGATCGGCGCCATTTCCCAGCGCCGCATTGCGCTCCTCGTCGATCCCGCCCTGAGTTACGGCCTTCCGGCCTTCCTCGCCAAGAAGCCGGGCCTCAATTCCGGACTGATGATCGCCGAAGTCACCTCCGCCGCGCTGATGTCGGAGAACAAGCAGCTCTCGCACCCGGCCTCCGTTGACTCGACGCCGACCTCGGCCAACCAGGAGGACCATGTCTCCATGGCCTGCCACGGCGCCCGCCGCCTGCTGCAGATGACCGACAACCTGTTCTCTATCATCGGCATCGAGGCCTTGGCAGCCGTTCAGGGCATCGAATACCGGGCGCCGCTTGCGACCAGCCCGGAACTCCAGAAGGCGGCCGCGGCCGTGCGCGCCGTTTCCCCGACGGTCGAGGAAGACCGCTACATGGCTGACGACCTCAGGTCCGCCGGCGAACTCGTCGCCTCCGGCCGGCTGGCAGCCGCCGTCTCCGACGGCATCCTGCCGCAACTGGAGGTTTGACATGGCGGTCTTCGATGTCCGGCAAGGCACCTCGCCCGTCATTCTCGGCTTCCCCCACACGGGCACCGACGTTCCGCCGCCGATCTGGGAGCGGTTGAACGACAACGGCCGGGTCCTCGCCGATACCGATTGGCACATCCACGAGCTCTATGAAGGTCTTCTACCGGAAGCGACGACTGTCCGCGCCACCTTCCATCGCTATGTCATCGACGCCAATCGTGACCCGGAAGGCGTCAGCCTCTACCCCGGCCAGAACACGACCGGCCTTGTGCCGGAAACCGATTTCGACGGTGTGCCGATCTGGAAGGAAGGCCAAGGCCCGAAGGATGCCGATATTGCCGCAAGGCTGCGCAATTTTCACGCTCCGTATCACGCCGCGCTCGCCGCCGAGATCAATCGGGTGAAGGCCATTCATGGCGTGGCGGTCCTCTACGACTGCCACTCGATCCGTTCGCATATCCCCTTCCTCTTCGAGGGCAAGCTGCCGGACCTCAACATCGGCACCGATAGCGGCAAGACCTGCGCCCCGGCGATCGAGCGCGCGGCAGCAAATATCGCAAGCCAGGCCGAGGGTTACACCCATATCCTGAATGGTCGCTTCAAAGGTGGTTGGACGACCCGCCATTATGGCCGGCCAGAGATAGGCGTCCATGCGATCCAGATGGAACTGGCCCAATCGACCCATTTGGCCACGGAGGCGCCGCCATTTGCGCTCGACTCTGGCAAGGCCAAGCGGCTTCGCCACCATCTGAGTGCAATCCTGGAACAGATCGAGGCGATCGCACTCGGCCGTCGCGATCACACATAAACTTGCAGAATTCAACGAACACAGACACTTGTGGCGGAATGCTGATCCGATAGCGCAGCACAGTCTCCAGCATCCCGCCGAGACCTCAATTTGACAGGGAGTGAGGCATGAACATGAACAATCCGCGCCACAACATCCGCGACGTGCGCAGCCCGCGTGGAACCGAGATCAGCGCCAAGAGCTGGCTGACCGAAGCGCCGCTCCGGATGCTGATGAACAACCTCGACCCGGAGGTCGCCGAAAACCCCCACGAGCTCGTCGTCTATGGCGGCATCGGCCGAGCCGCCCGTACCTGGGCGGATTTCGACCGGATCGTCGCGACTTTGAAGGATCTCAACGAGGACGAGACCCTGCTCATCCAGTCCGGCAAGCCGGTCGGCGTCTTCCGCACCCACAAGGATGCGCCGCGCGTGCTGATCGCCAATTCCAACCTGGTGCCGCACTGGGCGACCTGGGACCATTTCAACGAACTGGATAGGAAGGGTCTCGCCATGTACGGCCAGATGACCGCCGGTTCGTGGATCTATATCGGCAGCCAGGGCATCGTGCAGGGCACCTATGAAACCTTTGTCGAAGCCGGCCGCCAGCATTACAACGGCGACCTCAAGGGCAAATGGGTGCTGACCGGCGGCCTCGGCGGCATGGGCGGCGCCCAGCCGCTCGCCGCCGTCATGGCTGGCGCGTGCTGCCTCGCCGTTGAGTGCAATCCGGATTCCATCGATTTCCGCCTGCGCACCCGCTATGTCGACGCGAAAGCCGAGACGCTTGATGAAGCGATGGCGATGATCAACGGCTGGACCGCCGCGGGCGAGGCGAAATCCGTCGGCCTGCTCGGCAACACGGCCGAGATTCTGCCGGAAATGGTCCGTCGCGGCATCCGCCCGGATATGGTGACCGACCAGACCTCGGCACATGATCCGATCAACGGCTATCTGCCGAAGGGTTGGACGATGGCCGAGTGGAAGCAGAAGCGCGAAAGCGACCCGAAAGCCGTGGAAAGGGCCGCCCGCGCTTCGATGCGCGAGCATGTCGAAGCGATGATCGCCTTCCAGGACATGGGTATCCCGACCTTCGACTACGGCAACAACATCCGCCAGGTGGCGAAGGAAGAAGGCCTCGAAAACGCCTTCGCCTTCCCGGGCTTCGTGCCGGCCTATATCCGTCCGCTGTTCTGCCGTGGCATCGGCCCGTTCCGCTGGGCGGCGCTGTCGGGCGATCCGGAGGATATCCGCAAGACCGACGCCAAGGTGAAGGAACTGCTGCCCGACAACAAGCATCTGCATAACTGGCTCGACATGGCCGCCGAGCGCATCGCCTTCCAGGGCCTGCCGGCGCGCATCTGCTGGGTGGGGCTGGGCGATCGCCATCGCCTCGGCCTGGCCTTCAACGAGATGGTGAGATCCGGCGAGCTCAGCGCGCCGGTCGTCATCGGCCGCGATCATCTCGACTCCGGCTCGGTGGCCTCACCGAACCGCGAGACCGAAGCGATGAAGGACGGGTCCGACGCCGTATCCGACTGGCCGCTGTTGAACGCGCTGCTCAACACGGCCTCGGGCGCCACCTGGGTCTCGCTGCATCACGGCGGCGGCGTTGGCATGGGCTTCTCGCAGCATTCGGGCGTCGTCATCTGCTGCGACGGCTCGGAAGATGCCGCCCGCCGCATCGAGCGGGTTCTCTGGAACGATCCGGCGACCGGCGTCATGCGCCATGCGGATGCGGGCTATGACATCGCGGTCGAATGCGCCAAGGAACAGGGCCTGCGCCTGCCCGGCATCCTCGGCAACTTATGAAACACGGGAGGCTGTCCGCGGCCTCCCGCTGCCCGGCTCTTATGATGCCGAAACCCGGGCGCGCTTGCCGTCGAGCATGAGGAGCAGCACAAGCCCTGCAAGCCCGGCGGCGGCGCCGAGCAGTGCGGTTCCAGATTAATCGGGGCTCTGTGGGCATTACTGCACTAATACCGCAAAGGGAAATTGACTTGTTTGGATTGAAGTGGTTAGCGCGGATTGGCTTGAATCGTTCGAGGGGGCGGTCAATTTCGTTCCAGAGGTAGTCGCCGATGAGCGCGATATAAACCAATGGCAGCGGTGCGACCTGGGACAAAAGCCCGCCGCCCTACCTCACCTCATCTGCGTTCCGGCCGCAAGCGGTGCGGGGGCGATCGCGCCACGGCCGACGCCGAGCCATCGAGACGGGGCGTCTCCCCCTGTTAATCCCTGTCAGCTTGCCGGATTGCGCGCCGTGACGATCCACGCCGCGCCGTCGATCATCACCGACCGCTCACCTGGGCAGCCCGCGAAGGCGGCACGAACCGCGGCCGAGGCGCGGGCCCGGATGTCGTCGGGCTGATTAGCGAGAGCGCGCGACAGCGGGCCGACCTCGAGTGTCATCTCCACCGCGTCGTCGATTGCCGCGTCCCGCGTCCCCCCCTCGCCGAACGGGATGGAGGCATCGAATGGCGCGATAGCGACATCGGTGAAGCCAGCCGCCGTTAGAATACGCGCCACCCGCCCCTGGTCGCCAAACGAGAATGGGCCAGGCGCTTCGGGATGGAGCGGCGGCATCGGCGGGACGATGCCCTTGATCGCGCCCATCGGCAAGCGCACCCAATCGTTCTCGGCCATGCCGCGCCAGCAGACGAAAGCGACCCGCCCGCCCGGCTTGAGCGCACGGCGCATATGAGCGAACGCCGCCGTAGGAGCGTCAAAGAACATCACTCCGAAGCGCGAGAACAGGATGTCGAACGCGCCCTCGGGCAACTCGGTGCTGCTGGCGTCGGCCACCTGGAACAGGGCCGGCGTATCCTGCGGCGTTAGCGCGCGCGCTCGGCCGATCAGCGGTTCGGATATGTCCACGCCTAGCACATGGCCCGCCGCGCCGACGCGGGCGGCCAGATCCAGACTAGACGCTCCCGCGCCGCAGCCGACGTCCAGCACGCGTTCGCCCGTCGCGGGCGCGGCGGCTTCGATCGCGGCCTGGCCGAACACCGCCATCATGGCATCGAGCCGGGCCTGGTAAGCGACCCAGCGCTCCCCGCTTTGGCCATTCCAGTCGGCAACCTGATAAACATTTTTCTCTGCCATGCTATATCCTTGTTCTGATCCGTTCTTAACAAGGCTATCCGCCCGCGTGGTCGTTGCCACCGTGCGCGGCGATGAACATGGCGACGGCCGACCGGCAATAGGATTCGATTTCGTTGTCGTCCTCTGCTCTCGCCTCATCGAAGCGTGCGATAACCAGGAGATCGGAACCTTTGATAAGCGCGGCGAACAAGCGGGCGGACTGGCGGGGATCGGGGACGTTGAGAACCGCCTTCGCGTGCAACTGACGCAACAGGGCCTCGATTTGAGCGATGATGTGGGCGGGTCCGGCTTCGTAATGGAGCTTGCTTAACGACTTTTGATTAGGCGTGTCGGCCATGACCATGGCTTCGACATTGCGGACGTCCGGGCGCAACAGCGTGCGAAGCAGCGATGATGCCACAGCCATGAGCTGATCTGCGGCCGAACCGTCGACGCCTTCAAAAAGGGCCAGTGGTACAAACTGCTGGCAGCGGGCCGCAAAGGCTGCGCCGAACAGCGCCTCCTTGTTCTCGAAGTGCCTGTAGATGCTGAGCTTGGATATCTTCGCTCGCTGGGCGACTTTGTTCAATGTCGTCGCTTGAAAACCCAATTCCGCAAACAGTTCGCCCGCGGCGTCGACTATCGTTTGGCCAAGCGCCTCGTTGACGGGCCGGCCGCGCCGGCCCCGGCTATTTTCGGTCACGACAATTCCAGTCCTTGACAGTATCGTTATTCTTAAATTACGATACCATGTAGTTTCGTAAATATGCAAGCCAAAGAGTGGATTTTACCCTGTCCTCCAAATCAAGTTTCCCTGGGCAGCTTGGCGATATCGAATGCGTATCGCTGGACGAAATTTCGCGCCAGGCTCAGCCCACCCCCCTCCATAAACAACACGGAGCTTATCACCATGGATGACGTCATCATTATCGGCGGCAGCTTTGCCGGTCTCGCCGGCGCGCTGCAGCTCGGCCGCGCCCGCCGCAAGGTCACCGTTCTCGATACAGGCCTGCCGCGCAACCGGTTCGCCGGCCACTCGCATGGTCTGCTCGGCCACGATCACAAGCCACCGCTGGACATTCTGGCCGAGGCGCGGCAGCAACTGGCGCGTTATCCCACGATCAGGCTGGTCAATGCCCGAGCCGACAGCATCTCCGGCGCCATCGACGATTTCTCCGTCCTCACTGGCGATGGCGAAAGCCTTGGGGCGCGCCGCCTGATCCTGAGCTATGGTGTCGCCGACCAGATGTCTGATGTTCCGGGCTTTGCCGAAAGCTGGGGCACATCCATCGTGCCTTGCCCCTATTGCGATGGCTTTGAAGTCGCTGGCCAGCATTGGGGCCTCGTCTGGTCCGGCCCGCAGTCGCACACTTATGTCAAGCTGTACCACGATTGGACCGACACGTTGACGGTCTTCGCCGATAGTCACGACATTCCGCCCGATATCCGGGCCGATTTGGCGCGCCGCAACATACCTGTCGTTGATGGCCGGATCACCGAAATCGCCCGTCACGGGGGCCATAATGCCACCGTCAAGCTCGATACCGCCCCCAATGTCGCCGTCGACATCCTGTTTGCGCATCCGCGCAACAAGCCGTCCGCAAGCCTGCATGAATCACTGGGCCTCGCCACGGTCGATACGCCCCTCGGCATCGCCCTCAAGGTCAACGAGCGCCGCGAAACCAGCATGCCCGGCATCTACGCCGCCGGCGACCTCGCAAACCCCCTCATGGCCTCGGTCACCACGGCATCATGGCAAGGCGCGATGGCGGGTATCTTCGCCCAGCAGTCGATGCTGGTTTGAGAGCAGAGAACCCCTTCTCCGGGTGCCGCGGGCTATCATATTCTGGAGGTTGCGGGCAGCGGACGGACCGGGCGCTCTAGCTCGCCAAGACCTCCGGCCGCAATCGTGTGGTTACGGAGGCACCTGCCGAGGGCAGCGACCCCGCCTACCCCCTCAACCGTCGTGTACTTAAATGCCTGTCGGCGGGGATGATGTTGCCTCGAAGCAGCATCGCTCACGCCAGTTTCAATGTGGCTCGACCAATCCTAGAAACGGCAGTAGCTTGGCGACTATATGAGCAACCTCAACGCGGTTACTACGCAGCTCTTGCCGTATGTGGCAGGAGCTGGTTTCATATGGTGCTCTGTCCTCTTGGTCCTATGGGTTGGGCGCGTGCAAAGGGAAGAGGAGCGAATTGAGGGCACCGTAGATCGGCAGGAGCAGCAGCCTAGCAAGCATGAAGCTCGCCTTTGCCGGCCAGGCATAGACCATCCCATAGCCGACGATACCGAAGAGAATGACTGCCAGCATCAGGGTGCGATAATTGCCGACCCGGTCTGCGAGGATGCCGACCGTGATGCTGACGACGACGTTGAGAAAAGCGGCCGCGAAGATCAGGGCCGAGTAGAATGCGTCGCTGAGGCCTAGCTCGATAATGCCGACCACGGACTGATAGGGCGAGGTCGCGGCGCCGGCAAAGCCGAAGAGGAATATGGCGAGCATGCTCGCCCGAATGACCGGGTTTCGCATGGCCGTGAGCAGCGCCGAAGACATGGAGGGGTGTTCCGCGGAAGGGCGAGGTCAATCACCCGGGGCCATCGGGCGGGTCGTGCGGCTGCTGCGTCAGGTCCAGCGGGCCGATAGCCGCGCCTTCGGCGTGAAGTCGAAATCGCGATCGAAGGGGAAGATCGGCCGCTGGCGGCGCTCGCTCGCGAGCTTCTCGATGTCCTGATTGACGACACCGTTGGTGAGTGCCATCAGATTGGGATTGGCGATCGGCGCGAGTTCCGGCGAAAGGTAACCGGACTTGACGACCAGCAGGCGGACCGCCTTTGGATCGAGACCGAGCCGGCGGAAATCCTCGATATTGTGATAGGGCCGCCGCCGGGCCGAGAGCACGACGGTAATGCCGTCCACCTCAACCACCGCCTGGCGCTCCGCAAGGGAGCCGGGATCGTCGAGCCTGACGACCTTCGCCGCGGCTTCGACGGCAGCGCTCGAGGGGTCGAGGCTCCCGCCGATCCGAAGGGCTGGGGTCGCACCCTCGCTTGCGGCAAAGCATGCCTCTACCGCCGGCCGATCGGCAATTCCGGCGATCAGCGCGTCCTGCCAACCACGCGCCAGAAGCGCCTTCATGACGTCGGCCCGGTCGCCGACGCCCCCGCCGGTCGGGTTGTCGCCGGAATCCGCCAGAATGATGGGCTTCGTCGTCGCGCCTTCGGCAAAGTCGAGCATCGCTGCGAGGGTTCCGGTCACCGGACCGAAGCGGAAGTTTTCCCGGTCATTCCAGTAGCTTGCGGCGATTTCCTCCACCGCTTTCAAAGCGGCTTCTTTGTCAGATCCGGTCACGACCGCGCAGGCGGTGGCGCGCGGTTCGTCCGCCCAAACATAGCCGACCATTAGATTGGCATCGAGAACGCCGTGCCGCGTATCGAAATCCGGCAGGCGCCCATACAAGCGCCTGGCGGGTTCATCCTCCGTCGAAGTCCGTTCTCCAGGCAGGAGCAGCGGCACTGGCGCCCAGGCGACGCCCGGGCGCGTGTCCGTGCGCAGCGCATCGACCAGCATCGTCCAGGCGCGCACCATGGTTTCGCGCGTATCGATATGCGGCGCCGTGCGGTAGGCGGCGAAAATGTCGATCTGGTCGACGATCCGCTGGCTGACATTGCCGTGCAGGTCATAGCTGACGGCAATCGGGCAGTCGGGACCGACGACAGCACGGGCGGCCGAAATCCAGTCGCCCTCCGCATCGTCCATCCCGTCCACCTTGATCGCGCCATGCATGGCGAGATAGAGCCCGTCGATCGGCAGGGCTGTCTTCAAGCTTTCCGCATAGGCCGGCCGAGAAACCGGCCCGCCGGGGACGGCGCGGGCATGGAGCAGCGGAACGTGCTTCACATCATCGGCGGCGAGGAAGCTGAAATATTTGTCCCCCAGCAATTCCTCGCCTCTCAGGACCCGAAAGTCCTCGACCGACATCAGCACCGGCGAATAGGTGCTGCATTCCGTATGGATACCACCGACGGCGATCCGCATGGCGCAAACTCACAAGGTCGGGCTCAGGGGAGCGATCGCCGCAAAGCGTAGCCAGTCCTTTTCAGCCTTCGGCGTCCAGGCCGCTTCGGCGATTGCCGGCAGGCGCGGGAAGACGAGCCGGTTGAAATAGCCGCGCGACAGGAAATGCTCCGACCAGATACAGGCCTGCACGCCCTTCATGCGGCTCTTCAGCTCTTCCGGAAACTCACCTTCCGCCTCATAGCCATAGGTATGCGCCGGCGTTGCCGTGCCGGCCCAGCTTGCGCCAGGCTCTTGCCAGGCCTCCGCCTGCGCCATGTCGAGATAGTAGGCCTGTCCGGGCGTCATCACGACGTCATATCCCTCGCGCGCCAGCTCGATCCCCACCTTGGGGTTCTCCCAGGCCATTAGCAGCGTGTCTTCGGTTCCGACACCGCCGCCATGGGCGACCTCGTTCCAGCCGGCGAGCTTGCGGCCGCGCGCCGTCAGCATCTGCTTCACCTTCGTCAGGAAATAGGATTGCAGCGCGAAGGTGCCGGAAATGCCTTCCTCTTCCATCAGCCTGCGTGCCAGGGGCGAGGCGAGCCAGGAGCCGTTCGCCACCTCGTCGCCACCGATGTGGATATAGCGGCTCGGGAACAGTTCGACCATTTCGTCGAAGACTTTCTCGAGGAATTCGTAGGTGAGCAAGACGGCTGGATTGAGCGCGTTGTTGGGGTAGCCTTGAACGGAATGATAGCTCTCCGGCGCCTCCTGGCCATCCGCGAGCTCGGGAAGTGCTACGAGCGCCGCGGTGCTGTGGCCGGGAATGTCGATCTCCGGCACCACCTCGACATTGAGCGCGGCCGCATGCGCGACGATGGCCTTGACTTCCTTCTGGCTGTAGAAGCCGCCCGCGGGCTCCGCCCCGTTGCCAAGCTGCGGCAGCAGCGGCTCGTCGGGCCCGCGCAGAACGCCGAGCGTCGTCAGTGTCGGATAGGCCTTAATCTCCAGCCGCCAGGCTTCGTCGTCCGTCAGGTGCCAATGGAAGATGTTGAGCTTGAACCAGGCGAGAATATCGATCAGCCGCAGAACGTCGGCGGCCGGATAGAATTGCCGCGACACGTCGAGATGGCAGCCGCGCCAATCGTAGCGTGGCCGGTCGGCAATCGTGCCCGACGCGGGAAAGCGGAATTTTCCGGCATGGTTGCGGGCGCCGTCGAGGAGCTGCGCAAGCGTCGTCAGGCCGTATTGCCGTCCGGCGGCGGCGCCATAGTCAAGCCGGATGTCGCGGGGGGAGAAGGCAAGCCGGTACGCCTCGGGCGCCAGATCAGCGCCCTTTGCGAAGATGATCGGGACACCCTGCCCCGACGGTGCAAGGCTGAACGGGGCGTGCCCGGCGGCAAAGAGCCGGTGAAACAGCGCCAGCACGTTAGAGACCGCCTCGACATCCTCCGGGCTGCTTCCCGGGGCCGGGTAGAGGACCACGGGAAATCCTTCTCCTGCCACGGCATCAATCTTCGCCGGCCAGGGCTGCAGCGCGAATGGCAGGTCGAGTCGTCCTACGGGCAGACGGGCCGGCGGCGGTTCGCTGGTGGCACCCTCGAGCCGAAGATCCGAGACCGCCACCGGCACATGCTTGCCATCGGACAGCGTCAGATAGGCCGACTTCGCCCCGTCGGTGCAGTGCTTGGCCTGCCGGTGAAGGCCGCTGACCACGAAGGTCCAGCTTTCTCCCGGCTGAAGGGTCAGCCCCTCGGGTGGCGCGAATTCATGGAAATTGGCGTTGCGGCGCAGGAAGACGGCGTCCTCGCAGGCAGCCGGATCGATGACTCGGGTCAGCGAGGTGTAGACGAGACGGAAGCCGCTCAGAACCCTACCGGAAAGATTGAAGAGACTGAAGGTGAAGCGTCCGTTGGGGCCGCCATCCGGCTGCCAGGCAGATTCGAGGCGATAAGAGACCGGCTGCATGAGCATCCTCCAATGGGATTGGTCAATAATGGCTGGACTGCGAGAACGTGCGGGCGAGTTCGGTCTGGCCGGCGGTGAGGCCGCAGTCGACCGGCAGGCAGACCCCCGATATGGCTCTTGCCTGCGGCCCGGCCAGGAAATGGACGGCATTCGCAACGTCTTCGGGATCGACGATGCGCTGAAGCGGATACCAGCGCTTGGCCTCCTCGAAGACCTGCGGATTGGCGGAGGCCCGGGTCTCCCAGGCCTGGGTGCGCACCGTGCCCGGCGCCACCGCGTTCGAGCGAATGCCGAACTTGCCGTATTCGACGGCGATGAGCCGGGTCAGATGCAGGAGGCCGGCTTTGGCGCAGCTATAGGCCGGATGACCGAAGACGCCCAGGCCATTCACCGAGGCGATATTGACGACCGAACCCCTGCTTTCCTTCAGCATTTTTTCGACCGCCCGGAAACAGAGGAATGCGGCTTCGAGATTGAGGGCATTGTCCATCCGCCAGATTTCGTGCGTCGTTTCCTGCAGGCTGACGGCGCGCGCCGCGCCGGCATTGTTGACGAGCGTATGGACGACGCCAAGTTCGGCCGCCGATGCAGCCATGGCCGCCACGCTTGCCGCATCCGTTACATCGCAGGCGACGGCGGCGAACCGTTCCGCTGCGCCGAGTTCGCGCGCAACCCCGGCTGCCGCGTCGCCGTCGATATCGGCGAGAAGGACGAGGTCGTGGCCGTCCGCCAGGCGACGGGCGATGGCCCGGCCGATGTCGCCGGCCGCGCCGGTGACGATCGCTACGGATCTCGGCATGGGCGGTTGCTCTGCCACATCAGTCTCCGAGAAGCTGGCGATCGTCGCCATCCCTGTGCGCAACCAGCTGCTGCTTGATGCGCCTGAGCGTCGCGGTCGCCTGCGGTTGGACGCGATAGGCGACCAAGCTGGCAAGGATGTCGACCAGCGCCACATAGGCAATGCGCGTGGATGTCGGCCGGTAGATATTGTTGCCTTCCGGCAGATCGACCGGAACGGTGATGTCGGCGGCGCGCCCAACCGGGCTGCCGGTCTGGGTAAGTGCGATCGTCGGAACCTTGGCGTCGCGGGCAAGGCCGAAGGCACGCACCAATTCGGCGTTACGACCGGAAAAGGACGAGCCGATGATCACGTCGCTCTGCCTGGCGGCTGCCGACAGCATCAATTGCATGCTGTGGTCGGAACTCGCGGTGATCCGCAGGCCGAGCCGGAACAGGCGGTTCTGCAATTCCCCCGCGATCATCGAGGAATTGCCGCCCGAACCGAAGGCATAGATCATTTCCGCGCCGGCCAGGCGGTCGGCTGCCTGTTCGAGGGCGGCAAGGTCGAGCGAACGATGCAGCAGGAACAGCGCGTTCTGCGCCTTGGTAATGATGTCCTGGGCGACATCGCCGGTCTCCTGGCTTTTCGGCTCCGGCTTCAGGTAGCGCATCCCGACATAGGCCGTGCGCGCCAGCTGCACCTTGAAATCGGAAAAGCTCTCGCAACCCAGCCGGCGGCAGAAGCGCGTCACCGTCGGCGGCGAGACATCGGCCTTGCCGGCAAGCTCGATGATCGATGCGTTGACGGCAAATTCGAAGTCGTTGAGCAGAATGTCGGCGATGCGGCTCTCCGACTGCGACAGCCGCTCCTTTTCATGCTGCAAGGTTGCGAAAATATCCATCCGGACGGCCACTCCTATCTGAGCCGCGAAATGCGGGTGGAAATCCGCACACACTTTTCCTCATCCCGCGACATGTCGGGCGTCCTTGGGCTTATAGGCGACGCAGTCGATCTCCACCTTGCAATCGACCATCATCGAAGACTGCACGCAGGCACGTGCCGGCGGGTGAGCTCCGAAATATTCCTGATAGATCTTGTTGAAGCTCCAGAAATCGCGCGGGTCGTCCAGCCAGACGCCGACTCTCACCACGTGTTCGATACCGTAATCGGCCTCCTTCAAAATGGCCAGCAGATTGCCGATCGCCTTGTGGGTCTGCGCGACGATATTGCCGTCTACGATCTCGCCATTTTCCATGGCAACCTGCCCGGACACATGTAGCCAGCCGTCTGCCTCCACAGCGCGCGCGAACGGCAGCAATTTTCCGCCTGCCCCGATCTCTTCGGCGCCATAACGTTTGATAGACATCAGGAACCTTGTGCAAATTATTTTCGCGTTACGTTGACAAATCACCACAGAAAGTCAATTTTGGCCAGAGAAAAACGCCATCCATGAAAAGAATTTCAATAAGGGGCGAAACACATGCGGAATCCCTTCCAGAATCCTTTCCCCGTCAGCGACGCCGCCCGGCATCAGATCTGGGAGATGCTGGTGACACGCGACATCGACGCTTTCCTGGCCGCCGACTGGTCGCTGGTGGCCGCCGATTTTGTCGAAGAGGGTTTCATCGGCATCGATGGAAAACGGGCGGCAAGCCCTGACGATTGGCGGCTGGCGTTTCCGTCGCTTGCTGCCTATCGCGACGAGTGGCTGCGCCAGGCCCGGGATTTTGCCGAGCAGTCCTTCGCAGAAGACGCGCGCGCGGCGATTTTCACGACCACGACGCTTGAGGATATCGAGACCAACGGCGACCGGGCGCTCGCCCGCAAGAAGTTCGATGGCGAGATCAGGAAGACCGACGGCAGCGTCGATGTCCTGAAGTGGCAAACGGTCTATTATTGCCGGCTGCATGAAGGCCGGTGGAAGATCTCTGGCTTCACCGGTTATCTGCCGAATCCGATGGGTCATTGAGAAGGCGACGGCATTGCGCATTTTTACCGCGGCTTTGGCCACCGAAACGAACACCTTCTCTCCGATCTGCATCGACAGGCGCGCCTTCGAAGCGTCGCTTTATGCGCCTCCCGGCAAGCATCCGGAAACGCCGACGCTCTGCACCGCGCCGATCACCGTCGGCCGCCGCGTGGCGGCGGAGAAGGGCTGGCAGCTGATCGAGGGGACGGCCGCCTGGGCGGACCCCGCCGGCCTCGTCAACCGGCAAACCTACGAGGAGTTGCGCGATGAGATCCTCGGGCAACTGCGGTCGGCCCTCCCTGTCGATGCCGTCGTCCTCGGGCTGCACGGAGCGATGGTCGCCGACGGTTACGAGGACACCGAAGGCGATCTCCTGACGCGCGTGCGCGAGATCGTCGGGCCGGACGTGCTTGTCTGCGTCGAGCTCGACCCGCACAGCCATCTCACCGCAAAGCGCGTCGCGGCCGCCGATTTTTTTGTCTTCTTCAAGGAATTTCCGCATACGGATTTCGTCGATCGCGCCGAGGACCTCTGGCGCATTGCCGTCGACACGCTCGAAGGGCGCGTCCGTCCGGTCATGTCAGTGTTCGATTGCCGGATGATCGACGTCTTCCCGACGTCGCGCGAACCGATGCGCAGCTTCGTCGACAAGCTGATGCGGATCGAGCGCGAGGATCCGGACGTCCTGTCGCTGTCGGTCGTGCACGGCTTCATGGCCGGCGACGTCCCGGAAATGGGCACCAAGATGGTTGTCGTCACCGACTGCCGCCCGAAGAAGGGCCAGGCGCTCGCCCGCGAACTCGGCCTCGAACTCTTCGAAAGGCGCGGCACCTTCCGCATGCCGGAAATCGACGAAAAGCAGGCGGTCGCCGCGGCGATCGCCGCGCCCGCCGGGCCGGTGGTGATCGCCGACATGTGGGACAATCCCGGCGGCGGCACGGCGGGCGATGCGACCGTCGTGCTCGAGGAACTGCTCGCGAACAGCGTGACGCATGCAGCGATCGGCACCATCTGGGATCCGATGGCCGTGCAGATCTGCATGGCGGCGGGCGAAGGCGCCGAAATCCCCTTGCGCTTCGGCGCGAAATCGGCCCCCGGCACGGGCCATCCGATCGATGGCGTCGTCAGGGTGGTGCGGCTGGTGCGCAATGCCGAAATGCGCTTCGGCGAGAGCATCGCGCCCTTCGGCGATGCGGCGCATATCCAGTATCGCGGCATCGACATCATCTTGAATTCGACACGCGCCCAAAGCTTCGACCCGAGCCTGTTCTTGGTCATGGGTATCGATCCGAGCGCGAAGAAGATCCTGATCGTCAAATCGACCAACCACTTTTACGCCTCGTTCTCGAAGATCGCCTCGCAAATCCTCTACTGCTCGGCCGGAACGCCCTACCCCAATGATCCGGCAAAGACGCCCTATCGGCGCGCGCGGCGTGACATCTGGCCGATCACAAGCGATCCCCACGCCCCGCAACGCGGGGCGGCTTGATGGCGAAACCGCATCCGGGCGTCGTCTCTGCACGCCGCTCGACATGATGGCGCAAGGGCTCGACCAGACCGCCAGGGCGTCGGTAAGCTATTTAAACGCTGCAGGAGATTGCCCGCCTTTCGGAAGCGGTAGCGGACATCACGCGGCGAGCATGAGGCCGCCCTGCGCCCTCGGCAGTCTGCCAATCAAGTCGTAAAAACAGAACTATCGGAGTATCGCATGGATCTGGGTATCAAAGGCAAGAGGGCGCTGGTCTGCGCCGGTTCCAAGGGGCTGGGTCGCGGCGTCGCCGAAAAGCTCGCCGAGGCGGGCGTCATCCTGACGCTCAACGCGCGCGAGCCGAAACAGCTTCGCGAAACGGCTAGCGCCATCAGTAAGGATTATGGCGTGGAGGTCGGGATCGTCGCCGCCGACGTCACGACGGAGGACGGCCGCGAAGCGCTCCTGCGGGCGGAGCCGCGTCCGGATATCCTGATCACCAATGCCGGGGGACCGCCGCCGGGCGACTGGTCGAGCGTGACCGAAGACAATTGGCTGGAGGCGATCAGGTCGAATATGCTGGCGCCGATCCTGCTCATGAAGGCCGTCATTCCCGGCATGATCGAGCGGAAATGGGGCCGCATCGTCAACATCACCTCGGCCTCGGTCAAATCGCCGATCCCGGAACTCTGTCTCTCCAATGGGGCGCGAACCGGGCTCACCGGCTTCGTTGCCGGAACGGCCCGTCAGGTCGCCCGCCACGGCGTTATCATCAACAACCTGCTGCCCGGATCGCATGCCACGGAGCGATTGGAAACGCTGCTCGCAAAATCCGCCAAGGCACGCGGGATTTCGCTCGATAAGGCTCGCGCCGAGGAATATGCGCAGAACCCGACCGGGCGCGTCGGCACGCCGAGCGAGTTCGGCGCCGCCGCGGCATTCCTGTGCAGCCAGTATGCCGGCTACATCGTCGGCCAGAACCTTCTGCTCGACGGCGGCGCGCTGAATTCGACGCTGTGAATGCGCAGGCTCTCATGGCTCAATCGACGATCCGCCGGACCATGATGATGTCGTCGACTTCCCGCCCGTTGCGGATACAGCCGCCGGGAATACGGCCGACCCCCTCGAACCGCTCGCGGCGGTAGAAGGTAATTGCCGCCGCGTTTTCGGCGCTGACCGACAGCTCCAATTGCCGGATGCCTTGATGCCGCGCGTGGTCGGTCACCGCCGCCAGCAGCAGCCCTGCGGCACCGCTGCCGCGCAAGCTCCGATGCACGTAGACCATGACCACGGTGGCGCGATGCGCCATCCTGCTGGCGCTCTGCCGCAGCAGGCCCATGATGCCCACCGGCTCGTCGCTGCGGAAGGCGACGAAGACGGGATTGTCGGTCAGCCGCCGGCGCCATTCGCCCTCCGGAAGCTTTTCCCAATCCGCCACGCTGCTGGCAAAGGAATCGGGCTCGGTGCGCAACGCCTCGAGCCGGATGCGCCGGAAGGTCTCGACATCGTCCGGACCGAGCAGTCGTATCGATACGGTCACGCTCAGGCCGCCGGATCAAAGAGGGCCAGATCGATGTCGGTCATCTCGACCCGACGCTCGAAGGCCACGCCGTTTTCGTCGAAAAGGTGGCCGTCAGCGGCGCGGATGCCGGTCGTCACCTGTTCTTCCGCGCGGATGACGGCGGTACCCGGCAGCATGGCGCAATAGTTCTCTCCCTCACCGCCGAGCGAAGCGTAGGCAACCGTGTGTGCTCCGAGGCGCTCGATGACCGATGGGTTGATCACCAGCGTCAGGTCGGCGGAGCCCGTCTGGATGTGCTCCGGTCGCACGCCAAGCGTCAGCGAACGGCCAACCATACCGCTGCGGGGCGTAACCGGTAGGACAGCGGTCTGTCCTCTGTAGTCGATTTCGACGCCGTCCTCGCGCAGGCCGGTGCATGTGACCGGCAGAAAATTCATCTTCGGATGGCCGATGAAGCCGGCGACGAAGATGTTGGCCGGTTTGTGATAGAGTTCGAGCGGCGCGCCCGTCTGGGCGATCTCACCGGCATTCAGCACGACGATCCGGTCCGCCATCGTCATCGCCTCGACCTGGTCGTGGGTGACGTAGATCATCGTTGCCCTCAGTTGCCGGTGAAGTTTCGCAAGCTCGATGCGCATGTCTGCGCGCAGCGCCGCGTCGAGGTTCGAGAGCGGTTCGTCGAAGAGGAAGATTTTTGGCTCGCGCACGATCGCCCGGCCGATCGCCACGCGCTGGCGCTGCCCGCCCGAAAGCATGCCCGGTTTCTGCTGCAGCCGCTGGTCGAGATGGAGGATGCGCGCCGCATGCTCGACCTTCGCCTTGAGCTTCTCCTCCGCCATCTTTTCCACGCGCAGCGGAAAGGCGATGTTCTCGAACACGGTCATGTGCGGATAGAGCGCGTAGGACTGGAAGACCATGGCAATGCCGCGCTTGACCGGCGGCAGGTCGTTGACCCGCTTGCCGTCGATGACGATGTCGCCGGCCGTCGTCTCGTCAAGACCGGCGATCATTCTAAGCAGCGTGGACTTGCCGCAGCCGGAGGGGCCGACGAAGACCACGAATTCGCCGTTCTTCACCTCGAGTTCGATGCTCTTCAGCACCTCATAGGTGCCGTAGAATTTTTGAACCTTGTTGAGTTTGAGTTGTCCCAAGTCACTCTCTCCGGCCGCCGGCGAAGGCGGCTTATCCGCGAATTGGAGGGACCGCGGGAGCTGAGCCCCGCGGTCCTCTCGGGCTTACTTGTACTGTTCGAGATCGGCAGCGGCCTTTTTCAAGGCATCGGCCGGTTCTGCCTTGCCGGTGACGACCGACTGGACCATTTCGATCATGGTGTTCTGGAAGCCTTTGTAGTCCTTGAAGAGCGGCTCCGGTCCACCATAGGCGATCCCGTCGATCAAAGGCTTCCAGGATGCATCGGCCTTGACGAATTCATCCACCTTCGGCGACGGGCGCAGCGGCGTCAGCCCCGCGCCGCCCTGCAGTTCGTACTCTCCCTGCGGACCCGGAGAGGTGATGAACTTGGCGAATTCGATCGCCTTTTCCTCGACGCCGGTATCCTTGAAGATCGCCAGGCTGTCGGTGATCAAGAGCGTGCCTTCGCCCTTGGCCGAGGGGCCGAGCGGCAGCGGCGCAATGCCCCAGTTGATCTTCGTCCCCTTCAGCAGGGCGGCGGCGCCCGAGCCCGACTGGATCATGCCGACTTTCCCATCAAGGAAGATGGTCCGGATTTCGTTCTGCTCGTAAGCCGTGCCCCCTTCGACGGAATAGGGTGTGATGTCTTTGTAAGCCTGCAGGGCCGCCAGCACTTCGGGGCTGTCGATGACGATCTTGTCGCCGTCGATCACCTTGCCGTTGTTGGTGTAAACCCAATGCATGAACTGGTGCATAGTGTTGTCGAAGGTTTTGGCCGGCAGACCATAGCCGGCAATGCCGGTTTTTTCCTTGATCTGCTTTGCGAAGGCGATTTCGTCAGCCCAGGTCTTCGGCGGGGTTTCCGGGTCGAGGCCGGCCTGCTTGAACAGGTCCTTGTTCCAGTAAAGAGCCTTTGTCGAAAAGGCGATCGGAACGCCCCACTGGGTTCCCTCGAAGGTCACCGTGTCGACGATGTTCGGATAGTAGCTCTTCTTCTCTTCCTCGGTCATCGGAACCGGAACAATCAGTTCGTTCTCGGCGAATTCCTTGAGCGTGCGGGATCCGACATAGGCCATGCCGACCGGCGTGCCGGCCGCCGCAAGTGTCGTCGCCTTGTCCTGGCACTGCGCCCAGCCGACGACTTCCGGCGTCACCTTCCAGCCGGGGTTCTTGCCTTCCCATTCCTTGATGTATTTCTCGTGGATCGGGTCGATCTTGTCGCCGCAATAGATCCAGCTGATCTCCTGGTCGGCGGCCTGTGCGGCAACGCTGCCGAGCGCGGTCGATCCGAGCAGGGCAAGCGCAAGAAACGCGGTTTTGTAAGCGATGGTCACTGTAAGACTCCCGTTCTCTGGTGGTTGCTTATTGTTTCACCGCGCCGGCGGTCAGGCCGCTGACGAGATAGCGTTGAAGGAAGAAAATGACGATCACCGCCGGTGCAATGCCGACGAAGCTGGCGGCCATCAACTCGTTCCAGACGACCTCCTGGCGGCCGAAATAAGCGAAGAGCCCGACCGGCAGCGGCATGTATTCGGTCTTGGAGTTGAAGGTCAGCGCGAAGATGAACTGCTGGGCATAGGAGCCGATGAACGTGGTGATCGCGACCACGGTGATGCCGGGCATGGCAATCGGCAGGATCACGCGGCGAAGCGTATAGAAATGGCTCGCGCCATCGACGAAGGCCGCTTCGTCCAATTCGCGCGGGATGCGCAGCATATAGGTGCGCAAGAGCCAAATCGCCGAGGGAATGAGGAAGGCGACCCCGGGCACGATCATCGCGAAATAGGTGTTGAGCACGCCCATGCTGCGCATCAGCCGAAAGAGCGGGATCAGCAGCACGGCGCCCGAAAACATGTTGACCGCCAGGAAGGCGCCGAGCAAGGCGCCGTTGCCCCGGAACCTGAAGCGCGCGAAGGCGTAGGCAGCCGGCACGACAAGCGCCAGCACGACAGCCGTGACGATGAAGGAAACAAGGAACGAATTGAAGATGTAGCGGGCAAATCCCGGCACGCTCACCCACATGGTCCGATAGGCTTCGAAGGAGCCGTTCTCCGGCCAGAAGCGATAGGGCGAGGAAAATAGCAGGCTGAGCGGCTTCAACGACACTAGGAAGCCTTCGACGAAGGGCGCGAGAATGAAGCTCAGGAAGACGAAGATCCCCGCATAGATACCGGCGAGCTCGTACCAGCGATAGCGGTTGATCATGGCCGGCTGGCTCATCGGCTTTCTCCGGAGGCAAGGCGGTGGGTGACGCGGAAATAGGTGATGCAGAAGATCGACAGGAAGATGCAGATCAGCACCGCGCGCGCCGCCCCCTCCCCGTATTTCTTTGAGCCGATCGCCGTCCGATAGGTGTCGATGATCATCGTCGTCGTGTCGCCATTCGGCCCGCCCTGGGTGAGGATCCAGATGATGTCAAACGAGTTGAAGGTGGCGATCAGCGACAGCATCGACATGGTGATCATCGACGGCACGAGCAGCGGCAGGGTGATGCGGCGGAAACGGTAAAAGCGCCCTGCCCCGTCCGTCCAGGCGGCCTCGTAGAGGTCCTGCGGGATCGCCTGCATCGAAGCGAGCATATAGAGGGTCACCAGCGGCACGCCGATCCAGACATCGGTGATGATCGTTGCCCAGAAGGCCGTCGAGCCGTGCGCCAGGAAGGCGACCGGGCCGCTGACCAGCCCCAGGTTCTGCAGCAGGCCGGAGATCATCCCGAACTGGCCGTTATACATCCAGCCCCACATGAAGATGCCGATCGCCATCGGTACGATCCAGGGCGGCATGGTCAGCACCCGGAACAGCGCCCTCCCCGGCACGGCGGCATTCAGCATGACCGCGCCGAAGGTGCCGATGATCATTTTGATCGCCACCGAAAAGGCGGTCCATACGAAGGTGCGGATGATCACTTCCGCGAAGGTAGCGTTGAAAATCTTGTCGTAATTGGCCGTGCCGACCCATTTGGTGGTCTTCTTGAGCGAGGCATCCGTAAACGACAGAATGAATGTATCGACCAGCGGATAGGCGACGATCACCGTCACGTAGAGAACGGCCGGAAGAAGCAGGAACCAGGCGAAGATGACGGTGCTGCGGCGAACACTCATGCCCCTCCCCCCGCTAGGCCGCACGGGCGTGCAGGGCTTCGTCGAAGCGGTCCCAGAGCGGCCGGAGATCGATGACCTGCCGCTTCATGCGCGCCTCGTCCATGGAGAGCGCCAGAATGCCCGCCTCCAGCGCATCGAGGGGCGAGACCGGCAGCGGGCCGCCGTGCTTGACGTGGGCGACGATCTCGGCCGCCATCTGCTCATCCGCACCATAGTGCTGCGAGAGCGCCGTCTCCGTGGCATATTTCTTCTCGACGACCTTCCTGCCGGAGAGCGCCTCGTGGACGTCGAGATAGCCGCGGATGAAGTCGCCCTCCGCCATGCCGCGCGATCCCATCACGCAGAAGCGGCGAAACTGGTCCGGCACGTTGAGGTTGGTGTGGAAGTTCATCGCCACGCCGTTGGCGTATTCGATGATCGCCACCTGATAGTCGATGATGTCGCCGTCGCTGTCGAAGACCTTGTCGGAGCCGAGCCAGCCGCTCGGCTTGCGGTGGAATAGCTGCAGATCGTTGACGCCGTCGCGCGCGGGATCATTGGCAGGGGTGAAGCTCTTGCGGCCGCCGAAACTCGCCACCCGTTCCGGCCGGGCGCCGACGACGCCGTTATAGAGGTCAAGGTCGTGGCAGCATTTCTCGAGCATGAAGCTGCCGGCATAGCGTCCGTAACGCCGCCAGTCGCGCATGAAGAATGCGCCGTGATAGGGTTCGATATGCTCGGCCGCCTCGATAGACACGATCTCGCCGAGGGTTCCGGCTGCCTGCGCGGCACGAAGATCCCGGTACATCGGCGCATAGCGCAGCACGAGGCCCACCATCAGCCGGTCGTGGCCATGTCTTGCGAGAAGCGCGGCAAGGTCGACGCTCTGTTCGATCGTGCTGACGATCGGCTTTTCGCAAAAGACCTTGAGGCCGGCTTCAAGGCCGATGCGGATATGCTCGAGATGCATGTGGTTCGGCGAGCCGATCATCAAGAGGTCGAGTTTCTCGCCCCCAATCAGTTCCTCGGGCGTCGCATAGGCCGTTCCCGCCGAAATGCCCTTTTCCGCAAGCGTGGCAATACCGGCGGGGGCCGGGTCGACATAGCCGGCGATCTCGAAGCTGTCGTCGATCGCCTTGAAGACATAGCCCAGATATCCGAGACGGAATCCGAGTCCGATTATCCCGACTTTCATGCTGATGCCGTTCCCGTTTCGTAATTTATTTTCGTAGACTGGGATAGAATTTTCAGCACGTCAACAAAAATTCGAACATTCCGAGAAAATGTGAAATTCATTTTCATCAACGCCACTAGGCGGTTCCCGGGCGGAGGAGCTCTCCGGATCGACAATCCGGAGCTATGCGTGGGTGCGTCCCGCGAGCGTGCGCTCCAGGGCCTGAAGCATGTCGTGAATGAGCACGGCGAGCGCCGCAACGATGAGGCCGCCTTGCAGGACAAAGGCGAGATTGTTCGACTGCAGGCCGGCAATGATGACTTCGCCGAGGGTCTTGGCGGCAACGGTCGAGCCGATCGTTGCGGTCGCGAGGCTGATCACAACCGAAAGCCGGATGCCGGTGAGGATCACCGGCAGCGCCAGGGGAAGCTCGATCTGGAGAAGCCTTTGGCGTTCGGTCATGCCTGCACCGCGCGCCGCCTCGATCACCGCGAGCGGCAGCGTCGTCAGCCCCGTCAGGGCATTCTCGAAGATCGGCAGCAAGCCATAGAGAAAAAGCGCGATCAGCGTCGGCTTCTCGCCGAAGCCGAAGATCGGCACCGAGAGCGCCAGCACCGCCACCGGCGGGAAGGTCTGGCCAATATTCACGAGGCTGCGCGACAGCGGCAGGAATTCGGCACCCACCTCCCGCGTCACGAGGATCGCCAGCGACACGGCAACCACCGTCGCGGCCAAAGTCGCGACGAGCACGGTTCGAAGATGGAGGAGCGTCAGCCAGAAGAGGCTGCCCCGATTGTAGACCGCCGGTGCATTCTCCTGCACTAGCGGCTCGAACAGCGGCTCGAACAAGCCGGGCTGCAGCAGGAAGGCCAGCAGGACGAGGAATACCGCCAGCCGCAGGAGCGTCGGGAGCGATGGCATTACCGTGGCCTCGCGGCACGTTTGACGAGGCCGTCGAGGCTAATCTTGCCGAGGATGGAGCCGTTCGCCGCCGCAACCGGCAAAGCGGAACGCCCGGACCACAAGAGTTCGGAAAGCGCCTCGCGTTGGCTCAAGCCCTCCGGGATCGGCGTGCCCTCCGCAGCGCCGGGTTCGACGGCGTCGCCTGCCGTCTCGATGGCCAACAGGCGGAATGGCCTTTCCGTGGCGCCGATCAGTTCCTCGACGAAGGGGGTTGCGGGGCGCACCAGCATCTCGGCCGGCGCTCCATGCTGCACCACTTCGCCCTTGTCCATGACGGCGATCCGGTCGGCGAGATGGAAAGCCTCCTCCATGTCGTGGGTGACGAGGATGATCGTCGTGCCGAAATGCTTCTGGATGGCGAGCAGGTCGTCCTGCGCTTTGGCACGGATGATCGGGTCGAGCGCACCGAAGGGCTCATCCATCAGGAGCAGGTTCGGCTCCGCCGCAAGCGCCCGCGCGACTCCGACGCGCTGCTGCTGGCCGCCGGAGAGCTCGTGCGGATAGCGCGGTCCGAAAAACTCCGGATCGAGCTGGAAGAGCGTCAGCAGCTCTTCGACCTTGGCCCTGATGCGCGCCCTTTCCCAGCCGAGCAGCGTCGGCACGGTGGCGATGTTCTCGGCGACCGTGCGGTGCGGGAAGAGGCCGTGGCCCTGGATCGCATAGCCGATCCGGCGGCGCAGTTCGAATTCCGGCACCAGGCGATTGTCCTCGCCGTCGATCCGGATCATGCCGGAGGTCGGCTCGACCAGGCGGTTGACCATTCTGATCAGCGTGGTCTTGCCCGAGCCCGATGTCCCGACGATGACGGTGATCGTATGCGGCATGACGGTGAGCGAAACATCGCTCACCACCTCGGTTTCATCGTATCGCTTTGTTACGCGGTCAAATTCGATCATGCGGCCTTGCCCCGGCTGTGTTTCGGACCCGTCACTTCGATCAGCGCGTCGAGGACGATCGCTGCCATAAAAGCGAGCAAGACGGTCGGCACGGCACCAAGCAGCACTAGATCCATGGCCGTCTGGCCGATGCCCTGGAAGACGAAGACGCCGAAGCCGCCGCCGCCGATCAGCGCGGCGATGGTGGCAAGCCCGATATTCTGGACGAGCACAATACGGATGCCGGCAAGAATGACCGGAAACGCCAAGGGAAACTCGACGCGGACGAGCCGCTGCCCTTCAGTCATGCCGAGCCCGCGTGCGGCGTCGTTGGCGGCGCGCGGCACGCCGGCGAGGCCGACGACCGTATTGGCGACGACAGGCAGCAGCGAATAGAGAAAGAGCGCGACGAAGGCCGGAGCGACGCCGATGCCACGGACGCCGATCGCTTGAGCGCCTGGAACATGCGTCGCAACCCAGCCGAGCGGGGCGATCAGGATGCCGAAAAGAGCGATCGACGGAATAGTCTGGATGGCATTCAGGACATTCAAGACGGCCGCCCGCAGCCGATCGACGCGGTGACAGAGAATGCCGAGCGGCAGTCCGAAGGCGGTTGCCACGGCGAGCGATCCGAGCGCCAGCGTCAGGTGACGGCCCGCCTCTGCCCAGAACGTCTCGGCCCGGCTCGCATATTCCTTGAGAATCGACAGGCCGTCCCATTGGCCGGTGGCGAGCATTGCGCCGATGAGCGCCAAGGCCCCCGCGAGGAATAGAAGCCGGAGGCCGGGTCCGGGGTTCAACCTCGTCAACGCATCGGCGACCAGAAGCGCAAAGGCAAGGACGAGTACCCAGAAGCCCGAGGCCGGCGAGACGCGGGCATAGGCATTGTCCGCCGGCGCCAGGCTGCCGGCGGCACGGCCGACGAGAAAGCAGAGCGCGACGAGCGCCACAAAGGCGGCCGCCATGCGCACGAGGACGGAGGTTCTCAGAACCGCAACGATGGCACCAAACATCACAACGGCAAGAAGCCCGTAGCCGAGGGATGGCGGCAAAGCTTCCAGGATCGCCTTTCCCTCCCCCTGGACGATGCGATTTGCCCGGAATGTCGCGAAGGGCGCAAGGAACGCACCGTAAAGCGCCAGAGCCGCAATGATCACGCCGAGCTTATCGAAAGGGAGGGGTCTGCGCTCTGTTTCCCGGATGACACCGATCGCCATGAAATGATCCGCTCGACGCACTTTTCGCGAGGCCTTGTCCGATCCAGCGTCGGACAAGGCCTTTCTCGTCAGCCTACTTCAGGAAGCCGTTCTTCTTCAGAAAATCCTCCGCAACCGCCTTCGCCGGTTCGCCGCCCACCTGCACGCGGCCGTTCAGTTCCTGCAGCGTGACGAGGTCGAGCTTTTCGAAGACGGGCTTCAGGAGAGTCTCGATATTCGGATTCTCCTTCAGAACGGCTTCCCGGATGATCGGCGTCGGCTGATAGACCGGCTGCACGTTCTTGTCGTCCTCAAGGACGACGAGGCCGGAGGGCGCAATGCCGCCATCGGTGCCATAGACCATCGCCGCATTGGCACCGTTCGTCTGGTTTGCCGCCGCGGCGATGGTCGCAGCCGTATCGCCGCCCGACAGCGTGATGAGCTGCTCCGGCTTCAGCGTGAAGGCGTAGGCGGTCTGAAAAGCCGGCAGGGCAGCCGCGGAGTTCACGAACTCGGAGGAGGCCGCCAGGATGACCTCCCCGCCGTCGCTGACATATTTGCCGAAGTCGGAAAGCGTCTTGAGGCTGTTCTTCTCGATCACCTCCTTGCGCAGAGCGATCGCCCAAGTGTTGTTGGCCGGCGACGGCGTCAGCCAGACGATCTTGTTGGCATCGTAGTCAAGCTTCTTTGCCAGTTCGTAGCCTTTGGCCGCATCCTTCCAGGCGGGATCGTCTGCCTTCTCGAAGAAGAAGGCGGCGTTGCCGGTGTATTCGGGATAGATGTCGATTTCGCCGGCCGTAATCGCCTTGCGGACGACAGGCGTAGCGCCGAGTTGGACCCGGTCGGTGGTCTTGATGTCGTTGGCATTCAACACGGCGAGAATGATGTTTCCGAGAACGCCGCCCTCCGTGTCTATCTTGGAGGAAACCACGACGTCGGCGTTTGCCGCGGCGGTACTCAGAGCAAGGGCTAGAGCGGTGCCGATAACTGTGTTCATCAGGGTCAGGCGCATGATTGTCTCCCTCATTGATCGCAGCCGCCACGGCTCTCCGCTGCGTCCGGTTAGAGCATCCATATATGTCAGGGTTCCACAAAGAACAGGGCAACGGGCCTATAGTTACTTGCGGTTGAGCTTCGAGGCGACTGAGGTCCGAGCACGTACTATCAGGTTGCAATCGGTGGCGAAGTCGGTCACTCTCTCACAGGGCCTCCCTTAACAGCAGTTCTCCGTAGCCGGCGAGGGCTGATCGCCACTTTCGTCATTTCAGAATGCCAGCATGAGCCGAGGTGGCCTGAGCCAACGCATATCCGCACCAGCTGCCCGCAGATCCTTAAAAACGCAGTCGGAGATGTGATGACCGTCTATGTCCTAGCGCTTCTCATCGGCTTCGTTGCCGGTTTAAGGGCGATGACCGCGCCGGCGGCCGTCAGCATCGCCGCCGCGATTGGCTGGTTGCCGATTGCCAACAGCTGGGCGGCCTTCATGGGCTACCGCTTCACGCCTTATATTTTCGGCCTGCTGGCGCTCGTCGAATATGTCACCGACCAGCTGCCGAGCACGCCGAGCCGCACCGTGCCGCAGCAATTCGGCGCCCGCATCGTCAGCGGCGGCTTTTGCGGGGCAGTCATCGGCACGGCCGGCGGCGGTTTGGTCGGAGGCGCCATTGCCGGCGTTATCGGCGCAATCATCGGCACTCTTGGCGGCTATCAAGCGCGCAAGCGGCTCGTCGCGATGATCGGCGGCAAGGATCTGCCGATTGCCCTTCTCGAAGACCTCGTCGCTATTCTGCTGGCCTTATGGGTGGTTTCGTCATGAGCAGGCATTTCGATGCGATCATCATCGGCGCCGGCCAGGCCGGGCCGTCGCTCGCCGGCCGATTGACGGAAGCCGGCAAAACCGTGGCGCTCATTGAGCGCAAGCTCTTCGGCGGCACCTGTGTCAACACCGGCTGCATGCCAACCAAGGCGATGGTCGCGAGCGCCTATGCGATCCACACGGCGCGCCGCGGTGCCGAATACGGCATGACGACCGGCCCTGTCTCGGTCGATTTCACCCGGGTCATGGCGCGCAAGGAAAAAGTCCGTCTGGATTCCCGATCGGGTATCGAATCCTGGCTCAAGGGCATGAAGAACTGCGCTGTGCTGGAAGGCCATGCGCGCTTCGAAAGCCCAACCGAGATCCGCATCGGCGAGGAGCGGTTTTCCGGCGAGCAGATATTCCTCAATGTCGGCGGACGTGCCGCTATCCCGGATTTCTCGGGCGTCGACGAGGTCCCCTATCTCACCAACAGCTCGATTATGGAGCTGACCCACCTGCCCCGGCATCTGATCATCATCGGCGGCAGCTATATCGGTCTCGAATTCGCGCAGATCTTCCGTCGCTTCGGCTCCGAAGTCACCGTTATCGAAAAAGGCGCTCGCCTGATCGCGCGCGAAGACGAGGATGTCTCGGATGCGATCCGCGACATCCTCGAACAGGAGGGAATCCACATCCGTCTCAACGCCGAATGCATCCGCTTCGCCAGGCACGCCGACGGCGTTGCCGCCGGGGTCGACTGCACATCGGGCCCCCCGGAAGTCATCGGCTCCGACGTGCTGCTTGCCACCGGCCGCCGACCCAATACGGACGATCTCGACCTCGACAAGGCGGGGGTCAAGACCGACGCACGCGGATACATCGAGGTCGACGACATGCTGCGCACCAACGTGCCGCATATTTTCGCGATGGGCGACTGCAACGGCCGCGGCGCCTTCACCCATACGTCCTACAACGATTTCGAGATCGTCGCTGCGAACCTCATCGACAAGGACCCGCGCCGGGTCAGCGATCGCATCCAGACCTACGCGCTCTACATCGATCCGCCGCTCGGCCGCGCCGGCATGACCGAGACCGAGGCGCGCCGGAGCGGCCGCAAGCTGCTGATCGGCACTCGGCCGATGACCCGCGTCGGCCGTGCCGTCGAGAAGGGCGAGACGCTGGGATTCATGAAAGTCATTGTCGACGCCGACACGCAGGAGATCCTCGGCGCCTCGATCCTCGGCACGGGCGGCGACGAGGCCATCCAGAGCATCCTCGACGTGATGTATGCGAAGCGGCCCTATACGACGATCAGCCGCGCCATGCATATTCACCCCACGGTATCGGAACTGATTCCCACGGTGTTTGGCGACCTCTCGCCTGCCAAATAATACACGGACTTCACAGCACTTCAGTCAGCTCAAGGGTCTGGTAGCCGGCCAGAAGGGTGATCAGAATTCCGACGAGCCGCAGGAGTGTCTTCTCCTTCAGCGCCTTGACCATCCAACCGGCCAGCGGTGCCGCCAAGACGCCTCCGGCGATCAACCCGCCAATCGATGCCAGATAGTCGCGGAAATCGCCTGCTTCCTCCCAGTGGCCGGTGACAATCATGGCGAGAAAGCTCAGCGACACCGAAAGCGCAATCAGGAATTCGCTCGCATTGACGGTGCCGATGACGAAGCGCGGTTGTCCGCCGGCGCCGAGCAGCCCGGTGGTGGCAACGGGACCCCAGCCGCCGCCACCTGCCGCATCGAGGAATCCGGCAGTCGCGCCGAGCGGCGCGACAATTCGCATTTTCACCGGGTTCGTCGGAATACGATGAAACGACCGATATAACAGCCAGCTTCCTATAATGGCGAGATAGGCTGTGACGAATGGCTTAACCTGGTCGCCATCGAACGAGGTGAGGACGAAGGCGCCGATAATCCCGCCCCCGACACCGAAGGGCACGAGCCGCCGGAACAGTTTCCAGTCGATATTGCGGTGATAAAGATGGGCCGAACCGGAGGCGGCAGTGGTGAAGAGTTCCGCAGCATGGGCCGATGCCGAGGCTTGCGCCGGCGGCACGCCGAAGGCGAGGAGCACCGTCGAGGAGATCACGCCATAGGCCATTCCAAGAGCACCATCGACCGCCTGAGCCAGAAACCCGACCGCCGCGAACAGTAGGAAGTCTTCCATAGGAGGCTCCGCAACAGGATTCGTTTAACATAGCGAAGCCTCGCGTGTGCACCGACACGGAGGCTTATCGCTCGACCGAACTGCGTTCATGGTGCCCTTGGGCCCGCAAATAAACGGACCATCGCCCTGCTTGTTCCGCGGGCGCGGCTCAATCCGGACGTGTTCTTCAATGCTGCTGGCAGGGATCGCGGCGTGCCGAGCGCGCCGCACCAGTGGCGGGGTGGCGGTGCAGAGGAAGTCGACTGTTGCAAATGCCAGCCAATTCGCCTGACCGACAATAGCCCAAGCACCGGCTGTCAGAGCCGCCATTTGCGGGCGCTCGTTCGCGCCCGCGGCGTACTCGCCATCGCTATTTTACCGGGATCATCAGGTGGGCATAGGGAGTGCCCGCCCACATGACATAAGGCTTGGACGTATCCGGCTTGGCGTCCGTCGAATAGCCTTGCATCATGTCCGTCGCGTTGACGATCATGACATGCGGGCCGGTCTGCACCCAGTTGTTGCCTTCTTCGGGTTTCGTCGCATAAGGATCGGTATTGCTCGCATCGGTGCCGCCGGCCAGCATGTACATGAAGCCCACCTTGCCCTTGGGCGGCTCCTTCTTGCCGATCCATGCCATCGCCCATTCCATCGCATTGGCATCGCCGCACATCGGGTCGGGGCCAGGCGTGACCGGGTTGTCCGGCATGCACCAGAAGCCGTTGGTGCCCTCCCTCAGGGTGCGCATGGTGCCCTTCTCATCCATGGCGTGGACGGCAGCGCCGCTTGCGACGGCCGCGGGTGCTGCGGATTCAGCGCTCTTGATCAGCGCAGCGTCGTCGGCGGCTGCGCCCTGCCCTGCGACCAAACTGCTCGCCGCCACAATGGCAGCAGCCGTCAGAAGCCGTTTCATGGCCGTTCTCCCGGATCGCGTTCATGGTTGTCATGCTATCGGCGTGCGGCTGTGTTCAGCCGCATTAGCCAACGCTAAAATGATAGCAGATCGCGCCCATACGGACAATTCAGAGGGCTGGCCTACCCGCGACGATCGTGACCCGAGCGGCACGCCTTCATCCACCTTTTCCGCGGCTGAACCACCGCAGCGACATGCAGGAAAGCCCGGCGTCGATCTTTCCGATTTCGGTCGTCTTCAAGGCAACGACCTTGTAGCCGGCTTTGTCGAGCATCTCGATCGTGCGCGGGAAATCGGCGCCGACCATCACCACCTCGTTGACGCGAAGTGCATTGGCGGCCGCCTCCTCGCCTTCGGGAATGAGCATCTGCCGGAAATTCTGAAAGACGCCCGAGCGCGCCAGGCGATTGGTGGAGAGCACCGTTTCTTCGTCGAGCAGAGAGCAATCGGTCTTGAAGTGGAGGACTCCCTCCGGTGTTTCGACGATCTTGCTTTTGCGGCCAAGCTCGTCCAAGCACGCCTGCAACGCCTCGGCCCCAGCCCGGTCCGTGCGGGCGGAAAGACCGATCATCACGCTTTCCTGCGTCGTAAGCACGTCGCCGCCATCCGCGTAGCCCGTCGGCAGATCGAGGACCGTATCGAACAGGTCGCGGAGCGTCGGCGCGATCTCTTCGGTTTCCCGGACACGCGTGGCGGCACCCGGGCGCAGAACGACCGCGCCCTCCGTGAAGACCAGCGCCGGGTCTTCGACGAAGATCGAATCCGGGAAGGCCTCGAGCGCCGGCAGGACCGTCGCCTCGACACCGGCCGCGCGCATCGCCGCCAAGTAGGCGTCGTGTTCGGCCTTGACGCCCGCATAGCTCGGGCTGCCGCGATACTGCGCACGCAAGCCGTCGACAACGGAGCGCGCCGGCTCCCGGGCAATGATCGAATTGAAATGATAGACCGAACGCGATGTCATCGAGAAGCTGTTCCCTCTATGTTATCCGGAAACGCGGCTAGCGAATTCCGGATTGCCGCGCAGCGTATTGCTGACCGTGCAGATTTCCTCTTCCGCCGCTTCGGCGATTGCATGCCGCACCGCATCGTCGAAATCGCCTCTGATAACGAATTCGGTACTGAAGCGCGCCACGCGCGACGGTTCGTCCTGCGCCTTCTCGCCGGTCACCTTGGCCGATATTTCCACCACTCTGTCGAGCACGCCGAAACGGCTTGCGGCAATCCGCGCGCTGAGCACCAGGCAGCTGGCAAGCGAGGCGTAGAGAAGGTCGAGAGGGCCGAAGCCGGCCTGCGATGGGCTGGTGACGATGTCGAGCGTACCGCCGGTGACGGAGGTCACATGCGGGAAACCCGTTCGCCCAACGGTCGCGGTAGCGCCGGTCTGCCTCGTCTTCACTCTGAGTTCGGCCATTGGGCTTCCTCATCCATCTGCTGCGAAGACAATATCCCAGCTATTTCGGGATTCGGCCATGGAGAGACAGGAGTGATTTCCGGATCATGCCCTTGGCTGCGCGGCTGGCGCCGGGGCACACCACCTTCACCGCCCGACGGCTTCTCCCGTATTCTTCAGGAAGAAATGAACCTTCGCCATGTCGATGGGCACTTCGATCAAGTCGTCCGGTGCGATGCGCGCCGCGGCGTGCACTTGGGCGGTGAACGAGGCTGACCCTACCCTTCCAATCACCAGCGTGTGGGGACCGAGCGGCTCGATATCGCGCACATGCAGCTTGATCTTCGGGAGATCCGCGGCGGTTGCAATCGTGTGCTCGGGCCGGATGCCGAGCACGACCGCCTCGTCGATATGGGAACCAAGCTTCGCCGCCAGATTTTCCGGAAGTGGAAAGGCGACTTCGCCGGGCGCCCGGAACGAGAGCCCCGCTTCGCCGCGTTCGACAATGCCGTCGATGAAATTCATGCTCGGCGCACCGATGAAGGCGGCAACAAAGAGATTGGCCGGCGCTTCATAAAGCGTGATCGGGTCGGCAGCCTGTTCGATGCGCCCCTGGTTCATCACCACGACGCGGTCTGCCATGGTCATTGCCTCGACCTGGTCGTGTGTCACATAGACGGCTGTCGTTTGCAGCCGCCGGTGGAGAAGCTTGATCTCGGTGCGCATTTCGATCCGGAGTTTCGCGTCGAGGTTCGACAGCGGCTCGTCGAAGAGGAAAACGTCCGGCTGGCGCACGATAGCCCGGCCGATTGCGACGCGCTGCCTTTGGCCGCCGGAGAGCGCGCTTGGCTTGCGGTTGAGATAGGCGCCGAGGTTCAGAATACGGGCGGCCTCCGCCACGGATTTTTCGATGTCGCTCTTCGACGTGCCGCGAACCTTCATGCCGTAGCCGATGTTCTCGGCGACCGTCATGTGCGGATAGAGGGCGTAGTTCTGGAACACCATCGAGCAGTTGCGCAAACCGGGCCTGATGTCTGTGACATCGCGTTTACCGATCCGGATCGTGCCGGAAGACGCGGTCTCCAACCCCGCGATCATTCGAAGCGTCGTCGTCTTGCCGCAGCCGGAAGGGCCGACGAGAACGACGAACTCACGGTCGGCGATCGAAAGATCGAGCGGCGGGATGACCGTAACGCTGCCGAAGGATTTGGTGACTTGTTCCAGGCGGACCTGCGACATTCGAATGCCTTTCTCGAGACCCCATGCCCAAAGCCGGGGAACGCACTGCGAAAGAGGGGCGCCGACTGCCCGACGCCCCCGTATCAAGGCCCGCTCCGGACAACACCGGAGCGGGCATTGATCCTTATTTTTGCGGCAGGCCCATCGACGAGCGATAGGCAGCAAGCTGCTTGTCGCGGCCGAACTCGTCCGTCAGCTTGTTCCATTGCTCGGCCACCGTATCGAGTGCCTGCTGCGGCGTTACTTCGCCGGCAAGGGCCTTTGAGAGTTCGATCTCGAGCACCTCCGTATAGGAGAAGTAACCGGGGAGACGCATGTCGAGCGCGATATTCTTAGCGGTGACCGCTTCCTTCTGGGCGCCGAGATATTCCTTCGCCTCACGATCCGAGAAAATCTTTGACCAGAGTTCGAGATTGGTGGTGTGCGAGAGGCGATACGGGTTGACCCCCGTGCCGCCGGTAATCGCAGCCTGCGCCGAGACTTCGGGGCTCGTCAGATACTGGATATAGTTCCAGGCGGCCTCCTGCTTCGTGGACGAGCTCGGGACGGCTGCCTGCCAGCCGCCGAAGGCCATGAAGGAGGTCTGCACGACTTGATCGAACTTGTCCCACTTCTTCGTCTTATAATTATAGATCTCGTCCACGCCGGGTAGCGGCGCCGAGCCCACCTTGCCGGCCACCTTCGACTGCTTCGGGTCGGCGGCGATAACACCCGTGTCACCCCAGCCGATCGATTCAGCGACCTGTCCGCCGGCAAAGGCAGCGTTCACTTCACCGAAGGAGAAGTTGAGCGCGTTCGGCGGCGCAAGCTTGGAGGCGCGGATATACTCCTCGAGGCCGCGGACCCAGCCGGGATTGTTGACCTGCGCGTCCATTGTGTCCGGATCGAAGAACATGCCGCCCGGATTGTCGGGATGGCTCGTATAGCCAGCCACATGGCTGAAGAGGAACCAGAACTGCTGGCCGCCGCGGCGGAAGGCTTCCGCGGTGCCCCAGAGATTGTTCGCCGGCTGATTGAAGAACTCGGCAATGTCGAGATACTCCTTCCAGGTCTTGGCCGGCGCCAGGTCGTAGCCGTATTTCTCCTTGAACGCCTTCTGGTTGTCGGGATTTTCGAAGAGATCGATGCGATAGGTATAGGTGTGGGCGTCGCCGTCCATGGTCTGCGACAGGACCTTGCCGTTCCAGACCATCAACTGTTCGCGATAGACCGGCGCGATATCTTCCCAGGCGGCACCCTGCCGCATGTCGGCCGGCATTTCGGCGAGGAAGTCGGTGAAATCCGGCGCCCATGCCGGCGCAAAGGCGATGACGTCGAAGGCATCCTCGCCGGAGGTCAGCGAGGTCACGATCTTCGGATAAAGTTCGGACCAGGGAAACTCGACGACCTTCACCTTGCCACAGGTTTTCTCTTCCCAGCCCTTGGCGGCAATCTGAAGGGCCGAAGCGATGTAGGGACCGGTCTGGGTCGTGGCGGTCAGTTCCACCCCGCTGAAGTCCGGGTCGCAGGCGAAAGCCGTTCCGTTGGCCGCCGCGGCAAGTAGGCCGGCGGCGGAAGATGCGAGCAGAAGTTTCCTCATTTTTTCCTCCCTCTGAGTGAAGCTTGCGAAGCTAGAGAACGCGTGCGGTCACTTGATCGCTCCCACAAGCAGGCCCGACCGCATGAGCCTGCTCAAGATCCCTGCCATAATCATCATCGGGATGATCGCCACGAGTGCTGCAGCGGAGATAGACCACCATTCGTCGCCCCGCTGGCTGTTTTGTCCAGCGACCAGGATCGGCAGCGTCTGCCATTTCGAACTCGTCAGGAAGAGCGCGAAGAGGAACTCGTTCCAGACGAAGGCAAGCGTGATCATGAAGGTCGCGATGAGACCCGGTTTCGACATCGGCAAGACAATGCCGAAGAAAATGCGCCACGACGGCACGTTGTCGACCATGGCCGCCTCTTCCACCTCGACCGGAAGGGCTTCGAAGAAATCCCGCATCAGCCAGATGACGATCGGCAGCGAGAAAGCGATATAGGCGAAGGTCAGCCCGACATAGCTGTCGACGAGCTTGAAGCCGAGCTTTCCGACTTCCGTATACATGAGATAGAGCGCAAAGGCGGCGACGATCGGCGGAAACATGCGCTGGCTGACGAACCAGAAAACGATGTCATTGTTGCCAAGCTCCGGCCCCGGCAGGCGAAAGCGGCTGGAGATCACCGCGAGCGCGAGCGCGGCGAAGAAGGAATAGATGAGCGAAATCCCTTGGCCATAGCCGAGCACGTTCCGCCCGAGCAGGAAGCCACCGAAGGCGACCACCACGAAGATCAGGGCGGACAGCAGCCGAAATCGAAAGGTGAAGCGAACGAGAGCGTAAGCCGCCATGGCGCCGATGAAGGTTGCAAGCACCGCAGCCGAGAGGCTGACGATCAGCGAGGCGATGAAGGTGTTGTAAAAGGCGCCGCGCTCGCCGGAGAGCAGTTCGTTCCAGGCCGTCAGCACCGGCTCGAAATCGACGAACGGCAGATAGGTCGGCCCGCCAACGACGGCAATCGGAGTCTTGAACGACGTGATCGCCACCCAATAGAGCGGGAACAAGGTGAAAGCGAGCCAAAGCAGGCAGCCGCCGAGCGCCACCCAACGCCGCTTTCCCTGAAGCGTGCGTACGCTCATTTGTGCTTCTCCAGATAGGGCTTCAGCACAGCCAGATAGACGAGGCCGATCACAGTGATGAAGATCAGAAAGAGGAATGACAGAGCCGACGTGTAGCCGAGATTGAACTTCTTGAATCCCTCCTGATAGGCGAAGAGCGTCAGTGTCTCGGTAGAAACGCCCGGTCCGCCGCCGGTCATCACGAACACCGTGTCCATGATCTTGTAGCTCTCGATGAGACGAATGAAGACGACGGCTGTCGAGATCGGCAGCAGCATCGGAAAGGTGATGTCGCGGAACTGCTGCCAGGGCGTAGCGTTCTCGAGCGCCGCGGCCTCATAGACGTCGTCCGGCAAGGTTTGCAGCCCGGCCAGCAGCATCAGGATGACGAAAGGCGTCCATTGCCAGACCTCGACCACGATGATCGAACCGAGCGCCCAGCTCGTGCGGGTCAGAAAGGGAAGATTCGGAAAGCCGAAGAGCGTCATCAACTCATTCAGCGGCCCCATCGTCGGGTTGAGGATCTGGCGCGCGACGAGCGCCACGGCGACCGGGGCAACGAGCATCGGCAACAGGAAGCCGACGCGGAATATCCCTTCGCCTGGCACGCGGGAATTCAGCGCCAGCGCCACGGAAAGGCCAATCAAATATTGCAGCCCGACGGAAAGGAAGGCGATCAGCGTCGTCGTGCCGGCAACATGCCAGAAGCGCGGGTTGGAAAGCAGGTCGGCATAATTGCCGAAGCCGACGAAACGGGCGGGCATCGGTGGTACCAACCGCATGCTCATGAAACTCGTCGTCAGCGAATAGACGAGCGGAAAGATCGAGATCAACAGAACGATGATCAGTGCCGGCCAGATGAAGAAATGCTTGATCGGGTCGTTGCGCGTCATGCCGCCGCTCCCTCCGCCAGCAACGCCTCGATTTCCGCGAGCATCGGCATCGCCGGGGCCGTTCCACGGCGCGTCACCGCAATGCCGGCCGTCGCGCAGCCAAACCGCACCGCCTCGACCGGCGAGACCCCGCGTGCCAGGGCGGCACAAAAGCCGCCGACGAATGCGTCCCCTGCACCGGTGGTGTCGATCACCGGACCGCTGGCGACCGCCGGCACGAGCACCGACTGACCGTCGGTATGGTAGAGCACGCCACGCTCGCCGAGCGTGATCAGCGCCGTTTTCGCCCCCTTCTTCAGCAGGACATCACCGGCGCGGCGGGCATCGTCAGGGGTCGGCAGCGCAAAGCCGACAAGTGCCGCCGCTTCCGTTTCGTTGGGGACGATGTAGTCGCAGAGCGGATAGATGCTTTCCGGAAAGGGCTCGGCGGGCGCCGGGTTGAACACAGTCGTGACGCCCGCCGCATGAGCGATTTTGAGCGCTCTTTCTGCGGCTGCCGCCGGCTGTTCCAACTGGGTGACGAAGACCCGCGAATTCTCGATCGTTTCGCGCGCGGCCTCCACATCTTCGATGTCGATCGAGCCGGCTGCGCCGGGATAGACGATGATAGCGTTCTCGCCGTTCTCGTCATTGACATAGATGAAGGCGGCCCCGGTCGGCAAATCGTCCATCTGCACGATCTTCGGCGTCACGCCCTCTTGCAAATAGGTCTTCAGCGCCATCTCGCCGAAGGTGTCGCGCCCGAGCCTGGAAATGAACGACACCTGACTGCCGGCCCGCGCCGCCGCCACCGCCTGGTTCGAGCCCTTGCCGCCCGGACCGACGGAAAAACCGCTGCCGGTGATCGTTTCGCCAAGCCGCGGCATGCGCGACGCCAGGTAAGCCGTGTCCGCCACGAATATTCCGAGGATCGAAACACCCGTCTTCATGCTGAGCCTCCTCCATCAAAAAGCTGCCGGCCGGGTGGTTCAGGCTGTTTCCGGCGGGATTACCCCCTTGGTGAAGAGGAAGCAGCCGTAGAACCGCGTCTCGCCGGTGGTGATGACGCAGTAGGTCTTCTTTGCTTCCTCGTAGAAGGCGAAGCGCTCGATGCCGTACATCGGCGCCGGCTTACCCTCGGCGCGATCGATCTCCGCCTGAACTTCGCGCTGGACCGCCGGAATTTCATCCGGCGCCCCCATGATTTCCATGCGCCCGGCCGAGGGCTGGAGCGGCGTGTCGAGCGGCAGCACCGAAAGTACTGCCTTTACGGCGCGCGCCGCGGAGACGTTGTCGATATGGAGCAGTTTGCCGAGCCGCGTCTGCCGGGCGATCGCGTCGGAAGGGAAGTTGGTGTCGGAGATGACCAGCGTGTCACCATGCCCCATGGATCGGAGCGCGTGCAGCACGTCCGCATTGAGCGCCGGGTCGATGTTCTTGAGCATGTCGGTCCTCCTCCAAACCATAAGTTAGACGCCGCGCCGCGGCATGGCGCCGCTGGCGGTCTGATCACTATGCAAATGCCTTGTACACACCGCCGGTCGGCTTCCTCCGCCCGATGGCATGCGCGGACCCTCTACTCGCCGTAGGGGATCCAGATGTTCTTGACGTCGACGGCGCGGCGCAGGAAGGCCGGCCCTTCGGCAGCCGAACGGTCCAGCCAGTCGATCGCCTTGCCGTAGTCGACGAAGGTGCGCTTGAGATTGCCGATCGAGAGCTTCTCGACGAGCGTCGATAGCTCCGGCGAACCGAAGGCCCAGAGCGCATCGACGTCGTTGTGGGCGGCCAGCGTCTTGGCCAACTCCGTCGCCGAACCGGTGACGATGTTGACGACGCCGGCCGGAACGTCGGACGTCTCCAGCACCGAATAGAAATCCGTCGCGGCGAGCGGATGCGGCTCGCTCGGAACGGCGACGACGCGATTGCCGACGGCGATCAGCGGCGCGACGAGACTGATCAAGCCGAGCAGCGGCGCCTCCGGCGGGCAGATCACCCCGACGACGCCCTGCGGCTCGGGCATGGCGAGTGCCACGCCACGCAGAGGCGGCTGGTGAACGACGCCCTCATACTTGTCGGCCCAGGCGCCATAGCTGAAGAGGCGGGCGATCGAGGCCTCCACCTCTCCTCGCGCATTGGCCGCCGAGACGCCCGTCATGGCGGCGATGCGGTCAGCGAATTCCGCCGCCCGGCCGCTGAGGTTCTCGGCGATGTAATAGAGGATCTGGGCGCGGTTGTGTGTCGTTGCCGTAGACCAGCTTGAGGCCGCCTGGGCCGCGACGACGGCGTTGCGGATATCCTTGCGGTTGCCCTCCCCGACCTCGCCGATGACCTTGCCCTTGGGCGTCAGGATCGCGCGAGAATAGTTGCCATCCGGCCGCGCCTGCTTGCCGCCGATGAAGAGCTTGGCGGTGCGGTCGAGGGCCGGCATGGCGAAATCGCCGGCGGCGGACTTTAGGACAGGTGGCGCGATCTCCGTGCGGAGCTTCCACCCCACCCACGCCTTGGGCTTCAGATATTCGTAGCACCCTTCCTTGCCGCCCTCGCGGCCGAAGCCGGATTCGCGCTTTCCGCCAAAGCCGCTCGAAGCATCGAAGAGATTGGTGGCATTGACCCAGACGACGCCGGCGGCAAGCTTGGCGGCCACATGCAGGGCGAGGCCGATCGTCTCGCTCCAGACGCTGGCGGCAAGGCCGTAGCGCGAATGATTGGCAAGCTGGATCGCCTCTTCCGGCGTGCGGAAGGTCATCGAAACGGCGACCGGGCCGAAGATTTCCTCCGTGGCGACGACGGAGGTCGGCTGGACCGCCGTCAGCAGCGTCGGCGGATAAAAGCTGCCGCCCTTGGGGAGTTCTATCTGCGGCTGGTAAAGGGCGGCCCCTTCGGTGACGCCCTGGCTGACGAGGCTCTCGATTCGCTGCAACTGAACCGGAGCGACGATCGCGGCCATATCGATCGCCTTGTCAAGCGGATGGCCGACCCGGAGCGTCCCCATGCGTCGCTTCAGCCGTTCGTGAAACAGCGGCGCCACGCCCTCCTGGACGAGCACCCGCGAGCCGGCGCAGCAGACCTGGCCCTGATTGAACCAGATCGCGTCAACGACGCCTTCCACCGCCGCGTCGATATCGGCGTCGTCGAAGACGATGAAGGGCGACTTGCCGCCGAGCTCCAGCGTCAGCGATTTGCCAGTGCCGGCGGTCCTTTCGCGGATCAGGCGGCCGACCTCGGTCGAACCGGTGAAGGCGATCTTGTCGATGTCGTCGTGCTCGACGATCAGCGCACCCGTCTCGCCCTCGCCGGTGACGACATTCAGGACGCCCGGCGGCAGGCCGGCGGCCGAGGCAAGCTCGACGAAGAGCAGCGCCGTCAGCGGCGTGAACTCGGCGGGCTTCAGAATGACTGTGTTGCCGAGCGCCAGCGCCGGCGCCACCTTCCAGGCGAGCATCAGGAAGGGGAAGTTCCAGGGAATGACCTGGCCGACGACGCCGACCGGCATCTGATCGCCAAATTCCGTTTCCTGGAGCTGCGCCCAGCCGGCGTGGTGATAGAAGTGGCGGGCGGCAAGCGGAATGTCGATGTCGCGCGTTTCGCGGATCGGCTTGCCGTTGTCGAGCGCTTCGACCACGGCAATCAGCCGGGCGTGGCGCTGAATCATCCGCGCCAGCGCATAGAGGTGCCGGGCCCGGGCGTGGCCGGAGAGTTTCGCCCAGGGGCCTTGCGCCTTGCGGGCCGCGGCCACGGCGGCGTCGACGTCTTCGCGGCCGCCGAGCGCGAGCTTTGCCAGCAGCGCACCGGTCGCCGGCTCGAAGCTATCGAACGTCTTTCCTGACGCGGAGGCGACGAAGCCGCCGTTGATGAAATGGCCGAACGCACCTTTGTGGCGGGCAAGCCAGGCCCGGGCTTCGCTATCGCCTTCGGGTGCGGGACCGTATGACATTTCGTCGAAAAACCTGGCGACGCTCATCGGATTATCCAATCGGGTGTCTGTTGAGGGCCGAGTAGGCGCCGCTGACATGGTGTTCAAGCTGGCGCTCAATGTCCGCCAGCAGGCTCGATGCCCCGACGCGGAAGAGGTCCGGCTCCAGCCATTCGCGGCCGAGCTCCTCCTTCATGAGGAACTGGTAGTTCAGCACGTCCTTCGCCGCAGAAATTCCGCCGGCCGGCTTGTAACCGACCTTGATGCCGGTGCGCTCCTGATAGGCGCGGATCATCCTCAGCATGACGAGGGTCACGAGCAAGGTCGCGTTCACGCCCTCCTTGCCGGTCGATGTCTTGATGAAATCGGCCCCGGCCATCATGCAGACGAGCGAGGCGCGGGCGACATTGCGCAAGGTCTTGAGGTCGCCGGTTGCCAGGATCGCCTTGACATGAGCATCGCCGCAGGCGTCGCGAAAATCACGCATCTCGTCATAGAGCGCCTGCCAGTTGCCGGTAAGCACATGCTCGCGGGTGATGACGATGTCGATTTCCTTGGCGCCGTAAGCGACGGACGCTTCGATTTCCTTCAGCTTGACGTCATGCGGTACGAGACCGGCCGGAAAGCCGGTGGAAACCGCTGCCACCGGAATTCCGGAGCCCTGAAGCGCCTCTACCGCCGTCGACACGAAACGGTGATAGACACAGACGGCGCCGGCCGCGATTCCGCGATAGCCCATGCCGAGCGCATCGAGAAGATCCTGACGCACCGGCTGGCGTGCCTTGGCGCAGAGACGCTTGACGCGTTCCGTCGTATCGTCGCCGTTGAGCGTCGTCAGATCGATGCAGGTGACCGCCTTCAAGAGCCAGGCCGCCTGTGCATCCTTTTTCACGGTCCGACGACCCGGCAGCGTCGCGACGCGCCGCTCGGCGGCCGAAAGATTGACACGCTGGTCGAGTACCCAGGAAAGGTCGAGATCGACACCATCGTTACGCGGCCAGTTATGACCGGCGCCAGCGGGCTCGGCCGAAACGGCAGGCACCCCCTTCACAGCAAGGTCTTCCAAACGACTACTCCTCGATTTCTCCCTGCCGCACCAGGCCGCTTTAGATCAGGCCCCGACTTGTTATTTTTCTATCTATTTTTGTGATCATTCCATCACATCCACCGGGTGTCAAGCGACCACGAAGCGGCGAGAGTATCATATTTGTCCCGTCGGCGCCTCAAGCGCCGGCAGCGCCGCCTCTCCGTCTTCCGTGATCACCGCGCCGAAGGCGGTGAGCGGTGCAAAGAATGCAGGCTTCAGCCGACCGATTTTGCTCTTGTCCACCACCAGGTATTTTTCGCGTGCCAACGAGATCACCTTCTGCTTGACCGGCACCTCGTGAAAGTGAACGCAAGTCGCGCCGCGGTCGGGGTCCACGCCGGCAGCCGACAGGAAGGCGACGTTGATGCCGAGATGATCGAGCGTCTCGAGACCCGAATGACTCAAGAAGGATGCAGATGAAGGATGGTAGACACCGCCAAGCATAACGATACGGACATTTGGCCTGCGGGTCAGCCGGTCGGCCACGTTCAAAGAATAACACACTGCTGTTATTGGGTAATTTCCTGAAATCAGATCGACGAGATACTCGAGCGTCGTGCCGCAATCGATGAAAATCGTCTCGTCGGGGCGGATGTGCCGGGAGGCATGAACACAGGCCGCCCGCTTCGCCGCCGCATGACTGTCGGCCTCGCGGGCGAGGTCATAGGGGGTGTCCGCCTCGATATCGGCGGCCGGCACGATATGGCCGCCCAGATACCCGAACAGTTCCGGGTTGTCGGCAACGTCGCGCCGAACCGTCATTTCCGATACGCCCAGCAAAGCGGCAGCATCTTTCAGATGCAACACACGCCTTGCCGCGAGCGCATTCGTCAAAGCGACAATTCGTGTTGTCTTGCGATTGGCCATGATCATTCCCGAGTCCGGGCCAGAAGGAGGACTTCACCACGTGTGACGATCTGCGGCCCAACAATTTCTGTTAGAAATATCACAAATGTGAATGTCGCCGCAAGAGCATGCCCGAACCGACAGCATCTCGGCGACGGTCAAGCAGGCCGAAGCGCTGGTGGCGGAGGGGCACGTGACCAGCAAGCGCAGCTCCTATGCCTCGTCCCTTTCGAAGGCCCGTACCGGGGCGATGGAGGTCATTGGAGCGGCTCGAAACTGACCCTGTCGACGAATCCTTCTGGTTGCAAAGCTCTTTGTTGACAACGCTCTTCGAAGGTTGAAAGAGTGGTGCTCACTCGAAGCGGGCAGCGTGGGGAGGACTTTGTCGATGCGCGCGTTTCTCGGACTTACCACCCTTCTCTTCGCGCTTCTTTCCCTTGGCACCCCGGCCGCAGCCGCCGAAGCTGACCGCAAGGTCGAGGTGACCAGCGATGCCGATTATTTCGGCTTCGATCTGCGCACGGAGCAGAATGTTTCGCTCGACGAGTGTCAGGCAAGCTGCATCGCCGACCGCGCCTGCAGGGCCTTCACCTATAATCCAAAGGTGAAGTGGTGTTTTCTCAAGTCCGACTTCAACCAGCTGAACACGTTCAAGGGCGCCATCGCCGGCAAGGTCGTCGAGACCGCCGCGGGCGAACCGGATCTCGGCGCCCCCCCTCGCCTGTCCTTCGTCTCGGACGACCTCCTGCAGCAGGCGCGCGACGTCAAGGCCGGGCTCGCTCTGGCAGACGATCAACTGGGCTTCGGCGTCAACGGGTTGATCGAAACGGCACGCAACGAGTTGACAGCCGGCAACTTTGTTGGGGCGCTCAAGGCCTTCCGTGGCGCGCTGGCGATCACCCCAGAGGATGGGAATTTATGGCTGGAGACCGCTCGGACCGCCAACCGGTTTAGCGGCGGTACGGATCTGGCAAGCGAGGCGGCCCTTTCCGCGCTCAACGGCTATCAACTGACGAGGACGACGCAGAGCCGCGCCGATGCACTCGCCATCCTCGCCCAAGCGCTGGACAACCTGCAGAACTACCGAGCCGCGCTCCAGGCCTACAAGGCCAGCCTCGAACTCGTACAGGCCAAGACCGTCGAGACGGCCTATCTCGACCTCAAGGCGCGCCAGGGCTTCCGCGTCACGGGCCACACGATCGATGCGGATGGTGCAAGCCCGCGCGCCTGCGTCCAATTCTCCGAACAGTTACTGAAGAACGGCCCCGACTACGCCTCCTTCGTGACGCTCGATGGCGCCGCCCCGAAGGCGGTCGAGGCCAAGGGCAGCGAAATCTGCGTCGAGGGGCTCAAGCACGGCCAGCGCTACAAGCTGGCCTTGAGGCCGGGCCTGCCCTCGTCGGTCGACGAAGTCATCGAAACGCCGGTCAGCCTCGACATCTATGTCAAGGACCGTGCACCGATGGTGCGCTTCACCGGCGACAGCTTCGTGCTGCCGTCGACCGCGCGGCGCGGCATCCCGATCGTCTCGGTCAATACGGAAAGCGCCAACCTCAAGCTCTATCGCATCGGCGACCGCAGCATCTCGTCTTTGCTGACAAGCTCCCAGTTCCTCACCCAGCTCGATGGCTATAGTGCTGAGCGCATCGAGACCGAGAGCGGCGAGCTCGTCTGGCAAGGCAGCATCGACATAAAGACCGACCTTAACAAGGAAGTGGTGACGAGCTTCCCGGTCGACGAGGCGCTGCCGAAGCGTAAACCCGGCGTCTATGTTTTGACCGCCGCTTCCGCGACGGCGCTCAGCCAGGATTGGGACGCGCGCGCCACGCAATGGTTCGTCGTCTCCGATATCGGCATCTCGACCTATGCCGGAACCGATGGGCTCACCGTCTTTGCCCGCTCGCTCGCCAGCGCCAAGCCACTGGCCGACGTCGAGCTGCAGCTGGTCGCCAAGAACAATGAAGTGCTCGGCACTGCAACCACCGATGGCGAAGGCCGCGCCGTCTTTGCTGCCGGCCTGATTCGCGGCACGGCGAGTATGACGCCGGCCGTCATTACGGCGCGGCAAGGCGACGACGATTATGTCTTCCTCGACATGACACGTGCCGGCTTCGATCTCTCCGACCGGGGCGTCACCGGCCGCGCCGCACCCGGCGCTATCGACATCTATACCTGGACCGAACGCGGCATCTACCGCGTCGGCGAGACGGTGCATGCCGCGGCCCTCGCCCGCGACGTCAACGGCCAGGCAATCGAAAACCTGCCGCTCACCTTCGTGTTCCTGCGCCCGGATGGAGTCGAGGACCGCCGTATGGTCAGCAATGGCGGCAAGCTCGGCGGCCATACGCTCGATCTGCCCGTCCCGGAAAATGCGATGCGCGGCACCTGGACGATGCAGATCTTCACCGACCCCAAGGGCTCCGCGATCGGCGAGAAGCAGTTCCTCGTCGATGACTTCGTGCCCGACCGTACCGAATTCGACCTGACGAGCGAGTCGAAGACCATCGAAGTCGGCACGCCGATCGAGGTAGCGGTCGACGGCCGCTTTCTCTATGGGGCGCCGGCTGCAGGCCTGACACTCGAAGGCGAGGTTGCGGTCAAGCCGACGCGTGAGAGCGAAGCCTTCAAGGGATATTTGTTCGGCCTCGCCGACGAAGAGGCAAGCGAAGATACCCGCGTGCCGCTCGAAGGGCTCGAACCGCTCGACGAGGACGGCAAGGCCGTCTTTGCCGTCGATCTCGGCGAGGTGCCGGCGACGACCCAATTGCTCGATGCCACGGTCACCGTGCGCATGCGCGAGGCCGGCGGCCGCGCCGTCGAGCGCGCATTGACGCTGCCCGTCCAGCCGGACGGGCCGATGATCGGCATCAAGCCGGAATTTTCCGGCGACCTTGCCGAGAATTCGGTTGGCAAATTCCATGTCATCGCCATCGACGCCAATGGCGCGAAGGTGGCCATGCCCGACCTCTTCTGGAAGCTGATCAGCGTCGAGCGGAACTACCAATGGTATCGCGACGGAAGCGCCTGGAAGTACGAGCCGGTCATCTCCACGAAGCAGGTGGCGAACGGGACCGTCGACTTGACCGAGGACGGAGCGTCCGTCGCCGTTCCGGTCGGCTGGGGCCGCTATCGTTTGGAAATCGAGACCGCTGCGGCCGATGGCCCGACCTCCAGCGTCGAGTTCGATGCCGGCTGGTATGTCGAGGCCACCTCGACGGAAACGCCGGACGGACTCGAGATCGCACTCGACAAGGAAAATTACGCGGTCGGAGAGACCGCGAAGCTCAAGGTCTCACCGCGCTTTGCCGGCGAATTGCTGGTGACCGTAGGCACGGAAAACCTGATCGCGACGAAGACCGCAACGATCGCCGAGACCGGCGGCGAAGTGGAACTGCCCGTAACCGCCGAATGGGGCGCCGGCGCCTATGTGACGGCGACGCTCTATCGGCCCGGCGATGCTCAGGAGAGCCGCATGCCGATGCGGGCGATCGGCATCAAGTGGCTTGCCGTCGACCCGGCCGATCGCAAGCTTGCAGTCAGTCTCGACGCTCCCGAGAAGACCCAGCCGCGCCAACCCCTCGAGATCAACCTCCAGGTTCGCGGCGCCGGCGCCAACGAGGACGCTTACGTCACGGTTGCCGCCGTCGATGTCGGCATCCTGAACCTGACGCGCTACGAAGCTCCCGACCCGGATGGCTGGTATTTCGGCCAGAGACGGCTCGGCCTTGAAATCCGCGACCTCTACGGTCGCCTCATCGACGGTTCGCTCGGCGCCACCGGCCGATTGCGCACCGGCGGCGACGGCGGCCAGATGCCGCTGCAGGGCAGCCCGCCGACCGAAAAGCTGGTTGCCTTCTTCTCCGGGCCGGTGAAGCTCGACGCCGAAGGCACGGCGCATGTGCGCTTCGACATCCCGCAGTTCAACGGCACGGCCCGCGTCATGGCGGTCGCCTGGACGAAGTCCGGCGTCGGCCATGCGGTGAAGGACGTCGTCATCCGCGACCCGATCGTCGTCACTGCCAGCCTGCCGAAGTTCCTGGCGCCCGGAGACCGGGCCGGCCTCAGGCTTGACATCGCCAACACGGATGGTCCGGCCGGCGATTATCAGTTGCAGGTAACGACCAATGGTCCGGCCAGCGTCGAGCAGATCGGGCCATCTCAGACGGTGCAGCTCGGTTCCAGCGGCAAATCCACCGTGACGCTGCCGCTCACCGGTCAGTATCCGGGCAACGGCCTTGTCACTGTCACCCTCGCGAACGCCGAAGGCCTGTCGCTGGAGCAGGCGGTGAATATCCCGGTTCGGCCGGCCGCACTGCCGATCACGCAGCGCCAGGTCGTCAACATCGCCGCCGGCAGCAGCCTGACGGTCGACGATCAATTGCTTGCCGACAGTCTGCTGCAGGGCGCTTCGGTGAGCCTCAACGTGACCCGTTCGGCCGCCTTCGACATCCCGGCGCTGCTGATGTCGCTCGACCGCTACCCCTACGGCTGCGCCGAACAGACGACGAGCCGCGCCTTGCCGCTGCTTTATCTCAGCGAGCTCTCGAAACAATCCGGGCTTGCCGAGGACGGCGAGGTTGCAAAGCGGGTGCAGGAGGCGATCTACCGCGTACTTTCCTACCAGTCCTCCTCCGGCAGCTTCGGCCTCTGGAGCCCCGGTTCCGGCGATCTCTGGCTGGACGCCTATGTCACCGACTTCCTGACCCGCGCCCGCGAGCAGAAGTTCGATGTGCCGGAACAGGCAATGGTACAGGCGCTCGAAAATCTGCAGAACGCGCTGAGTTACGAGACCAATGTCAAGGACCGCGGCAACGAGATCGCCTATGCGCTCTACGTGCTCGCCCGCAACCGCAAGGCCGCGATCAGCGACCTGCGCTACTATGCAGATACGCTGCTTGGCGATTTCCCGACGCCGCTTGCCAAGGCGCATATCGCCGCGGCACTCGCGCTCTACGGCGATGGCGGGCGCTCGCAGGATATCTTCGCGGCGGCCGTCAACATGTCGACCGGCCTCGTCAATGTCAGCCTCGCCCGATCCGACTATGGCTCGTCGCTGCGCGACGACGCGGCGGTGCTGGCGCTCGCGGCCGAAAGCCGGCCCGTGCCGCCGATCATCCCGGAGCTCTCGAAAATCGTCGCCAGGGAGTGGGAACAGGCCCGCTACACCAGTACCCAGGAACAGGCCTGGATGCTGCTCGCCGCGCGCGCCGTACAGGGTGGCGACGCGGATATGCGGCTCGAGGTCAATGGCGCCCAGCGCACCGGCAGCTATGCCGCGCGGATCACCGGCGACGCCCTGATCGAGCATCCGGTCGTGATCCGCAACAACGGCACCGACGCCGTCTCCGCCGTGGTCACGACCGTAGCGGCGCCCGCCCAGCCGCTCTCGGCCGGCGGCGACGGCTTCGCCATCGAGCGGACCTATTACACGCTAGACGGTGCCGAGGCCAATGTCAGTGAGGCGCGGCAGAACGAGCGCTATGTGGTCGTGCTGAAGGTCACCGAATCCAACGACTGGCCGTCCCGCGTGCTGATCACCGATCTCCTGCCGGCCGGGTTCGAGATCGACAATCCGAGCCTCGTTGACAGTGCCCAGCTCTCGAATTTCGAATGGATCGGCGAGGTTCAGGCCGCCCACACCGAATTCCGCAGCGACCGCTTCGTCGCGGCCTTCGACCGTTCGACCGGCGACAACCGTGAAATCACCCTCGCCTATGTGGTGCGCGCGGTGACGCCGGGGACGTACGACCATCCGGCCGCAAGCGTCGAGGACATGTACCGGCCGCAGTTCTCGGCCCGCACAGCGACGGGCCGCATGGAGGTGCTGGCGGCACAGTAGGACGCGCGATGTTCTTCCGGCAGTTGCTTGAACGAATGGGAGTAAACCGCGATGGCGTCGGCGCGGGATCACCCCCCTCTGCCCTGCCGGGCATCTCCCCCACAAGGGGGGAGATCAGGGATGCGGCGGCCCACTCTACACTACGGGACGAGCTCGAGGCCTATCCACCGGCTCTAGACCGAGCCACCAAATCCGGCAAGTTGTTGAGACCGAGGCCCAACCACTCGGCGATCTCCCTCCTTGTGGGGGAGATGTCCGGCAGGGCAGAGGGGGGTAGCGCCGGTCCTATCAATTCCGACAATCCCCGAAGACCGCGGCGTTGCCATGCCATCATCACGCTGTCGATCGGCCTCGTCCTGACCGCGCTTGTGGCCCTCGGCCTCGAATGGGTTGACCGGGCGTTCCCGCCGCCGCTCCAGCACGCCCAGGTCTTCTCACGCGAAGTCGTCGACAAGGATGGGCAGCTGCTGCGCGCCTTCGCCACGCCGGACGGCCGCTGGCGACTGAAGACGACGGTGGCGGATGTCGACCCGCGTTTCCTCGAGATGCTGGTGGCCTATGAGGATCAGCGGTTTTACGAGCACCACGGCGTCGATCCGCTGGCGCTCGGCCGCGCGGCGCTGCAATTCGTCACCAATGGCCGGATCGTGTCCGGCGCCTCGACGCTTTCTATGCAGGTGGCGCGGCTGATCGAGCCGCGCGAGCGTCGGACATGGACGGCGAAGCTGTTGCAGGTTGCGCGCGCCATCCAGATCGAGCGGCGCCTCAGCAAAGATCAGATCCTCAACCTTTATCTCACCCATGCCCCCTACGGCGGCAATCTCGAAGGCGTGCGTGCCGCAAGCCTCGCCTGGTTCGGCGAGGAGCCGCGCCGCCTCTCGGTTGGCGAGGCGGCCCTGCTCGTCGCGCTGCCGCAGTTGCCCGAGAAGCGTCGCCCGGACCTCAACCTCGCGGCCGCCGATGCCGCGCGAGAGCGGGTGCTCGGCCGCGCCGCCGTCGCCAAGGTCATCGGCAAAGGCGAGGCGGAGCGGGCGGCGATGACCGCCATACCGACCCGCCGCCTGCAACTGCCGGCCCATGCGGCGCATCTGGCGGAAGCCGCGCTGCGCAAGGCCCCGAAGGCGCTTCGCCACGAGACGACGCTCCGTCGCGAGATCCAGCGCGGACTGGAAGCGGTGGCGCGGGAGGGCGCCGAGCGGTTGGGCCCGAAAGTGTCGGTGGCAATGGTCATGGCCGATGTGAAAACCGGTTGGATCATCGGCGAAGTCGGTTCCGCCGATTATTTTGACGCAAGCCGCTCCGGCTGGATCGACATGACCAGGGTCATCCGGTCGCCCGGATCGACGCTGAAGCCTTTCATCTATGGGCTTGCCTTCGAGGAGGGCCTCGTCGGCCAGGAGACGATCATCGAGGACCGGCCGGCGGATTTCTTCGGCTATCGGCCGCGCAACTTCGATATGAGCTACCAGGGCGATGTCAGCGTACGTGAAGCGCTTCAGCTTTCGCTCAACGTGCCGGCGATCCGGCTGCTGGATGCGGTCGGGCCGTCGCGGCTGATGGTGCGCTTCCGCCGTGCCGACGTGCGGCCGAAGCTGCCGCCGAACGAAGCACCGGGATTGGCCATCGGCCTCGGCGGTGTCGGCATCACGCTTCGCGATCTCGTCCAGCTCTACGCGGGCCTTGCCAACCGCGGCTGGCCGGTCCGGCTCGGCGACGGCATTGAAGGCCAGCCGGGGCTGATCGATGGCGAGCCGCTGCTTTCGACGGTGGCGACCTGGCAGGTCGCCGATATCCTCTCCGGCGTGCTGCCTCCGGCCGGAAGCCGTCAGCGCGGCATCGCTTACAAGACGGGCACAAGCTATGGCTATCGCGATGCATGGTCGGTCGGATTTGACGGCCGTTACGTGCTCGGAGTCTGGGTCGGCCGACCGGACAATGGAGCTGTGCCCGGATTGACCGGCTATGGCGCTGCCGCGCCGATCCTCTTTGACGCGTTCGCCAAGACCGGGATTGCCATTACGCCGCTGCCGGATGCACCGGCCGGCGCCGTCCGCCTCGACCAGGCCGACCTGCCGATCGGTCAAAGGCGCTTCTCGTTGACGGCGAACGGTTTGCCATCGACATCGATACGCGAGGCCGCACCGCAGATCGTCTTCCCGCCGGAGGGAGCCCGCGTCGATCTCGGCGCCAACGCTGGATCGACGATGATGCCCTTGACGCTGAAATTGCAGGGCGGCCGGGCACCGTTCCGCTGGCTGGCGAATGGTCAACCGCTGCCGGACGTGACGCGCCGCCGCGTCAGCCAATGGCTGCCCGATGGCGGCGGCTATTCGACGCTGACCGTCATCGATGCCTTGGGCCGCGCTTCTACCGTGCGGGTTTTCGTTGAATAATTGATACCCAGGCGCAGAGCGGCGGAAGCCATGGTCGGAAGGCCGCAGCGCTTCCGACCAATCGTACTATTATCAGGCTGACATTGCAGTCTTTGCTTCGGCGCCTCGCGGTTCGTGGCACGGCGTCACCATCACCAGTGGCATACCCGCCTCCAGGCAGGCCGCAATGAAGGCCTCCCGAGCCACCGCCGCCGGGGTCATCCTGTTCAGAGCCCGGAGGCAGGTGCGCAGCGCGCGCTCGTAGCGCTCTCCTCTGCGCAGCGGCCACTCGTTCTCGAGAAAATCGACGGCCTCGTAAACGGACGTAAAGGTCCGCTCCAATCCGTTCGAAAGGCGCACTGTCAGGGGGATCGTCCAGGGAATCTCATTGAGAAGCATTTTTTCCTCCTTTCTGATGCCATCAATGGATCGCACGCACAGAGATATTTGGCGTCGAAAAGCTGGATTCAAGATCCCCCAAGCCCGAGCCGCGCACTCCGTCTCGGCGCCGCCGCAAGGTGCCCGAGAAGCGGTCAAATGGGCGTGAGATGCCTCTTGAATCTACGGTTTGAGTGACTAAATCGATTGTGTGGGCCGCCTTTCAGGGGCCTTGCAGTCGAGGAGCTCCGGCCTCTTCGGCGCTCCTCATCGACCATGTTGCTCAAGGAGGATATGGCTATGAGAACAACCTTCGATTTTTCGCCGCTGTCACGCTCCAGCGTGGGCTTCGACCACTTGTTCGAGCTGCTCGGTTCGGCAGACCGCATGGCGCCGGCCGACAACTGGCCGCCATACGACATCATGCGACTTGGCGAGAGCCAGTATCGCATAGCAATGTCGGTTGCGGGCTTCAGCCCGGACGAACTCACCATCACGCACGAGCAGCGGCTGCTCGTCGTCAGCGGTGAGAAAGCCGACGAGGACAATGCGGAATATCTCTATCGCGGCATTGCCGCCCGCAACTTCGAGCGCCGCTTCCAGCTTGCCGATTACGTGATGGTCACCGGCGCAAACCTCGCCAACGGTTTGCTGACAATCGATCTCGTCCGCGAGCTTCCCGAGCAGATGAAACCGCGGCGCATCGATATCCAGCAGACCGACGCGCTGCCCGCCGGCGAGGCGAACAAGCAGATCGAGGGCGACAAGCACGCCGCCTAGCAGCGGACGGCGAGGAAATCCCGCCGAGGCGCCGGCGATGTCGGCACTTCGGCCTCACAGAGTTAGAGGGGCGGGACTGGAATCCCCACATCCCGCTCCATCGCTAAAAGATTTCAAATATTTATCACGGCTTTTTAACTTCCGAACTCCAGGTCGGAGTCTGCCAACCGTCGCCGCCTATACCAGCGCTGCCGCTCTTTCAATCAGAGTCTTGGCTTGCTCTCTCCTGCCGCGCTTCATCGGCCGCCCTGCCACGTAGACTTCGGCGACGCAGCGATCGTCGCCCATCGTCTGCAGGACGAAGAGCTCTTCCGCGAGCGACGACGCCACCTGCATCCTGAGCTCCATCGCCGGCTTGGCACGGCTGTCGAGGATGACGATGTCGGCGTCCGCCCCGGCATGCAGCGAACCGATCCGGTGCTCGAGGTCGAGTGCTCGGGCATTGCCGAGCGTCATCATGTAAAAGGAGTTGAGCGGCGAGAGACGCTGGCCCTGCAAGTGCAGCACCTTGTAGGCCTCGTCCATCGTTTCCAGCATCGAGAAGCTGGTTCCGGCGCCGACATCGGTTGCGACCGAATGGCGAGCGCCGAGCCTGTCGAAGCGGTCCCGATCGAACAGGCCGCTGCCGAGGAAGAGGTTCGAGGTCGGGCAGAACACACCGACCGCACCCGTTTCGGCGAGCACCGATATTTCCCGGTCGCTCATATAGATGCAGTGACCGAGGAGCGTCTTCCGGCCCAAAAGGTCATAACTGGTGTAGATATCCGTATAGTCCTGTGCTCCCGGATAGAGCGAGGTCGCAAAAGCGATCTCGTCCCTGTTCTCGGAAAGATGCGTCTGCACGTAGCAATCCGGATGCTCGGCGACGAGCGCCCGGCTCATCTCCATCTGCTCGGGTGTCGAGGTGATGGCGAAGCGCGGGCTGATCGCGTAATGCGCCCGGCCCCGGCCGTGCCACTTCCCGATCAGGTGCTTGGTTTCGTCATAGCCTTTCTGAGGCGTGTCGCGCAGCGCCTCGGGAGCATTGCGATCCATCATCACCTTGCCGCCGATCATCAGCATGTTGCGCTCCTCGGCTGCCGTGAAGAAGGCTTCGACGCTTTCCGGATGCACCGAGCAATAGGCGACGGCCGTCGTCGTGCCGTTGGAGAGAAGCTCGTCCATGAAGCGGCCGGCGATGAAGGCGGCGTGTTGCGATTCCTGGAATTTCTGCTCCTCGACGAAGATATAGGTGTTCAGCCATTCGAGAAGTTGCGCCCCATAGGAGGCGATCGCCTGGGTCTGCGGGAAATGCAGGTGCGTATCGATCAGACCCGGCAGGACGAGATTGGGGCGGTGATCGGCGATGCTGATGCCGCTGCCGGCTCTCTTCGCCAGGTCCGCATAAGTGCCGACATCGGCGACCTTGCCATTCCGGACGAGAACGGCGCCGTCCTCGTGATAGCGATAGGCGCCGGCATCGTCGATGCCCGCCGGCTCCCTGACGAAAGTCAGCACGCGGCCGCGGATCAGCACGTCACTCATTGAATCGTTCCTTCCTTAATGGCCGTCTCGTACCAGGTGGCGAGCAACTGCCGTTCCTCCTCGGTGACGCCTGTGACGTTGGCGGGCGGCATGGCGTGCGAACGCCCCGCCTGCAAATAGATTTCGCGGGCATGCTCGACGATATCGCCGTCGCTCTCGAGGACGACGCCCTTGGGTGGCACGACGATGCCCTCCCAGCCGGGCTCGCGCGCATGGCACATGGAGCAGCGGCCGAGCACCGTGTCACGCACCTTCGAGAAATCCGCCGCCGCGACGACGGCCTGCTCGGTAGTCGACGCCCTCGCCTCGCTTCCCTCGGTCAGGACCTTGGGCACCGTCGAAAGCCACATGATGACGATGAAGAGGAGCACCGTGACGAGCCAGGTCCAGGTCGGGCTGCCCTTGCGGGCGTGCTGGGTGTTGAACCAGTGGCGGATGGTGACGCCCATCAGAAAGACGAGCGAGGCGATGATCCAGTTGTACTCGGTGCCGAAGGCGAGCGGATAGTGGTTCGACAGCATTAGGAACAGAACAGGCAGCGTCAGGTAGTTGTTGTGCGTCGAACGCTGCTTCGCCTGCTTGCCAAGAGCGGGCTCCGGCGTGCGGCCGGCGATCAGGTCGGCGACCACCTTCTTCTGGTTCGGAATGATGATGAAGAACACGTTCGCCGACATGATCGTCGCCGTGAAGGCGCCGAGGTGCAGGTAGGCGGCGCGGCCGGTGAAGAGCTGGGTATAGCCCCAGGCGACGGCGACGAGGATGAAATAGAGCAGCACCATCAGCCGCGTGTTGTCGTTGCCGAGCGGCGAGCGACAGATCGTGTCATAGGCGAGCCAGCCGAAGGCGAGCGATGCCAGCGAGATGGCGATCGCCGTCGGCTTCGAGACGTCGAGCACGCTCGGATCGATGAGATAGAGATCGGCGCCGGCGTAATAGACAAGCGCCAGCATGCCGAAGCCGGAAAGCCAGGTGACGTAGGATTCCCATTTGAACCAGATCAGGTGCTCCGGCATGTTTTCCGGTGCGACGAGATATTTCTGGATGTGGTAGAAGCCGCCGCCATGGACCTGCCACTCCTCGCCATAGGCCCCGGCCGGAAGGTCTGGACGCTGCCTGAGCCCAAGGTCGAGCGCGACGAAGTAGAACGACGAGCCGATCCAGGCGATGCCGGTGATGACGTGCAGCCACCGCACCGCGAATGCCAGCCAGTCCCAGGCAATGGCATATTCGTACATAAGCGCCTCCCATTTCTCTAAAGCGTGTCGCGTTCAAACGAGTTGACGTGACGCGCTTTAGATCTTTGTCTTCAAGCATGCCGTTGCCCAAACCGCTTACGCACTTTTTGGGCGACATGCATTGGGCCGCATTATGTGTCATTGCTTGAGGGGGCGAGAAATGCCGCGAGATCACCAACTCTTTCAAAAAAAACTATAAAATGGACGCGTCATTGGCGCGGTAATCTGGGCCTGAGGAGCGGAGGCGGGAGCATGTCCTATCTCGATAATGTGCGCGTCTTCGTGCGCGTCGTGGAACTTGGAACGCTGTCGGCAGCCGGCCGCGACCAGCGCGTCACCCCGGCCGTTGCCAGCAACAGAATCAAGGAGTTGGAGCGGCATATGGGCGTGCGCCTGTTCAACCGCACCACCCGGAAGCTGACGCCGACGGAGCATGGCCGGGTCTTCTATGACGGTGCCGTGAAGATCCTCGAGGCGGTAAACGAGGCCGAAAGCGCCATTGCCGATCTGTCGCGCAATCCAAAGGGGGCCGTGCGGATTACCGCACCGCTCGGCATAGGTCGGCGATTGATCGCATCGGGCGTTCCCGAATTCCACGACCGCTATCCGGATATCGAGGTGCGGCTGCGCCTCTCCGACCGCAATGTCGATATCCTGAGCGAAGGCATCGATGTCGCCTTCCGACTCGGAATTCTCGAAGATTCTAACCTGCGCATGCGCGGCATCATGAATTGCGATCGGGTGCTCTGTGGCGCGCCAGGCTATTTCGAGAAGCGCGGCGTCCCACCGACGCCGGACGACCTCATCACCGGACACCACGACTGTCTGCTGCTGCGCTATCCCGGGTCGAAGGAATATTATTGGACGCTGCAGACGCCGGAGGGCGTACGCAAGTTCGAGGTCGGCGGTCCTTACGATTCCGATGACGGCGACGTGCTGACCCAATGGGCGCTCGACGGCCGCGGCATCATCAACAAGCCGCTTTTCGAGGTGAAGCAATATATCAACGAGGGCACGCTGGTCCCGATCCTCGAGGAGACGCCGCCACTCAGCGCGCAGCTCGCGGCGATTTATCCGCACAAGCGATTTCAGGATCCCAAGGTGCGGCTGATCATCGACTTCATGGCCGAGCGCTGCCAGCGGCTGATCGGCAAGATGCTGGCCGAACCCGTGGCGGCGCGGGTGCAGGAGACTGTGACGTAGAGTGGGGTCGGGTCGGAACGGGAACCTTTGGAGATCGTCCGGAAGGGCAGCTAGGGGCGAAGGAGTCCTTGTTCAGCAACTTGGTGGTGAAGCTGACGCTAGTCTCAGACACGAACTCGCGCTTAGGATGGAGAACGTTCGTCCCCAAGCTGATCGCCGAATGACGTTTCGGGGCCGCAGTGATTACCCCGCCACATTGTATATCTCGGCAAGGTCGCCTAGATCCCAGTTCCCGCCAGACAACACCGCACAGACTTTTTCATCGGTCTTGACGTTTATGCTGCCCGCCAACAGTGCTCCGACGCCTATCGAGGCGGCTGGTTCAGCGATCAATTTCGCATCCTTGGCAAGAGCGCGCATTCCGGCGATGATGTGCTCGTCGTCAACAAGAACAATCTCGTCCACATATTTTTCGATGATCGGATACGGGTTTTGACCCGGAACACTTAACCTCAAGCCATCCGCAATGGTGTTCTTCAAGGGAAGCGACGTGCGCTCCTTGTTTATCCGGCTGTGAAAATACTTCGGTGTCAAGGCAGGCTCTGCGCCAATAACGCGCACCGACGGCTTCGTTTCCTTGATGGCGGTCGCAATTCCCGAGATCAGGCCTCCGCCGCCCACGGGAACGATGACCGTATCTACATCGTCGAGATCCTCGAGTATTTCACAGCCGATCGTTCCCTGACCGGCCATCACGATGGGGTCCTCAAAAGCGTGAACAGCCGCGTATTTGTTTTCTTCGGCGATTTCATACACCCTTTTCCATCTGGCGGCGGTGTCGCCGTCGAAAAGAATAACTTCTGCCCCGAGGGCTTTTGTATTTTCGATCTTGATTTTGGGCGTGGTGACCGGAAGCACCAATATCGCTTTTACGCCGAGCATCCTGGCGGCATAAGCAAGACCCTGGGCATGATTGCCCGACGACGTCGCAATAATGCCGTTTGCGATCTCTTTTCTCGAGAGCGAGAGAGCCTTGTTCAGGGCGCCGCGGATCTTGAAGGCGCCCGTAATCTGCAGCGTTTCGGGTTTGAGGTATAGCTGACAACCAGCCGCTTTCTCGATTTTGTCAGCACGCAAGAGCGGCGTGTGCCTGACGTGCGGTTTCAGCCGTTCCCGGGCTTCACGGATGTCCTGGATGGTGGGGTAATTGCGCATAGTCATCACTCGAAAAATTGAAAGAACGTGCCGACGTTATTGGCTACGGCGTTCTGATAGATTTTGCTGGCTGTCGTATTGTCTTGTATGGCCATCCCCGTGGAATCGAAAATCGTGATTTCATCATCACTTTCTCGTCCCGGCTTCCATCCCAACAATACCTCGCCGATTTCGCCGTGGATGTCGTTTCTGGTGATGATGTTTCTATCCAACGGGTGCCAGGTCTCGCCCTTTTCGGTGCACTGAGAAATTGAGTCGACGACCAGTTTTGCGTTCCTGAAGAGCTCCGGATCCAGCTCTTGTTTGCCGCGTTGATCCGTGCCGATTGCAACGATGTGCGTGCCGGGCTTCACCCAATCCGCTTCCACAAGCGACCCTTTCCCGCGGGTCGTCGTGATCAGGATATCGGCCTGCTCAACGGCTTCTTTCTTGGAGTTGGCCATGATTACAGGAATGCCATACTCGCTTTCGATATCCGTCTTGTATTTGAAGAGCGTATCCCGGTTATTGTCCCATGCATGGAGCTCTTCGATCTTCATGATCTCGTTGATCGCCCGGATTTGCATCCGCGCCTGGTTTCCTGTCCCGACCGATGTAATTTTCCTGGCGTCTTTCCTTGCCAGTGCCTTCACGGAGACGGCTCCAGACGCACCGGTTCTGAGACCAAGGATCAGGCTTCCATCCATGACGCAAATCAACGCACCGCTCCTGGCATCAAACAGGAAAATGGTCGCCATGCCGTTGGGCACGCCATGTGCTGTCGGGTTGTCAAGGAACCCTCCCGAAGAGGCTTTCATGGAGATCACTTCATTGGCTTTGTAATACCCAAGCTTGAAGTCAATTTCCCCACGAGGCGACGGGAGATCTATTCCGATATAGTCGGGCTGTTCGACCTGATCGCTGTTAAATGCCTTGTATGCCTCTTCTACCGCGTCGATGACTTCCGTCATGCCGATCAGCCGTCTTACTTCATCCTTCTTAAGCAGCAGCGTTTTCATGCATGACCTCTGTCTTGGACTCATGTGATGCATCGGCGCAGCACGCCCTGTACCGCAATGACCATAGTGGGAGAGCGGGGAGACTGGTGGCCGTATTCGCCGTGACCTGAAGCAGATTATTTTGTATTGCACAGGAGCTTGGGCAGAGTGTTGCGACTGGCGTTGTTCCGAGCCTGGGCGTCAGCTTGTAGGCTCCGCCACAGTCGGCTTGAGATGCGGCGCGAGCGGCAAAGGCTAGTGCAACCACGTCGCGCACGGCCGTGCGTCGGGAGGAATTGCTGTCTTCTGCGGTTTACCGTGAACCCCTGAAGACACGGGCCCGGTATGACCACCCGAGATCATTCGCTCAGCACGCAGCTTGCGGCGATTTATCCGCACAAGCGGCTCCAGGATCCAAAGGTTCGCCTGATCATCGACTTCATGGCCGAGCGCTGTCAGCGGCTGATCGGCAAGATGCTGGCCGAGCCGGCGGCGGCGCGAATCCAGGAGACTGTGGGGTAGAAGGCTTTGGAGATCGTAGGGAACACAAACCGCTATGTGAACTCTGTCACTCCATCAATCAGGCTTCTCGTGCACCGGAAGAAGACTGTTCGTCGCCTTGCGGCGCATCGTCTGTCGAATGGCGCTGCGAAGGCAGCGGTGTCTCGCCTCGCCAGTTCGATTTGATTGCCCGCGCAATTTCCTCGATGAAGGCACGGGTTTTTGCGGGCACCATTCGCCCGGGAGGAAGCACGATAAAGACGCCGTAATCGCTGGGCCCAGCCCATCCGGCAAGGATTTCGGCAAGCTTTCCTGCGCGGATCTCGGGACCGACGAGCCAATCGGGAGCGAGGATTATGCCTGCACCCTGCAGGGCAGCTTCGAGGAGCGCTTCCGAGTTGTCCGCGACCAGCGCACCTTTCGGTCTTATGGACTTTCGGACCCCTCCCCTGGTGAGCGGCCAGTCGGGCCAGGACGCGTGGCTGAGGAACCCGAGGCAGGAGTGTTCTTGCAACTCATCCGGATCGCTCGGGTAGCCTCTTCGTTCGAGATATGTTGGGGATGCTGCGAGTACATTGCGATAGGTCCCCACCTTTCTTGTCTTCAGCGTGCTGTCGAGCATGAGCCCGAGGCGAACGGTCGCGTCGAACCCTTCGGCAACGACATCTACAAATCGATCGGTAAAACGGGCGTCGATACGGATGTCTGGATAGCGCGACAGGAACTTTGGGAGCAGCGGACTGATCCACCTGCGGCCGAAGGTCTGCGGCAGAGATATCCTCAGAAGACCTTGGGGGGTGGCTGCCAGATCGCCAACTTGACGATTGGCATCGCGAAGTTCATCTAGGATGGTGCGCACTCTGCTGAAATAGATCTCGCCCACTTCCGTGAGGACAACCCGGCGCGTGGTTCGGGAAAAAAGCGGTGTCGCCAGCCGCTGCTCCAACTGCTTGACGCGCTTCGAAATAACTGAAGCGTCGCGCTCCAGCGCCTGCGCAGCCTTGGCAAAACTTCCCAATTGGGCAACGGCGACGAATGCTTCCAGCTCCTCGATCTGGGAACTAGAGCGATCTGATTGCTGCATTAATTGCATTTGTCAAATTCCGACTCCACTGATTATGGCCATCAATGCACAAACTATAGGAAAGGAGCAACTTTTCCAGGAGTTACAACAGATGAAAACCTTTCTTAGTATCGGTACCGGCCCCGGAATCGGCATGGGTACTGCAGAGCGCTTTGCCACCGAGGGTTTCCGGCTTGTCCTGAGTGCTCGCGACGAACAAAAGACCGAAGCACTCGCCGAAGGACTTCGCGCGAAGGGTCACGACGTGCATAGGCGGAGCGTAGACGCCTCCGACGCAAACGGAGTGGCAGCACTGGTGGCGAGCGTGCACGACGAGTTTGGTGGTATCGACGTCATCCACTACAACGCGGCGAACATCCGCAGGGCGACACTGGGAGACCAGCCCCTAGAGTCCTTTATGTCGGACCTAGCCGTTAACATTGCTGGTGCCATGGCAGCCACCCGGGAAGCGGCGAGGAACATGAAGCCGAAGAAGTCCGGAACGATACTCCTGACGGGCGGTGGATTCGCTCTCTCACCTCATCCCGAGTACATCTCGATAAGCGTCGGAAAGGCGGGCATTCGGGCCCTCGCGCAGGGTCTCTTCGATGAATATAAGCAACACGGCGTCCATATCGCTACCGTCACAGTCGCCGGATTCGTGTCGCCCGACACACCCCAGATTAGCGCGATTGCAGATCAGTTCTGGCAGTTGCACTCGCAGCCCATCGACGCTTGGAGCGTAGAGGCGATCTACCAGCCCTGACGGTACTTCGACACCCGTCCGCCCTCGATAATGGGCTGATTCGATGGCCCCCGACACGATCAATCGGGGTCTTCTTTCTGTCCAGCGCAGAAGCAGCGCCGCGGTTCTCACGTGCCGATCGCACTAATCCAGAGCGACGACGGCTTCGACCTCGAAGAGCATGGGGTCGATTGCAAGCTTGGGAACGGGAATGAGGGTCTGCGCTGGCAGTGCCTTGCCGAACATGTCCTCGACGTTCTTGGTCAACACTTCAAGCTTGGACATATCGTGATCGACCACGAAGACCGTGAGCTTGGCGACCTGATCCGGCCTTGCGCCCAGCGCGTCGAGGGCGGCGCGCAAATTGGCATAGGCCTGCTTAACCTGGACGGCGAAGTCGGGCGACAGGGCTCCAGTGCTGTCTTGGCCGCCCTGTCCTGAGATGTAGGCCACCCGCGCTTCGCGCGGCACAATTACCGCCGTGCTGTAACCGTTCGGCGTCGGATCGTAGAGGTTTGGCGGATTGATGATGGTCAGCTTGAGATCCTTCTCAGTCGCCGTCGTCGCAGCGGGAACTCCCGTGGTCATGATGATTAGTCCTCCGATAAGCAGGTGCTTGATTGCGCGTGACATGGTGTTCTCTTGGCTCTGAGGACCGCGAGCAACCCATCCTCGCGGCCTGCAGGGTTGAACTTCTACATATTGCCATGCGAGTGACTCGTACGGCGTACGAGTCACTCGCATCGTACACCGTACGAGTCAACCGTTCAGGATCGACAATCGTCGCATTGTCAGCTTAAATCGACGCGCTGATCGGCAAGGAAGACGGATGGCAGCCAAACGTAGCGGCGCTCAGAGCAAACGCTCTCAACGGAAAAATGTGAAACTCCCGTCCGTGCAGGAACCGCCTCTCTCCCTGGAGCGGATCGTTGCGACTGCGGTAGAACTGCTGGATGCCCAGGGAATCGACGGATTGACAATGCGTCGGCTGGCCGATCGCCTCGGCGCGGGCGCGATGAGCTTATACTGGCACGTCGACAACAAAGAGACGGTCTTCGATCTGGCGCTCGACTCGGTCCTCGAATATCGCGGACCGCAGCAAACAGGCGAGTCTCAAGACTGGCGCGCGGATGTCGTTCATATGCTCGAAGGCTGGCGCGCGAGCATGCTGCGCCATCCTTGGTCGGCATCGCTGTTGCCGCGCCGGGCGCTCGGCCCGAACATCCTTAGTCGCCTCGAACTGTTGAGCAGGACCCTGTCCGGAGCCGGTGTCGCGGATGCCGATTTGAACGCGGCGATATGGTCGCTCTGGAACTACGTGATCGGCGCTACCATCACCCGGGCGAACTTCGACCGCTCGGACGACGACATGACCGCCGCGCAGCAGCGCCTTGCAGGTCTCAGCGAACACTACCCGACAATCGAGCGCTCTCGCCTTCTGCTGGACAACGATTGGGACGGCACTTTCAGGAAGGGCCTGGACTTCCTGCTTGATGGCCTCGCCCTAGGCACTGGACGAGACGCTGCCGGTCGAAACCCGTAGTCTGGCACCAGCAATCGGAGATTCACCGCCAGGGTGATGCGGAGTCGGCCTTTCGCTTCACCGGTTTTCGCACGTTGGGCGCCGCCGCACGCTTTGGCTGCTGCGTGAGGACCGCAGTCATGATTTCTGCCGCGGCGAGTGCCGCGATCACCGCGGGCCGCTTGTCTTTCACCGCCGTCCCGCCGATCGGGCAGATGAGCCGGTCGAAAAGTTCCGGGCGTTCGACATCGCGCCAGAGCCAGTTCCTGAAGGTGGCGCGCTTCGTCTTCGAGCCGATCATGCCGACATAGCAGGCATCCTCGCGGCCAAGCGCTTCGGCGGCGATCAGGAAATCCAGGGCGTGATCGTGGGTGAGAATGACGAAAGCGCTGCCGGGCGGGGCGTCGCGGACGACCGCCTCCGGCATTGCCGTCAGGCAGGTTTCGATGCCCGGCACGCAGACTGCCGAGAGTTCGTGCGCGCGGGTGTCGACGAGTACGGTTCTGACCGGCACCAGCGATAGCGCCATGGCGAGCGCGTCGCCGACATGGCCGGCCCCGAAAACATAGACATGCGGCCGGCTTGCGATTTCCGTGTCGCTTCGCTCGATCAATGCTGCCCTGGTTTCCGGATCGACGGCCTTGAACGCCAGCGCCACGCGCCCGCCGCAGCATTGGCCGATCTCCGGGCCGAGCGGGATCGTCAACCGGTCATCGGCGGCGGCTCCCTTGAGCAGTTGGCGGGCATGGTCGATCGCCATATATTCCAGCTGACCGCCGCCGATCGTGGCGAAGGTGCGTTCCTCGGAGATGAGCATCCAGGCATCCGTATCGCGCGGCGTCGAGCCGGCCGCTCCCGACACCTCGACGAGAATGCAGGCCGCCTCCCCGTTCAGAAACTGTCGAATGTCCGCTCTGTCCGTCATGCCGGTCACCCATCCGCCTTGCCGCGCGTCGCGGTGCGCAGTCGCTCGATCGCCATCAGCACCCGTTCCGGTGTCGCCGGAGCATCGATGCGCGGCGGAATACGATACTCCGCAACGCTTGCCGCTGCCATGGATATCGCCTCCAGGACGGAAATGCCCAGCATGAAGGGCGGTTCCCCGACCGCCTTCGAACGGCGGATTGTTTCCTCGCGATTGACCGACCATTCCGCCAGCCGCACGTTGAAGACGCGCGGGCGGTCGGAGGCGAGCGGGATCTTGTAGGTGGAAGGCGCGTGGGTGCGCAGGCGCCCCTTCGCGTCCCACCATAATTCCTCCGTCGTCAGCCAACCCATGCCCTGCACGAAGGCGCCCTCCACCTGGCCGAGATCGAGCGCCGGATTGAGCGACTTACCGACGTCATGAAGGATGTCGGTGCGCTCGACCTGGTACTCGCCAGTCAGCGTGTCGACGCTGACCTCCGAGCAGGAGGCGCCATAGGCGTAGTAGTAGAACGGACGTCCCCTGCCCTGGGAACGGTCCCAGTGGATCTTCGGCGTTTTGTAGAAGCCGGCCGCCGAAAGCTGCACGCGGGACGCATAGGCGGACCGGATGAAGTCGGCAAAGGCGATGCGCTCGCCGCCGATCCTGACCACGTTCGGTTCGAAGGCGACATCCGCTTCGCTGACGCCGTAGCGTTCCGCCGCGAAGCTGACGAGCCGCACCTTGATCTGCTGCGCGGCATTGGCGGCCGCCATACCGTTCAGGTCGGAGCCCGATGACGCTGCCGTCGCCGAGGTATTCGGCACCTTGCCGGTGGAGGTCGCCGTCACCTTGATGCGGTCAAGATCGACCTGGAACTCGTCCGCCACCACCTGCGCGACCTTGGTGTAGAGCCCCTGCCCCATCTCGGTGCCGCCGTGGTTCAACTGGATCGATCCATCGGTATAGATATGGATCAGGGCGCCGGCCTGATTGTATTCGGTCTTGGTGAAAGAGATGCCAAACTTGACCGGCGTCAGCGCGATGCCGCGCTTGATCACATGGTTCTCGCGGTTGAAGGCGAGCACTGCCTCACGACGGGCGGAATAATCCGAGGAAGCGCAGAGTTCCTCGATGATGCCGCCGATGATGTTGTCTTCGACGGTCTGGTGGTAGGGCGTCAGGTTGCGCCCCTCGCCGCCGTAGAAATTCAGCTTGCGGATTTCGAGCGGATCCTTGCCGAGCGTGTAGGCGATGTCCTCGATCATCCGCTCGCCGCCGACCATCCCCTGCGGTCCGCCAAAGCCGCGGAAGGCGGTGTTGGAAACCGTGTTCGTCTTGAGCGGGCGCGAGCGCAGCCGCACGTTGGGATAGAAATAGCAATTGTCGGCATGAAAAAGCGCACGATCCGTCACCGGACCGGAGAGATCGGCCGAGAAGCCGCAACGGGCGGCGAAGACTGCATCCACCGCCTCGATCCTTCCGTCGTCATCGAAGCCGATCTTGTAGTCGACATGGAAGTCGTGGCGCTTGCCGGTCGCCGTCATGTCGTCGTCGCGGTCCGGACGCACCTTGATGGGGCGGCGGTATTTCCTCGCGGCGAGGGCCGCAACCGCCGCGAAGAGATTTGCTTGCGTCTCCTTGCCGCCGAAGGCACCGCCCATGCGGCGGACGTTGACTGTGATCGCGTTCGACGGAAGGCCAAGCACCTGGGCAACCATGTGCTGCGTCTCGCTCGGATGCTGGGTCGAGGCGATGACGGTCACCTCGTCGTCCTCGCCGGGGATGGCGAAGGAGATGTGTCCTTCGAGATAGAAATGATCCTGGCCGCCGATCCGCATCTCGCCCTGGACGATGTTCTTCGCCTTGGCGAAACCCGCATCGATATCGCCGCGCTCGAGCTTTAGGGGGTCGATCACCAGCGGATAGTTGGCGGCTGCGGCCTCGGCGACGTCGGTCACATGCGGCAGGTCGCGGTATTCGATCTTCACCTTTGCCGCGGCGCGGCGGGCGGCATCGCGTGAGGTGGCAATCACCGCGAAAATCGGCTGGCCGTGGAACTCGACCTTTCCGGTCGCGAAGACCGGATCGTCGTGCTTGTGGACCGGGCTGATGTCGTTCTCGCCCGGAATATCCTCGGCCGTCAGGATTCCGACGACCCCGGGGCTGCTCTTGACCGCCGCGAAATCGATCGACAGGATTTCCGCATGGGCGCGCTGGGAGAGCCCCAGATAACCGTGCAGCGTGCCAGCCGGTTCTGCAATGTCGTCGATATATTCGGCCGTGCCCGACACATGCTTGTTACCGGATTCGTGCCGCTCCTTTTCGTGGACGGCGCCGCGGATGCGGTCGATGGGCTGCATCACATTCATCGGTCCACTCCCTTAGACAACCACCGCGACTGCGCGGTCGATACGGACGTTCCGGGTTTCCTGCGTTTCCAGATGGAAGCGCCGCAGGAGGTTCTTGGCGACGAGCATGCGATAGTCCGCCGAGGCGCGCCAATCGGTCAGAGGCGTATAGTCCTCTTCGAAGATGCCGACGGCCGCTTCGATCGTCGCACTGGTCCAGCGCTGTCGCTTGAGCGCGGCCTCGACGTTCGTCGCGCGCTTCGGGGTCGCGGCCATGCCGCCAAAGGCAATCGTCGCGCCTGCGACCTTGCCCTCACCATCGAGCGTCACGCGGAACGCGCCGCAGACGGAGGAAATATCCTCGTCGAGCCGCTTTGAGACCTTGTAGACGGCAAAGCGGTCGGCCTCGCCCAGGAACGGAATCCGGACCGATTCGACGAATTCGCCGGGCTCACGATCCTGCCTGCCATAGGCGATGAAGAAGGCTTCGAGCGGCAGCGTCCGTCGTCTCCCGCCCTTGCGCAACGTCACCGACGCGCCAAGCGCGATCAGCGCCGGCGGCGTATCGCCGATCGGCGAGCCGTTGGCGATATTGCCGCCCACGGTACCCATGTTGCGGACCTGCGCGCCGCCGATGCGGTCCCAGAGTTCTCGCAAGTGCGGGAAGTGGCGGACGATCACCGGGTAGGCGTCCGTGTAGCTCACCCCAGCGGCCAGCGTGATCGCATCGGCGCCGACCGAAATCCGGCGCAGTTCGTCGAGATGCGACAGATGGATTACCGGTGCAATGTCGCGCATGAACTTCGTCACCCATAACCCGACGTCGGTCGAACCGGCCACAATCGTCGCCTGCGGATTGGCTTCAAGAACGGCAGCGAAATCATCCAGCGAAGCCGGCATCACCACGCGTTCGTCCTCATTTCCGAGTTGGACTCGACGGCCGTCCCTGAGGGCCATCAGCTCGCGCGCGATCTTCTCGCGCTCGGCAACCAGCGGGTCCTTTCCGACCTCGCCGATCGACGAAATCGCTTGCGCGGCGCGGATGATCGCCGCGTAGCCAGTGCAGCGACAGAGATTGCCCTGCAGCGCCTTCTCGATCTCCTGAACGCTCGGGCCGGGGTTTTCCATCCACAGGCCGTAGAGCGACATGACGAAACCTGGCGTGCAGAAACCGCATTGCGATGCATGCGTGTCGACCATCGCCTGCTGCACCGGATGGAGCGGCCCGTTCGGCACGGCGAGCGCCTCGACGGTGACGACATGACAGCCGTCGAGCGAGGCGACGAAACGGATGCAGGCATTGACGGACTCGTATTTCAGCCTGCCGTCATAGAGGCGGCCGACGAGCACCGTGCAGGCGCCGCAGTCCCCTTCAGCGCAGCCTTCCTTGGTGCCGCGCAAATTGCGGTCGATGCGCAGGAAATCGAGCAGCGTCTGCACCGGCGACACATCGGCAAGCTCGACGAGGCGGTGGTTCAGCAGGAAACGGATCGTATTGCGGATTTCGATCGTCATGGCCGGTCAGCTCCCGCGATAGGTGGAATAGCCATAGGGCGAGAGCAGAAGCGGCACGTGATAGTGCGCGGCGGGATCGGCAATGCCGAAGCGGATCGGGATGAGGTCGAGGAAGGGATTGCTATCGCGCTCGGCGCCCAGATATTCGCCGGTGTGGAAGCGCAACTCGTAGATGCCGGTGGTCATCGTCTCGCCGCTGAGCAGCGGCTCATCGCAGCGGCCGTCGTCGTTCGTCCGGGCGGAGACGAGATGCTCCCGCCATTCGCCATCGAGACGGTAAAGGTCGATGCGCAGCTTCGCGGCAGGCTTGCCGTTCGCCGTATCCAGCACATGGGTCGTCAGACGCCCGACGTTACCGCCCCGATTATGCATGCGTGTCGCTCCTCCAGATCACTCTCGACGAATGAAGTATCCGAAGCGGCAGCCTCTTTGTGTAGCGGGCGCAGGCTTCGAGACTTTCAAATTTTTCGAGGGGAATGAGCACACGGATTTCTGGCTACGACTGGCCATCCAGAGACAGTATCAGGAGGAAAGTTGCATGAGATATCCCCGTGATCTCCAGGGCTACGGCGCGAGTCCGAAGGTCAGTTGGCCGAATGAAGCGCGGATCGCCGTACAATTCGTCGTTAACTATGAAGAGGGCGGCGAAAACTGCGTGTTGCACGGTGATGCTGCATCGGAGGCGTTTCTGTCGGAAATCGTCGGCGCCCAGGCCTGGTCCGGCAAACGCCACTGGAACATGGAGTCGCTCTACGAATATGGCGCACGCGCCGGCTTCTGGCGGCTGCACCGGCTCTTCACGGAGAAGCAGGTGCCGGTCACCGTCTACGGCGTGGCAACAGCCCTGAAGCGGTCGCCGGCGCAGGTCGCGGCGATGCAGGATGCCGGCTGGGAGATCGCCTCCCACGGCCTGAAATGGATCGAGCACAAGGATTTCAGTGTCGAACAGGAACGCGCCGCAATCGCCGAGGCGATCCGGCTCCACACGATCGTCACCGGCGAGCGGCCGCGCGGCTGGTATACAGGCCGCTGTTCGGAAAACACCCTCGACCTCATCACCGAAGCCGGCGGCTTCGACTATGTTTCCGACTCCTATGCCGACGACCTGCCCTATTGGCACGAACATCAGGATCGGCACCAACTCGTCATCCCCTATACGCTCGACACCAACGACATGCGGTTCGCCACAGCACAGGGCTTCAACAGCGGCGACCAGTTCTTCAGCTATCTGAAGGACAGCTTCGACGTTCTCTATGCAGAAGGGAAAGCGGGATCGCCGAAGATGTTGAGCATCGGTCTTCATTGCCGCCTCGCCGGCCGGCCGGGCCGGGCCGCCGCGCTCGCCCGCTTCATCGATTATGTGAAGAGCCACGGCAAGGTCTGGCTGGCGCGCCGCATCGACATCGCCCGCTATTGGACTGAAGCCTATCCGTTCCAACCGAACGGCGATCGCCCATCCAGGCTTTCGGAAGAGGCTTTCGTCGCCCGCTTTGGCGGTATCTTCGAACATTCGGAGTGGTTCGCCAAACGCGCCTTCGCAGACGAGCTTTCTCCCGCAAACGACACCGCAACCGGCCTGCACGCGGCATTGACCGCGGTGTTTCGCGAGGCGAGCGATGCCGAGCGGCTCGCAGTGCTCACCGCCCACCCGGATCTCGCCGGCAAGCTTGCCCAGGCGAAGCGGCTGACCGAGAGCTCGACCGAAGAGCAGGCCTCGGCCGGTCTCGATGCGCTGACGGATCGGGAGCGCGAGCGGTTCACGGAACTCAATGCGGCCTATGTCGAAAAATTCGGCTTCCCCTTCATCATTGCGGTCAGAGGCCGCAGCAAGGACGACATCCTCGCCGCCTTCGAAGGCCGCATCGGCAACGACCGCGAGACGGAGTTCGAGACCGCCTGCCGGCAGGTGGAAAGGATCGCATTGCTGCGGCTTCGAGAGATGCTGCCGGGTTAACCCGGCATCTTCAGCCGATTGCTTGCTGAACAAAAATCGGCCGGACCCGCAGTATGACAGGTCCGGCCAAATTGTTCTATCCGCCAGAGGGGCGTTGGTTCGCCCCTCTCGGAATCCCGTCAACCGCCGAAGAAGGCGAAGCGCACCACGAACAGGGCTGCAACGATCTGCGTCGCGGGATGGATGACGCTCCACTTTCCGGTGCAGACCTTGAGGACCACGTAGCTGACGAAGCCGAAGGCGAGGCCGTTGGCGATCGAGTAGGTGAAGGGCATGGCGATCGCGGTCAACGCTGCCGGTGCCGCCTCGGTCAGGTCGTCCCACTCGATTTCGGTGAGCTCGCGCATCATCAGGCCCGCCACGTAGAGCAGCGCCGGCGCGGTCGCATAGGACGGAACGGCGGCCGCCAGCGGCGAGATGAAGAGCGCGGCGAGGAACAGCACAGAAATCGTCAGCGCGGTGAGGCCCGTGCGGCCTCCCGCCTGCACGCCGGAGGCGCTCTCGACATAGGCGGTGGTGCTGCTGGTGCCGATCAGCGAGCCGGCGATGATCGCTGAGCTGTCGGCAAGCAGGGCGCGCCCGAGGCGGCTTGGCTTGCCCTCTTCGACCAGTTTCGCCCGCTTGGCGACGCCGATCAGCGTACCGGTCGCGTCGAAGACCTCGACGAGCACGAAGACGAGGATGACATGAACGAGGCCGCCATGCAGCGCGCCCATGATGTCGAGCTGCAGGAAGGTCGGAGCGATGCTCGGCGGCGCGGAAACCACGCCCTTGAACTCGGAAACGCCGAGGAACATCGACAGGATCGTGACCACGAGGATGCCGATCAGGATCGAGCCCCGGACCTTCAGCGAGTCGAGCACGGCGATGACGAAAAAGCCGAGGATGGCGAGCAGCGGCCCGGTCTGCTTCAGGTCACCGAGACCGACCAGCGTTGCGGGATTGTCGACGACGATGCCGGCGTTCTTGAGCGCAATGATGCCGAGGAACAGGCCGATACCGGTCGCAATGGCGCTGCGCAACGAATGCGGGATGCCGGCGATCAGCCAGCTTCTGACGCCGGTGACCGTCAGGAACAGGAAGATGAGGCCGGAAATGAACACCGCGCCGAGGGCCTGCTGCCAGGTGAAGCCGAGAGCGGCCACGACCGTGAAGGCGAAGAAGGCGTTGAGGCCCATGCCCGGCGCCATACCGATCGGCCAGTTGGCGACGAGCGCCATGACTGCGGAACCAAGCGCCGCCGCCAGACAGGTCGCGACGAAGATGGCGTCACGGTCCATGCCGGTGGTCGACAGGATATCAGGGTTGACGAAGATGATGTACGACATCGTCAGGAATGTCGTGAGACCGGCGACCACTTCCGTGCGGATCGTCGTGTCGTGCTCTTTCAGTTTGAACAGTCGCTCAAGCATATTTCCTCCCTTGGCAGCCGTCATCTCGACGCAGCCGAACAACAGAGGCCAGGTCGCTGCTCCTCCAGCTTCCGGCCGTTGCATTGTTGACCCCTCTCCGGAATTCTTCGTCGGGCGGTCATGGCGACCATTCGGCCGCGCCGGATGGGACACCCATGCAGCACGCTAATTGTGCGGCGTCGCGCGCATGATCGCTAGCCGCCCATTTCGACGGCGAAGGCGAAAGACTTTCAAAATTTTGAGGGCATTGCGCCGGATTTTCCTGGGAAAATCGTTCTCGCGCCGGCAATGCAGCCAGGAGGTCGAATTGCCGCCGGCGGTCGTCAGGCTAATGCAAGCCGCCGACTCCCAGTAGCCGCTCGACGGCCATGTGATCCTTCGTCAGCGCTGCCGGCGTACCGCTCCAGGCGAGCCTTCCCCGCTCGAGAATGATGACATGGTCGGCGAAATCGAGCGCGCTCTGGATCCGCTGTTCGACCAGCAGGATCGTCATATCGCCGGTCTTCGCGAGTTCGGCGAAGGCCTTCATCAGTTCCTCGCAGATGACCGGCGCTAAGCCCTCCAGCGGTTCGTCGAGGAGCAGAACGGAGGGACGGCCGAGGATCGAGCGGGCGGTGGACAGCATCTGCTGCTCGCCGCCGGAGAGCTGGGAACCGAGATTCTTCCGGCGCTCGTAAAGGCGCGGAAACATCTCGTAGGCTTCCTTGAGCGCGCCTTTGGGGCGTCCCTTGAGGCCGACGAAGAGGTTTTCTTCAACCGTTAGCGTCGGAAAGACACAGCGTGCCTGCGGCACGAAACCGAGGCCCTTCAACGCGCGTGAGGCGCTCGGCAGCGCCGTGACGTCCGTATCGCCGATGCGGATGCGTCCGCCGTAACGGCGCGTCTGGCCGGCGAGAGTGGCAAGCAGCGTCGTCTTGCCCATTCCGTTGCGGCCGAGCACGGCAAGCCGCGCCCCGGCGGGCACCGAAAAGGAGATCTCCTCCAGCACCCGCGTCGGCCCGTAACCGGCCGACAAGTTCTCGACGTCAAGCGGCGTGGCCGGCATTGGCATAGCTCCCAAGATAGGCTTCGCGCACGCGCGGGTTCTTGGTGACCTCCGACGGCGAACCGTCGAAGATGATCGTGCCGGCGGCAAGCACGATGACGCGCCTCGCAAAGCGGAAGACGAGGTCCATGTCGTGTTCGATCATCAGCACGGCGAGATCGGCCGGAAGGTCTGCGAGCGCCTGCTCGATGCGGCCGGTGTCGCTCTGCGGCACCCCGGCCGCCGGCTCGTCGAGGAGCAGCACCTTCGGCTTCAGCGCCAGCGCCACGGCGATTTCCAGCAGCCGCTGCTGGCCATAGGCGATTTCGCTGACACGCCGGTGCATCAACTCGCGCAAGCCAAGCTTGCCGAGCAATTCGGCGACCTCCGCCATGACTTCCGGCATCGCGAGGAAATGGCCGAACAGGCGGCCCGACCGCCCGTCGCGCTGCAACACCGCCAGGGCCACGTGCTCGGCAGGCGTCATCTCCTGAAAGAGGCGCGTCACCTGGAACGAACGCACCAGACCGCGCCGCACCCGACCGATCGCATCGATGCGCGTGACGCTGTCGCCGCCGATCAGGACATCGCCGGAATCGGGCGCCAGATTGCCGGTTACGAGATTGACGAAGGTCGTCTTGCCGGCGCCGTTCGGGCCGATCAGCGCGACGCGGTCGCCCGGCGCCATGGCAAGACTGATGTCGTTGGTGACGGCAAGGCCGCCGAAGGAGCGCTTCAAGTTCCTGACTTCGAATATCGCGCTCATCGGAACGTTCCCCACCATCTGGACACCAGACCGGCAACCGTGCCGTAAAGACCCTTCGGCGCGAAGAGCACGACGGCGATCAGCAACGCCCCCACCATCGTCAGCCAGTGAAACGGGTTGGCGGCGGAGACGAGGTCCTCGAAGAACATAAAGACGATCGTGCCGGTGAGCGCGCCGAAAAGCGAGCCGGTGCCGCCAAGGACGAGCATGACGAGGCTCTCGGCCGAGAGCGTGAAGGACAGGCTGTCGAGACCGACGACCTGCGTCGAAATGGCATTGAGCGCGCCGCCCGTGCCGGCAACGGCGCCGGAAATCACATACATCTTCATCAAGGCAAGCTTCGGCGAGGCGCCCATGGCGCGGATGCGGATCGGGTCTTCCTTGATGCCTCGGCAAAGCATGCCGAAGGGCGATCGGACAATGAGCCGCAAGATCGTAAAGACGACTGCAAGGAGGACGATGCCGAAGACATAGGCGGTGCGGCCCCAGAGATCGAATTCGAAGTGACCGAGGAGCGGATCGGGCGCGATACCCGCCAGGCCGTCGCTGCCGCCTGTCCAGGAAGAGGCCTTGTTGGCAAACTCATGGAACAGATGGATGAGCGCGATCGACAGGACGAGCTGCGGTAGACCATGAGCCCGGAGAATGACGACGCCGCAGACAAGGCCCGCTAGAGAGCCGCCGAGAATGCCGCAGGCGAGCATCAGCAGCGGATCGGTGATGCCGAAGTGCACCGCCGCAATGCCGGCCGCATAGGCGCCGCTGCCGAAGAGCGCGGCATGGCCGAGCGTCGCCACGCCGCAATAGCCCGTGACGAGGTCGAGCGACAGGACCAGGAGCGCGATCGCGGTGATGCGCGTCAGCAGCGCCAGATTGTTCGGAAACAGGAAATAGCCGAGCACGGCCAAGGCCAGAATTGCCGCAAGGCCGGCAAGGTCGCGGCCGAGCTTGCGCCCTTTACCGGGTGCACTCGTCATCGCATCGTTCATCGCTGCCATGGTCACTATCTTGTCCTTCCGGCAAGGCCGCGGGGAAAGACGCAGACGATGGCTATGACCGCAAGGTAGAAGAAGAATTCGCCGAACTCCGGCATCAGATAGCGGCCGGCCGTGTCGATGCCGCCAAGCAACAGGCACGCGACGAGCGCGCCCGGTATCGACCCCGCCCCGCCGACGGACACGACGACGAGGAAGGTCACCATGTAGCGTAGCGCGTAGTAGGGTTCGACCGGCAGCAGTTCGGCACCGACGACGCCTCCGAGCGCGGCAAGCCCGACGGCCACGGCGAAGCTCACTGCATAGACGATCTCGGTGCGGACGCCGAGCGCCGCGGCCATCGCCGCATTGTCGACGGCCGCCCGAAGCTTCACTCCAAAGGCGGTCTTCTCGATCAGGTACCAAAGGGCGACGGCAACGGAGAGGCCGCAAAGGATGGCGAAAATCCTGTGCGTGGCAATCGAGCGGAAGCCGAGATCGACCGACCCCTGAAGGGCCGCAGGCAGGGGAACCGTCTTCAGCGTCGGGCCGAAGACGTAATTGGCGATGCCGATGATGCAGAAGGTGATGCCGATCGTCATCAGCACTTGCGTGAGTTCCGGAGCCCCGTAGATGCGCCGGTAAAGCAGGCGCTCGATCGGAACGGCGATAGCGATCGTTCCGAATACGGCAAAGAGCACCGCGAAACCGAAGCCGAGCCCCAGATCACGAGCGGCATAGGAGGCGATGTATCCGCCGATCATGGCGAAGGCGCCGTGGGCGAGGTTGACCACACGCATCAGGCCCATGGTGACGGAAAGTCCGATCGAGATCACGAACAGCACCATGCCGTAAGCGAGCGCGTCGACCGCTATGCTGAAGACGGTTTGCATGAACCCCATCCTGTTTCGGTAGAGCGGGACCCGCGGCCCCGCATCCCTTTCCCGGAACGGCCTACTTCAGCGCCGCCAGACCGGGATCGCCCTGCTTCTCGAAGGTCGCGATCTCCTTGTTGTAATAGGTGCCGTCTTCGGCCTTGGCGACCTCGCGCAGGTAGATGTTCTGGGTGATGTGGCGCGACTCCGGATCGATCGACACCGGTCCGCGCGGGCTCGTCCAGGAAAGCCCCTTGACGGCATCGACCCCCTTCTGCGCGTCCTGCTCGCCGCCCGTCGCCTCGATCATCTTGTAGATGACGTGCATGCCGTCATAGGCACCGACCGAGGGGAAGGAGAGCTCGGCCGGATTGCCGATCGCCTTGCCGGCCGCCTCGACGAACGCCTTGTTTTCCGGTGAATCGTGCGAGACCGCGTAGTGGAAGGTGGTCTGAATACCGAGTGCAGCTTCACCAAGTGCCGGCAGGTCCGATTCCTGCGTCAGGTCGCCCGGTGCGAAGAACTTGATGCCGGCCCCCTTCAGGCCGTTTTCGTTGAAGGACTTGACGAAACCCAGCGTCGTCGGGCCGGAGGGCAGGAAGGCAAAGACCCCTTCGGCCCCCGAATCCTTGATCCGCTGCATGATCGGCGAGAAGTCATTCGTGGCGAGCGGCATGCGGATCGCCTCGACGATCTGCCCGCCGACCGCCTCGAACCCCTTCTTGAAGGCGTTCTCGGCGTCGACGCCCGGACCGTAGTCGCTGACCACCGAGATGATTTTCGAGACGCCGGCGTCCTTCGCCACCTTGGCGATCGGCGTCGAGGTCTGCCAGAGCGAGAACGAGGTACGCACGACCAGCGGGCTTTTGGTGACGATCGCCGATGTGGCGGCATTCATGATGACGAGCGGCACGTTGCCCTGCTCGAGCAGCGGCGTTACCGCCATCGCGTCGGGCGTGAAGTAGAAGCCGGCGAGATACTGCACGCCTTCCTTGACGACGAGCTCCTGCGCCAGCGCCTTGGATTGGGCGGGATCGGGCTGCGGCACGTCCCGGTAGATGATTTCGATGTTGTCGTCGCCGACCTTGCTGCCGTTCAGCGCCATATAGGCGTCGATGCCGGCCTTGAAATTCTTGCCCTGCAGCGCGAACGGGCCGGAAAACGGCCCGATGACACCGATCTTGATCGTGTCGGCATGCGCTGCACCCGCAATCGTAAGTGCCGTCAGTGCGGCGAGAATAGTGCGTTTCATTTTTCCTCCCCACGACACCCGGCTCACTCCCGTCCGGTGCCATCCAAGATCAATTGCGAATTGATCGCCGTCAGTTTGCCACTTGGGACGGCGGTGAATAATGAAAGATAGGCCGCCCCAGATAACTGCACAGTTATGAATACTCCTTATCAAACCCTCCCTCCGGTATGCGTCCGCACGGGATCAAAACGGCAACCCGACATAATTTTCGGCGAGCGCCGTCGCCGCGGCCCGCGAATGGGTGAGATAGTCGAGCTCGGCCTCCTGGATCTTCTGGTCGAATTCGCCGGTGTCGGGAAAGCGGTGCATCATCGTCGTCATCCACCAGGAAAAGCGAACCGCCTTCCATACACGCGCGAGCGCCCGGGCCGAATAGGCGTCGATGGCTGCATTGGAGCGGTCCTGATAGTGCTCGAGCAGGCCTTCGAACAGGTAGTGCACGTCGCTCGCCGCAAGGTTCAGCCCCTTGGCACCGGTCGGCGGCACGATATGGGCGGCATCGCCCACCAGGAATAGCCGATTGAACCGCATCGGCTCGGCGACGAAGGATCGAAGCGGAGCAATCGATTTCTCGAAGGAAGGACCGGTCACCACCCGCTCAGCATGATGGGCCGGCAGTCGCCGTCGCAACTCATCCCAGAAACGCTCGTCGTCCCATTCCTCGAGCTTCTCGTCGAGCGGGCATTGGATGTAGTAACGACTGCGGCGCAAGGACCGCATCGAACAAAGCGCGAAGCCGCGCGGGTGATTGGCATAGACCAGTTCGTGATCGACCGGCGGCACGTCGGCGAGGATGCCGAGCCAGCCGAAGGGATAAACCTTCTCATAGGCGCGGATCGCGAGCTCCGGCACGGACCTTCGGCTCACCCCGTGGAAGCCGTCGCAGCCGGCAATGAACTCGCAGTCAATCCGATGCGTGACGCCGCCCTTTTCGTAGGAGACGTAAGGCGCATGGCTCTCAAAGTCATACGGCTTCACATTTACCGCCTCGTAGATCGACGGCGCGCCCGACTGCTCGCGATGATCCATCAGGTCGCGGGTGAGCTCCGTCTGGCCATAGATCAGCACGCGTTTGCCGCCTGTCAGACCGTGGAGGTCGATGCGATGATCACGGCCGTCGAAGGCCAGCGAAAAACCATCATGCGGAAGGCCCTCGGCACGCATCCGGGCCCCCGATTGCGCCTCGTCCATAAGCCGGACGGTACCTTCCTCCAAGACGCCGGCGCGCACCCGGCCGAGGATATGTTCCTTGCCGGCGCGGTCGAGAACAAGATTGTCGATCCCCGCCAGCGTCAGCAATTGCCCCAGCAGCAGACCGGACGGCCCGGAACCGATAAGGACGACTTGGGTTCGCATGTACCTCCTCACCTCGCGCTGCGGGCGAAGCCGCTTTCATGGCCGCTCAAAAATTGGCTTTCGTCAGGAAGTTTGCGCGCCGAGAGACCTTGCCTCAATGGACATTTGTGCCAAGTTATTGGACTTTTCGAACATCGGTGCCGCGTGAGCCAAATGAAGCGACCCGTCCCTACCTATGAGCTCTACGGCGAAGAATCCAGCGACCGGCCGGACTTCTGGCTGCATTGCGAGACAATCCCTTCGCGCAGCCGCCTGCACCATTGGGAAATCGGCCTTCATCGCCACGAGAGCTTCTTTCAGATCCTCTACATCGCCAAGGGCTCGGGCGATGCCCTGCTCGACGGCACGCCGCGGCCGATTTCGCCGCCGGCGGTGATCACCATCCCGCCCGCCGTCAGCCACGGCTTCCGCTTTTCGCCAGATATCGATGGTTTCGTCTTCACGGTGCTCGCATCGCATCTGCCGGTCGCGCCGGGTGGCCGCAACAGGCTCGGCAGCTGGCTGGCGACACCTCGCCTGACGCCGCTCGGCGAGAGCGACGACGGCCGCTACGTCGCCGAGACATTGCAGCGCCTGGCCGAGGAATGGGAGGCATGCCGCAGTCACCGCACCGGGCTGCTCGATGCCTACCTGACGACGGTTCTGGGATTGACGGCGCGGCTGGCGGAAGAGCCCGGCGCCAGCGAACCAGCCGGGGAGAGCGAAAACGAGCGGCGCATGGAGCGCTTCGATGCCCTGCTCCGACAGCACTATCTGGACCACCGTCCGACCGCTTTCTATGCGCGCGAGCTCGGGCTGTCGCCGACCCATCTCAATCGCGTGGTCCGCGCCGTCGCCGGGCAGAGCGTGCACGAGATGATCGCCAGACGGCTGCTGGACGCCGCGCGGCGCCAGCTCGTCTTCACCCGGGCGAGCGTACAGGAGATCAGCTTCCGCCTCGGCTTCTCGGACGCAGCCTATTTCTCACGCTTCTTCGTGCGCCACATCGGCCGGACACCGCGCGCCTGGCGGATCGCCGAGCGGCTAAGGCTGGGTGTTTGAGACCGCATGCGGGCGCAGCCACGACGGCCGCGCCCGCATGACTTTCGGTTTCCCGATCAGAGGAGATCGAAGCGGTCGGCGTTCATCACCTTCGTCCAGGCCGCCACGAAGTCGCGGACGAACTTTTCCTGCGAGTCGCTCTGGCCATAGACCTCGGCAATAGCCCTCAGTTGCGAGTTCGAACCGAAGACGAGATCGACGCGGGTGCCGGTCCACTTGATTTCGTCTGTCTTGCGGTCGCGTCCCTCGAAGACGTATTTCGAGTCCGCAGAGACCTTCCACGCCGTGCCCATGTCGAGCAGGTTGACGAAGAAATCATTGGTGAGCGTCTCGGGCCGCGTCGTGAACACGCCGTGCTGGGATTGCCCGGTGTTGGCATTCAGGACGCGCATGCCGCCGACGAGAACCGTCATTTCCGGCGCGGTCAGCGTCAGAAGTTGTGCCCTGTCGATCAGCAGTTCCTCGGGCGAAATCAGATAATCGCCCTTCTGATAGTTGCGGAAGCCGTCGGAGATCGGCTCCAAAACACCGAAGGAGTCGACATCCGTCTGCTCCTCCGTCGCATCCGTGCGGCCGGGCGCGAAGGGAACCTCGATGTCGTGACCGGCGTTCTTCGCCGCCTTCTCGACGGCCGCCGCGCCGCCGAGCACGATCAGGTCTGCGAGCGACACCTTCTTGCCGCCGGACTGGGCGTTGTTGAACGCCTTGCGGATGCCTTCGAGCGTTTCGAGCACGGTCGCGAGCTGGGCCGGCTGGTTGACTTCCCAATCCTTCTGCGGTGCGAGGCGGATGCGTGCACCGTTCGCCCCGCCACGCTTGTCGGAACCGCGGAAGGTCGATGCCGACGCCCAGGCGGTCGATACCAGTTGGGAGACCGACAGGCCGGATGCAAGAATCCGCTCCTTGAGATCGGCGATGTCCTGTGCGTCGACGAGCGCGTGGTCGACGGCAGGAAGCGGATCCTGCCAGATCAGTTCCTCTGCCGGAACTTCCGGGCCGAGATAGCGCACGCGCGGACCCATGTCGCGGTGCGTCAGCTTGAACCAGGCACGGGCAAACGCATCCGCGAACTGGTCCGGGTTCTCGAAGAAGCGCCGCGCGATCTTCTCGTAGACGGGGTCGAAGCGCAGGGCAAGGTCGGTCGTCAGCATGGCCGGCGCGTGGCGCTTTGCCGGGTCATGCGCATCCGGGACGGTTGCGGCGCCGGCGCCATGCTTCGGCTTCCACTGATGTGCGCCGGCCGGGCTCTTCGTCAGCTCCCATTCGTAGCCGAACAGGTTCCAAAAGAAGTTGTTGCTCCACTTCGTCGGCGTCGTCGTCCAGGTGACTTCGAGGCCGCTGCCGATCGTGTCGCCGCCCTTGCCGGTTCCGAAGCTGCTGGTCCAGCCGAAGCCCTGTTCGGCGATGTCCGCGCCTTCGGGCTCGACGCCGACATGGGAAGCGTCGCCGGCGCCGTGCGTCTTGCCGAAAGTGTGGCCGCCGGCGATGAGCGCTACGGTTTCCTCGTCGTTCATCGCCATGCGCGCGAAGGTCTCGCGGATGTCCTTTGCGGCGGCAAGCGGATCCGGATTGCCGTTCGGCCCTTCCGGATTCACGTAGATCAAGCCCATCTGCACGGCGGCCAGCGGCTTTTCAAGCTCCCGCTCTTCCGTATAGCGCTTATCGGCAAGCCAGGTATCCTCGGCACCCCAATAGACGTCTTCCTCGGGCTCCCAGACATCCGGGCGGCCGCCGGCAAAGCCGAAGGTCTTGAAGCCCATCGATTCGAGCGCGACGTTGCCGGTGAGGATCATCAGGTCGGCCCAGGAGATGCTGTTGCCGTATTTCTGCTTGATTGGCCAAAGCAGCCGGCGCGCCTTGTCGAGATTGACATTGTCCGGCCAGCTGTTGAGCGGCGCAAAACGCTGCTGACCCGCACCCGCACCACCACGGCCGTCGCCGGTGCGGTAGGTGCCGGCGCTATGCCATGCCATGCGGATGAAGAGTGGCCCGTAGTGGCCGAAGTCGGCCGGCCACCAGTCCTGCGAATCCGTCATCAGCGCGTGGAGGTCCTTCTTCAAGCCCTCCAAGTCGAGCTTCTTGAATTCCTCGGCATAATCGAAGGCCTGACCCATCGGATCGGACAGGGACGAGTGCTGGTGAAGGATTCTTACATTCAGCTGGTTCGGCCACCAGTCCCGGTTCGACCTCCCGCCATGGGCCGTGTGGGTGTGTGCCACCGGACACTTGCCCGCACTCTCGACCTTGGAATCCATAATTCTCTCCATTGTGTTTGCTTCACTTGGCCATCCAGAGGACATCGGTCTTCAACGTCGGTCATCTGCTTGGCGACGTCAGAGCTGACCGCTGCACCGAAGGGGTGCAGCAGCTGCATCTCGTTTGCACCATACCGAAGAGGTTCCATTTGTTTAAGTTGGATTTTCCGATTGCGGCGATAGGATCAACTTATTGTCCGATCGCCCGCGCAACTTCCATCTCACTTGTACCGAATCTCGCCGGATGCGTGCATCGGCACTCGCTTTCAGGCATGCAGGCGCGCCTAGGACCTTAGTCCGGGGTAGCGGGTCCAAAGGTCTTAGGCCCGTTGCCGAGTGCTGCTCGGCAATACATACTCGTTAGTGAGCACCTGCGGAACAACGGCCAGCCCCCCGCCGCCGCGGCCGTGCGATGATCCTGGAGCGGTGTGCAGATGCCCTTCCGCGCCGCTCCAGGACCTCAACTACAGCGCGCGTCTTGTTTGGCGCACCTGTCGCTTCGCCTTTGAATCTCTGCATGGTCTAATTCCTACTCGCCAGGGATTTTGGGAACATGCAGTAGCGAGCGTTCCTATTGAGGTGTCCGATGAACTCCGAAAAAATGAGAAAGCTCATAGAGGACTGCCAAAGGGACCTATGGGAATATCTATCTTCCGACTGTGGCATCAGCGACAGGGAGATCATTATCGCGCTGCTCAATCGGTTGAATGGACCACAAGCCAAGGATGCACTGGGGGAGGATTGCGATTGGCGACCGCGACTTGAGGAGCAACGGGTCGGGGAGCGGACTGGAACCGACCAGAATGAAGCAAGACTCAGAATAATTTTTAATCGTCTTGCAAATGGATCAACGCGCGCCTGACAGCCATGGACGAAGGCGTACGACAGGCCCATCCTCCCGTCCCGGGCGCGTTATCGATGATGATGCCGGTTATCCGGCAACGACGGCTGGGCCCTGTTGCGGGGATCTTCACGCGTCAGCCGCTGTGACCTGCCCGCAGCCTTCGCTACAGCTGCGCCGGAGCAAGCGGCTTGCGGGCCGGACCGTGGATTACCGATCCGTCAGCTGCGAAGATCGAGCCGTGGCAGGGACAATCCCAGGTGCGATCGGCATTGTTCCAGGTGACCGTGCAGCCCTTGTGGGTGCAGGAGGCGGAAACGGCACGGAGGGTTCCGTCATCGTCCCGGCAGACGGCGAGCTTCTCGTCGCCGCGCAGAACGACGCCGCCTTCACCCGGTCGGATATCCCGCGTGCTGCCGACGATCGACTGGCTGTCGCCATTTTTGTGAAAGTCCTCGGGGTAAGGCCGGGTCGGGTCATAAAGGCTTCGCCAGGGGCTGACGCGGCCCAGAATCGTGTCGGCGATCATCATGCCGGCCGCGGTGCCGTTGCTGATGCCCCAGGCGTTGAAGCCGGTGGCGATATGGAAGCCTGGCGCCTTTTCGGGACCGGGCTCGCCAACATAGGGCACACGGTCCGCGGTGTCGTAATCCTCGTTGCACCAGTGCCAGGCCACCTCCCCAACGGCCAAATTTCGCCGCGCCCACTCCTCCAGTTCGATGAAGCGCGCGGCGACGTTCCCATCTTGGCCGGTATTAAACTTCGGACCGAGCACGACAAGCAGAGGACCCGTGTCATCCCTTCCGGTTCTGATCGAGTGCGTCGGATCGTCGATGCCGATGAACATGCCGTTAACGGCAAGCGGATCGTCGACACGGAACGCCATTGCGGTATGGCTTCGTGGCTGTGTGCGGTTCGCCATGCCGACCGGGCTCTTGACCGTCATATTGGTCGCGACGACGACGTGTTCCGCATGAACCGTCCCGCCAGCGGTGACCACGCGCCACCGGCTCGCCTCGCCTATCAAAATCGCTCGGCTCTGTTCGAACAGGCGGGCGCCTTGGTCCGCCGCGGCGTGCGCCAAACCGACGAGATACTTTGCCGGATTGAATTGCGCCTGATCGGGAAAACAAAGCGCAGCGGTGGTCTCAAAAGGCAGCGGTGCGCGACCGAGCACCTGTGCCTCAAGCCCGACCTGACGCGCCGCCTCCGCCTCGGCAACGATCGCTTCGCGGGCCTCGGCGTTGGTGGCATAGGTGTAGGCATGCTTGCGTTCCAGATCGCAGGCGATCGCATAGTCGCGAATCCAGTCCTTGATCAGCGCGGCTCCAGCCGAATTCGCCTCCGCATAGCTGCGCGCTTTCGCTAAATCGAGGCTGTCGATGAGATGGCGATAGATCAACGCGTGCTGGGTGGTGATTTTCGCCGTCGAGCGTCCGGTCACCTGCCCGCCGATCTCGAGCGCTTCCAGCAGGATCACCGATCGGCCGGCCTCGGAAAGCCGAAGCGCCGCGGTGAGCCCGACGATCCCGCCACCGACCACGACCGTCTCGGCATGGATCGAGCCCTCAAGTGGAGAATAGCCCGTCGACCCGGCGCCAGCCACCCAGCAGCTTCCGCGTTTTCCGACCATCATGGCATGTCCTCGTTCAGGTGGTGTCGATAACCACGCCCGTTCGGGAATGTTCCCGCTCAGCCGTTCCTTCGCATGGCGATTGGACCTCAGGAAAACGAGCCTCGGATCATAGGACACGTAACCGGCGCTTCGTTTAGCGCTTGCTCATGGACCAATGTGGGGCCATTCTGAATTCGGATCTTGGCTGTGCGGCAGGGCGAGAGGTCAGGTCTCTTCAGCGACCTCGAAGCCCTGCCCTACTGCCTTTCTCGGCCGTTTCTTGAGGCGAGGAGTTTGTCCGATGTCTGCGCATCCTGCCAACAATCCATTGCAACCTGGCGATCAAGCGCCGAACGTCGTGTTCGACGCGATCTCGCGCGAGGGAAAGATCGCACTCGACGATTTTCGCGGCCGCAGTCCGCTGCTGGTCGGCCTGTTTCGCGGCCTGCATTGCCCCTTCTGCCGCCGCCATGTGGCGGCCTTGGCACAGCTCAACCCGGCTTTGCGCGAAAAGGGCGTTCAGACCTTGGCAGTGGTAAACACACCCGTCGAGCGTGCCCGTCTCTACTTCCGTTTCCATCCGATCGCCGGTCTTCTTGCCGCATCCGATCCGGCCCGCGCATCGCACCGCGCTTTCGGCTTGCCCATCATCGAGTTCACCGAGAACGAGACCGACTGGCCGACCAAGGTCGGAATGGACGCCGTCATGGAGATGCGCGTCGACCTGCCCGGCGAATTGCCTGAACCGATGAACCCGCCCGCGGCAGGCGACCTCCTTGCCGAAAAGGACCCGTACGAAATTAAGGATGCCGATAAACAGGTGAGCCTGGCCAACCATTTGCAGCTCCTCGGCCATTTCCTGCTCGACCGGGAAGGCGTCGTGCGCTGGAGCTTCACCGAAGTCGAGGAGAACGGCCGGAATCTCTGCCGGGCGCTGAACCCCGAAGAACTGATGTCGGCCGCTTCGCACGTCGCCCATTGAGCCGGCTCCTCTCCGCGCCCCGGGCCACTATTCAAGTGGCCCGGGCCCCCGACGCTCGCGGCGCCGATTAGAAGCCATGCAACGGAAGCGTCGCTCCATGCAGATAATGATTGTTCTTCCGAAGAAATAGCCATATTTTGCGCCGTCTTCATGCATGGAATACATAGCTCAGATGCGCCCACGCCGGTTTCTTCCCTCCATCAGCCTCCTGTCGGCCTTCGAGGCTGTGTTGCGTACCGGCTCGATCTCGGCGGCGGCGCGAGAAGTCAATCTGACGCAAAGCACCGTGAGCCGCCTTGTCCAGAGCCTCGAGGAGCAGTTGGGCCGGGCGCTTTTCGAACGCCACAGGCAGAGGCTCATTCCGACCGAAGCCGCCCAGGCCTATGGGCGGGACGTCACCCGGGCGCTCGACCTCATTCAGCGCGGCAGCATGGAGTTTTCAGCCAATCCGGGCGGCGGCGCCCTGTCGCTCGCCATCCTGCCGGCCTTCGGCACGCGCTGGCTGGCCCCGCGGCTCGGCACGTTCCTGACCAGGAATCCGGGCGTCACGATCAACCTCGCGACACGTCTCAAGCGGTTCAATTTTGCCGCCGAGGGCTTCGATGCAGCCATTCATTTCGGAGCGGACGATTGGCGCGACGCAGGGCACATGAAACTCTTCGAGGAGCGCTTGACCGCGTGCATCGCTCCGTCCCTTCTCTCCGAACACCCGGTGCGCACGGTTCATGACATGGCGGGTCTACCGCTCCTGCAGTTGGAGACACGCGGGAATGCCTGGGAGATTTGGTTTGCCGCGCAAGGCGCCGCCGCGCCGTGCGTGACGGGAATGTTGCTCGACCAGTTCGCCACGATGACGCAAGCCGCCATTTCGGGCTTGGGTGTGGCCCTGCTTCCCGACTATCTCGCCGATGTCGAGATCGAGGAAGAGCGCCTTGTGCCGCTTCTCAAACGTTCGGTTCCGGGCACCGGCGCCTATTGGCTAGTCTGGCCCCAGTCGCGCGCCAACCACCCGCCGCTCGAGGCTTTCCGCAACTGGCTTGCGGCCGAGGTCTCCTGAGCGCCGGGCCCTTGGCTATGTTCCTGCCGCTGGCAGTGGGATCGGCTGCCTCCTGTCCTCTTCATCGAGAATGCTGAACGTGTATTTGCCCTGCTGATCGACTTTGACCAAGTAGGTCAAGCGATCGCGGATATGGTTGTTCTCGTCGAAGGTCAGCACCCTCGGCTTCAGTTCCGTGATCCGGCTCTCGTCAAGATAGACAGAGTTGCAAATGATGACCTGGTCGCCTGGCTGGCAGGTGCGGGCGGCCGCGCCGTTGAGGACGCAGCACCGCGAACCGCGCTCGCCGAGAATGACATAGGTGGAGATGCGTGCGCCGGAGTTCTTGTTCCAGATCTCGACGAACTCCATCGGCAGGATGCCCGCCGCCTCGCAGTGGTCCGGATCCAAGGTGATCGAGCCGTGATAGTTGAGGTTGGCCTCGGTCACATGGATGCCGTGAAGTTTGCCAGCAACCAGTTTTCTCATTGTTCCTCCCCTCGCTTCCGTGGGATCGTCATAGAGCAACAGCCGCTACAGCGAAAGCCGCGGTGCGACGCCTTGAATGGGAGTGGCAAGTCGCCGCAGCTATGATACAGGCTGGAGGATCGGCAACGAACGGCTGTCGCGCAATGGACCCCTACAGCTACAGGAAGGACCCGGCGGTCCCGCCCTTTCCGGATGACCGGCCCGTCTTTGTTTTCGACGCCGAGTGCGTGTTCTGTTCCGGCTGGGTGAAGTTCGCGCTGAAGCACGAAAGAGCCGCGAGATACCGTTTCGCCGCCGCGCAGTCGGACGTCGGCAGAGCGCTCTATCGGCACTATGGACTCGACGAGCACGACTACGAGACGAACCTGTTTCTCGAGAACGGTCGGGCCTATTTTCGGTCGGCAGCCACCCTTCGGGTCATTGCCGGCATGGGTTTTCTCTGGTCGACCTGCCGCTTGTTCCTCGTCCTCCCGCAAAAATGGGCGGATGCGCTCTACGGCGTCGTCGCCCGCAACCGGTACCGTCTCGGCGGGCGAGCCGCGACCTGTTTCGTCCCGAATCCGGAGATTCTACACCGCTTCATCCTGTAGAGCCGCGGGAGCGAACGGTTTCCCTCAACTCTGTTCCGCTTCGCGGAGCCGATAGCCGACGCCGGTTTCGGTGGTGATATATTGGGGTTGGTCGGGGATGCGCTCGATTTTCTGGCGAAGCTGGCGCACATAGACCCGCAAATACTGCACGTCGGTTGATCCTCCCCAGATCTGGTTCAGAAGATGCTGGTGGGTGATGACCTTGCCCGCATATTGAACGAGGATGCGCAAGATGTCGTATTCCTTTGGCGACAGCTTGACTTCGTTATCCGCCACTTTGACGATCCGCTTGACGAGGTCGACGGAGAGCTCGCCGGTTTTGAAGATGGGCCGTTCGCCCTGCTGCTGCAGCCTGTGGCGAATCGCCACGCGAATGCGCGCGGCGAGTTCCTTCATCCCGAACGGCTTGGTCACGTAGTCGTCGGCGCCGGTTTCCAGCGCCCTGACGATGCCGGTTTCGTCGGTCCGGCTGGAAAGCACGACGATCGGCAGTTCCAATGCGTCGCTGCGCCACTTCGCCAGCAGATCGTGGCCGGCCATGTCCGGCAGGCCGAGATCGAGCAGGATCAGGTCTGGTGGCCCTTCGGCGACCTGGCTTATCGCGTCCCTGGCATTAATTGCTTCGAGCACCGCATAGCCCTCGCTCGTCAGGCCGACTCTGAGCAGCTTGCGGATCGCCGGTTCGTCGTCGACGACCAGTATTTTCACGTTCGAGACTGTCATGTCAGATCTTTCACATTTGGCGCCCCGGGCGGGATCGGCATCGTGACGGTCAGGACCGCACCGGACCGATCCGTTCTGTTTCCCGCAGAGATCGTCCCGCCCATCGCCTCGACAAAGCCCCTGCAGATCGAAAGCCCGAGACCCGTACCCGCGCGGACATGGTCGCCCTTGCTGACGCGGTAGAAGCTGTCGAACACGCGCTCGAGATCGCCGCTGGGGATCCCCGGGCCTTCGTCCAGGACCTGAAGAATAACGGCGCTCTCGTCGGCCCAGGCCCGAATTCTGATGGTCGAACCCGGCGGAGCATATTTGGCCGCATTGTCGAGCAGGTTGAACAGCACCTGCTCGAAGAGCACGGGGTCGAGCTTCAGCATCGGCAGGTCGGCCGGCATATCGATCGCCGTCCTGTGCCGCGCCAGCATCTTGTCGGCCCGGCGGAGTGCGGCGCCGACCACGTCTCCGACGTCATGGAAGGAGGCGTTCGGCTCGGTCGCGCCGGACTCGATCCTCGTCATGTCGAGCAGGTTCGCGATGAAGCGGTTCAGCCGCTCCGACTCGTCCACCACGGTCGACAGCAGGTCCGAGCGGTCGTCTTCCGGCATCGCGCCGGAATAGTCGCGCAATGTGCCGGCGGCCCCCATGATGGCGGCGAGCGGCGTCTTCAAGTCATGGGAAATCGAGGTGAGGAGAGCGGAACGGAGCCGGTCGGCTTCGGCGGCGAGGCGCGCCCGATCCACGTCGGCGACGAGTTGCACCCGCTCGATCGCCAGCGCCGCCTGGTCTGCAAGCGCATCGAACAGCCGCTGTTGTTCCGGCGTCAGAAGCGGCCCCTGCTTGTCATTGTCGAGACCGACGACGCCGATTGCGGTTCGGCCTGTCCGCAGCGGCAGGTAAAGACGTTTGGCTCCAGGCAGCGTATCGGCGCCGCGGCCCGCCGGCCGGTCGTTTTCCCATGCCCAGCGCGCCGCGGCGATATCCGCGTCGACCAGCGTATCGTCGGGCGGATATCCGGCCTTGACCGTAATCGAGTCGTCTTCGGGCATAAGGATCACGACCCGTACCTTCAGCATCGAGGCGATCTGGTAGGCCGTTGCCCACAGCACGTCGTCGAGCGTGCCGGTGCTGGCAAGCTTCTTCGAGAACAGGTAAAGGTCCTCGGCCGTCCGGGCGCGCTGCCGCGCCGCAGCCGCCTGGCGCTGAACGCGGGCCGTCAGGTTGCTCGCGGTAACGGCGACCACCAGGAAGAAGATGAGCGCCAGGACGCTTTCCGGATCGCGGATCGTTAGCGTGTATCGCGGCTCGAGAAAGAAGAAGTTGAAGGCCAGCGCGCTGGCGACGCAGGCATAAAGCGCCGGCCCCAGGCCCGCCGTCACGGCTGAGGTAAGAACGGCAATCAGGAAGACGAGCGCCAGATTGCGGACGTCGAGGACCTGGTCGAGAAGCGCGCCGAAGGCGAGCGCGATCGAAATGTAGAGCGTGCTGAGAAAATAGGGCTGGAGCTTGAACTGTCTTGACGGCGGCGCGGTCTTCACGCCCCTTGCCACCGGCGCCGCGCGCTCCATGCCGGATGCCACATGCACGCTGATATCGCCGGCGTGACGGATCAGGTCATGCGACACGGATCCCTCGATCCATTCCCGCCAGCGCGGCTTGTTCGGTTTGCCCGTCACCACATGGGTGAAATTGTTCGCGGCGGCGTGCCGAAGAATGTCCCGCGCCACGCTCTGCCCCGGAATGATCATGGCATCGCCGCCCAGTTGCTCGGCAAGCCGCAAATGCGAGGCCAGCCGGTCCTTGTCGGCGTCGGGCAGGTTGATGGATCGGGGCGTCTCGACATGGATCGCTGTCCAGGGCGCCCGCAACCGGTGCGCCTGCCGTTTCGCGTAACGAACAAGGGCCGCGCCGCGCGGGTCGTGGTCGATACAGACGAGCACGCGGTCTCCCGCCGCCCAGGGACCCGGAATCGCATGCGCCTGCATATGGCTCAGGAGTTGGTCGTCGACGCGCTCGGCGGTGCGCCGCAGCGCCAGTTCGCGCAGCGCGGTCAGATTGCCGGGAGAGAAGTAATTGGCGATCGCCCGCTTTGCCGTCGTCGGCAGATAGACCTTCCCGTCGTGCAGGCGCTTGATCAGATCGTCGGGCGTGAGATCGATGATCTCGACGTCGTCGGCACGGTCGATGATCGAGTCGGGCACCGTCTCCCGCACCCGGATACGGGTGATCTTGGCGACGATGTCATTGAGGCTTTCGATATGCTGGACATTCAGCGTCGAATAGACGTCAATCCCCTGGGCGAGGATTTCCTCCACGTCCAAATAGCGCTTCGAGTGGCGGCTGCCCTCGGCGTTGGTGTGCGCCAGCTCGTCGACCAAGACCAGTTTCGGACGCCGCGCGAGGATGCCGTCGAGGTCCATTGCATCAAGCAGGTGACCCCTATACTCGACCTTGCGGCGGGCGATGACCTCGAAGCCGTCGACGAGCGCCTGGGTCTCCTGGCGGCCATGGGTCTCGACGACGCCGATGACGACGTCGAGACCCTCGGATTTCCGCGCCCGGCCGGAGACCAGCATCTCATAGGTCTTGCCGACACCCGGCGCGGCACCCAGGAAGATCTTCAGACGCCCGCGCGCCTCGCGTTCGGCATTCTCGAGGAGAGCGTCGGGCGAAGGCCTTGTGTCGACGTCAGGTCTGTCGTCGGGCATTGATCGGCATTCCTTGCAGTCAATGGCTGGGTGCGTCGCGCCCCAGCCATTTCCTTATTGAGCAGCAGGCCCGTCAAGCGCAAGGTTCAATGCCAGAACATTGACGGTGGGCTCACCCATGAAGCCCAGTTCCCGCTCCTTGACATAGCCGTCGACCAGCGCCTTGACGGAGGCTTCGTCGAGACCGCGCGCCTTGGCGACGCGGGGCACCTGGAAATAGGCGGCTTCCGGCGAGATGTGCGGATCGAGACCGCTGCCCGATGTCGTGACTAGGTCCATCGGGACGGAGGCCGCGGGGTTCGACGCCTTCAGCGCCTCGGCGTCGGCCTTGATGCGGTCGATCAGCTTCTGATTGGTCGGGCCGAGGTTGGAGCCGCCGGAGCCGGCGGCATTGTAGCCGTTGCCGGCAGCGGACGGCCGGCCGTGAAAATACCGGCCGCTGGCAAAGGCCTGACCGATCAGTTCGGAACCGATCACCTTTCCGTCCTTCTCGATGAGGCTGCCGTTCGCCTGATACGGAAAGAGGGCTTGGGCGATACCGGTCATTGCGAGCGGGTAGATCAGTCCGGTCAGGACGGTGAGCGCGATGATCATGATAAAGGCGGGTCTTACTTGCTTCCACATCGGAGCGATCCTTATGCGAGGCCGAGTGTCGTGAGGACGACGTCGATCAATTTGATGCCGATGAAGGGAACGATGATGCCGCCGAGGCCGTAGACCAGCAGGTTGCGCGAAAGCAGCGCGCCCGCGCCGATTGGCCGGTATTTCACGCCCTTGAGCGAAAGCGGTATCAACGCCACGATGATCAGTGCGTTGAAGATGATCGCCGAGAGAATTGCGCTCTCGGGCGTCTGCAGGCCCATGATGTTCAGGGCGCCGAGCTGCGGGTAGAACGCCAGGAACATCGCCGGGATGATGGCGAAATACTTGGCGACATCGTTGGCAATCGAGAAGGTCGTCAGGGCGCCGCGCGTCATCAGCAACTGCTTGCCGATCTCGACGATCTCGATGAGCTTCGTCGGGTCGGAATCGAGGTCGACCATGTTGCCGGCTTCGCGCGCCGCCACCGTCCCGGTGTTCATCGCCACGCCGACATCCGCCTGGGCGAGCGCGGGCGCGTCGTTCGTTCCGTCGCCGCACATCGCGACGAGCTTGCCCTTGGCCTGCTCTTCGCGGATGAGGCTGAGCTTGTTTTCCGGCGTCGCCTGAGCGAGGAAATCGTCGACGCCCGCTTCCGCCGCGATCGCCGCCGCCGTCATCGGATTGTCGCCGGTGATCATCACGGTGCGGATGCCCATGCGCCGCAATTCGGCGAAGCGCTCCTTGATGCCGCCCTTGACGATGTCCTTGAGGTGGACGACGCCGAGGAGGCGACCGTCCTTGACCACGGCAAGCGGCGTGCCGCCCGCCTTGGCGATCTCGTCGGCGATGGCCTGGACCTCGCGGGCGACCTGCGGCTCACGCACGATCACGCTTGCCGTACCGTTGGCGGTGGCGACGGCGGCGCGATCGATGTGCTGAAGAACGGCGTCGACCGCGCCCTTGCGGATGCTCGACCCATCGAAATCGACGCCGCTCATGCGGCTTTGCGCCGTGAACGGCACGAAGTTGGCGTGCAAGCTTGCCATGTCTCGGGCGCGGATGCCGTATTTCTCCTTGGCGAGCACGACAATCGAGCGGCCTTCCGGCGTTTCGTCGGCAAGCGAGGCAAGTTGGGCCGCATCCGCCAGTTCCTGCTCGGTGACGCCGCGCACCGGCTTGAACTCGGTCGCCTGACGGTTGCCGAGCGTGATCGTTCCGGTCTTGTCGAGAAGCAGTGTGTCGACGTCACCGGCGGCCTCGACGGCGCGACCGGACATCGCGAGCACGTTGAAGCGCACCAGGCGGTCCATGCCGGCGATGCCGATCGCCGACAGAAGCGCGCCGATCGTCGTCGGGATCAGCGTGACGAAGAGCGCGACGAGAATAAGCACCGGAATGTAACCGCCGGCGTAGGTGGCGAAGCTCGGGATCGTCGCCGTCGCCAGAACGAAGATCAGCGTCATGCCCGCCAGCAGAATGTTGAGAGCGATCTCGTTGGGCGTCTTCTGGCGCTCGGCGCCTTCGACGAGCGCGATCATGCGGTCGATGAAGGTCGAGCCCGAGGCCGCGGTGATCCGCACGCGGATCCAGTCGGAGAGAACCTGCGTGCCGCCGGTGACGGCCGAGCGGTCGCCGCCGGATTCACGGATGACCGGCGCGGATTCGCCGGTAATCGCCGCCTCGTTGACCGAGGCGACGCCTTCGATGACCTCGCCGTCCGAGGGGATGATGTCGCCTGCCTCGACCAGCACGACGTCGCCGACCTTCAGACTCGTGCCGGGGACGATCTTGACGTTCCTGATGTCGTCGCCCTTCAGGAGCTTCGCCTGGGTTTCCGTGCGCGTCCGGCGCAGCGATTCCGCCTGCGCCTTGCCGCGACCCTCGGCCACGGCCTCAGCGAAATTGGCGAAGAGCACGGTCAACCAGAGCCAGACTACGATCTGGAAGGAGAAGCCGATGTTTCCCCCGCCGGCGATCAGGTCGCGGACAAGCAGGAAGGTGGTCAAGGCGGAGACGACGGCGACGACGAACATCACCGGATTTCGGGCGAGCGTCTTCGGATTGAGTTTCCGGAAGGCATCGCCGATGGCGGGTATGAGAATGCGAGCGTCCAGGATGCTCGTGGTTTTGGACTGGCTCATGAAGAGACTCCAGCTGAATGTTCGTGCCCGCGATCAGCTCGCGGCAAACAGCGAGGTGAACGCCTTGCCGATGAAGACGAGCAGCGTCATCCCGGCCAAGATCAGGCAGAGGATTGTCGAAACCCGGGGCGGCGGCGGTTCTCCCCGCGCCGGATATGCGGCGCGGGTGTGGATCGGTTTGCGTGAATGACGGACGAGCTGAGCCATGACGCCACCCTCAGAAGGTTTGGCCGAGGAGCATGGCGAGATGCTCGACGATCGGGCCGACCGCAAGCACTGGGAAGAACGTCAGGCCGCCGACGATCAGGATGACGCCGCTGAGCAGGCCGACAAACAGCGCCCCGTCGGTCGGAAACGTGCCTGCCGAGGCGGGCACGGTCTTCTTGGCCACAAGCGAGCCGGCAACGGCCAAGGCCGGGATGATGACCAGGAAGCGGCCCATCAGTATGGCGATGCCGAGCGTGATATTGTACCAGGCCGTGTTGCCCGTCAGACCGCCGAGGGCAGAGCCGTTGTTGGCCGCCGCCGACGTATAGGCGTAGAGGATTTCCGAGAAGCCGTGCGGACCGGGATTGGCGATCGACGCCACCGCGTCCGGCAGCACGACGGCGATCGCGGTCAGAACCAGCATCGCGAGCGGCAGGCACAGTATGGCAAGCACCGCCATCTTGACCTCCTTCGCCTCGATCTTCTTGCCGAGATATTCCGGCGTGCGGCCGACCATCAGGCCGGCGACGAAAATCGCCAGCACGACGAACAGCAGGATGCCGTAGAAGCCCGCACCGACGCCGCCGACGATGATCTCGCCGAGCTGCATGTTGATCAGCGGGATGAGACCACCGAGCGCCGTGAAGCTGTCATGCATCGCGTTGACGGCGCCGCAGGAGGCGGCCGTCGTGATCACCGCGAAGAGCGCCGACAAGGAAATGCCGAAGCGGACTTCCTTGCCTTCCATGTTGCCGCCTTCGAGACCGAGGGCGTGGACGAGCGGGTTACCGGCAGCCTCCGCCCAATAGCAGACGACGACGCCGGCCAGGAACAGGACGGCCATGGTCGCGAAGATCGCCCAGCCCTGGCGCTCATTGCCGACCATGCGGCCGAAGACGTTGGTGAGCGCCGCGCCGATTGCGAAGATCGACACCATCTGGATGAGATTGGAAATCGCGTCCGGATTCTCGAAGGGATGGGCGGCATTGGCGTTGAAGAAGCCTCCGCCGTTGGTGCCAAGCATCTTGATGGCGATCTGGGAGGCAACCGGGCCGAGGGCGATCGTCTGTTGTGCACCCTCGAGCGTCGTGGCCTCGACGTAGGCGCCGAGTGTCTGGGGCACGCCGAGATAGACATAGACGAGCGTCAGCACCACGCAGAGCGGCAGCAGAATGTAGAGCGTCACCCTGGTCAGGTCGATCCAGAAGTTGCCGATCGACTTCACCGACGCCCTGGAGAACCCGCGGATCAGGGCGATCGCGATGGCGATGCCGGTTGCCGCCGAGACGAAGTTCTGTACGGTGAGGCCGGCCATTTGCACGAGATAGGACATCGTGCTCTCGCCGCCGTAGTTCTGCCAGTTCGTGTTGGTCATGAAACTGGCGGCGGTGTTGAAGGCGAGTTCCGGGGGCACGGCCGTCATGCCGGCCGGGTTGAACGGCAACGCCCCTTGGAAGCGCTGCAGCAGATAGAGCAGCAGGAATCCCGCCAGATTGAAGAACAGCAGGGCGGCCGCGTAGGTCGTCCAATGCTGCTCCTCGCGCTCGCTTGTGCCGGCAAGCGCGTAGAGACCGCGCTCGACCGGAGCGAAGATCCAGGAAAGAAGCGTCCGCTCGCCGCCAAAGACGCGGGTCATATAGCCGCCGAGCGGCTTTACCAGCAAGGCGACGATCCCGCAGAAAACGAGGATCTGTATCCATCCGTTGATAGTCATAAATATGGTTCCGAACTCTATGCCTTGGCGGTCAGAACCGCTCCGGTCGAATGAGGGCGTAGGTCACGTAGACGAGGAGAAAAACGGTCACTGCGCCACCGAGAGCGTATTCAACAAGCATCTTTCCGCTCCGCCGCTAGAGGTTGCTGCACGCCCGGACGTAGGCAAAGGATAAGGCAAAGAACACGATGCCTATTGCGAGTACGACAAGGTCCATGTCGATCATTCCTGTCTGTTGTTTCTACTTACTGCGCGTCACGTGGAGGCGGCGACCGCCGCCCTGCAGGTGATTGCGATGGCGTGCATATCCGTCGCCGCAGCGATTGAGGCGATGCGGCGCGCGGATCAGTCTTGACGAGAATATGGCTCCGAACCGCATAAAGGTTCGAGAGAGCCTCAAGAGGAAAGAAATAGGATTCCTATAGGAATTCGGCCGCTTGAGCGGTCCATTCGCCGCTCCTGTGCGCCAACGCGCTTCGACGCGGGCAGGCGAGGCGCCGATCAGCGCGAACGAAACGCTGCCGCCAGCTCCTCAGGCATTTCGGGCCAGGCGACGGACGAGGCCCTGCCGACCGCGTTCCATGACGACGGCGTGGTTCCAGCGGAAGACGGGCTTCAGGATGAAAGCAAGCCTGACCATCCAGGGTTTCGTCACCTTGACGATCCAGTCGTAGCGGACATTGCAGACCGCTCCGTCGGGCCGCAGCGTCCATCGACCGGTCCCATCGAGCTCGCCCGAAGCTTTGCCCTCGATAAGCGACAGCGGATCAATCCTGGTCGTTTCCATGTCGAAGGCCAAGTCATAGGGCAAAGCGGTGGACCATTTCATCCGACGCACGGCGCCGATGCCGGACTCGTCGCCTGGGCGCAGAAGCGTGACCTCTTTGACCGAGGGCCACCAGTCCGGCCAGCTCTCGGGGGTGGTCAGCTCCCGCCAGACATCCTCGATAGAGGCGTCGACGGCCCAGGTCGTGACAAGATGAAACTCGGTCGATGCCATTGCAGTCCGCCGCGCGGAGGCCGATGAATAGTCCTCGCCAATATAGGCGATCCGGTCCCGCGTCCGAAACAGCGCCGCCGGCTGTCGGGTAGCCGCAAGGCAGCGATTGCGAGCGCTGCTACTGCCAGTAGGAAATGGGGCGGCGCCCATAGTTTGCGCGTCCTGCAAAAAAGCCGGTTAGTGCAGCGCACAATAATTCATCCTCCGCCGGACATGCTGTATTTTTAGGCATATCGTAATCCGCTAATTTTCCCTCGTTAATTCAACCACATACGAGGTCCAGATGCGCTTGGCACGGCGCTTGCTTTGATCTGCTTGCTTCGGTCAACGGGGATTGAAGCAAGCTCAGGCGGGATGCGCCTGCGAAGGACAGCGACGTCGCAACGGTCTTTGCCTCCGAAAGGGATACCTCCCAATCCCCGGAGCGCGATTTCCGAGCGGCGTTTTTTTCGTCGGTTTTCGACCGGCCAACAAGTTGAGGGAACGTGCGCATGACCAAGACATCGATCGGCGGCCTGACTCGCCGCAGCCTGCTGAAGACCACCGCGATGGCCGCCATGGTCGGCGCGGCGAAAACGCTATTGCCCTCCGGGGCCTTTGCCCAGGGGGCTGGTCCGGAGACGGCGAAAGCCATCCTCGGCTTTATCGCGCTGACCGATTCCGCACCGCTGATCATTGCCAAGGAGAAGGGCTTCTTCGACAAATACGGAATGACCGAAGTCGAGGTGGTGAAGCAGGCCTCCTGGGGAACGACGCGCGACAATCTGGTGCTCGGCTCTGCCGGCGCCGGCATCGATGGGGCCCATATCCTGACGCCGATGCCCTATCTCATCTCGACCGGCAAGGTGACGCAGAACAACCAGCCGCTGCCGATGGCGATTCTCACCCGCCTCAACCTCGATGCCCAAGGCATTTCAGTTGGCGCGGCCTATGCGGATCTCAAGGTCGGTCTCGATGCCTCGGTGCTGAAGGACGCCTTCGCCAAGAAGAAGGCGGCAGGTGCGGCTGCGAAGGTCGCGATGACCTTCCCCGGCGGTACGCACGACCTCTGGATCCGCTATTGGCTCGCCGCCGGCGGCATCGATCCGGACAAGGACGTCGAGACGATCGTCGTACCGCCGCCGCAGATGGTCGCCAACATGAAGGTCGGCACCATGGACTGTTTCTGCGTCGGCGAGCCCTGGAACGAGCAGCTCGTCAACCAGAAGATCGGCTACACCGCCGTAAATACCGCCGAGCTCTGGGCCAAGCACCCGGAAAAGTCCTTCGCCATGCGCGCCGATTGGGTCGAGAAGAATCCGCGTGCCGCCAAGGCGCTGGTCATGGCCGTCGAGGACGCCGCGCAATGGTGCGACGACATGGCGAACAAGGACGAGCTTGCCAAGATCGTCGGCAAGCGCAGCTGGTTCAACGTGCCGCCGAAGGACATCGTCGACCGGCTGAAGGGCGAATACGACTACGGCAACGGCAAGGTCGTGGAGAACAGCCCGCACTTCATGAAGTTCTGGCGCGACCACGCCTCCTACCCCTTCCAGAGTCACGACGCCTGGTTCCTCACCGAGAACATCCGCTGGGGCAAGCTTGCACCGGATACGGATATCAAGGGGCTGATCGCCAAGGTAAACCGCGAGGACATCTGGCGCGAAGCGGCGAGGGATCTCGGCGTCGCCGACATTCCGGCCTCCACCTCGCGCGGACCGGAAACCTTCTTCGACGGCAAGGTCTTCGATCCCGCCAATCCCGAAGCCTATCTGAAGAGCCTGGCAATCAGCCGCATCGCCTGATGCCGCAATCGCAGCCGGGCCGGTCCCGGCTGCCGTCGACCGAGAACCCGTAGGAGAAGGGCATGTCCGCCACCAATCTCAAGCTCAAGCCGCAGGCGCCGCCGCAGTCCCCGCCGCAGGTGATCGCTCTCGAGCCTGCTGCAAGGCCGCGCCTCGACAGCCGCCTGCCGCGCTTTGCCACCCAAACCGTCACGAATCTCTTGCCGCTGCTGGTGACGCTGACTTTTTTCACCCTCGCCTGGCAGCTCATCTGTGCATCGCCCGATTCGAGCCTGCCGGCGCCGACGCGCGTGCTCGAGGAGAGCTGGGAACTGATCGCGCATCCCTTCTATATCGGTCAGGGTGTCGACCAGGGGCTCTTCTGGCACGTCTTCGCCAGCCTGCAGCGCGTCGCCCTCGGCTATGCCATGGCCGCCGCCGTCGGCGTGGCGCTCGGCACTCTGGTCGGCCAGAGCGAGCTCGCCATGCGCGGCCTCGACCCCATCTTTCAGGTGCTGCGCACCGTGCCGCCGCTCGCCTGGCTGCCGCTTTCGCTGGCCGCCTTCCAGGACGGCAACCCGTCGGCGATCTTCGTCATCTTCATCACAGCGATCTGGCCGATCATCATCAACACCGCGGTCGGGATCCGCAACATTCCGCAGGACTACCAGAACGTCGCCAGGGTGCTGCGGCTGAACGGCTTCGAGTATTTCGCCAAGATCATGCTGCCGGCCGCCGCCCCGTATATTTTCACTGGCTTGAGGATCGGCATTGGTCTCTCATGGCTGGCGATCGTCGCCGCCGAGATGCTGATCGGCGGCGTCGGCATCGGCTTCTTCATCTGGGATGCGTGGAACTCGTCGCTGATCAGCGACATCATCGTGGCGCTGATCTATGTCGGCATCGTCGGCTTCCTCCTCGACCGCATCATCGCGCTCATCGGCCGCGCAGTCGCCCGCGGCACGGCAAACGCCTGAAGAAAAGGGGGCCTTTAATGCCCAAGAGCTATCTCTCGCTGGAACTCATCGACAAGACCTTCGAACGTGGCGGCACCCGCAGCGAGGTTCTGAAACAGGTGTCGCTCGCAGTCGACAAGGGCGAGTTCATCTCGATTATCGGCCATTCCGGCTGCGGTAAGTCGACCCTGCTCAACATCGTCGCCGGATTGACGCAGGCGACGAGCGGCGTCGTGCTGCTGGACGGCCAGGTGGTCGACGAGCCGGGACCGGACCGCGCCGTGGTCTTCCAGAACCATTCGCTGCTGCCGTGGCTGACCGTCTATGAAAACGTCCGGCTCGCGGTCGACAAGGTGTTCTCGGCGACGCGCACCAGGGGGGAACGGCATGAATGGACCATGCGCAACCTCGAACTGGTGCAGATGGCGCATGCCGCGGACAAGCGCCCCTCGGAAGTCTCCGGCGGCATGAAGCAGCGCGTCGGCATCGCCCGGTCGCTGGCGATGGAACCGAAGGTGCTGCTGCTCGACGAACCGTTCGGGGCGCTCGACGCGCTGACACGTGCCCATCTGCAGGACCAGGTTATGCAGATCCACGCGACGCTCGGGAACACGGTTTTGATGATCACCCATGACGTTGACGAAGCGGTCATGCTTTCCGACCGCATCGTGATGATGACCAACGGACCCTCCGCCCGGATTGGCGAAATCCTCGCCGTGCCGCTCGCCCGTCCGCGCCGGCGCATCGAGCTCGCCTCCGATCGCACCTATCTGAAATGCCGCGAAGCGGTGCTCAAGTTCCTCTACGCGCGCCATCGCTTCGTCGAAGCTGCGGAGTGAATGAGGGCGCGCGCGAACGCCCTTGACCGTGCAACGGTGGGAAGCCCTATCTTCGGTTTCTAAGGAAGATCGGAGACAGGAAATGCAGCGCTACAAGATCGAAGACATGACCTGCGGCCATTGCGCAAGGGTGGTGGAAGGAGCGATTCGCGGCGTCGATTCCGCCGCGGCAATCAAGGTGGACCTCGGCAAGAAGGAGGTCAGCATCGAGACCGCGGCCAACAAGACTGCGATCTCCGACGCGATCAGAGCGGCCGGCTACGAAAGCCGGCCGCTCTGATCCACTCTGCCGCCCAGGTCCTCAGCGACCTGGTTGACGATAGGCGAGCTATCGCAATCTCACCGGGATACTGAAATCCTGGAGGAAGCTGCAGGCAGGCGGCATAGGCCGGCTCAGACGCGGCGGCCTGCGCACGTTCCCGCGGTTTCATTGAATGGGCCGCGACGACGGAACGGATCGCCAATGGGGAGATAGCGTTGGAGGAGATCCGGATTCTCCTCTTCCTTCGCTGCGTCGTCGTTGCGGTCTGACTTTGCTGGCCCCCTGGGCCAGAGAACGGACGGCTCAAGCGGTCACGTGCTTTACCATGGTGCCGCCGCCGCTTGCCTGGTCGGTCGGGAAGACTTCGACACGGGCGACATCGACAAATACCGGCAAATCGATGACATCGCTGATGATGCGGGCGATATTTTCCGGCTGAATCGAGCGGTATCCGTCGTACATCATGGCCTTTGCCTGACCATCCGGGATCGAGGTCCGATAGAGAGACGTCTCCACGCGGCCCGGAACGATTTCGCTGACGCGGACGGAAGTCCCTAAAAGGTCGCAACGCAGGTTGTCGCAGAAGAGACTTAGCCCCGCCTTCGACGGCCCGTACGCCCCCATGTTCGGATAGGCCGCCCGCCCGCCGCTGGAGCCGATGTAAATCAGATGCCCGCGCTTGCGCGCGACCATGCCGGGCAGGAAGACGCGCGTTAGGTGCATCGGCGCCTTGAGATTGACGTCGATCATCGCATCGATCTCGGAAGGCTCGATCTCGTGGAACGCGGAGCGGCTGGAAAGAATGCCGGCGTTGTTGACGAGGATATCGACCTCCACATCCCTTAGCGCCTCGGCGATCGCGGCCGTGTCGCGCACGTCGGCCTGTACCGGAACAGCGCCGCGCCCTTCTGCCAGTTCCGCAAGCAGGCTTTCGTTGCGGCCGACCGCGTAAACCGTCAAGCCGCGCTGCCGCAGAGCTGAAACCGTCGATTTCCCAATGCCGCTCGTCGCCCCGGTGACGACTGCCACGCGATAGGTGTCAAACATAGATGTATCCCCCGCTGACGACGACATTCTCACCGGTCGCATAGGTGTTGCGGCTGGACGCCATCATGACGATCCATTCGGCCATCTCGACGGGCTCGGCAGCGCGGCCAAGGGCGCTCGCCTTGGCCAATTCCGGCAGGAAGCCGAGTTCTTTCGCGCGGTCGGTCGCAAAGCCCGCCGGCGCCACCGAATTCACAAGGATCTGGTCCTTGGCGCATTCCTGGGCGAAGGACTTCGTGAGGCTGACAACCGCCGCCTTGGTCGCGGCATAATGGGCATTCTGCGGATGGGCCTTGAAGGCATCGACGGAGGTGACGTTGACGATGCGTCCTGTCACTTCCGGCGCGTTCACGAACTGGCGCATGTGCAGCACCGCCGCCACCATCATATGGTAGGTGCCCTTTACGTTGATGGCGTTCTCCAGGTCCCAGTCGTCATCGGTGATTTCCAGGATCGGCTTGCGCGGATAGATCGCTGCGCTGTTGACGAGAGCATGGATACGGCCGAGCTTGCCGGCAACCGTCTCGAAGCCTCTGTGAGCCGTTTCAGCGCGAGAAATATCAGCAACCGCTATCGCCACGTCCGCGCCGAGTGCTTCCAGCTCCGCCGCCGCGGAGGCGAGCAGGGCCTCGTTCCGGTCGATAAGCCCGATCTTCGCCGCTCCATGCGCGATCATCAGTTTCGCAGTGGTGAGACCGAGGCCCGAAGCTCCCCCCACAATGACAATGGACTGGGCTTTCACGACGAGTCTCCCAAGTTGCGCGATTGTATGTTATCACTTATATGCTAAGAAGGCATGAGATCAAGCGGATTTTGTCGTCCCATGACCATCCATCCAAGTTGAGGATTTCTCATCCGTTGCGGGCAATTGATGCATAGAACACGCGTAATTTCGCAGGTTTGGTGGCACGATATGTGATATGTGCCATTTGGGTTCTCAGTCGGAGCGATCAGGTGTCGATTATCACGCAACGCGGCAATTTGGCGGAAATCGTCGTTACAAAGCTCACTGAGCGCATCGACTCCGGGCTCTATGCTCCCGGCGCGAAAATTCCCTCCAGCGCCCAGCTATGTGAGGAATTCGGTGTTTCCCGAACCGTCATTCGCGAGGCCTTGACTTCTCTGAAGGTGGCAGGACGCGTAACCGCCCGGCAAGGCGCCGGCGTTTATGTAACCGACAAGGACGCCAAGACGCTCAACTATGAAATCAGCCGCGTCGAGGACATTCGCTCGGCCATGCAGATCCTCGAATTGCGGCTTGGCGTCGAGTTGCAATCCGTCGCTCTGGCGGCAGCCAGACGCACCCCGGAAGCTCTCGCGGAGATTGCCCGCGCCTTTGATAAATTGGAAACTCTTGAAACGGACGATGTGGAAGTCGAAGCGCGCGCGGATTTCGACTTTCATTTGGCTATCGCCCGCGCCACGCGCAATCCGCATTTTCCGAGCTTCCTCGAAGCCGTGATGGAAAGCATCAACTTCGAATTGGTGCTGAAACATCGCCAGTCGTCGCGCGCCTACAGTGGCTATTTGAAGAAAATCAACAAGGAACATGCTGCCATTCTCGCAGCGATTACGCAGGGCGACGTGAAAGCCGCAAAGCAGGCGCTCGCCGTCCATCTCGAGGAGAGCCTCAACAGGTACCGGCTAATGCTGGATGAGCCCGAAACTGTGGCGATGGCGAACTGATCCAGTTCCAAAGCTCTCGTCGCGCAGCTGCGAGCAACTCACGGCAACTGGTCAACACTGCCGCAGACGGCAATCGCCTGCCACGCCGCGCTGGTGGATGCCCCCGTTGCCCATCCGCCCGGCGGCAACGGTATCTTGTTATCTTCCCTGCGCGATCGCCTGTTCACGGATCTGCGTCAGGCTCATCTTCGGGGTCAACGCTTCCGGATCAACGCGGATTTCGATCAGCGCCGGCTTACCGGCGGCTTCGCAGCGCTGGAAGGCCGGTGCGAACTCCTCGGTCCTCTCCACCGTTTCGCCATGCAACCCGTAGGAGCGGGCGAGTGCGGCGAAATCCGGGTTCGTCAGGCGCGTGCCGGAGACGCGTCCGGGGTAATTGCGCTCTTGATGCATGCGGATCGTGCCGTACATGCCGTTGTTGATGACCAGGAAGATGACGCGGGCATCATACTGCATGGCGGTCGCCAGTTCCTGGCCGTTCATCAGAAAGCAGCCGTCACCGGCGAGGGCCACCACGGTCCGGTCCGGCGCCGTGATCTTGGCGGCGATCGCCGCCGGCACGCCATAGCCCATCGAGCCGTTGGTCGGGCCGAGCTGGGTGCGGAACGTCCGATACTGATAGAAACGATGCGCCCAGGCGGAATAGTTGCCGGCGCCGGTCGTCAGGATCGCGTCGGCCGGTAGATGGCCGCGCAGCCATTCCATGACGTCGCCCATCTGCACCGGACCGGGGATTTGCGGGTGCTCGAGATTGGCGAGGTAGTCGGCATGCGCGCAACGTGTCCATTGCGTCCAGGCGGGCGAAGCGGCAGGTCTCAGCTTCGCCGCCTGCGACAGGAAGCCCGCGACGCTGGCATTGATCGGCAGGGTCGCATGGTAAACGCGACCGAGCTCCTCGGCGCCCGGATGGATGTGGACCAGCATCTGCTTCGGAACCGGAATGTCGATGAGCGTATAGGCACCGGTCGTCATTTCGCCGAGACGCGCGCCGATGGAGATCAAGAGATCACAGTCCTTGATGTGCTGGATCAGCTTCGGGCCCGCGGCCAGGCCAAGGTCGCCGGCATAGTTCGGATGCCTGTTGTCGAAGAGGTCCTGGCACCGGAAGGAGGCTGCAACGGGGAGATCAAAATTTTCGGAAAACGCCTTCAGGTCCGCGACCGCCTGCTGCGTCCAGCCGCCACCACCGGCGACGACGATCGGGCGCTTCGCTTCCGCAAGCAGGCTGATGAGCTCGTTGAGCTGCGGCTCGCCCGCATACATTTCCACCCGCTTGTTGGGCGGCGTATCGGCAACCGCCACCTCGTCGGTCAGCATGTCTTCCGGTAGAGCAATGACGACCGGGCCCGGCCGGCCGTTGACGGCGCGATGGAAGGCCTGGCTGACGAGTTCAGGGATACGAGCCGCATCCTCGATTTCCACGACCCATTTCGCCATCTGGCCAAACATGCGGCGATAGTCGATCTCCTGAAAGGCCTCGCGCTCCATCTGGTCGCGCGCCACCTGGCCGATGAACAGGATCATCGGCGTCGAATCCTGGAAGGCGGTGTGCACGCCGACCGAGGCATTGGTGGCGCCCGGCCCGCGGGTGACGAAGCAGATGCCCGGCTTGCCTGTCAGCTTGCCATAGGCTTCCGCCATATAGGCCGCCCCACCTTCCTGCCGGCAGATGACGAATTCGATCGCGTCTTCCGCATCGTGGAAGGCGTCGAGCACCGCGAGATAGCTTTCGCCCGGCACGCCGAACGCACGTTCGACGCCATGGATCCGCAGCGCGTCGACCAGCACCTGGCCGCCGCTGCGCGTCTTGATTTCGTTTTTCATGAAGTTTCCTGCCTTTCGGTCAGATGACGGCGTCTTCGAGGAACGGACGGTTCGCCGCCACGCGCTCATAGCCGAAGGGCGAAAGATCCACCGTCCGGAAGCCGCCATAGGTGATCAGTTCCGAAAGGCCGCGCCCCATCGCCGGCGACTGCTGCAGCCCGTGGCCGGAAAAGCCGTTGGCGAAAAGGAAGTTCTTTACCTCGGTATGCGGACCGAGGATCACGTTGTGGTCGAGCGTGCAGTAATCATAATGACCGGCCCAGCTATTGACGACCTTGATCGCCTCGAAGGCGGGCACGCGGTTTGCCAGCGTCGGCCAGATCTCCTCCTCGAACTCCTCATGCATCACCTCGAAATCGTTCGGATCCACTTCCGGGTCGTGCTTGGGATAGGTCCCCATCAGATAGAACTTGCCTTCCGGGCGGAAGAAGACCCCGGTGGGGTCAATGGTGAGCCCCACCCTGCCTTCGAGCGGCGTGCGGCAATCGACGACGAAGAGCGAGCGCCGGCGCGGCTCGACGGGAATGTCGAGACCGGCCATGCGGGCGACGTGTCTGCCATTGGTGCCGGAGGTGTTGACCATCGTCCCGCAGCCGATCGTCTGGCCGCCCTTTGTCGTCACGGAGACGACTTGGTCGCCCCGGCGGTTGACCGCGACGAGCTCGTCTTCGATGTATTCGACGCCGAGCGAACGGGCCTTCTTGCGGAAACCCTGCATCAGGCCAACGCTGTCGAACCAGCCTTCGCCGCGCTCGCCCGTGCTGCCCAGCGTCAACCCATCGACGTTCAGCCAGGGGAAGCGTTTGGCCAGCTTCTCCGGATCAAGCAGCGACACGTCCGCTCCACAGGCGACCTGCGTTTCATGATTGCGGCGCAGAACCTCGGCGCCGCGCTCGTCGCCCGCGAGGAAGAGATAGCCGTTCTCGTGAAAGCCGATCTCCGGCGTATCCTCGTCGACGGCGACGTTTTCCTTAAAATTGCGGATGAATTCTGTGCCGAACTGGGAGACCTTGACGTTGATGGCATTCGAGAACTGATGCCGGATCGAACTGGACGAGAGCGCCGTCGCGCATCGTTGATAGGTCCAATCCTTTTCGATCACCAGGACGGAACCGGTGAAGTCCGGATTGGTCGCCAGAAAATAGGCGGTCGAACTGCCGACGACGGCACCCCCGACGATGACGACGTCATAGGAGGTCCTGGAAGCCTGCATCACTTGTTCTCGTCTTCGAAGTGGCCGGCCGCGCAGAAACTGCCGCCCTGGAAGCGTACGGCCGGATCGTTCGGATCACCTTGCTTGGTCTTGGCGAAGACCTTCTCCGCATAGTCATCAGCACTGTCCTCCGGCTTGTAGCCGAGAGAAGCGGCGGTGCGGTTGTCCCAAAAGGCGCGGCTGTTGTTGGACATGCCATAGGCGATCATGAAGCCGACGCGTTCGGCCGACAGGCTCTTTTCAACGAGCTGGCGGCAATCGCGGTAGGATAGCCAGGTGATCAGGTGCCGGCGGTCGGTCGGCTCCGGAAAGGACGAGCCGATGCGCAGGCTCACCGTTTCGATACCGAATTTGTCGAAATAATAGCGGGCGAGGTTCTCGACGAAGGTCTTCGACACGCCGTAGAGACTGTCGGGCCGGGTCGGCACGTTGCCGTCGATCGTCTCGGTGCGCTCGTAGAAGCCGATGGCATGAACGGAGCTCGCATAGACGATGCGCTTGACGCCATGCTGGCGGGCCGCCTCGTAAATGTTGTAGCTGCCGACGATATTGGCGTCGAGGATGGTCTTCCACGGCGCCTCGAGCCCCTGTCCGCCCATATGGACGATGGCGTCGCAGCCTTCCACCGCGTTGGAAACGGCGTCGAAGTCCGACAGGTCGGCGGGAAAGTCCTCTTCATGCGGTTCCAGGTTCTGGCAGGCCTGTCGGGCCGAGAGCCGAACGATCTTGCCAAGCCTGGTACCGGATTTGCGAAGCTGCGTTCCAAGAGCGCCGGCGGCGCCGGTGAGAAGCGTGCGCTGATAATCGGTCACGAGATTTGATCCTGATTAGCGGAGTTTGGCCAGCGCATCGGCGGTCCGCTCGATGGCCATGGCGAGGTTCTCGCGCGAGGTTGCGAAGGAAAGGCGGATATAGGGCTCGACACCGAAAGCAGCACCCGGAACCGTCGCAATCTTGCCTTCTGTCAGCAGGTAGGAGGCGAGTGCCGTGTCATTCTCGATCTTTCTCCCATCCGGCGCGGTCTTGCCGATATAGGCGGCGCATTTCGGGAACAGATAGAACGCGCCTTCGGGGGCGCGCACCTCGAGGCCGGGAATTGCGCTGAAGCCTTGCGTCACCAGTTCACCGCGCGCCTTGTATTCCGCGACCGCCTTGGCAACGAAATCCTGCGGGCCGTTAAGGGCAGCCGCGGCAGCGGCCTGCGTGATCGACGACGGACAGGTGGTGCTCTGCGACTGGAGCTTGTTCAAGACCTTCGTCAGCCCCTTCGGCCCTGCCGCATAGCCGAGCCGCCAGCCGGTCATCGCATAGGCCTTGGAAACGCCGTTGATGCTCAGCGTCCTGTCCTTAAGCTCAGGGCAGGCATTGGCAAACGACGTGAAGGGCACATCGCCGCAGACAATATGCTCGTAGATCTCGTCCGACATGATCGCAACGTGAGGATGCCGGGCCAGCACCTCGCCGAGCGCTTTGAGCTCGTCCGCGGTGTAGATCGCGCCCGTGGGATTGGACGGAGAATTGAACAGGAACCAGCGGGTCTTGGGCGTGATCGCGGCTTCCAGCCGTTCCGGGGTGATCTTGAAGGCGTCCTCGACGCCGCAAGCGACGATCTTGGGCGTTCCGCCATGGAGAATGACGATATCCGTATAGGACACCCAGTAGGGCGCCGGCACGATCACCTCGTCGCCCGGTTCAAGGGTGCCGAGAAAGGCGTTGAAGAGTATCTGCTTGGCGCCGTTGCCGATCGAGATCTCGTCCATGGCATAGTCGAGGCCGTTCTCGCGCTTGAACTTGGCGACGATCGCCTCGCGCAGTTCCGGCAGGCCGTCCGGCGCCGTGTAGCGGGTGAACCCGCGCTTCATCGCATCGACCGCCGCCTCGACGACATGTGCCGGCGTGTCGAAATCCGGCTCGCCGAGAGAGAGGTCGACCACATGCTCGCCCCTGGCCCGCATCGCCTTAGCGGCAAGAGATACGGCCATGGACGGCGAGGACTTGATGGTCGCGGCCCGGCTGCTTTCGAATGTCATCACATTCATGCCTTCTCTCCTGCCTTGCTGTAGAGCGTCGCCTGGTCTTCGGTGATGTAGCCGTGCCTGACGTCATGGGCGACCGCCTCGGCCGGACGCTCGGCCGGATCGCCGTAGCCGCCTCCGCCGGGCAGCGCGAGCACCAGCCGCCTTCCCTTGGGGACGAATTGCAGGCCCTTGCCCTTCAGCACCGTTCCATCGTCGAGCGTCACGGAACCGGCAGCCCCGTCCCTGCCCCCGTCGCGGCCGCGCGCCGGATGACCGAGACGATCGAACATGGCGGAGAAGCGGAAAGAATAGCCCTCTGCCGCCTCGATCTCGATCATCTGGCCGAGGCCGCCGCGCTGTGCACCGGCACCGCCGGACCCCTCGCGCAACTCCTTGCGCCAGACGGTGACCGGACCGACATTCTCCGTCGCCTCGATCGGCATCGTGTGGACGCCGCTCGGGAAAGCCGTTGCGTTCAGCCCGTCGAGTGACGCGCGCGCCCCCGACCCGCCGGAGTTGAACATCAGTATCTCCGCCCCCTTGCCGCCGATCTCATCGGAGATGGGCCGCACGCTCATATGCAGATTCCAGAGCGCGCTCGCACCTTCGGCCGGCACCTGACCCGGCAGCGCCTGATGAAGCGCGCCCAGCACGAGATCCGGCACGAAATGGCCGAGCACGTGGCGCACGGCAACCGGGGCCGGGCGCTTGGCGTTGAGGATGCAGCCTTCCGGCGCAACGACGTCGAAGGGCGCAAGCGAGGCGGCGTTGTTCGGGATTTCCGGGGCAACAACGCATTTGATGCCGTAGCAGGCATAGGCCTTCGCATAGACAAGCGGCACGTTGATGCCGAACTTGCTCATCCCGGACGTGCCGTCGAAATCGACCAGGACGCCCTCGGGACCGATCGTCAGTTTGGCGGCAAGGTGCACCGGTTCGTCGTAGCCATCGAGATCGAGGCTGTACTCCCAGGAGCCGTGCGGCAGCTCCTTCAACCGATCGAGCGTGGCTTCTCGGCTGTTCTTCAGGATGAAGCCGCCGATCATCGACAGGTCCTCGAGATTGAACTCCGTCAGCATGTCGATGAGGCGGCGGTGGCCGGTCTCGTTGCAGGCGGCGAGCGCGTGAAAGTCGCCGACCACCTTGTCGCTTTCGCGCACATTGTTGCGCACGATCTCGATCAGGGTGCGATTGAGTTCACCCCGCTCGAAGAACTTCATGATCGGGATGAAGATGCCTTCCTCGTAGACCTCGCGCGCATCCGGCCCGAAGCCACGCCCGCCGACATCGACGACATGGGCGGTCGAGGCGAAATAGCCGACCAGCTTGCCGTGATGGAAGGAAGGCGTGACGACGGTGATGTCGTGCAGGTGGCCGGTGCCCTTCCATGGATCGTTGGTAATGTAGACGTCGCCTTCGAAGATGCTTTCCGGGCCGATGTCGCGAATGAAGTGCGCGACGGACTCCGCCATGGCGTTGACGTGGCCCGGCGTGCCGGTGACGGCCTGCGCCAGCATGTGGCCCTCAAGGTCGAACACGCCGGCCGAAAGGTCGCCTGCCTCTCGGACGGATGTCGAGAAGGCTGTGCGGATCAGCGTCTGCGCCTGCTCCTCGACGACGGAAATCAGGCGGTTCCACATGACCTGCATATGGATATCGATCATCGACTGGTTCATGGGTTCGATCCTCAAAGCCGGGTGACGAGGAGGCAGCCGTCGTTCTGGACGACGGCCTTGAAGGAAGAAGTGATGACCGTGGAGGTCTCGCGCTCGACAATGACGGCCGGACCTCTGACGACGTCGCCGGGCTTCAGGCTCGTCCGTTCATGAATGCCGGCCTCGAGATAGGTCCCTTGAGCCGCCTCAAACAGCCTGCGCGTCTTGGTCGGCGCAATCACCTCGCCTTCGGCAACGGCGGCAACGCGAGCAACCGGCGGCAGCGGCGAACTTGCCTTGACCGACCAGCTGACGATCTCGATCTCGAGGCCCTCGATGGCGCGGCCGAAGAAGCGTTCGTATTCGGCCTCGAACAGCGCCGCGATCGTCTTGGCGCTGTCGCCGTCGAAGGGGGCGGACTGCAGCGGAACGGGAATGTCCCAGCCCTGGCCGGCGTAACGCATGAACAGCGTGCGTTCGACTATGGGCGCGCCCGCGTCGAGGCCGCCGTCGACGAAGCCGCCGGCCTCGGCCAGCATCGCTTCCAGGAGCCGGTTCGCCGCCGCGTGATCGAAGTTCGACAGGTTGAAGACGGCGCTGCGCACGGATTCGTAGCCGAACGGCGCCTTGAGGAAACCGATCGCCGAGCCGACGCCGGCACCGGGCGGGACGAGGAATGTGGAAATCCCCATCTTCTCGCAAAGACGCGCCGCATGCAGCGGTCCGGCGCCGCCGAAGGTGATCATCGTGAAGTCGGCGATGTTCTTGCCGTTCTCGACCGTATGGACGCGGCCGGCATTGGCCATGTTCTCGTCCACCATCTCGCAGGTGCCGTAGGCGGCAGCTTCCGGATCGAGCGCGAGAACCGAGCCGATATCGTCGCTCATCGCCTTGCGGCTCGCATCGATGGAGAGCGGGATGGCGCCGCCCGCAAAGTTCTCCGGATCGAGCTTGCCGAGGATCAGGTCGGCATCCGTCACGGTCGGGTTCTTGCCGCCGCGCTGGTAGCAGGCCGGGCCCGGCTCTGAAGCGGCGGAGTGCGGTCCGACACGGATCTGACGCATGCCGTCGACGCTGGCGATCGAACCGCCGCCCGCACCGATCTCGACCATCTCGACCACCGGAATCGAGATCGGCATGCCGGAACCCTTGCGGAAGCGGTAGGTGCGGGCGACCTCGAAGGTTTTGGCCGTCTTCGGCACCTGGTTCTCGATCAGGCAGATCTTGGCGGTGGTGCCGCCCATGTCGAAGGAGAGCACTGTGTCGAGACCATGACGCCGGGCAATGTCTGCCGCGAAGATCGCCCCGCCCGCGGGACCGGATTCCACCAACCGCACCGGGAACTCCGACGCGCTTTCCACCGAGACGATGCCGCCGCCCGAATGGATCATGAAGACCGGGCAGCCGACGCCGATCTCCTGCAGCGACACCACGAGCCGGTCGAGATAGGACTTGATCGCCGGCTTCACATAGGCATTGGCGCAGACCGTGTTGAAGCGCTCGAACTCGCGCATCTGCGGGGAAACTTCGGAGGAAATCGAGACGGAGACATGCGGCAGACGCCTGAGGATTGCGTCGCGCACCGCAACCTCATGCGCGCCGTTGGCATAGGCATGGATGAAGCCAATGGCGACACTTTCATAACCGCCGTCCGAGATCTTCTCGATGACTGCCGCGACGGATGCATCGTTCAGCGACAGAAGAACTTTGCCGGCCGCATTCATCCTCTCGCGCACGACGAAACGATCTGCGCGGGCAATCAGCGCGGGCGGCAGCGAGATGTTCAGATCGTATTGCTCGAAGCGGTTCTCCGTGCGCATTTCCAGCACATCGCGAAACCCTTCCGTCGTCACCAGTGCCGTCTTGGCTCCGCGCCGCTCGATCAGCGCATTTGTGGCGAGCGTGGTGCCGTGAATGAGAATGCCGATCTCCGACAGAGCAATCCCTGCCATTTCAGCAACGGCCTTTACACCCTTCAAGATCGCCCGCTCGGGCGCCGTGTAGTCGGTCAGCACCTTGGTGGAGTGAAGAATCCCGTCCAGATCGAGGGCGATGTCCGTAAACGTGCCGCCAATATCGACGCCAACCCGGCAATTTGAAGGGCTGTTTTTCACCGCTTATTCCCCCGGTTTCTTCACCCGTCCGCATAGGCAAAACGGCAAGATTAACTTGATGCCTTTAGTATGCACTTATCATATAAGTGTCAACCTCGGTGGCATTGACGATTTGATCCTGAGAGCTCGCGCAGGCGTGTTCGGGCAGCGCTTGAGATCGGAGATATGGCACTGGGAGACCGGGTGGCTGCCTATGAACAAACCTTGATCGAAGACGCGTTGACGCGCTGCGGCGCCACGCGAAAAGCAGCGGATCTCCTTCAGACTCCGCAGCGGACACTGAACGAAAAAATCAACCGGCTGGGGCTAAGGGCGCACTTGAAGCTCACACGGCCCTTTGATCACCGGCAGCGATCGATGATCCCCGAATTTTTTCCGAAACGTGCATGTCGGCCTTGACCTTCCCATCGTTGGAAGGCCCATCCTCAGGGACAGATATGATCAAGGAACATAAGCATGGGATCCCTGAACGCCGCCGGAACGAGGCATGTGGAAAGCACGCAAAACGTCAGCCTTTCCGTGGAGGGCATGAACTGCGTCTCCTGCGTCGCGCGCGTCGAGAAGGCGATTAGGACCGTGCCGGGGGTGGTTTCCGCCTCCGTCAACCTGGCAACGGAGCGCGCCGACATTCGCTTCGATGAGACGGCGAAACCATCCGAGATTATCAAGGCGATCGAGAATCTCGGTTACGAAGCGGTTGAAGATGCGCTTGAGCTCGACATCGAGGGGATGAGTTGCGCCTCCTGCGTGGGGCGCGTCGAGAAGGCGCTGAGGGCCGTCCCCGGCGTCGTCGAGGCGAATGTCAATCTTGCCAGCGAGAGGGCCTCGATCCGGCTGGTCAGGGGGCTCGCCTCCACCGAACTGCTGGTGGAGGCGGTTCGCGGCGTCGGTTACGAGGCACGTCAACGCGGCAGTGATCAGGATATCGACCGCGAGGGAGAAAAGCGCAACCAGGAACTGAGACGGCTGCAGTGGGACTTCGTGGCGGCCGCGCTTCTGACGCTTCCGGTCTTCGTCCTCGAAATGGGGTCGCACTTCGTTCAGCCGATCCATGATTTGGTGATGAGCCGCATCGGCATGGCGGAGAGCCGATACCTGCAGTTCGCTCTGGCGACGATCGTTCTCTTCGGCCCCGGCCTCCGCTTCTTCGCGAAGGGAGTGCCTGCGCTGTTGCGCGCCGCACCCGACATGAACTCGCTGGTGGCGATCGGAACGGCAGCCGCCTGGGGCTATTCGCTCGTCGCCACCTTTGCGCCCGGGCTTCTGCCGGCTGGTACCGCCAATGTCTACTACGAAGCGGCAGCTGTCATCGTCACGCTGATCCTGCTCGGACGGCTGCTCGAAGCGCGCGCCAAAGGCCGCACATCGGAGGCGATCAAGCACCTGATGAGCCTGCAGCCGAAGACGGCGCGCGTCCGGCGCGACGGCGAGTCGCTGGAAATCCCGGTTGCCGAATTGCGCGCCGGCGACATGGTGATGGTGCGGCCCGGCGAGAAGGTGGCCGTCGACGGCGTGGTCGTCGACGGCCAATCCTATATCGACGAATCGATGATCACCGGCGAGCCCGTGCCGGTGGAAAAGACGAAGGGGTCGGATGTCGTCGGTGGCACGATCAACAAGACCGGTGCCTTCACCTTCCGTGCCACCAAGGTCGGTGCCGAAACCGTTCTTGCGCAGATCATCCGGATGGTCGAGCAGGCGCAAGGCGCGAAATTGCCGATCCAGACGCTCGTCGATCGCGTCACCGGCTGGTTCGTGCCGGCCGTAATGGCGGTCGCCGTGGTGACTTTCCTCACCTGGCTCGTTTTCGTACCAAACCCGGCCCTCACCTTCGCTCTGGTCAACGGTGTTGCGGTGCTGATCATCGCCTGCCCCTGTGCCATGGGTCTCGCGACGCCGACTTCGATCATGGTCGGCACCGGCCGGGCCGCCGAGATGGGCGTGCTTTTTCGCAAGGGTGAAGCATTGCAGAGCTTGCGCAATGCCGCGGTCATCGCCATCGACAAGACCGGCACCCTGACCGAGGGGCGGCCGCGGCTGACCGATCTCGAGACCACACCCGGCTTCGAGCGCAACGCCGTCCTGGTTTTGATCGCCGCCGCCGAAGCACGCTCCGAACACCCGATCGCCGAAGCGATCGTTGCCGCGGCCCGGGCCACCGGCCTTGAATTGGCCGAGCCTGAAAAGTTCGAAGCCATTCCCGGTTTCGGCACCCGAGCCGAGGTTGCCGGAAAGGACGTCCACATTGGCGCCGACAGGCTGATGGCGCGGCTCGGCCTCGACGTCTCGCCGTTTGCCTCGGAGGCCGCCCGGCTCGCGGACGAAGGCAAGAGTCCGCTCTATGCGGCAATCGACGGCAGGCTCGCCGCCATCGTCGCGGTTGCCGATCCGCTGAAGGAGACGACGCCGCAGGCGATTCGGGCGCTGCATGACCTCGGCCTGAAGATCGCAATGGTCACCGGCGACAATCGCCGGACGGCCGAGGCGATCGCCCGTCGACTCGGCATCGACGAGGTGCTCGCCGAGGTGTTGCCGGACGGCAAGGCCGCGGCGGTCAAGCGCCTGCAGGCGGAAGGCCGCAAAGTCGCCTTCGTCGGCGACGGGATCAACGACGCGCCGGCGCTTGCCGCCGCCGATGTCGGGATCGCGATCGGCACCGGTACCGATGTCGCAATCGAGAGCGCAGACGTGGTGCTGATGTCCGGCGATCTCGTCGGCGTGCCGAATGCGATCGCCCTTTCGAAGGCGACGATCCGCAACATCAAGCAGAACCTGTTCTGGGCCTTCGCCTATAACGTGGTGCTCATTCCGGTGGCCGCCGGGGCGCTCTATCCCGGCTATGGCGTCCTGCTCTCGCCGGTCTTTGCCGCCGGAGCAATGGCACTTTCCAGCGTCTTCGTGGTCGGCAATGCCCTGCGCCTCAAGGGATTCCGGACTCCGGAGCGGCAGGCGTGAACGGCAGCGGTCCTCATTGGCGTTCGCGCCGGCGAATTCCTATATTTCGGCTTACCTGCCGAATGTCGAAAGGGTGACGATATGAACATCGGCGATCTCGCACGCGCCTCGGGCGTTTCGGCGAAGATGGTCCGCTACTATGAGAAGATCGGCCTCATTCCGCCGGCCGACAGGACTCTTTCCGGCTATCGCAACTACGGCGACAACGACGTCCACACGCTGCGGTTCATCCGGCGGGCCCGCGACCTCGGCTTCACCGTCGAGCAGATGGCGGATCTTCTGGCACTTTGGCGCGATCGCTCGCGCGCCAGCAGCGAGGTGAAAAAGATTGCGCTCGATCAAGTCGCGCTACTGGAGCGCAAGGCGGAGGAACTGAAGGCGATGAGCCTGACGTTGAAACACCTTGCGGCCCATTGCCACGGCGACGCGCGACCGGACTGCCCGATTATCGACGATCTTGCCGATGCGGATAGCGGACCGGGGAAGCTGCTTGAGCCGGCGCGTTTCGGTCGTGGCGGCGTTGAGCCAGTGCGCGTGCGGCGATCTGGTGAATCGACACGCTGACCGCCTCGGCGTCTAATTTCATGGTCGGCGGCGGCGCGCCGGAACGAACAGCGCCAGGGAAGGAGTGATCCCATGACAATCCGACGCAGAGAATTCCTGGCCGGCACACTGGCGGGCGCGTTTCTCTTTTTGCTCCGGTCCCCGATCGCGCTTGCAAGCCCCGGGCGCATGGTGATCTACAAGGACCCGCTCTGCGGCTGCTGCGAAAGCTGGACTGCCGCCATGAGGGCAGCGGGCCTCGTGGTCGAAGTCCACAATGAAAGCGACATGACCGCGATCAAGCGGCGCTTTGCCGTTCCGCCGGACATGGAGGCTTGTCACACGGCCGTGCTCGACGGCTATTTGATCGAGGGGCACGTGCCACTCGAGGCGCTCAGAAAATTGCTCGCGGAGCGCCCGGACATTGCGGGTCTCGCAGTGCCCGGCATGCCCGCGGGGTCGCTCGGCATGGGCGACGATCCGCAAGCCGCCTATGAAGTCTATGCCTTCAGCAGGATACCAGGCGCGGCGCCGACCATCTTCCATAGCGTCCGACCGGCAATCTGACACGCCGTCCCTTACTCACTTGGGAAGGAAGAGCAGGTCGAAGCCTTTGAGTTCGCGCCGCGCGATCGACTTGCGTAATGCCGTAAAGATTGCCGACCTGTTCTCCAGGCGAAATCCGCGAAAGCTGCGAACCAAACGCACCGTCGCGGCCATGGTCCGGATGGCTCGCAACACCGCAGGACCGGAGAGCGAGGCAGCCAGGATCTGCGGATGCACCGCCAGAAGCACCCCCGCCGTTCGCTCGCGGTCAATCGCCCGGAATTGGTCGGGCGCCTTGTATTCGTAACCTTCGATGTCGATCTTGAAGCAGAGGCGCTCGGTCTTCGCCATCGCCTGGAGCTTCTCGATCGTGATCGTTTCGGCAGTGATCGCCATGCCGGTCTCGTCGGCGATCAGCGCCGACGTCTCCGAACTGCCGAAGCCGCCGCCGACGGAATTGAGCACCAGGCGCTCGTCTTGCGAGAGCGCGGCGTTGACGAGTTCCACCTCGCCGGCATTGCCGGCCTTCATCTCAGTCAGGATGCCGAAGCACACCGGATCGGGCTCGACGACGATGACATTGTTGGCGATCTGCGCCGCCCAATAGGGGGTGACGCCGATCCAGCCGCCGATGTCGATGAAGGTGGTTTTTTCGTCGACCAGGCGCGCGATGTTCTGGAAGGTGCCAGGTTCCCATTGACCAGCCTGGAGGCGGGCGAAAAAGCGTTTCTTTTCCGGCTTGTCGGGGAAGTGAACGGTCTTTTCGAAATAGGTTATGGCGCGCATGGCGCCTCTCTACTGCATGATTCCGGAAATCGGAACCGGAATAAATCCGCAAGGCCGCACAACCTGTCGGCGGACCAACTTCGGAAATACCTGGGAAACCTATGCCTCGGCCCGTTGAGCGCGGCTACGGGCTTCGGTGAGCTCGGAAGTGGTCTGGCTGAGGCGGTCGGCGAGCACACGCATGATCTCCACCGCCATTTCCGGAAAATCGGCCAGCAGCTTCAGGAAATCGTCCTTGCGAATGCGCAGGGCTTCGAGCGGGGTGGTCGTCTGGATAGTAGCGGTACGCGGCGTGTTGCAGAGGATGGCGATCTCGCCGACGATCGAATTCTGCTCCACCTCGGCGACCTTCAACTGCCCCGTCTGCGTCGAAACCAAGACGTCGGCCTTGCCGGAGAGAATGACATAGGCCGCGTCGCCGATATCTCCTTGGTGGAACAGGTTTTCGCCGGCGCTGTACATCACCCGATCGGAGGTGAAAGCGAGAAGCTTGAGTTTCGCAGGTGGCAGGCCGGAAAAAAGCGTAATCCGGCGCAACATTTCCACTTCGTCTTTCAGGAGCATATCAGTCCGCTTCTCCTAATGTGTCGCGGGCGCGAGGCGTCCGTTCCCGACCGGCCGGGAAATTACGCCTGCCACCCTATGCTAATATTACATCAAGACGCCAGTTCCTTATAGTCGCTGTCTTTTGACGGCGCTTCCACAGTTTCCTCGTGCACCAACCGGCCATTTTCGAAATGCACGACGCGATCGAAGAGTTCCGATAGGGCCGGATTGGAAAGCACCCACACGATCGCCGGGTCGCGCTTCTCGTCGTGCAGGAAGGCGAACACGTTGCGGGTGATCTGGTCCTGGGTGCGCTGGTCGAGCGCCAGCAGCGGCTGGTTGATGATATAGAAATCCGAAAGCCGGATCAGGCTGCGTGCCAGATTGAGCTTCTGCCGCTGGCCGGCGGTCAGCCGCTTGCCGCCGGCGCCGACATCGAAATCGAGACCGAAGGCCAGCACCTTGTTGTAGAGGCCGAGCGCTTCGAAGAGATCGCGGACGATCGCCCTGATCTTGTCCGACCCGTCCGTGTGCTTATGGCCGATACGGCCGAAAAGCACGTTGTCGAGAATGGTGGCCGAGGCCATGTATCGGTTCGGCTGATAGTGCTCGATAATACCGACGAGATCGGCAGGCAGACCGTCGCTGAATTCCCGCCGTGACTCGACGATCTTTTGCATCAGCTCCTCGGTCAAAAGGCCGAAGCGATGCCGCGGCTCGATATAGCCGAAGCATAGCCGGATGATCCGGATCGCGTCCTCCTCCGAGACCTCCTCGAGCGGACGGCCTCTCACCTTCTGCAGAAGTGCTTCATAGCCCGGGATTTCGTCGCTGGTCATGAAGGTCAGTTGCTGGAAGAACGGATGATCCGGCGGCAGGTCGCGGAACAGTTCGACGACGTTCTCGGCGATTTCCAGCCCCATCTCGTAGAAGGTCTCGTGCAGACCCGCCCGCTTCAGCACCGTCTTGAAGAACGGATGGTTCTCGAGCGCCTCCTCCCACCGAGCTCGGTCCGTCACCGTGCCGAAGAGCAGGTTCTCGCCGACGGTCGCCTCGATATTGTAGGAGCCCGGCTCGAAGAAGACGACGAGATCGCTGAGCTTCTCGGCCTCGAGACGCCGGCGGAGTGCTGCGCGCATCTCGACGATTTCTTGCGTAAATGCCTCGTGTTCGACGGAATTGATCGTCGAGCGGACGGCAAGCGCGGAAATGTCATTCGTCAGTAGCACCACGTCCAGCACGGCTCTGATCTTGCCGAAAAGATCCTCCGGCCCCGTGGCTCCGGCCGCTCCGTAGTCGATCCAGTCGCTGTTGAGGTCGAGCGAGGGATTTCCGGCGAGCTTCGCTTCGAGCAGTTCCCACCGGCGATGGGCCGCCTTGTCGCCCTCGTAGACAACCTCGGTCAGCGGGGCGTGCTTGAGGCCGTAGAGCAGATTGTCGCCGAGACTGCCCTGGAACGCATAGACCTCGGAGGAAGCATAGGAAATCCGCCGTCCGATCACCGCTTCCGGCAACTCGTGGATATCATCCTCGCCGACGACGATTCTGCCGCTTGCGGGCCAGGCCAGGCGGCCAAGCGCCTCGGCCAGAGCCTCTCCGCCGCCGCCGGTGCCGCCTGTTACGGCCACCGTCTCGCCCGGGCGCACCTGAAAGGAGACATGCTCGATCAGCTTGGCGCCGCCGTCATCGGCAAGAGTGAGATTGACGGCAGCAAGCGCGCCGGAGAGCACCGGAGGCGATGCAACGGAAACCTCCTGCACCTTCGGGTCGATCAAAGGTTCGACGCTGAACTGTTCGACGACCTGGGTGTATTTGACCTGCACGTCCTGGCGCGCCTGGTCCCAATCGATCAGTTCCTTCAGCGGTCCCGGCAGGTCCTTGTAGGCACCGATCACCGCGACCAGCTGGCCGATGTCGAGGCGCCCCTGCAGGGCGAAGTAGCCGCCGATCGAATAGAACAGAAACGGCGTGACCTGGGCGAGGAAGTTGTTCAGGAACTTCACCAGGAACTTCCACTGGTAAAGGTCGTAGCGGATCTTGAAAATCCGGCCGAGGCGAGCGGCAATGTCGGCTCGCTCGTAGTTGGACGTATCATGGCCGCGGATCGTGCCGATGCCATCGACGATTTCGCTGACCCGTCCGGAGAGCTCGCGTGCCGTCAGCTGCCGCTCGCGGCCGAGCACCAGCAGGCGCCGGCGCATGCGCGGAATGATTATCGCCTGGATCGCGACGATGACAAAGGCGATGATGCCGAGCCAGAAGCTCTGGATCAGGATGAAGATCAGCGCCGTCAGCGCCTGGCCGCCGAGCAGCGCAGGCTGCACGAAAGCGTCGCCGGTGAAGCCGCCCATCGGCTCCACTTCATCCTTGATCATCGTCGAGATTTCTGCGGGCTTCACGCGCTTCAGGTGATGCGGCGGGAAGCGCAGCACGCGATCGACGAGCTCGAAACGGATGCGTCTGAGGAGCCGTTCGCCGAGCCGGCCCTTGTAAGTGTTGATGTAGAACTTGAATAGCCCGTTGATGATCACCAGCAGGAGAAAGACGAGACTGAGTGCCAGCAGCGTCCCCTGCCGCCCAAGTTCGATTCCCGAAAACAGATTGACCTCGCCAAAATACGGCAGGCTGAAGGAAATCGGCAGGAAGAGCTGGGTCGCTCCGGGCGTCTCGAAGCCCTGTCCCTGGATCGGCCCGTTGACGATCTGCTTCGGCAGGTCGAAAGACATGAAATAGGGGATCATCGACAGCGCCACGATCAGGAGGATCCAGAGCTGCGACTTTCGGGTATGGGTCCAGATGTAGCGGGAAAGACGGGGTTCCATGGGAGGATAATGAGACCTAATCTGAAATTCGGGATCGCAGGGCCGCTCCGGAGGCGGACGCTAGGCGCAAATGGTTTCTCTCCACCAGATCTTCAATGGTTCGTCTCTTCCACGAACTCGGTGACTGCCTGCCATGAGAGCAGAGGCATGCTCCATGTCAAGTGCCCGGAGATCCGAGCAAACTTCTTCTGCCGGATATCGATCTGTCCTGTCGTTCCGGCGCGACTCCGCTCTTTCGGCAAACCCATCAGTCGCGGTGTTCTTGCGCGCCTTGCGCTTGCCGCACCCTGAGCTTACAACAGCCGCATGACGCATGCCAGCCACTCCCCCCGCACATCCGACGATTGGCACGAAAACGGTTATGACCTCGCGCGGGGCCTCGCCGCATACTCCGGCAGCACGCTGGTCGCCGGCATAGCGAAGGTCATTGCGAAGCATCCCGAAGCGAATATCGCCAATGCCTTCAACCACAAGCAGGTTCTCTGCAAGCTCTGGGCACGCGATGAGCTCTTGACGAGTGCCGGTTCCGACTATGGCAGGATCGTTGTTCTCGGCGGCTGGTACGGTATTCTGCCGGCCATGCTGCTGGAGGATCGGCGCTTCACGATCGCTGCGATCGACAGCTTCGACATTGATCCGGCGGTCGAGCAGGTGGCGCTGACGCTGAATGCCGGTTTCGGCGACCGGTTTCGCGCCGTCACGGCGGACATGTATCAGATCGACTATCGCGGCCTGGATGCCGATCTCGTCATCAACACGAGTTGCGAGCACATCGCCGATCTTGGCGCATGGCTCGGCCTCCTCCCCTCCGGCACCCGTGTGCTGCTGCAGTCGAACGACTATTTCAGCGAGCCGACCCACATCAACTGCGTTTCCTCGCTCGAGGAATTTCAGGCCAAGGCCGGCCTTTCCCGGGTCGATTTCGCCGGCGCGTTGCCGATGAAGAAATATACCCGCTTCATGCTGATCGGGACGGTGTGACGCCTTCCGGCCGCTTCAGACGCTCCTCGATAATTGTCGCCGTATTGTCGGCCCCGTCGAGATCGATCGGCGGGATATCGGGTTTCGAGCGCGCAAGCGATGTTTGCACCCGGCGGGCGAGTTCCTGAGCCGTGATTCCTTCCTCGGGCAAAACGGTGGCGAGACCGAGCCTCTCCAACCTCGTTGCCCGCGTGCTCTGCTCGGTTTCGCCGCCGGCGGTAAAGGGAATGAGCAGCGAGTTGCATCCGGCCCGCAATATGTCACAGACGGTGTTGTAACCGGCCTGTGAGACCGAAAGGCGCGCGCCGCCGAGGAGGCTTGCGAAATCCTGCCGGAAACGAAATAGGCTGGCGTTTTCCGGTGCCGCGGCGGCGAGTTCGTCGAAGTCCGGCTGCGGCAGATTTGGGCCGGTTACCAGGCACCAGCGGAGCTCTTGCGGCAAGAGCCCAGCCGCCCCGAGTGCAGCACCGATCAGTTCCTTGCCGACGGCCCCGCCGCCCGCGGAAACCAGGATGTCGAAGATCTCGGCGGGCTCGTCCGGCGGTGGCGGAGCGACTAGGCCGGTATAGGCGACCCGCTCGGCGATCTCGCCTGCAAGCGGAAAGGTCTCCTCGAGCCGCGCGAAAGCCGGGTCGCCGTGGACGAGCACGAGGTCGAAATGCTTCTTCACCAGTTCGACCGTCTCTTCGGCCCGGCCTGGCTTCGTCCGCTCCTGCAGAATGTCGCGCAGCGAAGTCGCGACCAGCGGGCGGCGGTCCATCGCCTCGATCGCGTCGAGTAGCGGCAGGAGCTCGAAGCGCATCTGTCGTCGGCCGAACGGAAACGCCTCGATGATGACGATGTCCGGCTCCGCGCGGCGGAGTGCATCCAGGAGCAGCTCCTTGCGACGCTCCTGGAACGCGGCCGTAACCGGATTGCCCTCCTCGTCGATGAGGCCGGAAAAACCCTTGTCGCCCGCCGTCACCGGCGGCAGGACAACTGTTCTCATGTCCTCTCCGGGAAAGCCTGGAACGGGCAAGCCGCCGGTCACCATTGTCACGTCGAAGCCGCGCTTGAGCAGCGCCTTCGCAACGCGGCTCGCCCTTGCCATATGCCCGATACCGAGCAGGTGCTGCACATAGAAAAAAACGCGCCGCTTGCTCAAGGGGCCCTTCTCCATTCGCTTTCGAAAAGATCGCTCAACTGGCTGACGCTGGAGTGATGGTCGAACTCGGCCCGCACGCGCCTTTCCGCCGCAGCGCCAAGTCTTCGGCGCGAAACTGGATCGCGGATGAGCCGCTCGAGCGCGGCGGCGAGGGCGCGCGGATCCTCGGGCGGCACGACAAGGCCATTCTGGTCATCCTCAAGCAGTTCCGGAATGCCGGATACCCGCGTCGAAACGCAGGCAAGCCGCTGGCTCGACGCCTCGACCAGCACGTTCGGCAAGCCGTCGCGATCACCGTCGGCCGCAACCCGGCAGGCAAGTGCAAATATGTCGCTCTCGCGGTAGCGAGCGAGCACGTCCTTCTGATCGAGCGCGCCGTGCCACGCCACGCGAGGGGCAAGGCCGAGTTGGTCGGCGAGCCCCCGCAGATCCTTAGTCAGATCGCCTGCCCCTATATGGTCGAAACGCCAATTGAGATCGGCAGGCAACAGCGACAGCGCCTTGAGGAGAATGTCGTAGCCCTTCTTGGCCACGGCCCGCCCGACACTGACGATGCACACCGGATCGCCGGGATCGGATCCGTCGCGGCTGGAGTGATCGCCCTCGAAGCTTGGGAAGCGATCGAGGTCAAGGCCGTGATAGCTGAGATGCACCCGGGATCTCTCGACCGCCAGGCTCTTCAAGTGCTCGAAGCCGTTGCGCGTGCAAGTCACCGTCCAGCGGGCGCGCGCGAGCTTCTCCGACAGCTCCCAGTCCGAAGAGGTCCAGATGTCCTTGGCATGCGCCGAGCAGGTCCAGGGAACGCCGGCCATGATGCTGGCGTAGGCGGTCACGGAGGCGGGCGTATGGATAAAATGTGCATGCAGCCAACGCGCCCCGGCCGGCCATTCGGCGAAGAGCACCAGCGCCTGGCCGAAGCGGCGGAAGCGGTTGCGCGTCCAGTCCCGGCGGAGATCGCGTGTGAAGGGAGGGAGTGCCCGCCAGAAGCCGCCCTTCGGCAGCGACTTCAACAGCGCGCGAAACACCCGCCAGGGTTCCTCATGCAGATACTCCGGGAGATAGAACACCTTAGCCCGGATCTCGTCATGCACGGGATGGCGCTTCGCGTCCGTCGGCCGCCTGAGCGCGACGAGCACGAGATCGTGCCCCGCCCTTTCGAGGCCCAACAGTTCCTGGGCAATGAAGGTCTCTGAAAGGCGTGGGTAGCCCTTCAGGATAACGGCGATCTTACGAGTTTCGGGCACGGATATTTCAGCTTGTCTGCTTGACGACGCTCAGATGTTCTTTCGATCTGCGATCGAGCCAGTCTCCGACGATCCCGGAGATATGGACAAGGCCCTCGAGCCTCAGGTCGTTCCTGTTGCTGGAGGGAGCCGCACGCTGCGGCAGGGCCTTGAGCGCCGCGGCGAAGCGCAGCGGGTCCTCCGCCTCGTGGGGCAGCAACATCTCGACCAGGCCGAGTTCGGAGGCGCGCCGCGCCCGGATCAATTGCTCCTCTCGCGGCTGCAGGCGCGGCACGATCAACGCCGGCTTGTCGAAGGAGAGTATCTCGCAATAGGTGTTGTAGCCGCCCATCGAGACCACGGCTCGGGCGCCGGCGACCAGTTCCTCCATGCGGTTGTCGAACTCGATGATCTTGATGAAAGGGATACGACCGCCTTTCCGGATCAGCTTGTTGCGCTGCTTGGCGGGCATGTAGGGGCCGAGGACGACAAGCGCATTGTGCGTGAGGTTCGGATCCTGCTGGTAGGCGTGGATGACGTTGTGGATGAGCTCGGCGCCGTCGCCGCCACCCCCGGTGGTCACCAGAATATAGTCGCCCTCCGGCCGATGGTCGGGCAACCCGTCATGCGGAACGCTCCTCTGCAGGAAGCCTACGAAATTCATGCGGTCGCGCACCGCCGCCGGCACGTCGATTCCGACCAGCGGGTCATAGAAATCCGGCGGGCCGTAGACCCAGATCGAGTCGTAGAACTGCTCGATCTTGCGCATGGTGTCGCGGCGCTTCCACTCTTCCTCGAGCAGATGCGGCGCATCCATGATTTCGCGAAGGCCAAGAACCAAGCGGGTCCCATGCGTCTTCAGATAGGTCAAGGTGTCCTCGACCTCGCCGCGCAGCCCCATCGGCTCCTTGTCGACGATGAAGATGTCCGGCTTGAAGGTCTCGGCGGTCGAGCGAATGATCGACTGGCGCATTTTCAGCGTCTCGTGCAGGTCGATATGGCGGTCGAGCGACGTGTATTCGCCATTCCTCAGCTTGATGACGCTGGGGATCTTCACGAAGTCGACGCGGGCCCGATAGTCGAAGGCGCCGGCGATGGTTGCCCCGGAAATGATCAGCACCTGCAGGCCGCTGTAGTCCTCGACGAGCGCATGCGCGATCGCGCGACAGCGCCGGAGATGACCGAGGCCGAAGGTATCGTGGCTGTACATGAGAATCCGGGCATCTTCGAAGCGCCGTATCATACGAAGAACCTTTCTCTCACACGTGGAAACGCCAAGTCCGCTGCAGCACCTGTTGTTGGACCGAGCGGCGGTACCGGGGCTATTTGTAGGGATCTGCGGCGTCGCGCAACCCGTCTCCCAGGAAGTTGAACGCCAATATCACAAGAATGACTGGTATAGTCGGAAACAGCAGCCAAGGATAGAAGGCAATCACGCTGACACTCTTTGCTTCGGTCAGCAGAATGCCCCAGCTGGTGATCGGCGGGCGGAGCCCAAGGCCGAGGAAGCTGAGCGCCGTCTCGCCGAGGATCATGCCGGGAATGGAGATCGTCGCCGTCGCGATGAGATGCGACATGAAGCCCGGCACGAGATGCCGACCGATGATGCGGCTGCTTTTCGCCCCCATCAGCTGCGCGGCAAGCACATAGTCCTCTTCCCTCAGCGCCAGCAGCTTGGAGCGGACGGCACGCGCCAGCCCGGTCCAGTCGAGAAGCCCAAGAATGACGGTTATGCCGAGATAGATGAAGATCGGGCTCCAGGTCGCCGGCATGATCGCCGCCAGCGACAGCCACAGCGGAATGCTCGGTATCGACTGCAGAACTTCGATCAGCCGCTGCACGACGAGGTCGAAAACGCCGCCGTGATAGCCGGCAAAGCCGCCGATGACGATGCCCAGTACAAAGCTCACGGTAATGCCGAGGAGGCCGATCGTCAGCGAGATCCGCGCGCCGTAGATGATGCGCGACAGCACGTCCCGCCCGAGCCGGTCGCTGCCGAGCAGGAACATCTGGCCGTTTTCCGCCGGGCAGACGAGATGCAGGTTGCTTTCGAAAAGTCCCCAGAAGCGATAGCTGTCGCCGCGGCAGAAAAAGCGGATCGGCTGGACGTCCGCCCGGTTGTCCGTGTAGTTCCGCTTCAACGTATCCATGTCGAGCTGCATCGTCCGTCCGTAGACGAAGGGGCCGACGAAGTCTCCCTCATGGAAGAAATGCACGCGCTGCGGCGGCGCGTAGATGAAATCCATGTTGCGCGTGTGCAGGTTGTAGGGCGCCAGGAACTCACAGATGAGAATCATCCCGTAGAGCACCGCCAGGAAGATGCCGGACACCAGCGCAACCTTGTGCCGCTTGAACTTCCACCACATCAGCCGCAGCTGCGACGCCTGATTGACGCGCACCTGCTCCTCCGTCATCACCTCGACGGAATAGGGATCGAACGGGGCGGTCGACACGTAATGCGGTAGCGGTTCGCCCGGGGCAGGAATCGGTGACGTCACTTGGTGCTCCTGCCTTGCAGGCGAATTCTGGGGTCGAGGACGGCGAGCGCGAGGTCGGAAATCAGGACGCCGATGACGGTCAGGAACGCCAGGAACATTAGGAACGACCCGGCGAGATACATGTCCTGACTTTGCAGTGCCTTGATCAGCATCGGCCCGGTGGTCTCGAGCGACAGCACGATCGCGGTGATTTCAGCACCGGAAATGATCGCCGGCAGGATCGAGCCGATGTCTGAGATGAAAAAGTTGAGCGCCATCCGCAGCGGGTATTTGACGAGCGTCCGGGTCCGCGAGAGGCCTTTGGCCCGGGCGGTCACCACATATTGCTTCTGCAATTCGTCGAGCAGGTTCGCCCTCAAGCGCCGGATCATCCCGGCCGTGCCCGCGGCGCCGACGATGATCACCGGGATCCAGATGTGTTCGAGGATCGATTTCGCCTTCTCCCAGCTCATCGGCTCGGAAAGGTATTTCTGGTCCATCAGGTGGCCAATCGAGGTGCCGAACCAGATATTGGCGAAATACATGAGGATCAGCGCCAGCATGAAATTCGGGATGGCGATGCCGATGAGGCCGACGAGCGAGAGACCATAGTCGCCCCAGCTGTATTGATTGGTCGCGGCATAAATGCCGATCGGGAAGGCGATGATCCAGGTGAAAATGATCGTGAAGAACGACACCAGGATCGTCAGCCAAAGCCGGTCTCCGACAACCTCGCTCACCGGCAACTCATATTCGAAGGAATAGCCGAAATCGCCCTGCAGCATGCCGCCGACCCAATAGACGTAGCGCAGCAGCGGCGGCTGATCGAAGCCGTATTGTTGCCGCAGCGACTCGATCTGCTCCATGTCGACGCCTTCGCCCTGCGCCCTCAGCTCGGCGATATAGCTTTCGAAATAGTCACCCGGCGGCAGCTCGATGATGGTGAAGACCAGCGCCGAGATGATGAGCAAGGTCGGCACCATCACCGCGATGCGCCAGAGGATGTACCGCAGCATCTCAGCTATCCTGTTCCAGCCAGAAGGTATCGGCCTTGTAGACGCCGAAATAGCTCGTCGGATCGAAGCCCCACAGCGCCTCGTCCGGCATGTTGCGCAGCTTCGTCGAAACGAGGATCGGCTGCAGCGAAGCGTTGACGAGGCCGATCGAGAAGACCTGGTCCGTATAGATGGACAGCATCTGCCTCCAGATGTCGGCCCGCTCCGCGTCGTCGGCGGAATGCCGCCAGCGCTTGAGCAAGGCGAGCAGCTCGACCACCGGTTCCAGGTCGGGTGCCTCGCCCATTTCGCCGTGCGAAATATAGTTTAGGCCCCATACCGGCCATTGCAGCTGGTCGTCGGCGGTCGGAGCGAGCTGGCCCGGGTTCATGTCCGCCGTCGGCACGCCGTTGTCGATGCCGAACCACATAGACATGACGATCTCGCCGCCGACCGCCCGGCTGCGGAACGTGTCGCGCTGCGAGGTGCGGATGAAGAGCGAGATGCCGACCTTCTGCCAGTAGTCGGTGATGAGCTGCAGCACGTCCGTGTCGAGCGTGCTTTCGCCGGGCGTTTCCACGACGATCTGCGCACGCCGGCCGTCGGGAAGGATGCGGATGCCGTCGCTGTCGCGTTTCGCAAGGCCCGCCTCATCGAGCAGGGCGTTGGCCTGGTCGGGATCGTGGGCGATCCAGGCGCTCGCGAATTCGGGACGGAACAGCGGACTATCCGGCAGGACCGTATCGGCGCTCTCCTTGGTCAGCCCGTAGAAGGCCGCCATGTTGATCTCACGCCGGTCGATCGCCAGCGACAGGGCGCGGCGGACCCGCACGTCTCTCAAGAGCGGCCGCCACACCGGATCGGCGCAATTGAGGTTCGGAAGCAGCGCCAGGCGCGAGCCGGTGGTCTTCTTCCACAGTTTGACCTTCACGGGATAACGCTTTTCGGCATCCTTGAGGTAGGTATAGTCGACGAAGTCGATGCCCGCCGCCTGCAGGTCGCTTTCGCCCGTGCCGGTCTTCGCCGGGATGAGCGCCGACGAACTGACGCTCAGCACGAATTTGTCGATGTAGGGCAGTTGCAGGCCATTCTCGTCGACGCGATGGAAGAAGGGATTGCGCTCGAAGATGAATTGTTCGGCTGGCAGCGGCGTCGTGTTGCGCCAGGGGTCGAGGGTCGGCAGGTCCGGGTTTTCCGGCCTATAGGAGCGCGCCATGCGCTGGTGGAGCTGGTGCCATTTCTTGACCCGCTCCTCCTTCATCAGCGCCTTCAGCTTGTCCTCGTCCTGGTATTTCTTATGGAACTGCTTGAGATAGGCCGAGGGCATGGCAAGCACCAGCGGCTGCGGCGCCGCCAGCTTCTGCAGGAAATCCGGATTGGGCATCGCCCAGGAGTAGCGCAGCGTGCGCTCGTCGAGGACCTCGAACTTCGCCGCTTGGCCGTCCATGACCATGGCCGTCGGAAGGCCGGCCGGCGACAGGTCCTCGTTGAGCAGCACGTCCTCGAAACAGTAGCGGAAGTCCTCGGCGGTCAGCGGCGTGCCGTCCGACCACTTGTGTCCCTCGCGCAGGTGGAATGTGAAAATCCGGTCCTCGACCGTCTCGAAGCGTTCGAGGACGTCCGGGTGGAGGTTGAGCGCCTCGTCGTAGCCGACCAGCCGGGCATAGCCGTAGATCGTCATCAGGCGGATGTCCTTGGCGCTGCCGATCAGGCTGCGGATCGTTCCGCCGTGCCGGCCGGGCTGTCTCCCCAAGGCCGCGACGTTGATCACCCGCGGCGTCTTCGGCAGTCGTTCGTTGAGCGGCGGAAGCTTGCCCTCGGCGACGAGCGGCGCCAAGGCATCGACGCCGCCCGCGGCGGCGACGAGGACTTTCGGTAGCGCGGTGGAAGCGAGGATGGCGAGTGCTGTTCTGCGGGTAATCACGGGCGTAACTCCCTGGCATCTGCCGATTTCCTGGCGAGCACGTAATGACCTCCGCCAAGATCAGCCGGAAAGAGAGCGTTCTCCTCGCCGCCGTCCGAGAATTGCGCTCCCCACTGACGCTGGTCCGAACACCCGCTCGCCTGGAGCGCGTCGAAGTCGAGTTTGCGATCCAGATCGGGATAGGGCACGGCTGCCAGCAGTGATTTCGTATAGGGATGAACCGGATTGCGCATCAGCACCTCGCGCGGTGCGAGCTCGACGATCCGCCCCGAACACATCACGGCGATCCGATCGGCCATGTAGTCGACCACCGCCAGATTGTGCGAGATGAACAGCATAGTCAGGCCGAGTTCCTTCTGCAAATCCTTGAGAAGGTTGAGGATCTGGGCCTGAACAGAGACGTCGAGAGCCGAGACGGGCTCGTCGCAGATCAGGAGCTGCGGCACCAGCGCCAGCGCCCGGGCGATGCCGATGCGCTGCCTCTGACCGCCGGAGAAGCTGTGCGGATAGCGGTTGATGAAACGCTGGTCGAGCCCGACCGCCTGCAGCAGCGAACGGACGGTCTCGACCCGCGACTTCGGATCACCGCGCCCGTGGATCTCGAGCGGTTCGCTGAGGATGTTCTTGACCGTCATCCGCGGCGAAAGCGACGAGACCGGGTCCTGGAAGACCATCTGGATCTTGGAGCGTAGCGCCTTGAGCTCAGCGCCATCGAGCTTCAGGACGTCGACCGCCCCCTCCCCGTCGTCGAAGGTGACCGAACCCTGGTCCGGCGTCACCGCCCGCATCAGGATCTTGCTGACGGTCGTCTTGCCGCAGCCGCTTTCGCCGACCAGCCCCAGGCACTCGCCGCGACGGATGTCGAAGCTGACATCGTCGACGGCGCGGTGGCGCGACGTGGTGCCGCTGCCGAACCAACCGGACGAGCGCGTCGAAAACGTCTTGCACAGGTTGCGGACCGAGACGAGGACATCCGGTCCGGCCGCCTTCTTGACGTGCTGGGTTCCGAGGAGCGTCCCGGCCTTGACCGGCACTTCGCGAAGCGCCTTCAGCCTTTCGCCCGGCTTCATGTCGAAATGCGGCACAGCCGCCATCAGCCCCTTCAGATAGGGATGCTGCGGATTGCGGAAGATCGCGTCGACCGGTCCGGCCTCGACGATGTCGCCGTGATAGATGACGACGACCTCGTCGGCCATGTTGGCGACGACGCCGAGGTCGTGCGTGATCAACAGCATGGCCATGTTGAGCTTCGACTGGAGCTCGCGCAGCAGCTGCAGGATTTGCGCCTGCACCGTCACGTCGAGCGCCGTCGTCGGCTCGTCGGCGATCAGCAGTGCCGGGCGGCAGATCAGCGCCATGGCGATCATCGCCCGCTGGCGCATGCCCCCGGAAAGCTCGAACGGGTACATGTCGTATGCCCGCTTCGGATTGCCGAAACCGACATAGCCCAGAAGCTCCTCGGTTCGCGCCCGCCGCTCCGCCTTGTCAGCGTCTGTGTGGATCTTCAGCACTTCGGAAATCTGGTTGCCGATCGTGTGGAGGGGCGACAGCGAGGTCATCGGCTCCTGGAAGATCTTGCTGATCCGCGCACCGCGGATTTCCTGGATCTCGCTGCCGTCGGTTTCGAGCGAGAGCAGGTCGACCGGCTTTGCCCCGGCCGCGGTATCGTTGAACAAGACCCGGCCGCCCACCTTAGCGACAGTCGGCAGAATGCCCATTATCGCCTGGCTGATCGCTGACTTGCCCGAGCCGGACTCGCCGACGAGCGCCGTCACCTTGCCTGGCAAAATCCTGAAATTCGCTCCCCGGACGGCCTCCACATTGCCGCCAAGCACGGAGAATGTGATCCGCAGACCCTCAACCCTTAGTAGGTCCGCTCCTGAAGTCATTGCAACACACCGCCCTCATTACCCCTCCTGCATGATCCCCAGCCTTATGGCAGGGATATTATGCAGCAATTTCAAGTGTCACAGCGACCTTGACATGCCCCGCGGCGCTGTAGCGTCCGCCACCGTCGAAACAGTAGCTTAGCTTCCGCAGGCTGTCCAGCGCACCGCCGGTGGGGCGCGTGGAGGGGCTAGTCAGATGGCGCCCGGACCTTATGGAAAGGGGCAAACACCGTCCGTCAGGACATCGGCACAACGCGATGAGCGGCGGAAGTCGTCGTAATAGAGCGTCCAGTCCGTCGTGTCGGCAGCGCGATAGGGGCCGAATTTGAAATACTGGTTCTCTCCCAGCCCCTTGTCGGCGTGGCCGATATGGCCTTTGACCGTTATGATCGGCTTACCGTTGGCAAATAGCTCGATGTGCCCCGTGCCGTCCGGCCCGGGCTTGGTGAAGATGGCGAAATCGATCCAGCCGGAACTCGGCTCCGGAAGAGCGTTGCCGTGGCTGGTGACCGTCACCGCCTTCGTGCAGGAATTGAAAAGGCTGCTGTCCTCAGTCGTCCAGTTCGGGTCGGTGGCCACTAGGATGCGCACCTGGTTGACGTCGGGCCGGGCCCAGGCCGCCACCTCGCCCGGCCCGCAACGGGCCGGCTTGCCGTCGGGGCCTGTCGAAACCGGCTGCTGATAATTGGTCTCGACTGTGGCGAAGAGCTTCCCGAGGTCCATCCGCAGCGCCAGGAAGGGGCTGAAATCGCCATCCGCGCCAGGATCGATCTCGCGCTTCCATTGGGCGATCAGATAGCGATGATCGCCGCTCGGAATCGGCTCTTCGAACTTGACGGCGAAGCCGTACCAGACGCCCTGGTCATAGGGGACGCGCAGGGCCGTCTTTTCCCAGATTTCCGCCCGCTCGCTGCAGCCGTCATTCAATGTCGGGCAATGCGGCTCGACGCTGAGCTTCAGCCCACCATTGCCCGTCCGTTTGACCGCAGTTTGAAACTCGACGGTGCCGGCGCTCTGCTCGAAGTTCTCGCGGTAATAGAGGCCGCCTTCCGGCGCAAAATCCTTGCCTTCGAAACCGTCGACAAGTTTTTGCTCCAGAGGCGGTTGTTGTTGCTGCAGTGCTTGAGCATTTGCGATGCTCGGTACGAAAAGAGTCACGGCCAGCAAAGCGACGCGAAGCATATATCCCTCATTGGAGCATCTTGTCGATCAGGCCGCGAGGCCCCGGCGGCCCGATCTTGTTGCGATAGAGCAGCATGACATGCTCCGCTTCGGAAAGTCCATCCTCCGTCTCGTCGAAGGCGCGTTCCTGTGCGATGGCAGCAAGGGCCGCGTCCTTGGGGTAAAGGACGGTGAATTTCTGGCGCACGCCGCGCAGCCTCTCCTGCCCGAGCGTCAGCCATTCGCCGCCGCAATAATTGACGAAGGCTTCGCTGGCGACGACGTTGTGGCCGTATTTCTTCGTCAGGTTCTGCAGCCGCTGCACCTCGTTGACTGACGAGCCGAAGGCCGAGAACGTCAGCCGGTCCCGCAGTCCGACATTGCCGAACATGACATTGCCGACATGCAGGCCGACGCCGTAGCCGATCGGCTCGCGGCCCTGCCTCTTCCGTTCGGCATTGAGTGCGGCGAGCCGGGCCCGCGCCGTGCCGACCGCGGCGAAGGCCTCGCGGCTCGCAAGCTCGGAAGGTTCCTTGTGCCGGCCGCAGGGATAGACGGCGATGAAGCCGTCGCCGACGAAGCTCAGGATCTGGCCGCCATGGCGGTTGAACGGCGTCGCGATCGCGTCGAAGAACCCGTTCAGCGTTTCGATATAGGCTTGCCGGCCCTCCCGCTCCGCAAGAACGGTCGAATCGCGCATGTCGGCCATGACGAGCACCGCGCGAACCGTCTCGCCATCCCCCCGGCGAACCTGGCCGCTCAGCACCCGCCGACCGGCATTGGCTCCAAGATAGGTCGTCAACATGTTGTCGGCGAGCTTGCCGAGCACGGCGACCTTGGCGGCGATCGCCAGATGGTTCTGCAGCCTCAGCAAGGCCGCGATGACGTCGTCGCTGAAGCCGCCGTGTCGATCGGTCGTCCAGGAGCCGACCATGCCATGCTCGGAGACGGCGCCGAGCGGCTGCATGAAGGCGATATAGTCGGTCGCCCCCTGCTCCTTGAGCTCATCGAAGATCGGGAATTCCGAAGGCTGCGCCGGATCGATCCGTCGCCGCACATGGTCGAGGTTGTTGCTGAGCAGGTAGTAATAGGGGCTCTTGAGGAACCGATCGGGGTTGAGCGCCAGCTCCTCGTGGCGAAGGCCGCTGACCTCGACGCCGCGGCCGCGCCACCAAGTGAAGCCGAGCGCGTCATAGAGCGGATGGAGCATCGAAAAGGACAGGTGGACGCGCATGAGGGGCAGGCCCGCCGCGGCCAACCGCTCGCAGAAGCCACGCACGATCGTCTCCAGCGATTCGTCGCTGAGCGATGTCCGCATCAGCCAGTCCGCGACCTTGTCGAGGAGGATTTCGGAAACATTGTCGTTGATACTCATTCCACGTCCTCATCTGTCGCGATGGCGGATGTCGGCAACACTCCCGCCGCGCCCGGCGAACAACATCGCCTGCCCGACAGCATCGGCTGTGGCACCCGTCCGTATTGAAAGGCTCCGGCCGCATCTGACTGCGGCGCGCGCGGCGATTGGATCGCCGCGATTTCGCCTTGCAGATATTCACCGCCGGACCCGATTTCCAGAGACGTTCGCGATTTTTAATCGTGGAGGAATGCTACACGGAACTACCCCTCCGATTACACCCTGCAATTGTCGGGGTTACCGATCGGACGCTGCTCGACGATCCTGGCCCGCGCTTGACTTCGCGCCGCTTTGTCGCCAACAAAACCGAACCAGCTCGCGCGGCTGCCGGTCGAAAAAGCCGCGTGTCCGCCAACAATCGGAAATGATCTTGACCTCCGCTCATCACGACAGGCTGCTCGAATCGATTATCGCACGCACGGGCAGGATCGGTGTCATCGGGCTCGGCTATGTAGGCCTGCCGCTTGCCATCGCGGTTGCCCGCTCGGGTTTTCCGGTGACCGGCTTCGACATCGATCCGGCAAAGATCGTCGCGCTCGACGGCGGCCGTTCCTATATCGAGGCCGTGCCGGACGATGCGCTGAACCGGGAGGCCGCAGCCGGGCGGTTTCGCTCGACGACCGATTTCAGCGCGCTCGGCGGCTGTGACGTCATCGTCATCTGTGTACCGACGCCGCTCACCAAGCATCGCGATCCGGACCTCTCCTTCGTGGAGAAAACGTCGCGGTCGATCGCAGCTTGCCTGCGGCCGGGCCAACTCATCGTTCTCGAGTCGACCACCTATCCGGGGACAACGGACGGGATCGTCCGCACGATCCTGGAAGAGACCGGCCTGAAATCGGGCGAGGATTTCTTCCTGGGCTTCTCGCCCGAGCGGGAGGACCCTGGCAACCGGAAATTCGAGACGGCGAGCATCCCCAAGGTCGTCGCCGGCGACGGGCCGCTCGCGGCAGCGCTGATGGAGCGCTTCTACGCGGCCGTGGTCGACACCGTCGTGCCCGTTTCATCGAATGCGACGGCCGAGGCGGTGAAGCTCACGGAAAACATCTTCCGGGCCGTGAACATCGCCCTCGTCAACGAGCTCAAGGTCGTCTACGAGGCGATGGGCATCGACATCTGGGAAGTCATCGAGGCGGCGAAGACCAAGCCGTTCGGCTACATGCCGTTCTATCCCGGCCCTGGGCTTGGCGGCCACTGCATTCCCATCGACCCCTTCTATCTCACGTGGAAGTCGCGCGAATACGAACTGCCGACCCGCTTCATCGAACTGGCAGGGGAGATCAACTCGGCCATGCCGCGCCACGTGGTGACGCGGCTTGCCGAGGCGCTCGACCGGAGACAGGGCAAGGCGCTCAGCCGATCGAACGTGCTGATCATCGGACTTGCCTACAAGAAGAACGTGCCGGACATCCGCGAAAGCCCCTCGCTCCGGCTGATCGAACTCATCGAGGAACGCGGCGGCAAGGCTGCCTTCTACGATCCGCATGTCGAGGAAATTCCGCCAACCCGCGAGCATATTGCCCTCAAGGGCCGCCGGTCGATCGTCTTGGACGAAGAGACCGTGCGTAGCTTCGATGCCGTGCTGGTGGCGACGGACCATGATGCCATCGACTATCCCGCACTTTGCGAATGGGCGCCGTTGATCCTTGATACGCGCAATATCTTTGCCCGCCGTGGCCTCGCCTGCGATCACATCGTCAAGGCGTGATCGCGATCAGGCGGCTGTACCGTGAACCGGTCCCGAAAGCGTGGCCTTAAGATTTCTTGCCGCCATCGCATAACCACCGGCCGCGCCATCGATGAAATGCATGTGGTCGCGGCTCATCGGTGAGGGAACGATGCATGTCATCAGGGCGGAGTCCTGCTGGTGCAGCCCGTAGCTGCATATGCTGGCCGCGACACCCTGCTTCAACCGCTCCTCGATTCGCTGCAGCCGATCGATGCTGACGTCGATCGTCATCTTCAGGCCGTCGTCGAATTTGCGGAAATCGGAATTGCTGGCAAGGTCATGCGCGTAGCGTGTTACATCGAACGGCCCGAAATTCACCCCGAGCCTGAAGCAGAGAAAAAGCAGGAAGCTCTGCACGGCGACCAAGGGCCAAATCAACAGCCGGCGGGCGGCCGAGGCCCTGGCGCGCGTTTCCATGGTCACCCCTCGCAGCGACAGGTGGGGCTCCGGACCGGTTTCCGGAACGGGATGGCCCCCGCGCTCCTCGCCCTCGGCCAAAGCCACGATGTCGGCGATCAACGCCTGGAACTCCGGGCCGTTGCCGAGCGCTGCGGGAACGGCGATGATCGAGACGATGGACCCGTGCCGGGAGGCTATCGGATTCCAGCGGCAGGAAAGCCCGGTCAGGTCCGGCCTCGTGCCCGGCGCCGCAGCGTCGATCTGGTAGCGGCCCGCCTTCATCTCCGCCTCCGCCCAGCTTGCACCGCCGCCCGAAAACATCGCATAGGAAACCTCTTCGCTCGCCTTGAAGCGGGCGACGCGCATATCGAGACCTTTGGCTCGAATGTCGGCGACCGGAACGAGGGCGGCGCGGAGTTCAAGGCCGAGCTCTTCGGCCACCCAAGTCTTGGCCGCGGCGAGAGCCGTGCGCGCCCTTGCCGCCAGGGCGGTGGGTATTGCGGCTAGCGCACCGTCGCCGCCGAAGACGAAAGGCAGGTCCCTTTCCTCGAGCGCGTTCATGAGAGCCGAGATCACGCTGGCGCCGGCCATGTTGACGCTCTTGTAGCGTCCCTCGGCGATCGCCCCGGTCGAATTGACGATGTCGGCAACGGCCAGCGACCAGCCCTCCGGCAAAGGCCGGTAATTCGCCTCGTCGGCCACGCCTTCGAACGCTTCGAAAAGCGGCAGGCTTTCGTAGAATCGCATTTCGGCTGGCTCTGCCATCGATGCTAGACCCCTTGGCCAGGTGGAATTTGGCCGCCACCAATTTTTAGGGTGGGAGCGGAACGTCTCAGTCCTGAAACGCTCCACACAACCTTTAAATCACGTTGGGGCTGACGATAAGGCTTTCAATTCAGGACCGGTACGGGAAATCGTCGACAAGCATTCCGCGGCGCCGAGTGCCAATGGCATTGCAGGACCCTCATGATTTGTGCTTGTCTAGTCAGCGCGCCTGGGCAAAGTGCCCGCGGCGGGTAGGATGAAATCGAAACGGAATGCAGGACGACACCTTTCGAGTGAAGTTTTGGGGCGTCAGGGGCAGTTTGCCGGTGTCCGGCGAGCAGTTCCTGCGCTATGGAGGCAACACGCCCTGCATCGAAATTCGTTGCGGTGCCGAGGTGCTGATCTTCGATGCCGGCTCGGGATTGCGCGAGGCCGGCCTGTCGCTGATGTCCGAGGGCGTCTCCGAATTCGACGTCTTCTTCACGCACACCCATTACGATCACATTATCGGGCTCCCCTATTTCAAGCCTATCTACCGCTGCAGCTCGGCGGTGCGTTTCTGGTCCGGGCATCTCAACGGTGCAATGTCTACGGCGGAGATGATCAGCGACTTCATGCGGCCACCGTGGTTTCCGGTGGGCCCGGGCATCTGTCAGGCGAGCCTCGATACGGTCGATTTCCGTCCGGGCGATACGCTTTCGCCGCGCAAGGACGTTTCGATCCGCACGATGAGCCTCGTCCATCCGGGCGGCTGTATCGGCTACAGGGTCGACTGGGGCGGCCGCGCCGTCGCGCTCATCTATGACACCGAGCACGAGCCGGGCATACTCGATCCCGCCCTCCTCGATTTCATCGCCGGCGCCGATCTGCTGGTTTACGACTGTACCTATCTCGAGTCGGAAATGGCCGCCTTTCGCGGCTACGGCCACTCGACCGGGATACACGGTTCGCGCTTGGCGATGGCCGCCGGCATTCCACGGCTTGCCATGTTCCACCATGACCCGTCGCGCACCGACGCCGCGCTCGCCGCAATGGAACAGGAAGTCCAGGCATTCTTCGCGGGCGCCTTCGCGGCCCGCGATCACCAGGTCATCGACCTATGAGATCGGACACCTTCCGCCAGCAACTGGCCGGATGAGTGACGGTGACCTCGAACAGCTTCGACAGAAACGCCCAGACATTCTCGTCATGGACGAGGTGATGCGTCAAAATACCGACCGAGCCTCCGCCGTTCACCACCTGCTCCAGCCTCGCGAGAATGTCTCGAACGATCTGCGCATGATCGCGGCAGCCGCGCGTTCCGCGCCAGTCGATGACATCCACGTGGGTATTGATGATCTGTAGGCCGGGCCGCAGAAGAGTGGCGGCCTTGCCGCTTCTCTCCGGACCGAAGACGGACAGCGCCCCGAATCCGATGGCGCCCAGGCCCGATATGACTTCCGCATCGATCCGGTTCCATGGCGGGACGAGCAGCGGCACGAAGAAGGCGGGAAAAAGGGCCTCGAGGCGCGCATATCCGGCGCGCAATTCGTCGGAGACCGTGCCGCCCGGTCGATGGCTGCCGAGTTCCTGGCGCTTCTCGCCTGCGAGCGCATGGTTCTCGTGTGACCAGCCATGGACCGCGACGCTGACGTCCCGGCGGCCGGCGAGGCAGCGCTCGAGGCGCTCGTCGGTATGTGCCGGAATCACCGCCAGGGTCAGCGGGACCGAAAACCGTTCCGTCAGATCCAGCAAACGGTGGAGCGCCGCGGTCGGTTCGACCGCATCGTCGTCGCGCAACCAGAAATCGGCGCTCTGACCGGTCTCCTGCATCTGGTCGAGCCTGTCTATCAGCGCCTGCCAGATGGCTTCAGTCTTCATCCTGCCCTCCTGACAAACGCGCCGAAAATCGTCTCCAGACGCTGAGCAGCGGCCGTGAGCGAGCGCTCCTCGAGCACGAAACGGCGCGCCCTGCTGCCGAACTCCGCGCGCATGGCAGCGTTACCGAGCAAGCGTCGGATGGCTTCGGCGAAATGCGCGATGTCGCTCGCCGCGGTTAGCAGCCCGGTCTCCTCATTTCTGACGACCTCAGGGACGCCGGCGGTCGCCTGCGCCACAACCGGCAGGCCGGCCGCCTGCGCCTCCAGATAGGAAAGCCCGTAAGCCTCGCCGCATCCCGGCCAGACATAGAGGTCGCTCGCAAAGAGCAGGTCTGCCACCGCTTCCGGCGCATTTTCGCCGACCCAGGCGAGCCGCTCCGCCGGCAATGCTGCGAACGCCTGCTGCACCTCCGCGCGCGCCGGGCCGTCGCCGACGACGGTCAGCGTCCAGGGTATGTCGACGACCAGTTGGAGCGCGGCCGCGAGCATCCTGTAGCTGTCCATCTTGTCGCCGGGGCGCATCATGGCGACCGCGATCAGGCGGGCCGCGCCCTGCATCTTCCGCGGCGTTCCCTCAAATCGCGCTGCGTCGATGAAGGGAGGCAGCATGGCATATCGCCCCTCCGGTATCGCCTCTTCGAGCCCTTTGCGGTCGCGCGCGGTAAAACAGATGTTCACCGCCGCCTGTCTTGCGCCGGCTGCGATCGCCTCCTGGGCAAGCTTCCGCGCCCCCTCATTGCGACGCGAAGAATAGGAGCTTTCGGCCGTCACATAGGGAATGGAAAATCCGCCGGCCAGAGCAGGCCCGATAAGATCAGGGGACTTGTAATAAGGATGGTAGCAGAACCATGCGTCCGGCGGGCCCCCGCTCGCCCACTTCCGGCGAAGCCGGGCGATTTCCGCCTCCGCTTGCTTGCTCAGATCCAGATAGGCCGCATCCGATGCTTCGCGTGAATAGGCGCGCAGTTGCGACGAGATCTCGACCTCATGTCCGCACAGCCTGAGTGCCTCGATTAGCATGCGCGCCATCTGCCTGTCGCCAGAGGGGACAGGATGATCCGGGGACTTCAGCGGCGCGTAGAAGGCGATCCTCATGCGCCGCGAGCTATCCCGTCTTCTCCTCCTGATGTCAACACGGACCGGCAGGCCGCGGCGCCCCCTGCCCCGATCTACTCGGCCGCGGCCTCCCCTCCTTGCTGCGCGGCCAGAGCCGCCTTTTTCTTCTCGATGGCATCCCGGGTCGCCGCGGCGGCGGCGGTCGCTTGCCCCTCGTCACCGGCGACCTGAACGGTCGGCGAGGCAAAATTGATTCCGTTGGCGTCAAACGCCTCCTTGATCATCGCCTGAGCCCGGCGCCTGATCTGGGTCTGGTGACCTGGCTTGGTCGTCATGGCGAAGCTCAGGGTGATACCGTAGTCGCCAAACTGCTCGACGCCCTTCATCTTGACGGTCTCGATGATCAGCGGCCCGAGTTCCTCATCCTCGAGGAGCGCAGCACCTATGCCCTTCACGACCTTCTTCACCTTGGCCACGTCGGCATCGTAGGAGACGTTGATCATGAACTTGTCGATGACCCAGTCGCGGCTCATGTTCTGGACGGCGCCGAGCGAGCCGAAAGGCACGGTGAACACGGGCCCCCGGTGATGGCGCAGCTTGACGGAGCGGATGCTGAAGGATTCGACCGTTCCCATATAGCTGCCACTCTGGATGTATTCGCCGACCCGGAAGGCGTCGTCCATCATGTAGAAGATGCCGCTGATGATGTCCTTGACGAGCGTCTGCGAGCCGAAGCCGATCGCGACGCCGAAGACGCCGGCGCCGGCGATCAGCGGGCCGATTTCGACGCCGAGGCCGGAGAGCACCATCATGCCGGCGACGACGGCAATGAAGGCCGCGAGAAAATTGCGCAGGATCGGCAGCAGCGTGCGCAGCCTCATGCCGCGGGCAAGCTGAACCGGGTCGGCGACGTCGACACTCGCCCGTTTGACGTGCAGGTTGATGAACTCCTTCGTCAGTTGCCAGATCAGATCTGCGGCGAGCAGGATGACGATCCCGGAAAGTACGCCCCGGAAGACGCGGTTGAAGACGTCGTCCTGCATCATCGCGCTGCCGTTGAAGCGGAAGACGATGGCGAGCCAGGCGGCCGCAAGCGCGATGATGGCGAACCGCGCCCCGCGGTCGATCAGCACATTGCGCATCACCCGGACATTGTCAGCCGCCTCTGCAACCAGCATCGTCCGCGTCGCGGCACTGACGAAACGCAGCAGTGGCGGCAGACCGAGGACATAGACGCCGAGCCAGAACAGAACCTTCATGCCGGCAACCCAGACGACCCACAGCAGGATGAGGAAAGCAACGAGCAGCGCGTTGCGCAGGATACGCCGCCCGCCCGTCAGTTCCTGGGCCGGCCGGCGGAGCACCGTGTCGACGCCGATGCCGAGCACGACGAGGCCAAGGCCGGCGCCGGTGAGATCCCGGACGTCGGGGGGGAACGAAAGCGCCTGCATCATGTCCATGACTGCCCACAGGACCGCTACGGCACAGACCATGACGACGAAGCGCTTGTACCAGAACCTTGTCACGTCGGCGGCGGGCGACACGCCTGCCTCCTCCGCATTCTCATCTGCCGGCTTCGCCATGGCCGCAGCGACGGCAATCAGCAGGCGCGCTACGATCCAGGCGATCAGGAGCGGTGCGACCGCCGCCTCCAGCTGCCTCGGCCAATCGGCGAGGACGAAGGCGGCGATCGCCGCGACCGCAAAGACGACGAGGGGCGCAATGCGAACAAAGGCCGCAAGGCCTGGCCCAGACTGTCCTGCGCTTCGGTTTGCACTCCGCCGCAGCAAATAGCGCAGAAGAAATTCGGCGCCGTAGCCGACCAACAGCACGAAGCCGAAGCCGCGCAGGATCGGCATTGTTCCTTGGTCCATGTCTGCCGTTATGCGCTGTCTTGCCGCCATCCATTCGGGAACCAGCCGCGGGGCGGCTTCACGCATGCCGCCAAGATGTCTCCTGATTTGCGCAACCCATTGCGAAGCAACGCCGCTCGGCGGCGTGGCGGCCGCAGACGGGGGCGTGGTCTGCTTGGCGGAAAGCCATTGCCGCACCTCGGGATCGTCCAGCAGCTCGATCAACTGCTGGACCTTGGCCGGCGGCGCCGTCGCCGCGGCCTCCTGCGCAGCCAGAGAAGAGCGGGAACCCAAACCCAGTTGCAGAACGAAGACGAACAGGGCCAGGACTGCGCCTTGCCCAACAAGCCTGAACATCGAACTCATGGAAACGCCCCCCTCACCGCACGGGATAATCGCGCAACGCAAATTGTATCAAATATTTGCGGCATGCGTCAGGCCGGAAACCCAGCCGCTCAGACAGGCAGTGCAACGGCGCTCGGCCGAAAAGGCGCTCGGGATCGCTGCAGCCACAGCGAGAGCCCGGCTTCCGGTCACCTTGCCATGGGCGCAGGCCGACAAAGCGCGGATTAGCCTGCATTATCAGAGATCTGCGAACCCCTCTTCGAATCCTGCTTTAACACGCATGCGGCCAGCATATCCCATTCGGCGAGGACCTGCTCGGGCCTGTACCTTTGGGCGCTCGCCGCAGCCCTTTTTCCCAGTCGTTCCCGGAGGTTACGATCGGAAAGCATCCTGTCGAGGGCCTTCGCAAGCGCTTCGACATCCTCCTTCGGCACAAGTATGCCGTCGCTCTCATGCGTTATCATGACCCGTGGACCCCACTCGCATTCAAAGGAAACGACAGGCAAGCCGGCAGCCATGGCTTCCAGCAGGACAATTCCCCATCCCTCGTAACGGGAGGAGAGGACGAACGCATCCGCGGTTTCAATCCAAAGCCCGGGCCGTTCGGTGATCCCGGGCATGTCAACACGCTTCTGCAGTCCGAGCGTGTCGCGCAAGGTCTCGAGATTACGCCGTTCATCGCCCTCCCCCCAAATGACCAGGCGCCATTCGGGATGAGTGTCGGCAATCCTGGCGAAGGCTTCGAGCAGGAGGTCGAAGCCTTTCTGCCGGGTCAATCGGCCGACCGCTGCCAGGATGTTCTTGCCGCGCCGGTTCTGCCAATCCCGCGGTAGGTCGACCGGATTGGCGATGACCCAGCCCTTTCGGCGAATGTTCGATGGAAAAAAATCCAACGCGCCTTGGGTCATCGTCACCAGGCCGAATGCCCGAGGATATAGGCTTGCCTGAAGCCGCCTCCAAAACGGCCCGAAGGGCTGTGAAGCCGGGTTGTTGCGCTCGGAGACGATGACCGGAACCGTAGAGCCGATCATCGCCAGCAGCGTCAGGACATTCGTTCGCGTCAGAAAACTTAAGACGAAATCCGGGCGAGTGCGCCGAATGGCAGACCGCAAGCGTCCCAATCGCTGCAGCACCAGGAGGGACGACCGCAGCTTCGATGCTTTGCGGGGCGGTACGCCCAGGCGGACGACGTCAATCTCGGGATCAAACTCGTAGTAGGGCTGCGCATCCGGCCGTTCCAGGGTGATGAGTGTCACCGCGCACCCGACGCTTTTCCAATGGTTGGCAACGAGATTGACGATGTGCTCGGTACCCCCCGCGCCCAAGGCCGGCACGACGATCGTTATCCTTGCCCCGGCGATCTGCGGCAGTGCGAGTTCTCCAGAATCTGAACCTTTGTCCATCCCGAATTACCCTCCCCATGCTGAGGTTTCTACTGGCCGCGTCACTAAACACATGGTAGAAATTACGGGAACAAGACTTTGCAGTATAGAAGCACTTGTATTTCTAGACAGTACGCAAATGCATTCCTTGGGGCACAACAAGTTTCGTTCCCTCGCAGAGCAACTGTGAATTGCAGAAGGGGCGCTAATACTAACCGCTTCGTCTAGCTTTCCAAAACCGCAGCCATCCGGCCGTAGCCGGATCACGGTAGACAGCGAGCCGGATCGCTATGCGAGCGCGATCTCGTCTGATCGTTGCGAAGAGGCGGGAGGGGGCACTTGAAAAACCTGATCGCACTCCTGGTTTCGGTGATCCTGGCGTTCGGAGCCGGAGAAGCCATGCTGCGCATGTTTACGCCGTTTCCGATCGGCACGCAGTCGCATCGCAATATCGACGCGAAGTACGGCTATCGCCTCGATCCCGCTCTTGGCGACGTTGACGAGCAGGGCTTCCGGAACCTGGCTGGCGCGTATCATGGCTTTCAGGTCGCGGCGGTCGGCGATTCGATGACATACGGCAACAACGTCGAAAGTGCCAATGCATGGCCGGCGGTCTTCGAGGCAATCACAGGTGAACGCACCTACAACTTCGGAATCGGCAGCTACGGCATATACACCTATCACGCGATCGTGGTCGATGCACTGGCTGCCGGCGCCAAGGGGGCTATTGTCGCCGTTTACCCTGCCAACGACTTCGCGATCGTATTTTCCGCTTGCGATATCATGGACGCACGGTCCGACTTCTGGCTTGCAGAGCAGAAGCGACTTCAGCTGCAAGCCCTTATCGGTCAGTCCGCAGGTCATTCGCAATGCACCAAGGCCCGATCGGCAAGCCTCAAGACGAAGCTCTTCGAGAATGTCGCGATTTTGAGCGCCTATCATTACGCGATCAGGGATCGGGCAAAGAGCTTGTACGCGCGCTTTTTCGCTGCCAGCGATCAGGAATTATCCGAATACTATCGCTTTCCGGACGGATGTCCGCCAGTGTCGAAGCGCTATGTCGACGAAGATGCTCGGATGGCCGATCTGAGCTCGCCCGAGGTCGCAGCAATGCTGGCGGATTTTGAGCGCTTTGCGACCGATTGGGCTGATCGAGGGCGCGGCCGGGTCGGACTTTTGGTGCTTCCGACAAAAGAGCGGGTGATCTACGAATATCTGCGCCGTCGTGACCAGCTCGCAACCGCCGAACCTGGCTTCATCGCCAGCGTTGAAACGCAGATTGCGCTCGAGGAAAAAATCCGGCAGATCGCCGACCGGCTCGATCTGCCGCATCGCAGCGCCGCTGCTGCAACTGCCGACGCTTTGCAGGAAGCTATCCTGGCCGGGCAACGCTTTTACCCTGACAGCGACGGCCATCCGTTCGAAACCGGGTATAAAGCTTTCGCAAGAACCGCATCGGCGCTGTGGGATGAAATGAAGGCGGCGGCTTCCGAGAGACGCGCCATTAGCTGCGACGGCGTTTGCCCGAGCACGATGCTGCAAAAAGACGGATCCGACGTGGATCAACATAGGTAGCAGGACCAAGGGTTTGTTGCCCGTTCCTCAATTCGTTCCTGCGGAACTATGATGTCCGACGGCGCGCTTCTGCCGTCGAGCTGGCGCATGCCATGACCTCGCGGAGAACCTGTGCAGCCCTCCCGACGGCAGCCGTGTCGAGAGCCGGATCGACGAGGAATGCGAGGCTTGTTTCTCCGAGCTCCCGCGCGCTCGGTAATCGCTTAACTGGACCCATGTTCAAGTCCGCAAATGCCTTCTCGAGGTAAATCTCCGGGCAGCTGCCGCTGAAGCAAGCGACCCCGGCACTATTGATTTCCGCGACGATCCGGTCCCTGCTCCATCCCGGCATCAGTAGCTCCGGCTTCAAGAACGTGTAGAACCTATACCAGGCATGTTGGACGCCTCGGGGAGGAAGGGGCGTCCGCAGAGCGTCTATCTCAGTGGCCGCCTTGGCGAGGATGGCAGCATTCTGCGCCCTGATGCTGCGCCATTGCTCGAGGCGCCGCAATTGACGCGATCCCAATACCGCCTGGAGAGATGTCATACGCCAGTTTGTCCCGATCGACTCGTGCAGCCAACGAAACCCGGGCGGGTGCGTTCTGTTGTAGACGGCGTCGAAGGACTTGCCGTGGTCCTTACGGCTCCACGCCTTCTTCCACAGTTCGTCATCGTTCATCGCCACGAGGCCGCCCTCGCCTCCGGTCGTGATTATCTTGTCCTGGCAGAAGGAGAAGACTGCAATGTCGGCGAAACTGCCGACCGGGCGACCGTCTATTTCGGCGCCGTGCGCCTGGGCGCAGTCCTCGATGACCCACAGCCCGTTTTCGCGGGCGAATTCCATGATCGCCGGCATGTCGCAGGGCCAGCCGGCAAGATGGACGGCGATAATGCCCTTGGTCTTCGGCGCCAGTTTCTCGCTCACGGTCTCTACCGTGATGTTCTGGCTGTCCCGGTCGACATCGGCAAAAACCGCTACCCCGTCCGCCATCGGCACCGAAGAGGCCGAGGCGATGAAGCTGCGCGGCGTAACGATCACCTCGTCGCCGGGCTGAAGCCCAAGCGCAAAGAGCGCGAGGTCCAGCGCAACGGTTCCGTTCGCCAGGGCCACCGCGTGCTTCACGCCAAGAAAGCGCTCATAGTGCGCCTCGAAGTTGCGGACATGCGGTCCCGTCCAGGCATTCACCTCGCCCGATCGAAGGACCGAGACGACGTCCTCGATTTGCTCCTCGTCGTAGATAGGCCAGCGCCCCATGTTTCCCTCCCGCTCCTTTCACCGCCTCCGGCCAGGGCCGAAAGAGTGCATCGAATGTCGACGGGCAATGCCGCGGCCGGTGGTCCGCGGTTCAAACGACGTGTCGAACCAGAACGAAGGCTTCGGCCGCAGCACACATCACCGTCGATCCACGCAAGGTGGCGAGCGCGCGCAGGGCCGCGATGGAGCGCTCGTGCGGTGGTTCGCGCAATTGCGATGCGAAGAGCTGCATTGCCTTGACCTTCGCCTCGACATGCTCGCTGATGTCGACGAAAAAATTCGGCAGAAAGCCCGGCGATAAGTACGGAGCGTTCCAGTTCGTTTCCGAAAGCGTTTCGTAGGCGAGGATCAGCTTCGGAAACCCAGCCTGGTGCGGTCGACAGGCAACCAGCGCCGAGGTGAAGGTCAGCTGATGATCCATGTGCATGTCGCCCACAAAGGGAACGAGCACTGTTTGCGGGCGGAGACGGCGAACAAGGTCAAGCAGTGCGCCGTTGACGGAGGCGTGCGCGGTTTCCGCGAGCTGTGCAGCAGGCAAGCGCAGCCAAAGGGTTTCACGCACGCCCAAGGCCCGGTGTGCCTCCGTCGCCTCGGCCTGCGTCCTGGCGATGATTGCGGCGTCGAAAGTCGGCGGCTTTCCCTCGGTTACAATCGCGACGAAAACCTCCTCGCCCTTCGAAGCCAGCTTCGCGATTGTCCCGCCGGCGCCCAGCACCTCATCGTCAGGATGCGGCGCGACGACCAATGTCCGTCCGAAAGAGAAATGCGAACCGTCCATTGAACCTCCAAGAGACCCTGCCGCCATCCACGCGCATCCGCCTGGCGACTAGGTTTGCGTGAGGCGCCCTCTGCCAGGGGCCGACCCTCGCCTCCTCACCGAACCTCCTGTCCCGCCGCTGTCACATCATTGTCCGTGGCTGCGGCCCGCACGAATGACATGCAGGAAATCCTTGGCGGCTTTTACATGCATATCGTTGACACGCTCGCCGAAGACGATTGTCTTCAGTGTCAACAGGAGAATTCGCAGATCGAGCCAAAGACTGGCATGCGCGACATACCAGAGGTCAAGTGCGATCTTCTCCTCGTCCGACAGCAGCGTATTACCATTCACCTGCGCCCAGCCCGTCATGCCGGGAGCGACAAGTGAGCGCAGGCGGCCAAGGTCGCCGAAGCTCGCGACCGTCGCCAATGGAAGCGGGCGGGGGCCGACGATCGACATGTCGCCTGCCAACACCGCAAGCAGTTGCGGCAGCTCGTCGCAGCGAAGCCTGCGCAGTAGCGCGGTCGCAACCGTCTGTCGCATTTGGTCCGGCAACAATGCGCCGTCCGGTCCGCGCGCGTTCGTCATCGTTCGAAACTTGGTAACCGTGATGACTCGCAGGTCCGCACCGGCGCGCGTCTGGGTGAAGAGCAACGGCAAACCGAGGCTCGCCCAAACTGCCATCACCGTTACCACCATCAGCGGTAGACAGAGGATGACAAGCAAGCCGCCAAGCGCACACTCAACTATGCGCTTGAGACGGTATGATCCCGAGGAGGCAGGCAGAGCGAAAACTGCATGCTCTCGACTGGGCTTCACTTCAATGTCCCTTGGCGCGTGGAGCACGGTTTCCAATATCACTTGGCAGCGAACGCTACATTCCGGCGATACTCACGACGACGACATCGCCCGGCAGCAATTCTGTGACGAGGGACGCCTGCAGGCTGGTCGGCTTGCCGCCAACCGCGCTTCGACGGACCTCATAAGCATAGGAGATCTGATTTTTCTTCGATTCATCCCGGGCCACCGCGGCCAGGAGGAGTATCTGCTCTTCAGCCGAGCGTTGCTCCGCTATCAGTTTCTTGATGGCAATCTCACGCTCCTGGAGCTGGGTCAGGATATCCTTCTTCCTGTCTGCTGCGAGCTTTGCCAGTTGCAGTTTCAGCTCACTCATTTCCTGGCGCGTCCGCGCAAGGGTTGCGAAGGTTTCCAGGAGCTGCGCCTTTTCCGTTGCCGCGCTGTTCTCCGCACGAGAGAGCTCGCTCTCCGTGTTCAGACCACGTTGACGGAGCGCGCCGACCCGCGCCACATCGTCGACGCTGTTGCTCACGATATCCTTCTGCTGCTGCACCAGCTCGTTCAGGATCTCTATCCCACCCTCGGCCTGGGCAATTCCTTCCGTCAGAATTTGCGCTTGCGATCGATAGGCGGCGAGATCCTCCTTCAGGATCTTCTCCTCAAGTTCGATGACGCCGTCGACAGGCAACTCCTCGACATGCGTGCGGGCGACTTCCGGGACGTCTTTCAGGTCGACCTTCTCGCTGGATTTCAACTGCGCGGCAAGTCTCGCCGCATAGACGGCCTCGTGAACGATTTCGGCTTTTGCGGCCTCTATCTCTGCACGCAGGCGGGCGCGTACGATGAGCCGGTCGGACGCGTTCGCGGTGACGACCTGCATACCGCCCGCGAGGCCGATCGCCTGCTCTACCGTCAGGCCGCTGTAGAAGGGGAACGATCCGGGGCTCCTGACTTCGCCGAGGACGAAAATCGGCCGGAAGGTCGAAATATTGAGAGACAGCTTTGGATCGACGAGGATGTCGCGTCTCCGATACTCGCTGCGAAGCTTTTCAATCGCCTCCGTAATCGTAAGACCCACGATGTTGACCCCACCGATAAGCGGAAACTGTGCTTCGCCGTTACCGGAAACGGTCGCCGTTATGGGAAGCTCGGCGTCGTCGAGGAAGTCGAAGGTCAGAACATCCCCTGCGTTGAGCCGATAGTCACTGGCAGACGCACGCGGCGTCGGGCCCATCAAGAGTCCGGCTGCCAGCAGCACGATTGCCAAAATATACGTGCCCCAAACCCTTAGGGACGAGCTCGTGGCCGATAGCGGAGGTAACGTCCCCATCGCAACCGCCTCCAAAAGCAACAAAGAAAAGGCTATCAAAATATCTGGCGCGACTATATTCTCCCTCATACTGTCCCGTCAAAGGATTTTAGTTGTTTTTTGCGCCGGTGACCGGCAAGGCGACTTGGCCGGACGCTCAAACTCGATTGCGCCGAGGGGGCCGTGCGGGTGTTCCTGCCCTGCGGAGTCAGGCTCACTCCTGATAGATTTATGCGTGCATCACATCGGCCCTGCGCCACGGGCGAAGGGCGGCGCCTTTTTTGATCAGGCGGCCTCGCTGGAGGCGGGAGGTCTCGTTTGGCGATACGAGAAGAGCTGGCCGGATATTTCAACCGCCTTCACAAGATGCTCGCTCGGGAAAAAGGCCTGAAGGGTCGCCTGGGAAATATAAGGCACCTCCTTACCGGGAATGCGCTTACCTCCCTGCTGGGGCTTGTTGGATTCGCCTTGACAGCCAGGGCGCTTGGTCCGTCAGAGTATGGCATCCTGGCGCTTTGCTTCACCTACACGAGCGCCATAGAGCGGCTCGTGAACTTCCAGTCCTGGCAGCCACTGATCAAGTTCGGCGCAGAATCGAAGAGCGCGGAAACACTTACTTCGTTGTTCAAATTCGGCCTTCTGCTTGACGTTTGCGCGGCCGCGACCGGTTGCGTGATTGCCGTGGCGCTCGTGTGGGCCTTCGGTCCCTCGCTCGGGATCTCCTCCGAGATGTCCGGACTCGTCACCCTCTTTTGCGCCATTCTGCCGTTTCGCATCTCCGGCATGCCGTTGGCCGTGCTGCGCCTGTTCGGGAAGTTTCGATCAATCGCCTATGGTCAAGTCGCTGCCAGTATTTTCCGCGCCGGATTGTGCGCAACCGGCTTTGCCTTCGGCGGCGGCTTGCAGGAATTCGTCCTGATATGGATGGCGGCCCAGATCTTTGGCTCGCTGTCTGTTGTCTTCCTTTCGTTTGCGGAGTTGCGAAGACAGGGGATGTTGGCGAGCATGCTTCGGGCTCCCGTTCGCGGTATCACCGCTCATTTTCCAGGCCTCTGGAAATTTGCGATCTCGACGAACCTGTCATTGACCCTGCGCTCGAGCGCCAACCAGCTCGACACGCTTCTCGTCGGTTACCTGGCCGACCCGACTGCGGCGGGCCTTTATCACATTGCCAAGCGCATTGGCCGAATGACGCTGCAAATCGGAGATCATGTGCAGGCCGTGCTATACCCCGATCTAGCTCGGGCCTGGGCCGCAAGCGCGATTGAAGCGTTTCATCGGGCCGCCTCACAGATGCGAGCGCTTCTTCTCGGCTTCGGAATATTGCTGGTCGGCGCCGTATATTTGACGATCGATCCGGTGCTACAACTGGCCGTCGGTCCGGAATTCGAGGCGGCGGGCCCTTTGGTCGTCGTTCAGTCCATCGCGGCGGCTATGACGTTGTATGGTACAGTCACACGCTCAGCGCTTCTGGCCATGGGGCGGGAGGACCGGGTTCTAACGAGCGTGCTCGTCGCGACAATCGCGTTTCATGGCACCGCCTTGGCGCTGATCCCGCGGATCGGCCCAATGGGCGCCAATTTGGCCCACATCGTCATGGCCGTCATCTGGCTTTGGATGATGGCGGTCGCGTATCGGCAGACATAGGCGAGATGGCAGAACGCTTCTCCCGGCACCTGACGGAGGGAATCCATGAAGCTGCACGATATCGATTTCCTGATTATCGGCGCGACCAAGAGCGCCACGACGTGGCTGCAGCAATCGCTGCAACAGCACCCGTACATCTACATGCCGGCTCCCGAGCTGCATTATTTCAGTCGTTACTATGACCGCGGAGACGAATGGTATCTCTCGAACTTCGAAGGGCAGAAGGATCGACGTCTCGTCGGCGAAAAGTCCAATTCCTATCTGGATACAGAGGGCGCAGCCGAGCGGATAAGCCAGAAGCTTCCCGAGGCGATGCTGATCGCCCAGCTGCGCAATCCCATCGAGCGCGCCTACTCGGACTACTGCATGCTGTACCGCAGGGGCGAAGTCGGCGGCGATATCGCCAAATATCTTGATCCACGCATGGGTGCCGGCGGGCGTTTCCTGAACGGCGGCCTCTACTTTCAGCAATTGCGCGCCTATTTTGATCGGTTTCCGGCCGAGCAGATCCTTGTCGTTCTTTACGAGGACATGAGAATTGATGCGTCCGCACAGCTCGATCGGGTTCGAAAGTTCATGCGGATGACCGACGATCTGCCGCTCCAGCCTCTGGAGAAGAAGGTCAAGGACAAGGCGGAGCCGATGATCAACCCGACTTTGCGCCGTCTGCTGCGCCCGTTGAAGCCGATCGTCGCTCCTTTCAGGAACAATGCGGGCTTCAAGCGACTGCGGTCAATCGCCGCTTCCGAAGTGGAGTATGCGCCGTTGACCCGAGAACTCAGGGAACGCATGGGCGATTTCTACGCCACGGAGATAGAAAAGCTCGGCGCCATCGTCGGTCGGGATCTAAATGGGTGGCTGAAGAATGGGAGCGTTCAGTAGTTCAGCTCGCCCGCTACGCTATTGGTGCCCGATCGATAACTCTCCGATAGCCGTCCGCAGTTGCGGGCAGCGGAAATCCAGCACGAGCCTCTCGATCTCCGACCCCCCGCCCACGCGCTCCAGTGCGGTAAATGATCCGACCCGGTTCAGCTCAAACAAGGTCGCAGCGTTTTCGCCAGCGCGATTGGTGCGGCCGACAATGAGCAAGGCGCCAGGACCGCGGAGATAGGCGTGAATATTCCCGATGGCGATAATAATCTGATCCGGAGAAAAGTAACCTTTGTTCAGAATGTTGGCGGCGCGTATCATGTCGAACCGCCGGATAAAGCGCTCCGACCGACACATGATGTCATTTTCAACAAAAACGATCGCACCATTCGAGGGCAACGACCGGGTAATCATTCGCACTGGTCTGCTCACACCCGCGCTTATGCGTGATCGCAGGCGTGCCTTTAGCATGCTGCGGCCAAGCATGAGCGGAATGAATGCAAGCGTCACGTAATCCAGTCTTCGGATCCACGGACGGATCGCTATACCCCGCAGGTCATACTGCAATGGCCAGCCCTCCGGATCGCAAAAGACTCTGAACCCCGGAAACAATTCAACGATATGGGCCTCGATGAAGAGATCGGTTGCGGTGATGCTGGCAGCACTGCCGCAATCACCCAGGAATTTGGCGAGTTCCACGGTTGTCAGCCCGGTGGAAACGCCCACGTCGAGAACCTCGCGAAGCGAGCCTGCCCGCTCCTCGACATGGGGTCGGAAGGCGACCTCCAGCTCCTGGAAGCGTGATGGCTGGGTCAGCTTGAAAGTGCCGTTTCGCATCTTGAGCTTGGCGAAGAAGGCAGACTCCAAGACCACATCGGTCGTATCCGCGCCCGATGAATAGAACTCGCTGGCACTCAGGTTCATGGCCCCCTCAACCCTGCTGCATGTCTTACCCCTAGATCGACAATGATTTAGGGAAGTCTAAGGTAGCTCATTGCGGATCCGGAAGCGGCCGGACATCGCTGCCTCCCGGATCGCCGGCCATGAAGTGGAGAAACTCTTCGAGGTTCGACCACCCGTCACCATCCATGTCCTGCTGACCATCGTCGGCCTTTGCCGGATCGAGGCCGTATTTCACCTCCCAATCATCTGAAATGCCGTCCATGTCCCCGTCCTGGTATGGCGTTCCAGCATCAAGGTCGGGCCATCCGCCAACATCCCGCGGATCCGTTTTCAGCAGTCGCCCGCCGCGACTTTTTACATCCTCGACGATGCGCCGATCCGCCTCGTCGCGCTCAGGCTTTGTGGCACCTGCGTTCGCCAGGACTTCGTCATAGGCGACCATAGGCAGGGAGGCGCGGATCGTCGGCGCCTCGAACGGCGCCTTTACAACAAACTGTCTTTGATCCTCGGCTAGAACAAAGCTGTCATCCTGGTCAGGCGCAGTACGATAGGGTTCGTCGTAGTTGTCCTTGACATAGATCGAGTGTCCGAGACCGCTTTCGGTAAAGAGATGCACCAGGTGGTCGTTGCGCAACTTCCGTCCTGCGATCTTGTAGTTGCCCACCACATTGGCCTGAATATGCGTCCATTCATCGCCAAAGCTCACGACATATTGCCACTCTGGCGAGAAGAGAACATTGTTCACAACATCCGCCACTGCACCGGGGAGTTTCATCTTTATCTGCGGATTTCTGAACCTCCCGAATGCAAAGAGCGAATGGTGCACCGAAACGCTGCCGCCTTTGGTGAACAACATGTTGCGAGCACGATTGTTTTTCCCCGGGCCGCCTTTCAGGAGCGGTTCACTGGCAATTCCCCATTGCCAGGTGAAATTGCTGGCGTCTTCCGAATCGACCGTCTCGTCCGATCCCCAGCTGGCGGAGATATGATCGAGCATGATGTCACTTGCCGCCTCCGAGTACATTCCGAGACCGCCAGAACAACAAGCCTTGCGCGTATGCGGACCAGGGCGAAGGCGAATGTGCCTTATGATCACGTCGTTGGTCCAAATTTCAATCGAAGGTCGAATTTGTGTTTCACCGTTGCGGATGGCGACCCCGCCGCCCGGGGCCGTCTCTCCGGCAATCGTCAAGTACGGATTTCGGACCACCAGCGACTTCTCACGCAGCGTAATCGTGCCGCCCGTGCGGAAAATGCAAACGCGTGGCCCGGACGCTTCGACGCAATCACGCAGAGATCCTGGGCCTGCCTCGTCCGTGTTTAGAACGTAGATCACCTTGCCGCCTCGGCCTCCGACGGCACCGGCGCCGAAGCCTTCGGCCGTCGGAAAGGCGCGCTGCCGACCGTCCGGAAGCTTCGGTGAAAGAGGTTCCTGCACTGCCGTTGCAGCCTCGGCCTCTCGCACCGGCCCGGTCCACAATAGAAGGATTAGCCCTGCCAACGTCAGCGGAGCCACGACAAAGGCGGAGCCGTGCCATTGTCGAGCCCTTCGCGGAACAACTGAACGCGCAGCCAGCATAGGTTTTCCCCCGCTCCTGCAGGCGATGCTTAAAGATAGCCATAGCGTCTGAGCATCCAGCCGCACAACCGCTCGAACGAGACCTGCTGACCGGCCGGCATCCGGGCCCGCCAAGACTCGTCTCGCGTGAGTGCGACAGATCCATTCATGCGCAGCCGGTTGCCCGCGACCTGGTGCCCTGGACCGACCGGCTCGCCATTCTGCAGAGAAGAGCCGATTTGGTGGAGGTCAAGCTCGAGAAACGCCCCGATCTCCCGCATGATGGCGACGGGGTCCGAGACAAAATCCTCATACCTCACACGCAACACTTTATCCGGGCCGAGCTTCCGCGAGAGATACTCGACCGCAAGATTGACTATGCTCCACCGCAACGCCGTTCTGAACACCGATTTTGGCCGGATCTCCTTCTGCAATCCCGAGTTCGCGTCACGCGCATAGGGTTTCAGCAATGACCAGGCCACTCCGCGCCCGTCACGCACCATGTGAATGACCCGCATGTCAATTCCCGGTATCTGCGCAAGCGCCATCGCCCTTCCCGGCAATTTCGAAGAATCGACGATGACGTGCTTGCCGGAACAGGACAGCATCGCGTTCATCAGGCGCTCCGTATGAAGCGCATAGGTCGCAAATTGCTTGCCGAAACTGCGCCCGGGAACCATCCTTGCAAGTACGGGCAGACCCTCGAATTTTTCTTGAAGGCCGCAATAATCCGACATGAGTGTCGAATCCGAGTTCGCGAGCCATTCTTGGCAAACGGTGCTCCAGAAACGGCAGTCCCGAATCCGATTGCCGCAGGCACAGTATTCGTTGTTACGCCAAACATGCCGGGTGAGCGACGTTATCTCCCCCGCCCCCAACACGGCATCGTGCTGCCCCAGCGCAATGTCGAGTATGGTGGTCCCGCTGCGTCCGTAACCTGCGATGTAAGCAATACGAGCGGCCTGCGAGGGCATCATCATAGCCTTTCATAAGAGCGGCTGCTTGAGCTTGCCTTCAATTCTGCTTGCACGCGTCGCGGCCGGCTGCGCATTCCCACCAGCGGATGCGATCGACTACATTCTTCTAGCCGCGGACGTCAGCACGCGCCGACCAGTTATTTCCAAATTCATGCGGGGGAATTGGCCGCTCTCGTTCGACAAAACAAGTGAAGCAAAGAATATATGATAATGCATGCACGCCTGATTAGCAACCCGGCCGTATTTACTGCGGATCGGCGTTGAACGTACTTCCTCTTGAACTATTCACCGACTATTTATTCCACATAAAAACGCGTCGCGTGAATAGATATGATGCGACGCAGATGGGCGACTGATTGCTTGAACGAGAAAGCCCTCGGGGCCAAGTTCCGAGCTGTCAAAGTTTTGCTGCCTGGCGGAATTGCGAGAGGCTTAGTCCGCAGCACAAGAAAATCGGGATGGTCCAATACCGCGCATACATATGCGGATTGAATAGAGCAATCGTGAGAAAAACGACAATGGTCGTCGTCATCGCTGCTAGCGCCCGCTTATCTCCCCCGGCCTTTCTGAGGGTAAATCCATGCAGCAGGCCGACTGCCGAAAACATGATCCAGCCCATGAGCGCAAGCAATCCGCCTTCGACCCAGAGGAGAAGATAAAGATTGTGAACAGGAGCAGTTTGTACACTTCTCACCCGGAACTGGTCTGCGCCCAATCCCACGAACGCAATCTGCCTATCGGATATGGTCTGGAGTGCTTCCTCGATCAGTGCGGCTCTCGAAACAAATGTTCCCGCTTCAGATATGTCGCCGGAGGAAAGCGCGCCCAACACACGCGTCTGAAATGTCTTGGGCAACAGGTCCTTGCTTCCAAATCCCGCTACAACCGCAACAAGCATGCCGCCGGCAAGCGCCAACCGTAGCAACAACTTGGGTGTGGAAAGGAACGCCGTGAAGACAGCCAGGCAAAGCAACGTTACGAATAGACCGCTATTCGAGCTGGTAAGTATCACCGTACCTATAAATACCGCTATTACAGGTAAGGCGACGTATGACTTGATCCGGCCAGTCGCCCATAAAAAGAGCGGAATTGGCAGCGTCAGAGCATTCATTGCCGCAGCCAAGTTCGGGTTTCGAAGGACTGTAGCCAAACGCCGTCCACCGGTCACGACGCCCTTTCCTTCCCCAGGCACATAGCCAACCGTGTAGAAGGTAATGATGCCGTGAATATCAATGAGAACCATGCTGAGCAGGAAAATGGCCGCCAGACGATAGGCTACCCTGGGCTCATCTCGGATCAGAATGAACATCAGGAATACGTAGGCGAACAAATACTGTGCCGTCACAATCAGCCCGCGTTCGGGGCTGTCATGCAACAGGCTGCCGACCATTAGCCCGACGAACAAGAGTGTGAACGCGATAAGCCAAAGCGGCGTTGCTTCGCCGAGCGGCTTGCTCCAGATCCGCCCGGTTATGAAAAGAAGAGAAAGACTGAGGCAGAAAAAGAAATCGCTGAGGGTAAAGAAAAGCTCGGAAAACCGCAGTGTCGCATAGGGCGCTAGAAACACGCCCATGTAGAGGACAGCACGTTCGATTGCAGGCAAGGCCGGCGCGCGCAGATGGCTGTCGGAATGAACGTGACGTGTCGTTGTTTTGCCGATGTCTGACACTGTCGCCTCGCGTCGCATATCGCTGCTCCGTCACCGGGTATGGGCCTGCCTTCGGTCAGCATTCCTTCCAGGCAGCAAATCGTCGTAGACGGCCATGATTGCGTGGACGTGGCGTTCGATGCTGAAGCGGGCGCGTGCTTCGTTGCGAGCCGTTTCCACGATGTGCGCAAGATAGCTGGAGTCGCCGAACAGTTTTAAGCAAGCGCTTGCGAATTGAGCCGGATCGTCCGGGCGAACGAGCATGCCCGTTTCGCCGTCCTCTACAACCTCGGGATTGCCCCCTGAGTCTGCTGCGATAACAGGCGTGCCGAGCAGCATCGCTTCGACAAGCGTCCTTCCGAGCGGTTCATTCACCGCCGTCACCAGAAGGGCATCCAAGCCTGCGATCCAAGGTTCGCTCGGATAGCGGAAACCCATGAAATGAATGCGGTCGCTGACGCCAAGGGCTTGCGCGCGCGATCTTGCGGCGTCGTCAAGTCCGTTCAGTGCGTTGCCCAGGAACAGCCCGGCGAATTCGACATTCGGCTCCAGCCGCTTTAGAGCCGCAAGCACCTCGACGAAAAGGATCGGCCGCTTGCGATCGACCAAGGTTCCTACATATCCGAGGAGCTTCGTTTCCGGCGAGCATCCGATCGCGGCTATGACGCTTCTTCGACTATCTTCCCGCCCGACTCCTGTCGCTTTCATGACGTCGAATGGACTGTGAACGACACTGCATTTGGCCGCAGCGGAAAAAAATCCCGGGCGCGGCGAGGCAAATTTCGAAACGGCGACGAGACGGTTCGGAAGCCACGGCGCGATGCGCCGCAATCCGAAGGAAGTCGCGTCGCCACGGTGGTGCCAGAGGTGCTTCGATCCGGCCAATCGCGCTGCAAGACCCCACATGAGATGTGCGCGACCGTCATTGGTGTGCACGATCGCGACGTTTCTGGAACGCAAATATCTGACAAGCGCAGGAAGAGTGCGGGCGACGTTGAGTGCCGCCGTGCCGTTGCGCGCACCGGCCCGCTGCAGGCGGTTCAAAACGGGCGCCCGTTCAAAGTCGATACCTTCGCGGCGAAACAGTTCCGCCACCGGCCCCTCGGTATCGTGGAGGACAACGAGCGGCGCAAACAACGGTTTCGGAAGATTTCGTATCAGTCCAAGGGCGGACAGGTGGCTGCCGCCTATGAAATCCCCGATGAAGGGAAAGCACACGGTCCGCGGCTCCCCGTTGCTCATGTTGGAGCTCTCCCCTCTGCAACCAACGCTAGGCCCGGGACCGACCTGAGATCGAAGTAAAAACTCGGCCCAGCCTGTTCAGACGATCTCCTCCGACAAGCGAGCCTTGCTGGATCTCAGCAAGCGCGATACGAACGCCAGCCCAGAGTTCCGGAATCCGAATTACACCATCTTCGACGGAGAACTGGGCGCGGCTCTGACCGAAAGGACGGACGAGGTATTCGCTTCCTTGACCGGGCGGTCGGCGATTGCTGCATTTCCGCGGGAGCGGCTCCTGATCCATCCACCTGCCGGAAAACGCCTCGAGGTTATCACATAGCCTCCGTATCGGTGGCGTCTATGAATTTCAGGATTGACTTGATTAATTGCGGTGCCGATCAGTGGCGCATGGTTCATTCGAAGCTGGGAAACGGCCACCAACAATTGATCCTCGGTTGTCTCGCCCCAGGACACCATCAGGATGACCCCGTCGACAAAGGGTGCGAGCCAAGTCGCATCGCCCGAGCTGAGGACCGGCGGGGCGTGAAGCACAATGAAATCATACCCGCTCTGCCTGAGCGCCTGGATCAGTTCACATAGCTTGTCGGAGTCGATGAGTCTGAACGGCTCCGTCATTGCCAGCGTCGCGTCGAGATAACCTAGGCCCGGCAAGGTCGGAATCGTCTGCACGACATCGGCGAGGGTCGCTTCATTGTTGAGATAGCGCTCGAGGAGTTCGGGTGAGCGCCCCATGCTCTTCAAAAAGGGAATGCTGTGCTGATGGAAGTCCAGGTTCACGAATGCGGTGGGGCGGCCGTCCGCCGCCGCCGCCGTTGCAATTCCCCACGCAGTCGATGCGTTTGCAATGTTGTGACGGCATGAGGTGACCATCACGACGCGATGCAGCTGCTTGGCCTCCGAGAAGCGGGACGCCATATAGATCGAACGCTCCGCTTCGGCCGATGTCACATTGCTCCAGTCCGGTATGCATGACGATCGCTTGGTGCCGTGCGACGAAAAATGTTTCGGGATTTTCGGCACATAGCCCAAGTTGGGAATTCTCAGGAGTTCGGCGGTGCGCTGGCCGCTGCGGATTCGCGTATCAGTCGCCTCGAACAGGAGGGCGAGCAAGAAGGCCAACAACGTCGACCCGGCAAATGTCGCCGGAACAATGATGCTTGCCTTGGGAAAGGATGGTGAATTCGGGAGTTCCGCCGCCGATACAATCCGGGCGCTCGGCTTCAGCGATTCCGCCTCAAGGTCCAACAAGATGCGCCGAACCTCCTCTTCGATCATGCTGCGTACGCCCGCGATTTGCGAATCTGCATCGATCATCTGGGGGTGGTTCTTGCCGAACTTCGCCGCGATCTCCGCTTTGCTCTGCAGCAATCGGGCTTCTTCTGCCCGCAATGTGACCAGAAGCGGCTGCGTCATGCTCTGCCGAAGGAACCCCACGGCGCCGCCCGTATTGATGGCCCGCTGCTTGTCGGCGATCCGCTCGTCCTGCTTGAATTCGAGCGAGGATTCGACGTACAGCTTGGCAATCGTATTGGCGATTTCCTGAGCGAGCCTAGGACTGGGATTCGATACGGTAATTCTTACCGCAAGGCTCTCTCCGGTCCGGCTGACATTGAGCTGGGGCAGCAGTGTCGAGATTGCGCGGTCCCGTTGAGCCTTCAGATCCGGCAGAGTTCTGACCGGATAGGGCGACTGTTCGATTCCGATTATTCCCTGTAAGTACGCAAGAAGTCCGCCACCGATGTTTTGCGGCTGTTTGGCCTGGCGAGCATAGGGATTGAAGTTGGGATTGTTGATGAGCTTCAATCTGTCGACCACGCGGCCGGCAAATTGTCTGGACTGCAAGACATCCATCTCGGTTTCTGCCGCAGAGCGATCACGGTCGACGGTCGTCAAAGCAGCGTCAGTAGCAAACGGTCGAACGTCTTTCCGCTCGAGCACCACTTCAGAACTGGCCGTGTAGGTTTTCGGCAGCGTGAATGATGCTACCGCAGAGAGCAAAGTGCACCCGACAATTACTGTCGCAAGGAGCCGCATGCGCCGTTTGACCAGAGCCCAAGCATCGAGCAGGCCTACCGAATTCCCATTGCGCTGAACGGCAAGTTCAACGCTTTCTCGGTAGTGGGAGCGAGCAGAGAGGCTGCCATTAGAAACGAACGTCGTCATGGAAACCATCTTAAGCAACAATTTTCGCTATCGCGCCAGATTAGTGAAATGTTTAGTAGGGTGCAATAATTTAGTTTCGCCCCATCGCCACCTGTAGTTTCGGAAGCGACGTATATCTTGTTCAATCGCTTCATCTTTTAGCCATTTCTTGGCGCGAATGCGACGGGTCACCAATTCTGAAACGCCGCTTCATCCGAGGGCAAGGGCGGCCGCCTTCTCCTTTTCGCGGCGCAAATCCAAGGTGCTGTCGCGGCGGACTGGCTGGTTCCTGCACTGGACATCATGGTCGTCCTTGGAGTTCAATACGGCCAGCATCGCATCACATCGTTCGTTGCCGCCGGGAAATGACATCCCGCGCTCGTCGATAGTCGACGGTTGTTGGATCATGCGTATCGTTTTCGTCGGTGCCGTGGAGAGCTCCGTAATCGCTCTCGAAGCGCTCATAAGAATGGGGTGCGCTCCCACGCTCGTTGTCACCCTGCCGCCTGAGCTGGCCGGGCGCCACTCCGATTTTGCCGATTTGGGGGCAATGGGACGCACCGCCGGTTGCGCCATTCGCTACACGGCGGACATCAATCACCCGGACGTCCTGGAGGCGATGACGTCGGTCGAGCCCGATCTCACCTTCGTCATTGGCTGGTCGCAGGTCTGCCGGCAGCCGTTTCGAGATCTCGCGCGCTTGGGGACGATCGGGTTCCATCCTGCCGCCTTGCCGCGCCTGCGCGGTCGCGCGGTCATTCCCTGGACGATATTGCGCGGCGAGGAAGTGACCGGATCAACGCTGTTCTGGCTCGATGAAGGCATCGATTCCGGCCCAGTCTTGCTTCAGCGGCTGTTCGCCGTCGCGGCCGACGAAACCGCTCGGAGCCTCTATGCCAAGCACACAACGAACTTGCGCGAAATGGTGGTCGAGGCGGTTACGCTCGTTGAGACGGACAATCCCCCACGGATCGAGCAGGATGACGACCAGGCGAGCTATTGTGCGAAGCGAACCGCCGAAGACGGCCTGATCGACTGGAATGCTTCTGCCGGCTCGGTACTCCGGCTTATCCGTGCAGTCGGCGACCCCTATCCCGGTGCATTCTCCTTCTACGACGGCGAGAGGATCCGTATCGACGCAGCCTTGGAGTTCGAAAAAGCCGGCCGTTACATCGGTCTGGTGGGACAGGTTCAATGCTATTCGAAGCGCGGCTTCGTCGTTCTATGCGGCGACGGTGCGTGCATCGAGGTGCTGGCCTGGGCTTCCCCGACTGGCAGCCGCCCGGCGGTACACGGCAGATTCCATCCACACGCCTCTTAGACAGCAATCGCGAGCGGCGCCGGCCCAGTCGAGGCGGCTGTCGTCTCGAAAGCCAGAAAGTCCGCAACAAATCTGGCCTTTGGGAATGCAATTCGACATAATTCCCTCCAGCCTGCCGAAGCGCCGGGCGTTAATCGCCTGCCTGAAGAGAGGACCTTGGCGGTGAAGTACTGGGCCTCCGCGATTTCCATGGTGCGGGCCGAAAACCGGTTGGCCACGGCGACCAATCGACAGACTTGGATCAATACATTCCGGGCTCGCTCGGATGCGGTTATCGCCATCGCTCGCATCGTTCTGGCGATCGGCAGCCTGTGGATTACGTGGCTCGATGCCGCCATTTGGCCCCCTCGCTCGCAGCTCGTCTTTTGGCTGCTCATCGCCTATTTCGTCTACGCCATCGCTGCAGCCCATTTCGTATGGAGGGCCAAGGTCCATCGGGTCCGCGGGACCTTCGTGCGACATATCATCGACGTCGCCACTTTGATTGCCCTGGCGTTGCTTACAGGCCGGGTGTCTGGCCCGGTCTTCATGCTCATGCCATTCGTCCAGTTGACAGCAACGCTGCACTGGCTCTGGCGGGGCGCCTTGTGGACCGGTTCCATCGGCGTGGCTATCCTCGCATATCTGGCGCTTTCGAACACAGTCTGGCCGTTCAACTCGGACGTCGACGCGGCAGTCGCGCTGTCGTTCATTCTCTTCCTGCTGACGGCAACGGTTCTTCTCACATGGCTCGGGACTCATCAGGAGGCGGTGCGATCCGAGTTGTTGCGGTTGGTCGAGCGGACGCCCGGCGCGCCCGACGGCCGCGAATGGCCCGCCGAGGCGGCGCTGGCTTATGCCGCGCAGGTGATGCGCGTCGGCCGCGCGCTGCTGATCTGGAGTGACGGTGACGAACCCTGGACCCATCTGGCGATATGGGAGAACGGCGCATGCAAGGTGAGGCACTTGTCGCCGACCGCTTATCTGCCGTGGACACCCGAAGCACTGCAGCATGCAAGTCTCCTGATCATCGACGCGCGACGATCACGAGCCCTCATACATCGCGGCGAGGGACGTTTCGATCGATGGCGCGGAGACGAGATGCCAACGTCCCCCGCCCTCGTCGCCGAATTCTCGATTGCTTCGGCGATTTCGGTTCAGTTCCACGCGAGCGATGTCGAGGCGCGCCTGTTTCTCCTCGATCCGCCAGCCCTGACACTTGACGATGTGGCAATGGCGGAGATCGTCGCTGACCGATTGAAGACACTCTTCGAGCAAGCAATATTGTTGCGCCGTCTCAGCGATGCCGCCGCCCTTGAGGAGCGCATCAAGATTGGACGAGATATACACGATGGCGTGCTGCAGACCCTGGCCGGCATGGCCTTGCAGCTACAAAGCCTACGCTCCTCGAAGGCCGAACCCGAGGAGATCGACAGGCGTCTGATGGCCTTGCAGGCCATGCTTTCCGAAGAACAGAGAGAGCTCCGCGCTCTCATTCGCGCGCTTGAACCGGGATCTGACCAAGGCGGCGCGAGGGAGTCTCCACTGGTGGTGCGATTGGAAGCGCTGGCCAAACGCTTGCGGCAGCAATGGTCGATTGACTTTCGCTTCCTTGTGGAACCGAAAGATCTTCGCTTGCCGTCGGCGATCATCGGCGAGCTGACGCGGATGATTGCGGAGGCGACGGCCAACGCTGCACGCCATGGGCATGCGAGAACGCTCGAGGCCCGACTCCGGCTCGAGGGCGGGACGGTGATCCTCACTGTGGACGACGACGGAACGGGCTTCGGCTTTGACCGGCGGCTCGAGCATGCGGAACTGGAGAGCAGCAAAGTCGGTCCGCGAAGCCTGCGTGAGCGTGTGGCGACCTGGGGAGGAGAACTCTCGATCGACAAGGTGGAGCAATGGACCCGGTTAACCATCAAGATACCGGCCCATCCGTGAGCCCGCGTATCCTTGTCGTCGACGACCACCTGATCGTCCTGGACGGTTTGCGCCGTTTGATTGACGCCGAGCCGGGTTGGCAAGTGGCTGCAACATGCAAAACGGCTGCTGAGGCGATCGAAATCGTCTCGACCCGGCCGGTCGATCTGGTCGTCGCCGACCTGCGGATGCCCGAAATGAACGGCCTGGATCTCATTCGTCGCCTTCACGGCGACCGGCCGGGACTCGCCTGCGTCCTTCTGACCGCCGATATCAGCGAGCAGGAACTTGCCGAGGCGATGCGGCTTGGTGTGCGCGGCATCGTTCTTAAGGAACAGGCGCCGAGTGCCCTTGTCGAGTGCATTCGGGCGGTGATGGCCGGCCGAACCTCTGTCGTAGATCAAGGTTTGAGTGCGGAGATTGATCGAATTCGGGAACGAGACATAGAACGCCGCTCGGTTCTGCAGAAACTGACCCCGCGCGAACTCGAGATTTCCCGCCTCGCGGCCGCAGGTTTGCGCAGCCGCGAAATAGCCGTGCGGCTTGGAATAGCCCCCGGCACCGTCAAACTTCACCTTCATAGCGTCTACAGCAAGCTCGACATCACGACTCGCGTGGAGCTCGCCAATATTTTCCAGCGGCTACAGCTTGGTTCGAATTGAGCATCAAGGGCCGCCACCGAGGCAGGCACGCGGCGCCGCAAAATCATTTGATCGCTGCAGTTATCGGAGGGCCGGTCTCCTTCGCCGCTATCGACCGGAGGATCTCGTTCGCAACGAATTTGGCTCCGGCGCGACTGAAATGAGCGTCAGGCGCGTACAGTACAATGGGGTCGGCCTGAGCGCGCATGGCCTCATGAAGATCGATGACGGGGATCCCCTCTCCCGCGGCAGCAGCGAGAACCCTCCTCCTCAGCGGGTCGAAAGGCTGATCCGATGAGAACGGTCCGATGAAACGGTCCATCCGCGGTATGTAGATCAGTGTAAAAGTGCCACCCCAGCTCTCGGTCAGTTCTTTCGCGCGGTGCAGTATCTGTCTGAACTCCGGCTTATCGCCGGCAATCTTCGGATACACCAGCCCCAGCCTCGCCAGGGTTTGCTGCAGGGCGACGAAATTGCGCAACAGGGATGTTCTCGTGAGAAGGTCGACACTCGTCACCGGGCTATTTTTTCGCTCCGCCAAAATGCTCCTAGCCTCGCGCATGGTTGCTTGCGCCGTTGACTGCAAACCGTAATTCGCATTCGGCGAAAGCGCTTCTCGGAGCCAAGGCACCGCGAGTTCCCGCTCCAGATTCTCCCAATCGTTGCCTTCGACGAAAGCCATCATCACATGGCGCGGATGCAAAAGCTCACCGAAGCGACCGAGCATTGCGAGTTCGACCAAGGGGCCATTTCCTCGAATGCCTATGCTCGCGGTGGCAGCACCGCCCGCCCGGGCGCTCGATGCAAGGTCCTCGCCCGGAGGCAGGCAGAAGCCTTCGACGAACGAATCTCCGAGAAGCATCAGATCCAGCCGGCGGTCATACACATCGTCGGGATTGTTGAAGCCGTACCGGTCCGCCGTGTAGCTGACGATGCCGGCCTTGGACGTGCACAGCACCACTTGCGTCGCCGGAAAACCCGACAGCAGGGCCTCGGGGAGTTCATCGGTGCCGGAAAGCCGGTTCAGGCTGCGAAGCGTAAAGCCAGGAACCATGTTCTTGTTGCGCCTGAGCGTTTCGGCCTGCGCCTCGCTAAGCTGGCCAAGCATTTCCAACCGGACTGACACGACAGAGACCGTATGCATCGCCTCGAAGAGGAAGAAGCCGAGCAACATGCTCGAGGCACAGACGCCGACAAGTGCGGAAAAGCGCGGCTTCGTAAGCAAGCCGATGGCAATGAGGGCGGCTCCCAGCAGCCCTGGGATCAGCACGTAGCGGATGAAATGCGGAGTTTCGGCTGCGAACAATTGGTAATGCAGCAGCGCGTAGACGGGGCTTAACAACAGGTACAGGCCGGGAACAGTGCATGCCACAAGCCCGAGATGCCGCTTTGTCATGACATCTTGTCCTCTCCCGCGAACCGTTCAGCAAACGTTCCTTACAGGTCTCCTTGTTCAGGAGGCCGATCCGTTTCTGTTCTGACGGTTTTGGCTGATAAGAGTCGTATCTCTTGCACTTGAACTCACACAAATGAATTCAGAATAGGAATTTGATACGAGAGCGTTTTGTGCTGCGGAATATACGGCGTTTTACCGATCGAGTCTCCCCCAAAAACTGGCCGGAAACGCAAGTTTGATCAATGCCGCCGTTCCGTTTAGAGCGCAACTACACGTGACGCGCCTTCTATATCCAATGGTATATTGACCGGATCGGTCGCCGCTTGTTCTATACGATGCGTCCTATATTATTCCTCAACGAAGGCGATTGCATTTCGCTCAGTATCCTACTTTAGAGATTAGCACTGGCCGCTGAGGGCGTTCCCGATGAACCAGGCGCACGAGTCTTTTTCCGAGCATGCCTTGGAGGGGCCGTCGAACCGCAGCTTCGGCTACACGGTCGGTGGCATCCTCCTCGCTTTTGTTCTGGTGCGGTGGTTTATCAGCGGCGGGCTCACTCCGATCACCACAGGGCTTGCAGGCATCTGCGCTGTCCTCGTCCTGTTGGCGTTTGCCTCTCCCGACCTGCTCGCCTTGCCGAACCGGCTGTGGACGAAACTCGGCCTGTTGCTGTTCAAGATCGTCAATCCCATCGTGATGCTTCTGATTTATGCGACGGCCTTCGTTCCGATCGGGCTCTTCTTGAGGCTGCGCGGCTACGATCCGCTCGTCGCTTCGTTCGACAAAGGCGCGGACACTTACTGGAATAGGCGGCCACCGCATGAACCGGACCCGATGACGATGCGCAATCAGTTCTGAACGCGAGACAGTTGTGAAGCGACAAGACCGTTGTCGGTTGAGAGTGGAGGAAATGCGATATGGAACTGATCCGTGAACTCTGGGCCTATATGGGCGTCCGCAAGAAGTTCTGGCTCCTGCCTATCTTCATCATACTCGGAGTGTTTGGCGGATTGGTGGTGCTGACGCAGGGTACCGCTGTAGCGCCGTTCATCTACACCCTGTTCTGAGCCGAGCCATCCATGCGTATTCTCGGTATCTCGGCATTTTACCACGACAGCGCGGCGGCGATGATCGAGGATGGGCTGATCGTCGCTGCCGCGCAGGAGGAGCGCTTCACTCGCAAGAAGCACGACGCCGGATTTCCGGCAAATGCGGTGGCCTATTGCCTGGCTGCGGCCGAATGCGACATGGCCGACGTCGATCACGTCGTCTTTTACGATAAGCCGTTTCTGAAATTCGAGCGGTTGCTCGAGACCTATCTCGCGACAAGTCCGCGCGGTTTCAGCTCCTTCAGGATGGCGATGCCGCTCTGGATTAAGGAAAAGCTGTTTCAAAAGAAGCTGTTGCGCAGGCAATTGGGAAAGCTTGCCGGATCAAAGGAATGGGTCGGTTCGCTGCTGTTCACGGAGCATCACCTGGCCCATGCGGCAAGCGCGTTCTTTCCGTCGCCCTTCAAGAGCGCCGCGGTGCTGACGATGGACGGGGTCGGCGAATGGTGCACGACGTCGATCGGCCATGGCCGCGACAACGAGCTCGAGATACTGAAGGAGGTACGCTTCCCGCACTCCCTGGGGCTGCTGTATTCCGCCTTCACCTACTACACCGGATTTAAGGTGAATTCCGGAGAGTATAAGGTGATGGGATTGGCGCCCTATGGCCGCCCGCTATTCGCGCAGAAAATACTGGATAATCTGATCGACCTGAAGGACGACGGCTCGTTCCGGCTCGACCAGCGCTATTTCGACTATTGCACCGGTCTCACCATGACATCCCCCGCCTTTCATCGACTGTTCGGCGCCGAGCCTCGAAAGCCGGAATCGCCGCTGACGCAGCGCGAGATGGATCTCGCTGCTTCGATACAGGCGGTCACCGAAGAAGTCGTTTTGAAACTTGCGAGTTTTGCCCGAGGGGAAACCGGCGAGCGTCACCTCTGTCTCGCCGGGGGCGTTGCCTTGAACTGCGTCGCAAACGGCAAGCTGCTCAAGAAGCGGATTTTCGACGACATCTGGATCCAGCCGGCGGCCGGCGATGCAGGCGGCGCGGTGGGCGCGGCCCTGGCCGCCTGGCACGGCTATCTCGGACACAACCGCACTTTCGACGGGCGGGACCGCATGGCCGGCGCCTATCTCGGCCCAGCCTTCGACCAACGCGACATCGAGAAGCGACTAACGGCCGCCGGCGCCGTTTACACGGTCCTCGACGACGACCAGGTGATCACACGCACCGTTGATGCGTTGGTCGATGAGAAGGCGGTCGGCTGGATGCAGGGTCGCATGGAGTTCGGACCGCGGGCGCTCGGTGCAAGGTCGATTCTTGGCGATCCGCGCTCGCCGAGGATGCAAAAGACGCTCAACCTCAAGGTCAAATACCGCGAAAGCTTCCGTCCCTTTGCCCCTTCAGTCCGGCGAGAGGACGTGGCGGAGTGGTTCGACACCGACGCCGACAGTCCTTACATGCTGCTCGTCGCCGATGTCCTCGACCGGCGGCGATTGCCCCTCGGTCCCGACGAAGCTGCATTGTTCGGCATAGATCGCCTGAACGTTCCACGATCGGAGATTCCGGCAGTCACGCATGTCGATTATTCGGCCCGGGTGCAGACGGTGCATCAGGATACCAATCCACGATACTGGGAGCTGCTCAGCGCGTTCAAGGAGCGGACCGGCTGTCCCGTACTGGTCAACACCAGCTTCAATGTCCGCGGCGAGCCGATCGTCTGCACCCCGGAGGATGCGTTCCACTGCTTCATGGGCACCGAAATCGAGTGCCTTGTCGTTGGCAATTGCTTTCTGCGGAAGGAAGATCAGCCGTCACACCTGCGGCAGGACTACAAGGAGCATTTCGAGCTCGACTAGAGCAGGATGCACTCACATACGCCGCCGCTCGATGAGCGATTTCGCGCCCGTAAATCAGCCAAGAAGTATGAAAGTCCTTCAGACGGCGACCTTCGAAGGATGCCTATTCGACGTGTCCGACGCACCCCAGCGGATGTAGTGGATGGCCGGGATCGGCATGACAAGATGGGGCCTGGCGATCTTTGGCGCACGGACATCTCTTTCGGACTGGAGCGTGCGACTTTCCAGTCTCGGAACGGCGCCGACGGCGGACCGAATGCGACCCGGAGCGATGCCATAGTGAACCGCCAGTCGACGGAAGATGCCGGTCGCGGCATAAATCTCATCGGCGCATCGTAAAGCCTCGCATACGCGTGCCTTGTCCATGAGGCTGATATAAAGCACGCCCGGGATAGACAGAGGCAGGGTTGTCACGATCGGGTCCAGAACCAAGTTGATCGCTTGGGGGGTGACACCATTGAGAACATAGATCACGACACCGGCCTGGCTTGCCCAGTACCCGGCCACGATCAGTTCAGTAGGCAGCCGCCCGCGAGACTCCACGATCTCGATAACGCTTCGTGCTTGCATGTTTCCGCCCACCTCGGTGAAAAATGAGGGGCTGACGCCATGACCATTATGGCAATGCGCCGGATGGCGCATGATTCGATTACACTTTCATCGAAAGCTTGAATGTCTAAGCCTCAAGTACGGCGTTGAAGACTAGCTTCTTCATCCGCGTTACGCCATATGCCTTTGGATATATAGCCTCGTTAGCTATACACCTTTCTCGTGAGATACAGATGGGCCACGGCCGCATTGTGCGCACGGCGAATTTCATCTGCCAAAACCTCGAACTCCATGCCCGTCGGGTGGCTTCGGCATGCCAGGGGCTCGACCGCTCAGCACAGTAAACTTTTGTGAAAAACTATACGCCTTTGACTTAAGAGCATTTACAACTACTGAATTACGTGTTTCTTATTATGGATCATTTGATCGCGATCTAGCCCACCGCGATGAGTAACCTTTTGTCGAAGTAGATTTATCAAGCCTTTCGAGCTGGTCGACAACAGACTTACAGACGCACCGTTCTCTACCCCACCATTAAACCTTCTTGAGGGAGGTGCGGTTTTCGTTCGGCGGAACGGCAGGCTTGCAGAAATTAGGAAGGGCCCGTCATGCAGCGTTTTTACGACGCCGCGAAGGCAGTGCGCGATAGTTTCCTAATGTTGCCGAGAGGCGGAGCAGCAAGATCATCGGCCAAAATGTTGCTACCGGTATTCGGTGCGGCCCTCGATATCGGTTATCGGCGTCTGCGAGGGGCCGTTTTCAGCATTCAGAAATATCCTGCCTTGTATCTTGCCGACCTTGGCTCCGCAGGCGTCGCGCTGGCCGTGGCGCTGCTGCTGCGTTACGGCTTTGCGGAGCTCAGTACGAGGCCTGAAACCGCCTCCGTCCTGTTGTGGTCCGGTGCTCAGTACCTCGCCATTTGCGCAATCATTTTCCCGTTGTCGGGCCTTTACAGCCGAAACTGGAAATACGGCTCGATCTCCGATCTCCTGATCATTCTTCGCGCAGTGCTCGCGACGTCTCTCTTGCTCATTTCGCTCCTGTTCTTTTCGACAAGACTGATCGATATGCCGCGATCCGTCGTGCCGATGCAGTCGCTGCTCCTGATCGCCTTCCTCGCCGCCGCGCGGCTGAGCTTTCGCGCCGATGAAATCCCACTGGCGCGTCCCGTTTTCAAGAATGGGCGGCGCAACAAGGGGATGGGCGACGATCACCAAGTACCGCTGCTGCTCGTCGGAGCGGGCGACGCCGCAGAGCTTTACCTGCGCGCACTCGCGCGGGATCCGAATGCCACCCATGTGCCGGTGGCCTGCCTCGACAAGAATGCAGACCAGCTCGGGATGAGCCTGCGCGGCGTGCCAATTGCGGGCCGGATCGAGGATTTCGAGCAGGTGGTGGCGGAACTGCAGCAAGCCAACAGGCGGCCGCGTCATGTCGTCTTCACGGAAGCGCCGGCGAACTTCGGCGAAACCGCGTCGGACGAGCTGCTACGGTCCGCCGAAAGGCTCGGCATCGCCGTATCGCGCCTGTCGCAGCCGACCGAGTTCAAGCGCGCCAAAGGAGACAATCCTTACGAACTGCGGTCGGTCGAACTCACCGATCTGCTGGAGCGTCCGCAAGCGGCACTCGACCGCGAGGCGATCGCCCGGCTTGTTCGTGGACGGCGCGTGCTGATCACCGGAGCCGGCGGGTCGATCGGAAGCGAGCTGACCGCGCAGGTCGCTGCCTGTGAGCCGGCGGAAATCGTGCTGGTCGACAATTCGGAATACAATCTCTACTCGATCGACATGACGCTCGCCGAAACCCTCCCGAACGTAACTTCGAGGAGTTACCTTTGCAGCGTCCGCCGCAGCCAGCGTGTCGAGGAAATTTTCGAGCGGCATCGGCCGGAGCTGGTCTTCCATGCTGCAGCCCTCAAGCATGTGCCTATGGTGCAGATGAACCCGCGCGAGGGCATCCTCACGAACGTCATCGGCACGATGAACGTCGCCAATGCGGCAAAGAAATACGGCACACTGGCCATGGTGCAGATATCGACCGACAAGGTTGTGAACTCGACAAGCATGATGGGTGCGACGAAGCGGCTCGCTGAGCTCTATTGCCAGGCGCTCGACCTGCAGGGCCTCGAAACCGGCAAAGGCCCGCGGTTCATGACCGTCCGCTTCGGCAACGTGCTGGGATCGAGCGGATCGCTGATCCCGCTCTTCAAGCGCCAGCTTGCAAGAGGCGGACCGTTGACCGTGACCGATCCATGCATGACGCGTTTCTTCATGACGATCCGCGAGGCCGTGGAGCTGACATTGCAGGCATCGGCCTATGGTTTCGAGAAACAGCTCGGACAGGGAGAGATCTTCGTTCTCGACATGGGCGAGCCGGTGAAAATCATCGACATCGCGCGCCGCATGATCCGGTTGGCCGGCTTCACACCGGACCAGGATATCGAGATCAAGATCATCGGTTGCCGCCCGGGCGAAAAGCTCTACGAGGAGCTCTTCGACGAGACCGACAAACGCATAACCTCGCCGGTGCCTGGCGTTCTCGGCGCGGTTCCGGAGCCGATTCCCTTGCCGACGCTCCGGGACGCGTTCGCTCGCCTGCAGCGCCATGCGGAGCGGGGCAATGATCCGGCGGTCGTGGCGGTCATGCGCGAGCTGCTTCCGCGCTACGAGCACGAGGCCGCCATGACGAAGCCTCCCGCCGTGAACAAGAAGCGGGGCCGGCTCCAGCCCGCAAGGCGCAGCAAGCCTGGGGGTCCACGCCGGCAAATCTACCAAAACAGCGCCCGCGGCGGACTGCGATTGCCGGATTAGATAAGATGGAAAGCACGCGGGAGGTCGGCCTTGAGGTCCGCTGAGCATTTTCCGCGCATGCAAACCGAGGAGATCGTCACTGCAGCGGGTCCCTCCGGTGTCGCACAGCCTCCGACGCGCAGACGCGTGATCGCCGTCGTCGCAAGCCTGACGGCGTCTCTGACGATTTTTCGGCTGGAGTTGCTGAAACGATTGGTCAGCGCCGGCCACGAAGTCATAGCCTTCGCTCCCGAGCAGGACCCGCGGGTCGAGCAGGCGCTCGCTGAAATCGGCGTTCGCTTCGTCCGCATTCCGATGGTGCGGACCGGTCTTAATCCGCTGCAGGACATCCGGACCTTCTGGTCGCTGCGGCGACATTTCAAGCGGCTGAGACCGGATATGGTCCTTCCCTACACGATGAAGCCGATCATCTATGCCGGCATTGCCGCCCGAACGCTCGGAATCAGGGAGCGGTGCTTCCTCGTCACAGGACTCGGCCACATCTTTTCCGACACCCGCGGTCGCTCCTTCAAGGCGCTCGCCATCCGCCACCTGTGCGTCCAGCTGTATCGCCTCGCGTTCAAGCGCGCGAGGGTCGTTTTTGTCTATAACGACGCGGATGCAGAAGACATTCGCCGCTATCATATGCTGCCGGATGCGTTGACGCCTACGATGGTTCCCGGATCCGGGGTAGACCTGGAGCATTTTGCTTTTGCGCGAGCGGCTGGCGGCGGGCCTGTCTTCCTTATGATCGCACGGCTCCTGCGCGACAAGGGAGTGATGGAATATGTCGAGGCCGCGAGGATCGTGCGACGCACTTTCCCCGATGCCCGATTTCAACTGCTCGGTCACTTCGACAGCAACCCAACGGCAATCTCGCGCGAGGAGATCAAGGATTGGGTCGGCGAAGGAATATTGGAGTATCTTGGCACCACCGACGACGTGCGCCCCTATTTGGCGGGATGTAGCGCCTTCGTCCTACCTTCCTACTATCGCGAAGGCATTCCGCGGAGCATCCTCGAAGCGCTGGCGGTCGGCAGACCGGTAATCACGACGGATCTGCCGGGCTGCCGCGATACGGTGCAGCCGGGCGTGAACGGCATGACGGTGAAGCCGCTCGACGTCCCCACGCTTGCAGATGCGATGACGGCGTTGGCGCGCGATCCGGATCTCGCCAAAAGAATGGGTAGGCGCTCGCGGGAACTCGCGGAAAACCGATTTGACGTGCATATGGTCAACAGAATCCTCTTCGCGGGCATGGGCCTGACCGATTGAAGGACGTTCAGCGGATCGTTCCTCCGATCGATGCATGGGCAGCGCCGAACTTACAGTGCCGCGCGTCATATCAGGCGCGCAAAGGTCGCTGTAGAACTTTTGAATTGCTGCATGTCTTTGTCCATAAATCGAGGTCGATCTAAGGAGATATGCAGTAGGGCCGCCGCAATGATAATGCATGTCATTACCAACTTCACCGCCAGCGCAGGCGCTGAGACCATGCTGGCACGCCTGCTTCAGGGTTCAGCCGATGAACGCGTCGTCGTCGTGTCGCTGATCGGTGTCTCGGACCGGAACCGCAATCTCGCCGACAATCCGAGAGCTGCCTATGTATCTCTGACCGCCTCCTCCCTCGGCGCGCTTCCAGGTGCGGTCCTGCGGCTCGCCCGGCTCATCCGGAAGGAACGTCCCGATGTAATCTTGTGCTGGATGTACCATGCGATGATCGTTGGCACGATCGCGGCCCAAATGGCCCGGTCCGAAGCAGCGGTTTACTGGAACATTCGCCAGTCCTTGGACGATCCGGCTTCGCTTACGCGCAGTTCGCGCCTCGCAATTGCCGGTGCGAGGCTTCTGTCGAGCCGGTCGGCCGGGATCATCTACAACAGCGCGCGCGCCCTCGAGTTGCATCGGGCCTACGGCTACGCAAACCGGAACATGGTCGTCATCCCGAACGGCTTCGACTTGCCGCGTGTCGATCCCCCCGAAGCGGCAACCGCCCGCCGGATCGGCATCGTCGGTCGATTCCATCCGCAGAAGGATCACGCCACCTTTTTCAAAGCCGTGGCTGCCGTCCGCAAGACGCACCCGCAAGCGCACTTTTCCGCAGCCGGCAACGGGCTTTCCCGCGAAAACCGCGCTGTGGTCGACTTAATGGCGGAGGCGGGTCTGCCCGAGCACGCGGTCGATCTCAGGGGCGAGATCTCCGACATGCCTTCCTATTACCGCAGCATCGACGCCTTGGTGCTGTCGTCGAGGACCGAGGGCTTCCCGAACGTGATTGCAGAAGCGATGAGTTACGCCAAGCCGATCGTCACGACGGACGTCGGCGATGCCGCCACAGTCGCAGGAAATGCCGGCATCGCCGTACCCGCGCGCGATCCGGAGGCACTCGCCGAGGCGATCCGCGAAATCCTCGACCTTTCCCCGACCGAATATGCCCGTTATGCCCACAACGCTCGAGAGCGTGTGAAAAATGAATACGCAATCACCGCGATCAGGGCAAAATACGCAAGTTTTTTAATGCGTTAAACTCCGGATTGATGAAGTGTGGTCCTGATATCATTTCATTCCGACAGAAGAAGCGAGAATTTTCAACGCTAACGCTCTCAATTTCAGTTGTGAAAACCATTGCACATTTCTAGAATAGGTAGTATAAGGCCTTCGTCTCCATACAATTCTACGTATTGGATTAGGCTAAAGTCCACTTTTGCGCCCTATTCTGAAATTATCCGCCCTCCTGCAACTGCTAGGAGATCATGATGATTTTTAAGGGAACCAACCTCACCGATACGATTCTCGGCACTCTCTATGACGACGAGCTGTGGGGCTATGCCGGCGACGATTACCTCGATGGCCGCGAAGGCAATGACCGGTTTTTCGGTGGACTCGGCAACGACCACATCAAGGCAGGCATCGGTGACGACTACGTCGAAGGCGGCGATGGCAACGACCGCATCGAGGGTGGGCTTGGGACCGATACGCTTATCGGCGGTTTCGGCAACGATATCTTCGAAGGCGGTGATGGCAACGACATCATCGACGGTGGCGACGGCCATGATCACATCCTGGGCGACGGCGGAAACGACAAGATCTACGGTGGAGCAGGCGAAGAGTACATCGACGCAGGCTACGGCGATGACATCATTTATGCCGGCTCGGGAAATGACGGCTTCAACAATCGCATAGATCCGGCCACTGGAAAGCTGACGCAGCAGGCCGTCTCGGGTGGCGCCGGCAACGACACGATCTATGGCGAAGAGGGCAATGACGCCCTGAAGGGCCAGTCGGGGCACGACCGCGTCTATGGCGGCATCGGCGACGACATCGTCGATGGCGGTGACGGGAACAACTATCTCGACGGCGGCGACGGCAATGACGTCCTCGACTCCGAAAACGGCGTCGACGAAGCCCACGGCGGCATGGGCAACGACAGGATCGCGGTCGGCGACGGCAACGACATCGCCTTTGGGGATGACGGCAACGACATCCTGACTGGTGAAGGCGGGGCCGACTCGCTCAGGGGCGGCAACGGTATCGACCTCATCTATGCCGGTGATGGCAATGATACCGTGCGCGGCGACGCCGGGAAGGACACCCTCATCGGTGAAGGGGGGAGCGACATCCTTTGGGGCGGCGCCGACTCCGACCGTTTCGTCTTCAAGGCAACCCCAGCGCTCAACGGCCAAGACACGATCATGGATTTCCAGGATGGTGTGGACTTCCTCGTCATCGAGAAGCTCGGAGTCACGCAATATTCAAGCTCCGGCGCCAATGGCACCGTCTATGCCTACAACACCACGGATGGCGACGTGCTGCTCAAGGGTCTCAACTCCGCGGGCCACGCCTTCTCCATCCTCGTGGACGATCCGAACGGCAGTCTCTCCGCCTCCAACTTTTCGAGGGGCGACTTCATCTTTGCCTGACGCTACACACGCCTAGCTGCGTAGGATTGGGAAGGCGCCGAACGCCCGCGCCTTCCCCTTCCAAGCATGCCGGCCGGACATCGTCAGCGTTGGCCTTGTGTGTCCTCGAACTCCGCAAATCCGGTCTCCGTCTTCCAGGCTTCGATGCCCTCGCGAAAGGAGCGAGGCCGATAATCGAGATGCTTCGCCGCCTTGGCGACCTCGAGCGCCCTGAAGCCCCGAGCGGCCGCATCGGTGACGGCGGCCTCGACCCCAATGAGGGCCCGGTTTCCCCCGACGACATCGGCAACCGTCTGCGCCGCTTCCAGGGACGCGCAGGAGCGACCGCTCCCGGCATTGAAAACCCCGTCCACGCTCTTTTCCACCGCCCTGAGCGCCAGCGTCACGACGTCGTCGACATAGACGAGGTCGACGCTGTATTGTCCGCCGTCTGCTATGATCAAGGGGCGCCCGCCCGCGAGCGTCCGCAGAAAGGCAGGCACCATTCCCGTGCCCTGCATGCCCGGACCATAGACGGACGCGAGACGGAGGACCGTCACCGGCATCGCATTGGCCCTGCCGAAAGCCAGCAGGCAAATCTCGGCAGAGAGCTTGCTCGCCAGATAATAGCTGGCTCGATGGACGGGAAAAGTGGCGCTCGTTTCCGATGCGGCACCGGGATCCGGCGCATAGACCTGCGCGGATCCGAAGAGAACCAGCCGCTTCAACCCCTGGGAAGCCGCCTCTATCGCGACTTGCAGGGCGCCGTTCGTATTGACCTCGAAACACCTCGCGGCCTGGCGGGCGTCGCTGAGATCGGCCGGAATGTAGGCGGCGAGGTGAAGCAGGGCATCCGCTTGCCCTACCACGGGCAGGGGATCGCCGATTGACCATTTCTCGATCCGCAAGTGAGAGACATTGCGCGCGGCGACCCGCTCGGGATCGCGTACAAGTGCCGTGACGGCGTAGCCTCGCGCAAGTGCCTCCTCAACGAGTCTCGCGCCGACAAAGCCCGTTGCTCCAGTTATCACCAGTTCCTTGCGACTCACGGCAGGTCTCTTCCCTCAGGCTTTTTCTTCCCGACGAGCGGCGGCCGCGACGAGATCGCCGGATTTGACCACTGTCTCCGACCAGTGGCGCAAAATGGTCACCGGCATGATCTCCGGCTGAACGACCGGCTCTCCAAAAAGCAAGTGCCGGATGCACATCTCCACTTCATTGAAGCCGGCATGGATCCTCACCGCGGTGGTGCCCGAAAACCGCGCATTGATCTCGAAAATCCTGGGAACGCCGTCGTCGAGGCGGAACTGGAAATTTGCGGGCCCGTGGGCGCCAAGGGCGTTTGCCGCCTGTGCCATTGCCGCGTTGAGGGCCGGAAACGGCTCGGCAAAGGCTCGATAGGTATTGCCGTCGCGCAGGTCACGGCGCATGACGATAGTCGCGCAGCATTTACCGTCGAAGGTAAGTGTGCCGGCCGTGTACTCGGTGGCATCGGAACCGACATATTTCTGTATGACGATGCCGGGCTGCTCGGCTATGGCGCGCCTAAGCTCGTCTCGATCGCGGACGATGCCGAAGCCGATCGACCTGGCGCCAATTCTCGGTTTGACGACAAGCGGAAAGCCGCACTCTTCGATCAGCGTCTCCTCGTTGCCTGGCAGGCAGGAAGGAACGAACCCCAGTCGGCGTTGCCGGAGGAACTCGGAGGTAAGCCACTTGTCGTCGGCGATGGATACGACATGCGACGAACTGATGATCACCTTGGTTGCGTAGGTGCTTTCGATCGCTTCCCGATTGGCTGAAAGGATCGGCAACTCCACATCCGTCCCGGGAATGAGGATGTCGGGCCGCTCCGCTCGCAGCAGATCGCCCAGCCTGTCCAGATATTCCGGGTCCTTCGCCATCGGAACGAGATAGGCGGCATCGCCCCAGTAGAGCCCGGCCGAGAGCGGGCTCGGGTCCCCCACGACTATGGTCGCTCGGAGCGCGGAGCGCCGCAAGGCGCGAATGATACCCTGTCCCAGAAGGGCGCCCGCACCGGTGATGAAGACCTTCATGTCAGCCCTACCCCCAGCTCAAGAAGCTTGTCGCGGCAACGGCCCAAGTCGCTCAGCTTATGCGCATCGGATCCAATCGAAACAAACGGATTGATCTCGTCGCACAACGCCAGGAACGCGGGCATATCGACCAGGTACGAGGAGTTGATCTCGATGGCGATCCCCCGCGCGAGCGTCGCCGTCATCAGCTTGCGAAAATAATTCTCCGGAAACTGACCGTATCGCCTGAGGCTCATCCCACCCGGATGCCCGAGCACGTCGATCGCCGCATTCGCGATCATTCCCATCGACAGACGAAATTCGATTTCGGCCGTCCGCTCGAAGGACAGTTGCCTGAAATCGAGATAGCCGCCTCGCCCGTCCGGCAGGCGGTGGACGACGCCAAGAACGATATCGCAGGCGTCGAGCACGGATCGCGACACATCCAGCCGTCCATCACCGTCCATGGCTTTCGTCTCGCAGCCGACATAGACGCGCAAATCGCCGAAGCCATCCGCAGCGGAAAGGATCTCGGCCTTGAAATCGGGAAACCAGGACGTGTCTTCCCGCACATGCTCCGTGAAGGCGAGCTCGGCGAGGCCGCGTTCCTTTGCCGTTTGCAGCACCTCGAGCACCGTCGCCTGCCCGTCGGTCCAATTGGTGTGGACCTGGAGTTCCACATTCAATTGCTGACGACCGAGATCCCGAAAACGGGAGAACACAGGCTTGCCGCTGTCCGTCTTTCGTTGAGGTTCCATATTTTCGTCGCGCCCTTGATAGGCTTCCTTCTGTCTCGATCAGTCGGAGCGCATCCAGCGCTCGTGCCAAAGGTTGAACATCAGCACCGCCCACAATTGCGGACCCCAGTCGCGGCGACCGGCAAGATGTGCCTTCCAGCGACTGACGATCGGCTCGGCCCAAAAAATTCCATCGCGCTGCAGGCGAGACGGCGACAGCATCTCTTCCGCCCAAGCGTGCAGCGGTCCGCGTAACCAAGCATTGATGGGAACGCCGAATCCGCGTTTTGGAAGATTTATGAATTGTTCCGGCAGCCTCCTGGACAAGAGCTTGCGTAGTGCGGGCTTGCCCGGAGCTTCGGCAAAGCACAAAGCCCTTGGCGCGCGCCAGGCCAGTTCGACGAAGCGGTAATCGAGCAACGGAGCCCGCATCTCTAGCCCCACTGCCATCGAAGCCCGGTCCATCTTCACGAGGATGTCGTCGGGCAGATAATCGACCATGTCGCTGTACATCATTCTGTCGACTGGGCCGAGGCAAGCCGGTATCCGCTTCGAGGTCATGGCGGTCGGAGGCTCCGCTCCGCCGAACACGACCTCGTCCGGATGTGACCAGATCGAGCGAAAGTCGAGGTAGCGGGCGTCCGGGTCCTCGATCTCCAGGAGCTCGGCAAGTCTTCTCAGTCGATTGCCGGTCACTTCGTCCTGAAGCGAGGACGGGCGCGCATGGCGAGCCGCCGCGGCGGCCACTTCCAGTGCCCAGTGGGGCGCATGCCTTGCCGCCTGCAGGGCAACGGCAGGCGTTTTCCTCGCCAATCGGTCGAAGGCGAGCATTTGCCGATAGCGCTTGTAGCCGCCGAAAAACTCGTCGCCGCCGTCACCCGAAAGTGCCACGGTTACGGTTCTTCGCGCCAGTTTCGATACAAGCAGCGTCGGAATCTGTGAAGGATCGGCGAAGGGCTCGTCATACACGTCCGGCAACTCGGTAACGACGCCCAGTGCCGTGTCGGGTTCTGCCGTGATCTCCGTATGATCGGTGCCGAGCTGCCTCGCGATACCTGATGCCAGGTCCGCCTCGTTATACTGTTCCTCCAGGAAGCGCACGGTGAAGGTTTTTACACGCGAGGTCGAAACTTCCTGCATGACGGCCGACACCAAGGAAGAGTCGACGCCGCTGGAAAGGAGGGCCCCCACCGGCACGTCGGAGACCAGCCGTTCGCTCACCGCCCGTTTCAGCTCCGCGTCGAGCGCGTCCAAGGCTTCGCCCGGGCATTCGATCCGCTGCGCATAGCCTCGCTCCACCGCCTCGAAAGCATCCCAATAGCTCCTGGCTTCGCTCAGGGCGGCGGCAGCCGACGCCGGCGGCGTGTCGACCGAGAGGCTCAGCCAGGAGCCATGCGGAAGCTTGAAGATGCCGCGGTAGATCGAATAGGGGGTCGGCACGTAGCCGTATCGCAGGAAAAGCGTGGCAGCCTCCGTGTCTACTTCGACGGAGTGGAAAGACGGATGCGCCCTGATGCTTTTCAGCTCGGAGCCGAAGGCAACGCCGCTCTTGGATATGCCGATATAGAGAGGCTTCTTTCCTATGCGGTCGCGAGCGAAGATGATCTGCCGCGTGACGCTGTCATAAAGCGCAAAGGCAAACATGCCGTTGCAGCGCTGCAACGCACTTTCCAGACCATAGGCTTCGATCGCCTCCAGGAGCACTTCGGTATCGGCGTGGCCGCGGAAGCGAGCGCCCTGCTCCTCCAATGCGGCCCTCAGGTCAAGGAAGCCATATATCTCGCCGTTAAAGACAATCGAGTAGCGGCCGCTGCTCGAATGCATAGGCTGGGCACCCGTGGGGGAGAGGTCAATGATGGACAGGCGGCGGTGGCCGAGCCCTACACGACCATCGCGATCAAGCCAGGTACCCAAGGCATCCGGCCCGCGGTGAGCGAGGGTGTCGGTCATGCGCGTCAGTATCTGCGCCGCCTCCCCGCCACCGTGCTGCGCATAATCTATCAGGCCGGCAATTCCACACATGAGAATTCCTCCTGCCCGTTGCCTGCGAACGGCTGGCGGTCCTAAGGGGCCGTCAACAGCGGAGAGATATTCGCCCAGGCGACGAAATGCGGATTTGCGAAGTCGCTGTCGTCCGACTGCTTCATCTTGCCGTAAGGGAGGCGTGAGCCGTCCAGCCGGACGACCGATCCGCCGGCGGCGTTGAGCACAGCGTTGCCTGCCGCCGTATCCCATTCCATGGTCCGGCCGAAACGCGGATAGACATCCGCCCTGCCTTCGGCAAGCAGGCAGAATTTGAGTGACGATCCGACCGAGGTCAGATCCATGACGCCGTGGCCGGCGAGAAAGGCCTCGGTCTCCGAACTGTTGTGCGAACGGCTGGCGACGGCGGTCAGCACCGGACCTCTGGCTCGAACGCATATTGCCTGCCGTTCTCCCACAGGACCGCTGCCGAAGACGAGCTTCTCCGCCCGGCCTTTGTCGGCGACATAGGCGCAGCGCAGCGCCGGAGCATAGACGATGCCCGCAACAGGGACGCTGCCTTCGATCAGGGCGATATTGACGGTGAAATCGTCGCGCCGGTTGATGAATTCCTTCGTCCCGTCAAGCGGGTCGACCAGGAAGAACGTGCCGCAACTGATGTCGGGTACGCATCCCGAGGCGACGGCCTCTTCGGCGACGACCGGGATATCCGGGAAGGCGGCCGCCAGCCTGGCGAGGATGATCGCTTCGGCCCGCTCATCCGCCTCGGTCACGGGCGAACGATCATCCTTGTAGCAGACGGTCGGCCCCGCTTCGTAGACGGGGAGGATCGACGCGCCGGCCTCCAGCGCGATGCGCTCGAGGAGTTCTGAAAGCGGCGTCATTTCTCCTCCCTGTGTCTGTCGAGGAATGCCTCGATCTTCAGCGCAAGGGCGACCGGGTCCTCTTCGACCGTCTTCAGGTGCAGCTCCGGGTTCTCCGGCGCCTCATAGGGCGAGGAAACGCCGGTGAAATTGGCGATCTTGCCGGCGAGCGCCTTCTGATAAAGCCCCTTCGGATCGCGGCGCGCGCATTCCTCGAGCGGCGTGTCGACGAAGATTTCGATGAACTCGCCCTCCTCCATCAGTTCTCGGGCCATCCGGCGTTCGCCGCGGAACGGCGAAATGAAGGACACGAGCACGATCAGCCCGGCATCGGCCATCAGCTTGGCGACCTCGGCAACGCGGCGGATGTTCTCGACGCGATCGGCTTCGGTAAAGCCGAGGTCGCGATTGAGGCCGTGGCGCACATTGTCGCCGTCGAGCATGTAGGTGTGCTTGCCGCGGACATGCAGCATCCGGTCGAGCGCATTGGCGATCGTCGACTTGCCCGAGCCGGACAATCCGGTGAACCACAGAACGGCGGGGCGCTGGCTCTTCATCGCCGCACGCGCCCCCTTGTTCACGTCGGTCGCCTGCCAATGCACGTTGTCGGCGCGCCTCAGCGGAAAATCGATCATGCCGGCGCCGACCGTCGCATTGCTGGCCCGGTCGACGAAAACGAAATTGCCGGTCGCCCTGTTGTCCTTGTAGGCGTCGAAGACGATTGGCGCCTGCGTCGAGATGTTGCAGACCCCCACCTCGTTCATCTGCAGCGATTTTGCCGCCTCGCGGCCAAAGCTGTTGATATTGACCTGGTGCTTAAGCGCCGTGACCGTTGCGCCGACGCTGTCCGTCTCCGTTCTCAGGATATAGCTGCGCCCGGGAAGCATGGGATTGGCGTCGAACCAGATGATATGCGCCTGGAACTGGTCCGCCACGAAAGGCCTCGAGGCGGGCGCGACCAGCATGTCGCCGCGCGAGGCGTCGACCTCGTCGGCAAGGACGAGGGTCACCGGCTCGCCCTCGACCGCGCTCCCCAGATCGCCTTCGAAGGTGACGATCGCCTTGACCGTCGAACGCTGTCCGGATTTTGCGACGACCACCGGATCGCCGGCCGAGATCCGGCCGGAAGCGATCTGCCCGGCATAGCCGCGGAAATCGGCGTTGGGACGCGTGACCAGTTGGACCGGGAGCCGGAAGGGCCGCTCCGCCTCGGGCGGATCGAGCTGCACGGTCTCCAGATATTCGAGAAGCGCCGGCCCCTCGTACCACGGCGTGTTCTGCGATGCGGAAATGACATTGTCGCCAAACCGTGCCGAGATCGGGATCGGCTGGATGCTGATAAAGCCAAGCGTCCTCGCAAAAGCCTCGTAGTCACCGGCGATTTCGTCGAATACCTGCTGACGGAACTCGACGAGATCGATCTTGTTGACCGCCAGCACGACGTGGCGGATGCCGAGCAGCGAGGCGATATAGGAATGGCGCCGGGTCTGCTGGAGAAGGCCCTGGCGGCTGTCGACGAGGATGACGGCCAACTCGGCCGTCGAAGCGCCGGTTACCATGTTGCGCGTATATTCCTCGTGGCCGGGCGTGTCGGCGACGATGAATTTGCGCTTCGCCGTGGCGAAATAGCGGTAGGCGACGTCAATGGTGATGCCCTGTTCGCGCTCCGCCTCGAGCCCGTCGAGCAACAAGGCAAGATCGACTTCCTGGCCATTGGCTCCGCCCGAAGAACCGACCCGACCCAGATTCGCCAGCTGGTCTTCGAAGATCAACTTGGCGTCGACGAGTAGCCGGCCGATCAGCGTCGACTTGCCGTCGTCGACGGAGCCGCAGGTGATGAAGCGCAGCACCGACTTGCCGTCGTGATCGGCGAGATGCGCCGCCAGGTCGTGCGGCGGCACGGATTGAAGATACGACATCAGAAGTACCCCTCGCGCTTCTTTTTCTCCATGGCGCCTGCCTCGTCCGTATCGATCAGCCGACTCAGCCGTTCGGAGGTGCGCACCGTCAGCATTTCGCGCAATATGTCCGGAACCGTGGCAGCCTCGGAGTCGATCGCGCCGGTCAGTGGGTAACAACCTAGCGTACGGAAGCGGACCATCCGCTCCACGACCTCTTCGCCGGGTTCAAGCGGCATACGTCTGTCGTCGACCATGATCAGCATGCCGCCGCGGCTCACCACCGGCCGGCGCGCCGCAAAGTAGAGCGGCACGATCGGGACATTCTCCTGATGGATGTATTGCCAGATATCGAATNCGTAAAGGGATTGATACCCTGCTCGACGCCGTCCTGGTTGACATGGACGAGAAGTTTGAAGTCGCGTTCTCGCGCCATCCTATCGCGAAACTCGATCATTTCCCGGAACTTCCACGTCGTGTCCACATGCAGGAAGGGAAAGGGCGGCTTTGCCGGAAAGAACGCCTTCATCGCCAGATGCAGGAGAACGGACGAGTCCTTCCCGATCGAGTAAAGGACAACCGGGTTCGAAAACGTCGCGACTACTTCTCGAAGGACATGAATGGCTTCGGCTTCAAGTCTCCGAAGGTTGGCAAGAGACATGCCGCAACCCCTCTGACTTTTGAAGAAAAGACTTTTCTCTAAGCATTGATCGAATGCGCCACCCAAGAAATCGTTCGGGTGTTTATCAGCAATCGTATGGCGGCAGAAATCGCTACGCCGAAAGGCGGCATTTAAGCGCTATATTGCTAATATTTCAAGTAACAAAGGTTACATCGCGTGGAGATGCATGCCGGAAAACGATCGCTATCCGACGTTCCCGGTCACGAGGGCCCGGGCGTGCGGGTCTTCAGGATGGCGGAGAAACGCGGATCAAAGGTCCGGCTGATCGGCTCCGCCGCTGCGCCGATCGCGACCGCCCAGGGATTGGTGAGCCCGAGTTGCAGGCGCGGTGCGCTGCGCATGCGCCGTTCGGCGATTGACGGCAGCAAGGGATGGATGGCATCGATGAGCCGGCGGGCGAGGCCTGGCGGCATGCCGCCGCAGAGCACGATCGTCTGCGGATCGAAAGTCGTCTCGAGGATCTGGACGGCGCCTCTCAACTCATAGGCCGCGTCGGCGATCCAATCGGCAACTCTGCCGTCCGATGCAGCGGCCATATCGTCGAGGTGCCGGTAAAGGTCGGGGTCGGCAGGGTCGAGTTCGAGGATCTTGCACAGCGAGGCGATCGACGCGCGGTGCTCAAGCGGCGCCCGCTGATCTTCCGTTCCTCCCCGCGGCCGGGTGAGAATCATGCCGATCTCGCCGGCATTGCCATTGGCGCCGCGATAAAGTTCTCCGTCAAGGATCAGTCCGGCGCCGAGACCGTAACCCAGATAGATGCAGATCGCCTGTTCGAAGCCATGGGCTGCACCGACCATTTTCTCCGCCGTCGCCGCCGCGGCCGCATCGTTCTGCAGCCGGACATCGAGCCCCGTCCCACTCGCCAGGGTTTCAGATAGCGGAAATCGCTGCCAGAGGGCCATCATCCACGGGTCGTCCGGATCGGTATCGATACCGAAGGGACCCGGCATGGCGACGCCGAGCCCGACGAGGCGATCCCGCGATTGCGGTGCCACCCGGACCAGTTCCCGTCGTGTCCTGTCGATAAGCGAGAGGATGATCTCCGTCCCCCTCTCCGGCCCGCCGGCGGGCAAGTTCACCTCGCCCCGGGCAAGCACCGTACCGACGAGGTCGACCGCGATCGTGCGCGTCACATGCCGGTCGATCTGCAGGCCGATGGCAAAGGCACCCTCCGGCACCAGCCGGTAGGGGGTGGAAGGCTGCCCCCTTCCCTTGCGCACGACGGCGAGCGAGGCGACCAGTCCGTCGCCCTCGAGTTCCTCGATGATGTTCGACACCGCCTGCTTGGTGAGCGCCGTCGCCCGCGCCAGATCGGCCCGCGACAATTGCCCATTGAGGCGCAGCGCGTCGATCATGACGCGGCGATTATGGGCACTCGCGCCCTCCTGATTGGTGCCGCTCTTGGCCCGGATCGGGCGCATCTCGTTCATCCACAAATCCCGCTTGACTCATCTAGAATATTGAACAAGAAATAAGTCAAGACAATTGACTTAATAAGAGGTCGCAAGAACCTCGGGGAACGACGGCAGCGGCAAGACAGCGCCGCAAATGCTTCGATCGATTTGTCGACGGCCGTCGCCGCGAGCGACGAATTCTCGCATGCAGACTGCAACGATCAGCTATTGGAGGCAGCAATGTTGAAATCCATACGCAATGCCTTACTGGGAGCGACACTCATTGGCACCGCCTTCGCGAGCCCGGCCCATGCGGAGACGACGCTGAATGCCCTGTTCATGGCGCAGGCCGCCTATAGCGAGGCCGATGTGCGCGCCATGACGGAGGCTTTCACCAAGGCCAACCCGGACGTGAAGGTCAATCTCGAATTCGTCCCCTATGAGGGGCTGCACGACAAGACGGTATTGGCGCAGGGCTCCGGCGGCGGCTATGACGTCGTGCTCTTCGACGTGATCTGGCCGGCCGAATATGCCAGCAACAAGGTCCTCGTCGACGTTACCGACCGCGTCACCGACGAGATGAACAAGGGCATCCTGCCGGGCGCCTGGACGACAGTCGAATATGATGGCAAGCGCTACGGCATGCCTTGGATTCTCGACACCAAATACCTGTTCTACAACAAGGAAATCCTCGAGAAAGCGGGCATTAAGGCGCCGCCGAAGACCTGGGACGAGCTTGCCGAGCAGGCAAAGACAATCAAGGACAAGGGGCTCCTCCAGACGCCGATCGCCTGGAGCTGGTCGCAGGCCGAGGCCGCAATCTGCGACTACACGACCCTGGTCAGCGCCTATGGCGGCAAGTTCCTCGACGGCGGCAAGCCCGCCTTCACGAGCGGTGGCGGGCTCGAGGCACTCAACTACATGGTGACGAGCTACACCTCCGGCCTCACCAATCCAAACTCCAAGGAGTTCCTCGAGGAGGATGTGCGCAAGGTCTTCCAGAACGGCGAGGCCGCTTTCGCGCTCAACTGGACCTACATGTACAATCTCGCCAACGATCCCAAGGAGAGCAAGGTCGCCGGCAAGGTGGGCGTCGTGCCGGCTCCGGGGGTTGCCGGCAAGAGCGAGGTTTCCGCCGTCAACGGTTCGATGGGCCTCGGCATCACCGCGACGAGCAAGCATCCCGAAGAGGCGTGGAAATATATCGTCCACATGACCTCGCAGGAAACGCAGAACGCCTATGCGAAGCTCAGCCTGCCGATCTGGGCCTCCTCCTATGAAGACCCGAACGTCACCAAGGGCCAGGAAGAGCTGATCGCCGCGGCGAAGCTGGGGCTTGCCGCCATGTATCCGCGGCCGACCACGCCGAAATACCAGGAGCTCTCGACCGCATTGCAGCAGGCGATCCAGGAGGCGCTGCTCGGCCAGGCCTCGCCGGAGGATGCGCTGAAGACCGCCGCCGAAAACAGCGGCCTCTAACGCAGGACCCTACCAGTCCCGCGCGCATGTCGTGCGGGACCTTCCTTTGCGATCTCGTCGCAATCCCGACCACTGCCCCAAGCGAAGGTACACCGATGCCGGCCAACTGGATTTCAACGCGTGCATGGCTGCTGATGCTGCCGCTGCTCGTGGTGATGGTTTCGGTGATCGGCTGGCCGCTCGTCGACACGGTGCGGCTCTCCTTCACCGATGCCAAGCTCGTCGGCACCGAGGGAAGCTTCGTCGGCATCGCCAACTACGAAAAGATGCTGACGGGGTCGAACTTCCAAAGGGCGCTCGTCACGACGACATGGTTTGCCGTTGTCTCGGTCGCCGCCGAAATGGTGCTCGGCGTTCTTGCCGCCCTTCTCTTGAACCAGCAATTCCGCGGCCGAGCGGCGCTCAGAGCCCTGATGATCCTCCCCTGGGCGCTGCCGACGGTGGTGAATGCGACGCTTTGGCGGCTCATCTACAATCCGGAATATGGCGCGCTCAACGCCGCGCTCACCCAACTCGGCCTGATCGACAGCTACCGCTCCTGGCTCGGCGAGCCGGGCTCGGCGTTAACCGCGCTCATTGTTGCGGACTGCTGGAAGAACTTCCCTCTGGTGGCATTGATTGCTTTGGCCGCGCTGCAAGCCGTTCCCCGCGACATCACCGCCGCCGCACTCGTCGACGGTGCCGGTCCCTTCAACCGCTTCCGCTTCGTCGTCATGCCCTATCTGGCCGGCCCATTGCTCGTCGCGCTGGTGCTGCGCACCATCGAGGCCTTCAAGGTGTTCGACATCATCTGGGTGATGACGCGCGGCGGACCGGCGAACAGCACGCGCACGCTGTCGATCCTCGTCTATCAGGAGGCCTTCTCCTTCCAGCGGGCAGGTTCCGGCGCTTCACTGGCGCTGATCGTCACGCTGCTCGTGACCATCCTTGCAGCTGCCTATGCAGCGCTGCTGCGCAGGGCCGCGGGAGCCTCTTGATGGAACGCCAGAGCCGCCTGTTTTCCGTCTTCGTCCACGCGAGCGCCCTGCTTCTGGCGGCCGTCATCCTGGCGCCGGTCGTCTGGCTCTTCGTGATGAGCATCTCTCCGGCCGCCGACCTTTCTGCCAAGCCGCTCAACTGGTGGCCGAGCGACATCGACCTCTCCCGCTACCGCACCCTGCTCTCGGCCGTCGAAAACAGCGCCGGCGCCGCTTTCGTCGCCTCGCTCGTCAACAGCCTGCAGGTCGCCGGCATGGCAACGCTCGCTGCGATCGTCGTCGCCGTTCCGGCTGCCTGGGCGGTGTCGCGGACGCCCGCCGTCTCCTGGTCGCTCTATGCGGTGATCGCCACCTACATGCTGCCGCCGGTGGCGCTCGCTGTGCCGCTCTATATGGGACTTGCCTACTTCGGGCTGCTCAATTCGGTCTTCGGGCTGGCGCTCGTCTACCTCACCATTCTCGCGCCCTTCACCACCTGGCTCCTCAAATCCGGTTTCGATGCCATACCGCGGGAGATCGAGAGCGCCGCGATGATCGACGGCGCGCGGCTCGACCAGATTCTCAGGCTGCTGACGCTGCCGCTTGCTGCTCCCGTCATGGCAACCTCGGCGCTCTTCGCGTTCCTGCTCGCCTGGGACGAGTTCTTCTACGCGCTGCTCTTCACCTCCGACCTGCGCGCCAAGACCTTGACGGTCGCCATTGCCGATCTCGCCGGTGGCCGCGTTTCCGATTACGGGCTGATCGCAACCGCCGGCGTGCTCGCCGCCCTGCCCCCGGTGCTGATCGGCCTCGTCATGCAACGCGCCCTGATATCGGGGCTCACCAGCGGCGGTGTAAAGGGATGACCATGCGGAGCTCGAAACAACGCCCCTCCGGGCTCGTCGCGATCGATCGCGAAATGGCCCGTCAGCATGCCGATGCCCTTGCCTCCTATGAGCAGGCGGCTGCCCTTGCTGTAAGGATCGCCGCGTCGCTGAGGGCCACCGGCCGGCTTCTGCTTCTCGGCATGGGCGGTTCGCATGCGGTCGGCCGCGCCGTCGAACCGCTCTACCGGGACCTCGGTATCGATGCCGTCGCCCTGCCGCTCTCCGAGCAGCTCGGCCAGCCGCTGCCGATCGAGGGCAAGACCATCCTCATCACCTCGCAATCCGGCGAAAGCGCCGAGGTGCTGCGCTGGTTCGAGGAGACGAATGGCGGCACGCCGGAAGCCTTTGGCCTGACGCTTGAGGCAAATTCCTTTCTTGCAAGGACAGCGTCGTCGCTGATCGGCGCCGGCGGCAGCGAAAAGGCGTTTGCGGCAACGCGCAGCCTGACCATCAGCTTCGCGCTGCATCTCGCAATCCTGTCTGCCCTTGGCGGCAACCCGGCAGCGGCGCTGGCCGCCCTCAAAGCACCCGAAACGCCCGAGATCTCAGGCGCACTGCAAGCGCTCGCCGAAGTTCGCGCAGTCGTTACCTCCGGCCGCCGATTGCAGGGCCTCGCCGAGGCGATCGCCCTCGGTATCACGGAACTGTCGCGGCTTCCCTGTTTCTCGCTGGAAGGCGGACAGTTACGGCATGGACCAATGGAAATGCTCGGGCCCTCGGTCGGCGTCGTTCTCTTCCGCGCCGCCGACCCGACCGCCGGCCTTGTCGCCGCCATGGCAGCCTCGGCGGGCGAAGCCGGTTCGCCGGTGGTCGTCTTCGACGCATCCGGCGAGCCGCCGCTCGCAGGCGTGGCGACAATTCCCTTCAAGCCGGCGGCGGGTATGGCGGCGATTTTCGCCATGCTGCCGGTGGCACAAGACTTCATGATCGCCTTTGCCGCCGCACGCGTCGAAAATGCCGGTACGCCGGTGCGATCCACCAAGGTTACCCGGAGCGAGTAGAACATGCGTCCACTGGCCGTCATCGGCAATGTCAATGTCGACCTCATCCTCGGGCCGGCCGAACCCTGGCCGAAAGCAGGCACGGAGATTATCGTCGATCACGACGAGCTGCGCGTCGGCGGCTGTGCCGGAAACAGCGCGCTTGCCTGGGATGCACTCGGCGTCGACTACGCGATCGCCGCCAATGTCGGCAACGACCAGTTCGGCACCTGGCTGAAGGAGGCCTTCGGCGAACGCTCGCGGGGCTGGCCCGTCGAAGCCATCGGTTCGACGCTTTCGGTCGGCATCACCCATCCGGACGGCGAACGCACCTTCTTCACCACGCGCGGCCACCTGCCGCTCTTCAGCTTCGACGAAGTGCGTTCGATGCTCGACGGAAACGCGCTTCGGGGCGGGATCGCCCTGCTCGCTGGATCCTTTCTGACCGATGCGCTGACGCTTGCCTATGACGCGTTCTTCGATTGGGCGGATGCGCATGAGATCGCCGTGGCGCTCGACACCGGCTGGCCGCTCGAGGGCTGGACGGAAACCAATCGATTGCGAACCCTCGAGTGGCTGAAGCGCTGCCATTGCGCCCTCTTCAACGAGGTGGAAACGACCACCCTCACCGGCCGATCCGACCCCGCCGAGGCGGCGCGGAGCCTGAAAGCAGGAATGCCGGCCGGTGCGATCGTCGTTGTCAAGCGCGGCCCCCACGGCGCCCTCGCCCTCGACCGCGACGGCAAGGGATTTTCCGTCGTGGCGCCGCGCGTTGCCGTCGTCGACACGATCGGCGCCGGCGACGTCTTCAATGCCGGCTTCCTGGCGGCCCTCGCCGCCAAAATGCCGCTGGAGGCTTGTCTCAGGACCGGCGTCAGGGTCGCTTCCGAAGCGATCTCCACCCTGCCGCGCAGCTACGGCAAGCCTCTTTCGGCCCTCTTCGAGGATATCCGCCAATGAGCGCACTCGAAATCCGCAACATCCAGAAACGCTACGGCGATGTGGAGACGCTGAAGGGAATCGACATTGCGCTCGAAAGCGGCGAGTTCCTGGTGTTGCTCGGGTCCTCCGGCTGCGGCAAGTCCACGCTGCTCAACATCATTGCCGGGCTCGCCGAACCGAGCGGCGGCGATATCCTCATTGGCGAGCGATCGATCGTCGGCGCCCATCCCAAGGACCGCGACATCGCCATGGTGTTCCAGTCCTACGCGCTCTATCCGAACATGAGCGTCGCCCGCAACATCGGCTTCGGCCTCGAGATGCGCAAGGTGCCGCCGGCCGAGCGGGAGAAGGCGGTGCGCGAAACCGCCAGGCTGCTGCAGATCGAGAACCTGCTCGACCGCAGGCCGAGCCAACTTTCCGGCGGCCAGCGCCAGCGCGTCGCCATCGGCCGGGCGCTGGTGCGCAACCCGCGGGTCTTCCTCTTCGACGAGCCGCTGTCGAACCTTGACGCCAAGCTGCGCATGGAGATGCGCACCGAGCTCAAGCGCCTGCACCAGATGCTGAAGACGACCGTCGTCTACGTCACGCACGACCAGATCGAAGCGATGACGCTCGCCACCCGCATCGCCGTGATGCGCGACGGCCGCATCGAACAGCTCGGCACGCCGGCGGAGATCTACGACCGGCCGGCGACGCTTTACGTCGCCGGCTTCGTCGGCTCGCCGCCGATGAACATTCTCGATGCGGAAATCGGCGGAGACCAGCTGAGAATCGCTGGCTCCGACGAACTGCTGCCGCTGCCGCAGGATTTCAAGAGAACCGCGGTCCCGGGCGGGCGCGTCAAGATCGGCATTCGGCCCGAGGCGCTCCGGCTCGCGAATGCCGGCGCAAGCGGCGTCCGTTTGATTGCCGATGTCGAAGTGATGGAATTGACCGGACCGGAGCTGGTGACCACGGCAAAGGTCGGCGAACAGCGCGTTACCGCCTGCCTGCCACCACGAACGCCGCTCATTGCGGGATCGACACAAGTCTTCTCGTTCGAGGAAGCGGCACTGCATCTCTTCGATCCGGAAAGCGGCCGCTCCCTTCGGGCGCCGTGAAGCCTTGGTGCATGTCGCTTACGCCTATCCGAGTTTAGCGGCCCGCGACGCTTCGCGCCGTCGCCGCACCTTCGTGCCGATAGCCGAGCTTTTCCGATAGTTCGCCTGCCGCATCGATCAGAACCCGAAGATAGGCATCGCGGTTGCGCAGGCCATCTTCCTTCGGCGCGACGAGGCAGAGAGTGGCGATGCAGACTTCCTCCGCGTCGTAGACCGGCACTGCGAAGCAGTGGGTGAAGCTATCGACGATGCTGTTGAAGGTGAAATAGCCGTCCTTCTTGGCCTGCCGGACCTGAGAGATGAACGCGGCCGGATCGAGATGCTTGCCGTTCGGCAACACGAAGTCCGCTTCCGGGATGAAGGCAAGTATCTCCTCGTCGCTCATATGGTCGACGAGAAGCCGGCCGGAGGCGGTCCACGGAATGGCGACCGGCTCGCCGATATTCGTCGAGATGCGGAACGGCCGGCTGCCCTCGTTCATCAGGACGACGGCGTATTTGTTGCCCTCAAGCTGGCACATCTGCGCGGTTTCGCGGGTCTCTTCGGCGACCCGCGAAAGCAGATGCTCGCATTCGCGCATCAGGTCGAACTGCTCGGCATAGGCCGCTCCGAGGAAATAGAGCTTGCGGCCGAGGAAGACGCGGCCATCGTCGCCACGATACTCGATGACCCCCTGTCGCAGCAGCAGATTCACCAGTTCATAGACCGACGAACGCGGCGCACCTATGCCCTGGGCGATTTCGTTGGGGCGCAGCGGCTGCCGCTGCAGGCGCAGATAATCGAGGATCTCGAAGGCCCGGTCGAGACCCCGTGCCCTGCGATTGATCGTATCTTCGGCCTCCGCCATCGCGTCCTCGATCGTGTTGGAAGGGCGCGCGAAGCACGCCCCGGTTCACCTCATTTAGCCTTGTAGGCGACGCAGTCAACTTCCACCTTGCAGTCGACCATCATGCGCGACTGCACGCAGGCGCGCGCCGGCGGGTTCTTGCCGAAATATTCCGCATAGATGCCGTTGAAGGTCCAGAAGTCGCGCGGATCGTCGAGCCAGACACCGATCCTGACCACGTCTTCGACGCCATAGCCGGCCTCATGCAGGATGGCGATCATATTCTCGATCGCCTTGCGGCTCTCGGCGACGATGCCGCCGCCGATGATCTCGCCCTTCTCCATGGCGACCTGCCCGGACACATGGAGCCAGCCATTCGCCTCGACTGCTCTCGCAAAGGGCAAGGGCTGCTTGCCGGCACCGGTTTCTCCGGTTCCAAAACGCTTGATCGTCACACTACACTCCACTTCTTCATTGGATGGGCTCTTGTAAATAGAGCGGGATGCGAGTGGAAAGCGCGCATACTTTTCCTCATCCCGCTCTGTTCAGTTGAACGTCGACGTCTTCAAAAAATCCGCCAGCCGCTCGGTCTGCGGCTTCAGGAACATTTCGCGGGGATTGCCCTCCTCGCCGATCCTGCCCTGGTTCATGAAGATCACCCGCGACGACACCTCATAGGCGAAGCGCATCTCGTGGGTGACGATCAGCATGCTCATGCCGTCCTCGGCGAGCGCCTTGATCACCTGCAGCACCTCATTGACGAGCTCCGGGTCGAGCGCCGACGTCACTTCGTCGAAAAGCATCAGCTTCGGGTTCATGGCGATGGCGCGGGCGATCGCCACGCGCTGCTGCTGGCCGCCGGAGAGCTGGCCCGGAAAATGGTCCTTGCGCGAAAGCAGACCGACGCGGTCTAGCCATTTTTCGGCGAGCGTCCGCGCTTCGTCGCGGCCCATCTTCTTCACCTTGAGGAGGCCGAGCATGACGTTGGCGGCGGCGCTCATGTGCGGGAACAGGTTGAACTGCTGGAAGGCCATGCCGGTCAGCGCCCGCTGGCGGGCGATCTCCCGCTCCGGCTTGCGGCGGCGCACGCCGCCGGCCGTCTCGTAGCCGATCTCCTGTCCGTCGATCGCAATCGTGCCGCCCTGGAACTCCTCCAGCATGTTGATGCAGCGGAGCATCGTCGTCTTGCCGGAACCGCTGGAGCCGATGATGCTGATCACCTCGCCCTGGCGCATGGAGCAATCGACGCCCTTCAGGACCTCGACCGTGCCGTAGCGTTTGTGAAGATCGCGGATTTCAAGAAGATTGGTCATCGGAGCCTCACGATGGAACGGCGGTCTTGCGCTCGACGTAGCGGCCGAAGCGCTCAATGCCGTAATTGATGGCGAAATAGAGAAAGCCCGCGAAGAAATAGAATTCGAGGCTCATGAAGGTGCGGGAAATCACTTCCTGGGTCCGCAGCAGCAGTTCGCCGACGCCGATGATCGACAGCAGCGTCGAGGCCTTGACCATCTCGGCCGCCGTATTGACCCAGGCGGGCAGCGCCTGGCGCAGCGCCTGCGGCCCCAGCACATAGGCGAAGGTTTGCGGGAAGGTCAGTCCGATCGCCTTGGCGGCCTCGGTCTGTCCCTTGGGGATCGACTGCAGCGCGCCGCGCACCAGCTCCCCGACATGCGAGCTGCAGAAGACGGCGAGCGCCAGCACGCCCGCCTGGAAGGGCCCGAGATCTATGCCGACGGTGCTGAGCACATAATAGCTTGCGAGAACCAGGACGAGCACCGGCGTGCCGCGGATGAAGTCCGTATAGCCGCGCACCAGCCACTGAACCGGCCTGTAGCCATAGGTGAGCGCGAGGCCGACGAAGACGCCGAGGACGGTGCCGACGGCGATCGAGAGGAGCGAGATTGAGACCGACACGCCGAGCCCCTTGAGGAGCGGCAGGCGGGCGACCCAGATCTGATCGAGAAAACCGAAATCCATAGGGCGTTACCTCGGGACGGCCAGACGGCGCTCGACGGCGCGCATCATCGCGGCGAGCAGCGAGCAGGTTGCGACGTAGAGGCAGCTCGCGACGATCCAGGTCTCGATAACCCGGAAGGTCTCGACATTGATTTTACGCGCCTCGAAGGTCAGCTCCGGGACGGCGATCGCCGCGGCGAGCGAGGTATCCTTGAAGAGCGAGATCAACGTGCTGCCGAGCGACGGCAGGACGTTGCGCAGCATCAGCGGGATGATGATCGAAGTGCGGATCTGCATTTCCGTGAGGCCGATCGCAAGCCCCGCCTCGCGCTGTCCCGGCGGCACAGCGATGAGGCCGCCGCGGAACACTTCGGCAAGATAGGCGCCGGAATAGATGGCGAGCGTGAAGACGAAGCTCTGGATCTTGCCGAGCCGCACGCCGAGTTCCGGAAGGGCGAAATAGCTGAACAGCACGAGCACCAGGATCGGCGTGTTGCGGATGATCGTGACATAGAGACCGGCGGGTTTGCGCAGCAGCACGCTCTTGGAAACGAGCCCGAAGGCGGTGATCAGCCCAATCACGCAACCGGCGAGGATCGCCACGACGGCAAGGCCAAGGCTGAGCGCCAGGCCCTGCAGCAGCAGGTCGAAGGAGCGCCAGACAGCCGCGAAATTCAATGTATAGGTCATGGGCGGATCCCGCTCCAAGCACGCGTCGGGGCAGCCCCGCCGATTGGCGGAGCCGCCGGTCACGAGGGCTTACTTGTACTCGACCGGGAAGCCGATCTGCGGCGGGGTGAGGTCCTTGCCGAACCAAGTCTTGAACGACTTGGCGTAGAAGTCGAATTCGACCCCGGTCATCGCTTCATGCAGCGCCGTGTTGACGAAGTTCAGCCAGTCCTGGTCGCCACGCTTGACGCCGCAGGCATAGGTCTGCGGGTTCCAGCCATAGCCGGCATCCTTGTAGCGTCCGGGATTCTGGGTCATGTACCAGGCGAGTGACGACTGGTCGGTGGCCGCCGCATCGGCGCGGCCGGATTCGAGCGCCTGATAGATCAGGTCCACCGATTCATACTGGTCGACCGTCGCCTCGGGAAGGGCGGCATGGACCATATCTTCCGCATAGACGTTCTGCAGCACCGAAACGGTCACCGATGAGCCGGCATCCTTCAGCGCCTTGTAATCGGCATACTTGCCGTCGCCCTTCAGCATCAGGCCGACGCCCTCGCGATAATAGGGAATGGTGAAGGCGATCTGCTGGGCGCGTTCGCCGGTGACGGTCATGAACTGGCAGGTGAGGTCGACCTTGCCGGTGGTGATGTTGGGGATGCGCGCATCCGACGACTGGTTGACATATTCGATCTTGTCGGGGTCGCCGAACAGCGCCTTGGCGATGATGCGCCCCATGTCGACGTCAAAGCCCTGCAGTTTGTCCTCGGCGCTCTTGAAGTGCCACGGCGCATTCGTGCTGCCGGTGCCGAGGATCAGGTGGCCGCGTGCCAGAACCTCATCAAGCTTGCTGGACGGCTGCTGCGCTTGCGCCGGCATGGCGGCCAGCGCGGCGACTGCGAAGCTCGCAGCGATGGCGAATGTCTTGATCATCGGAGATCTCCCCTTTTTCGTTCCCGGTGATTTCTTTGTCCGGTATATCGGACATGCGTCCTCAATACCGGATTGACCTATCAAATGCCTCGGGCCATAACTTGTCAAGCGGCTTCGGCGAGATTCGCCGTCCGTGACATCTCATGGGAGGAACCGAGCCAATGCCCTTGCCGATCGAAACGCCCGCCGTGCTCGTTGATCTCGACATCGCCCGCCGCAACGTTCACGCCTTCCAGGCCTATGCGGATCAGCACGGCATTCGCGTGCGGCCGCACATCAAGACGCACAAGCTGCCGCAGATGGCGGAGTTGCAGCTCGCGGCAGGAGCGATCGGCATAACCTGCCAGAAGGTCTCCGAAGCCGAGGCGATGGTCGACGGCAGCCCCCGGATCACGGATGTGCTGATCACCTACAACATCCTCGGCGAGGCCAAGCTCGCACGATTGGCTGGGCTGCACGAGCGGGTGACCCTCCGTGTGGTGGCGGACAATCCGGTCGTCGTCGACGGCATGGCCACCTATTTCGCCGACGCCGCGAAGCCCCTTACAGTGCTCATCGAATGTAATACCGGCGCCGATCGCTGCGGCGTCGCGACGCCCGAAGCGGCGGCTGCGCTTGCGCGGCGCATTGCTGACGCGCCTGGATTGCGGTTCGACGGTTTGATGACCTATCCGCCGGCCGACGGTGCGGCGCGCGTACAAGCCTTCATGAGCGAAGCAAAGCGGCTGATCGAAGCGGATGGGCTGGAGGTCCCCACTATTACCTCCGGCGGCACGCCGAGCATGATGCAGGCGGCCGAGGCGCCGATCGCGACCGAGTATCGCCCAGGCACCTATATCTACAACGACCGCTCTCTCGTCGCCCGCGGCGTGGCCACATGGGAGGATTGTGCCCTCACGGTGCTGGCGACGGTCGTCTCCGTTCCGGCGCCGAACAGGGCGATCATCGACGCCGGCAGCAAGGTGCTGACCTCCGACCTGCTCGGCCTCACCGGTTACGGCCATGTGCTCGGTCATGACGACATCCGCATCGACCAGCTATCCGAGGAGCATGGCCGGCTCGTCTCAGACGGCCCGATCGGCCTTAAGGTCGGCGAGCAGGTTCGCGTCGTCCCGAACCATGCCTGCGTGGTGACCAACATGGTCGATGCCGTCCACATAATTGGGGCCGGCGAACCGAAGGCCGAGTGGACCGTCGTGGCGCGCGGTCGGGTTCTCTAACGGATCGGCCTTGCGCTCCTGTCTCGCTAAAGCGCTTCACGGCCCCTCGTCTGTCGCCCGGGAACGCATCGCTATGCGAACGATCGATCGGCGGCGATCGCACCGTGCCGCAAATAAAGTTACTTTGGGCAGGCGCGAAAATGAGCCATGCTCCCGCGCGCCGAGCGGAGCGGTCGGGCACGGAATTCCCGGAAACGGCTAAATTAGGATACGGCATTTCTCAAATCCGCCTGCCGGCGTCACATGTTTGCGTTGAGGTAGTCTATAAAATTGATAGTTTTATCTGGCAAAGGATGGAGGTCGACATGCGTTCGAATAGACTTGCCGGAATCATGAAACTAGCACTTGTGGTCGGAAGCCTGCAGCTCGGCTCAGCCGGTATTGCCGCCGCAGACACGACAATCTTGAACGTGTCCTATGATCCGACGCGGGAACTCTACAAGGATTTCAACGCCGCCTTCGCGGAAAAATGGAAGGCCGATACGGGCGAAACCGTCACGATCCAGACTTCGCATGGTGGCTCTGGCAAGCAGGCCCGCTCGGTGATCGACGGTCTCGAGGCCGATGTGGTGACGCTGGCGCTCGAAGCCGATATCGACGCGATTGCACAGGCGACCGGCAAGATCCCGGCCGACTGGAAGGCGCGTCTCGAAAACAACAGCGCGCCCTATACGTCGACAATCGTCTTCCTGGTGCGCAAGGGCAATCCGAAGGGCATCAAGGATTGGGGCGACCTGACCAAGGACGGCATCCAGGTCATCACGCCGAATCCGAAGACCTCGGGCGGCGCCCGCTGGAACTTCCTCGCCGCCTGGGCCTGGGCGCGTGCTGCCAACAACGGCGATGATGCCAAGGCGCAGGAATACGTGACGCAGCTCTTCAAGCACGTTCCGGTTCTCGATACCGGCGCGCGCGGCGCAACCACCACCTTCGTCCAGCGCGGCCTCGGCGACGTGCTGCTCGCCTGGGAGAACGAAGCCTATCTTTCGCTCGAGGAACTCGGCCCCGACAACTTCGAGATCGTCACCCCGTCGATCTCGATCAAGGCTGAGCCGCCCGTGGCCCTCGTCGACGGCAATGTCGACGCAAAGGACACCCGCAAGGTGTCAGAGGCCTACCTCAACTATCTCTACAGCGATGCCGGCCAGAAGATCGCCGCCAAGCATTACTACCGGCCGTTCAAGCCGGAGCTTGCCGACCCGAAGGACACCGCCCGCTTCGCCGATCTGAAACTCGTCACTATTGACGAATTCGGCGGTTGGAAGGAAGCTCAGCCGAAATTCTTCGCCGATGGTGGGGTTTTCGACCAGATCTACAAGCCGGGACAATAATATCATATGGCCTTTCGCAGCAGCACGCGATGGCGGTTTCGGCAGCCGAGCGTCATTCCGGGTTTCGGATTGGCGCTCGGCGTCACACTCGCCTGGCTCACCCTCATCGTCCTCATTCCCCTCTCCGGCCTGATCTGGCGCTCGACCAGCCTCGGCTGGTCCAGCTTCATGTCGCTCGTCCTTGACGAGCGCACCGTCAACGCCTTGACGATCAGCTTCGGCACGGCCTTCATCGCCGCGGTCGTCAACCTTTTCTTCGGCGTCGTCCTCGCCTGGGTGCTGGTGCGATATCGCTTTCCCGGCAAGCGGGTGATCGACGCCATGGTCGATCTGCCCTTCGCGCTTCCGACCGCCGTCGCCGGCATTGCCCTGACGGCGCTCTATGCGCCGAACGGCTGGATCGGATCGCTCCTCGAACCGCTCGGCATCAAGATCGCCTTCACGCCGGCCGGCATCGTCGTGGCGCTCGTCTTCGTCGGCCTGCCCTTCGTCGTGCGCACCGTTCAACCGGTCATGGAGGAAATCGACAAGGAGGTCGAAGAGGCGGCCGCAACGCTCGGCGCCAACCGGTTTCAGACGATTAGCCGGGTCCTGCTGCCGGGACTGCTACCGGCCGGGCTGACCGGCTTTGCGCTTGCCTTTGCCCGCGGCGTCGGCGAATACGGCTCGGTGATCTTCATCGCCGGCAACCTGCCCTATGTCTCGGAGATCGCACCGCTGCTGATCATCATCCGCCTAGAGGAGTTCAACTATCCGGCTGCGACCGCGATCGCCACGGTGATGCTGTTCCTCTCCTTCATCATGCTGCTCGTCATTAACTCTATCCAGGCCTGGAGCAGACGGAGATACAGCAATGGCGCTTGATACCAGCACGGCGCCGACGGCGTCATCCAAACTCGTGAAAGCGGCAACATCGGAAACGCGGGTCGCGCGCCTGACGCTGATCGCAGTCGCGCTCGGTTTCGTTGCCCTTTTCCTCCTCCTGCCGCTCGCGACCGTCTTCATCGAGGCGTTTCGCAAGGGACCGGCCGAGTTCGCGACGGCGCTTCGCGATCCCGAGACCTTTTCGGCGATCCGCCTGACGCTCATCGTTGCAGCGATCTCCGTTCCGCTGAACCTGGTGTTCGGGGTGGCGGCCTCCTGGGCGATCGCCAAATTCGAGTTCAAGGGCAAGGCTTTTCTGACGACCCTGATAGATCTCCCCTTCTCGGTGTCGCCGGTGATCTCGGGCCTTGTCTTCGTCCTGCTCTTCGGCGCCAACAGCGCCCTCGGCCCCTTCTTGCAGAAGCACGGCATTCACATCCTCTTCGCCGTGCCGGGCCTGGTGCTTGCTACCGTCTTCGTCACCTTTCCATTCGTCGCCCGCGAACTCATCCCGCTGATGCAGGAGCAGGGAACGAGCGACGAGGAGGCAGCGCTGTCGCTCGGGGCAACCGGCTGGCAGACCTTCTGGCATGTGACGCTGCCGAACATCAAGTGGGGCTTGCTCTACGGAGTGTTGCTCTGCAACGCCCGGGCGATGGGCGAGTTTGGTGCCGTGTCCGTGGTTTCTGGTCACATTCGCGGCCAAACGAACACCATGCCCTTGCAGGTCGAAATCCTCTATAATGAGTACAATTTCGTCGCCGCGTTTGCTGTGGCGGCAGTCCTTGCGCTTCTGGCGCTGGTGACGCTCGTCCTTAAGACGGCGCTTGAAATCCGCTACAGCGACGAGATCGCTGCCAGCCGCAGGCATTGAAAGGTCCATACATCCATGGAAGTCCGCGTCCAGAACATACGCAAGGAATTCGGCCGCTTTCCGGCGCTCGACGACGTCTCGCTCGACATCCGCTCCGGCGAGCTGATCGCGTTGCTCGGCCCCTCCGGCTCGGGCAAGACGACGCTGCTGAGGCTCATCGCCGGCCTCGAGAGCCCGACCGACGGGACGATCTTCTTCGGCGCCGAGGATGCCTCGAAGAAGACGGTGCAGCAGCGAAACATCGGCTTCGTCTTCCAGCATTATGCGCTCTTTCGGCACATGACCGTGCTTGACAACGTCTCCTTCGGACTGAAGGTCCGGCCGTCGAGCCGCCGGCCGCCAGCCGCCGATATTCGTCGCCGGGCCCTCGACCTGCTCGAACTAGTGCAGCTGTCCGGCCTTGAAAAGCGCTATCCGGCCCAGCTCTCCGGCGGCCAGCGCCAGCGGGTGGCGCTCGCCCGCGCCATGGCGGTGGAACCGAACGTTTTGCTGCTCGACGAACCCTTCGGCGCGCTCGACGCGCAGGTGCGCAAGGAACTGCGCAAGTGGCTGCGGGAAATCCACGACCGCACCGGCCACACGACGGTTTTCGTCACCCACGACCAGGAAGAGGCACTCGAACTGGCCGACCGCGTCGTGGTGATGAGCAAGGGTGCGATCGAGCAGGTCGGCACGCCCGACGATATCTACGACCATCCGGTCTCGCCCTTCGTCTATGGCTTCATCGGCCAGTCGAACTGCATCGACGTGACGCTTTCGAGCGGCGAGATCTGGTTCGAGGACCGGCCAATCGGCCTGCGTGCGGCAAGCGAGCCGGACGGGGTGGCAACGCTTTACTTCCGTCCGCACGACATCGAACTCATCGATGGCTGCGGCGGCTGTCTCGCAGGCCTAGTGACGGCAAGCCGCCGCGTCGCCGGCACACGGCACCTCGAGATCGATCTCGGCAAGGCCCACCCTCCGGTCGAGATCGAACTGCCGCCGGAGCGCGCGTCGTCTACCGACCACACCCGTGTCGCCTTCCGGCCGACCAAGTGGACTCTCTTCCGCAAGGAAGGGGATGTCGCAGCCGTCTCGAGACAGGCGGAAGCACCGGTGAGCGAGCTGGCACGCACCGGCACCTGAAGCGGCATCACAGTGCCGCTTCGCGAAGCGGCACTGGCTGGCGCCGGCTTGCGGTTTACTCTATCAGAGCGATAGCATCGGGCGAGATCGATCCGATCCCGTTCCTCGGACTGCTGCCCGCCGCGCGTGGAGCCACCGCATGACCGTCATCGAAGAGCTTGTCCATTCCCTCGGCGAGGCCGTATTGACCGGCGACCGCATCGGCGACCGTTATCGCAGCGATGCCAGCTTGACGGGACGCAGCCTGCCGATGGCGGTCGTTCGTCCGGCAAGCGCGCCCGAGATCGCCATCGCCCTGAAAATCTGCAACGAACACCGTCAGAGCGTCGTGCCGCAGGGCGGCATGACCGGTCTTGCTGGCGGCGCCAATCCAAAGACCGAAGACATCGTCATCTCCCTTGAGCGGATGTCCGGCATCGAGGAGATCGACAGCGCCGGTGCCACGATGACGGTGCTTGCAGGAACGCCGCTCGAAGTGGCGCAGCGCGCCGCCGAGACGGCCGGGTTCCTGCTACCGATCGATCTCGGCGCCCGCGGCTCCTGCCAGGTCGGCGGCAATCTCGCCACCAATGCCGGCGGCATCCGGGTCATTCGGCACGGCGTGACGCGCGACAATGTCCTCGGCCTCGAAGCCGTGCTGGCGGACGGCACGGTGCTCTCGTCGCTGAACAAGATGATCAAGAACAATACCGGCTACGACCTCCGGCAGCTCTTCATCGGTTCGGAGGGCACGCTCGGCATCATCACCCGGGCGGTGCTACGGCTCCGCCCGCTGCCCGACGGTCGCCTGACGGCGCTCTGCGCCCTCGCCAGCTATGCCGATGTCGTCGCCCTGCTGAAGCGGGCGCAGCAGCAGCTCCCGGGGCTGTCGGCCTATGAGACGATGTGGGAAAGCTATTTCGGGTTCAATTGCGGGGCCGAAGGCCTCCGGTTCTTCGAGACGCCGCCCGCGTTTGCCGTCATCATCGAACAGTGCACCCATGGGCTCGGCGGTGAGCGCGACGCGTTCGAGTCCTTTCTCGGCCAGATGCTCGAAGACGGATTGATCGGCGATGCCCTGATCGCACAGTCGGAAAAGGAGGCCCAAGCCTTTTGGCAGGTCCGCGAAGGGCACGCGCTCGACCGGCTGCCGTCGCTCGTCAATCTTGACGTCAGCCTGCCGATCGGGGCGATCGGCCGTTTCGCCGAGGCGTGCGGCGCCGCACTCCACGAGGCGTTTCCCTCAGCCCATGTGTCCTTCTTCGGCCATGTCGCCGACAGCAACCTGCATATCGCCTTCTCGGCCCCGGATGCGAAGGCCGAGACGCTGCATGCAGTCGACGAGATCGTCTACACCCTCGTCGGCCGCCACCACGGCTCGATCTCCGCGGAACACGGCATCGGTACCCTGAAACGCGATTTTCTCGACCGATCCCTCAGCCCGGCCGAGATCGAAGTCATGCGGCGCATCAAGACCGCGCTCGATCCGAACGGCATTCTCAATCCGGGCAAGGTGCTAATCTAAAGCCACGAGGCCGGCGATTGCGGCAGCCGGCCTTCCGGATCGATGACGTCGAGCCGCGGCCCGCTCCGGCCGTTCCAGCGCCAGAGCGCAACACAGGTGCCGCCGGGTGACATGTAGGACGGGTAGATCACGCCGTCGTAGCCGTCCTTCAAAAGTCCGGCTTGGGCCTTGTGCGTCTGCGGCACCGAACCCCTGTCGAGTTCGTCGCGCCACTCGCAGCGGTGAATCGCCTCTTCGAGCCCGAGTTCGGCAAGCACATCGCCGTCCGTCAGGTCCGCCAGCTTCGCCTCGCGAAGCTCAAGTTGCACGATCAGCGCCGGGTGCTGCACGAAGCCCTGGTTATATTCGGCCCAAGCGGTCGAAAGCTCCCGCGCCGCATAGATCGTTGGCGTTCCGACGGGGTTCCATCGGCCGCCGAAGCGGGCGGCGCCCTCGCCGGAAAGCGGCATATGGGCCCAGCGTGGCACGAAGGCACGCCAGAGCGTCATCGCTCGCGCCGGCGACATTGGCTCCAGGTCGGATCGGGACGCGGGCGCGGAACCGCTCACACTTTCCTCATCCTCAGGCGTAGACGCCGGCGCGGATGGCCTCGAGATAAGCGAGGACCTTGTCGGCCTTGCCTTCGCCGACCAGATCATAGGCGGTCTTGCCGGCCCAGCCGGGGATCGGCTGGTGCTTGAACCAGATGACCGCGCGGGCCTCGTCGCCGGCCATTTCGGACGCCATGGCGAGGATGCGAACGACCTTGCTCAAAGCGCTGTCGACCTTTCGCGCGCCGGACTTTGCCGTCAGCGTGTTGCGGGCGACGCCGATCAGCTTGGCGAGTTCGGCGAGCGTGACGCCGAGCCGGTCGGCAACGAGGCGCGCCGACAGGTACGGCGAATGATCGTCACCGAAGCGAGCCGCCGGAATCTGGAAATCGACAGCCATCATGACAAACTCGATCCTGTTTTGATCAGTACACTATTAAACTAGGATCAGATATCGCCCAAATCAAGCACAATTACCGCCGGGAAGATCAGCTTCGCCAGGAAGGTTCGCGGCGCTCGAAGAAGGCAGCGACCCCTTCTTGCGCTTCGTCGGTTTCCCACGTGTCGGCGAGTTGCTCGATCGTCGAAGCGATGACGGCGTCGGTAATCGGACTGCCGAGCGACCGCGCAAGCCGCTTGGCGCGGCCGGCCGCCCCCGGAGCGGCCACCAGGTAGAACGCGACTTCCGCTTCCACAACGGCGTCCAACGTGTCGATGTTCGCGACCACCGACACAAGGCCAGCGGTTTTCGCCTCTTCGGCCCCGAAAATTCGCGCCGACATGAACAATGGCCGTGCCTTCGCCTCGCCGATTCGGGCGACGACATAGGGACTGATGGTGGCCGGGATAAGCCCGAGGCGGGTTTCCGTCAGCCCGAATTTAGCCCCGCGCTCGGCGACGACGGCATCGCATACGCTGATCAGTCCCACCCCGCCGCCGAAGGCGCTGCCGTGGACGCGCGCGATCAACGGCTTCGGCATCTCGTTCAACGCCTTGAACATCATCGCCAGCCGCGTCGCCTCGGCGATCCGCGTCGGCCTGTCTGCCGCGAACTGCTGCCGCATCCACTCCAGGTCGCCGCCCGCACAGAAGCTCTTTCCTTCCGCATCAAGAATGACCGCGCGCACGGTCTGATCGGCTCCAAGCCGACCGGCAAGCTCCGTGAGCTCGCCGATCATCAGGGCCGAGAGCGCATTATGCTTTTCGCGGCGCGCGAGCGTCAGCCGGACAACCCCTCGTTCATCGCGCTCGTGACGGATTGTCTGATAGGTCATGCCGTACTCCTCAAGGAGCGCGCGAAGGCGGCGGCCCGTTCGAGCTTTTCGGCATCGATGCCGGTGGAAAAACCTTTCTTCTCCAGAAGCGCGTTGACCGAGACCGTATCGACATTGCCCGCCGCGCCCAGTGCATAGGGGCATCCGCCGAGGCCGCCGGCGGATGCGTCCAAAACCCTGATGCCGCGCTCTAGGGAAACCGCAATATTCTCGAGAGCACGACGCGAGGTGTCGTGGAAGTGACCGGCGAGCTTCGTTGCGGCTATCTCGCCGAGCACCGCATCCAGCATGGCGTCTACGGCCTCCGGCGTCCCTCGCCCGATCGTATCACCCAGGCTGATTTCATAGCAGCCGAGGTCGGAAAGCAGCCGCACCAGGCGGGCGGCAGCCTGCGGCGCGACGGCTCCCTCGTAGGGGCATTCGACGACGCAGCTCACGTAGCCACGCAGCGGAATGCGGTTGTTGCGGCTCGCCTCCGCCACCGGGCGGAACCGCTCGATGCTTTCGGCGATCGAACAGTTGATGTTCTTCTGCGAAAAGCTCTCGGAGGCCGAAGCGAAAATCGCCACCTCGTCGGCCCCCGACGCCAGCGCCGCCTCAAAGCCGCGCATGTTGGGCGCCAGCGCCGCGTAGCGCGTGCCCTGGCGCCTCTGGATGCCGGCCATCACCGCCGGAGCGTCGGCCATCTGCGGCACCCAGCGCGGGCTGACGAAGCTCGTCACCTCGATCCGCTCATAGCCGCAGTCGGAAAGGAGATCGACCAGCCTGATCTTGTCGTCGGTATCGACGAGTCTGGCCTCATTCTGCAGACCGTCGCGCGGCGCCATCTCGACGATCGTGACGTGCCCGCGTTCCTGCGACGTCATTCCGCCGCCTCCTCGTGAAGCTTGACGAGCACGGTGCCTTCGCTGACCTGCGCGCCCTCGGTCACGTGCACGCTCGCGACCTTGCCTTCCCGCGTCGCCGAGAGCGTCAGTTCCATTTTCATCGCCTCCATGACGACGAGCGGCTGGCCCTTGGCGACCGCCTCGCCGGCGCCGACGCGCACCAGCTTGATGAGGCCCGGCATCGGTGCGATGAGTTCGTCATCGGCGACCTCGCTCATGTGCCCGCCCGAAAGTGAATCCGGCAGGTGGAAGACAAGGTTGCGACCACCGACGAACAAGGTCAATGCCTCGCCGTCCTTGAGGAAGCGAAGCATCCGCTTCTGCCCAGCCACCTCGACCCGGGCACCGTCCTCGAACCGCTCGAGCACCAGGATCGGCAGTGTGCTCGACCCGGCATGCACCGCGAACTGGTCGCGGCCGCGCGCCTTGAGGGTCGCCGCCACACGGGCTCCGCCGTGCTCGATCGTCACCGTCCGTTGCGCGTCGCCCCATATCTGCCAATAGCCGAGCGACGACCAGGGATCGTTTCTTACACCGGGCTCGAGGACGCCGGTCGCGACGACTACCGCCAGTGCCAGCGCCTCGTCGTCGGGCACAACCGGGCCGGTCAGCCGCTCGATCTCGCGGTCGATCAGACCCGTATCGGGCCTGCCCGAGCGGAAATCGTGTTCTTCGGTCAGGCGGATGAGGAAGTCGAGATTGGTGGCCGTGCCGCCGATCCGGCATTCCTTAAGCGCGGCCTGCAGTTGGCCAAGGGCCGCCGACCGGTTGGGGCCATGCACGATCAGCTTGGCGATCAAGGGATCGTAATAGGGCGTGACCATGTCGCCCTGCCGCACGCCTGAATCGATCCGCACCTTGGCGTCCGGAAAGTGCAGGTGCTTCAGGCGGCCGATCGCCGGCAGAAATCCCTTGGCAGGATCCTCCGCATAGATCCGTGCCTCGAACGACCAGCCGTCCATGTTGATGTCGGCCTGCTTTTTCGGCAGAGATTCCCCGGCTGCAACCCGCAACTGCCACTCGACGAGGTCGAAGCCGGTGATCGCCTCCGTCACCGGGTGCTCCACCTGCAGCCTTGTGTTCATCTCCATGAAAAAGAAGTGATCCGGCCAGAGCCCGTTCGATACGTCGGCGATGAACTCGACCGTCCCGGCGCCGACATAGCCGATCGCCCGCGCCGCCGTGACCGCCGCATCGCCCATGGCGCGGCGCACCTCGGCGATCATGCCCGGGGCCGGCGCCTCCTCGATCACCTTCTGGTGCCGGCGCTGCAGCGAGCAGTCGCGCTCGAACAGATGAACGATATTGCCGTGCCGGTCGCCGAAGACCTGGACCTCGATGTGGCGCGGCCTGGTCAGATATTTTTCAATCAGCACCGAGCCGTCACCGAAGGCGGCTTCGGCCTCCCGCCGGGCGGCGTCCAGCGCAGAGGCGAAATCCTCCCTCCGGTCGACGCGACGCATGCCCTTTCCACCACCGCCGGCGCGCGCCTTGATCAGCACTGGATAGCCGATCTCAGCCGCCGCCCCGGCAAGGAAGCCCGCCTCCTGCTCCTCGCCGTGATAGCCGGGGACGACCGGCACGCCGGCGCGTTCCATCAGCGCCTTGGCGGCGTCCTTCAGCCCCATCGCGCGGATCGCGTCCGCAGAGGGTCCGACGAACACCATGCCAGCGGCTTCGACGGCGGCGGCAAAGTCGGCATTCTCCGAAAGGAAGCCGTAGCCAGGATGAACGGCGTCCGCCCCGACGCTCCTCGCCGCCCAAATGATACGCTCGATCGACAAATAGCTCTCGGATGCGGCCGCCGACCCGATCCTGACTGCCTCGTCGGCAAGCGCCACATGGAGCGCGTCGTCGTCGGCATCGGAATAGACGGCGACGGTGCGGATGCCGAGCCGGCGGGCGCTGCCTATGACGCGGCAGGCAATTTCACCGCGATTGGCTATCAGGAGCTTCGAAAACATATGCCTCTCTTCCGCTTTATTGTGCCGCCACCACTTCGACTTCGAGGAGCCAGGCGGAATCGAAGATTGCGGCAACGACCACCGTCATCGCCGGCGCCAGCGAACCCAGATAGTCGTTGCGGATTTCGCGGTTCGCCGCGAGATGATGCCTGTCGGCGAGATAGGTCGTCACCTTGACGATATCGGCCTTCGACATGGCCGCCGCCTTCAATTGCGCGTCGACATTCAGCCAGACCTGGCGGGCCTGCGCCTCGAAACCTTCCGGGACGATATCGTTCGAGTTCATGGGGACCTGACCGCTGACGAAAAGCAACCGACGGAAGTTCTCGATGCTGACGGCCTGCGAATAGCCGCCGCGCGGCTGCGGCGCGCTCAGGGCGTTGATGTTGTCACGCTTCACTTTTAGCCCTCCCCGCTACATCCTGAACAGCCCGAAACGCGTGTCCTCGACCGGCGCGTTGAGCGCTGCCGAGAGCGAAAGCGCCAGCACCTCCCGGCTCTTGCGCGGATCGATGACGCCGTCATCCCACAGACGCGCTGATGCATAGAGCGGATGGCTCTGCCGCTCGAAGAGATCGAGAACCGGCTGCCGAAAGCGTGCTTCCTCCTCTTCGTTCCAGGGCGTTCCGGCGCGCCTCAGCGCCTCGCCGCGCACCGTCGAAAGCACGCCCGCCGCCTGTTCGCCGCCCATCACCGAGATGCGGCTGTTCGGCCAGGTCCAGAGAAAACGCGGCGAAAAGGCCCGTCCACACATGCCGTAATTGCCGGCCCCGAACGAGCCACCGACCAGCATGGTGATCTTCGGGACCTTGACGGTCGCGACTGCCGTCACCAGCTTGGCACCGTGCTTGGCGATGCCTTCGGTCTCGTATTTGCGTCCGACCATGAAGCCGGTGATGTTCTGCAGGAAAACGAGCGGGATCCTGCGCTGGGCGCAGAGCTCGACGAAATGCGCACCCTTGAGTGCCGATTCCGAGAACAGCACGCCGTTGTTGGCGACGATGCCGACCGGGATGCCGTGGACATGGGCGAAGCCGCAGACGAGCGTCGTCCCGAAACGCGCCTTGAACTCGTCGAAGCGAGAGCCATCGACGATCCGGGCGATCACCTCGCGGATTTCATAGGGCGTCTTCAGGTCGCCCGGCACGATGCCGGCGATCTCGTCCGGATCATAGAGCGGCGGCTCCGGTTCGCGAAGCTCGACGGAATGCGACTTCTCGCGATTGAGCCCCGCGACGGCGCGGCGGGCGAGCGCCAGCGCATGCGCGTCGTCGCGCGCCAGATGATCGGCAACGCCGGAAAGCCGGGTGTGCACGTCGGCGCCGCCGAGATCCTCCGCCGACACCACCTCTCCGGTTGCGGCCCGAACCAGCGGCGGACCGGCGAGAAAGATCGTCCCCTGGCGCTCGACGATGATCGTCTCGTCGGACATCGCCGGCACGTAGGCGCCACCGGCCGTGCAGGAGCCCATGACGACGGCGATCTGCGGGATCCCGGCCGCCGACATATTGGCCTGATTGTAGAAGATGCGGCCGAAGTGATCGCGATCCGGAAAGACCTCGTCCTGGTTCGGCAGGTTCGCGCCGCCGGAATCGACCAGATAGACGCAAGGGAGCCGGTTTTCAGCGGCGATCTCCTGGGCCCTCAGATGCTTCTTCACGGTGATCGGATAATAGGTGCCGCCTTTGACGGTCGGATCGTTGCAGACAACCATGCATTCGCGGCCGAAAACCCGCCCGATCCCGGCAATCAGCCCGGCACCGGGCGCATCGCCGTTATACATCCCGTGCGCCGCCGTCGCTGCGACCTCGAGAAAGGGCGTGCCCGGATCGACGAGAGCGGCGACCCGGTCGCGCGGCAAGAGCTTGCCGCGGCTGACATGGCGCTCGCGCGCGGTTTCTCCGCCGCCGCCGGCCGCCTGCCGCACCGCTTCCTCTATCGTCGAGATCGCCTCCGCCATGGCGGCACGGTTTTCCTTGAACACATCCGAGGATGGCGAGATGTGCGATCGCAATATTGTCATTGTCCCCCCAAGCCCTGCCCTTCCTCAGTCAAGCGGCGCCCTCCGGTCTACAGCGTCCTTTGTGCGCCTGAAGGACGCACGGCGCTGTAGTGGCTATTTCGTCTCGGCGAACAGTTCGCGGCCGATCAGCATGCGGCGGATCTCGCTCGTGCCGGCGCCGATCTCATAGAGCTTGGCGTCACGCAGCAGGCGGCCGGCCGGATAGTCATTGGTATAGCCGTTGCCGCCGAGCGCCTGGATCGCCTCTAGCGCCAGCGCGGTCGCCTTCTCGGCGGCATAGAGAATGCACCCGGCAGCGTCCTTGCGCGCCGTCTCGCCGCGATCGCAGGCCGCCGCCACCGCATAGACATAGGCCCGCGCCGCATTCATCGTCACATACATGTCGGCAAGCTTCCCCTGCATCAATTGGAATTCGCCGATCGGCTGCCCGAACTGCTTGCGCTCATGGAGATAGGGGACGACGACATCGAGGCAAGCCGCCATGATGCCCAGCGGGCCGGCGGAAAGCACGACCCGTTCGTAGTCGAGGCCCGACATCAGCACCTTGACGCCCTCGCCGACCTTGCCGAGCACGTTTTCCTCCGGCACGATACAGTCCTTGAAGACGAGTTCACAGGTGTTCGAGCCGCGCATGCCGAGCTTGTCGAGTTTCTGGCCGGTCGAGAAGCCGGGATAGGTCTTCTCGACGAGGAAGGCGGTGATGCCGCGCGGCCCGGCGGCCGGATCGGTCTTGGCATAGACAACCAATACATCGGCATCTGGACCGTTGGTGATCCACATCTTGCTGCCGTTCAAAACGTAGCGGTCACCGCGCTTCTCGGCCTTGAGCTTCATCGAGACGACGTCTGAACCGGAACCCGGCTCCGACATGGCGAGCGCCCCGACATGCTCGCCGGAGATCAGCTTCGGCAGGTACTTCGCCTTTTGCTCGGCGTTGCCGTTGCGATTGAACTGATTGACGCAGAGGTTGGAATGGGCGCCATAGCTCAAGCCGACAGACGCCGAGGCGCGGCTGATCTCCTCCATGGCGACGCAATGGGCGAGATAGCCGAGGCCGGCGCCGCCATAGGCCTCGTCGGCGGTAATGCCGAGCAGGCCGAGTTCGCCCATCTCCCGCCAGAGCGGCGCCGGAAAGGCGTTGCTCCGATCCGTTTCCTCCGCCAGCGGCGCAATCCGCTCCGACGCGAACCGCCGCACGCTGTCGCGCAAAGCATCGATCTCCTCGCCCAGGGCGAAGTTCAATCCAGCTTCAAACATTCCATTCTCCTCCCGACGCCCGCCGACGATCTCCTATCGTCCGGCAGGCGCGCCGGCCCATGTTACCGCTCTGCGGCCCTCTCGCGAACGATACCATCGCTGCCGGCTAATTTCCTTCCAAAGAGCCGGGCGGCCAAGCACGAATTGCAAAAGAAGAAGGTGGGCAAGCGGCGCAACCATGCTTTGATGGCGAAAGGCGTAGATGCCAGTCGGCACCGTCCGGCGCTGGAGGTTGGCGGAACCGATTCCTTGGTTCAGCACAATGATGCGGAGCCACCCCGATCTCTGAGAGATTTGCCTCGAATTTCTCACATTCGCCATTCCATATAGGACATGCCGAAGCGCACCGACAAAGCAGGCATGGCCTTCCTCGTGCTTATCTGCATCCTCGTCGCTCTTGTGGTCAGTATTCTGGCGCTGGACCCCGGCACCCAGGCGCCACCTACCCAGCCGACGCTGGTTCCGTGAACAGGTCCACCACGGCTAAGTTCCTTTCCAAACGCGCGGCAGACCCCAAGCAGTCCGGCCGGCCTCACGCAGACCCACGCGGCCGGGCGATATCGTTCACGCCCTCCGCATCCGGAGCCTGGCCGTAACTCATGCGCCGCATCTGGGCGATGACGCGCTCCATCTCGTCGTCGGGCAGGATTGGCGGTTCGCCAAGCGTAAGAGCCTGGACGTAGATCCGCGACAGCGTCTCGACCTCGATCGCAAGCCAGAGCGCCGATTCGAGCGTCTTGCCGAGCGAGATCTGGCCGTGCTGGCCAAGCAGGCAGGCGGTCCGGTCCTTGAGTGCGGCAAGCGCGTTATCGGAAAGCGCCTGCGTGCCGAAGGTCGCGTATTCGCCGCAGCGGATCGTCGTGCCACCGGCAATGCCCGTCATGTAATGAAAGCTCGGAATGGTCTTGTGGTGGCAGGCAAGCGTCGTCGCATAGATCGAGTGGCAATGCAGCACGACGTTGATATCGGTGCGGGCTCGCAGAATATCACGATGGAAGCGCCATTCGGACGACGGCCGATGGCCGGAATAGGTTCCATCGAAATCCATCTCGACCAGATCTTCCGGCTGCATCGTCTCGTAAGGCATGGACGACGGGGTGATCAGGAAACCTTCGCCGGCGCGCACGGAAAGATTGCCGGCCGTTCCCTGGTTGATGCCGCTCGAATTCATCCGCCGGCAGATGTCCACCATCTCGCGCCTTAGTGCCAGCTTGTCGGTCGTCGGGTCTTCAGCCATGGAAGCTTCCTTTCGCGTGTTCGAATTCGTTTCGCTTGCCCGGCGCTGCGCCGGCAAGGGCCCGCCAATCGGCGGCGTAGCCTATGAGCTCGGGTGTAAGGTCTTCGAGATTAGTCGGCTTCCCGAGGGTAAGTGGTGCCGGATGCCGGCGTCTCTCCTGGCCGGCAAGCAGCGCCGCGCCGGCGGCGACGCCATAGGCATCGAGATTGACGCGCACCGCGCGGCCTGGAAGCAAGGATGCCACGAGTCTCGCATAGAGCGGATCGCGCAGAAAACTTCCATCGAGGACGACGAGGCGATCATCAGAGAGCATGCCGATGCACTCGGCGGTCAGCAGCGCGCAACAAAGGAGCGCCAGGGCCTTGCGTTCCATCGGCTCCGCGACCGGCGGACCCAGAATTCGGCCGCGGCCGGCGCTGTCAGGAAACAGGCCATCACCCTCACCGAAGGAGGGAACGGCGAAGGTGCGCTGTGCTATCAGACGCGCGACGGTTTCGAGCGGCACAGGCTCGGCCGGCGGATCGCTGCCGGCGATCTGCGAGAATTCGCGGCCTCCCATCGTCAGGATGCCGCCGAGCGGATTGCCGAACACATCGCTGTTCAGGGTCATGCCGCGATGTTCGTCGAGCCGCTCGACCGGCGTCGAACCGGAGAAGCCGACGATCCAGGTTCCGGTCGAGATGACCGTGAAATCCCGCAGCCCGGCGGTGTGATAGCGATAGTGATTGAGGCTGCTGTCATGGCCGCCCGTCAGAACGGGCAGCCCTTCAGGCAGATCGAAGCGGCGGGCAAGTTCGGGCCGGACGGGCCCCAGCGCCTGCCAGGCCTTGGCGAAGGGCGGCATCAGGCGCTGCCAGCCGCGGGCGCTGACGATCGGCGCCCAGCGCGCTTCCGCGACATTCCAGAGATGCGATTGGGCGCCGAGAAAGCTCGCCTCCGAGGCGGCGACACCGGAAAGCCGCCAGGCCCAGTATTGCGGCAGGCCAAGATACCAACGGGCTTTCCCGAATGCGTGTGGCTCGCGCTGCTCCATCCAATAGAGCTGACGGGCCTGGTGGGTCGCGCCATGCATGGTCGCACTGCCGCGGTCGAGAAAGGTGCCGGCGAGCGGTGCGTAGCCGTCGCGGATGTCGGCCGGCAATGGTTGCTCATAGTCGATCATCGGAAGAGCGGCGCCATCGCCGGCATCCGGAGCGGCACCGGTCAGCACTCCGCCGGAGCCATGTCCGGAGGTGACGAAGGCGCTGAAGGCATGGCGGCGCGAGAGGATCGCCAGTGTCTCGAAGGTCCAATCGCTCAAGGCATTCAGATCGTGATGGCGCCAGGGCGGTCCGGCCAGAACGGGGTTGGGGACGCAGAGGCTTTCGACGATCGTGCCGTCCGCCGCGGCGGCGCTGAGCTTGACATTGGTCTTGCCGACGTCGAGGACGGCGATCATCGCCGTTGCACTTCCTCGATCGCTCACCGCTGCCTCCACTACCTATTGCTCTGGACGCAACAGGCGGCCAGACAGAGCCTGGCCGCCTGTTGAGGTCTTCAGATCAGCCCATATTGCCTGGCCTTGTTGCGCAGGAAGGGCAGGCCATTGCCCATCACTTCCTCCTCATCCTTCGCGACCGGCCGCCAGACGGCGAGGCCATAGGCCACTTCCGGCGGCATGTTGATGAAGCTCTCCATGGCGAGACCGCCCGTGAAACCGATGGCGGCAAGGGTAGAAAAAATTTCATCCCAGCCGCAAGTGCCGTAACCCGGCGTGCCGCGGTCGCTCTCCGATAAGTGAATATATTTCAGATGCTCGCGTGCATCGAGGAGGCCCTTGCCGACGCCCTTCTCCTCGATGTTCATGTGGTAGGTGTCGAGATGCACGAAAATGTTGTCGGCACCGACCCGCTCGATCATCTTCACCGCCTGCCAGCCGGTATTGATCAGATGGTTCTCATAGCGGTTGACGGCTTCGACGCCGAGCTCGATGCCGCGCGACTTAGCGTGCTTGGCGGCGGCCTCGAGCACCCGGGCGATGTTGTCATATTCCGCGAGCGTCGGCGGCACCCCGGTGCGCTCGCCGATACCGCCATAGATGACGCCGGACAGCGCCTCCCCGCCGAGATCGGCGGTCTTGTCAATCGCGACCTTCAGATGCTCGATCGCCGCGTCCGGCCGCACCGATGCCCAGGCACGCTCAGGCAGGCCAAGCGAGCAGAGCGCCCGAAGCCGGTTTTTCTCGAGCAGCACACGGGTATGTTCCGTATCGACGGCCGGCGGATTGAGCATCGGAATTTCGATGAAATCGACCTCGTATTTGACGGCTGCCGCCACCGCCCGCTCCGCACCCGGTCGGTCCCAGTTCATGGTCCACATGCTCGTATGGACGCCAAATCCCTGCATGGTCATGATCCTTTTCTGATGATGGAAATCCTGATTTTCGAAGCGACCCAGCGCAGGATCATCACGCCGACGAGCAGGATGCCCCAGACGGCGGTCGCAAGATGCTGGTTGGCTCCGATGAGATTGAGGCCGGACGACAGAAGCTGCAGCACCACCAGTGCCACGAAGACGGGAATGACCCGGCCGAAGCCGCCGAACGGATTGACGCCGCCGAGGAAGCAGGCAAGCACGGTGATCAGCAGGTAGGATTCGCCATGGCCGATGCGCACCGAATTGAACCGTGCCAGCATGATGATGCCGGCGATGGCGCACATCACGCCGGAGAGCGTGTAGACGAGCACGATCGCCTTGCGCGTGTTGATGCCGGAATAGCGGGTCGCCTCGAGATTGGAGCCGATCATATAGGTATTGAAGCCGAGCTTGGTGCGGCCGAGCAGCACGTGCCAGCCGAGGACGCAGACGATGAAGACGATCAGCGGTACGGGGATGCCGGCGATAGAGCCATGGCCGATCGGCCCCATGAAGGCCGGGAAACCGGAGATATCGCCGCCGCGCGTCAGGAACTCGCCGAGGCCGCGCAGGAAGATCATCATCGACAGCGACACGAGGATCGGATGGGCGCGGGTGAAGGCGATCACCAGCCCCATGACGACGCCGCTCGCCGCGCCAACCATCAGTGCCAGCAGGGACCCCACGATGAAGATGCCGACACCGGCGTCGACGCCGCCATTCTCCCTGAGCACCCAGGCGACCGTCAGCCCGGCGATGTTCGCCGTGAAGGTGATCGCCAGATTGAGGCCGCCGGTGAGGATCGGCAGCAGCATGGCAAGCGTGAGCAGTCCAAGTTCCGGCAGCTGGAAGGCGACGGAGCCGAAGGTCGCGGCACTCAGGAATTGCGGCGAGGCAAGTCCGAAGACAAGGACGACGGCAACAAAGGCGAGGCCGGGGCCGGCCATCTCCGGACCGAGGGCCGTTTTGACGCGCTCGAAGATTGCGGTCATCGTCCCCCTCCCTTCTGGCCGACGAAGGGCAGCAGACGCTCGATGCGCGTATTCGAAAGCGTGATGGCGACCAGGATGATGGCGCCGACGATCATCTTGAAGGCAAAGGGCGAGACGCCCATCAGGTTGAGGCCGTTCTGGGTGATCGAGATCAGGAGAACGCCGAGCACGCAGCCGAGCACCGAACCCTTGCCGCCACCGAGGCGAGCGCCGCCGAGGACGACTGCAGCAAGCACGTCGAGTTCGCGGCCGTAAAGCGCGTTCGGCACCACCTCCTGGGCATAATGCGCCTGGATCAGCCCGCCGATGCCGGCCATCAGGCCGAGCCAGCCGAAGGCGATGAACTGCATGGCGCCGATATTGATGCCGAAGCGGCGCGCCCCTTCCGGATTGTCGCCGAAGGCGTAAAGCTGGCGGCCGACCGTGGTGCGGGTAATCAGCATCCAGGTGGCTATGACACAGATCACCATCACGAGAACCGGCAGCGTGATCTCGATCCAGGTCCCGTCCGGCATTTCATGCTCGAAGAGGATGACGCGATCCGTCAACCAGTCTGGCAGGTCGTAGATCGACACGCCCCGGGTGAAGAACATCAGCAGCCCGAAATAGATGTTGAAGGTTGAGATCGTCGCGACGATCGAGATGATCCGGAAGCGGTGGATCAGGAAGGCGTTGACGCAGCCGAGCAGCACGCCGAGCGAGCCGGCGATCAGGAGCCCGGAGACCCAGCCTCCGCCGCCGATCCAGCCGAGCGCGGTCGCGGTACAATATTGGACGACCGAGGCGGCGACGGCAAAGGAGATATCGATGCCGCCGGCGATCAGCACCACCAGCAGGCCGACGGCGAAGATGATGTTGACCGCGCTGATGTTCAAAAGGTCGAAGGCGTTGCCGAGCGAGAAGAAATTCGCCGTGGCGAAGGAAAGCACGGTGCTGATGACGATGATCACCGCCAGCAGCGAGAACTCGGTCGCGTGAGTGCGGATCAGGCTACGCATAGACGGCTGCCTCGATGTCTTCCAGCCGCGCCTGACGCGGATCATAGCTGCCGACGATGCGCCCCTGCGCCATGTGCAGGACCCGGTCGGCGTTGAAATAGACCTCCGGCACCTCGTCGGAAATCAGGATAATCGCCAGGCCGCTCTCGGCGAGCTTGGCAACGATGTCAAAAATCCCGGCGCGGGCGCCGACATCGACGCCAACCGTGGGGCAGTCGAGAATGAGGATCTTTGGATCGGTGGCGAGCCACTTGGCGATCGCGACGCGCTGCTGGTTGCCGCCCGAAAGCGTGGAGATCGCATCGGCCTGGCGACCGATCCTGACCCCGAGGTCGGCGATCCAGCGGGAGACGAGGCCGCGCTTACGATCGTCGGAAAGCAGTCCCCCGGAAAGAATCTTGCGGAGCGACGCGATCACCAGATTGTCGGCAATCGACTGCGGCTGGATGAGCCCAAGCGACAGCCGGTCCTCCGAGAGATAGGCGACGCCAGCCTTGATGGCGTCGCGGTTGGAGGTGAAGCGGACCTCCTTGCCCTCGATGCTGATCCTGCCCGAAGCGGGCTTCAGCATGCCGAAAAGAGCGAGCGCCAGCTCGGTTCGCCCTGCTCCTAAGAGGCCGGTGATGCCGACCGTCTCACCACGACGGACGGTGAGCGAAATATCCTCGAACTGGCCCGGCCGGGTCAGCCCGCGAACGTCGAGCACGACTGGCTGGTCGTCCTTCGGGCGTGCGCGGACATGCTGGTCGAAGGTCTTGCCGGTCATCAGTTCTGTGATGCGCGACTGCGTCATGCCGGCGGCGGGAAAGACCCCGACCAGCGCCCCGTCGCGCAGCACGGTGATCCGGCTTGAAATCTCCAGAACCTCGGCCAGCCGGTGGCTGACAAAGACGACGGCGACGCCGGAAGCAGAGAGGTTGCGAACGATATCGAGGAGGTGATCGGTCTCCGACTGCGTCAGCGATGCCGTCGGCTCGTCCATGAAGACGAGCTTGGCCTCGCCGACGAGTGCCCGGGCGATCGCGACGATCTGGCGCTGGGCGATTGCGTATTCCTTCAGCGGTAGATCGACATCAAGACTGACGCCGAGACGGCCGAGCGCGTCGGTCGCGATCCGCTGCATGCGACCATAATCGACCAGGCGCGGCCGGCGGCCGACCACTTCGTGGAAGGCTATATTCTCGGCGACGCTCATTTCCGGGAACAGCGCCAGGTCCTGCCAGATGACCTTAATGCCGCGGTCCTGTGCTGTGACCGGCGACATATGCGCATAGGTCTCGCCGTCATATTCGATGACGGCGCCGTCCGCAGGGCGATAGACGCCGGTGACCACCTTGATCAGCGTGCTCTTGCCGCAGCCGTTCTCGCCCGCAAGACAATGCACTTCGCCCGGGCGAACCTCGAAGCTCACATTCTTCAGCGCCTTGACGCCGCCGAAGGTCATGTTGATGTTGCGAAGGGACAGAAGCGGCTTTTCGCCGACCGTCGCGCTCGTTGCCTGATGCATGGACCCTGCGCCTGTCGAACTTCGTTTCATGAGACTTGCCAGGCCGGCCGGAGCCGGCCCAGCAGCCGGGAGAACCCGTTCAGGCGAAATGCACGGCGCGGCATCCCGCCTCAAAGCACTATCAGAGACCCATCGCGGCGAGATCGGCGACCGTGTCCTTGTTGATCGGCACCAGCTGGTCGACGATGATGTTGCGGTTCTGGAAGTCCGGATGGACGACCCCCAGCCCCTCGATCTCATCGCCGTCCTTGATCTCCTCGCCCTTGAGGAGCTTATCGGCCATCGTCACAAAGACTTCGCCGGCCTGCTTCGGATTCCACATGAAGCCGCCGGAGATCGCGTCGGACTTCACCAGCTTCTGGCCCTGTCCGGGCGAGAAGGGCCCGAGAACGAAGATCTCGCCAACCTTGCGGCGTTCCTCGATGGCACGTCCGGCGCCGATCGGGCCCTGGCTGCCGAAGGCGAGGAAGCCCTTGAGGTTCGGATGAGCGGAGATCAGGTCGAGCGCCGTCGAGCGGCTCTTGTCGACATCCTCGGCTACGCCGTAGCGCTCGCCGACCAGGGTCATCTCCGGGTAGTTCTTCTTGATATAAGCGATCGCCGCATCGGCCCAGGCATTGTGCAGCGGCACGGTCAGCGAACCGACGAAAACCGCGTACTCGCCCTTGCCGCCCATCTTCTCTGCCAGCAGCTTGCCGTGCGCCTCGCCGAAGCCCTGCGACGAGGCAAGCTCGAAGTCCCAGTCGGCGCCCTTCTGGCTCGGCGATTCATGGGTGATGACGATGATGCCCTTTTCCTTGTCCTTGGTGAGCACCGGCTCCAGCACCTTGGCATCGTTGGGCACGACGCCGATGACCTTCACGCCCTGGGCAATCAAATCCTCGATGGCGCGAACCTGCAGGGCCGGGTCGGCGCTCGTCGGACCGACCATGAAGGCGTCGAGGCCGAGCTTCTGGCCTCGCTCCTTGATGCCCATTTCCATGGCGTTGAACCACGGGATGCCGCCGATCTTGACGACGACGCCGACCTTCGGCGCATCCTGCGCCGCGACGGAAAAGGCACCGGCGAGCGAAAGCGAAGCCGCCAGAGCGGCAGCAAGAAATGTCTTGATCATGTCTCTCCTCCACAGGTTCCCGCAACGGGAACTCACCCGGGCGCTGGCGCGCCGGCCTCCAGTTTCAATCCTCCTTGACGAGAAGCGAGTTTCCCGCCGCTGACCGCCGCCTCCTCAGACGACCCACGCCGTGCGCAATCGATATTTCTTGTTTGCACAATCGATGGTGCAGAGACTATCCTGCAGACTTAATCTTTCGTCAAGCGGAAATCGGCTCTAAGAGATTCGTGGAGGCTCAGATGGCGAACAGCGGTAAGAAAAAGGCGACGATCTACGATCTATCGGTGCTCTCGGGCAGTTCGCCGTCAACGGTTAGCGCCGTGCTGAACGGCACCTGGCGCAAGCGGCGCATCAAGGAAAGCACCGCCGAGCTCATCCGCAGCCTCGCCGAAACCCACCAGTATACGGCGAATCGCCAGGCGCGCGGATTGCGCAGCTCGCGCTCGGGCCTGGTCGGACTGCTTCTGCCCGTGCATGACAACCGCTACTTCTCCTCGCTTGCCCAGACCTTCGAGGCGCATGTGCGTAGCAAGGGCCAGTGCCCGATCGTCGTCAGCGCCAGCCGCGACCCGGAGGAAGAACGCAAGACCGCCGAAACGCTGATTTCCTATTCCATCGACGAGTTGTTCATCTGCGGCGCGACGGATCCGGACGGGGTTCACGAGGTCTGCGAAGCGGCCGGGCTGAAGCACATCAATATCGACCTCCCGGGCACGAAGGTTCCATCCGTCATCAGCGACAATTTCGAAGGCGGCCGGCTACTGACCGAGGCAATCATCCGCCACTTTCCCACCGACCGGCCGCTCCAGCCGCGCGATCTCTATCTCTTCGGCGGCCGCAACGACCATGCCAGCCATGAACGCATCCGCGGCTTCCGGGCCGTGAAAAAGGAATTGCTCAGGGATGATCCGGACGAATGCATCCAGCCGACCGGCTACGCCGCGAACAATGCTCGAAAGGCCTTCGACGCCTTCTACAGCCGGCACGGCAAGCTGCCCCGCGGCCTCTTCGTCAATTCGTCGATCAATTTCGAGGGCCTGTTGCGTTTCATGGCCGAGCATCCGCACGACAATTTCACCGACCTCGTCGTCGGCTGCTACGACTACGATCCTTTCGCCTCGTTTCTCCCCTTTCCCGTTATCATGATCCGGCAGAATGTCGAGGGAATGATCGCCAAGGCCTTCGAGGTGATCGAACAGCCTCGGGCGGCGCCGCGGATCCATCTGGTCGAGCCGGAGCTCGTGCCGCCGAGGACGGCATTGACCGGGCCACTGGATGCCCTGAAGGACATCGATCTGCCGCGTGGCAGGCCTTAAGTATTCTCTGTACATTAGCAACGTTGCAATGTATTTTTCCGTTATGGATATCACGGACAAAAAAATCATTGGAATTCTGGCGAACGACGCTCGCGCCTCGCTGACGGACATCGGCGCCGCGGTGGACCTTTCGCCTTCGGCGGTCAACGAACGCATCCGCCGCCTGGTGACGAGCGGCGTCATCCGCCGCTTCACGCTCGAGGTCGACCACCGGATCCTCGGCTTCGATGTGCTTGCCTTCGTCTGGATCGCGCTGGCGACCGATGCCGACGAGAGCGAGTTTCGCAGCTTCATCGCCTCGCACCCGGCGGTTGCGGAGTGCCATCACGTGACTGGCGCCTGGTCCTACTGCGCCAAGGTGCGCATGCCAACGCTCGGCGACATAGAACCGTTTCTGGCGGAACTGAAGGCGCGCCGCTACCTCGCCCGCAGCGAGACCGTGCTGGCGCTCTCCACCGCCACGGAACGGCCTGTCACCTTGCCCGCCAGCGACGAGGCGAAGCGGGTGAGATCATGACCCTGTTGCTCTTCGCAAAGGGGCTGCTCCTCGGGCTTGCCATTGCCGCGCCGCTTGGACCGATCGGCGCGCTGTGCATCAGCCGTACGCTGGACCGCGGCTTCTGGGCCGGCGTCGCAGGCGGTCTCGGCACGGCGCTTGCCGATGCAACTTACGCGATGATGGCGGCGGCCGGGTTTGCGGCCTTCGCGACATTTCTCGCGACGCTTTCGGTGCCGCTCGGCGTCTTCGGCGGGGTCTTCATGCTCTGGCTTGGCTGGCGCGGATTGACGCCGCGGCCGATGCCGGCGGCAGCCGAGATCGGCGCACGCGATCTGCTGCACACCACGACCGCGACCTTCCTGCTGACGATGGCGAACCCGACCACGATCCTCACCTTTGCGGCGATCTTTGCGGGCCTCGGGCTTGCCGCCGTCGGCGACGGCGCGAGCGCCGCGATCCTGGTCGCCGGTGTCTTCCTCGGATCGCTCGGCTGGTGGTTCCTCCTGAGCGGCGGCGTCGCCCTCGCCAAGACCCGGCTGCCCGACGGCTTTTCCGCCTGGACCTCGCGCCTTTCCGGGCTCCTCCTCGTCGCCTTCGGCTTCGCCGCGCTTGCGTCGGCGGCGTCCGGATTGGCCGGGGTAGCGATCCGCTAGGCGACGTCACGCGGCTATTACCGTTCCTTGCCGCAAAAGCGCCATTTCAACCATAGAATTTGGCGCGCAGTGATTGCATCCGCTCGCCTATGCGAGCAAACTTATATATAACTGTGGTGAGAGATCGCGAGGAGAATCACTAGATGAAGAAGAATCCAAATCCGATCGATACCTTCGTCGGTTCGCGGGTCAGAATGCGTAGGTTAATGGTCGGAATGAGCCAGGAAAAACTCGCCGACGGCCTCGGGATCACCTTCCAGCAGGTGCAAAAATACGAGAAGGGCACGAACCGCATCGGCGCAAGCCGGCTGCAGGCGATCGCCGATATTCTCGGCGTGCATCCAAGCTTCTTCTTCCAGCAGGACGAGAAGCCAGAGACGCGCGAGACCGCGGCCGACGTGCATGAGTCACACGAAATCTCTTCCTTTGTCGCCTCGAAGGAGGGGATCGCCCTCAACAGGGCGTTCCTGAAGATCGCCGACCCGGTGTTGCGGAAGAAGATCATCGCCCTCGTGGCCGCCATGGCGAATTCCGGCGAGGCGGAACAGGCGGCCGTGCCGTCGGCGGCCCGCCATGCCGAACCCTTGCACAGCTAGGTCCTACCGTGCCGCGCGTCTTATCAGGCGCGCAATGGGCGCTGTCGCACTTCGAAGCACTGCATGAAAATCGTGTTCGTCGGCCCAACCGTCCCCGATGCAGCCAGAATCGTCGGCGACGCACTGGCGATCCGGCCGCCCGCCACGCAGGGTGATATCCTTCGCGCCGTCAGCGAGGGGGCTACGGCTATCGCCCTGATCGATGGCAATTTCGAATACGTCGCTCCCGTCTGGCACAAGGAAATACTCTTCGCCCTCTCCGAGGGTGTCGCGGTGCTCGGCGCCTCCAGCATGGGCGCCCTGCGGGCCGCCGAATGCGCCTTCTTCGGCATGGTCGGGATCGGTGACGTTTTTCGCCAGTACATCGACGGCGAGACAGTGGATGATTCCGACGTGGCGCTGCTGCATGCGCCGGAGGAACTCGGCTATGCGCCACTTACAGTGCCGCTCGTCAATCTGCGAGCGACGTTGCGCTCTCTCGGCGAACAGGACCTCCTATCCGCAGCGGCGGCAGCCCGCATCGCCGACGCGGGGGCAAGTCTTTTCTACAAGGAACGGACCTGGGCCGCCATCTTTGCCCGCGCGGGGTTAGCCTCCGGCGTGGATGCGGCGATGCTGCGCGCCAACTATGTCGACCAGAAGCGTATCGACGCGCTCTTTCTCCTCGACGCGCTGCAACGGATGCCGGCGGAAAAGCGTGCGCCGCCCCCTGACTGGAATTTCAACGCAACCAGTCTCTGGACGACGATGCTGGGCCGGCACCCGCCGTCCAAGAAAGGGGCGGTCCTCTGAACGTCAGCGCTTTGGCTGACCGGGCAGGACAACGCCACTACCTGCTCTGTCCATTGTGTTCTGCGGCTCCTCATGGAATGTGATCGGGGGTGGTTGGAGAAGTCGCGAGTCGAGCAATGGCACAAGGCAACGAGGCAGACGGTCGCATCGCGGAGCTCGTCGAGAACATCCTCGCCGAGACGCCGCTGAAGGCTGCCAGCTTCATCGTTACGATCTACGGCGACGTCGTGGAGCCTCGCGGCGGCGTCGTTTGGATCGGCAATCTGATCGACACATGCGCCGCCGTCGGCATCAGCGAAACGCTGGTACGCACCGCCGTCTCGCGGCTGGTCGCCGCCGGGCAGCTGCTGGGCGAGAGAGAAGGAAGGCGCAGTTACTATCGCCTTTCCAAGGCAGCCGGCAGCGACTTCGCTGCGGCGGCCCGGATCATTTTCGGCGGCCCGCAAGCGGAAAGCTGGCAACTGGTGCATCTGAGAGGCGCCGACGCCGAGGAGAGGATGCAGTCCCTCGAGCGCGCCGGCTACGCCCGGCTGGACCCGCGCCTGGCGATCGGGCCGGCAAGAGAGGTGCCTGGATCGGCCGACGTCCTGATGCTGCGGGCCGACTCGCCGGATCCAAAGGCGCTCGCCGCTTTCGTGGATGCATACTGGGACCTCGCGCCGCACGCCGCCGCCTATCACCGATTCCTCGCCCAGTTCGCGCTGGCTGCCCGCCTTGCAGAGACGAGCCCGTTCACGCCGGCCGCGGCGCTTACGATGCGGCTCCTCCTCATCCATCGGTTCCGAACCGTCCTGCTGCATGACCCCCGCCTGCCCGCTGCCGCTTTGCCCAAGGATTGGCCCGGCATGGAGGCACGCCGTCTATTCTCCGCGGTTTATCGGCTCCTGTCGCCTTTAGCCGACGCCCACATCGGGCGCACCTTCGTCAGCGGGGCCGGTCCGCTCTTCGCCATAACCGGAGAGACGGAGGGGCGCCTTGCCCTGCTCGAAACACAGGCTGCTTAGTCTTCGCGTCTGAAAGGCCGAGGCATCACACCGGAACTGCGGTCGAATATTTCACGCTCTTCAGGGCGAAATGCGAGGACGAATTCGCCACCGCGTCATGCGTCAGGATGCCATGCATCAGCAAGCGCTCGTAATCGGCAACGTCAGCCACGACGACGCGCAACAGATAATCCCACTCGCCCGACATCGAGTAGCACTCCAGCACTTCTTCGTGGCTCTCGACGAAGCGTTCGAAACTGCGGCGGGCGACCGGGTCGTGGGATTTCATCCGCACATGGCAGAAGACGTTCAGCCCGCGCCCGACTAGGTCCGGATTGACGAGCCGAACGGCCTTTCCGAGCACGCCGGCCGTATCGAGCGCCTTGATCCGCCGCCAGCAGGACGCCGGCGAGGCACCGACCGCCTCGGCCAACGCAGCATGGCTGATATCCGCCTGTTCCTGGAGGATTCTCAGGATCTTTCGGTCGACCGGATCGAGATTGAACGTGTTCATCATGATTCTTTCGAAAATGAAACAAGCTCATCAATTGGTATCGAAAATCCTGTAATATTGAAACCGATTTGCGCCCGATGCGAGCTATTCTTCCAGTGAGGAACCTGGAGGAGATAAGGCAATGGGACAGGCTGCACTCAAACCGGACCGCCGGAACGCACCGGACGAGAACATCGACTGGAAGCGGGTAGTGCATCTGATGCTTCTGTCTCGCGAACTCGACGAGATGGAGGAGAAGCGCCTCGTCCCGGAGAAGAAGGTCCTCTATCAGTTTTCGGCACGCGGCCATGACATGGCGCAGATCCTGCTGGGGCTGAAGCTCACGGGAAGACATGACGCCGCCTGCGGCTACTATCGTTCCCGCCCGCTGCTGCTGTCACTCGGCGTCGACCCGGCCGATGCGCTCGGCTCGGCCATGGCGCGCGCCGGCGGATATTCCGACGGCCGCGACATCGGCGTCGTCTTCAACTATCCCAATCCGAACGGCGCCTCGGCGCTGCCGATGTGCGGCGGCGTCGGATCGCAATACACGCCGACCGCCGGATGGGCGCAGGCGATCAGCTATTTCAGCAAGCAGCTTAAAAACAGGGACTATGACCGCGACATCGCCGTCGTCCTCGGCGGCGATGCTTCGGTCGCCTCGAACGGCTTCTGGTCGGCGCTGACGGTGGCCACGACGCAAGGCCTGCCGATGCTCTTCTATATCGAAGACAACGGCTTCGGCATTTCGGTCCCCTCGTCCTTGCAGACACCCGAGGGCAACATCGCCGCCAATCTCGCGGCCTGGAAAAACCTGACGATTCTCGATGGCGACGGCTCCGATCCGGAAGAGGCCGCACGGCTCACCAGAGGCGCCGTGGAGCTTGTGCGCGGGGAACGACGGCCGGTTCTGCTGCGCCTGCGAGTGCCCCGCCTCGAGGGACACAGCTTCCAGGATACGCAGGCCTACAAGAGCGAAGAGCTTGTCAGAAGCGAATGGGCGCGCGATCCCTTGCCGCGGCTGAAGGACTATCTCGTTCCCACCGTCTTGAGCGACGACGAATGGGATCGGGTTGCTGACTCTGCGAGGGCGGCCGCCGAACAAGCGCGCATCGAAGCCGAGTCCCGACCGGTCGCCGATCCTGCAAGGCTGACCCGCAATGTCTTCTTCGAAAGCGAGATGCAGGTGATGGGCGGCCAGCACCGTGCCGGCTACTGTCCGCCGGAGACGACCGAGACGCCCCAAGGCGACGGTCAGCGGATCAACATGGTGACGGCGATCCGGCGGACGCTCGACCATGAAATGTCGATCAATGACAGGGTCATCCTGTTCGGCGAGGATATCGGCCCCAAGGGCGGCGTTCACGCCGTGACCCTCGGACTGCAGGAGAAATACGGCGCGACGCGCGTGTTCGACACCTCGCTTTCGGAAGAGGGCATCGTCGGACGGGCCGTCGGAATGGCGCTCGCCGGGCTCGTGCCCGTTCCCGAGATCCAGTTCCGCAAATATGCGGAACCGGCGATGGAACAGATCAACGATTGCGGCACGATCCGCTGGCGCACAAACAACCGCTTCGCCGCGCCGATTGTCCTGCGTATGCCGGGCGGCTTCTTCAAATGCGGCGACCCGTGGCACAGCCAGACGAACGAGGTCGCCTTCGTCCACCAGCCCGGCTGGAAGGTTGCCGTTCCCTCCAACGCCGAGGACGCCGTCGGACTTCTGCGCACGTCGCTGCGCGGCAACGACCCGGTGATCTTCTTCGAGCATCGCGCCATGCTGGACCATGCCTGGGCGCGGCGCCCCTATCCAGGCGATGCTTTCGCGTTGCCCTTCGGTAGGGCGAAGTTCACGCGCGAAGGCAACGACGTCACCATTGTCACTTGGGGCGCCATGGTGCACCGCTGCGAGGAGGCGGCAGAGGGGATTTCCGCCGACGTGATCGACCTCAGGACATTGATGCCCTGGGACCGCAACGCGGTGCTTTCCTCGGTCCGCCGCACCCGCCGCTGTCTGATCGTTCACGAGGATCTCGGCACGGCCGGCTTCGGCGCGGAAATCGCCGCGGCCGTCGCCGACGAGGCCTTCATGGATCTGGATGCCCCCGTCTCTCGGCTCACCATGCCCGATATTCCAAGCCCCCATAACCCGGTCCTGCTCGATTGGGCGGTGCCCTCGACGGAGCGTATCCGCCGGAAAATCACCGACCTGCTGGAGTATTGAGCATGGACGACCTCATCGACATCAACGCCCCCATCGAACAGGAGGGGACGAAGGCGACCGTCCGCAACTGGCTCAAGAAAATCGGCGAAACCGTGAAGTCGGGCGACCCGCTGGTCGAGCTCGAAACCGACAAGGTGACCCAGGAAGTCCCCGCCCCGGCTGACGGCATCCTTGCGGAGATCCTCATGGAGAACGGCGACGATGCCGTACCCGGCGCCGTTCTCGGCCGGATCGGCAGCGAGACACCCGGTCGTGAGCCGCCCGCCGCGCCGGCCCAGGGGGTGGCGAAGAGCGCTGCGCAGTCACCGCATTTTTCCCCTGCCGTGCGCCACGCGGCCGAAGAATACGGCATCGATCCGACGACCATTGTCGGCAGCGGCCGGGACGGCCGCGTCACCCGCGCAGACATGGACAGGGCTTTCGCGGAAAGGCCTGAACGCCACGCTCCTGCGTCCGAGGCGAAGCCCACCCAACCGCCATCAGAGATCGAACCTGCCGACAAGGTCGTAACGCTCCGTTCGCGGAAGATACCGCATAGTGGCATGCGCAGTTCGATCGCTGCGCATATGCTCACCTCGGTGACCACAGCGCCGCACGTGACCGCCGTCTTCGAAGCCGACTTCTCGGCGGTCATGCGCCATCGGGACGCGAATAAGGCGAGGCTGGCGGCGGAGGGCATCGCTCTCTCCTATACCGCCTATGTCGTTTCCGCCTGCGTATCCGCGATGCGCGCCGTCCCCGAAGTCAACAGCCGCTGGCACGAGGATGCGCTCGAAGTTTTCGACGACATCAACATCGGCGTTGGAACCGCGCTCGGCGACAAGGGCCTGATCGCACCGGTGATCCATCAGGCTCAGGATCTCTCCTTCGCCGAAATCGCGGCGAAGCTGCAGGACCTGACGGCCCGGGCACGAGCAAACGCCCTCAGCCCGGCCGAGGTCAGAGGCGGCACCTTCACAATTTCGAACCATGGCGTATCGGGATCATTGCTTGCGGCACCGATCATCATCAACCAGCCACAGTCAGCGATTCTTGGTGTCGGAAAGCTCGAGAAGCGGGTCGTTGTGCGCGAGATCGATGGCGTCGACACGATCCAGGTCCGGCCGACGGCCTATGTGTCGCTGACCATCGACCACCGGGCGCTCGACGGCCATCAGACGAATATGTGGCTCACCCATTTCGTTCAGACGCTTGAGACCTGGCCCCAGTGAGCTGATGCCAAGTCAGTGAGAGCAAATCATCGGCGCACCGATGACCAGTCGGCAACGGCGGCAGACCGCGAGCGACACCACCGGCTAGTGCGAAGCGTGCGTCTCCTCCGGCTTTGGTACGGTCCAGTAGCGGCCGTCACCGCAATTGCGCTCTGCGGCCCAGAGCGGCCCGAGCCAGATGAGCAACAGACCGGCCCCCAGTGGTAAAGCCGAAACCGAGACGAACAGGACAGCTTGCATAACGATGTTTCCCATGCTCCTCAGCCGTCAGCTTTGCTGACGGCTGCAACTTACAACCGGCCGGCTCCGCGAAAGTTCCAATTTGGGGGCCGCAGGCTTTGCGGCTGTTCCGTCCTCGCCGATTTGCGATTCAGCAAAGCTTGGAATTGAAACACCCCGAACGCGCTGGTTGCCCGGCGCGCTGGCTCGCCATCGATGATCGAAATTCCAGCCCATTTTTTGCGCAGCGCGATGTGCTTCATGGGGCATTTTGCCTAAAATTTGCTCATTTGCCCAATCAGCAAATTATTTAGGCAGAAAGATATTGCGAAACTTGTTGCACTGCATCATGATGCAGCATGTCGCATCGAGACCTGACCATCCTAGTCATTGACGAGAACGCCATTCGCGCCTCGATCATCGAGGAAGGTCTGCGCGAAGCGGGCCACGGCAATGTTACGGTCATCCATGAAGTCCATGGGGTGGCACGGATCATCGAGACGCTTCAGCCCGATGTGATCGTCATCGATATCGAGAACCCCAACCGGGACATGATGGAACACCTCTTCCAACTGACGCGCACCGTCGGCCGGCCGATCGCCATGTTCGTCGATCGCTCCGATACGGCCTCGATCGAGGCGGCGGTCGAAGCCGGCGTCTCGGCCTACGTCATTGACGGGTTGAGAAAGGAGCGCGTCAAGCCGATCCTCGACATGGCCGTCAGTCGCTTCAACGCCTTCAGCCGGCTGCAGCGTGAGCTTGCAGACGCGAAATCGGCGCTCGAGGAGCGCAAGCTCGTCGAGCGCGCCAAGGGCATTCTCATGAAAATGCGGGGCCTTTCCGAGGAGGAGGCCTTCACGCTGCTTCGTCAGACCGCGATGAACGAGAAGAAGAAGATCTCGGAAATCGCGCAAAGTGTGGTGACCGCCGCCGGATTGCTGATCCGATGAGGGACGGACGCCGCGCGCATCGAGCAGCGCGTCGGGAGAGACCGGAGTGAACGCATTGACGAATATCGATGAGTCCAAGGCGAGCAAGCTCGCCGCCGGCGAGGCCCTGCCCGCTCCCTCCATCGTGGGAGCCGAAGGGTCGCGCACCGTGCGGGCCGGCTTCCTTCCACTCGTCGATGCGGCCGTGCTGATCGCCGCAGCCGAATTCGGCTTTGCGCAAAAGCAAGGCATCACCCTCGATCTGGTGAAGGATGTCTCCTGGGCGAATGTGCGCGACCGGCTGGCCTTCCGCCAGTTCGACGTCGCGCACATGCTGTCCCCCATGCCGGTCGCGGCGATGCTCGGCCTCGGCTCCAACCCGTCGCCGACAATCACGCCCTTCTCGCTCGGGCGCGGCGGCAATGCGATCACCCTGTCGACGCGGCTCTATGCCGAGATGCAGCGGGAGGGCGAGCTCGACGCGAGCGACAACGCCCTGGCGAATGCGCAAGCGCTGGCGGCGGTGATCCGTCGCGACCGGGCCGTCAGCAGGCCGCCGCTGACGCTTGGCGTCACCTACCCGTTTTCCTCGCACAATTACGAGTTCCGCTACTGGCTTGCCGCCGGCGGCATCGATCCGGACCGCGACGTCAAGCTCGTCGTCGTCCCGCCGCCAATGACGTCCGACGCGCTCGCGGCCGGGGCGATCGACGGCTTTTGCGTCGGCGCGCCTTGGAACATGGTCGCCTCGGAGCGCGGCGTCGGCCGCATCGTTGCGACCAAGCAGGACATCTGGCCTTCGGCGCCGGAAAAGGTGATCGGCATGCGGCCCGACTGGGCGGATGCCAATCCCGAGACCGTATCGAGACTGCTCGTCGCCCTCGATGGCGCCGCCCGCTGGTGCGACGCGGCGGAAAACCGCGCGGCACTCGCAGAGGTCCTTTCCGAGCAGCGCTACGTCGCAGCCCCCGTCGATATCCTGCGCCGGGTGCTGGCCGGCCAATTCACCATCGACCCCGAAGGCAACCAGCGTGTGGTCGACGACTATTTCGTCTTCCACGCCGGCTCGGCCAATTTTCCCCGCCCGAGCCAGGCGCTCTGGATCTACAGCCAGATGGTCCGCTGGGGACAGACACCCATGTGCGCCGAAGGGCTTGAGGCGAGCGTTTCCGCCTACCGACCGGATCTCTACCGCCGCGCGCTCGGACAAGCGGCCCCGCCGGCGGAGGCCGATCTCGTCCTCGAAGGCGCAATGCCCGGCGACGGCTTCATGGACGGACACGTCTTCGACCCCAAACGCATCGGGGAATATATCTCGGCCTTCCCGGTGAAGGCGGCGGGGCTTCCCCGCGCATCGCTCGACGACATCTGAGCGACATCGCTGCTCGTTTCAGCGGCAGAGATCTCCCCCGAACGCCGCATCGCACAAAAATTAATCAGCAGTGGTCGTGTTCATTTATTAGGCAGGCCTGCCCGAGTTCTAAATTACTTAGGTAATTCAATCGGCTAAGAGAATAATCCCGAAACTGGCACGACGCTTGCTTTTCTGAAATTGCTTCGATCAACGGCGATTGAAAGCGAGTTCGGACGCCGCCAGCGCCCGTCAAAGACAGCGACGTCGCAAGGCTTTGCCTCCAAGGGGGTCCATCCCAGGTCCCGGTGCGCAAATGTCCAAGCGGCGTTTTTTTGTGCCGGTCCCGGACCGGCCAGCAAATTTGAGGAAACGTGCACATGACCAGGACCTCGATGGGCGGGCCACTCCGCCGCAGTCCCCTGAAGACAGGCGCGACGGGCGCGTCAAAGGGCGCCTATCTGCGGGACCGGGTCTTGGCCATCCATCCGATCCTCGATCGAACCCACCTGAACTGTCGCGAAGCCGTGCTCTCTCTCGCCGAGCGCCACCACTTCGTCGAAGCTGCGGAGTAATTACCCAATGGCTGAAAGCACCCTTGAAAAACTCGTCATCATCGGCAACGGCATGGCGCCGGGCCGGATGCTGGAAGAGCTCTTCGAAAAGGCGCCCGGGCGCTACCAAGTGACGATCTTCAACGCCGAGCCGCGCGTCAATTACGACCGCATCATGCTCTCGCCGGTCCTGTCGGGCGAGAAGGACTACGAAGAGATCATCATCCACGGCGACGGATGGTACATCAAGCACGGCATCACCCTTTACAAGGGCCACAAGATCGTCGCGATCGACCGCGCCGCCAAGACCGTGACGTCGGACCACGGCGTCACCGAAAGCTACGACAAGCTGGTGATCGCCACCGGTTCGGTGCCCTTCATCATTCCGGTGCCGGGGAAAGACCTGCAAGGCGTCATCACCTATCGCGACCTCGATGACGTGCAGGCGATGCTGCTCGCCGCGCAGTCGCGCGAGAAGGCCGTCGTCATCGGCGGCGGCTTGCTCGGCCTCGAAGCGGCCGCCGGCCTCAAGTCACGCGGCATGGAGGTCACCGTCCTCCACGTCATGCCGACGCTGATGGAGCGCCAGCTCGACCCGGCCGCCGGCTATCTTTTGCAGAAGGCGGTCGAAGAACGCGGCATCAAGGTCCTGACCAAGGCGAACACCAAAAGGATCCTCGGCGAAACCAGGGTCGAAGGGATCGAGCTCGAGGACGGCCGGATCATCCCGGCGACGCTGGTCGTGATGGCGGTCGGCATCCGGCCGAGTGCCGGCCTCGCCAAGGAGGCCGGGCTTGCCGTCAACCGCGGCATCGTCGTCGATGCAGGCATGCAGACCTCCGACGGGGACATCATGGCGCTCGGCGAATGCGCCGAGGTCGGGGGCATGGTCTACGGCCTCGTGGCGCCGCTCTACGAGATGGCCCGGGTTGCCGCCTCCCACCTTGCCGGAGACCGCAAGGCCGCCTTCGTCCACTCGGACACGCCGACCAAGCTGAAGGTGACCGGCATCAACCTCTATTCCGTCGGGGACTTCGCCGATGGCGATGACCGCGAGGAGATCGTGCTGCGTGATGCCACCGCCGGCATCTACAAGCGGCTGGTGCTCAAGGAGAACCGCATTATCGGTACGGTGCTCTACGGCGACACCGCGGACGGCGCCTGGTTCAACGACCTGTTGAAACGCGGTACCGAGATCTCCGAAATGCGCGACACCCTGATCTTCGGCCAGGCCTATCAGGGAGGGTCCCCGCTGGACCCTACGGCGGCCGTTGCAGCCTTGCCGGATGATGCGGAAATCTGCGGCTGCAACGGCGTGTGCAAGGGCAAGATCGTCACGACGATCACGTCCAAGGGCCTGACCTCTCTCGACGAGGTGCGCGCCCACACCAAGGCATCCGCCTCCTGCGGCTCCTGTACGGGACTGGTCGAGCAGATCATGTCCCTCACGCTTGGCGAGAGCTACAACCCGGCCGCCGTGCAGCCGATGTGCAACTGCACCGAGCTCGGCCATGACGACGTGCGCCGCCTGATCAAGGCGAAGGGGCTGAAGACCATTCCGGCCGTCATGCAGGAGCTCGAGTGGAAGACCTCCTGCGGCTGCGCCAAATGTCGCCCGGCCCTTAACTACTACCTCGTCTGCGACTGGCCGGACGACTATGCCGACGATTACCAGTCACGCTTCATCAACGAGCGCGTCCACGCCAACATCCAGAAGGACGGCACCTATTCGGTGGTGCCACGCATGTGGGGCGGCGTCACCAATTCGCAGGAATTGCGCGCCATCGCCGATGTGGTCGACAAGTTCAACGTGCCGCTGGTCAAGGTCACCGGCGGCCAGCGCATCGACCTGCTCGGCATCGAGAAGGAAGACCTGCCCTCCGTCTGGGCCGATCTCGGCAAGGCCGGCTTCGTCTCCGGCCAGGCCTATGCAAAAGGCCTCAGAACCGTGAAAACCTGCGTCGGCTCGCAATGGTGTCGCTTCGGCACCCAGGATTCGACCGGCCTCGGCATTCGCATCGAGAAGTTCATGTGGGGCTCGTGGACACCGGCCAAGCTCAAGATGGCCGTCTCTGGCTGCCCGCGCAATTGCGCCGAGGCGACCTGCAAGGACATCGGCGTCATCTGCGTCGACTCCGGCTTCGAGATCCACTTCGCCGGTGCCGCCGGCCTCGACATCAAGGGCACCGAAGTGCTGGGGCTGGTCAAGACCGAGGACGAGGCGCTCGAACATATCGTCGCGCTGACGCAGATGTATCGCGAACAGGCCCGTTACCTGGAGCGCATCTACAAATGGGCGAAGCGCATTGGCCTCGACGAAATCCGCCGGCAGATCATGGACGATGCGGAGAAGCGCAAGGGCTTTTACGACCGCTTCGTCTTCAGCCAGAAATTTGCCCAGGTCGATCCCTGGTCGGAGCGCGTCTCCGGCAAGGACAAGCACGAGTTCCGGCCGATGGCGACGGTCGGGTTCAACCAGGCAGCGGAATGAGGTGATGACAATGAACTGGATAGCTATTGGCGACATCAGCGACATTCCGCTTCGCGGCGCCCGTTGCGTCAAGACGCCGATCGGCAAGATCGCCGTCTTCCGGACCGCCGAGAACAAGGTCTTTGCAATCGAGGATCACTGCCCGCACAAGGGTGGGCCGCTCAGCCAGGGGATCGTCCATGGCAATGCGGTCACCTGCCCGCTGCACAATTGGGTGATCTCGCTCGAGACTGGCAAGGCGCTCGGCGCCGACGAAGGCGCGGTGCGCACCATCCCGGTCAGAAACGACAATGGCGCGCTCTCCATCGCGCTCGAAAACCTCACGCTGGCTGCCGCGGAGTAGACATGGCGCACGAGGTCAAGACCACCTGTCCCTATTGCGGCGTCGGCTGCGGCGTCATCGCCCGCGTGGGGGATGACGGTGCGGTCAGCGTCAAGGGCGATCCCGAGCATCCGGCCAATTTCGGGCGGCTCTGCTCGAAGGGCTCGGCGCTCGCCGAGACTCTCGATCTCGACGGTCGCCTCCTGCATCCGGAAATCGGCGGGCGCCGCACAAGCTGGGACGAAGCGCTTGACCTCGTCGCTGAAAAATTTTCGCAAAGCATCGCCGAGCATGGGCCGGATTCGGTTGCCTTCTATGTGTCGGGGCAATTGCTGACCGAGGACTATTATCTCGCAAACAAGCTGATGAAGGGCTTCATCGGCTCGGCCAATATCGACACCAACTCGCGCCTCTGTATGTCCTCCTCGGTCGCCGGTCACCGGCGCGCCTTCGGCTCCGATACGGTGCCGGGCACCTACGAGGATCTGGAACTCGCCGACCTCGTCATCCTGACCGGCTCCAACATGGCCTGGTGCCATCCGGTTCTCTACCAGCGCCTCGCATCGGCGAAGGCCAACCGCCCGGACATGAAGGTCGTCGTCATCGACCCGCGTCGGACGATGACGGCTGAGATCGCCGACGTGCATTTGGCAATCGCGCCAGACAGCGACACGGCGCTCTTCAACGGCCTGCTTGCCCATCTGTCAGAAAGCGGCGCCATCGACCTAGACTATGTGTCCGCCCACACGCAAGGCTTCGCCGAGGCCCTTCAAGCCGCCTCGGCGCTCGACATACCTGCGCTGTCGGAGGCCACGGGCCTCGCGCCAAAGCAGCTGCGCGACTTTTTCCGGCTTTTCGAAACGACGGAGAAGGTCGTGACCTGCTATAGCCAGGGGGTCAACCAGTCCTCCGCCGGCACCGACAAGGTGAACGCCATCCTCAACTGCCATCTCGCGACCGGTCGCATCGGCCGGCCGGGCATGGGCCCCTTCTCGCTGACCGGCCAGCCGAACGCCATGGGCGGCCGCGAAGTCGGCGGGCTGGCGAACATGCTTGCCGCCCATTTAGATATCGACAAGCTCGTCGACCGCGATCTGGTGCGCCGCTTCTGGGGAGCGCCGAGCATCGCCGCAAAGCAGGGCCTCAAGGCGGTGGACATGTTCCGCGCCGTCGCCGACGGCCGCATCAAGGCGCTGTGGATCATGGCGACGAATCCGGTCGTCTCCATGCCCGACGCCGACGCCGTCGAGGCGGCGATCAAAGCCTGTCCCTTCGTCGTCGTCTCGGATATGCAGCGCCAGACCGATACGGCCCGCCACGCCCATGTGGCTCTCCCCTCGCTTGGCTGGGGCGAAAAGGACGGCACGGTGACCAATTCCGAGCGGCGCATCTCGCGCCAGCGCGCCTTTCTCCCAGCACCGGGCGAAGCGCGCGCCGACTGGTGGCAGCTCGCCGAGGTCGCGCGCCGGATGGGCTTTGCGGAGGCCTTCAGCCATTCGTCGCAGTCCGAGATCTTTGCCGAGCACGCCGCGCTTTCAGGCTTCGAGAACGACGGGCGCCGCGATTTCGACATCAGCGCCCATGCGGAGATCGAACCGGCGGATTACAACGGTCTCGCGCCCTTTCAATGGCCGCAGCCGAAAGGGACCGCGCCTCAGGTCAAGCGCTTCTTCGCCAAGGGCGGCTTCTATCATCCGGACGGCCGCGCCCGCTTCATCGCCGTTCAGTCGCCGCAGGCACGTCGCGCCAACGAGGCCTTCCCTTTGACCCTCAATACCGGGCGGGTTCGCGACCACTGGCACACGATGACCCGCACCGGCAAGAGCGCCCGGCTATCGAGCCATCTCGCCGAGCCCTTCGTCGAAATCCATCCGCGCGACGCGCAGAAGGCCGGCGTCTCCGTCGCCGACCTCGTCATGCTCGAAAGCCCGCATGGCACGGCGATCGTGCGGGCGCTCGTCACCGAACGGCAGGCCGAAGGCAATCTCTTCGTGCCGATGCACTGGAACGATCAGTTCGCCTCGAAGGCGCGGATCGACGCTCTGGTCCCGCCGGTCACCGACCCGGTCTCGGGCCAACCTGCCTCGAAGAACGTCGCTGTTCGGGCGAAGCGTTTCGCCGCAAAAGCCTACGGCTTCGCCGTTTCGGCCGAAAAGCCGGAGCAGTTCGAAGCCGCCTACTGGGCGATCGCCAAGGCCGACGGTGGATGGCGTATGGAACTCGCCTTCACCGACACGCACGCCGATTGGATCGACTGGTGCCGGCAGGCCTTCTCCATTTCCCCCGATATCGACCCGATCGGCTATACGGACCGGACCTCCGGTGAGCTTCGCCTCGCCTTCTTCGACGGCGACAGGCTGCTTGCCGCGCTCTTCCTCTCGCCCCGGCCGGTTGCCGTGGCGCGGAACTGGGCGGTTTCGCAGCTTGGCGTTTCACACGCCAATCTCAGCAAGCGCTTCGCCATGGCCGCCGGCCGCCCCGGCGCCGACAAGCCCGACCCCGGCGCAACCGTCTGTTCCTGCTTCAGCGTCGGCGTCAACCAGATCACCACGGCGATCCGCGAAGGCTGTCACAGCGTCGAAGCCGTCGGCGAGAAGACCAGCGCCGGCACCAATTGCGGCTCGTGCCGCTCCGAAATAAGGGGGATCATCAATGCATGCCTTGCCGCCGCTGCCGAATGATCGAGCCTCGAAGCCGCAGCGTGTCGCCGCACTGGCGACGCTGCCGCTCTTCTGGACGCTGAGAGGAAAGCGCGTCGTCGTCGCCGGCAGCAGCGACGGCGCCGCCTGGAAGGCCGAATTGCTTGCCGCCTGCGGCGCCGAGGTGCACGTCTACGCATCGCATGCAGACCTCGGCGACGGCTTCCACGACCTGCTCGCCCGCGGCGCCGCCGATCGGGACGGCTCCTTCGTGCATCATGATCAGACCTGGAACGACGCCATCTTCGGCGATGCTGCGCTGGCGATCGGCGACTGCGAAGACGACGAGGGCGCCGAAGCCTTTTTCGAGGCGGCCCGTGCCGCCGGCGTGCCCGTCAACGTCATCGACAAGCCGCGGTTCTGCCAGTTCCAGTTCGGATCGATCGTCAATCGCTCGCCCGTTGTCGTGGCAATCTCGACCGACGGAGCAGCGCCGATCCTGGCGCAGGCGATCCGCCGCCGCATCGAGACGCTGCTGCCGCCGACGATGAAGCGCTGGGCGGGCGTGGCCCAGGCGATCCGCGAGCGGGTGAACGCTCGTCTGCAGCCGGGCGCCCAGCGCCGCGCCTTCTGGGAGCGCTTTGTCGATCGGGCTTTCATCGAAACACCGGAGGAGGGGGTGGAGGCGCGGCTGATGGCGGACGTGGATCGTCGCGCGACGCCCCGCCCCGCCGTCGGCCGCGTCACCATCGTCGGCGCCGGACCGGGCGACGCGGAACTCTTGACGCTGAAGGCCGTCCGCGCCCTGCAGGCCGCCGACGTCATCCTCTACGACGACCGGATCTCCAGCGACGTGCTGGAACTCGCCCGGCGCGAGGCCAAGCGCATCCTTGTTAACCAGCCAAGCCGGGAGACGGTTGCCGGAGATAGAGGCGGCGCGATTGTCGCTCTCGCGAGAGCCGGAAAACGCGTGGTGCAGCTGCAGGCGGGCGATCCGGCAACCGATGCCGAAACGCAGGAGGCGGCGGCGTGGCTCGGCCAACGCGGCATCCCCGTTGAGATCATCCCCGGCGTCGCCAATCATCATTGCGGGGCGTGGGAAAACGGCGATGCGAAGGCTCTCGTCGTCGCCGGGATTTCCGAGCAGGCCCATGGGCGGCTCCGCGTCGCCGGCCATTAGACTGCATACTTATCGCCGGTCGCGTCGGTCCTGCAAGCGATCGATGAATGCCTTTTGGGCAGCATTGATCTTTGCCCGTGCCTCCTCGAGCGTGAACCATTCCGCCCGATCAACCTCGGGGAAGGATTGCATGCGCCCGCTTCCGGGCGGCCACTCCATCTCGAACAGGTTGCTGCGAATACTGGCGATGTCGAATTCGCTTTCGCCCGCGAAGGCGGTGATCAGCTTGCCGCTTTTCAGGCGTGCCTCCCCTAGCGGTTCCAACGGCCCCGTCACGGCAATGCCGGTCTCCTCGAGGAATTCGCGGTGCGCCGCCGCTTCGGGCTCCTCGCCGGCCTCGTATTCGCCTTTCGGGATCGACCAGGCGCCGAGATCCCGGTTGCTCCAGAAAGGGCCGCCGGGATGAACGAGCAGGACGAGAAGCGCGCCCGCCTCGTATCTGTAGAGCAGAATGCCCGCGCTTTTCTTCGGCATGTGCGATCCTCCGATCGATCGTCCGGCCCCGTTTCTTCCTCAGCGGCCGGAGCAGGATACATCGAAGCGGCGGCTTCGGAACGAATGTCCGTCGCGCCCACGGAGTTTCAGCCCCGGTCATCAGCCGCGGCGGCACGTCCGGTCATTTCGTCGACACTGATGCAATAGAAGAGATGCGGCGAAGCGCCGAGCATTTTCTGGGGCGTCGGCTTCAATCCTCCAGGCTCCCACCAGTTGACGTGCTTCTCTAGAAGAGACCAGGCGTACCGGCGTTCGCGATGCCATTGTGGCGTTTCCGGAAGCTCCTGATACTGGCCATAGAGGAGCACGCTCTTCCACCCTTGCGCACCTGTAGCCACGTCGACCTGGACGCAGACATGCGGATTGACGCGCATCAACTCGATCTTCCGGCCCGGCATGGAGAAGCTGTAGAGGCGCCGGCCGGCATAGGCATAATGGATCGGAACGACATAGGGCCGGTCGTCCTTAGAGCAGGCGAGCCTGGCAAGCCGCCCCGACGTCACGACGGTGATACACTCCGCTTCGGTCATTTCCCTGATGAACATGATGTGAGTCCCTTCATCAAGCGATCTAAATGCTTTAGTCTATGGCCGAAGCGCAGACCCGCCTTGACCGGGATCAAGACGCATGCTTGCCGCCGGCGTCGGCCCTGCGCTTTTAAATTGATGCGGATCAATGAACATTGGGAATGGCCGCCTTAGCTTGGCACCCAAAGGACACCGATGTCCGGCTCGCATGCAGGGCGCACATCGCTTTCCGAACGCCGCCGGCGGTCGTCCCGCCTGACTTTCGTTTGCTTAGACAGCGAGATGCTGCAGAAGAGGAGGTTCTGCGATGTCGAAGACAATATCCGACCCTCTTGCACCCGCGACGTGGCCCCGTTGGCCGGTGGGACCTGAAGGTCGATCGCTGATGCTTTCGATGGCCCGTTTCCAGGCGGACATATTGCAGACCGCCTTCCGCGGTCAGATCGAGGCGCTCACCTTCATACAGAGCCGCAGCGACCAGCATCTGCAACTCTGGGAAGAGCTGCTCGCGTCGGACTATGCGCGCGACGGCTTCGATCTCTACTGCGCCTTCTGGCGCAACGCCTTCCAGGACTATTCCGAGGAAGCGGAGCGTTTCACCCGGATGGGGGCGGAGCTCGCCACCCAGGCGGCAAAGCGCGTCAGCGAGGAGCAGGAAGAGCTGACCGAGAAAGTGGCGCGGCAGATGGTCATGTGACGCCGCGGCGGTTCCGCCGGCTCTGCTATTCCGAGGAGCGTGCGGACTTGGCCGAGAGCAATTCGGCGATCTCCATCGGGAACGGGAAGATAATCGTCGAGTTCTTCTCGCCGGCGATGACATTGAGCGTGCTCAGGTAGCGCAGCTGCATGGCCTGCGGCTGCCGGGCGAGGATTTGCGCCGCCTCGAGCAGTTTCGCCGCCGCCTGCTGCTCGCCCTCGGCGTTGATGACCTTGGCGCGCCTCTCGCGTTCGGCCTCCGCCTGGCGGGCGATCGCCCGAATCATCGATTCATTGATGTCGACATGCTTGATCTCGACGGTCGCGACCTTGATGCCCCAGGCATCAGTCTGCACGTCGAGAATTTTCTGGATGTCATCGTTCAGCCGGTCGCGCTCCGCCAGCATCTCATCGAGATCATGCTTGCCGAGCACCGATCGCAAGGTCGTCTGGGCGAGCTGGCTCGTCGCCGCCATGAAGTCCTCGACCTGGATCGTCGACTTCTCCGCATCGATCACCCGGAAATAGATGACCGCGCTGACGCGGACCGAGACGTTGTCGTGCGAGATGACGTCCTGGCTCGGCACGTCGAGCACGCGCGTCCTCAGATCAACGCGGACCATCTGCTGCACATAGGGAAGGAGCAGAATGAGGCCCGGCCCCTTGACGCCGGTGAAACGGCCGAGGGTAAAGACGACCCCGCGCTCATATTCCCGTAGGATCCGGATCGCGTAGGCAATGACGATCAACAGGACAAACAGCGCCGCGGCGAGCGGGACGAGACTTCCTATGAAGGGCATCAAACTCCTCCTCTTCTGGCTTCTCTTGCGCGGCGCTCGACCTCGAGCGTCAAGCCGTCCCGGCCGACGACCATCACGTCCTCGCCGGGGCCGAGCGGCTCGCTGCTCACCGCCTGCCATCGCTCCCCATGGGCGATGACGTAACCGTTGGCACCCGCCCAGGTGTCGACCTTGCCGAAAATGCCGATCATCTGCTCGGCTCCGGTGGCGACCTTGTGCCGGCGGGACACGAAGGCGAGCCGGGCAACAAGGAGGCTGAAGGCGAGGCTCGCGAGCGCCACGCCACCAAGAACCGGCCACGATACCTGCAGCCCTGGCACGTCGGTATCGAAGAGGATGGCGGCACCGAGCACGATGGCGACGCCGCCGCCGAGTCCGAGGACGCCGAAAGACGGTGCATGCGCTTCGGCCACCAGCAGCGCCACGCCGAGGATGATCAGCCCGATACCGGCATAGCTGACCGGCAGCACGGCGAGAGCATAGAGACCGAGCAGAAGGCAGATGCCGCCAACCGTGCCGGGCAGCACGGTGCCGGGCGACAGGAACTCGAAAATCAAGCCGTAGATGCCGACGAGCATCAGCAGCAGCGCGACATTCGGATCGGTGATCACCGAGAGGAGCCGCGTGCGCCAGTCGGCAAGCACGTCTTCGATTGAAAGCCCGGTCGTATCGAGCCGGCTATCGGCCTGGCCGATGCGAACCGTTCGGCCATGCGTCTGCTTCAAAAGGTCCTCGACGGTGGCGGCGGTGAAATCGACGACCTTCTCCCGGACCGCCGCCGCCGAAGAGAGGCTTGCGGCCTCGCGCACCGCCTTTTCGGCCCAATCGACATTGCGATTGCGCAGCTCGGCAAGGCCGCGAATATAGGCCACCGCATCGTTGATCAGCTTTGCCTCGCCGGCGCTTGCCGGGCGCTTCGGAGCGTCGGTCTTGCCTTCCTCGGCAGGCTTGTCCTTGTCGCTTTCCTCGTCGCCGCCGAACAGCCCCCCGCCGATGGCAATCGGCGTCGCCGCACCGAGATTGGTCCCGGGCGCCATCGCCGCCACGTGGCTGGCGTAAAGGATGTAAGTCCCGGCGCTTGCAGCCCTCGCGCCGCTCGGCGCGACGAAACTGGCAACGGGAACGGGGGAGTCGAGGATGGCCCGGATGATGTCCCGCATCGACGTGTCGAGGCCGCCGGGCGTATCCATCTGCAAGACCACCAGCGTCACGTCTCGCTGCTTGGCGCGTTGCAATCCCCGGATCACATATTCGGCCGTCGCCGGACTGATCGCGCCGTTGACATGCAGGACGAGTGCGACGCGCTCGGCTGCCGGCGCCGGTAAGACGGGAAACGCAAAAGCCAGCAGAGAGAACAGCAAAAGAGTGAGGATCCGGGACATTCGCCGTCAAGCCTCTGGGTTTCGCGATCGGGTCGAGCGGGAGGCTTCTTCCCTGGCCGGCCTCTACCTTTCGTCGAAATTCATGCTTCCTAATATAGGTCAGAACCGGGAAAAGCGTAAGTGATCTGGCCACGACGCCCTGCCGCGGAAGTTGCATGGTTATCCGCCGCATTGATTTTCGCACTTGCCTGTAAACGCCGCGAGATGAGGTTCCGACGAAGCCGCCGCGTCTCTGATTGACTCCGTCCCTTCGACGATGATAAAGAAGTGAGTAATCGTTAACCCAGGAAGTACCCGTGACGATTTCGTTGAGCGACATAGCCGAGCGCGCGGGCGTTTCTGTCAAGACCGTATCGGGTGCCCTGCACGGCGGCTCGGCCCGCATGTCGGAAGAGACGCGGCAGCGGATCAAGGAGATCGCCGAGGAACTCGGCTATGTCACCAATCTCGCCGCACGTAGCATGCGGCAGGGCTGGATGCCGCTGATCGGCGTCATCGCCGACGAGTTGATCACATCGCCCTTTGCGACCGAGATCATCCGCGGCCTTGACGGCGCCGCGCGAGCCTCGGACATGGCCGTCTTCGCGATGACGCTCAGCGGCAGCCGCGATGTCGCCTCCGTATTAGAGGAAGTCCGCCGCTTCCGGCCGCGGGCAATCGCCTATGCCGCGATGTACCACAAGACCGTTACGCTGCCGAAGGAGTTTGCCGGCACCGTCGGGGTGATGATCAACTGTCGTGAGGCGAGCGACCGCGTCACGTCTCTCGTGCCGGACGAGGTCGGCGCGGCGCATGAGATTACCAGCTACCTGATCGACGCAGGGCGGCGCAACATCGCCTTCATCAACCTGCCGGGCCTGCTCGCCGGCGACCTGCGCGAGATCGGCTTTCGCCAGGCGATGACGGAGGCCGGTCTCGATGGCGCCGGCGCAAGGGTGTTGCCGGCGGTGCGGCGCGCCACTTACAGCGACCGGGCGCCGAGCCTCGTCCACTCCCACGTCACCGAACTGATGAGCGGGCCTCACTGCCCTGACGCGATCCTGTGCGGCAACGACCGGGTTGCGATGGAGGTCTATGCCGCCCTGCGCCGGGTCGGCGCCGAGATCCCGGACGACGTCGCCGTCGCCAGCTTCGACAACCAGGTCGATATCGCCTCGCGCCTCGACCCGCCATTGACGACCATGGCCCTGCCGCATCGCGCGATGGGCCGGATGGCAGCCAACATTCTGCTGGCCAAGGAGGCGGTGCCGGCAGAAGTGCGAAAGTTGCCGTTCCAATTGGTGGAGCGGCTATCCGTATGAATTCAGTTGCAGCGTGAAAACCCGTTGAGGAGGAGTGACTATGATGGGTAATCGATTACTTTCACTATTGACGGCATCGGCGGCCCTGGGTCTGCTGATGGGCCAGGCCGAAGCCAAGACCGTCATCCAGGTGATGCACCAGGGCGATCCCGGCTGGGTCTCGACTTATGGCGACGTCGCCAAGCGTTTCGAGGCGGCCAATCCGGATGTCGACATCGAACTGATCTACGCGCCGCACGACGCCTATAACGAGAAGTTCAGCGCCGCCGTCATGTCCAAGCAGCTGCCGGACGTCATGGAACTCGACGCGCCCTTCCTCGCCAACTACGTCTGGTCCGGCTACCTGCAGCCGATCAAGCCTTTGATCGAGCAGGACATCCTCGATGACATGACCGAATCCAATGTCGCACAGGGCACCTACCCGATCGACAAGGAACTCTATGCCGTCGGCCTCACCGACTCCTCCGTAGTCCTCTACGGCAACAGGAAATACCTTGAGGCGATCGGCGCCCGCATCCCGAAGGGCGTGGACGACGCCTGGACGCGGGAAGAATTCGAAGGCTACCTCGACAAGCTCTCGAAGCTCGAAGGCGTCAAATGGCCGATCGACACGTTCCGCGGCTACGGCATCAAGACCGAATGGATCACCTATGCCTATGGGCCGATCCTGCAATCGGCCGGCTGCGACCTGATCGACCGCAAGACCTGGAAATCGGTCGGGACGCTCGACAGCGATCCTTGCGTCGATGCGCTGACGATGATGCAGAAATGGGTGACGAACGGTTGGGTCGTGCCGCAATCATCCGGCACCAACCAGTTCTTCGCCGAGGGAAACCCGGCGGCGCTGGCGTTCGGCGGCCACTGGATCTATGCGGAAGCCGCCGCCTCGATGAAGGACGACATCGTCGTGATGCCGCTGCCGAAGTTCGGAGCGAAGGGCGTCAGCCCCAACGGCACCTGGATCTGGGGCATCACTACCGCCTCTGAGCATCCCGATATTGCCGGCAAGTTCGTGAGCTTCATGCTGAAGGACAAGCCGTATCGCGACTATGCCAGAGAAGATTCCGCCTATCCGGGGCTGAAGAGCTTTGCCGCGGATTCTCCATTGTATAGCGCCGGGGGTCCGATGGCCGTCGCCTTCGAGCAGGCATCGAAGACCGCGATCGCGCGGCCGCCGCATCCGGCCTATCCGGCGATCACCTCGGCCTTCATGGGAGCCGTCGACGAGATCTTCAACGGCGGCGACGTCAAGTCGGCGCTGACCGCCGCTGCCGAGAAGATCGACGAGGACATCGAAGAGAACGACGGCTACCCGCCCTTTGGCGAACAGCAGTAACGCCGGCGGGCGGCCGCGCGCCAATCCGCGCGGCCGCCAAAATCGCTCGCCCAAATCGCTCCCATGGGCGATCGACGTACACGATTGAATGAGGAGGTGGCATGAAAGAGGCCGCGCCCGCTGAGAGAACGGATCACTGAGATGCAATCGATGATCGAGGGACAGTCACGC
>NZ_LNQC01000070.1 GCF_001651855.1 Sinorhizobium americanum | reverse complement strand
ACACGCTCTATGGCGAGGCCGGCAGCGACACGCTTCACGGCGGCAACGACGGCGACAGCCTCCATGCCGCCTATTGGACCACCGACGATGTCGACAGCGTCAACACCCTGAACGGTGACGCCGGCAACGACTACCTCTGGGGCAACGAGGGCAAGGATACCCTCAATGGCGGCGCCGACGACGACCAGCTCTATGGTGGCGGCAACGACGACACTCTCAACGGCAATGACGGCAGCGATTACCTTCAGGGTGACGACGGCGACGACACACTCGACGGCGGCACTCTGGGCGATACCATGGCAGGAGGCAACGGAGACGATACGTATATCGTCGATAATGCCAACGATGTCGTCGCGGAGCAACTCGGCGAAGGTGTCGATACGGTTAAGACTGCTCGCACATACACGCTTGGGGCGGATCTCGAAAACCTGGTGTTGACTGGGTTGGCTACAGTCAGCGGAACAGGCAACGGTCTTTCGAATACTCTAACTGGGAACGCGGCGGCCAACACGCTCACCGGCGGTGCCGGCAATGACACGCTCGACGGTGGTGCGGGCGTTGACCAGCTTGTCGGCGGTATCGGCAATGACGTCTATGTTGTCGATAGCACAAACGATCTCATCATCGAAGTTGGCGGTGAAGGGACAGACACCGTCCAGGCGAGTCTCAGCGTGACGCTCGAGGCGGAACTCGAGAACCTCACCCTCATCGGCTCGGCGGCTCTCAATGGTACCGGCAATGGTCTCAGCAACATTCTCACCGGCAACGGCGCCGGCAATGTCCTCGACGGCGGTGCCGGCGACGACACGCTTGATGGCGCAGTGGGTATTGACACGCTGATCGGCGGGCTCGGCAACGATACCTATATGGTCGACAACGCCGGCGACGTCGTCATTGAAGCGCCGGGTAGCGGCACTGATACAGTCCAGTCGAGCGTTAACCTGACGCTTGCGGAGGAAGTCGAGAACCTCACCCTCACCGGCTCTGCAGCGCTGAACGGCACCGGCAACGGCCTCGCCAACACGTTGACGGGCAACAGCGGCAACAACGTGCTGAATGGCGGCGCCGGCGCCGACCGGCTGATTGGCGGTCTCGGTAATGACACCTACGTCATCGACGATGCAGGCGACACGGTTACAGAGGCAGCCGGCGGCGGAACCGACACCGTCCAGTCGAGCGTCAGCCTGACAGTCGCGACGCAGGTCGAAAATCTCACCCTCACCGGCTCGGTGGCGCTGAACGGCATCGGCAACGGCCTTGCAAACATGCTGACGGGCAACAGCGGCAACAACGTACTGAACGGCGGCGCCGGCGCCGACCGGCTGATCGGCGGCCTCGGCGACGACACCTATGTCGTTGACAGTACCGGCGACGTGGTCACAGAGGCAGTCGGCGGCGGCAACGACACCGTCCAGTCGAGTGTCAGCCTGACACTCGAAGCGGAGGTCGAAGATCTCACCCTCACCGGCTCGGGAGCGTTGAACGGAACCGGCAACGGCCTCGCCAACATCCTGACGGGCAACAGCGCCAACAACGTGCTCAACGGCGGCGCGGGCGCTGACCGCCTGATCGGCGGCCTCGGCAACGACACCTATGTCGTCGACAATACCGGCGACGTGGTCACCGAGGCGGCTGCCGGCGGCACCGACATCGTTCAGTCGAGTGTCAGCCTGACGCTCGCGGCTGAGGTCGAGAATCTCACCCTCACCGGCTCGGCAGCGCTGAATGGCACGGGCAACGGCCTCACCAACATCCTGACCGGCAATAGCGCCAACAACGTGCTCAACGGCGGGGCTGGCGCCGACCGGCTCATCGGAGGCCTTGGCAATGACACTTATGTCGTCGACAACGCTGGCGACCTCCTCACCGAGGCGGCTGCTGGCGGCACCGACACCGTTCAGTCCAGCGTTAGCCTGACGCTCGCAGCCGAGGTCGAGAACCTCACCCTCACCGGCGCCGCGGCGCTGAATGGCACCGGCAACAGCCTCGCCAATACCCTGACCGGCAACGCCGCCAACAACGTGCTCAATGGAGTCGGCGGCGCCGACTGGCTCATCGGCGGCCTAGGCAATGACACTTATGTCGTCGACAACGCTGGCGACGTCGTCACCGAGGCGGCGGCTGGCGGTACCGACACCGTTCAGTCGAGCATCACCCTGACGCTGGCGCCAGAGGTCGAGAACCTTACCCTCACCGGCACCGCGGCACTGAATGGCACCGGCAACAGCCTCGCCAATACCTTGACCGGTAACGGCGGCAACAACGTACTGAACGGCGGCGCCGGCGCCGACGGGCTAATCGGAGGTCTCGGCAACGATACCTATGTCGTCGACAACGCCGGCGACGTCGTCACCGAGGCGGCGGCTAGCGGCACCGACACTGTTCAGTCGAGCGTCAGCCTGACGCTAGCCGCGGAGATCGAGAACCTCACGCTCATGGGCACCGCTGCGCTGAACGGCACCGGTAACGGCCTCGCGAACACCGTGACGGGCAACGGCGGCAACAACGTGCTGAATGGTGGTGCCGGCGCCGACCGCCTGATTGGCGGCCTCGGCAACGACACCTACGTGGTCGACAATACCGGCGACGTCATCACCGAGGCGGCTGCCGGCGGCACCGACACCATCCAGTCGAACGTCAGCCTGAAGCTCGCAGCCGAGGTCGAGAACCTCACCCTCACCGGCACCGCGGCGCTGAACGGCACGGGCAACGGCCTCGCCAACACCCTGACCGGCAACGCCGCCAATAACGTGCTCAATGGAGCCGGCGGCGCCGACCGGCTCATCGGCGGTCTCGGCAACGACACCTATGTGGTCGACAATACCGGCGACGTCGTCACCGAGGCGGCTTCCAGCGGCACCGACACCATCCAGTCGAGCGTCAGCCGGACGCTAGCGGCGGAGGTCGAGAACCTCACCCTCACCGGCTCGGTAGCGTTGAACGGAACCGGTAACGGCCTCGCAAACACTCTGCTCGGCAATAGCGGCAATAATATCCTGAACGGGGGGGCGGGAACAGATAAGCTGACCGGAGGACTTGGAAACGACACCTTCTTCTTCAATTCGACACTGAGCGCCACGACAAACGTGGATAGCATCACCGACTTCAACGTCGCCAATGACACGATCCGTCTGGAGAACGCTGTCTTCACGGCAATTGTGGGTACGGGAACATTGACTGCGGCTCAGTTCGTCAAGAACACCACCGGGCTGGCAGCCGATGCCAGCGACCGGATTATTTATGAAAGTGATACTGGCAAGCTGTTTTACGACAGCAATGGAAACGCCTCCGGAGGTTCCGTTCACTTTGCCACTGTCGGCACGAACTTGGCCTTAACTGCCGCAGACTTCTTCATCGTGTAAGGCGCACGCGGAGTCGAATCCGCGACGTGCGATTAACATTCTCCCGCCGAGCCTGGCTGAAGGCCTCAACCGTTGCAACCAAGTCCCTTCTTTCGCTTGCGAAGGAAGGGACTTTCGGTGCTCGACCCCTGCCGCAGTAATCAAACGTGCAATATCGCGTCGGCGCAGGCAGCCGCACAGGTGAGTCGTGGATGACCGTGCCGCTCAAGAGACCAACCATGTCCGTCTGCCCGGCGACCGCCTACCCGCCGTCGCGCTTATTGGCCCACGACAGGTGGGAAAAACGACGCTTGCACTCGCTATCGCTGAGCGGCCACCCTCGGTCTATCTCGACCTCGAGTCCGATGCCGATCGCGCCAAGCTCAGCGAGCCGGAGCTCTACCTCGAGCAACATGTCGACAAGCTCGTTATTCTCGATGAAGTTCATCGCCTCCCGAACCTCTTTCAAAACCTGCGTGGACTGATCGACCGCGCGCCGCGTTCGGGTAGAAGGGCCGGACAATTCCTTTTGCTTGGGTCAGCCTCCATCGATCTGCTGAAACAGTCGGGGGAAACTCTTTCGGGCCGCATATCGCCTACCTGGAGATGCATCCAATCGACGGTCTAGAGATCGCCGACAACGATATCATTCCTCTCTGGGTACGAGGCGGGTTTCCGGACAGCTTCCTTGCCGTGCCCTCGCATACAGCCGAAACGCTCAGGCGCTTCTGGACGATGCTCGCCCATCATCAGTCGGGACTTCTCAACGCCGCAGAATTTGCTCGGGCACTCGGTGTCGACGGCAAGACTGTAGCGAGTTACCTCGACCTACTCGCTGGTCTGCTGCAGCCCCGGCAGTCCAACCTCGGCAAGCGCTTGGTTAGATCACCACGCGGCTACGTTCGCGATAGCGAATAACTCACACCCTCATGGGGCTGGGAAACCATGAGCAGATCCTTGGTCATCCCATTGCCGGTGCAAGCTGGGAAGGGTTCGTTATCGAGTCATTATCCGCGGCCGCCCTCTATGGCAGTCACTTGAACTTCTATCGGTCAGCGGCGGGGCCGAAACCGATCTACTCATAACACCGGCGCCCTTGGGCAATGGAGATACAAACGCAGCCTGGCTCCTAAAGTGGAAAGGGGTTTTACCTTGTGAGGCAATAAACCCCGAAAAGCGTCTGGTCGTTTATCCGGGTTCCGAAATATTTCCTCTGATGAACGGTGTCGAGGCAATACCGCTTTCCGCTGCAGGACAGCTTCTGCGCGACCTTGTCTGACTTTGCCGTTCGAAGCGCTGGCGCTTGATGCGGTGCCTCAGCACCTTCGCAGACGGCCGTTTGTCCGATGCAACACGTCGCTCATCAAATACCTAAGAACACTGCTGATGACGAGCGACATCTCGCCGAGTTATTTCCAAGTCCATTGATATTCATGGGGACAAACCCAATGAATACAGGCAGTAGACGGCTGGTCGTCTTTGTCCTATCGGTGGATTATGAGAACAAGCCTCGAACATCTGCCGGAGAAGAATCAACGCGAGCTTGCCCGTGTCGTCGAGATCATCCATGAGGAGTTCTCTGACGCGCTCGAGGGAAGCTCGGCCGCCTTCAAGAAGCGCGGACGAATCCTGAAGATCATTCTGTTCGGCTCTTATGCCCGAGGCACCTTCGTCGATGAGCCGCACACGATGAAGGGCTACCGTTCCGACTACGACATCCTCGTTATCGTCAACTCGAAGAAGCTTGCCGAACCGGAGTACTGGGACAAGGCTACCGACCGGCTGATGTGGGACAAAGGAATCTCCACGCCGGTCAGCCCGATCGTCCATGGCGCACGGGAAGTGAATAACTTCCTCGCCGATGGGCAGTATTTCTTCGTCGACATTCTGCGCGAGGGCATCGTTCTTTACGAACTCGATGATCGGCCACTGGCGGAGCCGAAGCGGCTCTCGCCCTCTGACGCGCATAGGGTGGCGAAGGGGCATTTTGACAGGCAGTTCGAGGGTGCCACCGAGTTCCGACTGCTCTCAGCTTATGCCGTGGAAAACGGCTGGCAGAACCGGGCGGCATTCCTCCTTCACCAAGCTGTAGAGTCCGCCTATTCCTGCCTGCTACTGACACTCGCTAACTACAGCCCACCTTCGCATAATTTGAAGTTCTTGCGCGGGCTCGCGGAAGACCGCGACAGACGGCTCGTCGAAGCATGGCCTCGTGATCAGCATCGCTACATAGCGTGGTACAACATCCTTAACGAGGCTTATGTAAAGGCACGTTATTCGAAGCATTTCGACATCACCGAGGAAGCGCTTGGCTGGCTTCTTGGGCGGACAGAACATCTTCACCGCCTGGCTGAGGCTATCTGCAAGGAGCAACTGGCAGAGCTGGAAAGGGCGACGCAATAGCAGATGAGATTACGCGTGTGAGAAAGCACTTGGATGTCGCAAGAGACTGGTCGATAAGCGGCGAAACATGTACATCCAGTGCGACCATCATACTCCGCAGCTTGTGCACGAGATGAACACGAACACGGTAGAAGCCAAAAGAGACCCGCGCAACACCGTTTGCGTCGGAACGACAGGGCGGATTGCGACTTTTGCCGTCCATGTGACCGAATGGAAGAGAGCCTTTCTGGAGCGCTCATTTCCTGACCGACGCTTTCACTTTCTGCCGAAGAAGCTCAGCAGTCTGGATCTGGAGAGGACTTGGAAGCCTCGAATTCTCCAAGAAGCTCGATGCGAGTTCTTCGTTTGGGGCGCCGCCTTGCCGCCGGCGCTGGCCGAAATCGCGACAAAGCAGAACATCCCTGTTTGCTTCGTCGAGGACGGCTTTCTTCGTTCGGCGCGGCCGAGCGCTAGCCGCACGCCTCCCCTGTCGCTGGCACTCGATAGCCGGGCGCCCTACTTCGATTGCCATCGGCCATCCGATCTCGAAGTGCTGCTTTCGACCTATGACTTCGAGGCGGATGCGGCGTTGACGGAGCGGGCTCGCGCCGGAGTCGCGCTGCTCCTGGAGAGCGGCATCAGCAAATACAATGGCGGGCTGCAGCGGACGGCGGAAGAGCTTTATGGACGAAAGACGCGCAAGCGCGTGCTGGTCGTCGGCCAGGTCGAGGACGACGCTTCGATCCGCTACGGCTGCACAAGCCCGATGACCAACAACGAGCTCGTGCGGCTTGCCGCAGCGGAGCAGCCGGACGCCCAGATTCTCTATAAGCCGCATCCGGACGTGTTGAGCCGCGTTCGTCCGGCCCGCTCCGACCCGGCCGAAGTCGCGCATCTCTGCGAAGTGGTCACCGAGAGCTTGCCGCTCGCCGAAGCGCTGCGCACCATCGATCATGTCTATACGATCACCTCGCTGGCCGGTTTCGAGGCGCTCATGCGCGGCATCGAAGTGACGACGGCCGGTTCGCCCTTCTATGCCGGCTGGGGGCTGACGGATGACAGGCAGCCCCACTCGCGCCGCGGCAGGAAGCTTTCGCTGGAGGCGCTTTTCGCCGGCGCCTATCTCCTCTATCCTCGCTACTTCGATACCGTCACCGGAGAGCAAACGTCATTCGAAGCGACCGTCGCCGCGATCAAGCGGCAACTCGAACAACCCCATCTCAGACACCCTTCCCGCCCGGTCTGGCGACCGTGGGGTCCCTACGGCGTGCTCGGTTGGCGGCATCTGCTGAGCTCGATATTGGCGCCAGCCATCCGCCGTGCCGGCAACGACCGCGACGCCGAAGATTTCCGGGCCGACCCCATCCGCTTCTTCCGCAGCCTCTCCGACCGGCGGCTGCGGCTGATCGGCCGCCTTCTCTATCCGTTCGGGTGAAGCCGTGAGTCATCTCTCCACCCATATCCGCGTCGTCGGCGCCCTCCTCGTGCGGGAGATGGCGACGCGCTTCGGCTCGAAGCCCGGCGGCTACGTCTGGGCGCTGCTAGACCCGGCCGCCCATATCCTGCTGATGACGATGATCTTCCGGGCGATAGCTCGCGCGCCAGCGCTCGGCACCAGCTTCGCCCTGTTCTTTGCCACGGGCTATATCGCCTTCCAGTTCTACCAAGCGATGACCAGTTACCTGAACAGCGCGGTCCGCGCCAACAAGGCCCTGCTCAGCTATCCGAATGTCGCGCCGATCGATACGATCGTCGCGCGGTTCGTCCTTCAGGTCTGCACGACGACGTTGGTCGCCTTCATTGTCCTCGGCACCATCGTCGCGACCATGCGGGTCGATACCGATCTGCACTGGCCCGCAATCCTGGAGGCCATCGCCATGGCCTGCTTGTTCGGCCTCGGCGTTGCGATGATCAACGCCGTGCTGTTTCTCAAATACCCGCTGTATGAGCAGGTCTTCAACATCGTAAACCGGCCGCTTTTCCTCATATCCGGCGTCTTCTTCCTGCCGGATGCGATTCCCGCGCCTTACCGCGACCTCGTGCTCATCAACCCGCTCGTCCACGTCATCATGGGCTTCCGCAAGGGCTTCTATCCGGAATACCGCGCCGTCGGCCTCGACATGACCTATCTTTACGGAATCGCATTTCTGACATTGTTTGCCGGAATGTTAGTCTTCACTCTTTCCAGAAAAACGCTGAGAAACGAATGATCAGGTTCGAGCAGGCGACGAAATATGCCCGCACCAAGGGCATCAAGAAGCCGATTATCGAAGACGCCTCGCTGACGCTCAATCGGGGCAAGAGCGTGGGCCTGCTCGGCCGCAACGGCGCCGGCAAATCGACGCTGCTCCGTCTCATAGCCGGCGCGATCAAGCTCGACAGCGGGCGAATCATCCGCCGCGGTAAGATCTCCTGGCCGCTCGGCTTTGCGGGCAGCTTCCAGGGCTCGATGAGCGGCGAGCAGAACGTGCGCTTCGTCGCGCGCATCTACGGCGTGGATACGGAGGAACTGATCGCCTTTGTCGAGGATTTCGCCGAGCTCGGCCCCTTCTACAAGGCGCCGGTCAGCACTTATTCCTCAGGCATGAAGGCGCGGCTCGCCTTCGGCTTGAGCATGGGCGTCAACTTCGATTATTATCTCGTCGATGAAATCACCGCTGTCGGTGACGCAAATTTTAAGAAAAAGTGCCGAGCTGTCTTCGAGACGAAGCTCAAAGATTCGGACGTAATCATGGTGTCGCATAGTACGAAGACGATTCGTGACTATTGCGATTGCGGCGTCGTTCTGGAAAAAGGCAGACTGATTTACTATGACGACATCGGGGACGCGATCCGCGTGCACGACAAAAATATGAAGGGGCTCTAGATGGTGTCTAGCAAAGATGCGGCAGCGAACAAGCCGGGCCTTGCGCAGCGTAGCCCTACCGCAGCCGCCAATGGCGACGCCGGGAGCAGGGGCATCGCCGTGCTCGAAGGCCTTCTTGGCAAGGAGAGCGCGCCCATCATTCCGCTACCGGACCGGCGTAGCAAAGTAGAGCCTGCCGCCAAGCCAGCATGGAAACCGGCTCGGCTCCGAAATCTGCGCTGGCGTCACACTATCATTGGCGCCACCTTTCTTGGGCTCGTCGCAGTGCCGGCGGCGCTTGTTTCGCTCTACATGGCCTTCATCGCCGCGGACCAGTATCACAGCACCACCTCCTTTGCCGTGCGCAGCATCGAGGGTGGCGTCTCCAGCGATATACTCGGCATGTTCACCCAGGCCTCCGGCAGTAGCACTGTCTCCGACAGCTACATCCTCATGGACTATATCTCGAGTGAGCGCATGGCCGCTGACGCCGACCGCAGGTTCAAGCTGGAGGACGTGTACGCTACCCGTGGGCTCGACTATTTCTACGGCATCGGTTCCGACCTGCCGATCGAGGACAAGCTCGCTTACTGGCGCGACGTGGTCAGCGTTAATTTCGACCACGCCTCGGGCATTATGCAGGTAAACGTCAAGGCCTTCGATCCGAGGCAGGCGCAGGAGATCGCTCAGTTCATTGTCGATCAGAGCGACCACCTCGTGAACAGCCTGTCGCTTTCGGCACGCAATGATGTGCTAAGGGCGGCCCAGGACGAAGTGCTGGCCGGTGAGGCGCGCCTGGCTAAGGCGCGCGCGGCACTTCGCGACTACCGCGACAAGTCCCAGGAAATCAGCCCGGAAGAAGGAGCTAAGCTCGCGGTGCAACTTATCGGCTCGCTAGAGCAGCAACTGACGCAACTCAATGCCGATCTCGCCACGGCGAAAAGCCAGATGAGAGAGGACACTCCGCGTATCCGCGTCCTGAGAACGCGCATCGAAAGTCTGGAACAACAACTTACTGTCGAGCGCCAGAGACTTGGCACGGGCGAGAAGAAGACCCTCACGAATGATCCCAACGCGCCAGATGTCGCTGGCCGCATCGCCGAGTTCGAGGAACTGGAGACCGAACGCGAATTCGCCGAGCGCGCCTATACGGCAGCATTGAGCTCGCTTGAAAAGGCCCGGATTGAAGCGAACAATCGCCAGCGCTATCTCGCCCTTTTCATCGAGCCCACTCTTTCGCAACTCGCCCAATATCCGAGCCGACTGCTCAATGCCTTGCTCGTAACCCTCGGCCTTCTCTTCGCATGGGGGATCGGGGTGATGAGTTATTACAACATTCGGGACCGGGCGTAGACGCCTTTCTGCATTGCACTCAAAACTGATTTGGCAAGCCTAGTATTTTCGTCTAGACGATGACGCATCACTTTACGCAGAGCCATTGAGACAACAGAATGCACCCAGATGTAATTGCGTTGGTTCCGGCGCGCGCTGGTTCGAAGGGGCTTCCCGGTAAAAATGTCAGGGAGCTTTGCGGAAAGCCCCTTTACAGACACAGTGTGGATGCGGCGATCGGCGCTGGAATTTCCAAGGTCTTCATCTCGACCGATATTGATGAGATTTTTCATCACTCATTGCCTGACTGTGTCTCCGTTGTGCGGCGACCGCCCGAACTCGCCGGCGACTTGACGACGATGGCCGATGTCATGCTGGAGTTCCTCGAGTCGGCTCTCCCAGGAGGCGGCACAATCGTGTTGCTGCAGCCTACGTCCCCTCTTCGAAAGCCTCGCCATATTCAAGCCGGACTGACGCTGTATGCGGGCGGCGACTGTTCACTCGCTATGAGCGTATGTCCGGCTAATCCGGGAGTCCTGAAGTGGGGCCAGATCCATGGCGACCGATTCCAGACGCTTTCCGACCCACGCTACTGTTTCGCAAACCGCCAATCGCTACCGCCGGTCTTTCGACCGAACGGGGCAGTTTACATTTTCGATGCGGACACCTTCCGCGCGAATAAAGACTTCTCCGCAGCATCGATAAAGGTTGTGCAAATGTCAGAGCAAGAATCTCTCGACATTGACACTCTCGACGATTTTAGAACGTGCGAAGCAGCAATCTCACAAGGGATGACTCAATGAAGATTCGTGATCGCCACATCGGCCCATCTCATCCGCCTCTCGTTATCGCCGAAATCGGGATTAACCACGGTGGTAATCTTGAAGTGGCGAAAGCCATGGTGTTGGCGGCGGCACGATCCGGCTGCGAACTCGTCAAGCACCAGACACATATCGTCGAAGACGAGATGACCGAGGAAGCGAAGAAGATATTCCCTCCGAACGCCGATGTCTCGATCTGGGATGTGATGAAGTCCTGCGCGTTATCACTCGAGGATGAGAAGGCCTTGAAAGGCTATGCGGAGAGCTTGGGCCTCATCTACATTTCCACGCCGTTCTCAAGGGCAGCCGCGGATTTCCTCAACTCGATCAATGTGCCTGCCTTCAAGATCGGCAGCGGCGAATGCGACAATATTCCGCTTCTTCGCCACATCGCATCATTCGGCAAGCCCATCATCATGAGCACGGGTATGCAATCGATCGAGACGATCCGAGCGTCAGTGGAGGTGCTTGAACGTTCCGGTGTGGAGTATGCGCTGTTGGAGTGCACCAATCTTTATCCGTCTCCACCGGAGATCGTTTCGCTGCGGGGTGTGACAGACTTGCAGAAGGCATTCCCAAATGCCGTGGTTGGCTTCTCGGATCACAGCATAGGACCGGAAATGGCACTGGCTTCGGTGGCCCTCGGCGCTTGCATTCTCGAGCGGCACTTTACAGACAGCCGTTATCGTAAGGGGCCGGACATCTCTTGTTCAATGGATCCGGCCGAGTTGCGGTTCTTGATCGACAGATCGCGCGAGATCTTCATTGCATTGAACAATGAGAAGAAGCGGACCGAGCCCGAAGAAGCGGTCTATCGCTTCGCGAGAAGTTCGGTTGTCGCCGATCGCGACCTGCAGCCGGGCGACGTGATCTCGGAATATGACGTCTGGGCGCGACGCCCGGGCAACGGCGAGATTCCCGGGTATCGGCTCGACGAGCTATTAGGTAAGAAGATCACGGTGGCACGCAAAAGAAATGATCAGCTCCGCTGGAGTGACTTCGAGAACGCTTCTTGAGGCTTGACTATGAGCAGTAAACTCTTGTTCCTTACCGGAACGCGTGCGGACTTCGGTAAGATCGAACCCCTGGCTTTAGCTGCCAAGGAAGCTGGCCATACTATCAACTTCTTCGTCACCGGCATGCATATGCTGGAAAAATACGGTGCGACGAAGCACGAGGTGCACAGACTCGAAGGCGTAGAAGTACATGAGTTTATCAATCAGCGTATTGGCGACCCTCAAGACCTAATCCTTTCTAAGACAATTCTCGGCTTCTCCGACTGGGTATATGAGCACAAGCCCGATCTTGTCGTTGTGCATGGTGATCGGATCGAGGCCCTTGCGGCGTCGCTTGTTTGCGCGACAAACTATATCCGCTGCGCGCATATAGAGGGCGGCGAGGTGTCGGGTACGATTGACGAGATCTATCGCCATTGCAACTCAAAACTCTGCACCTATCATTTCGTCAGCTCCGAAACCGCCAAAGCTCGCGTTTTAGCTTTGGGTGAGGATCCGCGTTTCGTCTACAACATCGGGTCACCCGAGCTGGACTTTCATCGCAACGATTCGGGCGTGACCCTCGCCAAGGTCCGCGAACGCTATGATATCTCTTTTTCCGAATACGGTATCGTTACGTTCCACCCCGTGACATCCGAAACGGACACGATTGGGGAGCAAGCGCGGAGCCTTTTTACGGCACTTTCCGAATGCGGAAAAAATTTCGTCGTTATATCGCCGAACAATGATCCCGGCAGCGACGCAATTTTCGCCGAGATTTCCAAGCTCGATAGCCACCGGTTCAGGCATCTGCCCAGCATGCGGTTTTCCTATTTCTCGGAACTGATGAAGAATGCGAAGGCGGTCATTGGCAACAGCAGCGCGGGCGTTCGCGAGGCACCGTTTCTGGGCGTCCCCAGCCTGAATATCGGAACACGCCAAAACAATCGGTCGCAAGCGGCCACGATCACGGATGCCTCGGCATTCGACCTGAATGTCATTCGACATTTTCTGCATTCGACTTGGGGACGAAAATACGAGAGCGATGGAAGCTTTGGTAATGGCAGCGCTGCATCCTCGTTCGTCCGGGTCTTGGACGACCCCACCTTCTGGTCGGCGCCCTTGCAGAAGCGGTTCAATGATTGAAATGGCCTGCGGTTCCCCTTACGGTCTGCTATAGCGCGGTGCGTCTGATATTCAGCGAAACAAGCGCCGTTTTAAGGGAAACATTCAAAATAGCCCAGCGTCCCAGCAATGGCTTTTTGGTGCGACAATTGCCGAGCCCACAAGCTCGTCAACCGTCAAAGCAGCCTTCAAGTCGCCCCTTCGGCCCCTAATCGGTTAATTGGTACCTATTTGTCATAAAGCTTGCTGCGCAACGCGGCCGCGCACAGCGCCAGGGCGGGCGTGGCATATTGGAGCGCTTTTTGTCCATCGACATCGGCGCTACCACGTCCATGCTCGTCAAAGGTCACGCCAATCTGCGAAGCATCTGGACAGAAGAGCGTGACAAATTCCCAAGCCGCGTCCACTGATTCCGTAAACCCAGGCATCTTGCCGATGTCACCATTCGGCTTTCTCCATTTCGCCTGCAGCGGTTGTGCGTGATCCGCGTCAACCGCCAGATGCCGCTCATATCCGATCTGCATGCCGATCAGGATGTCGAGCTTTCTATCCGCCGCGGAGGCGGTCTCAAGGAAGCGAGCAAGCTTTGCCAAGTCCATCAAACTACTTCCATTTAAGTTTCGCTGCTTCTAGTCGTCGGAGTCCAAGCGCGTGCTGAGGGCGGCTATACAGATTGCAAGTGCCGGGGTTGCGCCGAAGAAATAAGGGCCATTGTTGATACGCGCGGTCGCAGTTCCATCGACGTAGCTAACACCGCCCCTACAACCAACGACGATCGTTGTCGCAAGATCAATCGCCGCGTCCAATAACCCAGTAAAGGCTGGCATGCGTACATAGTCTTCGCCTGACGGCACAACCCAGAACACTTTGCGGACCGGCTCGCCCGTTTGGCTGCTCCTGCGATACTCGACTTTCCGCTTGTATCCAACGATCTTGCCGATGGCGGCATCGAGCGCACGGCTTGGCCCTGTAGCGTTTTCGAGCTCTTTCAGCAACTCATCCAACTTCATGAAAATAAGCCCTTCTGCCGGAGGGAGATGGCCATACGTGCCTGCTTTAAGGCTGCCATTTTCCACCGCGATACCAAATCCGCGGGAGTGTTTGGATGCGACTTCGACGCTCGGCCGCACTTTTCTCTTGCATGGCCCGCCAATTCTTACTAGCCCGGACCCATATGGCATACGCAGTCCGTGACCGGAGGTCAAATGCTGACACGCAACGCGCAGATACGTTTCGCCGAGCCTACGGGCTTGATGTTCCACCATTTCCACGGGGGAATTCATCCGATGGTTCAAGGGAGCATCGACGCATCACAATTCCGAACGATTCTTAGCGCAGTTGGAGTTCAAAACATTCTATCGGCCGACACTTGGATGCAAAAGGCCATTGACGATGAACTCCATCCGAACGAAACGTGCGTTACGTTCGATGACGCATTACTGTGCCAGTATGAGGTAGCCAAGCCGGTGCTCGACGAGCTTGGAATAAAAGCCTTTTGGTTCATCTATACCTCCGTCTTTGAAGGCACGGTCGAGAAGCTCGAGCTTTTCCGATACTTTCGCTCGACCGCGTTCGGAGACGTTGATGATTTCTATCACGCATTCTTCCGCATGGTGGAAGAGAGGCTCGGAACGTTATACGTGAAACTTCGGGAAGAATTCGATCCGGCGACGTACCTTCCGAATTCTCCCTTTTACACGTGGTCTGATCGGTGGTTCCGATTCCTACGCGATCACGTGCTCGGTCAGGAATATTTCCCCATTATTGAGGATATGATTGACGCGTCCAAATTCGACCGAGAAAAAGCGGCGCAGATTCTTTGGCTACGAGGCGAGCAAGTCAGAGACCTGGCCGATCAGGGGCATGTCATCGGCCTCCACTCTCACACTCATCCAACGACAATGGGGAAGCTGCCTTACGATGAGCAGTTGAAAGAATACCGCTCCAACGCGGATTATATATTCCGACTGACGGGAAAGACCGCGCGCGTCGTTTCTCATCCCTGTAACTCCTACAATGCCGACACCCTGGAGTTGCTTGCCAGGCTCGGGATCGAGCTTGGGTTTCGGGCGGACGTCGGTCAGGTAAGAACGCGCGGGCCACTGGAGTACCGCCGCGAGGATCACGCGAACCTCCTTCGACTAATTCAAGAATGCTAACGACGGTGGGGGAAGCGCATTGCGTCCCAACGCTGAGGCAGGTTTAGAAATGCTGAAGAAACTGAAGAAGTTAATACTATCCAATGTAAAGGCAATGCTTGGGGTAAAACCCAAGAAAAAACAGCAGTCTTTGACCGCTCCGGATATCCAGATCTACCGTCAACTGGTAAACTTTGCGTTCAATTTCCCAGTTAATACGATTAAGTACAACGGTGAGCACATCTGGCCGTACATCCGTCATCATCTTCTTGTGCAATTGACCGCCGTCAGCATCGGCAACAAGAAGGCCCGAGATATCAATCCTTTCAGGCTCCAGCTTGGCAATCCCGGTGAGTTTGATATCGATCGGAAACGCGAGCTTGCTGCTAAATACGGGTTCAATTTCCTAGAAGATCTTTCCGACGTAGAGCCGGTCGACTTCCTGTTTTTTACTGCGCTGAATGCCTCAGAACAGATCGAGGTTGAACAAAAGATCTATTATCGAGTCTCGGACCCCTTGTACGAAATGGCTTGCCGAGCCGGAAAGGCGCACAAAGTTGAACTGATCCGAAACAACTCCCCAGCGATAAGGAAAACACCGCGTTACCTTCACCGGCCGACATTCATCTTTTCGCCTCATATCGTTCGGACGGGATACAATCAATGTATCCAGATAAAAGAGTCGATCAGAACCTATTTCGAACGTTACCTTCCGGCCCTGAGATATGATGGGGAGGCCTTGCTCAAGTTGGTCGAATGGGAGCTCCATACAAGAGACTTTTGCTTGGATCTTCTTCGAACGCTGAAGCCGAAAGCGATCTTCGTTCCATCGTTTCATTACTACGCTCCGATGATTTCTGCCGCGAGAGAACTGGGCATAGTCTCCGTGGACATCCAGCATGGCATCCAAGTCGGATACAATCCGCTTTACAATGACTGGAGCGAGTTACCCGCAGAAGGATATAGGTGTCTACCGGACTATTTCTTCGTTTGGAGCGAGAAAGAACGACAGAACATTGATAATGTTTTTGGTCCCCATAGTTCCCCGAAGATCATCGGCAATCTCTGGCTAAAAAAGCAACTTAGTTTGGATGTACAGTTCAGCTCAGCATTGGAGGAGGCATTCGCGCGTCATAAGAAGATCGTCCTCCTTGCAATGCAGAGCCAAACCGTTGTCCCCGATCTGTTTAAGAAGCTAATCGCAGACGCCGGCCAAGACTTCCTATGGTTGATTAGAATGCATCCGAAGGGCAAGAAATATAAACTCACGGACTTCTCCAAAACCGCCCGCAACGTAATCGTCAGCGAAGAAGTGGACAAACTACCGCTTGTGCCCCTGCTGGATCGCGTCGACATAACACTGTCCGAGGGATCAACCATTGCCGTCGAGGGTGATACCATTGGCGTTGCCGCGTTCATCTCAAGCGAGACAGGACGGTTGAACTACATAAACGAAATCAAGGACGGCCAGTTTCACTACATAGACAGCGTTCAAAGTTTCCTCAGGGCCGCCGGTTCCCTCGGCAACGATCGACGTTCCCGCGCCAAAGAACTCGTCGACATTGACGTGCTTTCGATTCTAAAGCAGATCATCGGCAACCCTCGGGCTGCCTCCGATAAAGAATTGCATCTGGCCGCTGCCAATGGGGAAATACTGTGAAGATAGGTACACCGCACGACCTGTCGATCCCCAGTTCGGCCGTCCGCGATTTCTATACGTCCCATTGGAACAGACGAATCCCTCTATCCGACGAGCAGTTCTACCGTTGGCAATTCCTCAGTCCCCCAGGAACGGATGGTCGCGACAATTGCTGTGTGGCAGTTGACGACACTGACGGGATCATTGGGGTCATGGGATTGCATGAGCGCCCTTTTGCCTTCGAGGGCTCGGTAGTCTCTGGCGCTGAGCTGACAACTTGGATCGTCAGGCAGGACACCCAGAAGCGAGGTGTCGGGCCGCAAATGCTGCAATTCTTGCAGGCCAAGTATGATTTTCTCCTTGGCCTCGGGATCACTCCTCCCGCAGTGGCGGTCTACCTGCGGCAAGGTTTTCGGTTCTTCAATCCCATTCCAAGATATATGCGTGTCCTCAATTGGGAGCGCGTAGAGCCCTTCGCACAGATCGATGAGCGCGCCAAGAAGATTGATCGTTATTGGAAGCAGGAACGCACGAAGGTTCCATATCAGCTCTGCGATTTGGATCCGGGCGTCGTGAATACGATTGGAGACGCATTTGCACACTCGTCAAATATGTTCATACGAAACTACGAGTTCCTCAGCTGGCGCTATTTTGATCACCCATCATACACGTACAAGGTCGCCGTCGTCCGTGCCGATAGTATGTCAAGGGGCGCGGTGGTGGTGTTTCGCATTCAGGAACCTGCTCCAAATCTGTGCATTGCACATGTACTCGACCTCTATGGCGACAATCGCAGCATGCAAGCGGCGCTTAGTTACTTGGATGAGGAGTTGATGTCCGCAGGGGTCCATTTTGTGGACTTTTATTCCACGAGCGGAATGCACCAAGGCCTGTTCCTAAGCAACGATTGGTTTGCGCTCGGGAGTGACAATTTCTTCAATTTTCCACATCTTTTCAATCCTATTGAGCTACGAACCCCGGCGAGTACCTCTATGGTCGTTTGGGCGCGGTCTACCAGAGAGTTGATCTTCAACAGCTCAAATTCATACTTCAGCAAACAAGACTCGGACTTCGACAGGCCCTAGACAAACGCTGCATCACAAGCCCTGGACTGACTCATTGAAATTGGCCGGTTACCATTTCGCGGTTATTGCCCACTATGACGCGTACCTTCACAACGCAGGGGCCTTTGCGCAGGCTGTGTGCGACGCAGGAGGCACTGTCGATTTCTTGACCCTTAGCTCTCGTGGAATGGAAGTTTCGGGGGCTCAGTTGTCCTCCGTCTGCCGCTACTGGCCGGCCTTGCAGCGCCTCAAACCAGCCCGCATAGGAATTGAGGCGCTCCGAGATCCCTCCCTCCTCGCCCTCTACAGCGGGTTGTTTTTCGGTGCCGGGGGAGAAGAACTCCTGGTCGGATTTCGCAATCTCCGGGAAGGTTTCGCTTCTCTCGGATCACGCCGTCCCGTCGTGGTCACCGGTTTTCCTGGAATAGTGGACGCCGGAAGGACCGCCGGAATGCTGTTCCGCTGCCCAAGTGATATAGTTCTGCTTCCGGCTTCCGCGCAACTCCGCGTATATCGCCTCGAAATGTCCTTGCTCGGAAAGCGTACCGGCAACGGGCTGCTCTATGGCATGCCCTCCCTGCCACCGCCCGCACCGATCTCCGCCTCGCTCTCTCCCATTCGGCGAATTCTCTTCATCGATCAATCGGTGATCCCCGACACTCCAGATGATCGGCGAGCACTCGTCGTCGAGCTTGCACGCCTTTTGGACAATCTGCCGAATGCCGAAATTTGGATACGCGAGCGTGTTCGGGAAGGTGAAACGAGCATCCACGAACTCGGCTCCGCCGTTAAGCTGTCCAAGCTGGTTGCCGAATTGAAGCAACGTCTGCCCGCCCTAGCGCGTGTGAAGATGAAGCATGAACCTTTGACCTCCCTCTTTGGACAAGTGGATGCGGCGATCAGCATAAGCTCCACGGGATTGTTGGAAGCGTTTGCCGCTGGGCTTCCGATTGCTAGTCTGGAGCGGTTTTCACGCGTTCCGAAGTTCGGCAATGGCTTCTTCCGGACGAGTGGAATTCAGGTTGACGTTGAGGAACTTAGCGACGACAGATGGCCCGCTCCGAACGAGAAATGGGTGCAAAAGAACATACTTAGCCCAACGCAGATCTCCAACCTAGATCAGTTGACTGGGCAACAAAGGCTGGTTCAGAAGTTAGCCGCTATAGTGTCTTCTCCCCGCCGGAATCTGCCGAATCCCGTGGAGCATGGACCGGTTTCCCGGCAAATTGCTCGATGGAGGCCCCACGTCCTGGTTCAAAGGGCGTTTGGATTGTTTTCGTGGCCGCGACGAGACAGTCCCTTTTCGTTTGCCTTGCGGAAAAACAACCGATATCACGCCGCCCGAGGGCCGGAGGGGGAAACAGAATGACGTTAATGAGACCAAAACGAACGGCGGGTCTGCTGTCCTATGGAAATTGTAGCAATGCAGGCGACGTGCTCATCTTCCAGACTTTCAACAAGCTTTTCGATAACGAGATCGACAGCACGTGGCATCACGTTAGACTGGATAAACTCGATGTAAGGGCAAGAAACGTCATCATCGGGCCAGGCGGGCTGCTCTCCGGCGCTTACAAGCCGGAGGTGGCGCCGGATGAACTTGTAATTCGCCACCTCACGCCTATCCGCCTTGCAGCCTGGAAAAAGCAGGCGCGTCCGGTCTTTGCCTTTGGAACCGGCACGAATACGCCATTCGAAAATGGGCCAACGTCGAAGCCCTTCTCGGCGGAAAGCGGCAAGACAATTGCCAAGCTGGCGCAAGTCAGTGACGGCCTGTACCTTCGCGGGTCTGCCGATATTCGGCGACTAGCAGCCCTTTGCGCCACCGAAGACCTTCACAAGTTCAAGTTCCAGCCGTGTCCGTCGGTCTTCCTGGATCGGCTCTTTTCGGTTCGCCCACAGGTGTCAGACCAGATCGCGATCAACTTTCCTCTTGAAAAGTCTTTGACAGCGGACAACGCCAAGACGCATCCGCTAAATCGCTTCGTCGAATTTGCGAAGGCGCTTGGGCTTTCGGTAGCTTTGCTGGATAATCATCCCTCAGATATCAACAAGATAGCGCTCGATCTGTTTGCGCCCCCCCAGTCGGATGCCGGCCAATCCGATTTTGTTGCCGACACGGCGAAAGAAGACGGTCAGAAGCTTTTCGAACAGCGCTGGACCAGCGTTCCTTTTGTGGCCTCCCGCTTTAACGGGTATCGTTTTGCCTTTGGGGTAAGGTTGCACTCTTTCCTGCCGTTCATGGCTTTCAACACACCTTCTGTCTTCCTCGCTGGGAACCCGATCCGGATGCCCATGCCGATTGAATATTTCGGCAACCCCGCTTTCGGCGCTAAGGTAGCGTTCGGGCAGGCAAACTTCGGACAAGTCGTCGATGGAATGATCGAGAGGCTGAAATACTTCGTGAAGAACGAAGATCGTCTGCGGATGGAAATCGCAGACCAACGTGCTCGGCTATGGGAGATCACGCAGAAGAACAAGGCAGAAGTCCTCAGCAGAATGAACTGATGCCTTGGCTCTTTGCGCTGGCGGGAAAAGACATGCTTTCACATAGGCGTCTCAAGCAAGAGAATCGCGAAAAAGCGCGCCGCCCTTTCACTCTGGTGATCGGTCTTGCCCCATGGAGAAATCTGCTCGCGCTCTGGCTGCCGGGGCGGCGCCTGCTACCCGTAAGCCGCGATGTGCAGCCGGTTGTCTTCTTCCCAATCTGGGCACCGCTCCTGCTGCTTGCGCATAAGCCGGAAGTCGTTGTTTGGGGCTTCAAGCACCCGAGATACATTGCGCGTTTCTGCCGTAGGTTCAACATCCCGCTCATCCGACTGGAAGATGGTTTCATCCGATCCGTAGGCTTGGGAGCCGCTCGAACCCCCCCGTTTTCCATCTGCATGGATAGAAGGGGGATATATTTCGACCCGATGCGCCCTTCGGATCTCGAGCATTTGCTCGAGACCTATGACTTCGCTGCAAATCAAGACCTGATGTCACGCGCGCGGATTGGCATTGAGGGGCTCATCGGAAGCGGGATAAGCAAATACAATGCTTCGATCAGGGTTGACATTGAGAGACTCTACGGTCCAAAGACAAAAAAACGGGTGCTCGTGCTTGGCCAAGTCGAAGGCGATATGTCTATTATCAAAGGCGTGGATCGATCGCTCGACAACAACGATGCAGTTCGAATCGCGGCGGAAGAGAACCCAAACGCGCAGATCATCTACAAGCCCCATCCGGAGGTCTTGCGGCGCACGAGAACGGAACCAAGGCAGTCGGACCCTAGAGAGGTCCAGGACATCGCGCTTGTACTTGGAACCGACGTCGCGCTGGCCGACGCTCTCACGACAATCGATCATGTTTACACACTAACGTCGCTATCCGGGTTTGAAGCACTGTTGCGCGGGATCAAGGTGACCTGTCTTGGCATGCCCTTCTACGCAGGATGGGGCGCCACTGATGACCGCCAGAGATGCTCACGTCGAACCGCGCGCCGCAGCCCCGAGGAAATTTTTGCTGCCGCTTACCTGTTATATCCTCGATACTTTGATCCAATCGGTCGGCGTGCAATCACGTTCGAAGAGGCCCTGAACGCGTTGGCGCGCGCGAAGGCATAGCGCACCGCATACTTCTCATCTGAAGCCGCTCATACAGCGGCTACCACAAATTTTGAAAGCTACCTGGGCGTAACTCAAGAAACTGAATACGCGATCGCCCCCCAGACGACCGACGTATCGGTGAAATTGCTGTCGTCGATCGGTGATCGTCCACTCGGGCCGACGTCATATAGATAAATTTCGCCATTGTTCGCGAGTTGCGCCTGGACGCCAGAGGTGAGAGCCGCCATGTTCTGGGCCATCACCTCGCCGATGCCGCGGTCGTTGTGAGGCACGGGTAGTCCAGAGAGGCCTGTTATCGACGCAATCCCGCTGCTTACGCCTTTTGCGGCGAATGCAATCTGGAAATCAACAACAACTTGGTCTCCGTTCCGGGTCCATTGGCCCTGGGCATCCAATATTTCCATGCCGTCGCATGCTCCATCGAATTTAAGAATTGGCATCCAGCTACTCTTCTCGGCAAGCGTCGCATGAAACCTCTGAGACGGCCCTACCGCCAGAGGAAAGGTCTCTCCCCAGAAATCATGATGACCAACTTCTACGTTTGCACGCGCATCTGTAGTGCGCGTCACACCGGATAAAGCGACCGGGCTATCGATGTCATTGTGGTAGATCTTGCCGGTGTGGCCTGGTCCTTCGAACACAAACGGACAGAATGCACCGCCGTCGGTACACGGTTCCTCTAAGGTATTTCCGCGCGCGACAAATCCGGTCGTCACGCCGCCCCGCACGTCCACTCCATGCTGGGTGCAACGATAGAAGTAGTTGTTGATCACCTTTATGCCGTCGGTGTCGCCCCGAATCTGCATGAAATTCTCCGGTTCGCGCTCAACCTTCAGTCCCTGCGATCCTCCAAAGGTGTTGCCGTTGATCAAGGCATTGTCGGTGCCGCCTCGGAAGCGGATGCAGGTTTCTCCGGCCGATTGGTCGCACTTGTTGTAAGCGATTGTTAGCCAGCGGCCGGAAGTATCAACCATGATGCGGCCGATATCGCCGAGGTTTCCGGTAAACATCAAACCCGCAAGCTTCTCGCAGTTGGGCTCAACATTCTGGAACCAGGCACCGAAATTGGAATGAAAGCGATTGTTCTGTATGACGATCCCTCGCGCTCCGCCCATATCCTCGGAAACACCAGTTCCAGGCGTATAATATGGTGTGACTGGCGGCAGGTCCTTCCAGCCCCAATCGATCGGTTTGTCGCAGACCGAAAACAAACAACCCTCAACTCTCAGGCCTCGACCGCGGTGGCGGATCGCATGCATTGCACGGGACAATTCCACATTCAAAAATTCGCAATCGATGTCCGCTGGCTCCCCGTCGGGCCGGTCAAAGTTGAACAAGTACCGAGCGATGTGTTGCACCTGGAGCGGTTTTGTCATTTCCACCCGAAAATCACGGGCGCGAAAGCCTTGGTTTCCCATCAGAAACAATGACCCGGCATCTGTCTGAAGTCCGCGGATACAGGACGCCCCAGCTCCCAGACCAGCCATCGTCGTGTGGTGTATTCCCGTGCAATCGATGTCCCCGTCGACAACATATTCGCCCCGGCCGAGGCCGATGATGCGGCGTTCGTTGTTGTTCGTCTGGGCAGCGCGATCCCAAGCTTCTCGCAGAGCCCGTGTGTCAATCGCCCCGTCAGCCTCATCACCGACAGCACGTGCGCCGAAAAGACGGGGATCGATTTCGACAGATGAAACGGCCTCGTACCAGACGATGGTACCGTCTGCCTCTTCCACTGCAAATTTTCCTTGGTGCGCCGGCTCGGCGTCAACCTTTATCCAGCTGGACTTGCCGCCGTACAGCGGGGTCGTTGCGGAATAGATCCGAAGATAGGACGGGGAGCGCCCCTCGGCCGGCGTCCATACCTGGGCACCAGCGTTTGAGGAATGGCTTGCCGCGTTGGACTCGCCGAGGGGTCCGACTTCAACGGCAACGCGCGTTAAAGTCTCCACCGGCAGCGTAGAACTGGCACCGAGCGCAGCGATCTGCAGAAAGTTGCGGCGTTTCATTGCGACACCCTCGTTTGGCAAATACTGATGAAGATGGACTCCCTCGACGAAAATCGTAGCGGCTTGGTCCCTGCTTTATCAGGCGCCCCTCCGCCGGAGAGCAATGTTCACCCAGCCAAAGCGCCGGCCGAGCCTCTATCGCTCGTTTCGCAGGTACACGTTGTATTTCGTGACAAGAGCCAATCCTGCAAAGAGAAGGACCAAACAGCATTTGTAGACATACCCGATGTCGAGGAGATCTGCGTGATACTCGGGGTAAAAACCTGTTCGAAACAGCATGACGAGGTGAGCAATGGGATTCAGCATGACCATATCCTGCACTGCAGGCGGCATCGCGTCAGGGAGGAAGAAGACCCCGGAAATCAGGTACATCGGCCGGTTGATGAGACTGAAGATGTTTTCGTACATGGGAAACCGCACGTACATAGTAGCGTTTACCAGGCCGATACTCAGCCCCAGCAGGGAGGCGGCGAGAGTCGCTTCGACAATGGGCAACCACTGGATATCCACCGGGCGGTGTGTTTCCGAGATAACCAGTAACAAGATCACAATCGCCGTGGCGATGCCTGTCATAAACTGCAGGATGTAGCGAGCGACAATGGGGTCGATGATTGCGACGGTGGGGTAAGTCAGAATCTGCTTGTTCGCCCGAATTGCGCTGGACACATAGGACGCCATTGTCTGGTACATGTGGAACGCCATGTAGCCGGTGCCAAAATAAAGCGGGTAGCTATCACCCAAAGCTGGTGTGCGCGAAATGGCGGTAAAAATCGCCGTCATGACGGCGACATGTGCCAGCGGATCCAGAATTGCCCATAGGTATCCGCCAGGTTTCGATCCGTAGCGGGTGGCCATTTCTCGGACGATGAATGCCAAGACAGACCTGGCGAACTGGACAAAAGTGTTCATCGGCAACTTCGAACAGTGTTTGCGGACTTTCCGAAGGCTTTGAACAAACACGAACGCTTCGGCGGATTTGCGGCAAGAAAGCTGTAGCGAGCACTCCCTGTACAGCGTGAAAGCCTTCGCCACAATGTGCACACACCATTTCAGGCCGTCATCGTCGCGGGGGATTCGGAAATTTCACAGCCAAAGTTTAGGATTGATTGACACCCGGCTGCCCAACTCTATCAGCTTCTCAAAGCGGCGCTGGCCGCCGGCGCGCCGCCGACGCGCCGGCGGCCAGCGAGAGACGGCTGTGCATCACCCCGCCTCCCAAACGCGCCGCGCGAAATACCGGAGCCCGACCTTGGCGCTCGCCACCATGATCGCAGCAAGCGCCCATTGCACAGGGCCGATGCCAGCCATGATCGCGCCGCCGGCCGAGAGACGATGCCGCTAAACTGACCCATAAAGTTGGACATCCAACTTTATGGGTCAGTTCACAGAGCGGCGTTTGGTTTGGGCATGGATAGTTAGCCTAGAGAATGAAATGGCCAGAGTTCAGCGTGATCGCATCGTCGAGATGGATTTTCAGGTCAGCCACCTGGTCGCCGTCGACATCGGCATAGACATAGGTGTCGGACGCCTGCTTTTCGAACCGCAATTCCCCTATGCCGCCGTTGAAAGCGTCCGCTCCGATGAACACCAGCGCGTCGTCGCCTCCATAATAAGGATTGGCATCGATTCCTGATAGATCGATCCGATCTCCTTCCGACGCCAAGAAGTCGAAGATCGTATCGGTGACCGAGCTCGTGGATTCGGTTGTCTCTTTGAAAATGAAANCAGGGTATTCGCCACGCCATTGCCGAACAGCCCGTCTGTGTACGAGCTCCCTACGAGATTTTCGATGGATGAATAGACGTCGCCTGCGGCGTCATTGGTGTTGGCGCTTGCATTGCTGAGGTTGGCGATGACGCCGGCGGTGGCGCCGTAATAGTATGCGCTGTCTGTGCCGGCGCCGCCGTTGAGGGTATCGCCGCCGGCTCTGCCGATCAGCCTGTCGTTGCCATTACCGCCGGTGAGAACATTAGCGTTGGCGTTGCCCTCGAGGATGTCCGAGTAGCTGGTACCCGTCAGGTTCTCGATCGAGGAATACTGGTCCCCATTGGCATCATAGGTGTTGTTGGCGGGGGTTTTGAGGCTGGCGACCACGCCCACTACACCGCCCACGTATGACGCCGTATCCGAGCCCGCACCCCCACTGATGATATCCGCAGCGCCGGATCCACCATTCAGTGTGTCGTTGCCATTGCCACCGTACAGATTGTCCGATCGGTCGCCTCCTGAGATCTTGTCGTCGCCATCGTCGCCGAAAAGATCGTCTTCATATACACCACCGGAAACAACATCGTTCCCCGCATATCCCCGAAGATAGTTGGCGTGTAGGCCGCCTTTTAGCCTGTCGTTGCCCGCCAATGCCTCGCGAATGATGGCAATGTCATCTGAAAGGGAGACTGTCTCCGCGGCATCGGCAATAGTTCTCGCCTGGATAGAGATGCCGGAAATCACGACCATTTCCGTCATGCCATATAGCATGGTGTAGCTTGTCACCGTGCCACCGATTGGCTTGCCGTCGCTATTGTATTTGAACCCGGTTCCGCGGAACTGATCCGACCAAATTCCGTAGTCGGCAGTGAACACGGTGGAACTGCGGTAGTAGGAATCGGCATAGAGCAGTGCGTTGAAGTCGATCTCCCGCATGTCGAGACCGTACCCATCATCAACGGAAATCGTAACGCCCAAGGTAGCCCCCAAGTTGAAATATCGCTTCTCGTTTGCGGATTGACTGCGCGAGAGGAAGAGCCAGATGACCGATCAGAGCCAGAACATGCCACTGGTAAAGGTTATTGCGTCGTCGAAATGAATGGCGAAGTCGACCTTCTTATCGCCGTTCACGTCAGCCAAAACCCAGCTGTCAGATGCCTTACTTACATATTTCAGCTCACCACCGCTTCCGGAGAAGGACCTCGTTCCGATGAAGCTGAACGACTGATTGCCCGAGACTTTTGTGTTGGCATCGATGGCCGAAAGGTCAATTGTGTCCATGTTTCCAGACACTCTGGAAAAGTCCAATATCGTGTCCCTGGTAGCCAGCGAAGGCGTGCTGTCAGACACTGCCGCAAAAGTGAAAAAGTCACGGCCAGTGCCACCCACGAATCTGTCGGCACCTGCGCCGGAGAGAATCGTATCGTCGCCGCCGTTGCCCTTGATGAGGTCGTTGCCTGCCCCCGCAAACAGATGGTCGCCGTCTTCACTGCCGACGACCGAGTCATTGCCTTTCAACGCCTTCAGAATAAGGGCTTCATCATCGTTCGTTTCCCCGGTGCGAGCCGCTGCCACCATACTTGCGGCTGAAATCGAAATCCCTTCAAGCTTATGCACAGCAGAGTTTTCGTCGTCGTACTCCGCAATGCCCGTCACCGTGCCCGAAACCGGAACGCCGCCCTCGTAGGTGAAACCGGTCCCGGAATAGACGTTTGACCCGTCGGAGAACTGCACACGGTATGTCGTCAAATTGTACGAGTAGGAATCCCCGAACAGCAGATCGGTGAAATCCAGGTTAATCATATTCAGTATTCTAGTCGTGGTTAATTTAGCCATTCGAGTGCCCCGGTAGAAAAACCGACCGAGTTATATGCACATGGTTGTAACGCCCGCAAGCTGGTGTCCGGCCCGACCCTGAGAAAAAACCTCATGGCGACACAAATGGGCCGCCACCTCCAGAAAACGCCCGAATGCTGCCGCGCAAAGCGCCAAGGCTGGCGTCGAGAAAACACATGCCTCCTCATATTCACCCCCGCGGGAGTTGCCGACACCATCTTTTGTGGAAGGAAGTGTCTGCCCGATGGCAATAAAAAGATCGGATGATTGGGGCTCCGGCGGCCTCCCTTGATGGGAGTAGCGGGAGATCGGTCTTCCGGGCAGGCTCCAATG
>NZ_LNQC01000069.1 GCF_001651855.1 Sinorhizobium americanum | reverse complement strand
AGACAACGACCGACGCCGCGCCTTGTAGGCGCGGAGAGGATGTCCTTTGCTTGACAGACCCAGCCCAAAAAGAGAAGCCCCGCCGGGGCCGGGGCTGTTTAAGCACGATGGCTTTATAGAACGAAACCGCTGCCAGTGAGCGTGACAGAGTCGTCGAGGCGAACTATCAAGTCCGCCGTGCCATCCCCGCTCAGATCAGCGTAGACGTACGTCTCCGTTGCCGCTTTCTCGTACCGAACTTGGCCAGAGCCGCTGAACTCCGCCGTACCGATGAATGAAAACGCCTGGTTGCCAGCGGCACTTAAGTTGGCGTCGATAGCTGAAAGATCAATCATGTCACCCTCCGCCGTGAGAAAGTCGAAGATTGTATCAATGGAGGCCTCGCTGGACTCGTACACGGACTTGAACATGAACCGATCCGCGCCCTCGCCGCCGAATAGTCGATCCGCCTCGTCGCCACCGAACAGACGATCCGCTCCGGTGCCGCCATACAGGTTGTCCTCTCCGGCATAGCCGACGAGGCTGTCGTCCCCGCCGCCACCGATGAGGGAATTGGCCGCGCCATTGCCAAACAGCCCATCCGCGTGAGAGCTGCCGGTCAGATTTTCAATTGAGGAATAAACATCGCCTGCCGCGTCATTTGTGTTTCGGCTGGGTCCTGCCAAGTTCGCGATTACGCCGGCGGCTGAACCGGCATATGACGCAGTATCCGCCCCGTCGCCACCACGCAGTGTGTCACCACCGGCTCTTCCGATGAGCGTGTCGTCATCTGCCCCACCGATGAGAATGTTCACCGCTGCATTGCCTTCGAGGCGGTCCGCGAAATCAGTTCCCTTAAGGTTCTCAATCGAGAAATACTGGTCGAAGTAGGCATCGTTCGTGTTGCTGTCTGGGTTTCTGAGACTTGCGGTCACACCTTCGAATGCATCGAGATAGGAAACGGTATCAGAACCGGCGCCCCCGCTGAGAACGTCCTCTCCGATTCCACCATTCAGCGTATCGTTGCCATTGCCGCCGTAGAGCTTATCCGAGCCTTCGCCCCCAATGATCGCGTCGTCGCCGTCATCACCAAACAAGGTGTCGGTGTCCTGACCGCCAGATATGCTGTCATTGCCAGCATAGCCTCTAAGATAGTTTGTGGCGTCGCCACCGCTTAGAATGTCATCTCCCCCAAACGCCTCCCGAACGAGCGCCAGGTCATCTGAGGTCGAGGATGTCTTCGCCGCACTAACAAGCTCTGTTGCGGCAATCGAAAGCCCCGACAGGGAGATAATAACACGGCCGTCGAAAAGCGAGACGAAACTCGATATTGTCCCAGCGGTCGGATAGCCGCTGCTGTCATATTTGAAGCCACTTCCACGGAATTGGTCGGAAAAGTTGCTATGGTTGACAGTGAAGGTCCCGGAAGTTCCCGACAAAGAAGCGGCCCGGGTAATCCTATGGAAATCAAATTCCTCCCGCATGTCCATTATATAGTCGTATGCAATCGAAAGCTTTATGCCCACGTTCACCCCCATGGCTCCGTCAAGGAATGCGGGTAGCGTTAAGGTCTAGCTTCGGCAAAATCAACCTGGAATTTAATCGAACGGCGCAACTACACCCCAATATTGACCGTCGATATCGCGCCCCACCAACACACTCCACGAGTGCAGCCACTGCCCAATCTGTAGATGATCTCTCGCGGCGCTTGCAATTGCTGAGGGATCGGCTATCTCGCGCTGACAAATCAGCATCGAGTTGGACATGTCGGAAACCATTCTGCCCACCATTGTAAATAGGACGAACGACAGCGACAACACCGTTACGGTCTTGCTCGGTTTCAGCAAGTACCTCTGTCGAGGCTTCGCGAGAAACAACATTCAGATGACGGGCAATTGGTATCTGGAGAACATCCCGAGCCAGACCTCTGAAATATCCGCATACATCAGCGCGCACAATCCGAAGTTCGTCAATTTCGTCGGCACCAGCAAATCGTGCACCGGCGCGTTCATCTTTGCTAATGGGTTGGCAAGCCGTTTCCCGAAGACTGTCTTCCGGGTGTTTGCGTTCTCTGCCTATACCCGTCTCGATCGGGGCTATTACGAGCAAACCGGCAAGATTGGAGAGCTCCCCGAATCTCTAATCAAGACATGGGAAACCGCAGAGGGGCTCGCCCTCACCGAACGCTACAAAGATGCAATTGACCTTGTACAGCAAATCCCAAACATAAAGGCTTACTTGATATTCCCATCGCGGAGCCGAGGGACAGAACCGGACGCTGCCAAGAGAATGTCCCACCTTGACAATGTCGCGTTGATCCCGTTGCGGGTGCGGGTCCACAGCGTCATATTCCCGTTCTGGAAAACGCTGACGCCGGACGCCAAGGTCGAAACCTTCGAGGGACTAAAGCCGACAACTCTTAAGCCTGAGGTCTACAAATACTTCCATGCAATGCAAACCGACGCATGGTATCGCTTCAGCCTCTACACCTTGATCTTCGAAACACCCAGATTCCGGCAGGAGATGAAGCGATTTAACGAACAGTACTCTCGAAGTCTCACGAATGGCTGAGCTTCGCCTACGGAGCCGGATAGGTTATCACTGTCCCGTCGTCTAAGCGCTCGAAGTAGTCGTCGCCACCTGTGAATGGCTGAACCCCACGCGCGATGAGCCAGTCGTAGAACTCATCACATAGCCGTTTTTCGTCAACGGTGAGACGAGACATATCTGGATCAACTTGACTAGGCGGTTCGTCGAGATAGCGGTTGAGCGGGCGCTGTAGCTCACAAACCTCTTCTAAGTCCGTGGTAACTGTCATCGCGAATTGACCATTGATCGCGCCTTGGTCAGTCGCGCGCTCTTCCGACATTTTTAGGACTCCTGGTCATCTTAGGGCAATTGCCCCCATCAGATAAAGATGCTGCGAGGATCGAAATACGCCTGCAGCGCAGCGGCGTTAGCCTTGATCTGATCCTCCGTGTGCGCCACGGAGGCAATCGCGGCAAAGGCAATGTCGCATGCGCCGGCAAAGGCCGTCGAGTAGCCGGAGCCGATCCGGAAATAGCCGAGGCTGGGGAAGCGAGGCGCTCCAGTCACCAGAGACGGGCCTCGCCCGGGGGGCTAGTCGCCAGTTCTTCAAACATGAGGCAGCAGGATTGCCCCTATCCGTGGTCCACCGCGTCGCGAGAGTTTCTGCCATGTAGGCGCTAAAAAACCCCGCCGGAGCGGGGGTTGGTTTGGCCAGCCGATTGTTAGCCTAGAGGATGAAATGGCCAGAGTTCAGCATGATCGCGTCATCGAGATGGATTGTCAGGTCAGCTACTTGGTCGCCGTCGACATCGGCATAGATATACGTGTCGGAAGCACGCTTTTCGAACCGCAACTCCCCTATGCCGCCGCTGAAAGCGTCCGCTCCGATGAACACCAGCGCGTCGTCGCCTCCATAATAAGGATTGGCATCAATTCCTGATAGATCGATCCGATCTCCTTCCGACGCGAAGAAGTCGAAGATCGTATCGGTGACCGAGCTCGTGGATTCGGTTGTCTCTTTAAAAATAAACNAGGGTATTCGCCACGCCATTGCCGAACAGCCCGTCTGTGTACGAGCTCCCTACGAGATTTTCGATGGATGAATAGACGTCGCCTGCGGCGTCATTGGTGTTGGCGCTTGCATTGCTGAGGTTGGCGATGACGCCGGCGGTGGCGCCGTAATAGTATGCGCTGTCTGTGCCGGCGCCGCCGTTGAGGGTATCGCCGCCGGCTCTGCCGATCAGCCTGTCGTTGCCATTACCGCCGGTCAGAACATTAGCGTTGGCGTTGCCCTCGAGGATGTCCGAGTAGCTCGTGCCTGTGAGGTTCTCGATCGACGAATACTCGTCGCCAGACGCATCATTGGTGTTGCTGGCGAGATTCTTGAGGCTTGCGACCACACCCTCCGAAGCGCCGACGTATGATGCCGTATCCGAGCCGGCGCCGCCGCTGAGCAGGTCAAAGCCGCTGCCGCCGTTCAGCGTATCGTTGCCATTGCCCCCGTAAAGACTGTCCCCATTGGAGCCACCCGAAATCTTGTCGTCGCCATCGTCGCCGAAGAGGTCGTCCCAATATTGGCCGCCAGAAATGACGTCGTTACCCGCATACCCCCTAAGGTAGTTGGAAGATTCGCCGCCGTTCAGATTGTCATTTCCGGCCAGCGCGTCGCGAATGATGGCGAGGTCATCCGAGAGGGATTCGGTCTTCGCCGCACTGGCAATTATGGTCGTGGCGATCGAAAATCCAGAAATGAGGGCCATGCGGCCGCCGCTGTACAAGATGGCGTAGCTCGTCACGGTGCCAGCTGTCGGATAGCCATCGCTATCATACTTGAAGCCGCTTCCCCGAAACTGATCGGTCCAACTACCGTAATGGGCAGAGAAGATCGACGAGCTTCTGGAGTAGGAATCTGCATAAAGAAGCGAACTGAAGTCGATCTCGCGCATGTCGAGACCGTAGTCGTCTGAAACGGAAACTGTTACGCCCACAATTTTCCTCCTGGAAATCAATAAAATACCGCAACAGCGGTACCGCCTTCTCTTTGGCTGATCAACCAGCGCTTGTGGTGTGTCGGAGCGGGCAGACGTTTTTCTTAGGTGGTTGTGGCTACGAAGCCTCTCCCCCCTCGAGCGCCGCTAGCCTTCTCGGCCGTCCTTTGGTCCGGCGACTAGATACGGCACGCAGCCTGTTCGTGTGTGTGTTGACGAGACTTCCCTCTGCAGATCACGCAAACGCCTGTGGCGTCACGTGCGTTGATTTGCTTAAAGACATTTGGCCGAATCGTTGATCAATGAACTCGCAGGTGCCCGATGCTCGACTTAAACGTATGGCCCGCCCCGTCCGCAAGGGGTTTTTTGAAAGACAGCTCTGTTCAGTCTGCGTCAACGTATCCGGTCTCGAGG